>NZ_JACARE010000034.1:363-63132 GCF_013386765.1 Pseudomonas yamanorum
TTACTTTGCCGCTTTTGCAAAGTGACCCGCTGTAAGAGCGGAACCATAAGCCGCCGTTACCTAAATAACGGATATACCCCCCACCCAAAGCGATACAAAACCCAATAACGACACTAAATTTTGTGTTTGATATTAATTTCCGTATCGCTTATAAAGTTCTCCATGCCTACGACAAAACACAAGGCGGGAGACCCCCCATGTACGCACAGCTTGTAGAAACCGGAGTAAAGCGCATCAAGGACCTGTCGGAGATGTCCGACCAGGAGCGCGCCTTCCAGGAAAAGATCGACGCCGAAATCAAAATCGAAGCCAAGAACTGGATGCCCGACGCCTACCGTCAAACCCTGATCCGCCAGATCTCCCAGCACGCCCACTCGGAAATCGTCGGCATGCTGCCCGAAGGCAACTGGGTCACCCGCGCCCCCACCCTCAAACGCAAGCTGCAACTGATGGCCAAGATCCAGGACGAAGCCGGCCACGGCCTGTACCTGTACAGCGCCATGGAAACCCTGGGCGCCGACCGCGACGAAGAAATCGCCAAGCTCCACAGCGGCAAGGCCAAGTACTCCAGCATCTTCAACTACCCAACCCTCAACTGGGCCGACATGGGCGCAGTGGGCTGGCTGGTTGACGGTGCCGCCATCGTCAACCAGGTGGTGCTCCAGCGCACCTCCTACGGCCCCTACTCCCGGGCCATGGTGCGCATCTGCAAGGAAGAAAGCTTCCACCAGCGCCAGGGCTACGAACTGCTGCTGACCATGATGCGCCAGGGCACCCAGGCCCAAAAAGACATGGTCCAGGACGCAATCAACCGCCTCTGGTGGCCGTCGCTGATGATGTTCGGCCCCAGCGACGAACACTCCCCCAACAGCGCCCAGTCCATGGCCTGGAAGATCAAGCGCCAGAGCAACGACGAACTGCGCCAGCGCTTTATCGACCAGACCATCCCGCAGCTGGAACTGCTGGGCTGCACCTGCCCCGACCCGGACCTGAAGTGGAACGCCGAACGCGGCCATTACGATTTCGGCGAAATCCAGTGGAGCGAGTTCTACGAGGTGCTCAAGGGCAACGGCCCGTGCAACCAGGAACGCGTCGCCACCCGCCGCAAAGCCATTGAAGACGGTGCCTGGGTGCGCGAAGCCGCCGTGGCCCACGCCCGTAAAAAACAGAACAAGAACGCCGCCTGATCGGCCACCTGATGTGGAGTCACCGTTATGTCTGAATGGACCCTGTTTGAAGTTTTCGTGCGCAGCAAGCACGGCCTGAATCACAAACATGTGGGCAGCGTGCATGCCGCCGACACCACCATGGCCATCGAGAACGCCCGGGAGCTGTACACCCGGCGCAGTGAAGGCGTGAGCCTGTGGGTGGTGCCTTCCGCGCTGATCACCGCCTCGTCTCCGGACGAGAAAGACCCGCTGTTCGACCCCGCCGATGACAAGGTCTACCGCCACGCCAGCTTCTACGAGCTGCCGGCCGAAGTCGGACACATGTGAGGTCGACCATGAACACTAAAACCGATCTGATCGAATACCTGCTGCGCCTCGGCGACAGCGCCCTGATCCAGGGCCAGCGCCTGTGCCAGTGGTGCGGCCACGCGCCGGCGCTGGAAGAAGAGCTGGCACTGATGAACGTCGGCCTCGACCTGGTGGGCCAGGCGCGTAACTGGCTGGAATACGCCGCCGAGCTGCTGGACGACGGGCGCGACGCCGATCACCTGGCCTTCCGCCGGGATGAGCGGGCCTATCGCAACCTGCTGCTGGTAGAGCAACCCAACGGCGACTACGCGGTGACCATTCTCAAGCAATTCCTCTATGACGCCTGGCACTTGCCGGTGTTGAACGGCCTGGCCCAGTCCAGCGACGAACGCATCGCCGGCATCGCGGCCAAGGCCGTCAAGGAAGTCACCTATCACCTGCGCCGCTCCGGCGAGTGGGTGGAGCGCCTGGGGGACGGCACCGAGGAAAGCCACAAACGCATGCTCGCGGCGATCCCCGAGTTGTGGCGGTTCACCGTGGAACTGACCAGCGCCGACGACAGTGAACAGCGCCTGCACACCGCCAGCATCACGCCGGACGCGGCGCAAGTGGCTGCGGCGTGGCAGGCCAAGGTCAGCGAGATCTTCACCAGCGCCACCCTGCCCCTGCCGCCGGCCGCGAGCTATTTCTACCTGGACGCCCGCCGTGGCCTGCACAGCGAGCACCTGGGGATTCTGCTGGCAGAAATGCAATTCCTGCCCCGAGCGTACCCCGATGCAACCTGGTGAGCTGATCGCCAGCGACCAGGGCGCACGGCCGGCGCAACCCACCGACCTGGCCGCGGCGTGGGCCACCCTCGCCCAGGTCATGGACCCGGAAGTGCCGGTGGTGAGCGTGGTCGACCTGGGGATAGTGCGCGACCTGGACTGGCAGGCCGGCCATCTGCATGTGGTGGTCACGCCGACTTACTCCGGCTGCCCCGCCACCGAAGTGATCGAGGGCGATATCCGCGATGCCCTGGAGCAAGCGGGTTTTCGTGCGCCGCAACTGGAACGCAAGTTGACCCCGGCCTGGACCACCGACTGGATCACCAGCAGTGGCCGCGAACGCCTGCGGGCCTACGGCATCGCACCGCCCCAAGGCAGTAGCAGCAAGCGCAGCCTGCTCGGCGAAAGCCCGGTGATTGCCTGCCCGCAATGCGGCAGCACCCACACCGAAGTGCTCAGCGAGTTCGGCTCCACGGCCTGCAAAGCGTTGCACCGCTGCCGCGACTGCCTGGAACCGTTCGACTATTTCAAGTGCATCTGAGGGGCCAGCGGCCCGCTTGGTTGGAGAACAACAATGAGCAAATTTCATAGCCTGACCATCAAGGATGTGCGCAACGAGACCCGTGACGCGGTGTCCATCGCCTTCGAGATTCCGCAGCACCTGCAAGACAGTTTCCACTTCACCCAAGGCCAGCACCTGGTGATGCGCACCCAGCTGGATGGCGAGGAAGTGCGCCGCTCTTATTCGATCTGCACCGGGGTCAATGACGGTGAACTGCGCATCGCCATCAAGCGCGTGGCCGGAGGGCGGTTCTCGGCGTTTGCCAATGAGCAGCTCAAGGCCGGGCACAGCCTGGAAGTGATGCCGCCCGCCGGGCATTTTCATGTGGACCTGGATCCCGCTCGCCACGGTCATTACCTGGCGGTGGCCGCCGGCAGCGGCATCACGCCGATCCTGTCGATCATCAAGACCACCCTGCAAACCGAGCCCCACAGCCGCGTGACGCTGCTGTACGGCAACCGTTCCAGCTCCGGCGCGCTGTTTCGCGAACAGCTCGAAGACCTGAAGAACCGCTACCTGCAGCGCCTGAACCTGATCTTCGTGTTCAGCCGCGAGCAACAGGATGTCGACCTCTACAACGGCCGTATCAACGCTGACAAATGCGAGCAACTGTTCTCCCGCTGGCTCGACGTAAAAGCCCTCGACGCGGCCTTTATCTGCGGCCCGCAGGAAATGACCGAAACCGTGCGCGACAGTCTCAAGGCCAAGGGCATGGCGCCGGAGCGCATTCACTTCGAACTGTTCGCCGCCGCCGGCAGCCAGCACAAACGCGAGGCTCGTGAAGCGGCGCGGCAAGTGGATGCGGCGGTCAGCCAGATCACCGTGATCAGCGATGGCCGCGCCCTCGCCTTCGACCTGCCCCGCAACAGCCAAAGCATTCTTGACGCGGGCAACGCCCAAGGCGCTGAGCTGCCGTATTCGTGCAAGGCCGGCGTGTGCTCCACCTGCAAATGCAAGGTGATCGAAGGCGAAGTGGAGATGGACAGCAACCACGCCCTGGAGGACTACGAAGTGGCCGCCGGCTATGTGCTGTCGTGCCAGGCGTTCCCGGTCAGCGACAAGGTGGTACTGGATTTCGATCAGCTTTAAGGACACACCGCTCCCCTGTAGGAGCGAGCTTGCTCGCGAAGGTCGTTAACGATGACGCGGGTAGCCTGAATCAACGCGGCGCCCTCAGGTTTTTCGCGAGCAAGCTCGCTCCTACAGGGCGCAGGTTTAACCACAACAACAATAAAAAGGAGCACACCGCCATGACCCCCGACGCTATCGAACGCATCCGTCGACATCCCGATTTCATCCAGTTGGTACGCCGCAAACAGAACCTGTACTGGTCGCTGTCGCTGATCATGCTGGTGATCTATTTCGGGTTTGTGCTGTTGGTGGCGTTCTCCCCGGCCACCCTCGGGCAGTCGTTGAGCGGCGGCGTGACCACCGTGGGCATGCTGGTGGGTGTGGTGATTGTGCTGCTGGCGTTCGCACTGACCGGCTTTTATGTGTACCGCGCCAACCATGTGATCGACCCGCTGAACGACAAACTCAAGCAGGAGTGCGCAGTATGAGTCGGCTTGTGGCGTGGTTTCTCCTGCCTTTGGCATTGGCCACCGACTTGGCGGTGGCCGCCGATGGCGCGTCCCGGCCATTGAACTGGAACGCCATCGGCATGTTCCTGGTGTTCGTGCTGTTCACCCTCGGCGTCACCCGTTGGGCCGCCCTGCGCACCCGCTCCGCCAGCGATTTCTACACCGCCGGAGGCGGCATGAGCGGGTTCCAGAATGGCCTGGCGATCGCCGGCGACATGATCTCCGCGGCGTCATTCCTCGGCATCTCGGCGATGATGTTCCTCAACGGTTATGACGGCCTGCTTTACGCCCTGGGCGTGTTGGCTGGCTGGCCAATTATCCTGTTCCTGATCGCCGAACGCCTGCGCAACCTGGGCAAGTACACCTTTGCCGATGTGGTGTCCTACCGCCTGGAACAAACCCCGGTGCGCCTGACCTCGGCCTTCGGCACCCTGACCGTGGCCTTGATGTACCTGGTGGCGCAGATGGTTGGCGCCGGCAAGCTGATCGAGCTGCTGTTCGGCATCGACTACCTGTACGCGGTGATGCTGGTGGGCGTGCTGATGGTGTTCTACGTGACCTTCGGCGGCATGCTCGCCACCACCTGGGTGCAGATCATCAAGGCGGTGATGCTGCTGTTTGGCACCACTTTCATGGCGTTCATGGTGCTCAAGCATTTTGGCTTCAGCACCGAAGCGATGTTCGCCGGCGCCACTGCGGTGCACGCCAAAGGCAACGCGATCATGGCGCCGGGCGGCTTGCTGTCGAACCCGATCGATGCGATTTCCCTGGGCCTGGGCATGATGTTCGGCACCGCCGGGCTGCCGCATATCCTGATGCGCTTCTTTACCGTCAGCGACGCCAAGGAAGCGCGCAAGAGCGTGTTCTACGCCACCGGTTTCATTGGCTACTTCTACCTGCTGCTGATCATCGTCGGCTTTGGCGCCATCGTCATGGTGGGGACTGACCCGAGCTTCCGGGATGCCAATGGCGCAATCATCGGCGGCGGCAACATGATCGCCGTGCACCTGGCCCAGGCCGTGGGCGGCAACCTGTTCCTCGGGTTCATTTCGGCGGTGGCCTTCGCGACCATCCTGGCCGTGGTGGCCGGGCTGGCGTTGTCCGGCGCATCGGCGGTGTCCCATGACCTGTATGCCTGCGTGATCCGCAAGGGCCAGGCCAGTGAGCAACAGGAAATCCGCGTGTCGCGCATCGCCACGCTGTGCATCGGCGTGTTGGCGATCATCCTCGGCCTGCTGTTTGAGTCGCAGAACATTGCGTTTCTGTCGGGCCTGGTACTGGCAATCGCCGCCTCGGTGAATTTCCCGGTGCTGTTCCTCTCGATGTACTGGAAGGGCCTGACCACCCGTGGCGCGGTGACCGGCAGCCTGGCCGGACTGGTCTCGGCCATCGTGCTGCTGGTGCTGAGCCCGGCGGTGTGGGTCAACGTGCTGCATTACGACAAGGCGCTGTTCCCGTACTCCAACCCGGCCCTGTTCTCCATGAGCCTGGCGTTTTTCAGCGCCTGGGTCTTTTCCGTCACCGACCGCTCGCCCCGCGCCGCCATTGAGCGTGGGCGTTACCTGGCGCAGTTCATTCGCTCCATGACCGGCATTGGTGCCGCAGGCGCCAGCAAACACTAACTCTCTTTATTCAACCCGGAGGAATCGTGATGCCTCACGCCCCTACCCTGCAAAGTTTTATCGCTGGCCGCTGGATCGGCCAACACGGCGCCCAGGTGCTGCGCAGCGCCATCGACGGCCACGAACTGGCACGCACCCATGAAGAGCGCCCGGACTTCGCCGAAGCCATCGAGCATGGCCGTCGCCAGGGCGTCAGCGGGCTGATGGCCCTGGACTTCCAGCAACGGGCCCAGCGCCTCAAGGCCATCGCCCTGTACCTGAGCGAGCGCAAGGAACAGCTCTACGCCCTCTCCCACCACAGCGGCGCGACCCGTGCCGACAGCTGGATCGACATCGAAGGCGGCAACAGCACCCTGTTCACCTACGCCAGCCTCGGTTCGCGGGAATTGCCGTCGGGCAATATCGTCCACGAAGGCCCGGCAATGCAGTTGAGCAAGCTGGGGAGTTTCGCCGGTACGCACATTCTGGTGCCCCGTGGCGGCCTGGTGGTGCACATCAACGCGTTCAACTTCCCGATCTGGGGCATGCTGGAAAAATTCGCCCCGAGTTTCCTGGCGGGCATGCCGTGCATCGTCAAGCCGGCCAGCGCCACCAGCTACCTGACCGAAGCCGTGGTGCGCCTGATGGACGAATCCGGGCTGCTGCCAGCGGGCAGCCTGCAACTGGTGATCGGCAGCACCGGCGACCTGCTCGACCGCCTGCAAGGCCAGGACGTGGTGACCTTCACCGGCTCCGCCGACACCGCCGCCAAGCTGCGGGTCAACCCTAACCTGATCCGCAACTCGGTGCCGTTCAATGCCGAGGCCGACTCGCTGAACTGCGCGATCCTCGCCCCGGACGTGAGCCCGGACGACGAAGAGTTCGAGCTGTTCATCAAGGAAGTCGCCCGGGAAATGACCACCAAGGCCGGGCAGAAATGCACCGCCATTCGCCGCGCCATCGTACCAGCCAAACACATCGATGCCGTCGCCACCCGCCTGCGTGACCGCCTGAAAAAAGTCGTGGTGGGCGACCCGTCGGTGGAGGGCGTGCGCATGGGCGCGCTGGCCTCCCACGACCAGCAGAAAGACGTGGCCGAGCGCCTGGAAAGCCTGTTGCAGAGCAGCGACATGTTGTTCGGCGCCCGCGACGGCTTTGAACCCCGCGGCGAAAACGTCAACCAGGGCGCCTTCTTCGCCCCGACCCTGCTGCAAGCCCGCGACCCGCACGCTGAGGGTGGCGCCCACGACATCGAGGCCTTCGGCCCGGTCAGCACCTTGATGGCCTACGACGACCTGGACGAAGCCCTCGCCCTCGCCGCACGGGGCAAAGGCAGCCTCGTCGCCAGCCTGATCACCAAAGACCCGCAGATCGCCGCCAAAGCCATTCCAGTCGCGGCTGCGTGGCACGGCCGCCTGCTGGTGCTCGACCGCGAATCCGCCGCCGAATCCACCGGCCACGGCTCGCCGCTGCCACAGCTCAAACACGGCGGCCCGGGCCGCGCCGGTGGTGGCGAAGAACTCGGCGGCTTGCGCGCGGTGAAACACTACCTGCAACGCGCGGCAGTCCAGGGCTCGCCCACCATGCTGGCGGCCGTCACCGGCGAATACGTGCGCGGCGCCAAGGTCATCGAGACCGAAGTGCACCCGTTCCGCCGGTTCTTCCAGGACCTGCAGATTGGCGAATCACTGCTGACCCACCGCCGCACCGTCACCGAGGCTGACCTGGTGAACTTCGGCTGCCTGTCGGGCGACCACTTCTACATGCACTTCGACGACATCGCCGCCAAGGAATCGCAATTCGGCAAGCGCATCGCCCATGGTTATTTTGTGCTGTCGGCGGCGGCCGGGCTGTTCGTGTCCCCGGCACCGGGGCCGGTGTTGGCGAACTACGGGTTGGACACCCTGCGGTTTATCAACCCGGTGGGCATTGGCGACACCATCCAGGCACGGCTGACCTGCAAGCGCAAGATCGACCAGGGCAAGAAGAGCCCGCAGGGCATTCCGCAAGGCGTGGTGGCGTGGGATGTGGAGGTGACCAACCAGCTGGGTGAGTTGGTGGCCAGTTATGACATCTTGACGTTGGTGGTGAAACGCGAGGACTGATCGCTCAGAACAATGTGGGGCTCGACAGCTCCACATTTGATCTCGGTTGATCAGGAGAGTGTGTTTGCATCCCGCCTGATTGATTTTTTGCGCCGTACAACACACCTTAGGGATCGTTTTTGCAAAAGATGACGCCCACAGTGTCCGACTTCCCCATCATCAACACCGACCGCCTGCGGCTCAGGGAACTGACACCGCAGGACGCTGCTGCGGGAAGAGTGCAAATACCTTTAGCCGCTGACAATCGTCTGTGCCCGCACAAACCCTTCGTCTTCATCAGGCGGTTCAAGCATGTTGAACACGCTTTTCAATGCTGCCTCCGGCACTCTCTTGTCAGCGCTGCGTTGTGCGTTTCGCGCTAACGCCAGCTCCAAGGGTGCACTCACCAGGATGCCCGTTACCGGGATTGCATATTCCCTGACGATGGAAAGCAGCTCCTCCCGATGACGCCGCGCCGGCAAGGCTGCATCAAAGACGATCGCCCCGCGCCCCAATCGCTCAAGGTTCTCCGACACCCAGCGCGACTTGCCAGCCCCTTGCACGCCCATGACCACGTAAACATGAGCACCCGCTTCGGCTTCCGACAGTACGTGCCTCAACCGTGCATACGCGAGCTGCCATGCCTGTCGATTTCGCTCCGGCGTGAACTCCCTGCCGAACTCAGTTTCCAGATAGTCGTCCGGGTTGATCACCAAGGGCAGGTCCATCGACTGATCCTCCATCAAAAAGGCACGTCACCCAAAATCGTCGCGCGGTGCATCACCCGCCTTTGCGGCCGGTAATCATCAATCGCGTAATGCTGGGTAATGCGGTTATCCCAGAACGCTACATCATTCGCCTTCCACCGCCAACGCACGGTAAATTCCGGGCGGCTCACGTGGCTGAACAACAGCCGCAGCAGCGCCTCACCTTCTGCCGCCTCAAGCTCGTTGATTCGCGTGGTGAAGCCTTCATTCACAAACAATGCCTTGCGACCCGTAGCGGGATGGGTCCTGACCACCGGGTGTGACAGCGGCGGGTGATCCTTCCTGGCTTTTTCGTAGCGTTCCAATGCTTCGGGCGTGCTGCCAAACCGTTCGGTGGGAAAGGACTTGGTCAACTCGTGGGTAGCGGTCAGGCCATCAAGCAGGTGCCTGATGGGGGCCGATAACGCTTCGAACGCCGCCACGCCATTGGCCCACAACGTATCCCCGCCAAAGGCCGGCACTTGCCTGGCCGCCAATACGGAGCCCATCGCCGGCGCGGCGAGGAAGGTCACGTCGGTGTGCCAGATGGCGTTGTCGCGCACATCGGTCACGGCGGTGTCGATCAGCAGCAGTTCCGGGTGCTGGTCAACGTGCGGATAAATCGGATGCCGGTGCAAATCACCAAACCGCGCGGCAAACGCTACGTGCTGCGCGGGGGTAATGGCCTGGTTACGGAAGAACAACACCTGATGCTGCAGCAGTGCTTGCTCTACCCAGTCGTGCTGTTGATCAGTCAGAGGCAGGGACATATCCAGCCCCTCGACCTCGGCGCCGATGGCAGGGCCAAGGGGATGAAGCGTCAGGCCCATGATTACTCTCCGATGAACTTGTCGCTGACAAAGGCTGAATAGTCCGGCAGCACCTTTTCGATTTTCCCCTGTTCCTTCAGAAACTCGGCGGTCTTGGCGATTTCCTTGGCGGTGCCGCCGGCGAGGTATTGCGCGCTTTTCTGTTCGGCGGCTGTCGGGAACGAAGAGCCTTCCAGCAACTCGGGAATATCCGCAGCGTTAGCCCCGGTGAGCCGGGCGATGCTCTTCACAGGGGCAGAGTCGGCAGTCCAGTCTTTTTTATGCGCCGCATAATCGGCAATGGCTGCCAGGCTGACCTTGGCAAAGTCGGCCACGATCTTGGGGTTCTTTTCGGCGAAATCCTTGCGGGCGACCCACACTTCAAAGGTCGGCGCGCCCCAGTTTGAAACCTCGCCAGCGTCGGTGAGGATCTTGCCGGTCTTGCGGATTTCTCCCAGGGCAGGCGACCAGGTAAACGCCCCGTCGATATCGCCACGGGCCCACGCGGCGGTGATTTGCGCCGGTGTCAGGTTGACGATGTTGACCTTGCGCGGGTCCAGGTTCCAGTGCTTCAGCGCACCCAGCAGGCTGTAATGGGAGGTTGAGACAAACGGCACGGCGATGGTTTTGCCGATCAGGTCGTCAGGAGTCTTGATCCCGCTGCCGTCGCGCACCACCAGTGCCTCGGAACTGCGGATCTGGGCGCTGACAATGAATGCCACCAACGGCATGTTGCGCGAAGCCGCTGCGGCCAGCGGGCTGGAACCCAGGTTGCCGATCTGTACATCGCCGGACGCCATCGCCGCCAACACGGCCGGGCCCGCATCGAATGCGCGCCAATCGATTTTCTGGCCAATGCCCTTTTCATATTCGCCATCGGCAATCGCGCGCTTGATCGGGTCGATGCCGTTGATGTAGCCGAAGGTCAGGTCAGCGGATTGAGCACTTAGGGAAAGGACAGCGAGGCCCACGGCCGAGAAGAGATTCCGGGCCAGTTTCAGCGTTTTCATTTTTATAGATTCCTGAGCGGATAAGACTTGAGCAGCGCGGTTCCCGGCTCTTCAAGGGTCAACTCAGTTAGATGATATTGATCTATAAAAAATAAAATAAATAATTTTATGGAATTAGCTTAGAGCCTCTGTAGGAGCGAGCTTGCTCGCGAAAAACGTCAACGATAACGCTGGGATCCTGAATGCACGCGGTGTCCTCGAGTTTTTCGCGAGCAAGCTCGCTCCTACAGGGTTTTACTCTTGAACGTCCATGAACTCTTTGGCCCAGTTCACGTAGGTATCGGGGAAGGTGTAGGTATGGGTCAACTCGCTGGCCGTCAGGTTTGACGTGCTGCGGGTGAGGTTGCGCTGTTCGCGAAGGCTGTCGTAGGTGGCCTTGATCGAGGCGAAGTAGGCGCCGTGGCCGGCCACCACAATCCGCACGCCCAGTTTGGCCAGGCGTTCGTTGTCATTGAGGTTCGGGTTGGCGTAGGTCACCAGCATCAGCGGCACCGTCAGGCCTTCGGCGATCTGTTCAAGGTGGTCGAAGTCACGGATACCCACCATGCAGATGCCGTCTGCACCCGCCTCTTGGTACGCCTTGGTGCGATGGATAACGTCGTCCACCGGCAGCACGGCGGCGTTGGTCCGGGCGATGATCGAAAGCTGCGGATCAACCCGTGCCTCCAGCGCCGCCTTGACCTTGCCCACGCCCTCTTCGGTGCTGATGAGGTCGGTGGATTTACGCCCGAACTGCGCAGGCAGCAAGGTATCTTCAATCGTCAGCGCCGAAACGCCCGCACGCTCCAGCTCCTGCACGGTGCGCATCACGTTCAGCGCATTGCCGTAGCCGTGATCGGCGTCGGCGATTACCGGCAGTTGTGCAACCCGGCCGATCCGGGTGGCCTGCTCGACGAATTCACTCAGGGTAATCAGCGCGAAGTCCGGTGCAGCCAGGACCTGCAGCGACGCCACCGAACCGCCCAGGATACCGACTTCAAAGCCCAGGTCTGCAGCGATCCTGGCCGACATCGGGTCAAACACCGAAGCGGTATGAAAGCAGTGTTGGGAGGCGAGCAACTCGCGAAACGAGCGCCGTAGATCGTGGTGGGAAATTTTCGACATGTTCACTCCTCACTGTCGCCGTGTACGCGGGAACGACCAGTGCCAATTCAAAAGTAACGCTAGCGTATCACGCCCAAAATAAATGGTTGATGACGTTTGAGAAACTTAGAGATCACGTTTGGCAGAGACGTTTCAGACCCACCCCCCATCCACAATAAAATTCTGCGCCGAACACATCGCCGACACATCCGACGCCAGAAACAGCGCCATGTTGGCGATATGTTCCGGCTGCACACTGCCCGGCAGGCACTGGCTGCGGCTGATCAGTTCCCGGGCCGCATCGTCCACCCACAGCGCCAGTTGTTTTTCGGTCATCACCCAACCCGGCACCAGCGTATTGACCCGGATCCGGCTGGGCCCCAGCTCCCGTGCCAGGGCGCGGGTCATGCCATGGGCCGCGGCTTTGCTGGCGGCGTACACCGGGTAGCCGCTGGAGGCCATCATCCAGCCGACGGACCCCAGGTTGATGATCGAGCCGTGCCCCGCCGCCTTCATCATCGGCACCACGGCCCGGGCGGCAAAAAAGGCGTGCTTCAGGTTGACTGAAATCAGTTGGTCGAACAGCTCTGAGTCGATTTGATCCAGAGTGTGCCGAACGTCATTGGCCGCATTGTTCACCAGCACGTCGATCGGCCCCAGGGTTTGCGCAAGGCGCCCGATCGCGGCCTTGTAGGCAATCTCGTCGGTGATGTCGCAATGGGCGAACTCGACGCTATGCCCCTCGGCCGACAGTACCGCCGCCAACCGGTCACCCTGCCCTTGCGCCCGGTCCACGAACGCCACCCTGGCACCCTGGCGTGCAAAGGCTCGCACCATGGATTCGCCAATCCCGGAAGCCCCTCCGGAAATCAACACCGTCTTATCCCGCAGGTCCGGGTACGTGGCTTGGGCGACAGGCTGTTTTTCAGTGTGCATGTGACGGTCACTCCGCTCTAATTAGTCTTATTTTATATTGCAAATTTTGCGATTTTGTCTATATATCAGCACTGCACTTGATCGAAATACGATAAATAGTCGAACTATTTAATTAACAACAATAAAGGTAGCTCAGTCATGCGGCAATCCCGATTCCTGCTTACCAGCCTTGGCCTCTCCCTGGCGATGGCCAGCCTTGGCGCTCATGCCGCTGGCTTGTCCAGCGAACACAAACCCTTCGGCAAGACCAACGACGGCACCGCCGTCGAGCAGTACGTGTTGCGTAACAGCCATGGCATGCAAGCCACGGTCATCACCTACGGCGCTGTGCTGCAGTCGCTCAAGGTACCGGACAAACACGGCCAGTTCGCCGATGTGGTACTGGGCTTCGATAACGTCCAGGGCTATCAGGCCGGCACTGCGTTCTTTGGCGCGACCATCGGCCGTTTTGGCAATCGCCTGGCCAAAGGCACGTTCGAACTGGACGGCAAACGCTTCCAGGTGCCCCTCAACGACGGGCCAAACTCGTTGCATGGTGGCCCGCAGGGCTTCGACAAGCACGTTTGGAAAGCCCAGCCGGTCAAGCAGAATGACTCGGTGGGCGTGACCTTGAGCTACTTGTCGAAGGACGGCGAGATGGGTTTTCCCGGCAACCTGAAAGTCGATGTCACCTATAGCCTCAACGACAACAACGAGTTGCACATCGACTACAAGGCCAGCACCGATAAACCCACGGTGCTGAACCTCACCAACCACAGTTACTTCAACCTCGCCGGCGCCGGTAACGGTGACGTGCTCAAGCAACTGGCCACCCTGCATGCCAGCCATTACACCCCGGTCAACAGCACCTTGATTCCCACCGGCGAACTGGCCCCGGTGGCCGGCACGCCGATGGACTTTCTCAAACCTACCGCCATCGGCCAGCACATCAAGGACGATCATCCCCAGCTGAAATACGCCGAGCCGAAACAAGGTGGTTTTGACTTCAACTGGGTGCTGGATACCCAGGGTGACCTCGGCAAACTGGCCGCCGAGGTGCACGACCCGCAGTCCGGGCGCCGCTTGCAGCTATATACCAGCGAGCCCGGCGTGCAGTTCTATACCAGCAACTTCCTCGACGGTTCGATCAAGGGCAAGGGTGGCAAACCCTACGCCCACTGGAGCGCGTTTACCCTGGAAACCCAACACTTTCCCGACGCTCCCAACCAGCCGAACTTCCCGTCCACCCGCCTCGACCCTGGCCAGACCTACACCCAGAACACCGTGCTGAAATTCTCTGCCAACTAAACGGGTGAGAGCTGTCGAGCTGAAGCTCGACAGCTCTCACCAGGTTCAACGTTGCTTCATGCGATCAATCACCACCGCCAGCAGCAGGATCGAACCCCGGATCACATACTGGTAGAAGGTATCGATGTTCTTCAGGTTCATCGCATTCTCGATGATCGCCAGGATCAGCACCCCGGCAATCACGTGGCGAATCATGCCAATCCCGCCGCTCAACGAGACCCCACCCAGCACGCAGGCCGAAATCACCGTGAGTTCGAAACCCTGGCCAATCATCGGCTGGCCGGAGGTCATGCGCGAAGCCAGGATCACTCCGGCCAGGGCGCCAATCACCCCATGCACGGCGAAGATGATGATCTTGGTGCGATCCACGTTCACCCCCGCCAGCAACGCCGCCTCCGGGTTGCCGCCGATGGCCATCGTGTTGCGCCCGTAAGTGGTGTAGTTGAGCAGCCAGCCGAAGAACAGGAAGCACACGATGGTGATCAGGATCGGCACCGGCACACCCAACAATTGGCCATTGCCGAAGACAAAGAACGAATCCTGGGACACGCCCACCGCCTTGCCGTTGGCAAAGATATAGGCCAGGCCGCGCACGATCTGCATGGTCGCCAGCGTGGTGATCAGCGCATTCACCCGCAGCTTGGCGATCACGATGCCGTTGATCAATCCCACCACCAGGCCCATCAGCAGCGCCGCACCGATGCCCAGGAACACGCTGTCGGTGTCGCGCATCACGATCGCTGCCACCACCCCGGCGCAGGCAATCACCGAGCCTACGGACAGGTCGAAATGCCCGGACGCCAGGCAATACAGCATGGTGCACGCGGCAATCCCGGTGGTGGAGATCGCCAGCCCCAGGCCACGCATATTGAGGGGCGAGAGGAAGTTGTCGATCAGCAAGGTGCAGAGCACGAAGATCCCCACCGCTGCCAGCAGCATCGCCCAGTTGTCCAGCAGGCTGCGCAGGTCCAGGGGCTTGCGCGCCGTGGGCAGCGCCGTGTTTTGGCTTGTCATAGTCACCTCGTCAGTTCCCGGCGCGTTGGCGCGGCAGGGCCATTTGCAGCAGGTTGGATTCATTGGCGTGTTCGCGGCTCATCTCGCCGCGCATCGCGCCTTCACACAGCACCAGGATCCGGTCGGAAATCCCCATCACTTCCATCAGGTCGCTGGACACCACGATCACCGCAATCCCGCGGGCCGCCAGGTCATGGATGATCTGGTAGATCTCGGCCTTCGCGCCGATATCGATGCCCCGGGTGGGCTCGTCCAGCAGCAGGACTTTCATCGGCATCGACAGCCAGCGACCGAGAATGGCCTTCTGTTGATTGCCACCGGACAGGTACATGATTTTCTGCGCGGCCGTGGGCGTCTTGACCTTCAGCGCCTGAATCTGCCGGGCGGCGTTGTCCTTCTCCCAACGGCCGCGCAATAACCAGCCAAACCGCGAATGGGCACTGCGCGCGCTGATATTGATGTTCTCGGCAACGCTGGACAGCGGCACGATGCCCTCCTTCTTGCGGTCCTCGGGGCACAGCAGGATGCCGGCGTCGATCGCGTCGCGGGGTGAGCGCAGGCGCAAGGCTTCACCGCATAAATCGAGGCTGCCGGCGGTGGTGCGCGCAAGGCCGCCCAGCAGCCGCAGCAACTCGGTACGCCCGGCGCCCACCAGCCCGAACAGGCCGAGGATCTCGCCCTGGTGGGCCTCGAAACTCACCGGTTCACGCAAGCCGTGGCCCAGCACGCCGTTGACCTTGAGCGCCACCGCGCCGCGCGCACGTGGGCGGTAGTCGTAGATGTCCTGGATGTCGCGACCGACCATGCAGGTCACCAGTTGATCGTGGGTCAGGCTGCTCATGTCCTCGAAGGTTCGCACGTAGCGGCCGTCCTTGAACACGGTCACCGCGTTGCAGAGGCGGAACACCTCTTCCATGCGATGAGACACGTAAAGCACCACTTTGCCCTCGTCCCGCAGGCGACCGATGATTGCCATCAGGCGGTCGATCTCCCGCGCCGACAAACTGCTGGTGGGTTCGTCGAAAGCAATCACATGGGCGCCACGGGACAACGCCTTGGCGATTTCCACCAACTGGCGCTGGCCCAGGGACAGCCGCCCGACTTTTTCCTCGGGGTCGATTTCATCCGCCAGGCCCTTGAGACACGCCAATGCCTGCTGGCGCAACGCACCGCGGTTGATCAAGCCAAAGCTGGCCGGCAGGTGCCCGAGGAACAGGTTTTCGGCCACGCTCATTTCCGGCACCAGGTGCAACTCCTGGTGGATCACCGCGACGCCGCTGGCGATGCTGTCGGCCGCGCACTTGAAGGCCAGGGTGTGCGCGCCGATCTGCAGGCTGCCGCTGCTGGGCTGATAGGCGCCGCCGAGGATTTTCAGCAGCGTGGATTTGCCGGCGCCGTTCTCGCCCATCAAGGCGTGGACCTGCCCGGGGTGGGCGCTGAAGCTGATGCCGTCCAGCGCCTTGACCCCGGGAAACGTCTTGCCGATGCCGTTGAAGCACAGGCTGGCGCCGGCGCTCTCGGGTTGTTTCAGTTGCGCGTGCATAACCACCTCGTCACACAGGTCAGGCAGCCCCGCCACCAGGGCCGCCGGGGAACGTCAGCGGTCGTCAGTTCCACAGACCGATCTTTTCCAGCTCCTGCTTGAAGTTCTCGCGGGTGATCAACGTAACCTCGTCCATCGCGGTGTACTTCGGTGGTTCCTTACCGGTGGTGATCCACTCGAACATCATGCTCGCGGTGTTGTAGCCCTCGATGTGCGGGCTGGGCAGCATGGAACCGAAGAAGCCGCTGTTGGCTTTCTTCAACTCGCCGATGGCGTCGGTGCCGTTGATGCCGATACCGATGACATTGGCCGCGGCAAAGCCGGCGCTTTCGGTGGCGCGCACGCCGCCGAGCACGGTGTTGTCATTCATGCCGCCGATGATCAGGTTTTTCGCGCCGCCGGGCAGTTTCACCAATGCCGAGTTGGTGGCGTCCATGCTGCCAGGCACGTCGAGGGTCTTGAGGGCCGCATACAGGATGTGGTCGTCTGGAATGCCGGCGGCTTTCAGGGATTTGACCGAACCGTCGGTGCGCTTCTTGCCGGTGTCGAGTTCGTTGTAGGTGTTGATCACCGCGTAGGTGTCCTTCCAGTCCCAGCCGCGTTTTTTCGCCTCGGTGGCCATGGCGCTGCCCTGCTTCTCGCCCACTTCAAAGGCGGCCATGCCCAGGTAAGGCACGTCTTCCATGAAGTTGCCCTTGGCATCCACAAAGCGGTCATCCACGGCGATCACTTTCAAGCCGTTTGCCTTGGCCTTGGCCATGATGGCCGGGCCCAGGGACACGTCCGGCGGGCAAATCACAAAGCCCTTGGCGCCGTTGGCGGCCAGGCTGTCGATGGCCGAGAGGGTTTTCTCGCCGTCGGGCACGGCGATCTTGATCACTTCAAAGCCCTTGTCCTTGCCGGCCTTTTCGGCGAAGGCCCATTCGGTCTGGAACCACGGCTCTTCGGCCTGCTTGACCAGAAAGCCGATTTTCACAGGTTCAGCCGCCAGCAACAGGCCGCTGAGGCTGAACGCAGACGCCGCCACAGCGGCGCAGCACAGGGAACGGATACCACGACGACGATTCATAGGGTGACTCCTTGTTGTTGTTTTTGAGTGGGTTGAACAGCGGTGAAGCCTGTGGGTTATCCGGCGAACCGGTGGCAGATTTTCCCCGGCACATCGACCTCGATGGCCAGTACCGCACCATCCAGCGGGTGATTCAGCGGGCTGGCGGCGCTGGTGATGTATAAGGTCTTGAGGTGCGGGCCTGCGAACACGCAACTGGTGGGACGGCTGAC
This sequence comes from Pseudomonas yamanorum, assembly GCF_013386765.1. Taxonomy (GTDB): domain Bacteria; phylum Pseudomonadota; class Gammaproteobacteria; order Pseudomonadales; family Pseudomonadaceae; genus Aquipseudomonas; species Aquipseudomonas yamanorum_A. The sequence goes on from NZ_JACARE010000034.1 coordinate 18,145, forward strand.
CGGCAGCTCGAGCACCCGGTCGACCTCGCCACCCGGGGTCAAGCGCAGCAGGCAACTGCCATCCCAGCGGGCGTTCCAGATATAGCCTTCGGTGTCCATGGCCGAACCGTCCGGGCCGCCGCGCGGGTGAGGCCCAAACCAGGATTCTGCGGGTGCCAGCTGCCCAGCGTCGGTGATCGCGTGTCGATACAGCGTGCCGTCCAGGCTGTCGCCGAAATGCACGTGGGTGCCTTCGTCATTCCACAGCAAGGTGTTGGGAATCCCCAGGCCGTGCAGCAACGGTGTGACGTGGCCGTCGGCATCCACCCGGAACAGCCCGCCGGAACGCCGCAGCACCGGCAGGTCTTCACCCTGGGCGCCGATGTTGTTCTGCATGGTGCCCAGCCATAGCCGGCCCCGGGCATCGCAGCGGGCTTCGTTGGCCCGGTTGCCCGGGTGCGGGTCGGCGACGCAGAGCAAGGTCAGGCGTGGGTCGGACTGCGGCGAATCGAGGTCGAGCCGGTACACGCCGCTGCTCAGGGTCACCAGCGCATCGCCACTTGCACACGGGATAAACGCCGAGACCGGTTCGGGCAGTTGCCAGGCGTGCAGTTGCCCGCCCTGCAGGCGCAACGCCTGCCGGCCGATGATATCCACCCAGTACAGCGCCTGGCCCGGCACGTCCCAGAACGGGCCTTCGCCCAGTCGAGCCCGGTGCGGTGTGACTGCGGTCCACGACATGAAACCTCCTGCGTTCTTGTTGTTTTCAGGTGGTAATGAACTTGCTCGCGTTACAGCGCTTCGCGAGACGGCTGCCCATCTACCAGACGCTGAATGCGCAAGGGGTTGGCATTCTTCAGGGCGTCGGGGAGCAGGCTATCAGGGTAATTTTGAAAGCACACAGGTCGCAGGAAACGGTCGATGGCCAAGGTGCCTACCGAGGTGCCACGGGCATCGGACGTCGCCGGATACGGCCCGCCATGGACCATCGCGTCACACACTTCGACCCCGGTAGGGTAGCCGTTGAGCAGGATGCGCCCGACCTTTTGCTCCAGCAACGGCGTCAACTCGCTGAACTCAGTGAAATCCGCCGGTTCGCCAATGATCGTCGCCGTGAGCTGGCCGTGCAGGCCGTGCAACGCGGCAGTCAGTTGCGCCTGGTCGGCTACCGCCACAAAAATGGTGGTGGGGCCGAACACTTCTTCCTGAAGCACTTCATCACCGTTGATCAGCAGGCTGGCATCCGCCTTGAACAGCTGTGGCTGTGCCTGATTGCCGGCTTGCGCCTCGCCCGCCAAGTGCTCGATGCCAGGGTGGGCGCGAAGGGTTTGCAGACCTTTGCCATAGCTGCTCAACGTGCCGGCATTGAGCATGGTTTGCGCCGGTTGCCCGGCCATCAGTTGCACGACCTGATGGGTGAAGGCGCGAAATGCAGGCGAAGCAATGCCGATCACCAGGCCCGGGTTGGTGCAGAACTGGCCGCAGCCCTGGACCACCGAGGCCACCAGGTCACGGGAGACGCTGCCTGCCCGGGTTTGCAGGGCCTGGGGCAGGACGATGACCGGGTTGATGCTGGACATCTCGGCAAACACCGGGATCGGTTGCGGGCGGGCGGCCGCCATGTCACACAGGGCCCGACCGCCCTTGAGCGAGCCGGTAAACCCCACCGCCTGGATCGCCGGGTGCTTGACCAGCGCCTCCCCCACACCGCCGCCGTAGATCATGTTGAACACGCCGTCGGGCATGCCGGTGCTGTGGGCCGCCCGCAGGATCGCGTCGGCCACCCGCTCGGCGGTGGCCATGTGCCCGCTGTGGGCCTTGAACACCACCGGGCAACCGGCGGCCAGCGCGGCGGCGGTGTCGCCACCGGCCGTGGAAAACGCCAGGGGAAAGTTGCTCGCCCCAAACACCGCCACCGGGCCAAGACCGATGCGGTACTGGCGCAGATCCGGGCGTGGCAAGGGCTGGCGATCCGGCAGCGCCTGATCGATACGCGCACCGTAGAAATCACCGCGCCGCAGTACTTTGGCGAACAGGCGCATCTGGCCGCTGGTACGCCCGCGCTCGCTCTGGATACGCCCGGCGGGCAGCGCCGTTTCGCGGCAGACCAAGGCGACGAAGTCATCGCCCAGGACGTCCAGCTCATCGGCAATCGCTTCCAGGAACACCGCGCGATGCTGCGCGCTCAGGGTGCGATAGGCCGGGTAAGCCGCCGCCGCAGCGTTGGCCGCAGCGTCGACTTCCTGCGCCGTCGCCTGGTAGAAATCAAAGGGCAAGGCCTCGCCGGTGGTGGCGTCGACGCTCTGGAGCGTAACGCTGCCGGCCGCGCTGCGCTGCCCGCCGATGTAGTTGTGGCCGATAATCCGGGTCATGCCTGTCTCCTTAAAGGGTGCCTACGCGGCCGGGTGCCAGGGCGCCGTCGACCCGCGCAATGCCGTTGATCAAGGGCGCGCCGAACTCAGCCTGGCTGATTTCGAATACATCCCCGGGCTGGGTCCGAATGCCCTCGGCAAACGACAAGGTGGCGGTGCCGAAGAAATGGATATGCACGTCCCCCGGGCGCAGGAACTGGCTGTATTTGAAATGGTGGTATTCCAGGTTTTCCAGGCTGTGGCACATGTTGGCTTCGCCACTGAGGAATTCGTTCTGCCACAGCACTTCGCCGTCGCGCAGGATACGGCTGGTGCCCGCCAGGTGCCGGGGCAGCTCACCCAGGCGCAACTCGGGACCATAGCTGCAACTGCGCAGTTTGGAGTGAGCCAGGTACAGGTAATTCTTGCGCTCCATCACGTGGTCGGAAAACTCATTGCCCACCGCGTAGCCCAGGCGATACGGCCTGCCGTCGTGGCCAATCACATACAGCCCGGCGATTTCCGGCTCTTCGCCGGCGTCCTCGGCAAATGACGGCACCGGGAACGGCTGCCCCGGGCGCACCACCACGCTGCCGTCGCCCTTGTAGAACCACTCCGGTTGCACACCGGCCTGGCCCGAGGCCGGTTTGCCGCCCTCCACGCCCCATTTGAAGATGCGCATGGAGTCGGTCATCGCGCTCTCGTCACCGGCCTGCTGGTGCATCTTGTCCCGGGCCGACGCGCTGCCCAGGTGAGTCAGGCCGGTACCGCTGACCAGCATATGCGCCGGGTCCGGATGATCCAGCGGCGGCAGGATGCGCTGCCCAGCCAGCAACTCGGCATAGTCGTGGCTGGCCCCGAGGCCGAGGCGCTCCACCTGCTGTTGCAAGGTGACACCGGCCTCGATGGCGGCGAGCGCCAGGTCGCGTACCGAGCGTGCGGATTGCACCTCGCGCACCTGCCCGCCCTCGACCACGCCCACCCGGCGTTCGCCATTGCTCAATTCAAACTGCACTAAACCCATGAGTGTTCTCCTGATTGCCAATTAAGTACGCGTGGCGCCACGGGCGCTGGCGGCGAACTGGTCGGGCGGCAGCACGTGCTTGCGCTCCAGCAACCGATACACCACAGCGGTCAACACCACCCCGAACAGCATCACGCACGCCAGGAAGTACAAGCCTGACGCGAGGTTGCCGGTGTATTCCTTGAGGGCACCGATCACGAACGGGCCGATGTAGCCGCCCAGGTTGCCCACCGAGTTGATCAAGGCGATGCCCGCCGCGGCACTGGCGCCGGCAAAGAACCGCCCGGGCAAGGTCCAGAACACCGCCGTGCAAGAGAACAGCGCGAACGCCACCAGGCACAGCGCTGCCAGTTGCCACACCGGTACGGTCAGCCAGGCGCTGAGGAACAGGCCGATGGCGCCCAACACGTAAAGCACCGCCAGGTGGCCGTAGCGATCATTCAGGCGGTCGGAACTGCGCGGGACGATCAGCAAACCGATGATCCCGAAGATATACGGCACCGCCGACACGAACCCGGTGGTCAGGTCGCTGCCGCCGAACTGTTTGATCAAGGTCGGCAGCCACAGGCCCAGGCCATAAATGCTCAAGGTCACCGGCAGGTAGAACAGCGCCAGCAGCAAAACGCGTTTGTCCTTCAGCGCATGCAGCGGGTTGCCGTGCCGGGTCTGGCCGTAGGCTTGCAGGTCTTTGGCCAGCTCGCCGGTGAGCCAGTCCTTCTCGGCCTGGTCCATCCATTTGACCTGTTGCGGCCCGTCCGGCAGGTAGCGCAGCACCGGCCAGGTCAGCAGGATCGCCGGGGTGCCGATGACGATGAACAACCACTGCCAGCCATGCAGGCCGAGGACGCCGTCCATGCCGAGCAAGCCGCCCGCCACGGGCCCGGTGATCATCATGGCGATGGGTTGGGAGAGGATGAACAGCCCGAGGATCTTGCCGCGGTGACGCACCGGGAACCATTGGGTGATGTAGTACAGGACGCCCGGGAAGAACCCGGCTTCCGCCGCGCCCAGCAGAAAGCGCATCACGTAGAAACTGTGGGGGCCCTGCACGAACGCCATGCCGATGGTGATGGCGCCCCAGGTGACCATGATCCGCGCAAACCAGCGCCGGGCACCAAAACGGTCAAGCATCAGGTTGCTGGGGATTTCAAACAGGAAGTAGCCAATGAAGAACAGCCCTGCCCCCAGGCCATACGCCGCATCACCGATGCCGACATCCGCGCCCATGTGCAGCTTGGCGAAGCCCACGGCCGAGCGGTCCACGTAGGCAATCAGGTACAGCAGGATCAGGAAGGGAATCAACTTGAGCGTGATGCGACGTATCAGCCGCTGTTCCTGGCTCATGTGAGCGGTCTCCGATTGTTATTTTTATAGAGCGTTGCGGGTCGCCTCTCGCGGAAAACCGCCAGGGCCAGGCCTCGTTGAATCGGACTATATAGTATTACTATTTAATCAACAACACTTCCAAAGCGGCGATTTTACGCCTATGTTAAGCCGAGATTAGATCAATATAGTCTTACAATAAGAGAACACATCATGTCCGAGAAAAAGCCCGTCCTGCGCTCCGCCAGCTGGTTTGGTACTGCCGACAAAAACGGCTTCATGTACCGCAGCTGGATGAAAAATCAGGGGATTGCCGATCATCAGTTCCATGGCAAGCCAATCATCGGGATCTGCAACACCTGGTCGGAACTGACGCCCTGCAACGCGCACTTCCGCCAGATTGCCGAGCATGTGAAACGCGGGGTGATCGAAGCCGGTGGTTTCCCGGTGGAGTTCCCGGTGTTCTCCAACGGCGAATCGAACCTGCGCCCCACCGCGATGCTCACCCGCAACCTGGCCAGCATGGACGTGGAGGAAGCCATTCGCGGCAACCCCATCGACGGTGTGGTGCTGCTGACCGGCTGTGACAAAACCACCCCGGCGCTGCTGATGGGCGCGGCCAGTTGCGACGTGCCGGCCATCGTCGTCACCGGCGGGCCGATGCTCAACGGCAAGCACAAGGGCCAGGACATCGGCTCGGGCACCGTGGTGTGGCAGCTCAGCGAACAGGTCAAGGCCGGCACCATCACCCTCGACGATTTCCTCGCGGCCGAAGGCGGCATGTCGCGCTCGGCGGGCACCTGCAACACCATGGGCACCGCCTCGACCATGGCCTGCATGGCCGAAGCCCTGGGCACTTCCCTGCCCCACAATGCGGCGATCCCAGCGGTGGATGCGCGGCGTTATGTGCTGGCGCACATGTCCGGCATGCGCGCGGTGGAGATGGTGCGCGAAGACCTCAAGCTGTCGAAGATCCTGACCAAGGAAGCCTTTGAAAATGCGATCCGCGTCAACGCGGCCATCGGCGGCTCGACCAACGCGGTGATTCACTTGAAAGCCATCGCCGGACGCATCGGCGTGGAGCTCGACCTGGACGACTGGACCCGCATGGGCCGCGGCATGCCGACCATCGTCGACCTGCAGCCGTCCGGGCGCTTCCTGATGGAAGAGTTCTACTACGCCGGCGGCCTGCCAGCCGTGCTGCGTCGCCTGGGTGAAGCCAACCTGATCCCGCATCCGAACGCCTTGACCGTCAACGGCAAGTCCCTCGGCGAAAACACCAGGGAGGCGCCGATCTACGGCCAGGACGAGGTGATCCGCACCCTCGACAACCCGATCCGCGCCGACGGCGGTATCTGTGTGCTGCGGGGCAACCTGGCCCCTCTCGGCGCAGTGCTCAAGCCTTCGGCCGCCAGCGCCGAACTGATGCAGCACCGCGGGCGTGCGGTGGTGTTCGAGAACTTCGACATGTACAAGGCGCGGATCAACGACCCGGAGCTGGACGTGGATGCCAACTCGATCCTGGTGATGAAAAACTGCGGCCCCAAGGGTTACCCGGGCATGGCGGAAGTGGGCAACATGGGCTTGCCGGCCAAGCTGCTGGCCCAGGGTGTGACCGACATGGTACGCATCTCCGATGCGCGCATGAGCGGCACCGCCTACGGCACTGTGGTGCTGCACGTGGCGCCGGAAGCGGCAGCCGGCGGGCCGTTGGCCACGGTGAAGGAAGGCGACTGGATCGAACTCGACTGCGCCAACGGCCGCCTGCACCTGGACATCCCGGACGCCGAACTGGCAGCACGCATGGCCGACCTGGCGCCGCCACAGCAACTGATCGTCGGCGGCTACCGGCAGCTGTATATCGACCACGTATTGCAGGCCGACCAGGGCTGCGACTTCGATTTCCTGGTGGGCTGCCGGGGCGCGGAAGTGCCACGTCATTCCCACTAATTGGGACGGGAGGAATGCTATGATGCCGCCAATTTCGCCAGAGTAGCCTTCCTGTTATGGACCAGCAGCCGACCAAGCCGCGCAAGAGCATGCACGCCCAAATCGTTCAGGACTTGGGCATGCACATCGTTTCCGGGCGCTTCAAACCGGAAGAACGGTTGCCCATGGAGGCAAGCCTGTGCGAGGAATACAAAGTCAGCCGGTCGGTATTGCGTGAGGCCACCCGGGTGCTGAGCGCCAAGGGCCTGGTGATTTCCAAGCCCAAGGTCGGTGCGATGGTGCGTCCTCGGGCCCAGTGGCATTTGCTGGACCCGGACGTGCTGTCCTGGCTGATGCAGTCGACCCCCCACAGCGAATTTTTCAACACCCTGGCCGGTGTACGGCGGATTTTGGAACCGGAAATCGCCGCCATGGCCGCGACCACCGCCACCGACGCCGATATCGCCACCATCGAAAAAGCCTACCTGGGCATGGAAACCGCGAACACCCACGAAACGCTGTTGCAGGCCGACCTGGACTTCCACCGCGCGATTGCCGACGCCACCCGCAACGACCTGCTTGCCTATATGTGCAACATGCTGTCGCTGCCGCTGCGCGAGTCGATCAACATCACCAACCGCCGCCCGGATATCCAGGGCCTGAGCCTGCCCCGGCACAAAGCGATCCTCACCGCGATCAAGAACCGTGATGCCCTCGGCGCCCGGCATGCGTCCCTGGTGCAGCTGGATGACACACGCGTGGCGCTGGACACCGTGATGAATGTGCTGACCCCGCTGTAAGGCGGGCCTGGTCCCGCCCTCCACGCCAATAGCCTCCTGCCCTTCCCGGCCTGCTCCCCGACAGGCCGTACTGCTCAATCGAGCCACCGGTTTAACCCGGACCTTCACGAAAAACGGCGCCAAGTATCAGCTATCTTGATACTCACACGACGCCTGCTGATTTCGTGAAGTCGTCGCCCTAGACTCGCTCTCACCGGGTGCTGATGCACCGGATCCCACACCTATAAAAAAGCAAGTGGAGAGACGAATGAGTGGTCAAGTAGCGTTCGAAGACCTTCCGCTGAGCCGCTTCCATATCCGGACGGTGTTCAGCGGCACGGGTGGCCAGTTCAGTGACGGGTTCGTGCTGGGCATTATCGGGATCGCCGTGAGCATGGCGGCAGGGCCCCTGCAATTGACCGCGTTGTGGATGGGCCTGCTGGGTGCCGCGTCCCTGGCCGGGTTGTTCCTCGGCAGCCTGTTTGCCGGCCCGATCGCCGACAAGTTTGGCCGGCGCACGATTTTTGCCTGGGACATGTTGTTGTTCGCGGTGATTTCCGCCTCGCAGTTCTTTGTCACCTCCCCCGAGCAACTGCTGGCGCTGCGCCTGTTATTGGGCCTGGTGCTGGGGTTTGACTATGTGGTGAGCAAATCCCTGGTGACCGAGTTCGCTCCCCGCCGGTATCGGGGGCGCTTGCTCAGTGTACTGGCGGCGGCCTGGGCGGCGGGTTACGTGGCGGCGTACCTGGCCGGGTTTGCGGTCCGCGATATCGGCCCGGATGCCTGGCGCGTGATGCTCGCCCTCAGTGGCATCCCCGCGCTGTTGATCTTGCCGCTGCGCCTGGGGGTTCCGGAGTCGCCGATCTGGCTGATGGCCCGGGGGCGCAACGAAGAAGCCTTGGCCGTAGTGCGCAGCAAGTTCGGGCCACACGTCTATCTGCCCGCACCGGCCGCCCAGGCCTCTGCGCAAAAGCCACGCGGCAGCTGGAGCGAGCTGTTGAGCCCGCGCTGGCGCAAGAACACCTTGGTGGGCTGCGTGTTCTATACCTGCCAGGTGATTCCGTTCTTTGCCTTGGGCACGTTCGCACCCAAAGTCCTGGAAGCGTTGAACGTGCAGGACAAGTTCGTCGGTGGCCTGGTCTACAACGTACTGCTGCTGGTCGGCGCCCTGCTCGGTTTGCTGGTGATCGACCGCATCTCTCGCCGCGTGTTTCTGGTGGGCACCTTCTACCTGAGCGCTGCCGGCCTGGCCGTGTTGGCCTACGCCGGTTTCGGCCCGCTCGGCACCATCCTCGCGTTCGGCTTTTTTGCCTGCGTGATGGCGGCCGCGGTGAACCTGGAGTTCGTCTATCCACCGGAGCTGTTTCCCACCCACCTGCGGGCCTCGGGGATCGGCCTGGCCGTGGCCGCGAGCCGGTTTGGCTCGGCGGTGGCGACCTTCCTGCTGCCGGTCGCGGTGCAACATGTGGGGGTTCATGCAGCCTTGGGCGTGTGCGTCGGTGTGCTGATCGTGGGCGGCGTGTTCTGCCACTTGTTTGCACCGGAAACCAGCAAGGAAGACTTGTCGGGCGTCACACCCGATATCGACCCGGGCTTGTCGCCGGCGCTGTCCAGCCCCGTGGGGCGCACCCCGAAGTAAACCGTTGAAGAGGGATGACGATGTCAGCGAACAGGCTTATCGACATGTATGCGGTCCAGGTATTCATCGCGGTTGCCGAAGAGGGCAGCATGTCGGGAGCCGCCGCGCGCATGGGCATTTCCCAGTCCGGCGTCTCGCAGATGGTGCGCCAGCTGGAAGAGGACCTGGGGGTGGTGCTGGTAGACCGCACCACCCGTCCGCTCGCCCTCACTTCGTTCGGCATCGCCTTGCGCAACCGGGGCTCGGTGTTGAGCGAGGAACTGTCCCATCTCAAGGCCCAGGTGATCGACGCCGGACGCGGCGTGAACCCGGACCTGCGCATTGGCCTGGTGGACTCCTTTGCAGCGACCTGCGGCTCGGTGTTCACCAAACAATTGCTGGGCAAGGTCGCGCAGCTGTCGATCCGCACCGGGCTCAGCCCGCAACAAGGCGAATCCCTGCTGCGCCGCGACCTGGACCTGATCGTCACCAGCGACCCGCTGATGGACGCCAACGATGTGATTCGCTACCGGCTGTTTTCAGAGAAGTACTTTGTGATCACGCCCAGCCAGCTGCGCACCGAAATCAACACGGTCGAGGACGTACGGGCGCTGGCCAATGTGCTGCCGGTGGTGCGTTTCAACCGGATGTCCCAGGTCGGCCTGCAGATCGAACGCCATCTGCGCAGCCTGAATGTCCGGGTGCCCAACCGCCTGGAGCTGGACAACGCCGATGCGTTGACCTCGATGGTCGCGGAGGGCATCGGATGGGCGGTGACCAGCCCGATGTGTTTTTTGCAAGCCTCTTCGTGGGTGGACAAAGTGACCGCACACCTCACCCCGGACCTGCAGCTGGAGCGCTCGCTGTACCTGGTAGCGCGACGCGATGAATACAGCGCCTTTTTCGCCGATGCCTGCGAAACGGCGCGCAATGTGATCCTCCACTCCTTCCTGCCCAGGCTCAAGGCCCTGGACAAAGGGGTGGAGGCGTTAATCCAAATAGATGAGGGTGATGCTCGTGAGTACTTTTGATTCTGCCGCTGCACGACTGGAAACCGATTACGTCGGTGATGTGCACATTCCGGCCGGCAAGTTGTATGGGGTGAACTCGGTACGCGGGTTCGACAACCTCAGCGTGTCACCGTTGACCATCGCCCACTACCCTGCCTTTCGTGATGCCTTTGCCCAGTGCAAATCGGCGGCCGCGCTGGCCAACCACACCTGCGGCGTCATTGCCCTGCCCCAATGCGAGGCCATTGTGCAGGCCTGCAGCGAAGTGATCGCCGGCCAGTGCGACGACTCCCTGATCGTCGACCTGCTGGAAGGCTCCGGCGGTACGTCCACCAACATGAACTTCAACGAGGTGATTGCCAACCGCGCCCAACAGTTGATGGGGCATGCCGCCGGTTCGTATGAGGTGGTGCACCCCAATGACCATGTGAACGCCTCGCAGTCGACCAACGATGTTTACCCCGCAGCCCTGAAGATCGCCACGTACGCGATGCTCGGCCCGCTGATCGATGAAGTGGAACAACTGGCAACCCGCTTCGACCAGAAAGCCGAACAGTTTGCCGATGTCCTGCACCTGGGCCGCACCTGCTTGCAGGACGCCCAGCCAATGCGCCTGGGCCAGGTGTTTTCCGGGTATGCCGACCTCACCCATCGACTGGGCGCGGAGCTTGCCAGCGTACGCGACAAACTGCGCACCCTGCCCCTGGGCGGCACCGCCATCGGCACCGGGTTCGGCGCGCCGGCGGCGTATCGCGCCTCGGTGTACCGGCACCTGGTACAGATCACCGGCATTGAATACCAGGCACCGTCGAATGCCTTCGACGCGATGCAGAACATGGATGTGTTCTCCCGGGTTTCCGCCGAACTGCGCACCTGCTCGGCGTCCCTGGCCAAGATCGCCTCGGACCTGACCCTGCTGTCGTCCGGCCCTGTCGGCGGGATTGGCGAACTGAAGCTGCCCGAAGCCCAGGCCGGCTCGTCGATCATGCCCGGCAAGGTCAACCCGGTGCTGCCGATGGCCATGATTCAACTGAGCTTCGCGGTCATCGGCAACGACGTGGCGGTGGCACAGGCGGTACAGGCTGGCCAGTTGGAGATCAACCACTACGAGCCATTGGTGGCTTCCCGTGTATTCGACAGCATTGCGCTGCTGACCCAGGGCATCCAGCGCTTCCGCGAAAAATGCGTCAGTGGGATAACGGCTGATGCGCAACGCAATGAACAACACCTGACCGACTCGATGGCGGTAGCCACCGCGCTGGTGCCGAAACTGGGGTACGCCCGCGTCAGCCAGCTGGCACGCCAGTCCGTGGCGCAAGGTCGCTCACTGCTGTCGATCCTGGAAGAGTCCGGGTTGATGAGCCAGGCCGAAGCCATGGCCGCGATCGAGCGCTCCTCACGACCTGTGTTCGAGGACTGAGGCCGCTGGCCTCCCCGCTCCACTTAAACACCCCCTCCAGCCTCAAGTACGTACCCCCGCAGTCGATATACAGGGGGTACGCATGGCTGACACCGCCCCACCACAACACATGCGACGCTCGACCCTACTGTTTTCTCCTTGCCAAAAACTATAAATACCCGCGGGTGAAGTCATGAATATCAAGCAGAAGCTGACCTGGGCCTTTGCGGCCATCGCGTGCCTGCCGGTCATCCTGGTGGCCGTGCTCGTCGTACTGAATGTGCGCGACGGGGCCTTGGCCAATTTCCTCGACAGCAGTGGTCGCGAGATCCGCCAGATCGACAATGGCATGAAGCAGTTCTTCGACGGCATCAGCCAGAACGTCGACTATGTGGCCAAGGACCCGCGCGTTGTCGCGGCCAAGGACCTCAAGAGCTACGCCGGCGCCGACGCCGCGCAAATCCCGCTGACCCCGACCAACAAAGACCTGCTGGCGATTTTCGACCAGTTCGCCAAAAGCCATCCGAGCACCGCCTACCTGTCCCTGGGACTGAGCGACGGAGGCTATGCCAGTTGGCCTGACGACACCAAACTGAACAACTATGACCCGCGTGTGCGGCCCTGGTACAAAGCCGCCATCGCCGCGCCCGGCACCACCGTGCGCACCGGCGCCTACTACTGGGCACCGGACGATGTGACGCTGATCGGCACCGTGCACACCGTCGCCGATGCCACCGGCAATATCCTCGGAGTCGTCGGCCTGGATGTATCCCTCAAGCAGCTCACCGAACTGGTGCGCAATATCAAGCTGGGGGACAGCGGCTACCTGATGCTGGTGGAAGCCAACGGCAACGTGCTGGTGGACCCGAGCGACGCCAAGCACAACTTCAAGCCCCTGGCCGACCTGGGCCCCAACTACGCCGAACTGGCCAAGCGCGGCGATGGCGTGACCCAGGTGGAGATTGACGGCGTGCCGTACATGGCCAACGTGGTCAGTTCCAAAGATTTGGGCTGGCGCTTTATCGGCCTGATCAAGCGTGACGAAGTGATGGCGGGCGCGACGCGCCTGACCTGGCTGATCGTCGCCATCGCGGCGGCATTGGCGGTGGTCTTCGCCATTGTCGGCGCCAGCTTCGCCCGGGTGATCGTGCGCCCGATTCGTGGCGTGGCCGACGGCCTGCAGGAAATCGCCGAAGGTGAAGGCGACCTTACCCGCCAACTCAAGGTCCAGGGCAAGGACGAAACCGCCACCCTGGCGGGCTGGTTCAACCAGTTCCTGAGCATGATCGCGCAGTTGGTGCAGCGCATCGGCAACGCCTCGTCCGACCTGCAAACCGCCGCGGCCGACACCCGTGAAGTCGCGCACAACATGAACCAGGCCGCCGGCCGTCAGCGCGAAGCCGTGGAGTTGGTGAGCACCGCGTTCAACGAAATGGTGGCCACCGCCAACGAAGTCGCCCGTTCATGCAGCGCGGCGGCCTCGAGCGCCGACGAAGGTTATCGGGATGTGCACGATGGCCAGCAGCACATCGGCGAAGCCACCGGCAGCGTGCTCAAGCTGAGCGAAGACCTGCAAAAGTCGACCCAGACCATGCAGTTGCTCGAACAAGACAGCAAGAACATCAACACCATCCTCGACACGATTCGTTCGATTGCCGAGCAAACCAACCTGCTGGCCCTCAACGCGGCCATCGAAGCCGCACGGGCCGGTGACCAGGGCCGTGGGTTTGCGGTGGTGGCCGACGAAGTCCGCGCCCTCGCCCGCCGCACCGCCGACTCCACCGGCGAGATCGACAGCCTGCTGGGCAACCTCGCCCGCCGCACCCAGGAAGTCACCCTGCAGATGCAAGGCAGCCTGCAGGTCTCCCACACCAGCGTGGAACGCATCCAGCAGGCCCGCGACAGCTTCGACAAGATCCGTGGCTCGGTGGACTCGATTCGCGACCAGAACACCCAGATCGCCACGGCCGCCGAGGAACAGCATCAGGTGGCCGAAGAGATCAACCGGCACATCGCGCAGATTCATGCCGACGCCCAGCTGGTGGAAGGCTTTGCTCATTCGGCACAGACCGGCTCCGGGCGGTTGACGGATATTTCCGGCCAGCTCAAGGGCCTGGTCGGGCGCTTCAAGTTCTAACCCCGCCTGCGAGGCGGTGACGTGCTCACCGCCTCCCCACCCCATCACGCCTGTCCAGCCTCCCCCGCCTAGCGCGGGCGGGCTCGTTGCCGGCCATTTGTCAGCTTGCCCCAGGGCAACGCACATCACGCTATTGCGCTTCTCGTATTATGGTATACCATCATACGCAAATCACCTGCGTCAGATGGAGCCGTTCATGAGTTTCGAAATCCGCAAAATCGTCAGCTATGTAGAAGAAACCTTTATCGAAGGCGGCAAAGCCTCGGACACTCCGGTCAAAATGGTCGGCCTGGCCGTTGTGCTTAAAAACCCGTGGCTGGGCCGCGGTTTTGTCGAAGACCTGAAGCCGGAAATCCGCGCCAATTGTTCCGACCTGGGTGCGCTGATGGTCGAGCGCCTGGTGGGCATCATCGGCGGCGCCGAGAAGATCGAAGCCTACGGCAAGGCGGCCGTGGTGGGTGCCGATGGAGAGATCGAACACGCCTCGGCGATCATCCACACCCTGCGCTTTGGCAACCACTACCGTGAAGCGGTCAAGGCCAAAAGCTACCTGAGCTTCACCAACAAGCGCGGCGGCCCGGGCACCTCGATCCAGATCCCAATGATGCACAAGGACGACGAAGGCCTGCGCTCGCACTACATCACCCTGGAAATGAAGATTGAAGACGCGCCCCGCGCCGATGAAATCGTCGTGGTCCTGGGCTGTGCCGACGGCGGTCGCCTGCACCCGCGTATTGGCAATCGCTACATCGACCTGGAAGAGCTGGCGGCTGAAAAAGCCCAGTAAGCAAGACCCGTCACTCAAACAAAAAGGCATGCAGGAGCGCTCCATGATTCGGCTCACCGCTGAACGTACCCCGGCTGGCACCAGTTACCTGGCGACCGGCCAAGGCCAGCCTGTGGTTTTGATCCACGGCGTGGGCCTGAATAAAGAAATGTGGGGCGGCCAGGTGGTCGGCCTCGCCACCCGGTACCGCGTCATTGCCTATGACATGCTTGGCCATGGCGCCAGCCCGCGCCCGCAGAGCGGTACGCCGCTGCTGGGCTACGCCGACCAACTGCTGGAACTGCTCGATCACCTGCAATTGCCCCAGGCGACGGTGATCGGGTTTTCCATGGGCGGCCTGGTGGCTCGCGCCTTTGCCCTGCACTACCCGGAGCGCCTGCAAAGCCTGGTGGTGCTCAACAGTGTGTTCAATCGTAGCCAGGAGCAGCGCGCCGGGGTGATCGCACGCACCGCCCAGGCCGCCGAACACGGGCCCGACGCGAATGCCGAAGCCGCCCTGTCGCGCTGGTTCAGCCGTGAATACCAGGCCGCCAACCCGGCGCAGATTGCCGCGTTGCGCCAGACCCTCGCGGGCAATGACCCTCAGGGTTACCTGACCACCTATGAATTGTTCGCCACCCAGGACATGTACCGCGCCGACGACCTGGGCAGCATCAAGGCGCCGACGCTGGTGGCCACCGGCGAGCTGGACCCCGGCTCGACACCGCAAATGGCCCGGCAACTGGCCGAGCGCATTCCCGGTGCGACCGTGGCCGTTTTGCCCGAGCAACGGCATATGATGCCTGTCGAATCGCCGCGTCTGGTCAACCAGCTGTTGCTGGACTTCCTCGAAACGGCACACTCCCAACAACACCCGATAAAGGGGATCGTGGCATGACACTTGAACGCTTCCAGATGTGCATCGGCGGCGAATGGGTTGACGCCCTGTCCGGCAAGACCTTCGACAGCCTGAACCCGGCGCTGGCCGAGCCCTGGGCGCAGTTGCCCGATGCTGACGAGGCTGACGTGGAGCGCGCCGTGAGCGCCGCCCAAAGCGCCTTCGAAAGCCCGGCCTGGCGCGGCCTGACCGCCACCGCGCGGGGCAAGCTGTTACGCCGCCTGGGCGACCTGATTGCCGAGAACAAAGAGCAACTGGCCCAGCTCGAAAGCCGCGACAACGGCAAGCTGATCCGTGAAACCCGCGGCCAGGTCAGTTACCTGCCGGAGTTTTTCCACTACACCGCAGGCCTGGCCGACAAGCTCGAAGGCGGCACCCTGCCGCTGGACAAGCCCGACCTGTTTGCCTACACCGTGCACGAAGCCATGGGCGTGGTTGCCGCGATCATTCCATGGAACAGCCCGCTGTACCTGACCGCGATCAAACTCGCGCCCGCCCTGGCGGCAGGCAACACCATTGTGATCAAACCGTCGGAGCACGCCTCGGCGACCATCCTTGAACTGGCGCGCCTGGCGCTGCAAGCCGGCATCCCGCCAGGTGTGGTCAACGTCGTGACCGGCTACGGCCCGAGCACCGGCGCCGCCCTTACCCGCCACCCGCTGGTACGCAAGATCGCCTTCACCGGCGGCGCCGCCACGGCACGGCATGTGGTGCGCAGCAGCGCCGAGAACTTCGCCAAGCTGTCCCTGGAACTGGGCGGCAAATCACCGAACATCATCTTTGCCGACGCCGACCTCGACAGCGCCATCAACGGCGCCATCGCCGGTATCTATGCCGCCTCCGGGCAGAGCTGCGTCTCCGGCTCGCGCTTGCTGGTGCAGGATGAAATCTACGACGAATTCGTCGAGCGCCTGGTGGCGCGCGCCCAACGCATTCGCATCGGTAACCCTCAAGACGACGCCAGCGAGATGGGCCCCATGGCCACCGCGCAGCAACTGGCCGTGGTCGAGGGCCTGGTGGCGGATGCCATCGCCGAAGGCGCGCGCCTGCGCACCGGCGGCAAACGCCCGCAGAACCTCGGCGAAGGCTGGTTCTACGAGCCGACCTTGTTCGAGTGCGACCGCAATTCGATGAAGATCATGCAGGAAGAAGTGTTTGGCCCGGTGGCGTCGGTCATTCGCTTCAAGGACGAAGCCGAAGCCCTGGCCATCGCCAACGACTCGCAGTTCGGCCTGGCCGCCGGCATCTGGACCCGCGACCTGGGCCGCGCCCACCGGCTGGCGCGGGATGTGCGCTCGGGCATCATCTGGGTCAACACCTACCGCGCCGTATCGGCCATGGCGCCCATCGGCGGCTTCAAGAACAGTGGCTATGGACGCGAAAGCGGCATCGATTCGGTGCTGGCCTACACCGAGCTGAAGACGGTGTGGATCAACCTTTCCCAGGCACCGATGCCTGATCCTTTCGTGATGCGCTAAGAGACCACAACCATGATCGAACCCGGCATTTACAAAGACGTGATGAGCTCGTTTCCCTCCGGCGTCACGGTGGTGACCACCCTGGACCCGGAAGGCGGCATCGTCGGCATCACCGCCAGTGCGTTCAGCGCGCTGTCGATTGACCCGGCCCTGGTGCTGTTCTGCCCCAACTATGCGTCGGACACC
Source organism: Pseudomonas yamanorum (assembly GCF_013386765.1). Lineage (GTDB taxonomy): Bacteria > Pseudomonadota > Gammaproteobacteria > Pseudomonadales > Pseudomonadaceae > Aquipseudomonas > Aquipseudomonas yamanorum_A. The sequence continues at coordinate 35,022 of NZ_JACARE010000034.1, forward strand.
TACCCGATCCTGCGGGACAGCAAGCGCTTTGCGATTCACCTGCTGTCCGCCGACCAGACTGCCGAGGCCTATGCGTTTGCCAGCAAAGGCAAGGAAAAAGCCAAGGGCATCGAGTGGCACCTCAGCGACCTGGGCAACCCGCTGCTGGCCAAGGCCACGGCGATCATCGAGTGCGAGTTGTGGCGCGAATACGACGGCGGTGACCACGCGATCATTGTGGGCGCGGTGAAAAACCTGATTCTGCCCGACCAGCCGATGACGCCGATGATCTACCACAAAGGCAAGCTGGGCCCGTTGCCTACCCTGGCGTGAGGCGGCTGCCGGGGCCATTCGTGGGGCCGTGAGGGTTTGTCGCTTAAAGAACACAGCGTGATAAACTTGCCGAAGATTTTGGCCCTCAATCGGCCCGGCTGGCCCCTGAAGCCTTCGCCAAAGCCGGTGCCGAGGCCTCCAGTTAACCGCCCCATTCAGAGCAGACCCCATGAAACGCCTGCCCCTCGACGACAGCTTCAAGGTCAATCACAACCCGGTCACCCTGCGCGAAATCGTGCTGGAAAAACTGCGCAGCGCCATCATGAACTTCCAGCTGTTGCCGGGCGACCGCCTGGTGGAGCGCGACCTGTGCGACCGCCTCGGCGTCAGCCGCACCTCGGTGCGCGAAGCCTTGCGTCACCTGGAGTCCGAAGGCCTGGTGGAGTTCGCCGACGCCAAGGGCCCGCAAGTCGCAATCATTACCCTGGCCGATGCCGTCGATATCTATGAACTGCGCTGCGTGCTCGAAGGCTTGATCGTGCAGTTGTTCACCCTGCGCGCCAAGGCCAAGGACATCAAGGCCCTGGAAAAAGCCCTCGAGGAAAACCGCAAGGCCCTCAAGGACGGTGAACTGCAACAGGTCATCGACTCGGTACAGGGTTTCTACGACGTGCTGCTGGTGGGCTCCGGCAACCATGTTGCCGCCACCCAGTTGCGTCAGTTGCAGGCGCGTATCAGCTACCTGCGGGCCACGTCGGTGTCCCAGGAAAACCGTCGCGGTACCAGCAACCAGGAAATGGAGCGCATGGTGCAGGCGATCAAGAGCGGCGACCCGCTCGCGGCTCACCAGGCCTGCGTCGACCATGTGCGCGCCGCCGCCGCCGTTGCCCTGGACTACCTCAAGCGCAAGCAGGAAGAGACCGGCAAGATCCCCGAGATCACCCTGCCCATCGCGCTCAAAGAACCCCGCATAGGTCACTGACCATGTTCACCCCTGGCTTTTGCCCGAAATGCGGCGGCAGTGACCTGGGTCACCAGCTCCCGCCGGGCGATACCCATGAACGCCTGATGTGCCGCGGCTGCGGCTATATCCACTACGTCAATCCGAAGATCATCGCCGGCTGCATCATCGAGCAGGACGGCAAGTACCTGCTGTGCCAACGGGCAATCCCGCCACGCCCGGGCACCTGGACGTTGCCGGCAGGCTTTATGGAGGGTGGCGAAACCACGGAACAGGCGGCACTGCGGGAAGTCTGGGAAGAAAGCGGCGTGCGGGCGGAGATTGTGTCGCCCTACTCGATCTTCAGCGTGCCGAAGATCAGCGAGGTGTACATCATCTTTCGCGCCATTGCGCTGGAGATTACCGGCCAGTTCGGGCCGGAAACCCTGGACTACCAATTCTTCGCGCCCGAGGACATTCCCTGGGACAGCATCTACTACCCGGCGATCCGGCAGATCCTCGAACGCTATATCGAGGAACGCCAGGCCGGGGTCTACGGCATTTACATCGGCAACGACGACAGCGGCAGGATTCACTTTATCCGCTGATGCGCGTCAGAGCGCCAAGCCTTCCACAATGATGATCTGCGCCTGGGCCACGCCCTCACGGTGCGCCTTCGCCTCCTGATATTCCTCGGACTCGTAGCACGCCACCGCCTGGTCGTAGCTGTCGAATTCGATCACCACATTGCGCTGCGTTGCCGGCCCGCCTTCCATCGCGGCGCTGCGCCCGCCCCTGGCCAGAAATCGCCCGCCAAACTTCGCAAACGCCGCCGGTGCGCGCTGGGTGTACTGCGTGTATTGCTCGGCATCCGCCACATCCACATGGGCAATCCAGTACGCCTTCATCGTGACATCCTCTACGTTAAGTTTTGTGGTATACCATAATACATACAACCAACAACCCGAGCACGTTACATGACCTTCAACAGCATCGCAGAAATCATCGAAGACTACCGCCAGGGCAAAATGGTACTCCTGGTGGACGACGAAGATCGGGAAAACGAAGGCGACCTGTTGCTGCCGGCCGACTGCTGCACCGCCGAGGCGATCAGCTTCATGGCCCGCGAAGCCCGTGGCCTGATTTGCCTGACGCTCACCGATGAACATTGCCAGCGCCTCGGCCTGGAACAGATGGTGCCGAGCAACGGCAGCGTGTTCAGTACCGCGTTTACCGTGTCCATCGAAGCGGCCGTCGGCGTGACCACCGGAATCTCCGCCGCCGACCGCGCGCGCACCGTGGCCGCTGCCGTGGACATGAGTGCCGGGCCGGCCGACATTGTGCAACCGGGGCACATCTTCCCGCTGCGCGCCAGGGACGGCGGGGTACTGACCCGCGCCGGCCACACCGAAGCCGGTTGCGACCTGGCGCGCCTGGCGGGGCACACGCCGGCCTCGGTCATCGTCGAAGTGATGAACGATGACGGCACCATGGCCCGCCGGCCCGACCTGGAAGTATTCGCCCGCACGCACGGGATCAAGATCGGCACCATCGCCGACCTGATTCACTACCGCCTGAGCACCGAGCGCACCGTGGTGCGCATTGGCGAACGCGACCTGCCGACGGTGCACGGCACGTTCCGCCTGATCACCTTCGAAGACCGCATCGACGGCGGCGTGCACATGGCAATGGTCATGGGCCAGTTGCGTCGTGACGAACCGGCGCTGGTACGGGTGCATGTGATCGACCCGCTGCGCGACCTGGTGGGCGCCGAATACAGCGGCCCGTCCAACTGGACCTTGTGGGCCGCCTTGCAGCGAGTGGCCGCCGAAGGCTGCGGCGTGGTGGTGGTGCTGGCCAATCATGAGTCATCCCAGGCATTGCTCGAGCGCGTGCCGCAACTGACCCAGGCGCCCCGGCAATTCAACCGTTCCCAATCGCGCATCTATTCTGAAGTAGGCACCGGGGCGCAGATCTTGCAGGACCTCGGGGTCGGCAAACTGCGCCACCTCGGCCCGCCCCTTAAATATGCCGGTTTGACCGGCTACGACCTTGAGGTGGTGGAGAGCATTGCGTTCACCGAATGACGGATAACCGGTAAGGCAAAATGCTTGCACAAAGTTTGGAATACCATAATATGACATCCCATAGACCGAACGTTTCTGCCAAGTGCACCCGCCAGGGAAAGCACCCATAAAAGCCCTTGGCACGGTCGCCTTCCGGGGCCTCGATTAGAGGCCCTGCTGGACCTACTGCTCCCGATAGGCGGGCACTACCAAGCCCGCTCAATAACAAAACAAATGAGGGCGTGAAAATGGTGTTGAACAAACGTGTCACCGCAGTGCTGTTCGCGGGCTTATTGGCCACGGCCACTCATGCGGCCCTGGCGGCCGAAAGCGTCAATTTCGTGAGCTGGGGCGGTAGCACCCAGGACGCGCAGAAACAGGCCTGGGCCGACCCGTTCAGCAAGGCCAGCGGCATCACCGTGGTCCAGGATGGCCCCACCGACTACGGCAAACTCAAGGCCATGGTCGAAAGCGGTAACGTGCAGTGGGACGTGGTGGACGTCGAAGCCGACTTCGCCTTGCGCGCCGCCGCCGAAGGCTTGCTCGAACCCCTGGATTTCTCGGTGATCCAGCGCGACAAGATCGACCCGCGCTTCGTCTCCGACCACGGAGTGGGTTCATTCTTCTTCTCCTTCGTACTGGGCTACAACGAAGGCAAGCTCGGCGCCGGCAAACCCCAGGACTGGTCCGCGCTGTTCGACACCAAGACCTACCCTGGCAAACGCGCACTCTACAAATGGCCAAGCCCTGGCGTGCTTGAACTGGCGCTGCTGGCCGACGGCGTACCCGCCGACAAGCTGTACCCGCTGGACCTGGACCGCGCCTTCAAGAAACTCGACACCATCAAGAAAGACATCGTCTGGTGGGGCGGCGGTGCCCAGTCGCAACAGCTGCTGGCCTCCGGCGAAGTCAGCATGGGCCAGTTCTGGAACGGGCGCGTTCACGCCCTGCAGGAAGACGGCGCGCCCGTGGGCGTAAGCTGGAAGCAGAACCTGGTGATGGCCGACATCCTGGTCGTGCCCAAAGGTTCGAAAAACAAGGCGGCGGCCATGAAGTTCCTGGCCAGCGCCAGCAGCGCCAAAGGCCAGGCAGATTTCTCCAACCTGACCGCCTATGCACCGGTGAATATCGACAGCGTGCAGCGCCTGGATTCAGTCCTGGCACCCAACCTGCCGACGGCGTATGCCAAGGACCAGATCACCCTCGATTTCGCCTACTGGGCCAAGAACGGTCCGGCCATTGCGACACGGTGGAATGAATGGCTAGTCAAATGAAAATGACCGCAACCACGCCCGCCGGGAGCGCCCTGGGCGCTGCCGGCAAGGCTGGCGGTAAAGCCGTAGCGCCGTCCCTGGCGCAGCGCTGGCGCGGTTCCAGCAACCTGATCCCGGCCCTGTTGTTCCTCGGCCTGTTCTTCCTGGCACCACTGATCGGCCTGCTGCTGCGGGGCGTGCTGGAGCCGGTGCCGGGGCTTGGCAACTATGAACAGCTGTTCGCCAACTCGGCCTATGCGCGGGTGTTGCTCAACACCTTTTCAGTGGCGGGCCTGGTGACCCTGTTCAGCCTGTTGCTGGGCTTTCCCCTGGCGTGGGCTATCACCCTGGTGCCCCGCGGCTGGGGGCGCTGGATCCTGAACATCGTGCTGCTGTCGATGTGGACCAGCCTGCTCGCCCGGACCTATTCCTGGCTCGTGCTGTTGCAGGCTTCAGGCGTGATCAACAAGGCGCTGATGGCGATGGGCATCATCGATCAACCCCTGGAGATGGTGCACAACCTGACCGGCGTGGTGATCGGCATGAGCTACATCATGATCCCGTTTATCGTGCTGCCGTTGCAGGCGACCATGCAGGCCATCGACCCGATGATCCTGCAGGCCGGCTCCATCTGCGGCGCCAGCCCCTGGACCAACTTCTTCCGGGTGTTCCTGCCGTTGTGCCGGCCGGGGCTGTTTTCCGGCGGGCTGATGGTGTTTGTGATGTCCCTCGGTTACTACGTCACCCCGGCGCTGCTCGGCGGTGCGCAGAACATGATGCTGCCGGAGTTCATCATTCAGCAGGTGCAATCGTTCCTCAATTGGGGCCTGGCGAGTGCCGGCGCCGCGTTGCTGATCTTCATCACGCTGGTGCTGTTCTACTTCTACCTGAAGCTTCAGCCGGAATCCCCGGTTGGCGCCAGCAACGCGAGGTAAGCCGTCATGCTCCTGACTCCCAATGCCATGAGCCGCAGGATGCGCCTGGGCCTGTACACCACCACCGGCGTGATCGGCCTGTTCCTGCTGTTGCCGATCGTGTTCATCGTGCTGCTGTCGTTCGGCTCCTCACAATGGCTGGTGTTCCCGCCGCCCGGCTGGACGCTGAAATGGTACGGCCAGTTCTTCTCCAACCCCGACTGGATGAACGCCGCCGTGGCCAGCCTCAAGGTCGCGGTGCTGACCACGGTGTTTGCCGTGGCGCTGGGCCTGCCCACGGCATTCGCCCTGGTGCGCGGGCGCTTTCCCGGCCGCGAATTGCTCTACGGCCTGTTCACCCTGCCGATGATCGTGCCGCTGGTGATCATCGCGGTGGCGGTGTACGCGCTGTTCCTCAAGCTCGGCTACACCGGGACGATGTTCGCCTTTGTGGTCAGCCACGTGATTGTCGCGTTGCCGTTCACCATCATCTCGATCATCAACTCGCTGAAGCTGTTCGATCAGTCGATTGAAGACGCCGCCGTGATCTGCGGCGCCTCGCGCTTGCAGGCGGTGTTCAAGGTGACCTTCCCGGCGATTCGCCCGGGCATGGTGGCGGGTGCGCTGTTCGCCTTTCTCGTCTCGTGGGACGAAGTGGTGCTCAGCGTGATGATGGCCAGCCCGACCCTGCAAACCCTTCCCGTGAAAATGTGGACCACCCTGCGCCAGGACCTGACGCCTGTGATCGCCGTCGCGTCGACGTTGCTGATCGGCCTCTCGGTGTTGGTCATGGTGATTGCCGCCGCCGTTCGCCGGCGCACAGAAACCCGGCCCTGAGCCCTGGAGAAGAACATGAGTGCAGTGATCAAAGCGTCCGCGCAAGGCAACGAGCAACCCCTGGTAAGCCTGCGCAACCTGAACAAGTACTACGGCGAGTTTGCCGCCGTGGACAACATCTCCCTGGACATCCAGGACGGCGAGTTCCTCACCTTCCTCGGCTCCAGCGGCTCGGGCAAAAGCACCACGCTGTCGATGCTCGCCGGCTTTGAAACACCGAGCAGCGGCGAGATCCTGGTGGGCAACCAATCCCTGGTCAATGTGCCGCCCCACAAGCGCGACATCGGCATGGTGTTCCAGCGCTACTCGCTGTTCCCGCACTTGTCGGTGCGCGACAACATCGCCTTCCCCCTGGCGATTCGCAAACTGGCGAGTGCCGAGCGCGAAAAGCGCGTCGACGCGATGCTCAAGCTGGTGCAACTGGAAGCGTTTGCCCATCGCCGCCCTTCGCAACTCTCCGGCGGCCAGCAACAGCGCGTCGCCATCGCCCGGGCGCTGGTGTATGAGCCGCGCATCCTGCTGATGGACGAACCCCTCGGCGCCCTCGACAAGAAACTGCGGGAAGACTTGCAGGACGAACTGCGCCAGTTGCATCGGCGCCTGGGCATCACCATCGTCTACGTGACCCACGACCAGGAAGAAGCCATGCGCCTGTCCCAGCGCATTGCGATTTTCAGCCACGGCAAGATCGTCGGCCTGGGCAGCGGTTTCGACCTGTACCAGAACCCGCCGAACGCATTTGTCGCCTCGTTCCTCGGCAACTCGAACTTCCTCAAGCTCAAGGCCCAGGGCAACGCCGTCGGCGCGTTCGAAGGCCAATCCCTGTCGATCCGCCTGACCACCGGGCTGCACATCGACCAGGACGTGCTGCTGATGGTGCGCCCGGAAAAAGCCCTGGCGCTGAGCGTCGAGCAGGCCGCCGGGCAACCGTTGGCGGCGGGCTGGAATGAAGTGTCGGCGATCGTGGGCGAAGTGCTGTTCCTCGGCGAAAGCCAGACCTGCAGCGTGAAAACCCTGGGCGGCACTTCGATGACGGTCAAGGCGTTGTCCGCCGCGGGCATGCCGCTCAAGGCCGGCGACCCGGTGCGGGTGCGCTGGGCCACGGCGGATGCGTGTGTGTATACGCAGTGGGCGGAGAGTGATCTGAACAAGGCGGCCGGGGCGCATTGAGTCACCCCCCTGTGGGAGCGGGCTTGCTCGCGAATGCGGTGTGACAGTCAATAGATGCATTGGCTGATCCACCGCTTTCGCGGGCAAGCCCGCTCCCACATTTTTAATTGTGTTTTACCCGTCAGGTTTTGCGTTCGAAAATCGCCCCCTCGATCCCCAGCACCTCGCGGGTATCGGCATAGATCCCCACGCCCTTCTCCCACACGTGCTTGATCGACTGATCGGCGCAACGAATCTGGTAATTGAGTTCGAACGGCTCCCGCCGCGACAGCGCATATTGCACTTCGCGCCAGACGTAGTCGGCGTACTGCGCCAGGATCAGGCTGTTGTAGGTGAACTCATGGTTGTCCACCAGCCGCTCGGCGGGATAACCGGTCAATTGCAGGCACCCGGCACTGACAAATTCCATGGTCCAGTCGCGATTGTTGCGCCCGCGATAGATCAGCCCCGGCATGCTGTCGAGCAAACTCATGCTGCTGCGCTGGCTCGCCTGCAAGGCAATTTCGCGGCGCTTGTGCGCAGTCACATCCCCGGCCGCCAGGTAGAACCCTTGCGGGCCGCGCTTGAGGCTCACCTCGAACCAGCGTAACTCGCCGCAAGGATGCACAAAGCGCAGGCGCTGGTTGAATGACGTATCAGGCCGCCGGCGCAGTTCATTCAAGGCCTGGCGCCATAACGGGCGGTCTTCCTGGTGCACGTAATCCAGCAGATTGCGCTCCGCCCCCGGTTGCCCCATCAGCTCGGCCCAGGCCAGGTTGAAGTGGGCGATCTGGCCATTGTCCCGCAGCTCCAGCAACGCGGCGGGGAAGCGATCCATCAGGTGCACGGGCGGCGTCTGCACAAACGCTTCAGGGCTTTCCCTCATCTAATGGCGCTCCTCGTGTTTCATCAATGCGCCGCTGTGCACCCACGCGGCCAGCTCCAGCCGCGAGTGCAGGCCGAGCTTCTGCAGCAAACTGCGCACGTAGATTTTTACCGTGCCGTCGCTGATCCCCAGTTCCCGGCCGATCTGTTTGTTGCTCATGCCGGCGGCGATCAATGCCAGGGTCTGGCCTTCGCGCTCGGTGAGGTTGTCGCTGCCCGGGGCCTCGCAGTGTTGCGTGGGCTCGGCCTGGTCGGCCAGCAGGGCAATCAGGGTCGAATCCAGCACGATCGCGCCCTTGTGGCAGTTGCGCATATACGCCAGCAAGGCGTCGGGTTCGGTTTCCTTGAGCACGTAACCGCTGGCGCCCAGGCGCAAGGCCGCAAGCAATTCGGCGCGGTCCATCGACGCCGTCAGCACCACCACCTGGCAATCGAGGCGCAATTGGCGCAGTTCATCCAGCACCTGCAAACCGCTCAGGCCCGGCATGTGCAAATCCAGCAGGACCTGCTGCGGCGTCAGGCTCACCGCCAGGTTGATGCCCTCACGGCCACTGGCCGCCTGCCCCACCACTTCGAAGTCGTCACTGGCACCGAACAACTGCGCCAGGCCTTTGCGAAACAATGGGTGATCATCGATCAGTAATAAGGTCGTGCAATCCATCGAGACTCCCCTGTGGCAGGTCTTGGTTGCGGCGCAGGCCGAGGTGCACGCGCACCCCGTGCGGGCGGATCGCTTCAATGCTCAGCCGCGCGCCGATGCTGGCGGCACGTTCGCGAATAATTGCCAGGCCGAAATGGTTGTCTTCGCCGCAGGCAGGGCTCAGGCCAATGCCGTCATCCTCCACCGACACCGAGGCATCGCCGTCCTGGGTCTGGCGCAGTTCAATGCGTACGTGCCGCGCATGGGAATGCCGCACCGCATTGGCCAGGGCTTCGCGAATGATCTGCAGGATCTGCAATTCGGTTTCCGGGTTCAACGCATCGTCGGCCAGGCGGTTGTCCAGTTCGAACACGATGATGCAACGCCGCGAGAACTCCGCAACGGAGTCGGCCAGGGCCTGGCGCAGCGAGCGCCCGTCCATGGTCAGGCGTGCGCTGGTGATCAGCTCACGCACCTGGCGCTGCAGTTGGCTCAAGCCCGCGCACAGGTCCTGCAGACTGGCGCGGGCTTGCGCCGGCTCGCCCAGTTGCGACTGCAACCCATGCGCCTGGAACGACAGGTAACCCAGCTGCTGCGCCACCGAATCGTGCAGCTCACGGGCCAGGGCACCGTGCCGGGACGTCGCCTGTTTGCGCTGTTGCTCAAGGGTGTGGCTGCGCAGGCGCACGGTGACACCGACCGCCTGCGCGGCCTCCTCCATGAGTTGCCGCCAGCTGGCACCGGCCCGCCGGGGCGTGTCGAGCAGCAACGCCCCCTTCTGGCCCTCGGACAAGGCGCACACCAGCCGGTGCACGCCCCGTTCCCGGCACGGGCCGCACGCCTGGGGCGTATCGGCCACGGTCGCGTTACGCCAGGGGCAGCCCGCCACGTCCTGGCAGCCCTCGATCAACCCGCGCCGGGCCGGCCCCAGGTCTTCGCCGCCGAGGATCAGGTTGAGCTTGCCGGCGGGCAACAATGCGTCGAAACGGTCCAGGAAAACCGACAAGGCACCGTCAGCGTGCGCCTCGCCCAAGGGCAACCCGGCCAACAGCCTGCGCACGCTACGCGCTTGTTCGGGGCGCACAGGCCCCAACCAGAGCGGCCAGCCTTTTGGTCGTGTCAGCACTCTCGATACCCCCCCGTCCCGGTTGCTCAACATCCGCTTAAGACCAGCAACTTCCATGCCCCGAATGGCCGTCGCGCAAGGCTTATCTCCAAAGGCATAGCCCTTTTTCCAGATTGAGAAGATTTTCCCCATAGGAAAGTATCTCTCCCAACAGGAAACAAAACGCACCTTGGAGAGCCCGCATGACCCACACCCACAACCGCCCCATCGTGGTGATGCAATCGGCGACCGTTGGCCTGGAGGTTGTCGCCGGACTGGACCGGCCATTGCTGCTGAACGGTGAACAACCCGACTTCGCCTGGCGCTTGCAGCAGGCACTGGCCAGCGCCACCGTGGGTTGTCGGCTCTACCTGCTGGGCGATGAAGCCTTTGTGTGGCGCCTTCACGGCCAGGCCCGCGCCGCCGGCCTGGAAGACGACGAAATCCGCCTGACCTGCTCGCTGCCCGGCCAACGCCTGGTGTATTGCGCGCACTGTGGCCTGATCCAGGCGACCGGGCCGGAGCCGCTGTTGAACTGCATCGGCTGCCATGTGGGGCTGGAGGTGCGCACGCATTTTTCCAGGCGCCTGGGGGCTTATTTCGGCGTGTGCAATAACCCCGACAAGCCCTATGCGGGGTTCCAGCCATGAGCGCGGCCCTCAATGTGCAGGTGAGCGCGGCAAGAATGCTCACACCGGTGGTGCGCGAATTCACCCTGGTGGCCTGCGACGGCACCCTGCCCGGCTTCTCGCCCGGCAGCCATGTGCAGGTGCATCTGCCGCTGGCCGAAGGCAAGGTACGCAATGCCTACTCACTGACCAGCGACCCGGCGCACCACCAGCACTACCGCATCGCCGTGCGCCTGCAAGACGTGTCCCGTGGCGGTTCGCAGTACCTGCATCGGCAGGTGCAGGTCGGCGATACCTTGCAGATCTCGCCACCGGCCAATCTGTTCGCCCCCCACGCCACGGCCCGCCGGCATATCCTGATCGCCGCCGGCATCGGCATCACGCCGTTCATGGCCTACATCGCGGCCCTCGAACAACAGCAGGCCGAGTTCGAACTGCATTACCTGTTCAGGCCGGGCCTGAGCGACGCCTACCTCGACGAGTTGCAACAGCGCCTCGGTGCACGCCTGCACACCTACGAAGGCCGCCCGGACCTGAGCCGCATCCTCGGCAACCGGCCGCTGGGCAGCCACGTCTACACCTGCGGCCCGCAGTCCCTGCTCGACGCGGTCGAGCACCAGGCCACGCGCCTCGGCTGGCCGCCCAAACGCGTGCACTCGGAAGCGTTCAAGGGCGCACAACCGGGCCAGCCGTTCGACCTGCACCTGCTGCGCAGTGATCGGCGCCTGCGGGTCGAAGCCGAGCAGAGCCTGCTCGAAGCCCTGGAAACCGCCGGGTTGCAGGTACCCAACCTGTGCCGTGGCGGCGTGTGCGGCCAGTGCATGACACGTCACATGGGCGGCGCCATCGAACACCGCGACAGCTTCCTCACACCGGCCGAGCAGGCCGACTTTCTGATGCCCTGCGTCTCTCGCGGCAACGGCCCATGCGTTTCGCTGGACCTCTAGGAGTTGTTGACCATGCCTCTACCATCGAGCCCCGTGCTGAGTTATCGGGACGACTTCAGCTTTCACAACAGCCCGACGGCGATCCGCCGCTTCCCCTTCCCGTTTACCGAAGACAGTTACCTGTACTCGGTGAATATCGAGCCGGCGACCTCACGCGACCCGGGCTCGATCTATGAACATGGCTTCGACATCGACGAGCACTACCGCTCGGAAATGGCCGAACGCGCGCTGGTGCTGGACAAGGACCCGCGTCGCTACCTGGTGATGCCGCACATGCAAGTGGCCGCCTGGGATGCGTTGCAGATGCTGATGGAACACCTCGCCGCCGATTACCCGCAGTGGTTCAGCCTGGCCCGTGATGGCGACCGCTGGCATTGGCGGAACCGCCTGCTGGAGATCAACCAGCACTTTGTATTCGGCGACGCCACCAGCCTGCCCTGTGAACCGCTGGAATTTATCGGGCGCCAGGTGCAGGGGGATTTCGCCTTGCTCGACCAGCGCGACGGCGACCTCTACATGGACGCCGGCCTGATCACCGGCCCGGCCGACTGGTCCTTGGCATTCGACGCCGGCATGAGTTTCAAGCAGTGGCATGCACCGGTGCCCATGGCCCATCAAATGGGCGTGTTCGAGCGTGCGCTGAAGTACCTGCTCAACCTGCAGGCCGGCCAGCCTGTGCGGCGCCTGAACTGGACCCTGACCATCAACCCGCGCCTGGATTCATCCCCCGAGACCTTTCACGAATGGGGCGCGGACCGCGGCCAGATCACCGCGCAGAACGTCGGGCAACAGGTGCACCTGCGGGTCGAGTTGCAAGTGATGGCGCGCCTGCCCCGCAGCAATGCGGTGATGTTCAGCATCCGCACCTACCTGATCAGCATGGATGAGCTGGTGACCCAGCCCGGCTGGGGCTGTCGCCTGCACCGCGTGCTGCGCGACCTGCCCGACCCCATAGCCGACTACAAGGGCATGAACCGCTACCGGCACACGCTGGTGGAGTGGCTGAGCCAGTTCGACCCGCAGGCCTGACCTTCGCTTTTTCCCGGCTCTCTTTTTTCCCAAAGGACCCTCACATGACCCACTCATGGCGTATTTCTGCATTGGCCGAGCGGCACCGCGCGCTCGGATCGAACCTCGAAGACTGGAACGGCATGGGCACCGCCTGGACCTACAGCAGCGAGTTGGCCGACCACCACCAGGCTATCCGCACCCGTGCCGGGCTGATGGACGTGTCGGGGCTGAAAAAAGTCCACTACGTCGGGCCCCACGCCGAAAGCCTGTTGCAGTGGGCGACCACCCGCGATATCGCCAAGCTCTACCCCGGCAAATCGGTGTACGCCTCGATGCTCGACGAAGACGGCAAATTCGTCGACGACTGCATCGTCTACCGCACCGGGCCCAACGCCTTCATGGTGGTGCATGGCGCCGGCACCGGGCATGAAATGCTGGTGCGCTCCGCCCAGGGCCGGCAAGTGGCGGTGCTGTTCGATGACGACCTGCACGACCTGTCGCTGCAAGGCCCGCTGGCGGTGGATTTCCTCGCCGAGCACGTGCCCGGCATTCGCCAGTTGCCGTATTTCCATCACGTGCAGACCCGCTTGTTCGAGCGCCCGGTGATGGTCTCCCGCACCGGCTACACCGGCGAGCGCGGCTACGAGATTTTCTGCAAGGCCGCCGACGCGCCTTTCCTGTGGGACAGCATCCTCGAACAAGGCGCGAGCCTGGGGATTATCCCGTGTGCCTTCACCGCTCTGGACTGGCTGCGGGTGGAAAGCTCGCTGATGTTTTTTCCCTACGACAATTCGCAGATGTACCCCTTCGCCGACCAGAAGGCCGGCGACACCCTCTGGGAAATGGGCCTGGATTTCACCGTCTCCCCTGGCAAACAAGCATTTCGCGGCGCCGAAGAACACCTGCGCCTGCGCGGCCAGGAGCGTTTCAAGATCACCGGCGTGCTGCTCGACGGCGTACGCCCTGCCGAGGCCGGCGACACCCTGTGGCAAGGCGGCCAGCAGGTCGGCGTGATCACCTGCGGCATGTATTCGCGCCTGAGCAAACGCTCGATGGCCATCGCACGCATGAGCGTTGCCTGTTCCGAACCCGGCATTGCCTTGCAGGTGCGCGGCAGCCTTGAGGCCAGCGCCACCACTCACGCCCTGCCCTTTGACGACCCGGAAAAAACCAAGCGCACGGCCAAGGGCTGAGCCTTCCCACACTTGATTCAGGAGCCTTCGATGGACGCCTCCAGCGAACATTACATTCTCAAGATCACCTGCCCGGCGGCGTCCGGTATCGTCGCGGCGATCAGCGCTTGCCTGGCCCAGCAGCAGTGCTATATCAGCGAGCTGGCGCAATTCGACGACGAGTTCACCGGGCAGTTTTTCATGCGCGCGGTGTTCCGCTTCAACACCGGGATCAGCGGTGATATCGGTGCCCTGCGCGAAGGCCTGGGCGACCTCGCCGGTGGCTTCGACATGCAGTGGCAGTTGTTCAGCTCGCGCCAACCGACCCGCGTGCTGCTGATGGTCAGCAAGTTCGACCACTGCCTCACCGACCTGCTCTATCGCCACCGCAAGGGCGAGATGGACATGCACATCACCGCCGTGGTCTCCAACCACCTGGACCTGCGGGCCATGGCCGAACGCGAAGGCATCCGCTTCATCTACCTGCCCATCACCAAGGACAGCAAGGCCAGTCAGGAAGCCGAGCTGATGCGCATCGTCGAGGACACCCAGACCGACCTGGTGGTGCTCGCCCGCTACATGCAGATTCTGTCGGACGGCCTGTGCCAACAGCTCTCGGGGCGGGCGATCAATATCCATCACTCGTTCCTGCCCGGGTTCAAGGGCGCCAAGCCCTATCACCAGGCCTACGACCGTGGCGTGAAGCTGATCGGCGCCACCGCCCACTACGTCACCAGCGACCTCGATGAAGGGCCGATCATCGAGCAGGAAATCCAGCGCGTCGACCATACCCACCTGCCCGACTCGCTGGTCGCCATTGGCCGCGACACCGAGACCGTCGCCCTTTCCAAAGCCCTGAAATACCACCTGGAGCACCGGGTGTTCATCAACCAGGACAAGACAGTGATCTTTCGCTGAAACCCTTCAGGAGGCACGCTCATGACTCTACGTGTAGCAATCATCGGCGCCGGCCCGTGCGGCCTGGCACAACTTCGCGCGTTCCAGTCGGCCCGCGACCAGGGCACCGCCATTCCCGAACTGGTGTGCTTCGAGAAACAGCAGGACTGGGGCGGCATGTGGAACTACACCTGGCGCACCGGCCTGGACGAGAACGGCGAGCCGGTGCACGGCAGCATGTACCGTTACCTGTGGTCCAACGGACCCAAGGAGTGCCTGGAGTTCGCCGACTACACCTTTGAAGAGCACTTTGGCCGGCCCATCGGCTCCTACCCGCCCCGTGAGGTGCTGTGGGACTACATCAAGGGCCGGGTCGAAAAAGCCGGCGTGCGCGACTACATCCGCTTCAACAATGTGGTGCGCCAAGTCACCTTCGACGAGCAGACCCAACGCTTCACCCTCTACGCCCACGACTACAGCAACGACACGCTGACCTGTGAGGAATTCGACTACGTGGTCAACGCCTGCGGCCACTTCTCCACGCCCAAGGTGCCGTACTTCGACGGCTTCGAACAGTTCGCCGGGCGCATCCTGCATGCCCATGATTTTCGCGAGGCACTGGAGTTCAAGGACAAGGACCTGCTGATTGTCGGCAGCAGCTATTCGGCCGAGGACATCGGCTCGCAGTGCTACAAATACGGCGCCCGCAGCATCACCAGTTGCTACCGCACCGCGCCCATGGGCTATGCCTGGCCAGACAACTGGGAAGAAAAGCCGCTGCTCACGCGCCTGGAAAACAACCGCGCGTACTTTGTCGATGGCAGCAGCAAACACATCGATGCGGTGATCCTGTGCACCGGCTACAAGCATCATTTCCCGTTCCTGCCGGATGAGCTGAGCCTCAAGACCGACAACCGCCTGTGGCCGATGAACCTGTACAAGGGCGTGTTCTGGGAACCCAACCCGCGCCTGATCTACCTGGGCATGCAGGACCAGTGGTACTCCTTCAACATGTTCGACGCCCAGGCCTGGTATGCCCGCGATGTGATCCTGGGGCGCATCACCCTGCCGAGCCAGGCCGAACGAGCCGCCGACAGCCAGCAGTGGCACGCACGGGAACAGACCCTGGAAACCAACCAGCAGATGTTCGAGTACCAGGGCGCCTACATCCAGCACCTGGTGGACGCCACTGACTACCCGAATTTCGACATCGCCGCGGTGAACGAAACCTTTCTGCACTGGAAGCATGACAAGGCGGAAAACATCATGGGCTACCGCGACAAGTCCTATCGTTCGCTGATGACCGGCACCCAATCGCCACCGCACCACACACCGTGGTTGCAGGCGCTGGATGACTCGATGGCGGCGTACCTGGCTGAGCCCGCTACGCCCATCAAGTCGGTCGGCTGATGATGAATGCACCTCGTGTTTCTCATCCCCGAGAGCCCGGGCTGTTCGCCCGCGCCCCCCACCTGGAACGTTACCGCGTGGCCGCCGGCGGAGTGACCCTGGTGGACTTGCAACCCGGCGACCGCCTGCAGGTGATCGACATCGAAGGCCGGCAAACCTGCGCACTGCTGGCCCTCGATGCCGACGGGCGCAGTGCCTTGGCCAGTTGGGCACTGCACGGTACAACGGCTTGCCGCGTGACCCGGCGTATCGACCAGGCGCTCAACCGGCGCGGCATCGACCCGCAACGGTTGCCGCTGGCCGCCTCGCTGTGGGACGACGACAGCCCGCCCGGCCATAGCCGCCATTTCACCGCCCATGACCGGTTACTGGTGATCGTTGCCGCCCCGGCCGGGCCCACCGCCGTTGACCGGCAATACCGGCCGAGCGAACTGCGTCTGCTGGTAACCCGCGTCGACCCCTCTCCCCTCTGGATGCCCGCCCTGCCTGAACCGTTGGGCGAAGTGCTGGACGAATTCACCCTGCGCGCCGGCACGGCCCACAGCTACACCGTCGCCAAGGGGCAGTACGTGCAGGTGCTGGATGTGGCCGGGCGCCAATGTTCGGACTTTGTCGCCCTCGACCGTCGCGCCCTGGATCGCGGGCTGGAGCTGGACCTCGACCAGACCGTCACCCGCACGCTGAACGGCAGCGCCTACCCAGCACCCGGGCTGTTCTCGAAGTTCTTCGACCGGAACATGCAACCGATGCTGGAGGTGGTGCAAGACACCGTCGGCCGCCACGACTCCTTCGCCCTGGCCTGCGCCGCACGCTATTACGAAAGCCAGGGCTATTTCGGGCACGACAACTGCAGCGACAACCTCAGCCAGGTACTCGTGCCCCATGGTGTCCAGGCCCGCAAGGGTTGGCCGGCGATCAATTTTTTCTTCAATACCGGGATCGACGCGCACCAGCAGATGACCCTCGACGAGCCCTGGTCGCGTCCCGGCGACTACGTGCTGTTGCGGGCCGCCACCGACCTGCTGTGCGCCAGCACTTCATGCCCGGATGACATCGACCCGGCCAATGGCTGGGACCCGAGCGACATCCACGTCCGCATCTACAGCGAGAAGGAGCGTTTTTCCATCGCCATGAGCACTCGAACCACGGCCGATGCCGACCCGATTCTGACCCGTGAGTCTGCGTTCCACTCACGCACAAGCCGCCTCACCGGCAGCTTCACCGACTACCGCAACTGGTGGCTGCCGTTGCGCTACGACGGCTACGGCGCCATCGAGGAATACCTCGGTTGCCGCGAACGGGTAGCGGTGATGGACCTGACCGCCTTGCGCAAATTCGAAATCATCGGCCCCGACGCCGAGAGCCTGTTGCAGTACTGCCTGACCCGCGACGTGCGGCGCCTGGCGGTGGGCCAGGTGGTCTATTGCGCCATGTGCCACCCCCACGGCGGCATGCTCGATGACGGCACCTTGCTGCGCCTGGGCCCGGACAATTTCCGCTGGGTCTGCGGTGAGGACTACGCCGGGGTGTGGCTGCGGGAACAGGCACAGAAACTGGGCATGAAGGTGTGGGTCAAGTCCGCCAGCGAGCAGATCCACAACCTGGCGGTGCAGGGGCCGATGAGCCGCGAGCTGCTTAAACAGATGGTCTGGACCCCGCCCACCCAACCGGGCCTGGAAGCCCTCGGCTGGTTCCGCTTCCTGGTGGGGCGGCTGGACGGTTTCGACGGCTGTCCGTTGATGATTTCCCGTACCGGCTACACCGGCGAACTGGGTTATGAAGTGTGGTGCCAGCCCGAAGACGCCGAACGGGTGTGGGACCGCATCTGGCAGCTCGGCCAACCCTTGGGGCTGGTCCCCCTGGGCCTGGAAGCGCTGGACATGCTGCGCATCGAAGCCGGGCTGATTTTTGCCGGCTACGAGTTCAGCGACCAGACCGACCCGTTTGAGGCGGGTATCGGGTTCAGCGTGCCGCTGAAAAGCAAAACCGATGATTTCATCGGGCGCGACGCCCTGTTGCGGCGCAGTGCGCACCCCACCCACAAGCTCGTCGGCCTGCACTTGAGCGGCAACGAGACTGCCCACCATGGCGACCCGGTGTACCAGGGCCGGGCCCAGGTCGGGGTCATTACCAGCGCCTGCCGCTCCCCGCTGCTGGCCAGCAACATCGCGTTGTGCCGGGTGGACGTGGCGTGCGCCGAGCCCGGCACGGTACTCGAGATTGGCAAAGTCGATGGCCTGCAGAAGCGCATCAGCGCCACGGCCAGCGCAGCGATTTTCTATGACCCGGACAAAAGCCGGGTGCGCAGTTGATCGTTCCGATACGCGTGTGCGCCACCCCATTTTGACTGCCCCACTTAAACGCTATTCAGACATGGGAATACAGAGATGGAAGCGACGACGTTCGAGGCAGTACCGCAGGCCGCCGGTTCGGTGGGCAGCCTGCACCGCAAGATCGATTGGCGCGGGGCGTTCTGGGTCGCCAGTGGCGTACCCGCCCTGGTGCTGTTCTCAATTGGCGCCATTGCCGCGACGGTCGGCAAACCGGCGTGGATCGTGTGGATCGTGTCGATCCTGTTCGGGTTTATCCAGGCATTCACTTATGCCGAGATCGCCGGGTTATTCCCCCACAAGTCCGGTGGCGCCTCGGTATACGGCGCCGTCGCCTGGGTGCGCTACAGCAAGCTGATTGCACCGGTTTCGGTGTGGTGCAACTGGCTGGCATGGTCGCCGGTGCTGTCCATCGGCTCGGGGCTGGCGGCGGGTTATATCCTGACCGCGCTGTTTCCCGCCGATGCGCTGATCAACACCTGGCAACTGACCCTGCTGGACCTGGGCTGGGTCAAGAGCGGCCTGTCGCTGCGGATCAACGCCACCTTCGGCATCGGCCTGTTGATTCTGCTCACGGTGTTTGCCGTGCAGCACGGCGGCATCCTGCGTTCGGCGCGCCTGACCCTGGTGCTGGGCGTCACCTCGCTGATCCCGCTGCTGCTGGTGGGCGTGGTGCCGTTGTTCACCGGGGATGCGGCCCAGGCCAACTTCCTGCCGCTGTACCCCCTGGCCCATGATGCGGCCGGGCAAGTCATCGATGGGCCCTGGGATATTTCCGGCTGGTCGCTGATGGCCGGCGGGCTGTTCATGGCCGCGTGGTCCACCTACGGTTTTGAAACGGCGGTGTGCTACACCCGGGAGTTCAAGGACCCCAAGCGCGACACGTTCAAGGCGATTTTCTACGCCGGCCTGCTGTGCATCCTGGTGTTCACCCTGGTCCCGCTGGCGTTTCAAGGCAGCCTGGGGCTGGGCCAACTGGTGACCCCGGCGGTGCTCGACGCCAGCGGCGCCATCGTCACGCCGGCGGTGTACAGCGGCCTGTTGTCACCGGTGATCTACAGCGGCATGGGAGTTGGCCAGGTCATGGCCGACAGCATTGGCGGTGGCAAGGTGGTCGCCAATATCGTGCTGATCATGCTGGTGCTGGCGACGTTGCTGGCGATCATGACCTCGATGTCCGGTTCTTCGCGCACCCTGTATCAGGCGTCGGTGGACGGCTGGCTGCCCAAATACCTGGGACGTACCAACGAACACGGTGCGCCCACGGCGGCGATGTGGACCGACCTGTCGTTCAACCTGCTGCTGTTGCTGATGTCCGACTACGTGTTCGTGCTCGCGGCCTCCAACGTCAGCTACATCATCTTCAACTTCCTCAACCTCAACGCCGGCTGGATCCACCGCCTGGACCGCCCCGACTGGGTGCGCCCGTACAAGGCGCCCACCGTGCTGCTGGCGGCGGGTGGCGTGCTGAGCTTCGTCAACCTGGCCTGCATGGGCCTGGGCGCGGATATCTGGGGCGCGGGCACGCTGGTCACCGGTTTGCTGCTGGCGTTGCTGATCCTGCCGGTGTTCTGCTTCCGCCACTACGTGCAGGACAAGGGCCGCTTCCCCGCCGCGATGCTCAGCGACCTGTATATCCAGGCCGATGACGGGCAAAAGCGTGCCGGTTGGTTGCCCTATGCCACGCTGATTGCCGGTGTGCTGGTGGTGTATGGCTGCCATCAGCTGGTAGCCTGATCTCATCGCTGAGGGAGTGATCCCTCAGCGCCTTCACTTCTCCAGACAATGGTGACGCTTTTGACCAGCTCTCTCTCCACGCTTGCCCGCGATATCGACGGCAAGGCCATCGCTGCCCAGGTTCTCGACGAGGTTCGCGAAGAGGTTCAGGTGCTTGCCACGCAACAGATCTACCCGGCGCTGGCCGTGCTGCTGGTGGGCGACGACCCGGCCAGCCACGTCTATGTGCGCAATAAACTGCTGCGGGCCAAGGAAGTCGGGATTCGCTCCCTCGAATACCGGCTGCCGGACGACGCCAGCCAGGCGCACGTGCTGGAGCTGATTGCCCGGCTGAACGCCGACCCTGCGGTCAACGGCATCCTGGTGCAGTTGCCGCTGCCGGGCCATATCGACGAAGCCTCAGTGATTCATGCCATCGACCCGATCAAGGACGTGGACGGCTTTCATCGGGAAAACGTCGGAGGGCTGGTGCAGGGCCTGGAAGTGCTCACACCCTGCACCCCCAGTGGCTGCATGCGCCTGCTGCACGAAACCTGCGGTGATCTGAGCGGCTTGCACGCGGTGGTGATTGGCCGCTCGAACATTGTCGGCAAACCCATGGCGACCCTGTTGTTGCAGGCCAACTGCTCGGTCAGCGTGGTGCACTCGCGCAGTGTCGATGCACCCGCGTTGTGCCGCCTGGCAGACATCGTGGTCGCCGCCGTGGGCCGGCCACAACTGATCGACGCCAGCTGGCTCAAACCGGGCGCGGTGGTGATTGATGTGGGGATCAACCGTATCAGTACCGAGACCGGCACGCGGTTGGTGGGGGATGTGGATTATGCGAGCGCACGCACCGTGGCCAGTGCGATTACCCCGGTGCCGGGAGGTGTGGGACCGATGACGATTGCCTATCTGCTGAAAAACACCCTGGTGGCCGCCCAGTTGCAGCGGGCCGCCCTGCCCCATGAGCTGGCGGTGAGCTGAGCCCCAATGCAAGCCGCCACTGTAGGAGCGAGCTTGCTCGCGAAAAGCGCAAGGACACCGCGCTAATCCAGAAGCGCTGCGTCATCGTTGACGTTCTTCGCGAGCAAGCTCGCTCCTACAGTGGGCCGTTCGGGCTATCAGTGGTTGTAAGCCCGCTCGTTGTGCTCGGCGAGGTCGAGCCCCATCTCTTCCACCGACTCATGGGCGCGCAACCCAACCAGTGCATTGACCACCTTGAGAATGATCCAGCTGATCACGAAGCAATACACCGTGGTCAGCAGCACCCCCTTGATCTGGGCAACCACCTGGCCGCCCATGGTCACGCCTTCCACCAGCCCGCCCATGGACGGCACGCAGAACACGCCGGTCAACACCGCGCCGATCATGCCGCCGATGCCGTGCAAGCCGAACACATCGAGGCTGTCGTCATAACCGAAACGACGCTTCAACACCGTCACGCTCAAGTAGCAGAACACCCCGCACAGCAGGCCGATGGCCAAGGCACCGCCGACGCCCACATAGGCACAGGCCGGGGTGATCCCCACCAGGCCGGCCAGGGCACCGCTCGCCAGGCCCAGGGCACTCGGCTTGCCGACCTTGAACCACTCGGTGAACATCCAGCCGAGAATCCCGGCGCACGCGCCCAGTTGGGTGTTGAGCATGACAATCCCCGAGGTGCCGTTGAGCCCGCCACCGGAGCCGATATTGAACCCGAACCAGCCCACCCAGAGCATCGCCGCGCCAGCCATGGTCAGGCTCAGGTTGTGAGCCGGCATCGGCGTGTTCTGGTAGCCACGGCGCTTGCCCAGGATCAGGCACGCGGCCAGTGCAGCCACCCCGGCGTTGATGTGCACGGCGGTGCCACCGGCAAAATCGAGCACGCCCCAGTTATGCATCAAGGCCCCCGAACCGCCCCACACCATATGCGCCACCGGGGCATAGACCAGGGTGAACCACACGGCCATGAACAGCAGCGCCGCCGAGAACTTCATGCGTTCGGCAAAGGCCCCGGCGATCAGTGCCGGGGTGATGATGGCGAAGGTCATCTGGAAGGTCACGAACACGCCTTCCGGAATATCCCCCACCAGGCTCTCGGGGGTCATGCCGGCCAGAAAGGCCCGGCTCAACCCGCCGACAAAACTGTTGAACGTCACCTGCCCTTCGACCATGCCGGTGGTGTCGACCACCATGCTGTAGCCGTAGATCACCCACAACACGCCCACCAGGCCGGCGATGCCAAAGCACTGGGTGAACAGCGAGAGCATGTTTTTCGCACGCACCAGGCCGCCGTAGAACAACGCAAGCCCCGGCAGGCACATGAACAGCACCAGCACGGCGGCGGTGACCATCCAGGCGGTGCTGCCGGTGTTCAAGGTGGGGGCGTCGGCGGCCTGGGCCAAGGGTGCAAAGGCAGCGGCCGCCAGTAACGCGAGAAGGGATTTGCCAAGAAGACGATTGACCATGTTCAAAGCTCCTGCAAAAGAAATGGGATGGGGCTGGCAGTGAGCAGTTGTTGTTTGGGGAGCCTCTTGGCGGGCCCCTTGATTTGATTTTTTTGTGGCGAGGGAGCTTGCTGTGGCGAGGGAGCTTGCTCCCGTTCGACAGCGCAGCTGGAGCCGGCTCTTTCAGGGCTGCTTCGCACCCCAGCGGGAGCAAGCTCCCTCGCCACAGGTTTTCATCCAGTTTCAGTAACCGCTACCGGAACCCGGCACCCAACTGGTTCCCGCCAGCGGCACCCGGGCCATGGCGGCCGACTCCACCGTCAGCGCCACCAGGTCCTCGGGGTCGAGGTTGTGCAGGTGGGATTTGCCGCATGCTCGGGCCATGGTCTGCGCCTCCAGCACCATCACCCGCAGGTAGTTGGCCAACCGACGCCCGCCTTCCACCGGGTCGAGGCGCTTGGACAGTTCCGGGTCCTGGGTGGTGATCCCGGCCGGGTCGCGGCCGTTCTGCCAGTCGTCGTAGAAGCCGGCGGCCGAGCCGATCTTTTTCAGTTCCGCGTCCAGCCGTGGGTGGTTATCGCCCAGGGCAATCAACGCCGCCGTACCGATGGCAACCGCGTCCGCGCCCATCGCCATGGCCTTGGCCACATCGGCGCCGTTACGAATCCCGCCCGACACGATCAACTGGACCTTGCGGTGCATGCCCATCTCCTGCAAAGCCTGTACCGCTTGCGGGATGGCCGACAGAATCGGGATGCCAACGTGCTCGATAAACACTTCCTGGGTGGCGGCCGTACCGCCCTGCATGCCGTCGAGCACAATCACATCGGCACCGGCCTTGACCGCCAGCTTCACGTCGTAATACGGCCGGCTGGCGCCGATTTTCACGTAGATCGGTTTTTCCCAATCAGTGATTTCCCTCAGCTCGGCAATCTTGATTGCCAGGTCATCCGGGCCGGTCCAGTCCGGGTGGCGGCACGCGCTGCGCTGGTCGACGCCAATCGGCAAGGTGCGCATACCGGCCACGCGCTCGGTGACTTTCATCCCCAGCAACATGCCGCCACCGCCGGGCTTGGCGCCCTGGCCCAGGACGATCTCGATGGCGTCGGCCTTGCGCAGGTCGTCGGGGTTCATGCCGTAGCGCGACGGCAGGTACTGATACACCAGGTGCTGGGACTGGCCGCGCTCTTCCGGGGTCATGCCACCGTCGCCGGTGGTGGTGCTGGTGCCGGCGATGGTCGCGCCACGCCCCAGGGCTTCCTTGGCGTTGGCCGACAGCGCGCCGAAACTCATGCCGGCGATGGTCACCGGAATCTTCAGGTGGATCGGTTTCTTGGCAAAGCGGTTGCCGAGGATCACGTCAGTGCCGCACTTCTCGCGATAGCCTTCCAGCGGGTAGCGCGACACGCTGGCGCCCAGCAGCAGCAAGTCATCGAAGTGCGGCAGCTTGCGCTTGGTGCCGCCGCCGCGAATGTCGTAGATGCCAGTTTCGGCGGCACGCTGGATTTCCTGGATGGTCAGGCGGTCGAAGGTGGCCGACTCGCGCAACACTGGAGGGGTTTGTTCACTC
The DNA here is from genome assembly GCF_013386765.1 of Pseudomonas yamanorum. Taxonomy (GTDB): domain Bacteria; phylum Pseudomonadota; class Gammaproteobacteria; order Pseudomonadales; family Pseudomonadaceae; genus Aquipseudomonas; species Aquipseudomonas yamanorum_A. Next base: position 59,174 of record NZ_JACARE010000034.1, read on the forward strand.
ATGGTGGAGCTCCTGGATCAGTACGCGGAGGCGTTATCGACTTTGAAGTTGTAGAGCTGGCGGGCCGAGCCGTAGCGCTTGAAGTCGGCCGCCTGATGGGCGAAACCGGCGCGGTCGAGCAGTTCCTGGAGTTCTAGCAGGTGCTCGCTGCGCATCTCTTTTTCGATGCAATCGGAGCCCAGGGACTCCACCGTGCCTTTGACGTAGATGTGGGTTTCATACAACGAATCCCCCAGCGCATCGCCGGCATCGCCGCACACCACCAGGCGCCCGGCCTGGCCCATGAAGCAGCTCATATGGCCGATGCTGCCGCCGACAACGATGTCGATGCCCTTCATGGAAATACCGCAACGCGCCCCCGCGTCACCTTCAATCACCAGCAAGCCGCCATGGGCCGTGGCGCCGGCGGCCTGGGAGGCGCTGCCTTTGACGCGCACCGAGCCCGACATCATGTTCTCGGCGCAGCCCACGCCGACATTGCCGTGCACGGTGATCGACGCCTGTTGGTTCATGCCCGCGCAGTAGTAGCCCGCGTGGCCCTCGATATCGATGGACACCGCCTGGTTCACACCCACGGCGAGGTTGTGCTTGCCGTTGGAATGGGTGACGCGCCATTCGTTATCGATAGCCTGCGCGTGCAGCGCCTGGTTGAGGTCACGCACGCTGGCGGTGGAAAGATCGATGGTTTTCATGTGTGCGCTCCTTAAGCTGACTCGCGTTCCCAGATGTACAGGGTGGCCGGTGCGGGCTCCCAGATACGGGCGTTTTCAATCCCCGGCAGGCTCGACAGCGCCTGGTACTCGGAGGCCATGGCGACGTAGTCGTCGGTCTCGGCGAGGATCGCCGGCTTGCAGGCAATCGGATCGCGGATCACCGCAAAACCGTTGCGCGTGCCGATGGCAAAGGTGAAGAAGCCGTCGAGGTCTTCCAGGGAGTGATCCAGCGCTTCCTTGAGGGAGTCGCCCTGTTGCAGGCGCCAGGTCAGGTAGCCGGCGGCGACTTCGGTGTCGTTGTCGGTTTCGAAATGGATGCCTTCGCGCTTGAGTTCCTGGCGCAGGCGGAAGTGGTTCGACAGCGAACCGTTGTGCACCAGGCACAGGTCGGCGCCGGTGGAAAACGGGTGGCTGCCTTCCATGGTCACTGCACTTTCGGTGGCCATGCGCGTATGGCCGATGATGTGGCTGCCCTGCATGCTCGCCAGGCCGAAGCGCTGGGAGATCTCCTGGGGCAAGCCCATGCCCTTGAGGATCTCGATGCTTTGCCCGGCGCTCATGATGCGCACGCTCGGTGCCAGTTCGGCCAGGGCCAGGCGCACCGGGGCTTCGTCGGCGTGGATCTTCAATACGGCGGCACTGGCGTTCTGGAACCAGTCCAGGGAACAGCCAAGGCGCCCTTCCAGCTCGCCCATCAGGGCTTTCCAGTCAAACGCTTCGGTGGTCGCCTGCAGGGTCAGCTTGACCCAGCCGTCGGCCACTTCGTCGCCGTAGATGGCGAACCCGGCACTGTCCGGGCCACGGTCGGTCATGGCCTGCAACATGGGTTCAAAGAGCTTGCCGAGCTGGGGCTCCAACTGCGGGTTTTTCAGGTACAGGCCTACGATTCCACACATAACAAGTCTCCGTCACACGGTGTCAGAAAAATTCGGTATAGCGCTGGATTTCCCAGTCGCTCACATGGCGGCTGTACTCAACCCACTCCATGCGCTTGAGCTTGATGAACTCACCCACGATCTGCGGGCCCAGTACCTCGACGAACAGCGGGTCGGCTTCCAGCGCGTCGCAGGCTTCCTTGAGGGATTGCGGCAGGGTCTTGATGCCGCGCTCGGCGATCTGCGCGAGGCTCAGGCTGTAGAGGTTTTCGTTGCAGACGTGGTCGATTTCCAGCTGGCGGTCAATCCCGTCCAGGCCGGCCGCGATGATCGCGGCGCTGACCAGGTAGGGGTTGCAACCGGCGTCCGGCAGGCGGAATTCAAGCCGGCCATAGGGCACCCGCACCATGGCCGAACGGTTGTTGGCGCCGAAGGCAATAAAGGCCGGGGCCCAGGTGGCACCGGACAAGGAATTGCCCACCACCAGGCGCTTGTAGGAGTTGACGGTTGGCGCGGCGAACGCGCACAGAGCCGGGCCGTGGGCAAGCAAGCCGGCGGCGAAGTGATAGGCCATTTTCGACAAGCCCATGCCGCTTGGATCGCTGGCATCAAAGAACAGGTTTTTGTTCTCGGCGCTGCTGATGGACAGGTGAAAGTGCATGCCGTTGCCGGCGCGTTTCGGGTCGGGCTTGGGCATGAAGGAGCAGATCATGCCCAGGTCATTGGCGATCTCGCCGGCGGCCATGCGGAAGAAGGTAAAGCGGTCGGCCGAGGTCAGGGCATCGCTGTAGGTGTAGTTGATTTCGAATTGGCCGTTGGCGTCTTCGTGGTCGATTTGATAGACCTCGAAATCCACCGCCTGCAAGGCTTCGGTCAGCCGCTCAAGAAACACCCGCGAGCGCGACAGCCCTTTGTAGTCGTAGCAAGGCTTGTCCAGGTTGTCGCTGGGGTCGACCAATTGCAGCTTGCCCTGCTCGTCCCGGCGCATCAGGTTGAACTCGGGCTCCAGGCCAGTGTTCAGGGTCCAGCCCTTGTCTTGCAGGCGCTGCACTTGCTGCTGCAGCACATAGCGGCTGTCGTAGGGATGTGGCTTGCCGTCCACATGGCCGACGCACACCACCCGCCCGTAGCCCGGTTGCCATGGCACCGGAGTCAGGGTCGACAGGTCGCCGCGGGCCATGAAGTCCGGCCCGTGAGGCTCCATGCCCATGCCGCTGATGGCGAACCCGGCAAAACCTGCGCCCTCTTCGGCCACCGTCTTGAGCCCGCAGATCGGCACCGACTTGGTCTTGGCCGCACCGTGTATGTCCACAAACTGCGCAAGCACGTACTTGATCCCGTGCTTGTCGATGATGCGCTGGGTTTCTGCTGGCAACATTGCGTGTCACTCCTCGCGAAAGGCAAAACCGTGTGGGTGGGCCTACTGTCTTTTTATTCCTAAAAAGAAAGTTAGTTTCCCTACAGGAATGCAATACCCTTGCCAGATTCGCGAGCGGGCGATTGAAGTGCCGATCAAAGCGCTTTTGTGCTGTATATATGGGAAAATTCTTTTCCCCGCAGGAATACGCAAAGCGGGGTGGCCTTCAAGTGCCAGACTTTGCACTTTCCCAGTGCGAAAATAATATTACTGAACGGAAACCGTGCAGGAGCCGATGATCATGTCCACCGAAACCGCCCCTCGCCTCAAGCTCGAGCAATACCTGGGGCTGCAGATCAAACGCCAGCGTCAGGCCCAGGACCTGAAGCTGTCCGATGTGGCGAAGATTGCCGATATCAGCCAGGGCATGTTGAGCAAGATTGAGAACGCCCAGGTGTCTACCAGTCTTGATACCTTGAGCCGCTTGTGTGATGTGCTTGGGCTGCCGTTGTCGAAGTTGTTCAGTGAGTATGACCAGCAGGATGGCAGTGCCTTGTTGGTCAAGGCTGACCAGGGGATGGAAGTGGTGCGTCGGGGGACCGAGAAGGGGCACACCTATCACCTGCTCAATCATACGCGGGGGCCCAAGAAGAGCTTCGAGGCGTATATGGTCAGCATGGATGACGCCAGTGAAGAGTTTCCGACCTTTGCGCACCCTGGGACTGAGTTTTTGCATTTGCTCGAGGGTGAGCTGATATATCGGCATGGGAATCAGCTGTATCGGATGGAGGCCGGGGATAGCTTGACGTTTGAGGGGGAGATTCCGCATGGGCCCGAGGAGTTGGTGCAGGTGCCGATTCGGTTGTTGTCGATCATGAACTATGGGAACGATAAGGAGTGATTGGGGGCATATCCGTTATTTGGGTTGTTGCTGATATTGGTTCCGCTCTTACAGCGGGTCACTTTTGAAAAGAGCCCAAAAGTAACCAAAAGGCTCTTGCCCCACCACTCGGC
>NZ_JACARE010000035.1 GCF_013386765.1 Pseudomonas yamanorum
GCCGGTTTAGCCGCGACGGGGCAGGGACGCCCCGTCGCGGCGGCCCGCGGAGCAATCCCGGAGTGAGGGAACACCGAGCCTAGGCGAGGTGCCGACAGGCGGGGCAGAGCGTTTTGGTTACTTTGCCGCTTTTGCAAAGTGACTCGCTGTAAGAGCGAAACCATAAGCCGCCGTTACCTAAATAACGGATATGTACCCGCCCCGGACGCCTGGCGAACCGTCAAGGTTTCCACACCTGCACATCCTGAGCATCCACCGCCTTGGGCAACAACCCCGCCTTGAAGAACGCATCCGCAATCTTCTGCTGTTCACCCAACTGGTCCAGCGTCACCGGTTGCACCTGATAGCTGCGATGGGCATTCGCGGTTTCCACCGTCGCTGCATCGAGGTTGCCCCACAGTGGGCCCAACACATTCGCCGCGTCTTGCGGATGCTGCTTCACCCACTCACCGGCCTTGAGCAATTGCTCATAAACCACTTTCAGCACTTCAGGATGCGCCTTGGCATAAGGCGTACCCGTCAGGTAATAACGCTTGTAACTGGCCAGCCCAGTGCCATCCGCGAGGGTGCGGGTAGGCAGTTGGCGTTGCACGCTGGTGAGGAAGGGTTCCCAGGTAACCCAGGCATCAACCTTGTTGTTTTCAAACGCGGCGCGACCATCGGCAGGCGTCAGGTACGCCGGCTCGATATCGGAGAAAGCCAGCCCCGCCTTGTTCAGGGCCGCGATCAATAAGTAGTGAGTGCCGGCAGCCTTGGTCACGGCGATTTTCTTGCCTTTCAAATCCGCCAGTTGCTGAATCGGCGAGTCCTTGCGCACCACGATCGCCTGCGCTTGCGGCGAGGGCGCTTCCTGGGCGAAGTAGGTGAGTTTGGCCTGGGCGGCCTGGGCGAAGATCGGCACGGTGTCGGCCACGTCGGCGCTGATGTCGACGTTGCCCACGTTCAGTGCTTCCAACAGTGGCAAGCCACTGGGAAACTCGTGCCAGCTGACGTCGATGCCATCGGCCTTGAGGGCTTTTTCCAGGGTGCCCTGGGTCTTAAGCAGGGTGATCAGGGTCGAGGATTTCTGGTAGCCGATGCGTACGGTTTCCTGGGCTTGTGTGCTCAGGGTGGTGCAGAGGCCCAGTGTGGCAAGGCCCGCGATGAAAAGGCGATGGAGCGAAAACTGGGGCATGGCGTGCTCGACTCTTAATGGATTAAGGTGAGCTTATTGTTCTAAAAAACATTCGATAAATAATTTTTCGATCTTAGCTTAGGCCTTTATCGGGTGCGCCGTTCGCGGCCTTTCAACGTCAGGGTGAAGGAGGTGGTATGCAGTTGTATGTTGTTCGTCACGGCGAAACCGATGCCAATGCCGAAGGCCGTTACCAGGGCTCGCTGGACATCGATCTCAACGAACGGGGTGTGCTTCAGGCGCGTGAGCTGCGGGCAAGGCTGCCTTCGCAGATCGATGCCGTCGTGGTCTCACCGTTGCGCAGGGCACAGCAGACGGCGGCGATTGTGTTTGCGGATGACGGGCTTGAACTGCATACGCTGGATGCGTTTCGCGAGCGCAGCGTGGGGGTGTTTGAAGGGCTGACCCAGGCGGAGGCGGCGCAACGTTATCCCGAACTGTGGGCGCAGAACATTACCCGGCAATGGGAATTGGCGCCCACCGATGGGGAGTCTGTCTCGCAGTTTGTCGAGCGTATTCGAAAGGGGTTGAATGAGTTGCTGGTGAACCATGGGCAACAGGTGGTGGTGCTGGTTGCCCATGGGGTGGTGGCCAAGGCGATTCGCGCATTGGTCCGCGATGACTTTTCAGACTTCTTCGACTGGCAATTGCGCAACGGCGAAGT
>NZ_JACARE010000036.1:0-8756 GCF_013386765.1 Pseudomonas yamanorum
TCAGCGCGTTTTTACACACTCTGTGCCGAATGCAGCCATTAATCGCGGCGCCAACGACGACTCACTCATCTGAAGTTAGCAACCCGGCACTCATGTCGCTGAAGCGCTGTAGAGACCTTCAACGCCCCAGCGACTAATCAATTGAGCTGGCTGAACAACCCGGACCTCCTCCGGCGTCAGCTACAAGGCAGCTCCCGATCCATCAGCCTGCCCATCAACAGCACCCCCAACTCGCTGAGCTGATGAATAGCCAACGCCACATCACGATCTTTTCCGCTCAACGCCTCCGACAGATCAAGCAGCAACGCGCTGACCGAGGAGAAGGTTTCATAGCTGTTGGTAATCAGGCTTTCACTGCTGGCATCTGCAGCCACACTGAACAGTGCTGCCGATGGCGGAGCGGTTTTGGCGGAGGGATTGAGGTAGTGATCCAAGGCGCGCTGGGCGGCCTGGTGGAGTTTTGGGTCGGGAGTTCCCGGAGGATTCGGCGTTACTTTGAACATTGTCTGGATGCTCCATTTTGGCCGCCACCTTTTCGCTACTAAACGAGAGGTGGCAGCTGTGTGCAGGTTAGTAGACCGGATATTCCAGACAAAACCGGCGCGCCCGAAGGCGCCCTGCACACAGCCACCATTAAGCACAGACGAAGACGTCTGACAGATGATGCTCATGCACATGCCAAGAATACTTCGGGCTACTAAACCCGATCACTGAGGTTTCAGCGACCGAGCAACCTTAGAGACCCATCCCCAAGCGCACAAGCCGGCGGATTCTGACGCAACTGTAGGCAATGGAGCAAGGTGCCGTGCTCACCGCCTCAACGCCCACGCTGCCTGAGCCAAGCGCTGCACAGCCATACGGATTTCCTCTTGGTTGAGCGAGGCAAACCCCAAACGCAGCGCATTCTCAGGTTGGTCAAACGGCGAAAACAGCCGACCGCCACGCACCACCAGGTCCAGCTCCAGCGCTTTTTCAGTCAGTTGATCGACGTCGATTGAGTCGGCAAACCTTACCCACAACGCCAGCCCGCCCTCCGGTTCCTGCACGGCTATCTGCTCGCCAAACGCCTCCAGCAGGCAACCAAGCAGCGTTTCCCGGCGCCGACGGTACTCTTTGGAAACCCGACGCAGGTGCTTCTTCAGCTCACCATCGTTGATCAAGTCCGCGAGCATCCGCTGCATCACCGCATCGCCCTGCCCCAGGCTGACCGCCGCCTTGCGCTCGAGCACTTCGATGACATTCGACGGTGCAACGATGTAGCTGCAACGGAAGGTGCTGCCCAGGGACTTGGACAGCGAGCCGATGTAGATCACGTGGCGCTGCGCGCTGTCGCTGGCCAGGGGCAGATAGGGGCGTCCGGCAAAGTGGTACTCGTGATCGTAATCTTCCTCGATGATGCAGAAGTCATGCAGCCGGGCCAGTTCCAGGAGTTGCTGGCGACGCCCCGCACGCAGGCTGACGGTGGTAGGAAACTGGTGATGGGGCGTGACATACATCATGCGCACGTTGTGCACCCGGCACAGTTCGGCGAGCTGATCGACCCGGCAACCTTCGTCGTCCAGGTCGACGGTGACCAGTTGCGCGCCCAACTGGCGGAAGATCTCCCAGGCAGGCGGGTAACTCAAGCGTTCGACCACCACCACATCACCGGGCTTGATCAGCACGCTGGCCGTCAGGTACAGCGACATCTGCACGCCTTGGGTCAGGCAGATCTGCTGCGCGTCGACCGTCAGGCCGCGATTGTGGCGCAGCATTTCAGCCAGGGCGTTGCGCAGGTAGTGGCTGCTGCTCTCGCTGCCATGTCGCACGGTGTTGGTGGTAAAGCTGTTGCGCAAGGCGTTGCGGTAGTAGCGATGCAGCACGGCTTGGGGCAGCAAGCGATGGTCACAGGCGCCATTGTCGAAAAACAGCGCACCCGGCCGCTGTTGCAGCGCGATCACTTGCTCGCCCGGGGTGAAATAGGCAGCAGCCGGCGTTTCCCGCAGCGCCAGGGCAAACGACTTTGCCGCGCGGGGAGCCGCTACCGTGCCTTGCGCCAGTTGCGTACTGACGAAAGTACCGCGACGTTGGATGCTGACCAGCCAGCCTTTGGTTACGCCCTCCTCGTAGGCAAGGATCACCGTCTTGCGATTGACGTCCAGCAGTTGTGCCATCTCCCGGGTCCCGGGCAACAGCGTGCCGGGGCGCAGCCGGCCCTCGGCAATCGCGCTCACCAGGCCTTCAATGATCTTTCTATAGGATGCCTGCGGCTGCGCGCCATCGAGCTTGAGTAGAGGACGCCATTTGCGGAGCTGGACCATGTGAAGTATCCAAAACTGGAGGTTCTTATGGTCCTAGTCTAACGCAATAATCGAGGCTCAATTGCCCCGAGGTGTTTATGCAAAACCGTCATGTCGTTGAACTGCTGCCCTCGGGCAAATCCTTCGAAGCCGCCGATCACTTGCTGCTCGACGCCATGTTGGCCAGCGGTCTCGCCGTGCCTTTTTCCTGCCGGCGCGGCGCCTGCGGGTCGTGCAAGGTCAAGGTGGTGTCGGGTGAGTATCGGCAAAAACTGCTCGCGCCAGACGCCCCGGCGCCATCCTATCCGCTGGCGGCTGACGAGATGTTGCTGTGCCAGAGCCATGCCTGCAGCGACCTGCGCCTGGAGATTCCCGGCTGGTCATTGGACACGCCAGCGCTGGAAGTCACCGCCCAGGTAATCGGCAAGCGCGCCCTGAGCGCCGATATCGTCGAGCTGGTGTTGCAGACGGCCCAACCACTGGAAGTGCGGCCCGGTCAGTACCTCAGGTTTCGCCTGGAGGATGGGGACAGCCGCTGTTTCTCCGTGGCCAATCTGCCCGCACAGGACCAAGGCCGCTTGGTGTTTCATATTCGCCAGGTCAGCGGCGGCCGGTTTTCCGAAGGCGTCCTGCCGGCCCTGCAAGTGGGTGATGCGGTGCAACTGGAAGGCCCCGTGGGCGCCTGCACCTGGCAACACGAAGATGAGCGCCCGGTCGTGCTGTTCGCCACCGGCACCGGTTATGCCGGGATCAAGCCCTTGTTGCTGACGGCCCTGGCCCGCGATGCCGAGGTCACCTTGTACTGGGGTAACTCAGCCCCGACGGACTTCTACGACGCTGAGTTTCTGGAGCAGGCCAGCCAGGCTCATCCACGTTTTCACTGGCACCGCGTCCAGTCGGCAGAGGCCCGTGTGCAGCACGTCGCCCTGGCACAGCCCCACCATTGGAGCGATAGCCAGATCTACGCCTGCGGCAATGGCGCGATGATCAGCCAGGTGCGCGAAACCTGTCTGGCAGCGGGTGCGCAGCCCCATCGTTTTGTCGCCGAGGCCTTCGTCCCCAGCGGTGCCTTGCCGCAAGCGGAGTCGCTCAAGACGCTGGACCCGGTGCTGGAAAAAGTCGGCCCGCGCTACTCACTGGACGGCATGCTGGCTGCCCGCGAGCAAACGGTAAGGGCCCTGGCCGCCATCGCCGATCAATTGGAAGTCGGCATGACCACCGCGCAAGCCCTGCACATGGCCAGCCAGACATTGCAGGACATGGGCGCGTCTCACACCTGGCACCCCACCTATATACGTTTTGGCGACGACACCGTCCGTACCCCGCGCCAGGGCGTCGACCTGCTCCGCGAACTGCGGGCCACCGATATCGCCGTGGTCGACCTTGGCCCGGTGTGGGATGGCTATGAAGGCGATTATGGCGACACCTTCGTTTTCGGCGGGCACCCACTGCATGAGGCCTGCGTGACAGCATTGCATCAGGTGTTCGACGAAACCCGCGACGCCTGGCACCGCGGCCTGACCGGACGCCAGCTGTATGACTTCGCCGAGCACAGTGCCTTCGCCAAAGGCTGGCGCCTGGAGCGCAACCTGGCAGGACACCGCATCGCCGACTTCCCCCATGCGCTGTTCGGGCAGGACAAGTTGGCGGAAGTGGAGATCGTACCGAGCGAGATGGTTTGGGTGCTGGAGATACAGTTGTGCCATCCGACGCTGCCGATCGGGGCGTTTTTCGAGGATATCCTGATTGGGGAGGCCAAGCGGGGTTAGTCGGGAAGGCGCGTCGGTCCTGTCTGGCGCTCCCTCCCATCCATGTTGTTATAGGGTCCGCCCATATCCTATCCTCGTGAATTCCTCAGCCCCAGTCGATACCGGAATTCACATGGATCTCGCCACCCTCACCCTCTTCCTCCCGGCCTGCTTCGCCCTGAACATGGCGCCCGGCCCGAACAACCTGCTGTCCGTAAGCAACTCCACCCGCTACGGCTACCGCACCTCGTGCCTGGCGGGCGTCGGGCGCTTGTTGGCTTTCGCCGGGATGATCGCCCTCGCCTCCGCAGGTTTGGCGGTGGTGCTGCAGACTTCGGAGCTGCTGTTCTACGGGATCAAGATCGTCGGGGCGGCGTATCTGTTTTACCTGGCGTATCAACTGTGGCGGGCCAATCCGCAGGCAGAGGCTGAGTCGACTGCCGCCAAGGCGGGCTTGTGGGCGTTGGCGCGGCAGGAGTTCCTGGTGGCGGCGGGCAACCCCAAGGCGATCCTGATTTTCACCGCCTTCCTGCCGCAGTTCGTCGACCCGGCACAGCCGATCACCCCGCAATTCGCGTTGCTGGGCGCGATGTTCCTGGCCCTGGAATGGATCGCCATCAGCGCCTACGCCTATATGGGCCTGCATATGCGCCGCTGGTTTGCGCAGCCTCGGGGCAAGCGGATTTTCAACCGCTGCTGCGCGGGGTTGTTGTCGGCTGCGGCGACGGTTTTGCTGATGGCGCGCCGGGCCTGAGCACTGCGAAAACCGGCCTAAACGCATACAATCGCGCTCTCACCGCAATTCAGGCAGGCCAGTCCGTCCATGGCGCTCGACCCCATTACCATTCTGGTCCTCACCATCGCCCTCGCCGGCGCCGCCGCGTTGTACCTGGCGGTCGAGTGGCGCAATGTCCGCGAGCCTTCGCTGCTGTACTGGACTGCCGGTTTCGCCATCATCAGCGTGGGCAGCACCCTGGCCTTGCTGCGGGCCAGCGGGCTGGTATTGATCGGCATCTGGTTTGCCAACGGGTTGCTGGTCACCGCCCACTGGCTGTTCCTGCTGGGCGTCGCACGTTTCACCCAGGTACGCCTGTCTCGCGCCTGGTACCTGATCTTCGTGGCCTGGTTTGCGATGCTGCTGTTGCCGGAAGGCCAGTTGTGGTCCAAAACCATGCTGCTGGCCAACTCGCTACTGGTGGCGGTGCCGACCCTGCGGGCCAGTTTCCTGCTGCGCCCCCACGGCCGGTCGCTGAGTGTCGGTGCGGTGCAATTGCGTTATGTGCTGCTGGCCCACGGGGTGTTCTATCTGGCCAAGGCGTTGTCGGCGGTCGTGCCTGGTACGTTGATCGACCTGACGGCGTTTCGTGGCGAGATCATTCAGGTGTCGCTGGTTGAGGGTGCGATGGCGATCATGCTGATTGCACTGTCGATGACCGGCACCGAGCGTTACCGACGCGAGGAGCAGATTGCACGCCTGGCCGCCCGGGATCCATTGACCGCCCTGTACAACCGCCGCGCCCTGGAACTGCGGGCGCCGGGCCTCTTGAACGAGGTCTCACCCGCCCGGCCAGGCGCCTTGCTGCTGATCGATATCGACAATTTCAAACTGGTCAACGATCTGTACGGCCATACCGCAGGCGACCGCCTGCTGGTGGCGTTGAGCGAGATGATTCGCGCACAGGTGCCCGAGGGCGCGTTGGCGGCGAGGTTGGGCGGCGACGAGTTCGTGATCCTGCTTAAAAACACCTCGAACGAGCGAATCATCGAGCTGGGCGCCGCCCTGCGTGAGCAGTTTTACCAAGCCGCCTCACAGGCATTCATCACACCCGTAGCGGTCACCCTGAGCATCGGCGCCAGCCTGTTCGACACGCCGCCCGCCAGCCTGGCTGCGCTGATCGAGCAAGGCGATGCGGCGCTGTATGAGTCCAAGCGTGGCGGGCGTAACAGTATTCGCCTGGTTGACCGGACAGTGACCGATTGATTGCACCGGCCACTTTCACTGCGTCGCTTCAATCACAGCAATATCAATTTTGGTCATCCCCATCATCGCGTCAAAGGCCCGTTTGGCCGCTGCCCGGTCCGGATTGGTGATCGCCGTCGTCAGCACGCGCGGGGTGATCTGCCACCGCACGCCCCATTTGTCCTGGCACCAGCCGCAGACGTTTTCCTGGCCGCCATGACTGACAATCGCGTGCCAGAGGCGGTCGGTTTCCGCCTGGTCATCGGTGGCCACCTGGAACGAGAAGGCCTCGCTGTGTTGCACGCCGGAGCCGCCGTTCAGGCCGAGGCACGGGATGCCCATAACCGTGAATTCCACCGTCAGCACGTCGCCCTGCTTGCCCGCCTGATAATCCCCGGGCGCGTGATGCACCGCCGTCACGGCGCTGTCGGGGAAGGTCTTGGCGTAGAAGTTCGCAGCGTCCAGTGCAGTGCCGTCGTACCAAACACAAATCGTGTTTTTGCTCATCATGACGATTCCCCTGATGGGAGGTTGGACTTGCAGTGTAGTACCGGTACCGACAAGAATGCGCTCGCGTCTCGACCCCCTCCCGCTTTAACCCCGACGGTGCAGATAATGAGTAACGGTGTAAGGATCGACCCGCGAACCCTCCCGGTTCCACAGTCCATCAGCCCCGAGGCCCAGGCGACTTTGCAACGCCTGGTGAACGCCGATGGCGTGCCGGTGAACAGCCTGTACGCCATGCCCGCCGCCGACGACCACGAAGGCTGGCGCCGCATGCAAGCCGCGGTTGCCCAGCAGTACGCAGCGGCTCAGGTGGGTCAGGCGGCCAACCTGCGTGCCCGCGTCGAGACCATCACCGTGGAAGACGCCACCGTGTACCGGGCGACGCCCACCGATGGCGCCGAGTTCGCCTATATCGACCTGCACGGCGGCGCCCTGGTATTTGGCGGCGGCGAAAACGCGCGCCTTGCTGCCGGCAAACACGCCGACCTGCACGGCATGACCTGCTACGGCGTGGACTACCGCATGCCACCGGACCATCCGTACCCGGCGGCACTGGATGACTGCATGGCCACCTACCGCCACGTGCTCACGCTCCACACCCCGGACAAGATCGTGATCGGCGGGCGCTCGGCCGGCGGCAACCTCGCCGCCGCCCTGGTGCTGCGCGCCCGCGACGAAGGCTTGCCGCTGCCGGCCGCGCTGGTGTTGCTGTCGCCGGAAATGGACCTGACCGAGTCGGGCGACAGCTTCCAGGTCAACCGCACTGTCGACCTGGTGCTGCCCAACCCGCTGATGAGCGTCAACCTGCTGTACGCCGCCGGCGCGGATCTGTCTCACCCGTACCTGTCGCCCCTGTTCGGGGATTTCGCGCTGGGCTTCCCGCCGACGCTGGTGCAAAGCGGTACCCGGGACCTGTTCCTGTCCAACGCCGTGCGCCTGCACCGTGCGCTGCGACGGGCCGAGGTGCCGGTGGAGCTGCACATTTTTGAAGCCATGCCCCACGGCGGCTTCATGGGCGCCCCGGAAGATGCCGAGCTGTCGGCAGAAGTAGTGCGTTTTGTGCGCCACTGGCTGAAACGCGACTTATATCGGTGAGTTGACACACCCTGTAATAATCCATAAAGATGAGCGTCTTCTTCAGGGTGTGTCCTCAATGTCTGCAACGACCTTCAACTTTTCCGTCATTGGCTTGATTGCCAAGGCGCAAGGTTGCGTTGCGCACGCCCTCAAATCGAAGAAACAGTCGCTCATGTGACCGGGGCGCGCTGTCCCGTCAGATGAGCTGACAGGACATTGAGCGCGAAGGCCCCCTCCTCTTGCTTACCTCCCTCTGCCCTTCTGACGGTGACTCAATCGGTCAACCATCAGGAGAAAGCGCATGTCATCGTTTCAAGGTATCTGGGTTCCCGTCGTGACACCGTTCCATAACGGCGCCATCGACTTCATCGGCCTGCGCCGCCTGGTCTGCCATCTGCTGGAAAAGGGCGTGGCCGGAATCATGGTCTGCACCACCACCGGCGAGGCCGCGGCACTGAGCCGCCATGAGCAACTGGCGATGCTGGATGCCGTGCTGGAGCTGGTGCCACCGCAGCAGGTGGTGATGGGCCTGGCGGGGTATAACCAGATCGAGCTGCTGCAGTTCCAGGCCGAGATCCTAAAGCGCCCGGTGGCCGGTTTGCTGGTGCCGCCGCCGAGCTATATCCGCCCGTCCCAGGCCGGCCTTGAAGCGTTCTTCCGCACCGTGGCCGATGCGTCCAGTGTGCCGATTATCCTGTATGACATTCCTTATCGCACCGGGATTGCCTTCGAGCAGGCGACGCTGCTGAACATCGTCGCCCATGAGCGGATCGTCGCGATCAAGGATTGCGGCGGCAACCTGGCCAATACCCTGGCGCTGCTGGCCAGCGGGAATGTGGATGTGCTGTGTGGCGAGGATGTGCAGATATTCAATGCGCTGTGCCTGGGAGCGACGGGGGCGATTGCCGCGTCGGCGCATGTGCGGACCGAGGCGTTTGTGAGGCTGCATCGGCAGGTTCGGGATAACCGCTTGGCCGAGGCGCGCGAGACGTTTTTCGGGTTACTGCCGTTGATTCACACGATGTTTGTGGAACCCAATCCGGCGCCGGTGAAGGCCGCGCTGGCGTTGGAGGGTTTGATCGGCAGTGAGTTGCGAGCGCCGATGCTGGCGGCGAGTGAGACGGTGGTGAATCAATTGCAGCAAGTCTTGGCCACGCTCGAATAACCTGTGGCGAGGGAGCTTGC
>NZ_JACARE010000036.1:8786-9061 GCF_013386765.1 Pseudomonas yamanorum
AGCGCCCCCAAAACCGGACACCCCATTTTATCGGCCGAAAACGGGGTGTCTGGACGGGGCTGCTGCGCAGCCCAGCGGGAGCAAGCTCCCTCGCCACAGGGATTGGGGCCAGCCAATTTTTCAGTGTGAAGGGCTTATCCCCTTGCCACCGCCAACCTGTGCAATGTGATCTTGCGCACCTCCTGCTTGCTCACCTCAATATGGGTCTTGAGCAGTTGCTGCGCCTGATCGCTTTGCCGTTGCAGGATCGCCGCGAGGATCAACCCATGCTCCTC
>NZ_JACARE010000036.1:9169-28032 GCF_013386765.1 Pseudomonas yamanorum
AGCGCCCCCAAAACCGGACACCCTATTTTATCTGCCGAAAAGAGGTGTTTGGATTGGGGCTGCTGCGCAGCCCAGCGGGAGCAAGCTCCCTCGCCACAGGGATTGGGGCCAGCCAATTTTTCAGTGTGAAAGGCTTATCCCCTTGCCACCGCCAACCGATGCAATGTGATCTTGCGCACCTCCTGCTTGCTCACCTCAATATGGGTCTTGAGCAGTTGCTGCGCCAGATCGCTTTGCCGTTGCAGGATCGCCTCGAGGATCAACCCGTGCTCCTCATACGTCGCCGCAATACGTGACTGCTGGGTGAAATCCAGCCGCCGAATGATGCGGATTTTCTCGGTAATCTCGTAGTGCATCCGCGCCATTTCAGCGTTGCCGGTGGCCTGCACCAGCCCGCAGTGAAACGCCTCGTCCAGTGCAGAGACGACCTGGGCGTCATCCAGCCGCGCACTTTTGTCCACCCGCCAAATCGCCTCAAGCCCTTCAAGCCCCTGTTCCGCCATGCCACACAAGCGGCTGACGGCCGCCAGCTCCAGCACGATCCGAACGTCGTACAGTTCCTCGAAATAGTTGAAGTCGAACGGCCGCACCTGCCAGCCACTCCGGAAGAACACCTCCAGGTACCCTTCCCGCTCCAGCCGGTAAAGCGCCTGGCGCACCGGCGTGCGGCTGGCCTGCATGCGCTCGGCCACATCGCCTTCGCTGAAGCGATCCCCCGGCAGCAGGCGAAAGCCGAAGATGTCGTCCTTCAACTGCTGGTACACCCGCTCCGCCAGGCTGTCCGGCCGTTCGCCGGACTTTCTCGTGGTTGAAAGCTGCATGGCTACGCCCTGCTTGCCATGTAAGCGCGCCAGCCGCCGAACTCGGTGATGTCGGTGGCACCTGCCAGGGCCCAGGGCTCGCAGATAAAACCCTTCACGCTGCGCCCGTCCGCCAGGGTCAGGTTGCCAATGCCCAGCGGCGCCGGGATCTCGGCGACGAACTCGCCAAAGCGGGCCATGGGCATGTCCCACAGCTCAACGATGATCGAACGGCCCGAGTCATCCTTGACCAGCCCGGGCTTGGGCGGCACCGTGCCCGGCAACGCATGCAGGCGGTAGTGGCTGGCGGTGAGGGTTTGCTCGACCAATACGGCATTGCGGCTGGTCAGTTGGAAATTCAGCGGCATCCCGGTGAGGTGTGCGCCCACCACTGCCACCCGCACGCTGCCGGGCGCCTGTCGTGCAACGGCTGGTGGCGGCAGAGCGCGTTCGGTGGCGCCCAACGGCAGGTCGAGGCCAGCCTGCCAACGCTTGCCCAGATGCGCCAACGCCGCATCGTGCCAGGCCGGTGCGATCAGGGTGATGCCGCATGGCAGGCCATCGCTGCGCAGCCCGGCGGGAACGGCCAGCGCCGAAAGGTCCGCGAGGTTGGTGAAGTTGGTGTAGAAGCCAAACTGCGAGTTGTAGAGCACCGGCTCCACGGCCATTTCCGCCAGGGTGCGAATCGTCGGCGAGGTCGGCACCAGCAAGGCGTCGAAACCGACGAGGGTGTCGTTGATACGCCGGCTCAGTTCGGCCCGCAGGTATTCGGCTTTATAGGCATCGCAGGCGCTGTATTTGAGGCCGTTCTCGACAATGCCGCGCACCACCGGGTTGATCGCGGCGGGGTTGCTGGCGAGCATGCCTTCCAGCGCGACCGTGCGTTCCGCCACCCAGGAGCCGTAATACAGCTGCTCGGCGAGTTGCTGGAACGGGCTGAAGTCCACCGGAGTGATTTCGGCGCCCAGGGACTTGAACCTGAGCAGTGCCTGTTCAAACACCGCCTGGTTCTGCACGTCGCCAAAAAACTCCAGGCTGGCCGGTACCGCCAGTTTGATCGTGGCACCTGCCGCCACCGGCGCGGTGTTGGGGTTGACACGGGAATACGCGTCACTGGGGTCGTAAGCGGCGGCCACGCCTGCCACCTGCTCGGCATCTTCAACCGTCAGGGCAAACACCGAAATACAATCCACGGTGCGGCACGCCGGCACCAACCCGGTATTGGACAGCCGGCCCTTGGTCGGTTTGAGCCCCACGATATTGTTGAAGCCCGCCGGCACCCGTCCGGAACCGGCGGTGTCGGTGCCCAGGGAAAACGCCACCAGGCCACGGGCAACCACCGAAGCCGAGCCCGAGCTGGAACCGCCGCTGACATAATCCGGGTTGAAGCTGTTGCCAACCGCGCCATAGGGCGAACGCGTGCCGACCAGGCCTGTGGCGAACTGATCGAGGTTGGTCTTGCCCATCAGGATCGCCCCGGCTGCCCGCAACCGGGCTACCACCGAGGCGTCCGCCGCGGCGGTATACGCGAACTCAGGGCACGCAGCGGTGGTTTCCCAGCCCGCCGCATCGATGTTGTCCTTGATGGCAAACGGCACGCCATACAGCGGCAGCTTGTCGATATCGCCGTCGACCGCCGCCAGCCGCTCGGCCAGTTGTGCCAACTGAGCACTCAACTGCTGGGGTTGCACCCGGCTGATCCAGGCGTTGTCCTCGGCGGGAAACGTGTCCGCCAGGGTCAACAGGATGTCGGGGGTCAGTGCCCGGCTGCGGTAGGCAGCCTGCCATTCACCAAGGGTCCAGCCGAGTTGTTCGTTGCGCATTGGGGATTCCATCTTGTATCCAAGTTTGGATTTCTTTTAGCAAGCGTTGGGCCAATCGGCTGCAAACCAATGAATACGTGGCCTCGATCGAAATCCATCGGCTTGGCAGCCTTCGGCTGTGCTCCGTGATGAAGCAGCGATGCGCCAAAAAAAGACATTCAGGCGGCCGCCCGGTTGCGAGCGGCTCGATACCGGCCTATGTTCGAAACCATGCTTTCGAAACTGCTGTCCATCCCATACGCCCTTCCGTAGCCAGGTGACGACATGCCCACCGCTTCCCGCCCCGCCGTGCTCGAACTGATCGGCAACACGCCGCTGGTTCGGGTCAGCCGCTTCGATACCGGCCCCTGCACGCTGTTCCTCAAGCTTGAATCCCAAAACCCCGGCGGCTCCATCAAGGACCGCATCGGCCTGGCCATGATCGACGCCGCCGAACGCGACGGCCGCCTGCGTCCCGGCGGCACCATCATCGAAGCCACCGCCGGCAATACCGGCCTCGGCCTGGCCCTGGTGGGCCGCGCCAAGGGTTACCGGGTGGTGCTGGTGGTGCCCGACAAGATGTCCACCGAGAAAGTCTTGCACCTCAAAGCCATGGGCGCGGAGGTGCACATCACCCGCTCCGATGTCGGCAAGGGCCACCCCGAGTATTACCAGGACGTGGCCGCCCGGCTGGCCAAGGACATTCCCGATTCCTTCTTCGCCGACCAGTTCAACAACCCCGCCAACCCGCTCGCCCACGAGACCAGCACCGCGCCGGAAATCTGGGCCCAGACCCAGCATGACCTGGACGCCATCGTGGTCGGCGTCGGCTCGGCCGGCACCCTCACCGGCCTGACCCGTTTCTTCAAACGCGTGCAACCCGACCTGGCCATGGTGCTGGCCGATCCGGTGGGTTCGGTGATGGCGGAATACAGCCGCAGCGGCACTATGACGGAGCCCGGCTCGTGGGCGGTGGAAGGCATCGGCGAAGACTTCATCCCCTCGATCGCCGACCTCTCCAGCGTGCGCCACGCCTATTCCATCAGCGACGAAGAAAGCTTCGACCACGCCCGCCAACTGCTGCGGGCCGAAGGCATTCTCGGCGGCTCCTCCACCGGCACCCTGCTCGCCGCCGCCCTGCGTTACTGCCGCGAACAGACCGAGCCCAAGCGCGTGGTGACCTTCGTTTGCGACACCGGCACGCGCTACCTGTCGAAGGTCTACAACGACCAATGGATGAACGACGCCGGCCTGCTGCAATACAAACACTACGGCGACCTGCGGGACCTGATCGCCCGCCGGTTCGAGGATGGCCGGGTGATCAGCGTCGGCCCCGACGACAGCCTGCTCACCGCCTTCCAGCGCATGCGCCTGGCGGACGTCTCGCAACTGCCGGTGCTGGTGGACGGCCAGCAACTGGTGGGCGTGCTCGACGAATCGGATGTGCTGCTTGGCCTGCATCACAACGCCGCGCACTTTTCCATGACCGTGGCCAGCGCCATGACCAACGCCCTTCACACCCTTGCGCCCAGCGCGAGCCTTGCGCAATTGCAGGCCGAACTGGATCGCGGACTGGTGGCAATCATTGCCGACGCCTCGGGCTTTCACGGCCTGATCACCCGCGTCGACCTGCTCAATCACTTACGGAGATCCCTTGCATGACCCAGCACGATAAAAGCGCCTTCGCCACCCGCGTGATCCATGCCGGGCAATCCCCAGACCCGACTACCGGCGCGCTGATGCCGCCGATCTACGCCAACTCCACCTATTTGCAAGACAGCCCCGGCGTGCACAAAGGCTTCGACTACGGGCGCTCCCACAACCCGACGCGCTTTGCCCTGGAACGCTGCGTGGCCGACCTTGAAGGCGGCACTCAGGCTTTCGCGTTTGCCTCCGGGCTGGCGGCGATTTCCACCGTGCTGGAACTGCTCGACGCCGGTGCCCACGTGGTCTCCGGCAACGACTTGTACGGTGGCACCTTCCGCCTGTTCGACAAGGTGCGCCAACGCAGCGCCGGGCATCGCTTCAGCTTTGTCGACCTGACCGACCTGTCGGCCTTCGAAGCGGCGCTGCAGGACGACACGCGGATGGTCTGGGTCGAAACCCCTAGCAACCCGTTGCTGAGCCTGACCGACCTCGCCGCCATCGCCCGCGTATGCAAGGCCCGGGGCATCATTTGCGTGGCCGACAACACCTTCGCCAGTCCATGGATCCAGCGCCCGTTGGAACTGGGTTTCGACATCGTGGTGCACTCCACCACCAAGTACCTCAACGGCCACTCCGATGTGATCGGCGGCATTGCGGTGGTGGGCCAGAATCCTGAACTGGCCGAGCGCCTGGGCTTCCTGCAAAACTCAGTGGGCGCGATTGCCGGGCCGTTCGACGCCTTCCTGACCCTGCGCGGGGTGAAGACCCTGGCGCTGCGCATGGAACGCCATTGCAGCAACGCACTGGAACTGGCGACGTGGCTGGAGCAACAGCCGCAAGTGGCGCGGGTTTACTACCCGGGGCTCGCGTCGCACCCGCAACATGAACTGGCGCGCCGACAGATGCGCGGGTTTGGCGGGATGATTTCGGTGGACCTGAAAAGCGACCTGGCGGGTGCGACACGCTTCCTGGAAAACGTGAAGATCTTTGCCCTGGCCGAGAGCCTCGGCGGAGTGGAAAGCCTGATCGAGCACCCGGCAATCATGACCCATGCGAGCATTCCAGCGGCGACCCGGGCGCAGTTGGGGATTGGGGATGGGCTGGTGCGGTTGTCGGTGGGGGTTGAGGATGTGGAGGACCTGCGGGCGGATCTGGCGCAGGCACTATCAACAATCTAAATAACAACGCCGAACACTGTGGCGAGGGAGCTTGCTCCCGCTGGGCTGCGCAGCGGCCCCAAAATCCTGGGAGCGCTGCGCACTCCAACGGGAGCAAGCTCCCTCGCCACAGGTTACTCGGTGAGGCTAAGGCAGAGCACACCGGCTGACCTGCGGCAGTTCCTGCGAATTAGCCGCCCGTTTGAAGAAGCCGGCATCCTCACTGTTGATGAACGCAAGGTGCCTGAGGCGGAAATAGCCTTGATAGCAAGAGATCGCCAACATCTTGATGAACAGTACCAACACGCACAGGGCATAGACTTCCATCATTGGCTCCCTGCGCGATGGCGGAATCCGTTGACCACCAGATACAGCAGCGGCCCCACGGACACAAACACCGCCGTGATCAACCAATAAGGCAACACCGACACCAGGGATTTGCCTCTGGCCCGTGCATCCCGGTACATCCACACGCACGCCATCAGCGCCATCAGGTACAGGTCAATCACCACCTGGGCGGTGTCCGGCCTCGACATCAATTCAAGCCCGAACGCCATGAGCGACTGCTCGGCCATCAGCATCGTGATCACGGTGTACAGGGCAAACGCCAACAACCCGACAAGGGCGATCCAGGGTCTGTGCATGTTCTCCTCCTTGGAGACAACGGTTCGGGAAGCTGCACATTAGTGATAACGTCCTTGCCCTCTCAATGACCTCACAGGTCATCGACATCACCGACCCGCACGGCCAGAGTCAGCCCATGAGCAGCCCACCTTTCCCCCGCGCAACCCCCGACACACCCTCCGGCGCGCAACTGCGCGTGCTGCGTCGGCAGGCCAGATTGAGCCAGCTGGAACTGGCGCTGATCACCGGGGTTTCCCAGCGCCACTTGAGCTGTATCGAAACCGGCCGCGCCAAGCCCAGCCCGGGCACGTTGCATATTCTGTTGATGGCCCTCGAGGCCCCGCTGGAGCAGTGCAACAACGTATTCCTGGCCGCCGGCTTCGCCCCACGTTATGAGGCCACCCCGCTCACGTCACCGTCGATGGAAGCCATTCGCGAGGCCATCAGCCACGTGCTGCACGCGAACAATCCGGCGCCGGCTATCGTGCTGGGCAGCCATTGGGAAGTGCTCGCCGCCAATGCCAGTACCCACGTGCTGTTCGATCTGGTGGGGATCAAACCGGAAGCGGCTGAAGGGCTGAATTTGCTGGTCACCCTGCTACAGCCTGGCGGGCTGGGTGATCACTTGATCAACGCCGAAGAAATCCGAACCGTCGCCTGGCAACGGGCATCCCGCGAGGCGTTGGGCAATCCGCAACTTGCCAGGATTCTGGACAGCCTGCCGGCGCCGCAGAGCACCGAGGCATTGACCAATGAGCTGCCGCCGCTGGTGCTGACACGCATCCAATCAAGGGAAGGTGAGTTAAACTTCATGTCGACCTTCACCACCTTCGGCATGCCGCAGGACATCACCGTGACCTCGTTGCGCATCGAGCATTTGATTCCAGCGGATGCACAGACGTGGCAGGTGATGACCGCGGCGTATGAGCGGTCGAAATAGGCAATGCCTTGCCGAATCCGGCAACCCCTGACCACTCCCCGCCCCCGGCGGCCCCGCAGCACAAGGCTTGCAGCATATGGCCTGACTATTGCTGTGCTCCTGTTACCAACCAGGGAGCAGCATCATGATCGGAAGCACCAGCCTTATCGCACTGGCCCAGAAGAGCCTGACTCAGTCCATGGAAAACGGCACGCTTCGGGCCGGGAGGATTGAGGTCATCAACGCCACACCAGAGATCAAGGCCAAGCTGGAAGCCAGCTATCAGGAGCAAGTGCTCTCGACCGCGCAAACCGTTGCCACCGCCAGAGCCAATCCGTCGTGGGCG
The DNA here is from genome assembly GCF_013386765.1 of Pseudomonas yamanorum. GTDB lineage: Bacteria > Pseudomonadota > Gammaproteobacteria > Pseudomonadales > Pseudomonadaceae > Aquipseudomonas > Aquipseudomonas yamanorum_A. Next base: position 16,465 of record NZ_JACARE010000036.1, read on the forward strand.
ACCTTCGACGATAAAAGCAATGCCGTCGAATTGCCTGATGTGCAGTCCCTCAGCAAAAGCGACGCCACCCATGTGGCCAACGGTCTGCAGTACCTGCTCGATATCGGGCGTCTGGATGGCAAGACCGTCACCGCGAAAAACGGCGACCAGTCGACGGACAACATCGCGGTGTACAAGGACTGGCTGCAGGCGCACATCGGCGTTGATGTGCAAGCCTGAAGCGCCTCACACCATCGGCACGGCAATCAGCAAGATCGCTGTGCCATGGGTCGCTTGGCGTCAGTCGCGTGCCACGGCAGTCATGTCGATTTCCACCGCCGCGCCCTTGGGCAGTTGCAGCACGCCAACCGAGGTGCGCGTATGCGACCCGGCCGCCCCCAGAATCTCGTTCAACAGGTCGGACGCGCCGTTGGCCACTTCGCTTTGCTGGTCGAAGTCCTCCGCGCTGCGCACGTACACATTGATCTTCAGGATCGCCTTGACCTGATCCAGCGAACCCAGTGCCTGCTTGAGCAACCCCAGGCACCGCAGTGCGCTCACGCCCGCGGCAATCTGTGCGTCGGCCAGGCTGAGGCTTTCGCCGACCTTGCCGGGCAGCACGATGGCGTCACCCACCCGGGGGATCTGGCCGCTGATGTAGATGTGATTGCCGTCCCGCAACAACGGCGTGTAGTTGCCGCCGATCTTGAACTCGTTGAGCTGGTAACCGAGGCGCGTCATGGCCGCCGCGTACTTTTGATCCGGTGTCATGTGTTGTTGTCCTTATTGGCTGTTGCGGCGCTGCCATTCATCCGCCGCATCGCCCATGGTCTTGGGGATATGGGTGCTTCGGCCACAGCATAGCCATGTGCCATTTGCTCGGGAAGTACTGGCGACTATTTCGCAAGTGATAGGACAACCAATGCCATTCGATAGCGCCTATATCCAGGACCAGGAGAAATTTCACTTTCCTTGACCACCTGAAATACGGCATGGTTGTACGACGACTACAAGAGCCCTCCTGTGTCGTACCAGTACCCCACAACAACAAGGAAACACCCATGCAAAACGTCAAGGTTCTGATTGGTTTTCTGTGCCTGTTCAGCGGCTACGCGGCCGCCGCGCCTGCCGCAAGTGACAAGGATGTAGCCGCTGCGGTCGATCACCTGACCCAGGCCATGCTGCACAAGGACATCCCGCAACTGCAGGTACTCACCGCCAACAACCTCACCTACGGCCACTCCAGCGGCAAGATCCAGAACAAGCAGGAATTCATCGCCGACATTGAAACCGGCAGAAGCGGTTTCAAGACCCTGGAAATGCAGAAACAGACCATCACCCTCAATGGCGACACCGCCCTGGTGCGCAACCACTTTTCCGCCCAGGCGGTGAACAGTGGTGTTGAGGTGCCTACCGAAATTGAAAACTTCCAGGTCTGGCAGAAGCAGAAAGGCAAGTGGCTGCTGATTGGGCGCCAGGCTTACAAGTTCTGATAGCAGGCGGATGCTTTCCTGTGAGGGGGGAGCTTGCTTTGGTGAGGAGCTTGCAGTGAGGAGGGAGCTTGCAGTGAAGAGGGAGCTGCTGTGGCGAGGGAGCTTGCTCCCGCTGGAGTGCGCAGCGCTCCCGCTTTTTTTGGGGCCGCTACGCAGCCCAGCGGGAGCAAGCTCCCTCGCCACAGCAAGCTCCTCACCACAGCAAGCTCCTCATCACAGCAGCTCCCTCGCCACTTAGCAGACTCCCTCGCCACAGTCATATCAAAGGCCATCAGGAGGCCTAGTAAGCCTCCACCGCCCAGCGCACCTTCACCAGCGCCTCGCGCAGCACCTCCCGGTCCACCGAGCCCAGCGCCACACGCAAGGCATGGGGCACGTGGGCCGAAACAGCAAACGGTTCGGCGGTGGACACCGAGATGTTTTCCCGCGCCAGCGCCATGGTGATCTGGTCGGCGCGGGCGTCTTCCGGCAAGGGCAGCCACAGGAAATACGAAGACGGATGGCGGATCACATTGAGCCCCGCCAACACCTCATCGGCCACCACCTGGCGAGCCCGGGCATCCTCGCGTTTTTGCGCTTCCAGCTGCTGCACCGTGCCGTCGTCGATCCATGCGGCGGCAACAGCGGTCATCACCCCCGGGGTATTCCAGGTGGTGGCCATGACCGTACGTTCCAGCGCCGCCATCCACTGCTGAGGCGCGGCCACGAACCCCACCCGCAGCCCAGTGGCGACACTCTTGGACAGCCCCGATACATACACCGTGCGCTCCGGCGCCAGTTCGGCCACAGGCGGCGGCGCGTCCTCGGCTAAAAACGCATAGGCAGCGTCCTCGATCAGGATCAGGTCATGCCGACGGGCAATCGCTACCAAGTGTTCACGCTGCGCCATGCTCATCACCCAACCCAGCGGGTTATGCAAGGTCGGCATGCTGTACACCGCACGCACCGGGCGGCGGGCACAGAGTTTTTCGAGGAAGGCCAGGTCCGGGCCGGTCGCGGTCACCGGGATCGCGACGATTTCCAGATGCAGCGTCTCGGCCAGTACCTTGAACCCGGAATAGGTCAGCGCATCCACCGCCACCACATCGCCGGGCTTCAACAGCGACATCATGGTCACCGCCAGCCCGTGCTGGGCCCCGCTGACGATCAGCACCTGCTCCGCGTGCACCGTCAGCCCCCGGCTCGCCAGGTGCCGCGCCACCGCAGCCCGCTCATGCAGCCGGCCGGCGTGGGGCTGGTAGCGCAGCAGTGCCGCCAGGTCGCCGGACAGCGCCAACTGGCGCAAGGCAGTGCGCAGCAGGTCGGTCTGGCCCGGCAACGACGGGTAGTTGAAGTTGAGATCGATCATGCCCGCCGCCACGGCAATCTGGCCGACGCCCTGCCCCGGAGACAGCGCAATTTCCCGCACAAAGGTCCCGCGTCCGGTCTCGCCGCTGACCAGGCCCATGGCCTCCAGCTCGGTGTACACCCGGCTGGCTGTAACCAACGCCAGGCCGTGGCTCGCGGCCAACTGGCGGTGGGTTGGCAAACGGGTACCCGCCGCCAGCGTGCCGGAGCGGATATCCCGGGCGAAGGTGTCCACCAGGGTCTTGTAGCGGGCGCGAGGCATAGGCGATGTATCCATGACAATTTTTTGATTGTCTTAATGGTGAATCATAGGATGCGAAGGACGCAACTTATCCTTCATCGAGCCCGACGCCCATGGAACGCACCACCCACCTCAACACCCGGGAACACAACGCCAGCGGCTGGCTCAATGGCTTTATCGGCGTGGTGATCTTCAGCGGCTCGCTGCCCGCCACGCGCCTGGCGGTGCTGGAATTCGATCCGGTGTTCCTGACCGTCGCCCGCGCCACGATCGCCGCCCTGCTCGGCCTGTGCCTGCTGTGGCTGTTCAAGGAAAAACGCCCGGCTCGCAGCCATTTGCTGCCCCTGGCAATCGTCGCGCTGGGGGTGGTGATCGGCTTTCCGCTGCTTACGGCATTGGCCTTGCAGTACGTCACCAGCGCCCACTCCATCGTGTTTGTCGGCCTGCTGCCGTTGGCTACGGCGGTGTTTGGCGTGGTGCGCGGCGGCGAGCGGCCCAAGCCGGTGTTCTGGTTGTTCTCGATCCTGGGCAGCCTGCTGGTGGTCGGCTATGCCGTTGCCCAAGGCTTGAGCGCCACGCCCGCCGGGGATTTGCTGATGCTGCTGGCAATATTGGTGTGCGGCCTGGGTTATGCCGAAGGCGCCAAGCTGTCGCGCACCCTGGGCGGCTGGCAGGTGATCTGCTGGGCGCTGGTGGTCTCGCTGCCGATCGTCGCGCCGCTGACGGCCATCCTCAAACCCGCGTCGTTCACCGGCATCAGCCTGCCGGCCTGGCTGAGCCTGGCCTATGTGTCGCTGTTCAGCATGCTGATCGGGTTTGTGTTCTGGTATCGCGGGCTGGCCCAGGGCGGTATCGCGGCCGTGGGGCAATTGCAGTTGCTGCAACCGTTCTTTGGCCTGGCACTGGCGGCGACGCTGCTGCATGAGCAAGTGAGCCTGGGCATGCTTCTGGTGACTGTGGCGGTGATTGCCTGCGTGGCGGGCGCGAAGAAGTTTGCGCGCTAGCGATCAGCGTTCAGGCGCAACCATCTTGAACTTGATGACGATCTCATTGGACACCACGCTGTCCGCCCACTCCCCCGCGCCGATCTTGAAGTCGTCGCGCTTGAGCACGAACTCACCGTCGAACACGCCGATGCCGCTCTGTTCCTTGAGGGCCACCTTGACCTCCACCGGTTTGGTCTGGCCCTTGAGGGTCAGGTTGCCGCTGAACAGGTAGCGGCTGCCGCCCAGGTCGGTGATGTGGGTCGAGGTGAAGGTGCCCACCGGGTAAGTCGTCATGTCGAACCAGCCAGGTTTGGGCAGTTCGGTGTTGGCGTCGTCGCTGCCGGCGTTGATGCTCGGCAGCTGGATGGTCAGCACGGTGCTGGCGGCAGCAGGGTTTTGCGTATCGAAACTCAGGGCTGCCGAATAGGTGCCAAAGGTGCCGTACACCTGCTGGCCCATCTGGTCATAGGTGAAACTGATGGTGCTGGCCGCCGGGTTGACGTCGGTGTATTCCACGGCATACGCATTGGACAGGGTGCCGAGGGTAAGGAAGGCCGCTAGCAATCGACGTTTCATGGGATTCTCGAGTGGGAATGGAACACGCTGTGCACTGCTAACAGCGTAGGTGCTGGATTTATTCACGCCCCTGGCATTAGGCTCATGCCGGATGGAACTCAAACAACAAGGAGCCACGATGCCCGCGCTTTCGCTGCAAGACACCACCGCCCCCGAAGGCGTCTGTTACGGCTGCGGCAGCAGCAACCCCCACGGCCTGCACATCAAGAGCCGCTGGGACGCCGACGGCATTTACGTGATCGCCGAGCACCAGCCCGACGCCCAATACTGCGGCTGGCCCGACCTGGTCTACGGCGGCTTGATCGCGATGCTGGTGGACTGCCATTCGAACTGGACCGCCATGGCCTACCACTACCGTGCCGAGCAACGCGAACCCGGCAGCCTGCCGCGTATCGACTGCGTGACCGGCAACCTGGGGATCAAATTCATCAAGCCGACCCCGATGGGCGTGCCGCTGAGCCTGCGTGCGAAAGTCGAAGGTGACGTGGGGCGCAAAAGCCGCGTGGTGTGCGAGGTGTACGCCGATGGCGTGCTGACGGCGATCGGCGATTCGGTGTTCGTGCGGGTCGACACCGGGCAATTGGCCGCCGCTGCCCATGGCCGGGAAGCCTGATCCTGGTCTACATTCAGTCCCACCGCTAATCGAGGACGCCACCGATGACTCGTCTGACCGCCAAAGACTTCGCCCCTGAACTGCTGGAGCTTTACGACGGCTACGCCCACGGCAAGATCAACCGCCGGGAATTTCTCGACCGTGCGGCACTGTTCACCTTCGGCGGGCTGACGGCCTCGGCCCTGCTCGCCGCCCTGAGCCCCAACTACGCCCTGGCCGAACAGGTGAAATTCACCGACCCGCAGATCGTCGCCGACTACATCACCTACCCGTCACCCAAGGGCAACGGCACGGTGCGCGGCTACCTGGTGCGCCCGGCCAAGGCCACCGGCAAGGTGCCGGCAGTGGTGGTGGTGCATGAGAATCGTGGGTTGAACCCGTATATCGAAGACGTGGCCCGTCGGTTGGCCAAGGCCGGGTTTATTGCCCTGGCGCCGGACGGCTTGACCTCGGTCGGCGGTTATCCGGGCAACGATGAGAAAGGTGTGGAACTTCAGCAGAAAGTCGACCCCGAGAAACTGATGAACGACTTCTTCGCCGCCATCGAATGGTTGATGCACCACGATTCAAGCACCGGCAAGGTGGGGATCACCGGGTTCTGTTATGGCGGCGGTGTGACCAACGCGGCGGCGGTGGCCTATCCGGAACTGGGCGCGGCGGTGTCGTTTTACGGGCGCCAGCCGGAGGCCAAGGACGTACCACGGATCAAGGCGCCGATCATGCTGCATTACGGCGAACTGGATACGCGGATCAACGAGGGCTGGCCGGCGTACGAGAAGGCGTTGAAGGCGGCGGGTACCACGTACGAGGCGTTTATCTACAAGGGCGCCAATCATGGGTTCCACAACGACTCGACGCCGAGGTATGACGAGGCGGCGGCGAATCTGGCGTGGGAGCGGACGCTGGGTTGGTTCAGGAAATACCTGGCCTGAACACAGCGCTCAGGTAGGACCGGGCTTATGTGGGAGCCGGGCTTGCCCGCGATGGCATCACCTCGGTGTGTCAGATACACCGCGGTGATGCCATCGCAGGCAAGCCAGCTCCCACAGTGATTCAGCTGTTTCCCGGGTCAGTGCTCCAGCGCATACCGCCGGCAGTGGTTGAGATACCCTTCCTCATGGCTCCCCACCAACTGCACCACACTGGTCCACAGCCACGACGGCGCATCCAGCTGCTTGGAGCGGTTCTCCTGCAACATCGCCATCCAGTCCTTGCGCGTGTCCCGATCCATCTGCCGTGCATGGGCCACGCCCACCACCCGCGCCAGGTACCCGGCCGCGTGCATCGCATCAATCTCACTCAGCTCATCCAGCTCCAGTTTCATGTCCTGGGGCAGCAATTCGCGGATGAAAAAACCGTGGTCCAGGAACCGCGTCGCCAACATTCGCCCTCCCAACGCCGGTGAAAGGTGCCGCGCGCCCTCCACCACCCGCCGGCCATTATCCCTGGGCATCTTTGCCCGAGCCGCCCGCGGAGCGGCAGCGCCCACTGCTTCCTTAATATCGAGCAGGCAGTATTCCTGATCCGACTTGTCTCCTACTCCCAGCAACACCGCATAGCGCAGCAACCCAAGAGAACTGCAACCCTTGACCCAGTACGCCGAGTCCCGCAGCTCGACCGTGTCGTCGTTGGAGCGGCCCTTGAGCGAAGTCACCAGCCGGTGGATTTCATCCGAAGCACACAGCGTTTCCAGGGCTGATTTTTCCGCCCGCGACAACGACCAGAAATGCTTGCCCAACGGAATCGTCGGCCGGGTGTTTTCAATGCGTTCACGGGCGAGGTTTTTCCAGGTGCGTTCCACCGCGCTGCGCATCCCGGACTTGACCTGGGACGGACGCGGCGGCGCCTCGTCGGGCTTGTCCTTAAAAGCCTGGGCGTAGCCCACCATCATCTCTTCGAGCATGCGGGCGGTGGTCACCCCCGGCAAATCCGAACCCCGGGCAGCAGTGGCCAGGGACAACGCCAGGCGCACCAGGTCATGGGCCGGGTTGCCGATCACCGCCTGGTCAAGGTCGCGGATATGCATGTCGATCCGGCCCTTGGTGTCGCCCGTAGGCCCAAGGTTGCCGGCGTGGCAGTCGCCGCAGATCCAGATCGCCGGCCCGTGGGGCAAGCGCCGGCCGTGCTGGCTGTGGAGCCACTCATAAAACTGAACCGTACTGCCCCGCACGTAAGCGTGGGCGGAGCGCGCCATCTTCAGGTTGCGCAGTTGCGTGAGGTGAGGCATTCGCGAAGAAGGACGCGGAGTTTTCATGAAAGTACTCGTCGTGGAGATACGGTAGAGGCTTGCCCGCGACAAATGTTTCATTTTGTTTCAGAGGATTTTATTAATAAGCCACGCCAAATAATCCCACTGCAATCGGTCTTTCTATTCCTCCCGTCCCCGGGCCTAGCATCGGGTCAACTCGATGCAGCGAGTCACAACCCTAACTGCACACATCCCCAAACACTGCCGCCCTAACAAAAGAGATAAAGCAGATGAATGAAGTGATGAACACCGCACCCGCCAAGATCAACCTGGTCAAGGCCCGAGGCTCGCTGGTATGGGACGACCAGGGCAAGGAATACATCGACTGTACCGCCCAGGCCTGGTCAAACAATCTGGGGGCGAATGACCCTCGGGTGGTGGAAGCCGCCGTCGCGCAACTGCGCGAAATGACCCACATCCGCCCCAACTTCGGCTCCCCCGCCCACACCCGGCTGGTCAAGAAACTGCGGGAAGTTTCCCCCGGCGCCCTCAACCAGATGGGCTTTGCCCTGCATGGCAGCCTCGCCGGTGAGATGGCGATGAAACTGGCCTTCAAGAACCGCCCCGGCGCGCAGAACCTGCTGGTGCTGCAAGACGGCTACCACGGCCGCTCCCTGGCCACCCTCGGCGCGAGCTGGCCGCATCCGAACAACCCGTTTTTGGCGATCCAGCCGCGCTTCACCCGCGTGCCACACCCCAACCCCTACCGCACCCGCCTGGGCATGGACCCGGAAACCGAGTCGCAGTTGTGCCTCGGCCTGCTGGAAGAAACCATCCTCAAGGGCGTCGACGGTGGCGTGGCCGCCGTGATGATGGAGCCGATCCAGGGCAATGGCGGGCATATCGAATTCCCCCGTTCCTACTACAAGGGCGTACGCGAGATCTGCGACCGCCTGGGTGTGCTGCTGATTTTTGACGAGGTCCAAACCGGCTTCGGGCGCATGGGCACGATGTTCGCCGCTGACTATTACGACGTACTGCCCGACATCATCGTGTTCGGCAAAGGCGTCGGCGGCGGCTTCCCCCTGGCCGGGATCCTGGCCGACGACAAGCTCAAGTGGTTCGACGAAGGCGAAGAAGCCCTGACCTTCGGCCACTTCCCGGTCTCGCTGGCCGCCGGCTACGCCACGGTGGAAGCCATCGTCGCCGACAACCTCTGCGAAAAGGCGCGGGACTCCGGCGAGTACATCACCGCCCGCCTCAAGGAGATGCAAACCCGCCACCCGTTGATCGGCGACGTGCGCTGCCCGGGGCTGATGGCCTCCATCGAACTGGTCAAGGACCGCACCACCAAGGAACCGGCCTGCCGGGAATCCCAGGAGGTGTATCGCCTTGGGGTGGAGCGCGGCGTATTGTTTGGCGAAAGCCGTTACGCCGGGCTCGGCAACCTGATCAAGGTCAAGCCGCCGCTGGATATCGAACGCCCGTTGCTGGCCAAGGCCCTCGACGTGCTGGACGAAGTGATCGGCATCATCGAGGAGCAACGGCCATGAGCACATTCGTCGAAAACACCGTGACCGCCCCGCCGAATGCCCAGGCCCCGCTGTCCAGCGATGACGCCGACCTCGCCAGCCTCGGCTACGAGCAAAAGATGCACCGCACCATGAGTTCGTTCACCTCGTTTGCCCTGGCCTTTTCCATGGTCTCGATCAATACCGGGGTGGTCACGCTGTTCGCCGACCCGTTCAACCGCGTCGGCGGTATTGGCATCCTTCTGTGGCTGCTGGTGATCCCGCTGGTGTGCTGCATCGTCATGGTCTACTGCCACCTGGCCGGGCGCATTCCGCTTACCGGCTACGCCTACCAATGGTCCAGCCGGCTGGCGGGCAATCACTTCGGCTGGTTTACCGGCTGGGTCGCGTTCACCTCGTTTGTGGCGGGTACTGCAGCCACCTCGGCGGCCATCGGCACGGTGTTCGCACCGGAGATCTGGGCCAACCCGACACAGGGCCAGATCCAGGGCCTGAGCATCGGCGCGACGCTGGTGGTGGGCCTGCTGAATATCTGCGGGATTCGCCTGGCCACGCGCATCAACGACATCGGTGCGATCATCGAAATCATCGGCACCGTGCTGCTGGCGATTGCGTTGTTCTTCGGGGTGTTTTTCTTCTTTGAACACACCCAGGGCGTGGCGATCCTGACCTCGGCGCAACCGGTGAGCGGCGGCACTGTCAGCTTCACCACCATCGCCCTCGCCACCTTGCTGCCGGTCTCGGTGCTGCTGGGCTGGGAAGGCGCGGCGGACCTGTCGGAGGAAACCAAGGACCCACGCCGCGCCGCTCCCCGGGCGATGCTGCGAGCGGTGCTGGTGTCCAGCGTGCTGGGCTTCGTGGTGTTCGCCTTGCTGAGCATTGCGATACCGGGCTCGGTCAGCGAGCTGCTCAGCCACAGCGAAAACCCGGTGATCAATATCGTGCGCCTGCAACTGGGCAACGCCGCCGGCGTGGGCATGATCGTGATCGCCTTCGCCTCGATCCTCGCCTGCCTGATCGCCAATATGGCGGTGGCCACGCGCATGACCTTCGCCCTGTCCCGGGACAACATGCTGCCGGGCTCCAGGGTGCTGGCGAAGATCAACCCGCACTTCGGCACGCCGGTGGGCGCCATCGTGCTGATCACCGCCATCGCCGTGCTGCTGAACCTGGCGAGCGGCGGGTTTGTCACGGCGATCTACTCGATGGTCGGCCTGACCTACTACTGCACCTACCTGCTGACGTTGATTGCCGCGTACCTGGCCTATAAAAACGGCCGGATGCCGGGGGCGCCTGCGGGTGTGTTCAGCCTGGGTCGCTGGCTGTTGCCGATGATCATCCTCGGTGGCCTGTGGGCCATCGCGGTGATCCTGACCCTGAGCGTGCCGGAAGAAAGCCACACCGGCGCCATCACCACCGGGGTTACACTCGGCGTCGGTGTGCTGTGGTGGTTGTTTTCGCTGCGCACGCGCCTTAACAATGGCACCGCCGGGCCGAGCAGCAAATTACTGCATCAGTAGGAGCCCCTCCTGACTAACGTCGGCTGCTCGCCACTTCCATCGCCAACTCGGCAAAGTTGCGCGCCGCCACACTCGGCTGTGGCGGCAGCGCAACTGCCACCTCACACATCGGCATGTCGCTGATCACCGGGAACGCCAGGCCAGGGCGCGCATAGAAGCGTGCGGTGGACAGCGCGGTGATGCTGATCCCGCGCTCTGAGGCCACCGCCTGCAACTCGGTCTCTACCGTCGAGGCTTCATGGACGACCCGTGCCGGCTGGCCGTTGCGGTACGCATCGGCGGTCCAGAAACTGCGCCACACGCCAACCCCTGGCGCGGCAATGATCGGCTCATCCAGCACATCGTAGATACTCACGCTGCTCTCCCCGGCCAACCGGTGGCTGGACGCCAGGCACGCCACGCACGGTTCGGTCACCAGGGTGTGCAACTCGATGTCCGCCAGGCCCAGCGGCGGGCGCAGCACCGAGACATCCATGCCTTCGTCGATCCCGGCATGGGGCGAGCCGAAGTCATATTCGTGCACCACCAGTTCGATCTCCGGGTAGCGTTTGGCGAACACACTGAGGATTTGGGGCATCAGGTCTACACCGGCGCCGATCAGGAAACCGATATTCAACGAGCCGCGCACGCCGCGAGCATGTTCGTGGGCGGTGCGCACCAGGCGGGTCACGCCGTTGACGATTTCCCGCGCCTCAACCAGTAACGCTACGCCGGCGTCGGTCAGTGCCACGTTGCGGGTATTGCGCTGGAACAACTGCACATCCAGCAGCGCTTCAAACTGGCGGATGGTCTGGGACAGTGCGGGTTGCGAGACATGCAGGCGGGTCGCCGCGCGCACAAAACTGAGCTCTTCGGCGACCACCACGAAGGCCTTGAGTTGACGGATGTCCACGCCGGAAGTTTGCATTGAAGCCTCTTATGATCAGTCGGCAGACCGAGTGGGAGAATAACCTGTGGTGAGAGAGCTTGCTGTGGTCAGGGAGCTTGCTGGGTCAGGGAGCTTGCTGGGTGAGGGAGCTTGCTGTGGCGAGGGAGCTTGCTCCCGCTGGGTTGCGTAGCAGCCCCAAAAAAAAGCGGGAGCGCTGCGCACTCC
>NZ_JACARE010000036.1:28102-41272 GCF_013386765.1 Pseudomonas yamanorum
GCCACAGCAAGCTCCCTCACCACAGCAAGCCCCCTCACCACAGCAAGCTCCCTCACCACAGCGAACTCCCTCACCACAGGTCGCAGGACCTAATTCACAGCCATTTCGCGCAACCACGCCTTGAACGCCGCCATCGCCGGTGTCTCGGCCCGCGACTGCAAGCGCGTCAACCAGTAACTGCCGGTGGTAATGCCCACCTCGAACGGCTGGCGAATCACATCCGTCGCCAGCTGCCGGCTGAACATCATCGCCGGGGCCAACGCCACACCTGCACCTTGCAGCGCGGCTTCCATCATTGCCAGGGATGAATCAAACACAATGCTGCGGGGCACCAGCGTGTCAGCCGGCAGCCCGGCAGCCTGGAACCATTGCGTCCACTCATCCGCGCGGTAAGAGCGCAGCAAGGTGTGCTTCAACAGGTCCGCCGGGGCCTGCAACTGGCGGGCAATCTGCGGCACGCACAGCACTGTCAGCGGCGCTTCGAGCAACTGGCACGCCTCGGTGCCATGCCACGCTCCAGCGCCAAAACGGATCGCGTAATCCAGCCCCTCGGCGGCCACATCGACCCGGTTGTTGTTGGTGGACAATCGCAAGTCGATAAACGGGTAGCGCGCCTGGAAGTCCGCCAGCCTGGGCAACAACCAGCCCACCGCAAAGGTGCCCACCGCGCCTACCGTCAACACTTCGCGGTAATGCCCGGCTTCAAACTGGCCTAAGGTTTGCGCAATCCGGTCAAAGGATTCACGCAGCACCGGCAGCAAGGTTTCGCCTTCGCTGGTGAGCATCAGGCCCCGGGGCAAGCGTTTGAACAGCGTGACATTGAGCTGCGCCTCCAGGCTTTTCACCTGGTGACTGACCGCCGCCTGGGTGACGCACAGCTCAATCGCGGCCCGGGTAAAACTCAAATGCCGCGCAGAAGCTTCGAAAGCCCGCAGCGCGTTGAGGGGCAAATGGGAACGGAGCATAACCTGACCCTAAATTTTCTAATGACTGCTGCGAGATATCATCGTTTGTCGTAGCCGCACAATCTGCCTAAATTTGCGGCGCCCGCGCAGGTATTGGTCATCAACACATCACCTTATGGAAGCCGGATCATCATGTACGAACGTTCTTCAAAAGCACCAAGAGTCGCCATACTCGCCTTATTGCTCGGCGCGGGCAACTGCATGGCGGCCGCAGACCTGCGCCAGGTCGTGGACGGAACCATCGAACCGCTGATGCAGCAGCAAGACATTGCCGGCCTGTCGGTAGCGGTGATCCAGAACGGCAAGGCGCAATACTTTAACTACGGCGTCGCAAACAAGGACAGCCAGCAACCGGTCACCGAAAACACCCTGTTTGAAATCGGCTCGGTGAGCAAGACCTTCACCGCCACCCTCGCAGGCGTTGCCCTGGCGAACGGCAAGCTGAAACTCTCGGACCCGGCCAGCCAGTACCTGCCGGCGTTGCGTGGCGACAAGTTTGACCACATCAGCCTGCTCAATCTCGGCACCTATACCGCCGGTGGCCTGCCACTGCAATTCCCGGATGAGTCCGATAACGCCAGCAAGATGATCAGCTACTACCAGCACTGGAAACCGGACTTCGCTCCCGGCACCCAACGCCTGTACTCCAACCCGAGCATCGGCCTGTTCGGCCACCTCGCCGCCCAAAGCCTGGGCCAGCCGTTTGACCGGCTGATGGAGCAAACGCTGCTGCCCAAACTCGGCCTCAAGCACACCTTCATCACCGTGCCAAAGGCGCAGATGAACCTGTACGCCCAGGGTTACGACAAGGCCGGCAAACCGGTGCGCGTCGGCCCGGGCGCCCTGGACGCCGAGGCCTACGGCATCAAGACCAGCACCTCGGACCTGATTCACTACGTTGAAGTGAACATGCACCCGGCCAAACTGGAAAAGCCGCTGCAACAGGCGATTGCCGCGACGCACACCGGTTATTACACGGTGGATGGCATGACCCAGGGCCTCGGCTGGGAGATGTACCCCTACCCGATCACCCTGGACGCCCTGACTGCAGGCAACTCAGCCCAAATGGCCTTCCAGCCCCACAAGGTCAACTGGCTGACACCACCACAAGCGCCCCATGCCGACACGCTGGTGAACAAGACTGGCGCCACCGGTGGCTTTGGCGCCTACGTGGCGTACGTGCCGAGCAAAAGCCTGGGGGTGGTGATCCTGGCGAACAAGAACTACCCGAACGCCGAACGGGTGAAAGCGGCCCATGCGATCCTGAGTGCGATGGATAAATAAAACCCTGCACACATCAAATGTGGGAGCGGGCTTGCCCGCGATGGCGGTGTGTCAGCCAGCACGTGTGCTAACTGATACACCGCCATCGCGGGCAAGCCCGGCTCCCACATTGTTTTGTGGTGTGCTTTAAGTTGGATTTACATCCCCAACCAGTGCGGCAAGGCCAGCGAGATGAACGGCAGGTAGGTCACCATGATCAGGAACACCAGCAGGATCATCAGCCACGGCAACGCCGCGCGGATGGTCTGGCCCAGTGTCAGCCCGGTCACCGCCGAGGTCACAAACAGGTTCAACCCCACCGGCGGGTGCACCAGGCCAATCTCCATGTTGACCACCATCACGATCCCCAGGTGAATCGGGTCGATCCCCAGCTTCATCGCGATCGGGAAGAAGATCGGCGCCAGGATCAACACGATGGCCGACGGCTCCATAAAGCTGCCCGCCACCAGCAGCACCACGTTGACCATGATCAGGAAGCCAATCGGCGTCAGGCCTTCGGAGATCACCCACGCGGTGATTTCCTGGGGGATCTGCTCAGTGGTCAGCACGTGGGCGAAGAGCATGGCGTTGGCGATGATAAACATCAGCATGATCGCCAGGCGCCCGGACTCCAGCAGGACTTTGGGGCAGTCCTTGATCTTCATGTCCTTGTAGACGAACAGCGCGACAAACGCCGAATACACCGCCGCCACCGCCGCCGCTTCCGTCGGGGTGAACATGCCGCTGTAGATGCCGCCCAGGATGATCACCAGCAGCAGCAAGCCCCAGAACGCCCGGCGGGCGCAGGTCAGCCACTCGCGGAAGGTCGCCCGTGGCTGGGCCGGCAGCTTCTTGATGCGCGCGACGATGTAGATCGCGACCATCAGCATCAGGCCCAGCAACAGGCCCGGGATCACCCCGGCCATGAACAGCTTGCCCACCGAGGTTTCGGTGGCCGCCGAATACACCACCATCACAATCGACGGCGGAATCAGGATGCCCAGGGTACCGGCGTTGCAGATGATCCCGGCGCCGAATTCCTTCGGGTAGCCCGAGCGCACCATGCCCGCCACGGCAATCGAACCCACTGCGGCCACCGTCGCCGGCGATGAACCCGACAGCGCGGCAAACAGCATGCACGCCAACACCGCCGCAATCGCCAGGCCGCCGCGGATGTGCCCGACGCACGCGTTGGCAAAGTCGATCAACCGTTGCGCCACGCCGCCGGTGGTCATGAACGCACCCGACAACAGGAAGAACGGAATCGCCAGGAAGGTATAGGCGTCCGAGGTTTCAAACAGCTTGATCGCCAGGGAGCTCACCGAGTCCGGGCTGAACATCAGGATCGACACCGCGCCCGACAAGCCCAGGGAAATCGCGATGGGCACGCCGAGGAACATGAACACGAACAGCAGCAAAAACAGACACAGAACGGCCATCAGTGACGCTCCTCATGGCTGCCGGCCAACTTGCTGGCTTCACCGGCTTCGTCGGCCAGGCCCAGCCCGGTTTGGCGGTGGGTGAAGATGCGATAGAAAATTTCCAGGTAGCGGATGAACACCAGGGCAAAACCGATGGGCACGATCACCACGATGTCGCTGACATCGATGCCGAACTTGTCGAGGTCTTCGGCGCCGATGCTGGCGGTCATCACCGCACTCAGCCACTTGTAGCTGGCGACCATGAACAGCCCTGCGTACGCGAGGCAGCACAGGCAGGCCAGCATGCCCAGCAGGCGCTGGACCCGGCGCGGCGTCAGCTTGACCAGGGCGTCCACGCCAAGGTGGCCGGCGGTGCGCACGCCATAGGAGATACCGAAGAAAATCAGCCAGCCGAACATGGCTTTGGTCAGCGCCACGCTCCAGGTCATGTCCTGGGCCCAGCCCATGGTGTGGTCACCCAGGGCGTTGAAGAAGCCGCTGCTCCACGCCCACTTATCAGCGAGGGCAAAGAACAGGGTATAGATGTTGTTGAGCATGACGTAGACAAAAGTCACCAGGGTCATGGCGGCCAGCAGGATGGCGATAAAGCCTTCCTCCAGGTGCTCCCAGATGCGCCTTAGCGTTTGCATGGCAAAACCTCGCGAAACTGGACGGGGATATTCACGACAAGTCACTGACGAAACCGGATCAATGTGGGAGCTGGCTTGCCTGCGATGCGGGCGACTCGGTCTTTCAGGAACACCGAGGTGATGCCATCGCGGGCAAGCCCGCTCCCACAGGAGTCGGGCTGTGTCAGCGATCGGTTACTGGTTCGACGCGTCGGCGGCCTTGATCAGGTCCGCCCCGATTTCACCTTCAAACTTCTGCCACACCGGGCGCATGGCTTCGCGCCACAGCTGGCGCTGCTCGGGGGTCAGTTCGATGATTTCGCTGGTCTTGGCGTCGATGATCTTCTGCTTGGCCGACTGGTTCAGCGCTTCGGCCTGTTTGTTCACCTCGACGGTGACTTCGACCATGATCTGGTCCAGGGTGGTGCGCACGTCCGGCGGCAGGCCGTTCCAGAACTTGGCGTTGGTGATCACCATGTAGTCGATCAGGCCATGGTTGGATTCGGTGAAGTACTTCTGCACTTCGTTGACCTTCTGGCTTTCATAGTTCGACCAGGTGTTCTCGGTGCCGTTGACGGTGCCGGTCTGCAAGCCCTGGTACACCTCGGCAAAGCTCATCTTGCGCGGGTTGGCGCGGATCGCCTTGAACTGCTCTTCCAGCACGCTTGAGGCCTGCACGCGGAACTTCAGGCCACGGGCATCCTTGGGCTCACGCAGTGCCTTGTTCGACGACAATTGCTTGAGGCCATTGTGCCAATAGGCCAGGCCGAGGATGTTCTTGTCTTGCATCGAGGTCAGCAGCGCCTTGCCCTGGGCGGCCTGGAAGCGGTCGACCGCCGCCAGGTCGTTGAACAGGAACGGCAGGTCGTAGATCTGAACTTGCTTGGTGTATTGCTCAAACTTGGCCAGGGACGGCGCCAGCATCTGCACGTCTCCCAGCAACAGCGCTTCCATTTCCTTGCCGTCGCCGAACAGCGAGGAGTTGGGGTACACCTCGACTTTCACCCGGCCAGGCAGGCGCTCTTCAGCGAGCTTCTTGAACAGCAACGCGCCCTGGCCCTTCGGGGTGTTTTCTGCGACGACGTGGGCGAACTTGATCACGATGGGGTCGGCCGCCTGGGCCAGGCCCGCGGCAAACAAGGTGGCGGCGCAGAACAGCGCCCGAGAAAGCTTGAGCATGGAAATCACCTTCTTATTGTTGTGTTATGGGGGCAAGGTGCCTGATGTCACGCGTATAGAGAATTTCGAATTTTAGATACCTGCGTTCGGCGTGGCCGAACGCCGACCTGGCTGACAACCGAGATCAACTGTAGGAGCTGGCTTGTGTGGGAGCTGGCTTGCCTGCGATGCAGGCACCTCGGTGCTTCAGACAAACCCCATTGATCCCATCGCGGGCAAGCCCGGCTCCCACACAAGCCCGTTCCCACATGTTTACGGTTGCGCAGCCAATAATCTTTGAGCCCGCAGCAACACCGGTGCATCGACCATCTGCCCGTCCAACTGGTACGCCCCTGCCCCATGGGCACCGGCCTCCACCACCCGCTTGGCCCACGCCAGATCCTCGGCGCTGGGGGCCAACGCCTGATGAATCACCGCCACTTGCTTGGGATGGATGCACAGCGCGCCGGCAAAACCCATTTCATAGGCATGCCGAATCGAGCGGCGCAGGCCTTCGGGGTCATCGATGGCCGGGTGCACACCGTCCAGCGGCGCCACCAGCCCGGCGGCGCGGGAATGCACGATCAAGGCCAGGCGGGCCTGGTCCAGGGCAAACTGGGCGGCCGGGGAATTGCTGCTCAGGTTCAGGTCCAGCGCCAGGTCCAGGCCGCCGAATGACAGGCGCTCCACCGCCGGCGCATGAGCGATTTCCGCCACCGCCAGCAAGCCCCGCGCACTCTCGATGATCGGCCAGATGGCCTTGCCCGTTGCCGCAACCACGGCCACCTGGGCCGCGCTTTCAACCTTGGGCAGCAACACCCCCGCGACCCCGGCGTGGGCCTGACAGAACGCCACATCGGCAAAGTGCTCGGGATGCTCCGGCGCGTTGATCCGCACCCACACCCGCGCTGCCGGCGTCGCCTGCAAAAATACCCCGAGGTTGTCCCGGGCCTGGCGCTTGAGCGGCTCTTCCACCGCGTCTTCAAAGTCCACAATCACCGCATCGGCGCCACTGGCCAGGGCCTTGGCAAACCGCTCCGGTCGGCTACCCGGTACAAACAGCGCAGAGCGCACAAGAGAGGTTGGCATCGTTCAATTCCTTATCAGATAACGCCGCGTGCACGCAGGCTGTCGATGGCTTCAGCGGAGTAACCCAGTTGGTCGAGAATCCCCTGGCTGTGCTGTCCCAGCCCCGGCACCGCGTCCATCCTTGGGGTAAACGCGGCATTGCGCGCCGGTGGCAGCAACGACGGCAATTTGCCCGCCGGGCTGTCGACTTCGCGCCAGCTGTCGCGAGCCTTGAGCTGCGGGTGGTCCCACACGCCTTGCATATCGTTGACTCGGGCACTGGCGATTTGCGCGTCCTCCAGGCGCTGGATCACGCCCTCGGCGCTTATCTGCGCAAAGCTGTCGACGATGATCTGGCGCAGCACCTCGCGGTTTTCCGAACGCTTGAAGTTGGCCGAGAAACGCTCGTCAGTGGCCAACTCCGGGGTGAGCAGCACTTTGTCGCAGAACGCCGCCCATTCGCGCTCGTTCTGCAAACCGAGCATCACCGTGCCGCCGTCACCGGTGGGAAACGGCCCGTAAGGGTAGATCGTCGAATGCGCGGCACCTGCGCGCGGTGGCTGGGGTGCGCCGTCGAAGGCGTAGTACATCGGGTAGCCCATCCACTCCACCAGGCTTTCCAGCATGCTGACGTCAATGCGGCTGCCCAGCCCGGTCTTGCCCCGCAGCAACAGCGCCGAGAGGATGCCGCTGTAGGCGTACATCCCGGCGGAGATGTCGGCGATGGAGCAGCCGGCCTTGGCCATCTGGTCTTCACCCGGGCCACCGGTGACCGAGAGAAAGCCGCCCTCGCTCTGGATCAGCAGGTCATAGGCCTTTTTCTTCTCATACGGGCCACCCTCGCCGTAGCCGGAGATGTCGCAGACGATCAGCCGCGGGAAGCGCTCATGCAGCGCCTCGAATGACAGGCCCATGCGTGCGGCGGCGCCCGGCGCCAGGTTCTGCACCAGCACGTCGGCGTCGCCCAGCAGGGCTTCCAGGATGTCCCC
Organism: Pseudomonas yamanorum; assembly: GCF_013386765.1. Classification (GTDB taxonomy): domain Bacteria; phylum Pseudomonadota; class Gammaproteobacteria; order Pseudomonadales; family Pseudomonadaceae; genus Aquipseudomonas; species Aquipseudomonas yamanorum_A. The sequence continues at coordinate 35,596 of NZ_JACARE010000036.1, forward strand.
GGCATCAGCGTGCTTGAGGTCCAGGGTCAGGCTTTCCTTGGAGCGGTTGGTCCACACGAAATGCGAGGCCAGGCCGCGCACGCGCTCATCGTAGCCACGGGCAAAGTCGCCGGCGCCCGGGCGTTCGATCTTGATCACGCGCGCGCCCAGGTCGGCCAGCTGGCGGGTGCAGAACGGCGCGGCAATCGCGTGTTCCAGGCTGACGACAGTGATGCCGTCCAGCGGTCGTTGATTAGCAGTCATGGCAGCTCCTTAAAGCCAGTGAGCCAGGGAGGCGACGTTGCGCAGATCCCAGACCTTGTCGATCAGCCCGGCGGTTTGCGCGGGTGTGCGGGCGCCGCTGAACTGGGTCAGGCGCTGGAACTTGTCGGCCAGTTCGGCACGGTTCAGGGTGTTGCCGGGATCGCCCTTGGGTTCGTCGATGGCGCCGTGAACGGTGCGGCCATCAGTCGTGGTCACGATCACCCGACCCAGCCAGCGCTGGGGATAGGCACCGTCGACCTCGGGATCGAGGGTCATGCTGACCTTGTCGCGAAACGCCGCCACGGCCCCGTCGTTGAGTGCCAGCTCATGAAATTCCGTCAGCCCGGCCTTGCCATGCACGGCAATCAAACCCAGCACGGTGCCCATGGAAAACTTGGCCTGATGCACCGTCTGCGGCAGCGTCACCCGGCCCAATACGTCGATGGCGCCCTGGTGAACGCGGGTTTCCACATGGGTGATCTGGTCATGGCTGAGGCCTTCACGTTGCATCAGGTCCAGCAGCGCATCGGCGGCCGGATGGGTGTGGCGGCATGAGGCGTGGAACTTGAACGAGGTTTCCAGCAGCGCCCAGCGGCTGCCGAGGCGATCCGACAGCTTGCCCGGGGCCGCGTCGGTGGACATGCCGGCGGCCATGCCCTGGTCGCCTTCCAGAATATTGCGCGCACCGGTCAGCCCGTCGGCCGTCAAATAAGCGGCCAACAGACCATCGGCCGCCGCCTTGGCGGTGTGCAGTTGCTTGGAGTCGGCGGCATCCCGCAGGAACTCCCACAGGCCGGCCGCCTGAGTACCGGCACTGCCCAGCAGGTTGATGAATTGCTCTTCGTTGAAGTCGAGTAACTTGCCCACCGCGACAGCCGCCGCGAGGGTGCCGACGGTGGCCGTGGTATGGAAGATGCGGTAGTGGGAACGGCCCATGAATTCGCCGATGCGAATCCCGGCTTCGTAACCGGCCACCGAGGCCAGCAGCAACTCGCGACCGGACTTGCCGAGGTCTTGCGCCGCGGCGAAGGCCGCCGGAAACACCACGGTCGCCGGGTGCAATACCGAGCTGTTGTGCAGGTCATCCTGCTCCACCAGGTGCGACGACGCGCCGTTCACCAGCGCGGCAAAATACGCACTGCTGCTGCCGCCGCTGACGATGATCTGCGCCGGACCATTGGCCGGGCCCATCGTACGGGCATAACGTTCGAACAGCGGGATAGGATGCGCGCCCTTGCTGGCCAGCGCCGAGGCGAGCCAGTCGAGGAACAGGTCTTCGGTGCGGGCGAGTACCTCGTCCGGCAATTGTTCGTACTTCAACTCGGCGAGGAACCGGCACAGCGCTTGGGTATGGCTCATGGTCGGTTCCTCAGAAGCTGCGTGGCAGTTCGAGCAGATGCTCGGCCACATAGGACAGGATCAGATTGGTGGAGATCGGCGCGACCTGGTACAGGCGGGTCTCGCGGAACTTGCGCTCCACGTCGTATTCACAGGCAAAGCCGAAGCCGCCGTGGGTTTGCAGGCAGGCGTTGGCCGCTTCCCAGGACGCCTTGGCTGCCAGGTACTTGGCCATGTTCGCGCTGGCCCCGGCGTTGGCGCCGCTGTCGTATTCCTCACAGGCACGCCAGCGCATCAGGTCGGCCGCTTCGATCTCGATATGCGCTTCGGCAATCGGGAACTGCACGCCCTGGTTCTGCCCGATAGGCCGGCCAAACACCACGCGGTCGCGGGCATAGGCGCTGGCTTTCTCGATAAACCAGCGACCGTCGCCAATGCACTCGGCGGCAATCAGGGTGCGCTCGGCGTTGAGGCCGTCGAGGATGTAGCGGAAGCCCTTGCCCTCCTCGCCAATCAGGCTGTCGAGGGGCAACTCCAGGTTGTCGAAGAACAGCTCATTGGTCTCGTGGTTGACCATGTTGGCGATGGGCTGCACGGTGAGGCCGTTGCCGATCGCGTCCCGCAGGTCCACCAGGAAGATCGACATGCCTTCGGACTTTTTCTTCACCTCGGCCAGCGGCGTGGTGCGGGCCAGCAGGATCATCAGGTCGGAATGCTGTACTCGCGAGATCCACACTTTCTGGCCGTTGATCACGTACTTGTCGCCACGCTTGATGGCGGTGGTCTTGATCTTGGTGGTGTCGGTGCCGGTGGTGGGCTCGGTCACGGCCATCGATTGCAGGCGCAGTTCGCCGCTGGCGAGCTTGGGCAGGTAGAAGCTTTTCTGCGCTTCGCTGCCGTGGCGCAGCAGAGTGAACATGTTGTACATCTGGCCGTGGACGGTGCCGGAATTACCGCCGCAACGGTTCACTTCCTCAAGAATCACCGAGGCTTCTGCCAACCCCAGGCCCGAGCCGCCGTATTCTTCGGGGATCATCGCCGACAGCCAGCCGGCGTCGGTCAGGGCCTTGACGAAGGCTTCGGGGAAGCCTTTTTCTTCGTCAATCCTGCGCCAGTAAGCGGCGTCGAATTCGGCGCAGAGTGCGCGCACACCTTCGCGGATGGCATTCAGTTCTTCGTTGTCATTGGGGTTCATTAACGGCTCTCCGCCTGTTGTTCTTGGAGGTTTATTCGAAATGCAGTTCGGCGCGCTGGGCCAGGCCGTCCGCGTTGCCTGCCCAGAGTTCAGCCACGCCCGGCGCGGTGATGCGCCCGCCGACTTCAAAGGGTTGCGGGGCAATCAATGGGCGCACGCCGCGATAGGAGAAACGGCGCAACGTGGCCTCGGGGTTTGCGCGGCAAAAGGCGCGCAGGCTAAGGGTGGCGATCAGCGGACCGTGCACCACCAGCCCCGAGTAACCTTCGGTGCCGGTGACGTAGGGGTAGTCGTAGTGGATGCGATGGCCGTTGAAGGTCACGGCGCTATAGCGAAACAACAGGGTGGGCGTCGGGTCCACCGCTTCGCGCCAGGCACCGTCGGGAAGCACGTCACCACTGCCCTGCTTGGGCGGCGTGGGTTCGCGGTAGACGATGTCCTGTTCTTCGCGCAGGGCCAGGCGGCCGTCCTGGGAATAGTCGTGGCGCACGGTGACGAACAACAGCGAGCCGGTGCGACCGGTTTTTTCTTCAACCTGGGTGATGGTCGAGACGCGGGTGGCGGACTCACCGGCCCGCAAGGCGTGGAAGAACTCGATGCGCCCGCCGGCCCACATGCGGTTGCGGTTATCCGCCGGCGGCAGGAAGCCGCCACGGGCCGGATGGCCGTCACCGCCCAGGGCGGATTCCGGCAGCGGGTCCTGGAAAAAGCACCATTGCCACAGGGGCGGCACCGCTTCGCCGTCCGCCGGTACGTCTTCGCCAAAGGTGGCGGCGATGCGTTTGAGCAGGTTGTGGCTCAAGTGGTCGTGGGCTGTTTCGCTACGGCCGATCCAGTCTGTGGCGCTCATCAGGTGCATGTCCTCGGGCAGGGAATCTGAGCCGGATCATGCAAGGGCGTAGCCGTTCTGAGAATTTGCATTTCAATAAAGCAGCGTTCGGCTATGCTGAACGCCATCGCCCATAAAAAGATCTCAAGAACGCGGATGATCAATGTGGGAGCTGGCTTGCCTGCGATAGCGCCCTGTCAGTCAACACTGCTTTGGCTCGCCCACCGCTATCGCAGGCAAGCCAGCTCCCACATGGGTTCTTCGTCGCTGCCCCGGAGCCTTCCATGCACTTTGATCTGGCGGACTTACGCCTGTTTATCCATATCGCCGAATCCCCCAGCCTGACCCAGGGCGCCAAGCGCGCGTTCCTCTCGCCCGCCGCCGCCAGCGCGCGGATCAAGGCCCTGGAAGGCCAACTCGACACCCGCCTGCTGTACCGCGACAGCCGCGGCGTGGAAATCACCCCGGCGGGCGAACGGCTGCTGCACCACGCGCGGCTGATCATGCGCCAGGTGGATTACCTGAAAAGCGAGTTCACCCAATACGGCATCGATTCGGCCGGGCACATCCGCATCTTTGCCAACACCACGGCGGTGACCGAGTTTCTCCCCGAAGTGCTGGCCGGCTTCCTGTCCCAGCGGCCTGGCGTGACCGTGGACCTGCAGGAGCGGTTGTCCCGTGACATCGTGCGGGGTGTGCTGGACGGCACCAGTGACATGGGCATCATCGCCGGCCCGGTGGAAGCCTCGGGTTTGCAGGTGCTGCACTTCAGCACCGACCACCTGGTGCTGACGGTGCCGGTGGGGCATCCCCTGGCAGGCCTGCCTTCGGTGACCCTGGAGCAAACCCTGGCCTATCAACATATCGGCCTGCATGACGGCAGCACGTTGCTGAGTTTCCTGCGCGAGCACGTGGAGCGGTTGGGCAAGCATTTGTCGTTGCGCATCCAGATGTCGAGCTTCGAGGCGATCTGCCGGATGGTCGAGGCTGGCGTCGGGATCGGGATCATTCCCGAGTCGGCGGCGGTGCGGCACAGCCGGACCATGCAGTTGGTGACGGTCAGGCTGGATGAGGTCTGGGCGGTGCGCGAGCGCAGTATCCTGGTGCGGGAGTTGGAGGCGTTGCCGGGGACCATTCGTGCGTTGATCGCGACCTTGATGCCGGAGATGGAACCGCCTCGGCTGCCGGGCGCCTAAGCTAAGGTTCATCTTTTGCGAAGGAGATCTGGTCATGCAGCTTGAAGGTTCCTGCCATTGCGGCTCGGTTACGTTCAGTCTTGAGAGTGCGCATCCGTATCCCTATCAGCGGTGTTATTGCTCGATTTGCCGCAAGACTCAGGGGGGTGGCGGGTATGCGATCAACCTTGGGGGCGACGCTAAAAGCCTGAAGGTGCGGGGGCGCAAGTTGATTTCGATTTATCATGCGCGGATGAAGGGGCCTGCTGATAGCCGGGCGCATGCGAGTACGGCTGAGCGGCATTTTTGTTCGCAGTGTGGGTCGGGGTTGTGGTTGTTCAGTCCGCAGTGGCCGGCGTTGATTCATCCGTTTGCTTCGGCGATTGATACGCCATTGCCGGTGGCGCCGGAGCATACGCATTTGATGCTGGGGTCGAAGGCGCCCTGGGTTGAGGTGAGTGTTCGGGCGGGGGATCTGCAGTTTGATGAGTATCCTGAGGAGTCGATTGCCGAGTGGCATGAGCGGTTGGGGCTGGGTTGATTGGGGGCATATCCGTTATTCGGGTAACGGCCACTATTGGTTCCGCTCTTACAGCGGCTCACTTTTGAAAAGCGCAAAAGTAAGCAAAACGCTCTTGCCCCACCACTCGGCACCTCGCTTAGGCTCGGTGTGCCCTCAGCTCCGGCAGCACGAAGCGGGCCGCCGCGACGTGGCGTCCCTGCCCCGTCGCGGCTAAACCGGCGTCCTGCCGGTTTACCCGCTCCGTACTACCTGCGTTCGGCCAGCGTGGTTTAACGGGGCGCCTAAGATCAAAATCAAGATCAAAAGCCAGAGCACAGCGGCCTACAGGCCGGCTTGAGTGTGGTGAAGCAAAGGCAACATCAAAATCTAAAGCG
>NZ_JACARE010000037.1:0-85476 GCF_013386765.1 Pseudomonas yamanorum
CGCGCCGGGCCATGGATGGCCCGTCGCGGCGGCCCGCGGAACCGGGCCTTCGTTCCGGCATGCCGAGCCTAAGCGAGGCACCGAGTGGTGGGGCAAAGACCTTTTGGTTACTTTTGGCTGGGCCGGCATTCCGGGCGTTTGCCAAAAGTGACCCGCTGTAAGAGCGGAACCATAAGTAGCCGTTACCTAAATAACGGATATGTACTCAATACCCCCCCAAAAAACCAAGCCCAAATAAAAGGCCTCGAACCAGCGAGGCCTTTTATTTGGGCTTCAATCTCTTCAACTTTGTGGCCTCATCCCTTGGGACATCCCAAACATGAACAACAACAACTCATGATCAGGCTTGGCCGTAACACCGACCTTGGCGATCCGCGGCATCGGGCATTGCTGCCCGGCACCCTGCACCGCACTGAGGACTTGTGTCCGGGGCTGCTCCCAAGCAGCCAGGGCCAGGGCCGCTATGCCCAACGCCCCCAACAGAAACAAACCTCGTGCAATTTCTAGCTTCATTACGTTAAACCTTTGATAGCGCTGCCAAACGCCGTCTCGTAAAAGTAGCTGAGTTTTTTCCAGTCCGTAGAATTCCACGACGAATGGCGACGCAATTGCAGCATGTCATGCCGAGCCGCCCGCAACGCGGTCAACCGCTGGCGGCACTTCTCGAAATCCAGCAACGCCACTTCCACCTTGGCCGCATCGCCCTCGCCCGTGACCCGCACAAAAATATGCTTGATATACAGGCAACCATGCTGCCAACGACCCTTGTGCATCCGCGCCAGGGTACCGGCCAATTCCTTGAGCAGGCGCTCGTGCACCAACTCACCGTACTGCTCACGACCACCCGCGGCGTACCAGTTTTCGATCTCGTCGAAACCGTCCAGCGACGCCGTCACCAGCAACGCCTTCCATTGGTGTTCCGGGTCGCGGCGGGCTTCGCAGAACACCAGTTCCGGCACGCGTACATCCAGCAAACGCAGGCCCTTGAGGGCATCGCGCTCACGCAACACAGTGGGGCGTCCAAAAGGATGGAGCCAACTGCGGTAGATATGGCCGGTCTGGCGCTTGCTGTAGAGCAAACGACCATTGGTGCCCATCACCCGTTGCACACCACTTTCACCGCCACGACGACGATTGGGTTCCTCGACCCACTCGCCCTGCTGGCGCCAGAAATAATCAAATCGCTCCTCGGGAGCTACTTCACTACCTGCTAAACACTCGACAGCCATCCTGTTACCTCTTGCGCAATACATACACTCGCCACATGGCGTAGAGCGGTATGAAGTCCAGTGATTCCTGAATACGGAAACCGGCTTGTTCAAACTCTGCTTCAACAGTAGCAGCCGGTAACACGAATCGATTTTGGTAACCTTCCTGCTCACCCTTTTTGCGACGGCGCACTTCGGCGCGCTTGCGTTTCCAGGCCTTGAAGTTGCCGTCCACCCACAACGAGATAATCACGCTGTCGCGGGTAACACGTTGAAACTCACGCAGTATTGTCAGCCTGTGCGCGGGATCACCGATGTGGTGCATCAAGCGCATGCAGAAAATGCTGTCGACTGCGTTGTCTGGCAAATCAATATCAAAAGCAGACGTCTGCAAGGGCCGTACCCGTTTCACCACATCCGCCGGTTGGGCGACAGTGGCGATCTTCAACATCGACGCTGAATTGTCGGCGCCGATGATCACACGGTTGGGCTTTTCTGCCAGCAGCGGCCAGAAACGCCCCGCCCCACACGGTAAGTCCAGCACCAGGCCAGGCTCACCGGCCATGGCCAGCGCACCCCGCGCCAATTGCTCGTCGCGTTTGTGGGACAACCGGCGAGCCAGATTGTCCTGATGCTTGAGCAAATATTTCTGCGCGTGTTGATCGTCGTACTTTTCGGAAAATTCGAGCTTGGTCGGAGTAGGCATCAACGGGTCCCCAGTTACTGATGCCTACAACCCTAAGCAGAATCCTGTGATCAACAGGTCAACACGTTGTGAAAAACTTGTCCTGTCGAATCCTATACATTACAAAACTTTGCAGATACAAGTCGTGGCATGTTGCCATCTTCGGCGAAAAATGGGGATTCTGCCGCAGGATAGCGGCAGGACAGGTATCAGGGTTTGACCGGGCTCAACTCGACATGAAAGCGGCAGCCATTGGGCTCCATGGTACTGAGGCTGACGCTCCAGCCCTGGTTTTCGCAGATGCGCTGGACCAGGGACAGCCCCAGGCCCAGGCCTTCGCCGCGCTTTTCACTGCCGCGCACAAATGGCTCGAACATCGCTTCGCGCTTGTCCTCGGGAATCCCCACGCCGGAGTCTTCCACCACGAAGCCACTCGGCTCCAGGGTGAGGCGGATAAAGCCACGTTCGGTGTAATGCAGTGCATTACGCAGCAGGTTGCCCATCACCGCGTGCAGGAAGGTTGCGTTGTAGCGGGTATCCAACGGTGCGCCGGGCTGATAGACCAACTCAAGGCCCTTGTGCTCGATGGGCTCACGCCAGATTCCCAGCAGATCGTCGGCCACCTGCGCCAGGTTGGCCTGGGGCGACATGCCCGCCTCCTCGCGCTGGGCACGGGCCAGCATCAGGAAGGTCTGCACCAGTTCGCGCATTTCTTCACAGGCCCGCGCAATGCGTTCAACCTGTTTGCGGCCGCGCTGATCAATGGCCGGATTCTCCAGCAACAATTCGCAGGAACTGGCGAGCACCATCAGCGGAGTACGCAACTCGTGGCTGACATCACTGGTAAACAGCTGCTCCCGGGACAACGCCTGGCGCAAGCGGCCCAGGGTCGCGTCGAAGGCCACGGCCAACTCGCCCACCTCATCCGCCGCATAATCCGGGGCCAGGGGCGGCGCCAGGCCAAGTAACTGGTCGCGATGGCGTACCTGGCGGGCCAGGCGCACCACCGGCGCCATGACCTTGCGGGCCAGCACCCAGCCGAGGAACACCGCCAGCGCGAGGCTGAGCACAAACCCCACCAGCACCACGGCAAACAGAACGCGCTCGCGCTCTTCGAAATCACTCTGGTCTTGCAGCAGGACATAGCGGCGACCGTCGACGATTTCGACCATCGCGTGGTAGGAAAGCTGCTCGCGGAACACCTCGTGAAAACCGGCGTCCAGGTGGCGCAAGTCTTTGGGCAGCTCGAAATCGCCGGGGCCGCCGCTGAAGTAGAACAACTGGTCGGGCTCGGGACGGTGGCTCCAGTCCTCGACGCTGTCCATCAGCAGCAGGCGTTGCAAGTCACCGCCCAGGCCTGCCGAAATGAGCTTTTCTTCCACCAGGTGCACCGTGGCGACGATGCCCATGGCGAAGGCCCCCGCCACCAACGCGCTCATCAAGGCGAAGGCAATGATGATCCGCTGGGCAAGGCTTTGCTTAAACTCCATCACGACCCTCGGCCAGGCGATAACCCACACCGTGCACCGTTTGCAGCAACGGTTTGGCGAAGGGTTTATCGATCACCTGACGCAGTTGATGGACATGGCTGCGCAAGCTGTCGCTGTCCGGGCAGTCATCGCCCCACAGGGCTTCTTCGAGAATTTCGCGGCGCAACACGTGAGGGCTTTTTTGCATCAGCACCGCCAGCAGCTTCAGGCCGACCGGGTTGAGCTTGAGCAGGCGCCCTTCGCGGGTAACCTCCAGAGTGTCGAGGTCGTAATTCAGGTCACCGACCTGCAACGCACGGCGACCGCCGCCCTGGGCACGGCGCAGCACCGCTTCGATGCGTGCGGCCAGTTCCGACAGCGCAAACGGCTTGAGCAGGTAGTCATCGGCGCCGGACTTGAAGCCCTGCAGCCGGTCGTCCAACTGGTCGCGGGCAGTGAGCATGATCACCGGCGTGTCGCGGCGGGCATCTTCGCGCAGGCGTTTGCACAGGGTGTAGCCATCAATGCCAGGCAGCATGATGTCGAGCACGATCAGGTCGTAATGTTCGGTGGCAGCCAGGTGCAGGCCCGACAAACCGTCCTGCGCACAGTCTACGGTGTAGCCCTTCAGCCCCAGGTAATCGGCCAGGTTGGCCAGAATATCGCGGTTGTCTTCAACCAATAAAATTCGCATGGGCAGTGTCTCCGTACGCGGTAACGGCCGTGTTGGCTCGCGCAGCTTAAGGCCAAGTATGGCTCACGGCTAGGCCTGAAGGCCGCGCCGATTACTGTTTTCAACCGATTGCGGGTGTTAACGAGTTTTTCACTATAGGTTCACAACCTGACTACAGTGTCAGCGCGAAGATCGCGCCCATCGAAAATAAGGAACATTGCCATGGGCTTTCCAAAAACGGCGCCAATGCGCTATTTGCTGTTGGTGACCGGTGCCTGGCTGGTGGTTTTTCTACTGACCCGCATCCTGCTGCTGGTATCCCACCTGGACGAAGTCAGCGGCAACCTGCTGCCGGTATTCGGTGTGGGCCTGCTCTATGACCTGGGCTTCCTCGCCTATGCCGCCCTGCCCCTGGGCCTGTACCTGTTGCTGTGCCCACCAGCGTTGTGGCGCCGCCGTGGCCATCGCTGGTTCCTGCAGGCAGTCCTCACCGTCAGCCTGTTCGCCATGCTCTTCACCAGCGTGGCGGAGTGGTTGTTCTGGGACGAGTTCGGCGTGCGCTTCAACTTCATTGCCGTGGATTACCTGGTTTACTCCAAAGAGGTGCTGAACAACCTGCTGGAGTCGTATCCGATCGGCAAGCTGCTGAGCCTGCTGGCCGTGATGGCCATCGTCCTCAGCCTGGCTTTGCGCAAAGCGTTCAACGCCGCGATGAATGCACCATTGCCTGCCATGCGCAAACGCCTGATCAGCGCCCTGGGCCTGTTGCTGGTGGCCGGCCTGAGCCTGCAATTGATCAACCAGGACCGCCCGCGCAGCCAGGGCGGTAACGCCTACAACAACGAACTGGCGAGCAACGGCCCGTATCAGTTCTTCGCGGCCTTCCGTAATAACGAACTGGACTACAACCAGTTCTACAAGAGCCTGCCGGCCGATGTGGTCGCCAAGCAGTTGCGCGCCGAACTCAGCGAGCCCAATGCACGGTTTATCGGCACTGACCCGCTGGATATCCGTCGCGCCATTACCAACCCGGGCACGCTGCGCAAACCCAATATCGTGCTGGTGACCATCGAAAGCTTCAGTGCCAAGTACATGGGCAGCAACGGCGACGCGAATAACCTCACGCCCAACCTCGACGCGCTGCGCAAGCAAAGCCTGTACTTCAATAACTTCTACGCCACCGGCACCCGCACCGACCGCGGCCTGGAAGCCATCACCCTGGCCATTCCACCGACGCCGGGACGCTCCATCGTCAAGCGCATCGGCCGTGAAAGCGGCTTCGGCAGCCTGGGCCAACAGCTCAACGCCGTTGGCTATGACAGCGTGTTTGTCTACGGTGGCCGTGGCTACTTCGACAACATGAACGCGTTTTTCAGCGGCAACGGTTACCGCGTGGTTGACCAGAGCAGCGTGCCCGAGTCAGAAATCAGCTTTAAAAACGCCTGGGGCATGGCTGACGAAGACCTCTATAAACAAACGCTGAAACTGGCGGACGAAGACTACGCCAAGCAGCAACCCTTCCTGCTGCAACTGATGACCACCTCCAACCACCGCCCCTATACCTACCCGGCGGGCCGCATTGATATCAAATCCGGCGACGGTCGCGACGGCGCGGTGAAGTACACCGACTACGCCATCGGCCAGTTCCTGGACGCGGCGCGCCAGAAGCCGTGGTTCGACAACACTATCTTTATCTTCGTCGCCGACCACACCGCAGGCAGCGCGGGCAAGGAAGACTTGCCGATGGTCAATTACCAGATTCCGCTGTTCATCTACGCCCCCAAGTTGATCGACGCCGGCGAGAACGCGAAGCTGGCCAGCCAGATCGACCTGGCGCCGACGCTGCTGGGCTTGCTGAACCTGAGCTACGAGTCGACGTTTTTTGGCCGCAACCTGCTGCAGGACAACCCGCTGCCGCCACGGGTAGTGGTGGGCAATTACCAATACCTGGGATTGTTCGACGGTAACGACCTGGCGATCCTCAGCCCGCGCCAAGGCCTGCGCCGCCATGACCAGGCACTGGGCGACAGCCACGAGTCCCAGGTTGGCAGTGATGACCCGTTGATCCAGCGCGCCATTACCTACTACCAGGGCGCCAGTTACGGCTACAAACAACAGTTGCTGAGCTGGAAGACGCCCAAGGACGAAGTCCCCCAGGTGAGTGCACGCTAACCAAAACGCCCTGGCCAGGACTGTCCGGGGCTTTTTTTAGAGTTTGAGTTCGCCATGCAAGCAGTCGCTGTTCGTCCCGTTTCCAACCCCCTCAACTTCTGGCTGGGCCTCGGCGTGCCTGCGGTGTTGGCGGTGCTCATGCTGTTGCTGGAGCTGACATCGCTGGACATGGACGTGGCCAAGTTGTTTTACAACGCTGGCGAAGGCGGCTTCGTGGGCCGGCACAGTTTTTTTCTGGAGGACATTCTTCACGATCGCGCCAAGCAGATGGTGATCGTGTTTTCGGTATTGGCCATCGCCGGGTTTGCCGGGGCATTTGTGGTGGAGCGGCTCAAACCCTATCGCCGGGAACTGGGTTGCCTGGTGTTGTCGCTGGCACTGGCCACCTCGTTTGTATCGCCGTTGAAGACCGTGACCGCAGTGCAATGCCCGTGGAGCGTCAAGGAGTTTGGCGGCCAGGAGACCTACAGCGAACTGCTGAGCCCCCGACCGCCCACCGACAAACCCGGGCGCTGCTGGCCGGGCGGGCATGCGGCCACCGGCTTTGCCTTGTTTGCGTTGTTTTTTGCCCTGCGGGATCGCCGGCCGAGGATGGCGCGTTGGGCATTTATGTTTGCCCTGGGGCTGGGCACGGTGCTTTCGGTGAGCCGCACGATGCAAGGCGCGCACTTTCTTTCCCATAACGTGTGGACGGCGATTTTCAGCTGGCTGATCTGTTTGGGGGCGTATTACTTCTTGCTGTACCGGCCAGTCAAAACATCCCCAATACAGGCCGCAACCGCGTGATGAACAGCCCTTGCCTCGCCGGGGGCAAGGGCGCAACACTCTGCGCACTTTTCTGGCAACGATCCCGCTGAGCCATGTCCGATACCCTGCTGCTGATCGAAGACGACCTGCCCCTGGCGGCACTCACGGCCGAGTTCCTGCGCGCCGAGGGATTTACTGTCGCGGTGGAACACCGTGGCGACCGCGCCGCCCAGCGTATCCGCGATGAACAGCCGGCACTGCTGATCCTCGATGTAATGCTGCCGGGCATCGACGGTTTTACCCTGTGCCGCCAGATTCGCGACCACTACCCCGGGCTGATCCTGATGATGACCGCCCTGGACGAGAACGCCGAACAGTTGGTGGGGTTTGCCGCCGGGGCCGACGACTATGTGGTCAAGCCGATCGACCCTTTATTGTTGTTGGCGCGGATCCGCTCGCTGCTGCGCCGCCATCCTCAGGCACACCGCAGTTACTATCAGTGGGGCACTTTTCGGCTGGACCTGAACAACCACTTCGCGTGGCTTGGCGAGGCGCCCTTGCAGTTTTCGGTGGCCGAATTCGAGCTGCTCGCCATCTTCGCCCGTCACTGCGGCGTATTGCTCACCCGGGAAAAACTGCTCCAGCGCCTGCGCGGCCTGGAGTACGACGGCCTGAATCGTTCGATTGACATGCGGGTATCGCGCTTGCGCAAAAAACTGATGAGCCTTGAGTGCCCCGTGACCATCCAGACCATCACCGCCCAGGGATACCTGTTCGTCGAGATCCCGACGGGGAGCCAGCATGCTGTCTAAAGTACGCCCATGGATGGCCATCGCAGCCGGTACCAGTTGGGCGGCCCTCACCCTTTACCTGTTGTGGCTGTGCACGAACGCTGCGGTGTTTATCGGCGACTACAGTTTCCTGCGCCTGATGGCCGGCCCGGGTTATCTGGTGGCCGAGCAACTCAAGGCGTTGCCCGCCGAACAGCGCGAGGCGCAGATCGAGGCGCTGCAAGCGCGCTTTCAGTACCCGGTGAGCCTGGTGAAAAAGGATGATATTGAGCTGCCGCCGGAAGCCCTCGTCATGCTCGACCACCATCAACCGGCACAGAACAGTGATGAAGACATCACCTACTTCCCGCTGGACGACGACACGGTGATTCAATTCGGCCCCCTGTGGGGCACCGCCGAAGTGAAGGACCTGATGCAATACCCGGTGTATTGGCTGACCGCCTGTGTCGCCGGCCTGCCGGTCATGCTGTTGCTCTGGCTCACCTTGCGCGCCCGACGCAAATACACCCACGACCTCAACACCCTCAACGCCAGCGTTGCGGCACTCGCCCGCACACCCAACACGCTGCTGCCGGCGATGAGCCAGGAGTGGGCCCCGCTGCTGCTGACATTGCGACAGCATGCCCAGGACATCACGTCGATGGGCGAACGCCACCGCGAGGTTTCCCAGGCGGTGTCCCACGAACTGCGCACGCCCCTGGCCCGGATGCGATTTGCCCTGGCGCTGCTGAGTAAAAGTGCCGACCCTGACACCCGCATCCGCCTGCAAGAGCGGCTGCAAACCGACATCGAGGAGCTGGAGTCGCTGGTTCGCGCCAGCCTCGCCTTTGCGCGGCTGGCCGATGCACCCAGCGACCTGCAGCATGAGCCGATCAATATCCGTGACTGGCTGCAACAGGAGTTTGCCCTGCTGGACGGGCACCATCGCTTGCTCACCCTGGACACCAACCCCGCCGACCTGGAGCTGATCGGTGATCGCGCCCTGCTGCACCTGATCGTGCGCAACCTGCTGAGCAACGCCATCACGTACGCCCGCGAACAAGTGAACGTCAGTGCCTCGTGCCAGGGCCAACACCTGGTGCTGCATGTGGACGATGACGGCCCCGGTGTGTTGCCGGAAAACCGCGAAAAGATCTTCGAACCCTTCGTTCGCCTGGCCATGGGCGGTGACGAGCCCAGCGGGTTTGGCCTCGGCCTGGCGCTGGCCAAGCGAGCCTGCCATTGGCACCACGGGGAGCTGTCGATCACCCGCAGCCCATTGGGCGGCGCGCGCCTGACCCTGACCCTGGCGCTGCGCCCGGGTTAGGCTGTTACAGCCTGTGACAGTGGAACCTGCGCGCTGCCGCTAACCTCGCGACCTGATTCAGGATCGCCCGCGCCATCCTGAGTCCATGCCCTTTGGATCAGGTTGGAGAGTCACTTCATGCGTCACCCTAAACGGCATCTGTCTACGCTGGTGTTATCACTGTGCATGGCCGCTGGTTCCTGGTCGGGCAGCATTGCAGCCCAAAGTGTTCACGCGCCCTATTACCCCGGCTCGATCCTGCCCAATCGCCAGCCCCAGGCGATCATGGATCAGCAACTGGTCAGGTTCTACAAGGACTGGAAGGCGGTGTATCTGTCGGGGGAATGCGGCAGCGGCCGGTATTTCGTCAAGGTCAACGCCGACCACAAACCAGTGGGCGGTGGCACCGCGCCCGGCACCATCACGGTGTCCGAGGCCCATGGCTACGGCATGCTGCTCACGGTGATGATGGCCGACTACGATGACGACGCCCAAAAAATCTTCGACGGCATGGTGCGCTACTTCCAGGATCACCCGGCGGCCTCCGATCCGGGCTTGATGGCCTGGAACCAGATCGAAGGATGCGGCGATTCCACCGACCCGTTCCGCGGTGACGTCAGCGCCACCGACGGCGACCTGGACATCGCCTACGCCTTGCTGCTGGCCGACCAAAAATGGGGCAGCCAGGGCACCGTCGATTATCGCAACGAGGCCAACACCGTCATGGCCGCGATCATGAAACACGAGGTGCACCCCAGGACGCATCATTTGATACTCGGCGACTGGGCCGGCACCGACGGCGACCCTGAGCTTGAGTACACCACCCGCAGCTCGGACTTCATGCAGTCGCACCTCTACAGCTTCTTCGCCATGACCGGGGATAAACGCTGGCAGGCGGTTCGCGACAAGAACTATTCGATCATCAGCGCCTTCACCCAACGCTACAGCGCCAACAGTGGCTTGGTGCCGGACTTTATCAGCCACCTGGACACCTCGCTCACCCCGGCGCGCCCCGAGTTGGTGGAAGGTCAATACGACGGTGGCTACTCATGGAATGCCGCCCGCTACCCGTGGCGCATCGGCCTGGATTACCTGATGTACGGTGACCCTCGTGCCCTGTACACCTTGACCGCCTTCAACCGCTGGGCACGCTCCACCACCCACGATGAGCCGGGCGCGTTCAACAGCGGCTACCGCATCGACGGCAGCGCCATCGAGGAAGACCAGAATGAGCCGGCCTTTGTGGCGGCATTGGGGGTCAGCGCGATGATCAGCCCCGACAATCAGCCGTGGCTCAATAATATTTGGGACAACCTGCAACGCCGGTCCATCAGGGATCAGGACTACTACGGCAATACCCTGAAACTGCTGGGCATGGTGATCATGTCCGGCCATTGGGAGCGGCCCCAACCGGCGCCCATCAAAAAAACCGCGCACGTGCCTGTCGATCCGCCATCCGGCATTGCTGCACCGGGACCCGTGGCATCTTTGCCGCCCGCCCCGCAGCTGATGCTGGCCCGCGGGTTCAGTTTCAAGAAACTCCTGGGGCGCCGCGGCTTCAGCTGAGGTACGCACATAAAAAAACCCCGCCTGCATCGCTGCAGGCGGGGTTTTTCAGTAGCGGGGTAAGGCTGGCTTACATCATGCCGCCCATGCCGCCCATACCACCCATGTCTGGCATACCGCCGCCGCCAGCGCCTTCAGCCTTAGGCTTGTCAGCAATGGCTGCTTCGGTGGTCAGGATCAGGCCACCGATGGAGGCTGCTGCCTGCAGAGCCGAACGAGTCACCTTGGTAGGATCCAGGATGCCCATTTCGATCATGTCGCCGTAGACGCCAGTCGCAGCGTTGTAACCGTAGTTACCTTTGCCGTTCTTGACTTCGTTGACCACAACGCTTGGCTCGTCGCCGGAGTTGGCAGCGATCTGACGCAGCGGTGCTTCAACAGCACGACGCAGTACAGCGATACCGACGTTCTGGTCGGCGTTGTCGCCGGTCAGGTTGGTCAGGGCTTCCAGAGCACGGATCAGCGCAACGCCACCGCCAGGTACCACGCCTTCTTCAACGGCTGCGCGGGTTGCGTGCAGGGCGTCTTCAACGCGGGCTTTCTTCTCTTTCATTTCAACTTCGGAACCAGCGCCAACCTTGATCACTGCAACGCCGCCAGACAGCTTGGCCAGGCGCTCTTGCAGTTTTTCACGGTCGTAGTCCGAGGAAGTTTCGGCAACCTGGGCACGGATCTGAGTGATGCGAGCCTGGATGTCCTGATCAACGCCAGCACCGTCAACGATGATGGTGTTTTCCTTGGAGATGGTCACGCGCTTGGCACTGCCCAGGTTTTCCAGGGTGGCGCTTTCCAGGCTCAGGCCGATCTCTTCGGAGATAACGGTACCGCCGGTCAGTACGGCGATGTCCTGCAGCATGGCCTTGCGACGGTCGCCGAAGCCTGGAGCCTTGACGGCTGCGACTTTAACGATGCCACGCATGTTGTTCACAACCAGAGTCGCCAGGGCTTCGCCTTCAACGTCTTCGGAAACGATCAGCAGTGGGCGGCCGGCTTTGGCAACGGCTTCCAGCACTGGCAGCATTTCGCGGATGTTCGAGATTTTCTTGTCAACCAGCAGGATCAGCGGGCTGTCCAGCTCGGCAACCATGGTTTCTGGCTTGTTGACGAAGTACGGGGACAGGTAGCCACGGTCGAACTGCATGCCTTCAACAACCGACAGTTCGTTTTCCAGGCCAGTGCCTTCTTCAACGGTGATCACGCCTTCTTTACCGACTTTTTCCATGGCTTCGGCAATGATGTCGCCGATGGAGCTGTCGGAGTTGGCGGAGATGGTGCCTACCTGAGCGATGGCCTTGGTGTCGGCGCATGGCTTGGACAGGTTTTTCAGCTCGGCAACAACGGCGATGGTCGCCTTGTCGATGCCGCGCTTGAGGTCCATCGGGTTCATGCCGGCAGCGACAGCCTTGTAGCCCTCGTTGACGATGGCCTGGGCCAGAACGGTAGCGGTGGTGGTGCCGTCGCCTGCGTCATCGTTGGCACGGGAGGCAACGTCTTTGACCAGCTGCGCGCCCATGTTTTCGAAACGGTCTTCCAGTTCGATTTCTTTGGCGACGGAAACGCCGTCCTTGGTGATGGTCGGAGCGCCGAAGCTCTTCTCGATGATCACGTTACGGCCTTTAGGGCCCAGGGTCGCTTTTACTGCGTCAGCCAGGACGTTTACACCGGCGAGCATTTTCTTACGGGCGGAATCGCCGAATTTAACTTCTTTAGCAGCCATGATCGATATTCCTTAAATACTTTGTAGTAACGGGAAGATGAGCGGGGAAATCAGCCTTCCAGAACAGCGAGAATCTCGTTCTCAGCCATTACCAGCAGGTCTTCGCCGTCGATTTTCACAGTGTTGCTGCCGGAGTAAGGGCCGAAAACAACCTTGTCACCCACTTTCACAGCCAGCGCACGTACTTCACCGTTTTCCAGGGTCTTGCCTGGGCCAGCAGCGAGAATCACACCGTGGTTGGCTTTTTCAGCAGCCGAACCTGGCAGCACGATACCGCCAGCGGTTTTCTTTTCTTCTTCACTGCGACGGATGACGACGCGGTCATGCAGAGGACGAAGCTTGCTCATTGTCGATCTCTCCTAATTGTGTTTTTCATCAGCCGGTGTCAATTCCGGCAGGTTAAATTCCGGCGGTGCCGGTCGCGGTTCGCGGCGCGAAACGCGGAAGTCTGTCTGGTGTCGCCACCAGAAACCTTGCGGTGACCGTTACATAAGGGCGCATAAGGTTATTACAAGGGTGCAGAGATGAAAATTTTTGTGTCGGGGGAGTCTTCAAACGCCGCACGGCACCCGCAGGTGCCGTGCCGCTGAAGGGATTACTTGGGGTCGCGGTGTTCGAATTCGCCTTCGATCACGTCACCTTCACGCCCCAGAGGCTGGCGCGGGGCCGGACCACCACGGGGTTGCAGGTCGTCGGCAAAGGCGCGCTGGCGGATCGCCGCCTCTTCGGCACGCTGGCGCATCTTGCCCGCCAGCAACTTGCGGGTGAAGGGCAACAACATGACCAGGCCCACCACATCGCTGATAAAGCCCGGGAGGATCAACAGGCCACCGGCCAAGGCCATCATCAGGCCTTCAAGCATGGTCTGGGCCGGCAGTTCGCCGCGATTCAGGCTTTCACGGGCACGCAGCGCCGTGGCCAGGCCGGCGACGCGCAGCACCAGCACGCCGAGCATCGAGCCGAGAATGATCAGCAGCAGTGCCGGGAAAAACCCGATTGCGCTGCTGACTTGTACGAATACGAACAGCTCCAGCACCGGAAACAACAAAAAGAGCAACAAAAAAGGGCGCATCAAATGGTTCCTCAACGCAAGAATGCCTTGCTACTTCACCTTAGATGACGTCGCCGTTTCGTGAATTCAAGCTTCAGCGCCTGCTTTTTTCGGCCAGACCTCAGCGTGAGCCAGGAAAACCAAGGCCTCGCGCACTTGTGTCGGCGTGTTGCAAGGCTCGGCAAAGGGTAGCCAATAGAGCGCCTGGCCGATGCGCAGGTGCATGCCCTCGCTGTCGATGCCCGCCAATTGCGCGGGATCGGTGGTCGGCAGGCCTGCCAGTTCGACGTAATGGGCGATGGCCTTGGTGTGGTCGCTGTTCATGTGTTCGATCATGCTCAGCTCGGCCTTGCCGGCGAACGGGTTGGCCAGGGTCAACTGGTCGACCCAGTGGATCGCGCCAAACCCACCGATATAACGGTGGCGTACCGGCTTGAGCACCCAGAAGTCAAAATCATGGGCCTTGTGGTAGTTGGCCGAATCCGGGAAATAGCGGTAGTAACGCTCGGCGGCGGCGTCAATCTCGGCACTGTCTTCGAGTTTCTCGGCTTCGGCCAGGTAGGTCAGGCGCCCTACCGCCTGCACGTCGTCCGCCTCACGCTCACCCACCAACAGCGAACACTTGGGGTCTTTCTGCAGGTTGTGGGTGTGCTGGGCGATGCGGCTGATCAGGATCAGCGGCCGGCCCTCGGCATCCAGGCAGTACGGCACCACTGAGCCAAACGGGAAACCGGGCATGGCCTTGGACAGGGTGGCGAGTGCCCCACGGTATTCCTTGAGCAGTAGTTCTCGGGCATTCTTGGCAACGTGCGCGCTCAACTTATGACTCCTTTGATAAATATCGTCAAAAAATAAACCTGGATAGTCGCTTCATTCTGCCCACAGGACTTGCGAATGCATCTCAACGACAAAGTAATCATTATCACCGGCGGTTGCCAGGGTTTGGGCCGTTCCATGGCCGAGTATTTTGCAGCCAAAGGCGCGCACCTGGCGCTGGTGGACCTCAATCAGGAAAAGCTCGACCAGGCGGTGGCCGCCTGCCAGGCCCATGGCGTGAAGGCCCGGGCCTACCTATGTAACGTGGCGAATGAAGAACAGGTGACCCAGACCGTGGCACAGATCGCCGAAGACTTTGGCGCGATCAACGGCTTGATCAACAACGCCGGGATCCTGCGCGATGGCCTGCTGCTCAAGGTCAAGGACGGCGAGATGACCAAGATGAGCCTGGCCCAGTGGCAGGCGGTGATCGACGTCAACCTCACCGGCGTCTTCCTGTGTACCCGTGAAGTGGCGGCAAAAATGGTGGAGCTGAAGAATCAGGGCACCATCATCAACATCTCATCGATCTCCCGCGCCGGTAACGTCGGCCAGACCAACTACTCCGCCGCCAAGGCCGGCGTGGCGGCCGCTACCGTGACCTGGGCCAAGGAACTGGCGCGCTACGGCATCCGCGTGGCGGGCATTGCACCGGGGTTTATCGAGACGGAGATGACCCTGGGCATGAAGCCCGAGGCACTGGAGAAGATGACCTCGGGCATTCCCCTCAAGCGCATGGGGCGGCCCGAGGAGATTGCCCATTCGGCGGCGTATATCTTCGAGAACGACTACTACACCGGGCGGATCCTGGAAATGGACGGCGGGTTGCGCCTGTAATGACCCGATGGCCCTTTACCAGGTGACGCCGAACCCAGCGGTATAGCGGGTCTTGCTCAACGCGCTTTCCGAGTCGCCACTAATAACGTCGCGCTCGGCCTTGAGGTTGAGAGAGGCCCACTCGGTGACTTTGTAGCGCAGGCCCATTTCCGCGTCCAGGGAATAGTCGGACGGCCCTGCCAACGGCTTGCCAAGCTCGCCATTGGTGAAGAATTCGACGGTCTTGCCCACCAGGTAGCGGTTGTAGTTCCACTTCATGGCCAGCGAGTAGAAGTTGTCCTTGCCGCCGTCCTGATATTCGTAATCGGTGCGGTTGACCAGCGAACCCAGGGAGAACGCACCCAGTTCGTCATCCCAGAACTGGTAGCCCGGGCCGGTACCCACCGTGCGCTGGCGAGACAGGTCTTCGACCTTGTCGCGCTTGTAGGTCAGGCGGCCCTGCCAGAACCAGTGTTCGGTGAGAAACCGGTCCAGGTCGTATTCCAGCGCCCAGTTGTCGGTGGTGGTCACATCGTCCTGGAATTCGCGGTTGTATTCGCCCTGGGCGGTATGCCGCCATTGGCCATGACGCGCGGTAGTCTTGAAGTCGATGTCGTAGTCGTTGGTGTCTTTTTCCGCACGCTTATAGTCCAGCGCCATATCGACATTGCCCTTCCACACCAGGTCTTCGATCACGGGTTTGGGCTTGATGATCTGCTGGATACTGGCCAGTTCGACCGTCTTGGGCGCTTCGCCGTTGGCCAGGGTGACTTTGCCGTCATCCGCCGCCTGCAGGGACTTGGCCTTCTCACCGGTATAGGCATCCTGCTTGACCAGAAGCTCCTGGTCACTTTCCAGGGTCTTGACCTGCTTCCAGTCCACCGGGATGGCGCCAGCGTAGTCGGTCTGGATCAACAGTTTGCCACCGTCGAAAACCTTGATCTTGCCGGTCAGGCGGTCACCGTTCTTCAACCAGACGGTATCGGCGAGCAGCGGCGTGGAGGCGCTGAAAACAGCGAGGCATAGCAGGGTTCTGGACAACATAAGCAGATATGGGGCTCGAGTTTGGCGAAAAAACGGGCATTATCGGGGTGGATAACTTCTTAGCAAGGACTGACTCGGGTATTGCTATCGAGTTCCATGCTTAACGTTAGATTTGCAGACGTTTCCTACAAATAGACGAACATTTTCATCGGATATGCCCAGCGTGAACGAAACGACCGACGCCCCGCAAAGCCCGGCCGAAATGCGCCGCACGGTGCTGTACCTGACTCTCGCCCAAGTGCCTGAGGGCTGCGTAATCAGCTACGGGGAGCTGGCGCGCCTCGCCGGTTTGGGGCGCGCCGCGCGCTGGGTGGGCCGTACCCTGAGCCAACTGCCCGAGGACACCAAACTGCCCTGGCACCGGGTGCTGGGTGCCGGCGGTCGGATAAGTCTGCCGGTGGGCAGTGCCTCAGGTGACGAGCAACGCGCGCGTTTGCGCGGCGAAGGTGTCAGCATCCTGAACAATCGTGTTGATATTCAGCGTCATGGCTGGCGCCCGGTAGAGCACAGCGGTTAGAGTGCGCGCTTTATTTGCGTAATTCTGAGGCAGACTCCAGCCCATGCCCCGTAAAACCTGGCGCGCCGCGCTCGCCGCCTATGCCAGCCCCTCGACGTTAGTGCTGTTGCTGCTCGGCTTTGCTGCCGGCTTGCCTTACATGTTGGTGTTCTCGACGCTTTCGGTGTGGTTGCGTGAGGCCGGTGTGGCCCGCGAAACCATCGGTTATGCGAGCCTGATCGGCCTGGCATACGCCTTCAAGTGGGTCTGGTCGCCCTTGCTCGACCAATGGCGCCTGCCGCTGCTCGGCAAGCTCGGACGTCGTCGTTCCTGGCTGGTACTGTCCCAGACGCTGGTGATCCTCGGATTGATCGGCATGGGGTTCTGCGATCCGCAAAAGCACCTGTCCTGGCTGATCGCCATCGCCGTGATCGTCGCCTTCGCTTCCGCCACGCAAGATATCGCCGTCGACGCCTACCGCCTGGAAATCGCCAGCGACAGCCAGCAGGCCGCGTTGGCCGCCAGCTATATGTCCGGTTATCGCGTGGCCGCCCTGCTGGCCACCGCGGGTGCACTGTTTTTCGCTGAAGGCTTTGGCTCCACCGGCTTCAATTACAAGCACTCGGCGTGGGCTGGCACTTATGTGCTGTTCGGTGCGCTGATGGTGCCTGCGTTGCTGACCACCCTGTTCATGCGCGAACCCAATGTGCCACTGCGCACCCAGTTACAGGCCGGGCGCTACAGTTTTGCGCACCAGTTGGTCTCGGTGTTCGTACTGATCGTGCTGTTGGTGTCGGTACCGGCGATGTTTACCCAGCTGTACAACACAGACTTCGCCAGCGTGCTGTTCCACGGCGTCAGCCTGCTGGATCTGCTGCTGGAAGACCGCGCGTTCCTGCGGGCCATCCTCTATATCATCCTGACCACCCTGTGCCTGTCGACCATGGGTCGCCGAGGCCTGGCGCCGGTGCTCACGCCGGTCAACGACTTCATCCTGCGCTACCGCTGGCAAGCCTTCCTGCTGCTGGGGTTGATTGCGACCTATCGGATGTCGGACACGGTGATGGGCGTGATGGCCAACGTGTTCTATATCGACCAGGGGTTTACCAAGGACCAGATCGCCGGCGTCAGCAAGGTGTTCGGCCTGATCATGACCCTGCTGGGTGCCGGCATGGGCGGCCTGCTGATCGTGCGCTTCGGCATCCTGCCGATCCTGTTTATCGGCGGCATTGCATCGGCCGGTACCAACCTGCTGTTCGTGATGCTCGCCGACATGGGCCCGGACCTGCAGATGCTGATTTTCACCATCTCCCTGGATAACTTCAGCTCAGGCATGGCGACCTCAGCATTCGTCGCGTACCTGTCGAGCCTGACCAACCTGAAATTCTCTGCCACCCAATACGCCTTGCTCAGCTCGATCATGTTGCTGCTGCCACGCTTGATCGGCGGGTATTCAGGGGTGATGGTCGAGAAATTCGGTTACCACAACTTCTTCCTGGTCACCTGCCTGCTGGGTGTGCCGACGCTGATCCTGATCGCCTTGCACTGGTTCCAGGAAAGCCGGCGGATTCGCTTGAATCCTCCCGAGGAAAACGAATCACTGTAGGAGCTGGCTTGCCCGCGATAGCATCACCGCGGTGCAACTGATACACCGTGTTGCCTGCATCGCAGGCAAGCCAGCTCCCACAGAAGCCCCGCTCCAGCAACCAGATGCCTGTACGTCGGCAGCAAGCGCCCGTACAATCCAAAGTCATTTAAAGTCCAAGCAACC
Source organism: Pseudomonas yamanorum (assembly GCF_013386765.1). Lineage (GTDB taxonomy): Bacteria > Pseudomonadota > Gammaproteobacteria > Pseudomonadales > Pseudomonadaceae > Aquipseudomonas > Aquipseudomonas yamanorum_A. The sequence continues at coordinate 18,308 of NZ_JACARE010000037.1, forward strand.
GACAACGGCCTACCATGCGCACCAGTCAATATTTGCTCGCCACACAGAAAGAAACGCCTTCCGACGCGGTCGTGATCAGCCATCAGCTGATGCTGCGCGCCGGCATGATCCGCAAACTGGCCTCGGGCCTGTACACCTGGCTGCCCATGGGCTTGAAGGTGATGCGCAAGGTCGAAGCCATCGTTCGTGAAGAAATGAACGCTGCCGGCTCTCTGGAAGTGTTGATGCCGAGCACCCAACCGGCTGAGCTGTGGCAGGAATCCGGGCGCTGGGAAGAGTACGGCCCTGAATTGCTGCGCTTCAAGGATCGTCACGGCCGCGATTTCTGCGCCGGCCCGACCCACGAAGAAGTCATCACCGACCTGATGCGCAACGAGTTGAGCAGCTACAAGCAGCTGCCCCTCAACCTGTATCAGATCCAGACCAAGTTCCGTGACGAAATCCGCCCACGCTTCGGTTTGATGCGCGGCCGTGAATTCATCATGAAGGACGCCTATTCGTTCCACGCTGACCAGGCGTCCCTGCAGGTCACCTACGACCGCATGCACACCGCCTATTGCAACGTGTTCACCCGCCTGGGCCTGAAATTCCGCCCGGTTGAAGCGGACAACGGTTCCATCGGCGGTGCCGGCTCCCACGAGTTCCACGTGCTGGCCGAATCCGGTGAAGACGATATCGTGTTCAGCAACGGTTCCGACTACGCGGCGAACATCGAGAAAGCCGAAGCCGTGCCACGGGAAACTTCCCGCCCTGCGCCAAGCGAAGAGCTGCGCCTGGTGGACACGCCTGAGACCAAGACCATCGCGGCCCTGGTGGAAAAATTCAATCTGCCGATTGAAAAGACCATCAAGACCCTGATCGTGCGTGCCGAGGAAGAAGGCAAGCTGATCGCCCTGGTGATTCGTGGCGACCACGAGCTTAACGAAATCAAGGCCGCCCAGCAGCCAGGCGTTGCCAGCCCGCTGGTCATGGCCACCGACTCCGAACTGCGCGACGCCATTGGCGCCGGCGCCGGTTCCCTGGGTCCGTTGAACCTGCCGCTGCCGATCATCATCGACCGTTCGGTTGAGCTGATGAGCGACTTCGGCATCGGTGCCAACATCGATGACAAGCACTACTTCGGCGTGAACTGGGAACGTGACCTGCCGGTTCCGACCGTGGCCGACCTGCGTAACGTGGTAGCCGGCGATCCAAGCCCGGATGGCAAGGGCACGCTTGAAATCAAGCGCGGCATCGAAGTCGGGCACATCTTCCAGCTGGGCAACAAATACAGCAAGGCGATGAAGTGCGAAGTGCTGGGCGAGAACGGCAAGCCGATCACCCTGGAAATGGGCTGCTACGGCATTGGTGTTTCCCGCGTGGTTGCGGCTGCCATCGAGCAGAACAACGACGAGAAAGGCATCATCTGGAGCGACGCCCTGGCGCCATTCCAGGTTGCCCTGGTACCGCTGCGCTACGAAACCGAGCAAGTACGCGAAGCCACCGACAAGCTGTACGCCGAACTGACGGCTGCCGGCTTTGAAGTGCTGCTGGATGATCGGGACAAGAAAACCAGCCCGGGCATCAAGTTCGCCGACATGGAACTGATTGGCATCCCGCACCGGATCGTGGTCAGTGACCGCGGCCTGGCCGATGGCAATCTGGAATACAAGAGCCGGACCGAAGCCGAAGCCCAACCGTTGCCGGTGGCTGACGTGCTGTCTTTCCTTCAGGCGCGTATTCGTCGCTGAAAACCAGATCAAGAGTCGTCATGTTCAAGCGAAACACCATAGCCCTGGGGGGCGCCACGTTATGTGGCGCCCTGCTGGTCAGCGGCTGCGCCAACCAGATGTCGCAACGCAGCGAGCACGAGGAACGCATCGAGCGCAAATTGCTCGATCACAGCCTGCAGATCGATGTGGGCGAGCCCAAGGTGCTGGAGCTGCCGCAACGCCGGGTTCGCATTCACGAGCAAAAGACCTTTGAGGTCACCGAATTCGAAGTCACCCGTCGCTACGACCGCTACACGCCCTACCAGCCTTGGCGCAAACTCTATGAGATGCCCCTTGGCGCGGTTGCGCTCGTGGCGGGTGTCGGCGCCAACGTGGCGAATATCTTCGCCCTGGGCAACCTGCCTGCGAGCATGACCCGCGACTGGCTCAGCTACGGCGTGGACGGGATCAACCCGTTCATGAACGTGCAATCCAACGGCCGTGCGCAACAGAACCTGGCGGGCATCGATGAAGTCCAGCGCGACAAGCGCGTGGAGTATTCGAGCCTGCCCTGGAGCGAGCGCCCGGTGCAGGTGACCGCCGGCAAGCAAACCTTTGACCTGACCACCGACCGTAATGGCGTACTGCGCCTGAACCTGTTGGACAGCCCGTTTGCCGAACATGACCTGAACCGCATCAGCACCCTGAAGATCAGTGTTGAGGATGCCCAGGATGACGTGCATTCGGACTCGTCACTGGCCATCAGCAGCACCCTGCGGGGCAAATTGCTCGAAGCACATGCGCTGATCTACGACGACCTGGAAGACGACGAGGTCAACGAGTGGGTGCACCGGGTCAAGCGCCTGTCGGAGCTGGGCCTGGAAGAGGAAGCCAGTGAGCTTGAACAAAGCCTGATCGAGCTGACCCGTAATGATCCGGAGCTGCAGCAGGAATTCCTGCAGGCCTTGACCAAGGATGCAGGTCGCCTGGTAGCAGACCCTGAGGCACGCTAACCTCCCGTAGCAGCTGTCGAGCCCCAGCGAGGCTGCGTCAGCGGTGTCCCTGATACACCGCTGACGCAGCCTCGCTGGGGCTCGACAGCTGCTACGCGGATAACCTACCAACACAGCTCAAGCTGCTCGTTGCCGTTACTCAAATCCAGCAATCGAACCCCAATCCCCAGCAATCGCACCGGCTTGCCGCCGCGATTGAACGCCTGGGTCAACAGCTGCCGATAACTCTCCAGGTCCCGCCCTGCTCCGGCCTGTTCCAGGGTCGTCTGGGTAAAGTCGTGAAACTTCACTTTGACGAACGGCTTGCCCGCCCGATAGCTACTGTCGATGCGCGCCATGCGCCCGGCGAGGGTGTCCATCAGTTCAGGCAATTTTTCCAGGCAACTGGGCAGGTCCGGCAGGTCGACATCGTAGGTATTTTCCACACTGATGGACTGCCGCCGGCTGTCGTTCTGCACCACACGGTCATCGATCCCACGAGCCAGGCTCCAGAGGCGCTCGCCAAAGCTGCCGAATTCACGCACCAGCGCCAGCTTGTTCCAGTCCCGCAGTTGCAGGCAATCCTCAATCCCCAACCGCGCCAGCTTGTCAGCCGTGACCTTGCCCACGCCGTGGAGCTTTTTCACCGGCAGCGCCGAGACAAAGTCTTCGACCTGGTCGGGGGTGATCACAAACAATCCGTTGGGCTTTTTCCAGTCGCTGGCGATCTTGGCGAGGAACTTGTTCGGCGCCACGCCCGCAGAAACGGTGATGTGCAATTGGTTGGAGACCCGCCGGCGAATGTCCTGGGCAATGCGCGTGGCACTGCCGCCGAAATGTGGGCTGTCAGAGACGTCCAGGTAGGCTTCGTCCAGGGACAACGGTTCGATCAGGTCGGTGTAGTCGCGAAAGATCGTCTGGATTTCCTTGGACGCTTCTTTATAGGCATCCATGCGCGGTTTGACGATGGTCAGGTCCGGGCACAGCTTCAAGGCGTGCCGGGACGACATGGCCGAACGTACACCGTAGGCCCGCGCCTCATAGTTGCAGGTGGCGATCACCCCGCGCCGGTCTGCCGAGCCGCCCACCGCCAGCGGTTTTTGCGCCAGGGTCGGGTCGTCGCGCATCTCGATGGCGGCGTAGAAGCAATCACAGTCGACGTGGATGATTTTGCGCTGCGTCATATATAAGGCAGTGGTTCTGGGCAGAAAACGAACAGGCGGGCAGTATCTCACTCACACCTGTATATAGCACCAGTAGTTTGAATCTTCCGCCTAAGCGGTGGGAAAATTCGCACATGAATTCATTTTCTCAATCGAAACTCACCCCCCGATAGAGCTGAAAGCCTCGGCCAGACTGGCCCGCAGGCCCATCAAGGGGCCACCTTGGAGAGCTAACCGATTGAACCACAAGCGCTTTTCTTTGAATCAGCGGTTGACACACTCGCGTTCCTCTGTAGAATGCCGACACACAGACGCGGGATGGAGCAGTCTGGTAGCTCGTCGGGCTCATAACCCGAAGGTCGTCGGTTCAAATCCGGCTCCCGCAACCAAACATCAAAAAAGGCTACTCGAAAGAGTGGCCTTTTTTGTGCCTGTCTGTTTTAGCCCTCTTTTCGATTGTCTGACAAAAAACCTTTTCCAATCGCGCACTTACCACCCGTGCGTGACAATCCGAGGCTAATTCGCACTTATTTGACCCATCGGCCGATTAACGGTTGACACCCCGGCGTTGCTCTGTAGAATGCCGCCACACAGACGCGGGATGGAGCAGTCTGGTAGCTCGTCGGGCTCATAACCCGAAGGTCGTCGGTTCAAATCCGGCTCCCGCAACCAAACATCAAAAAAGGCTGCTCGAAAGAGTGGCCTTTTTTGTATCTGACGAAAAAGTCCTTTTGAAACAATGGCATGGCATCTTTCATGAAACCGTACACGGTTTGTAGAGTCCATCTCATTGCAAGCTATGCTAAGTCTTCAAGCACTGTCCTTCTACGACCAATGGGCGCTGTCGCTGCACTTCGCGATACGCGTTAATATTTGTAATTATTTTGTCCATAGGGATTGGTAACTTGGCTGGATACCTCCATCCTGTCGCGCACAATCCACGAGGTGATTGATGCGCGCCAACTCGTCTGAACCACAAGACACTGTCACAGCGACACAACCGATCACTCCCACCCGTTTGCGCTGGCTGGATCTGTTGAGCAAATACCGCCAACCCATCGGGCTGGCCGTCACGTTGTTGCTGTTCGCAATCGCCCTTATTGCCTGTCGCCACCTGCTGCTTGAGCTGGACTTGTACGCGCTCCACGATTCGATCCTGGAAGTGCCGAAACCTGCACTGCTGGGCGCATTCGGTGCCGCGGTCGCAGGCTTTATCATTTTGCTGGGCTATGAGTTTTCCGGCGCCCGCTATGCCGGGGTGAAACTGCCGGCCAAGACCCTGGCCTACGGCGGCTTTACCGCATTCGCCATCGGCAACGCCATTGGCCTGTCGATGCTCTCGGGCGGCTCGGTGCGCTACCGTTTATATGCACGGTATGGCGTCGGCGCCTCGGAAGTGGCCCGCATGACCGTGTTTGCCAGCCTCGCCCTGGGTTGCGCCCTGCCACCACTGGCAGCCCTGGCCACCCTGAGCAACCTGCCCGCCGCCTCCAACGCACTGCATTTGCCGGCGAGCCTGCTCGGCGGTATCGCAGGCGCTGTACTGTTGTTGACCGCAGCACTGTGCATCGGCATCTACCGTCGTCGCCTGCCGGAACAACCGTATCCGGACAACCTGCTGGTCAAGGCCGGGCGCCGCACCCTGCGCCTGCCAGGCCGTCGCCTGACCTTCCTGCAACTGATCATCACCGCCCTCGACGTCGCCGCTGCCGCCACCGTGCTTTATCTGCTGCTGCCGGAAGCGCCGCCCTTCGGCCCGTTCCTGCTGGTGTACCTGCTGGCCCTGGCCGCGGGTGTGCTCAGCCATGTGCCGGGCGGTGTCGGGGTATTCGAAGCGATCCTGCTGGCGGCCTTTGCCGACAAGCTTGGCGCTGCGCCACTGGCGGCCGCCTTGCTGCTGTACCGGATGATCTACGTGGTGCTGCCGCTGTTGATCGCCTGTGTGTTCCTGCTGATCAATGAAGCCCAGCGCCTGTTCCAGACGCAGCAAAGCCTGCGGGCGGCCTCGGGCCTGGCCGCACCGATCCTGGCCGTACTGGTTTTTTTGTCCGGCGTGGTCCTGCTGTTTTCCGGCGCAACCCCGGAAATCGACTCACGCCTGGAAAACATCGGCTTCCTGATTCCTCATCGCCTGATTGACGCTTCGCACTTTGGTGCCAGCCTGATCGGCGTGCTCTGCCTGTTGCTGGCACAAGGACTGCGTCGCCGGTTGTCCGCCGCGTGGATGCTGACCATGGTGCTGCTGCTGACCGGCGCCCTGCTCTCGCTGCTCAAGGGTTTCGACTGGGAAGAAGCCAGCCTGATGACCATGACGGCGGTGCTGCTGGCGATCTTCCGGCGCTCGTTCTACCGCGCCAGCCGCCTGACTGAACTGCCATTCTCGCCGCTGTACCTGGTGGCGAGCGTGTGCGTGCTCGGTGCGTCGATCTGGCTGCTGTTGTTCGCCTACCAGGACGTGCCCTACAGCCATCAGCTGTGGTGGCAGTTCACCCTCGACGCCAACGCCCCACGTGGCCTGCGCTCGCTGCTGGGCGCTGCCGTGGTATTGGTGGTGGTCTCGCTGACCTGGCTGCTGCGCACCGCGCGCCCGATCATCCACCTGCCAACACCCGACGAACTGGAACGCGCCACCAAGATCCTGATGAACTCGGCGCAACCCGACGGCGGCCTGGCCCTGACCGGCGACAAGGCCCTGCTGTTTCACCCCAACGACGAAGCGTTCCTGATGTACGCGCGTCGCGGTCGCAGCCTGGTGGCCTTGTATGACCCGATCGGCCCGACCCTGCAACGGGCCGAGATGATCTGGCAGTTCCGTGACCTGTGCGACATTCACCATGCGCGCCCGGTGTTCTACCAGGTGCGGGCAGAGAACCTGCCGTACTACATGGACATCGGCCTGACCGCGATCAAACTGGGCGAAGAAGCCCGGGTCGACTTGAAACGCTTTGACCTGGAAGCCAAGGGCAAAGAGATGAAGGACCTGCGCTACACCTGGAACCGCGGGACCCGTGACGGCCTGTCCCTGGAGATCCACGAAGCCGGCCAGGCCCCGATGGAGGAGCTGAAAGTCATCTCCGACGCGTGGCTGACCGGCAAGAACGTGCGGGAAAAGGGCTTTTCCCTCGGACGATTCAGCGACGACTACCTCAAGCACTTTCGTATTGCGATCATTCGCTTCGAAGGGCGCCCGGTAGCGTTTGCGAACCTGCTTGAGACCTACAGCCATGACCTGGCCAGTCTCGACCTGATGCGTGCGCACCCGGACGCGCCGAAGTTGACCATGGAATTCATGATGGTCGGCCTGATTCAACATTATAAGAACCATGGCTACGCCCGCTTCAGCCTCGGCATGGTGCCGTTGTCGGGCCTGCAACCACGACGTGGCGCCCCGCTGACCCAACGCCTGGGCTCGATGGTGTTCCGCCGTGGCGAGCAACTGTATAACTTCCAAGGCTTGCGCCGCTTCAAAGACAAGTTCCAGCCTGACTGGGAACCCCGTTACATGGCCGTGCCCGCAGGACTTGATCCGCTGGTGGCACTGGCCGATACCGCCGCCCTGATTGCGGGCGGCTTGACTGGATTGGTGAAACGCTGATGATTCGACGCTCCTGGCGGTATGTATTGGCCTTTGTAGTGCTGCTCGCCCTGGTCCTGGGTGGCGGCTATTGGTACTGGAACCGCCCTGCCCCGCAGCCCACCCTGGAGCAATTGCCCCAGGCCGATGGCTCGGTCATGACGCGGGTAACCCCCGGCACTACCCCGAAGGCCCGCGTGGCCGTGGCCGTACTGGCCGACGAAACCCTGACCGACAGCCAACTGATCGCCCTGAGCCAAGGCGGCGCGGCGCAGATCGTCCAGGTGATCCTGCCCAAGGACGACTGCAAGCTGCAGGAACAAGCCCTGCAAACCGCCCTGGGCCAGCTTGCCGGCCCGGCGACCCTGGTCAGCGGCATCGGCCCTGGCGCATCCCTGGCCTGGCGCTGGCTGGCCGCACAGAACGACGACAAGGCCAACGCCATCTCCGTCGGCTTCGCAATCGCACAGCCAGGCTGCAATGACCCGCTGCCGAAAACCTCGGCCCACGGCAGCTGGCTGGTAGCCTGGAACGACAACCCTGACGACGATGCCGCCAGTTTCGTACGCGATACACCGCGTGCCACCACCAGCATCAGCGACTACGACGTTCACTACCCGCAAGTGCTGAACAACGAACTGCGCAAACAGCTGGTAGGTTCGGACAACGGCGGCCTGGCGATCCCGGTGGTCGAAGTACCTGCGGGCCAGGCCAAGGACACGGTCACCCTGTTCCTCTCCGGTGACGGCGGCTGGCGTGATCTGGACCGCGACGTAGCCGGGGAAATGGCCAAGATCGGCTACCCGGTGGTCGGCATCGACACCCTGCGCTACTACTGGCAGCACAAGACCCCGGAACAAAGCGCCAAGGACCTCACCGAGCTGATGCAACACTACCGGCAGAAGTGGGGCACCAAGCGCTTCGTGCTGACCGGTTACTCGTTCGGCGCCGATGTGTTGCCGGCCATCTACAACCGCCTGCCGGAAAACGAGCAGCAGCGTGTAGACGCAATCATCCTGCTGGCCTTTGCCCGCACCGGCAGCTTCGAAATCGAAGTGGAAGGCTGGTTGGGCAACGCCGGCAAAGAAGCCGCCACCGGCCCGGAAATGGCCAAGCTGCCGGCCGACAAGGTGGTGTGCATCTACGGTGCCGAAGAAGTCGACGAGAGTGGCTGCACCGACAAGACCGCTGTCGGCGAAGCCGTGAAGCTGCCTGGCGGCCATCACTTCGACGAGAATTACCCGGCGCTGGCCCAGCGCCTGGTGGACATCATCAATAAGCGTCAAGGCACCCCCAAGGCCGAATAAGCGCCCACAAAAAAGCCCCCGCTGCCGCAAGGCACCGGGGGCTTTTTGTTGATTGCTCGTAGCAGCTGTCGAGCCCCGGCGAGGCTGCGTCGGCAGCACCACCGCTTCACGGTCAGACCTCTGGACCGGGTCGCGCCCCTCGCAGCCTCGCCAAGGCTCGACAGCGGCTACGGGGGGACGCGGCCAGGGCTTACATTTCTACCTGGGTGCCCAGCTCGATTACCCGGTTAACCGGCAGCTTGAAGAAGCGCAGGTTGCCGTTGGCATTCTTGAGCATGAAGGCGAACAAGCCTTCGCGCCAGCGCGCCATGCCCTTGATGCGGGAAGCGATCACGGTTTCACGGCTGAGGAAGTAGGTGGTGCGCATCGGGCTGAAGTCCAGGTCATCCAGATGGCACAGCTTCAGCGCCTCGGGCACGTCCGGCTCGTCGGTAAAGCCGAAATGCAGGATCACCCGGAAGAAGCCTTCGCCGTAGGCATCCACCTCGAAGCGGCGGGCGACAGGCACCCGCGGAATGTCCTCGTAGACCACGGTCAACAGCACCACTTGCTCGTGCAATACCTGGTTATGCAGCAGGTTGTGCAGCAGTGCATGGGGCACGGCGTCGGGCCGCGCGGTGAGGAATACCGCAGTGCCCTGCACGCGGTGAGGCGGCTGCACGCGGATACTGCTGATAAAGATCGGCAACGGCAGCCCCCCCTCGTCGAGGCGGTCCACCAACAGTTGCTTGCCACGCTTCCATGTCGTCATCAGCACAAACAGCACAATCCCCGCAAGTACCGGGAAGGCGCCGCCCTGGACGATCTTCGGCACGTTGGCCGCGAAGTACAGCCCGTCCACCAACAGGCAGCAGACCAGGACCGGCACTGCAAAGATCGGTGGCCATTTCCACAGCAGCAGCATCACCGCCGACACCAGGATAGTGGTCATCAACATGGTGCCGGTCACCGCTACGCCATAGGCCGATGCCAGTGCGTTGGAGGACTCGAAACCCAGCACCAGCAGGATCACGCCGACCATCAGCGACCAGTTCACCGCGCCGATGTAGATCTGGCCCTGTTCGGCACTGGAGGTGTGCTGGATATGCATGCGCGGGATGTAACCCAGCTGGATAGCCTGGCGGGTCAGGGAAAACGCGCCGGAGATGACCGCCTGGGACGCGATCACCGTGGCCAGCGTGGACAACACCACCAACGGGATCAGCGCCCAACTCGGCGCCAGCAGGTAGAACGGGTTGCGCGCGGCTTCAGGATCGCCAAGCAGCAGGGCACCCTGGCCGAAATAATTGAGCACCAGCGCCGGCAACACCAGAATGAACCAGGCGCGGGCGATGGGTTTGCGGCCGAAGTGGCCCATGTCGGCGTACAGCGCCTCGGCACCGGTCAACGCCAGCACCACCGCGCCAAGGATGGCCACGCCAATGCCCGGGTGAGCCTCGAAGAAACGCACGCCCCACATCGGGTTCATGGCGTTGAGTACTTCCGGATGCTGGGTGATGCCGTAGGCGCCGAGGCCGCCCAGCACCAGGAACCAGGTCACCATCACCGGCCCGAATAACTTGCCGATGCGATCGGTGCCGTGTTTCTGGATCAGGAACAGGGCCACCAGCACGACCAGAGCAATCGGCACGACCCACTTTTCCAGGCCATCGAATGCCAGCTCCAGGCCTTCAACCGCTGATAACACGGAAATCGCCGGGGTGATCATGCTGTCGCCGTAGAACAGCGCTGCGCCGCACAGGCCACAGACCACCAGGAAACTGCGCAATCGCTTGCGCTCACCCGCCGCCCGTCGCGCCAACGCGGTCAAGGCCATGATGCCGCCTTCGCCCTGGTTATCGGCGCGCAGCACGAACAGCATGTATTTGATCGATACCACCCAGATCAGCGACCAGAAGATCAGCGCCAGGATCCCCAGCACACCGTCATGGTTGACCTGAACCCCATAGCCGCCGGTAAACACCTCTTTAAGGGTGTAGAGCGGGCTGGTACCGATATCGCCGTAAACCACCCCCACTGCCGCCACCAGCATGCCGATCGGCTTTGCGTTGGACTGCTCGGCACCTGCTGCCTGACTACTTGCCTGACCCATCAACCACTCCTGCCCTTTGACCTGCGGTCTTTTATAAACAGCGCGCCTGCTGCGGGCGCCTATGCTGTGCACAGCATGCGCTGTTTTACTTCTCGTTACAGACGATTTATTGACCGAGGAAATTCACTCAGGTGCAACGGCGCGAAGCATAGCGCAGCACTCGTCGTATTTCCCTGCATAAAGCTGGTCAAGAGCGATTCCCGTCGCTAGAATTGCGCACTTTTTGATCAGAGGCACACCAAGTGCCCATCCGCAGCCTTTCGTGCACGACTGGCGGCGTCATTCAATACCGAGGTTAGACATGTCCACCACCATCGCAAAAGCCAACCCCAAGGTCGGCTTTGTATCCCTGGGTTGCCCAAAGGCTCTGGTCGACTCCGAACGCATCCTTACGCAACTGCGCATGGAAGGTTATGACGTCGTGTCCACCTACCAGGACGCGGACGTGGTGGTGGTCAACACCTGCGGCTTCATCGACTCGGCCAAGGCCGAGTCCCTGGAAGTGATCGGCGAAGCCATCAAGGAAAACGGCAAGGTGATCGTCACCGGCTGCATGGGCGTGGAAGAAGGCGCTATCCGCAACGTGCACCCGAGCGTGCTGGCCGTGACCGGCCCGCAGCAGTACGAGCAAGTGGTCAATGCCGTGCACGATGTGGTGCCGCCGCGCCAGGACCACAACCCGCTGATCGACCTGGTGCCGCCACAAGGCATCAAGCTGACGCCGCGCCACTACGCCTACCTGAAGATTTCCGAAGGCTGCAACCACAGCTGCAGCTTCTGCATCATCCCCTCGATGCGCGGCAAGCTGGTGAGCCGCCCGGTGGGCGACGTCCTTGACGAGGCCCAGCGCCTGGTCAAATCCGGCGTGAAAGAGCTGCTGGTGATCTCCCAGGATACCAGCGCCTACGGCGTCGACGTGAAATACCGCACCGGTTTCTGGAACGGCGCGCCGGTGAAAACCCGCATGACCGAACTCTGCGAAGCCCTGAGCAGCCTCGGCGTCTGGGTGCGCCTGCACTACGTTTACCCGTACCCGCACGTTGACGAGCTGATCCCGCTGATGGCCGCCGGCAAGATCCTGCCGTACCTGGACATCCCGTTCCAGCACGCCAGCCCGAAAATCCTCAAGGCCATGAAACGTCCGGCTTTCGAAGACAAAACCCTGGCGCGCATCAAGAACTGGCGCGAGATCTGCCCGGACCTGATCATCCGTTCCACCTTCATCGTCGGCTTCCCGGGCGAAACCGAAGAAGATTTCCAGTACCTGCTGGACTGGCTGACCGAGGCCCAACTGGACCGCGTCGGCTGCTTCCAGTACTCGCCGGTGGAAGGTGCTCCGGCCAACCTGCTGGACGCCGCCATCGTTGCGGACGACGTCAAGCAGGACCGTTGGGAGCGCTTCATGGCCCACCAGCAGGCCATCAGCTCGGCGCGCCTGCAACTGCGCGTCGGCCGCGAGATCGAAGTACTGATCGACGAAGTCGACGAGCAAGGCGCTGTTGGCCGTTGCTTCTTCGATGCGCCGGAAATCGACGGTAACGTGTTCATCGACGATGCCAGCGGCTTGAAGCCGGGCGACAAGGTCTGGTGCACCGTGACCGACGCCGACGAGTACGACCTGTGGGCTGAAAAGCGTGCATAAGATGTAAAGAATTGAAAAAGCCCTGCCTCTGGACAAGATGCGGGGCTTTTTTAGGTCTATCGTTTTGCCCATCGGCGCCAATCATCGGCAAGGGGCAGCGGGCATGCGTCAGCATTCGGTTATCCATACACCCAAATCCAGCGACTATCAGGAACTGACCCGTATCTGGGAGGCATCGGTGCGGGCCACCCATGACTTCCTGCCGGACAGTTACATCGAGTTGCTGAAAACCCTGGTGCTGACCCGCTACCTCGACGCGGTGATGCTGATCTGCACCAAGGACTCACGCCAGCGCATCACCGGGTTTGCCGGAGTGGCGGCGGGCAAGGTCGAGATGCTGTTCATCGACCCAGCACACCGTGGCCAGGGCCTGGGGCGGCAGTTGCTGCGCTATACCATCGAGTCGATGAATGCCGACCAACTGGACGTCAACGAACAGAACCCGCAGGCCCTGGGTTTCTACTTCAAGCAGGGCTTCGAGGTGATCGGACGCACGGAGCACGACGGCATGGGCCAGCCTTATCCGTTGCTGCACATGCGCCTTAAACAGGTACAACAAGCTCGCAGCGGCTGACACAACAAGGATCAAATGTGGGAGCTGGCTTGCCTGCGATGCGGCTCCCCCGGTATGCCAGATACACCGAGGCGATGCCATCGCAGGCAAGCCAGCTCCCACAAAAAGCCACAGCGCCAAAATGGAGCCGGGATTAACCGGCGCCACACAGGTACAATAGCCGCCCCCTTTTGTTTCGGCCCTTGTCATGACTGAACCCCTACGCCTCTCCAAACGCCTCATCGAACTGGTCGGTTGCTCCCGTCGGGAGGCTGAGCTGTTCATCGAAGGCGGCTGGGTCACGGTGGACGGCGAAGTGATCGACGAGCCGCAGTTCAAGGTCACTACCCAAAAGGTCGAGCTCGACCCTGAAGCCAAGGCCACCGCGCCGGAGCCAGTGACCATCCTGTTCCACGCCCCCGCCGGCGTGGACGCCGAGACGGCCATGGCGTCGATCAACGCCGAGACCCTGTCGGAAGAACACCGCTTCAGCAAGCGCCCGCTCAAAGGCCACTTCCTGCGCCTGACCGCCAGCAGCGACCTGCAAGCCAAGGCCAGCGGCCTGCTGGTGTTCACCCAGGACTGGAAGATCTTGCGCAAGCTGACCGCTGACGCGAACAAGATCGAACAGGAATACGTGGTGGAGGTGTCCGGCGACATGGTCGCCCACGGCCTGAACCGCCTCAACCACGGCCTGACCTACAAAGGTAAGGAATTGCCGGCGGTGAAAGCCAGTTGGCAGAACGAGAACCGCCTGCGCTTTGCGCTGAAAAACCCGCAACCGGGTGTGATTGCCTTGTTCTGCGAAGCCGTCGGCCTGAAAGTCGTCGCCATTCGACGCATCCGCATCGGCGGAGTGTCCATCGGCAAAGTGCCGGTGGGCCAATGGCGCTATCTGTCCGGCAAAGAAAAGTTCTAAGACTTTTTTCGCCGCCGAATCTCTCGATACCGCCTGCCTGGGCGGTGTCCACAGTTGAATGACCAGGATTGCCCACATGATTCACAACGACGTACTGCGCAGCGTGCGCTACATGCTCGACATCAGCGACAACAAGATGGTCGAGATCACCAAGCTCGGCGGCATGGAAGTCACCAAGGACGACCTGCTGACCTATCTCAAGAAAGACGAGGAAGAAGGCTTCGTGTTCTGCCCGGACGAAGTCATGGCGCATTTCCTCGACGGCCTGGTGATCTTCAAGCGCGGCAAGGACGAAAGCCGTCCGCCACAGCCGATCGAACTGCCGGTGACCAACAACATCGTCCTGAAGAAACTGCGGGTGGCCTTCGAACTGAAGGAAGACGACATGCACGCGATCCTCAAGGCCTCCGAGTTCCCGGTGTCCAAGCCTGAGCTGAGCGCGCTGTTCCGCAAGTTCGGCCACACCAACTACCGCACCTGCGGTGACCAGCTGCTGCGCAACTTCCTCAAGGGCCTGACCCTGCGCGTTCGCGCCTAAGCCCGTGAACTACAGCGTCTCACCCATCGGCTTTGTCCGCTCCTGTTTCAAGGAGAAATTCGCCATCCCGCGCCAGCCCCAACTGGCGCCTGCCGCCCGGGGCGTGCTGGAGCTGGTGGCGCCGTTCGACCAGGGTGAGGCGGTGCAGGGTTTGGAACAGGTCAGCCATGTGTGGTTGCTGTTCCTGTTTCACCAGGCGCTGGAAGACAAGCCAAGGCTGAAAGTGCGCCCGCCGCGGTTGGGCGGCAACAAGTCCATGGGCGTGTTTGCCACCCGCGCGACACACCGGCCCAACGGTATCGGGCAGTCGGTGGTCAAGCTGGACAAGGTGGAGGACGGCCGCTTGTGGATATCCGGCATCGACCTGCTGGACGGCACACCGATTCTCGACATCAAGCCGTACGTGCCGTACGCAGACATCGTTGACACCGCGAGCAACAGCATCGCCAGCGCCGCGCCAGCGCTGATTCCTGTGCAGTGGCTGAAGACGGCACTGCAACAGGCAGAAGGCCACGCTCAGCGCCTTGGCGAGCCATTGGTGGCATTGATCGAGCAGTGCCTGGCGCAGGATCCACGGCCGGCATACCAGACGCCGGGGCCGGAGCGGGAATACGGGGCGCAGTTCTGGGATGTGGATGTGCGGTGGCACTATCCCGAGGCGGGGATGATTTGTGTGCTGGAAGTCGTGTCGGCTGGATAAACCGGAAACAAATGTGGGAGCGGGCTTGCTCGCGAAGGCGGTGGATCAGTCAATACATCTGATGACTGTTACACCGCCTTCGCGAGCAAGCCCGCTCCCACATTTTTTTGCGTCGCCCTTATTTCTCGACGAACGCACGCTCGATCAAGTAGTCACCCGGCTCACGCATCCGCGGGGAAACCTTCAGGCCGAAGCTGTTCAGCACTTCGCTGGTCTCGTCCAGCATGCTTGGGCTGCCGCACAGCATGGCGCGGTCGTCTTCAGGATTGATCGGCGGCAGGCCGATGTCGCTGAACAGCTTGCCGCTGCGCATCAGGTCGGTCAGGCGGCCTTCGTTTTCGAACGGCTCGCGGGTGACGGTCGGGTAGTAGATCAACTTGTCACGCAGGGCCTCGCCGAAGAACTCGTTCTGCGGCAGGTGCTCGGTGATGAATTCGCGGTAGGCGACTTCGTTGACGTAACGCACGCCGTGGCACAGGATCACTTTTTCGAAACGCTCGTAGGTTTCAGGGTCCTGGATCACGCTCATGAAGGGCGCGAGGCCGGTGCCGGTGCTGAGCAGGTACAAATGCTTGCCAGGCTTCAAATCGTCAAGCACCAGGGTGCCCGTCGGTTTTTTGCTGATGATGATCTCGTCGCCTTCCTTCAAGTGCTGCAACTGGGAAGTCAGCGGGCCATCCGGCACCTTGATGCTGAAGAACTCCAGATGCTCTTCCCAGTTCGGGCTGGCAATGGAGTAAGCGCGCATGAGCGGGCGGCCGTTGGGCTGTTGCAGGCCGATCATCACGAACTGACCGTTCTCGAAGCGCAGGCCCGGATCGCGGGTGCACTTGAAGCTGAACAGAGTGTCGTTCCAGTGATGAACACTGAGGACACGCTCGTGGTTCATGTTGCTCATGTACGGGGGACTCCTGGAAATGGGTCTGCGCCAAATGTTGGATGCGCAATTGCACAGCATTCTAATGGCGGCGACAATATCTGTTAACTGGATTATTAAGATAAGGGTTATCGGTTATATCGATATGCGATTTACTCTACGTCAACTGCAAGTCTTCGTCGCCGTCGCCCAGCAGGAAAGCGTCTCGCGCGCTGCTGGCCTTCTGGCCTTATCTCAATCCGCCGCCAGCACCTCGATCACCGAGCTGGAGCGTCAATCCAGCTGCCAATTATTCGACCGCGCCGGTAAACGCCTGAGCCTCAACGCCCTCGGTCATCAGCTATTGCCCCAGGCCGTGGCGCTGCTGGACCAGGCCAAGGAGATCGAGGACCTGCTCAACGGCAAGTCGGGCTTCGGCTCCCTGGCGGTGGGCGCCACGCTGACCATCGGCAACTACCTGGCCACGCTGCTGATCGGCAGCTTCATGCAGCAGCATCCCGAGAGCCAGGTGAAGCTGCATGTGCAGAACACTGCGCATATCGTGCATCAGGTGGCGCACTACGAAATTGATCTGGGTCTAATCGAAGGCGACTGCAGCCACCCGGACATCGAGGTGCAAACCTGGGTGGAGGATGAACTGGTGGTGTTCTGCGCGCCCCAGCATCACTTGGCCAAGCGCGGCCAGGCCACCATGGAGGAGCTGACCCATGAGGCGTGGATCCTGCGGGAACAAGGCTCCGGTACGCGCCTGACCTTTGACCAGGCCATGCGGCATCACCGCAGCGCGCTGAATATCCGCCTGGAGCTGGAACACACCGAGGCGATCAAGCGGGCTGTGGAATCCGGATTGGGGATTGGCTGCATTTCCCGGCTGGCGCTGCGCGACGCCTTCCGGCGCGGCAGCCTGGTGCCGGTGGAAACCCCGGACCTGGACCTGGCCCGGCAGTTCTACTTCATCTGGCACAAGCAGAAGTACCAGACCTCGGCCATGCGCGAGTTCCTGGAACTGTGCCGTTCCTTTACCGCCGGTGTGCAACGCAGCGACGAGATCGTGCTGCCGACCATCGCCTAGATCAGGATGACGGCCCACACCAGGGTAATGATGGTCAGCGCGACAAACTGGGCCGCGCTGCCCATGTCCTTGGCGTTTTTCGACAAGGGGTGCAGGTCCAGGGAAATCCGGTCGATCGCCGCTTCGACGGCCGAGTTGAGCAACTCGACGATCAACGCCAACAGGCACACGGCAATCAGCAACGCGCGCTCCACCCGGCTGACGTTGAGGAAGAAACTCAGCGGGATCAGGATGACG
Source organism: Pseudomonas yamanorum (assembly GCF_013386765.1). Lineage (GTDB taxonomy): Bacteria > Pseudomonadota > Gammaproteobacteria > Pseudomonadales > Pseudomonadaceae > Aquipseudomonas > Aquipseudomonas yamanorum_A. The sequence continues at coordinate 35,665 of NZ_JACARE010000037.1, forward strand.
TTGAGCAGCACCAACTGACGAAACGCCGCCTCGCCGGTGAAAGCCGCACGCAGGCCATCCAGGGAATATCCCCCCGCGTTGAAGATACGTTTGATACCGGTTTGACCTTTGAAAGGCGACATAGAGTAGGCAACTGAGCAAAAAGATGTGGGGAAACTAGAGCAGGCAAAGTCAAAAAAACGTGAATGAACAGCGTCTTAATGCTGCGAAATTGACTCAAGTTGTTGCAAGAGTAGCGCTGCCTGGGTTCGCGTGCGTACACCCAGCTTGCGGAAGATCGCCGTGACATGGGCCTTGATGGTCGCTTCCGACACGCTCAGCTCATAGGCAATCTGCTTGTTGAGCAGGCCTTCGCAGACCATGGTCAACACCCGGAACTGCTGGGGCGTCAGGCTGGCCAGGCCATCACGGGCGGCCTTGGCTTCGTCGGAGACATTGATCTCTTCAAAGGCTTGCGGCGGCCAGGAGACGTCGCCGTCCAGCACCGTACGCACGGCTTTCTGGATGTCTTCCATGGAGCTGGACTTGGGAATGAAACCGCTGGCACCGAACTCCTTGGAGCGCACCACCACCGACGCTTCCTCCTGGGCCGAGACCATCACCACAGGAATCTGCGGGTATTGCCCGCGCAGCAGCACCAGCCCGGAAAAACCGTAGGCACCGGGCATGTTCAGGTCCAGCAGGACCAGATCCCAGTCGGATTTTTCGGTGAGGCGGGTTTCCAGCTCGGCAATGCTGGCGACTTCGACGAGGCGTACATCCGGCCCCAGGCCCAGCGTGACCGCCTGGTGCAGCGCGCTGCGAAACAGCGGGTGGTCATCGGCAATCAGGATTTCGTATGTGGCCATTTATTAAATGATCCTGTTTTTTAGGGGGCACTGATGGGTTCAGTGCTCGCCAACGCGCAAGGTGGCTGCCAGGCAAGCAGTCACCAAAGGGCGCGCTCAACGTCAAAACACGACGTATCCAATCTGTGACAGCGCCCCAATCGGCGCCAAGCATGCCCAGCGCAGCCTGGGTGGTCAAGCGCTACGCCCGCGGCCATTTTAGCGGGCTGCAGGTTTGTGCGGCCATCATGCAAAGGTCGGCTGGCCATGACCCCTATAGATAAGGTGCAAGGCGAGTATGGACGATGTCGGCCGGGTCCAGCGCCAACTGAAATTTAGCGGCCAGGTAATGGGTGCTGAACACGTCCAGATAGGCGTCCAGCACTTCGCTGGCCGCCTGATCGTCAGCGAGCTCCAGGCACAGGGCCGCGACTTCGGCGGTGCAGAAATGATCATCACGCTTGGAGCGGCGCAGCTTGTAGCGCGACAGCTGCTCCGGGGCCAGGCTCAGCACCGGCAAGTGCTCCAGGTAGGGGCTCTTGCGGAACATCTTGCGTGCTTCACTCCAGGTACCGTCCAGCAGAATGAACAGCGGGCGCTTGCCCTCCTCCAGCCGGACCTGATTGACCACCCGCTCCGGCGCGACGAATTCGCCGGGAAACACGATGTAAGGCTGCCATTGCGGGTCGGCCAGCAAGGTCAGCAACTCCGGTTCAACCTCAGTTCGTGACCAGGGGAACGCGGTGGTGTCGTTGATCACATCGGCAATCAGCCAGCCGGTGTTGCTGGGCTTCATCGGTTCTACGTCATGCATCAGCAGGCACATGGCGGATTTGGCCTGGACCTTGGGCCGCCAGGCACACAGGCAATACTCGGGAATTACCCGACAACCTGGGCAGCGCTCGGCGCGTGAACCCCGTGCCACAAAAGGCTTTACGGCGCGGGCCAGGCGCTGGGTGCGCAAACGGGAGACGGCATGGCTCATCGGGTGCGCCGCAGGAAAGTGGAAATCGACACGAATAGAACTCGGCAAGGCAAAAGTTGCCGCAGTTTACCAGAGGCGCCTGCGCCCACCTGCACTTCCCGGCAATACACTGGCCGTAGTGGCAAGCCCTCACCTATAATCCCGCGCCACTGAACGCATAGCGCAGTGGCTGGTCTATGCACCAGTAACCGAATCAGGAGAGTTTCATGCTGCGTCTTATGTCGCGTGTTGTAGTTCCGTCCGTCGCCCTGGCGCTGGTCTTGCCTCTGGGCGCCCAAGCGGCCTCGCTGCTGGAGGCTCAACTGAACAGGAAGCTGCAAAGCGTCGCAGAGGAAAGCAACAAGGACCTGCCCCGGGAAATCGACGACAAGACCCTGGAAGTGGCCTACACCGTCGAAGGTTTGCAACTGATCGATCATCTCAGCGTACAGCCTGATCGCGCCGAGCAAATGCGCGCCAATCCCAAGGCTGTGTATTTCCAGCTGGGGCAAAGCGTGTGCCTGAACAAGGGCTATCGCGAGCTGATGGCCAAGGGCGCGATCATGCGTTACGAGATTACCGAGAACAAAACCAACCGCCCAGTGGCCTCAGTGAAATTCCAGGAAGCGGATTGCCCGGCTCCGGCTGCGGCGAAGAAGAAAAAGTAAGCGATGCCTCCTTTCGCGCGCCGCTGACCAGCGGCGCGCAAAATGCCCCTCTGAACCATCCGCCCTTGCCCGCTCGCGGCAGCGTCTAAACTCCCTCACAAGTGATCAATAAGCGGTTGCCAGCCAAGACTTTATAGGCTCATGATCAATTCATCCCGAAAGCCTGAAACAGCGGGTTTTCACACCGTTTTGTAACATTTTCAGGGCAAAAGAGGGTTGCCCTCCTGTGCGTGCAGTGCAAAGGTTTTTAAACATAAGGAACATACAGAACCGGTTTCGCCCACCTCGTTAATCAGAGGCAACGACACATGCAGTGTCGTGGTCCCGACGAATTTCTCGCCGGCACCCAGGGTTCTGTGAAGAAGGAGAAGTTGAATGCCTTACGAACCGAATGAACTCCTGATCCGCCAATTTCAAGAAAACGGCACCGACCTCACGCAGCAGGTCGACGCGCAACTCCACCTGATTGCGCCCAACAGCCCGAATATTCCCCTTTATCGCGACATGATCTTCACCGTATTGCGCATGGCCCAGGACGACCGCAGCCGCTGGAACGCCAAGATCACCCTGCAAGCAATCCGCGAACTGGACCACGCCTTCCGCGTGCTCGAACAGTTCAAGGGGCGACGCAAAGTCACGGTGTTCGGCTCGGCGCGCACGCCGGTGGAAAGCCCGCTGTACGCATTGGCCCGGGAAGTGGGCGCGGTGCTGGCACGCTCGGACCTGATGGTGATCACCGGCGGTGGCGGCGGCATCATGGCGGCGGCCCACGAAGGTGCCGGCCTGCAACACAGCCTGGGGTTCAACATCACCCTGCCCTTTGAACAGCATGCCAACCCGACCATCGATGGCACCGAGAACCTGCTGTCCTTCCACTTCTTCTTTACCCGCAAGCTGTTCTTCGTCAAGGAAGCCGACGCCTTGATCTTGTGTCCGGGCGGTTTTGGCACCCTGGATGAAGCGCTGGAAGTGTTGACCCTGATCCAGACCGGCAAAAGCCCGCTGGTTCCGGTGGTGCTGCTGGATGCACCCGGCGGCAGCTTCTGGCAAGGCGCCCTGGACTTTATCCGCAGCCAGCTGGAGGCCAATCGCTACATCCTGCCCACCGACCTCAAGCTGGTACGCCTGGTGTACAGCGCTGAAGAGGCAGTAGAGGAGATCAATCAGTTCTATGCCAACTTCCACTCCACTCGCTGGCTCAAGCGCCAGTTTGTGATTCGCATGCATCATCCGTTGAGTGACCGTGCACTGGCTCACCTGCAAGAAGCGTTTGCCAGCCTGCGACTGAGTGGCGACTTCCAACAAATCGCCTACACCGGTGAAGAGCATGATGAGCCAAGCTTCAGCCATCTGACGCGGCTGGTGTTCAACTTCAACGGGCGCGATCAGGGACGGTTGCGTGAGTTGGTGGATTACATCAACTTGCCGGAGAACTGGGCCCAGGCCCAGGGAAAAACGCAGCAGCGGGTGACGGAGACGGCGTGATCTGCCCCTGAAACGCAAAAAGGCCCGCTATTTTCATAGCGGGCCTTTTTGTTTTAACTGTGCCTGAACAAGCCACACACATTTAGTGTGGGAGCTGTCGAGCCTTGGCGAGGCTGCGATGCAGGCGCTGCGGGCTCTCAGGTACACCGAGGCGATCCCATCGCAGCCTCGCCAAGGCTCGACAGCTCCCACATATGATCTCTATATGGCCTGGACCAAGCGCTCAGTTGGCTTAGTCATACAGATCCTTACCGCTCAACAAGCGGCTGATCATCTCCATCGAAAAACCGCGATAACTCAGGAAGCGACCTTGCTTCGCCCGCTCCCGCGCATCAATCGGCAGATGACCGGCAAACTTGCGCCGCCAGGTATCTTCCAATTGCGCCTGCCAGTTGATGCCCGACTCACGCAAAGCGAGTTCGATATCAGCACGTTGCAGGCCGCGCTGGCTCAGCTCTTCACGAATTCGCGCAGGGCCATAGCCGGATCGGGCTCGGTAGGAGACAAAACTTTCGAGGTAACGGGATTCCGACAGCAGTCCTTCTTCCGTCAAACGGTCAAGGGCTGCGTCGATCATCTCGGGATCTGCGCCGCGCTGACGCAGCTTACGCGTCAGCTCGACTCGACCGTGCTCGCGCCGTGCGAGCAGGTCCATTGCAGTGCGCCTTACGGCGACGGGTGTATCGAGGACAACACTCATCGTTTGCTTCAGATGTCAGTGTCGACTTCTTCCACTTCTTCAACCGGCTCGCGGTTTGCGGCAGCCTTGACGTCAGGTGCCGGGGTCAGCAGCTTGTCGCGGATCTGCTTCTCGAGCGTAGCGGCAACATCCGGGTTATCCGCAAGGAACTTGGCCGAGTTGGCCTTGCCCTGGCCGATCTTGCTGCCGTTGTAGGCATACCAGGCACCGGACTTCTCAACGAAACCGTGCAGCACGCCCAAGTCGATCATCTCGCCGTTCAGGTAGATACCCTTGCCGTAGAGAATCTGGAACTCGGCCTGACGGAACGGCGGAGCCACCTTGTTCTTCACGACTTTAACGCGGGTTTCGCTACCCACAACCTCGTCACCTTCCTTCACCGCGCCGGTACGGCGGATGTCCAGACGGACCGAAGCGTAGAACTTCAGCGCGTTACCACCGGTGGTGGTTTCCGGGCTGCCGAACATCACGCCGATCTTCATCCGGATCTGGTTGATGAAGATCACCAGGCAGTTGGCGTTCTTGATGTTACCGGTGATTTTACGCAGGGCCTGGGACATCAGGCGGGCTTGCAGGCCCACGTGCATGTCGCCCATTTCGCCTTCGATTTCAGCCTTGGGTACCAGGGCTGCCACGGAGTCGACCACGATCACGTCGATGGCATTGGAGCGCACCAGCATGTCAGTGATTTCCAGCGCTTGCTCACCGGTGTCCGGTTGCGAAACCAGCAGGTCGTCAACGTTGACGCCCAGCTTGCCGGCGTATTCAGGATCCAGGGCGTGCTCGGCATCGACGAACGCACAGGTAGCGCCCATTTTTTGTGCCTGGGCAATCACCGACAGGGTCAGGGTGGTTTTACCGGAAGATTCAGGACCGTAGATTTCAACGATACGGCCTTTTGGCAGGCCGCCAATGCCGAGCGCGATGTCCAGACCCAGAGAGCCAGTGGAAATAGCCGGGATCGCCTGACGGTCGTGATCGCCCATACGCATTACGGCACCCTTGCCGAATTGACGTTCGATCTGACCCAGGGCCGCAGCCAAGGCTTTCTTCTTGTTGTCGTCCATTAAAGTCCTCACGTAATCAATAAGGCCTGGCGGCCAACACCTGTATAAGTAGACAGTATTGTTCCACAAAGATCCGTGATCGCCTACCCCTGATTTTCTATTTCTGCTGCAGCTCGTCGCAACAAGCCCTCTAGCGCGGCCTTTACCGTTTGTCGGCGGACTTCATCGCGGTTGCCGGGGAAGTGTTCGAGCTCGGCGCTGACCTCATCGCCAACCCCAAAGGCCAGCCATACGGTGCCCACCGGCTTGTCCGGCGAACCGCCATCGGGGCCGGCCACGCCGCTGACCGCCACGGCAAAACGCGCCAGGCTTTTCTCCTGGGCGCCGCGGACCATGGCTTCCACCACTTCGCGGCTGACGGCCCCGACTTTCGGGAACAGGGCTTCCGGCACATTCAACTGCCGGGTCTTCTGGCGATTGGAATACGTGACGTACCCGGCCTCGAACCAGGCCGAACTCCCGGGAATCCGCGTGATCGCCTCGGCGATACCGCCGCCGGTACAGGACTCGGCTGTGGTGACGTGGGCATTCAGAACCTGCAAGCGTCGGCCAAGTTCAGCGGCGAGTTGAGTAATTTCCTTCACGGTCGTCTCCTGGGATGGGCGGGCGTTTGCCTACCCTACAGGAGCCCATGGGCCATGCAAGTTACAAGAGACTAACGCGCGACGGCTCGGACATACGCCTGGCAGGCACGCAAAGCAATCATTGCGTTATCGCCGTCGTCGGTGATGGCGATAATTCGTTGAGCATGCGCCGGGTCAAGTCGGGCTCGCGGGGCTGCATGAACCAGGCTGCCGGGGGCGGCGGTGGCTGGCATTGCGCAGCGGTTGGCGGGGTCGCTGGCGTCGAGAAGGACTGACAACCGCACATCAGCAGTGGCCAGGCGATCCCGCAGGTGAGCCTGATCACGTTGTGCATCGGAAAGCTCCCGGGCGTGTTGTTGGTCGCTGGCACTGAGTTGTTGCTCCAGTGCCAGCCGTTTGTCCTGTTCGGCCTGTTGTTGCTGGCTTTGCGCTTCGGCGTACATAGCCCCGAGTCGCTCCAGTTGCGTGCCGTACCGCCAAGCCTGTACCTGCCATGCAACTGCCGCCGAAACCGCCAACAACAGCAAAAAGCCAAGCAGCCGGTACGACGTCAGGAAGCCCATAGCACCGCCTTTGCCCGCGCCCACAACTGCAGACGGTTATCCAGCCCATTAAGGCCGCCATTGATGCGCCGGGTGATGGTGGTGAACTGGTCGTTGTCGGCCAGCTCGTTCAAGCCATTGCTCTGCCAAAACCACGCGGCGGATTCGCACGCCCATTGCGGCTGCTCCAGCAACTCCGGTTGCTGCAACAGACGCTCATCACCGAACAACGCCTGGCTGCACGCCTGGTAGTTGCGCCGTCCGGTGATCTGGATCAGGCCACGGCCACGATACTTCTGGCCGTCGCCATCGGCTTCGGGTGTGTTGCCCAGGCGGGCTGCCTGGGTGCCGGTGTCGTATTTGCTGAGGTATTGATCGCTGCCCAATTCACGTACGTAACGCAGTTCGCCGGATTCGTGGCCAATTTGGGCGAGGAAGGCGGCGATGCGTTTGGGGGTGGTGATCTGGTAAAGCGTAATAGCCTCATTTAAAGAAGCTAAAAAAATGCCCGCTCTAAGGCGGGCTCCAGGCATTACTTGGATAAGCTGAGGGAGTGTTATCAGCATCGTTTTTTACTCTCACACGCCCAGACATTTACTGAGCAACAGCGACCAACCAAGGCAATCCAGCGGGCCGTTTGGCTATCGAGGGGAAGCTCTCAGCCTGGGGCCAGTCACGCAATGCTTGAGTGTATTTGAGCAACTCTTTGAACTGCTCAGCAGAAAGCGTGGTTTTCAATCCCATGTCCAACTGATCACGATGACGATCGCGCACCCAACTGATGCGCTGAATTTCCGAATCACGCCACATGCGCTCATTTGCCTGGACTTCAGCATCGGAAATGACGGGGTCAATGTGCTCCTGGCACCGCTCACCCGAATCAATCAATAAACGCACTGCGCGATAAACTTCCGGTGTTTCTGCTTCAGTCACATGGTAGGGATAGCCGTCCAAGGTGACTAAGTAACTACCGTCTTTTTTAAGATAGATGTCCTCTATGTTGTACTGCTCGGGACGTTGTTCGTTATCCATTACTGAATCCTCCATGCAAAACCGACGCTATTTCCGTTACCCACTGCGGTGCCTCCAGCGACCACGCCGCTGCTGCCCCCAAGTGCCTGACCATTGCCGTTGTAATTGGCACAGAAATAGGCCCAAGTTCCGCCGGCCGGGATCGCACCGCCCAACGAAATCCATTGCCCAGCTACTGGTTTTAAAAAGCTGGAAGCTGACAGCGCATCGGTAATCCCGTAACCCGCCAGCGTAGTAGCCACGTTCGCTTTACGCGTAGGGTCAAAATTCCCGGAAGTCCAAGCTGTCTGTGATCCCCACATGAGTTCGCCCGCAGAGTTCATAGCTAAAGACCTGGCAATCAGCCCCGCCCAGTGGAATAGGATTCGCGGTGCATAGTCAAAACCGGTCTGGCTATTACTGACTTCCTGCGCCTCACGAATTTCCAACGCACCACCAACACCATTGCCAAGTTCTCCCAAGACTTGCGCGGATAAGATAGGTCGTTGACGGCTGGTGCCCCCAACCACTAATGCATCAGTAATTCCATATCCCGCCAGCGATGTTGCTTTATCTGCTTTGGCTGCCGGATTGAAATTCCCGTCATGCCACAGCATACGCCATGCTCCACTGCCATCTTCAGCAAGCTTGCGCATACCAAACCACTCCCCCGTAACGCCTGAAAGGAGATCAAAGCCATACTTTCGATCGGGGTACTTTATATGCAAGCCAGCGCCATAACTCACCGCAACAGGTTTATCGGTCGTGGCGTCGCCGGCTGCGATGAACTGATTAGCAGGAAGATCAGATACCTTGCCCTGGACAATAGAAGCAACAGAAAGAAGACCGCCCGCCCCCGCTGGCATTGCATCGGTGATTCCATACCCCGCCAACGTCGTCGGCTTATTCTTCAACTTCAACCAATCACTCAAAACGCTAAGCGCCTGCGCCAACTGATCGGTCTTCGCCTCATCCGGAACAATCCCCGCCGCCGCCAGCACATTCAAAATCTCCTGCGTAACCCCATTCCCCCACGCCGCCGGAATCAAACTCCCCGGCGTCCCCGTCACCGGGTTTTCATCCACAAACTTGCCATTCACCAGCCCAACGCTGGGCACACTCTTTGGATAATCCACGCTTCTACCCTCTAGTCATAATTGATGTGCACCTGCGTATGAGCAGGTGCGCTGCGATGAATCAGGCACTCCAGGGCATTCCCCGGGTTGACGCCAAACCGCTCCCCCCAATAACTCGCCCCAAACCGTCGGCCCAGGTGCTGGCGTCCACCGGTGTTGAGGGTCCACATGAAGTGCGCCTGCCAGGTGCCGAAATGCGCGGCGCCGAAGCGCGAGCGGCCCATGCGCGGGGCGCGATGCTCAGTGACACTGGCGTCCGGATAGCCCTGGCTGCGGGCGATTTCGATGTAGTACGCGGCGCGCTGGCTGCCCACCGCCAACAGGCGTCGACGCACTGCCAGGCGACGGTCGTCGTACAGCGGACTCAAGCCCAGGCAAGGGTCGGGCAGTTGCATCACCCTTTCCCACTCGGGCACCAGTTCGCTGACCGTCACCGGGTCCATTTCGTTTTGCAGGTCGCAGGCCCGGGCGTCGATGCGCGTGAGTTCTTCGGCGATGCCTTTGAGCACCGTCTCCAACTGCGGCACCGTCTCCAGATCCCAGGCCGGACCGCTGGGCAACAAGGCGATCAGTTGTTCTTGATACTGGCCAGCGGTCCTTACTCCAGCCATGTGATACCTCCGAACACCAGCAACTGATTCGTCGCTGCCGTAACGTCCGCCAGCGGGCTTGTCAGTGTGTGATCGGTCTCACCGGTCGCAGTGCTGATGGCTTCGGCGATATGGGTCAGCAACAAGGTCTCACCCAGCCCCGCCTCACGGTTGTGCAAGTCCCGCAGTTGCGCCTCGACCGCCGCACGCACGGCGCTGGTGTCGGGTGTCAGCCGCAGCTGATAAGCCACCGGCTTCATCACGGGCGCCAACACATACACATCAGCCGTCACCGGCCGCAGCGGTTCGATATGGGCTTGCACCTGCGCCAACTGCGCTGCATTCGGGATCGGTTGCGGGTCGTCATCACGCATCACGAACACCCCCACCGTCCCCGGCCCGAGGTAATTTCCGCGACACCACGCTCGGGTAATCCCGGGCACTTCGAGTGACCATGTCTCGTAATCCTGCGCCGAACCGCCCTGGGGAATAACCCGGTAGGAACGAATCACCCGCGCCCGCAGCGACTCCAATGTTTCTCGCGCCACACCGCCGGTCAGCCCCGGCGCCAGCACGGTAAAGGTCGAGCCAATGCCTTGCAGCGGCTGCACCGCGATCAGGCTCAACCCAGCATCAGCGTTGCCCAGAGTGCCGGCATCAATCGCCTGCACCGTGGTGGTGTTGAGGCCGGCGTGGGTCGTGCCGGCAGCAGTGACTTTGAAGCTGCGCCCATCACTGGCTTGCAGCACCGTGTCCACATCCAGCACCGCGCCCGCCGCGGCGGTAAAACTCACGCTGCCAGTGGCCGCCACCGCAGCCTTGCGCGCCTGGTTCAAGCGCAACGCGGCAATGCGCTCCAGGGTGGATTCATCAGCGGTATCCGGCAGGATCTGCTCAGCGATCCAATCGAGATAACCGTACAGGCCGAACGCCGCACCACTCAGGGTACGCGCCAGAACCTGGGCATCGGACTGGCGCAGCGAATCGCTGGCCAGGTCGCTTTGGGTGCGTTTGATCAGCACCGGCAGCGAAGGGGTTTCAAACGGCATAGATCACCTGCCAACTGTTATCAGGGTTGATGTCCAGGCGCTCGCCGTCGGCCAGGGTCAGCTGCGTGCGCAGGCTGAGGCGCTGGGCGTCGAGGCGTTCACTGAGGACTTCGATGGCGCTGCAATGCCCGTCGTGGATCAGCCATTGCAGGGCTTCGCGGGCATAGAATTCGGCGTCCAGTTGCGTCTGGCGGGTCAGCTTGACCCGGCGCAGCAGCCACAGCCTTGAGCCGATACGGTCGTCGGCCACGCTGGGAAAACTGTCGCCCCACCAGCCGAAGCGCTCGTCATCGTCAACGGCATCGTCCGGCGCGGCACGGCGCCAGGTGAACAGGCTGATCATCACCGAACGGGTCAGGGCATTTTTCAGGTTGTCGGAGACAAACATCACTGGCCTCCCGCCGGCGCGCCGGTCTGGCCATTGCCCGGCTGTACGCCCACATGCACGTGCCGGATCTGGCTGATACCGCCGGCAATCTGGTCGCCCTGGGAGATGATCTTGCCGCTCTGGGTCAGGGTCGGCGTATCAATGTTCACGGCACTGCTGGCGCGGATGTTCAGGGTGGCGGTTTCAATGTCGATCACCCGCCCGCGCTTGAAGTGAACCTTGTCGCCTTCGTCGGTGTAGATCGCCACTTCACCCGGTGCCAGGGACTGCAACCGATAGCGCCGGTCAGCCACCACCAACACGATGGCATGGGAACGGTCGCCGCCCAGAAATGTGGCGATGCCTTCAGCACCGGCCAACGGGTTGCTGGTGAAACCGTAGGGTTCGAAGTGCTCCATGTCGTCGTTCACTTCGCCTGCGGTCAGGCGCATTTGCAGCGATTGCAGCTTGGTGGCCGAGTGGGCGAGCACGACAGTGCCGCGCGCCAGCAGGCGAGTCAGTAGGCTCATGGAAATTCCTTGGGGGTTAAGCAGAGGGCAACGGATTGGCATCAAAGGTGGACGGCGGCGCCACCTGCAGGGTGGTGATCGAACCTTGCTCGGAAAGCGAATAAGTAATCCTGGAGATCAGCAAGTCCTGGTCGAAACCCAGCACCGGATCGATCACTCGCACCAACAGGTTGTGGCGCCACAGATCGCCGTTGGACTGCCGCCAGCCTTGCACGGTGTAGGTGGTGGTCAGGGCTTTGCCAGTGCGGGTGGAGCGCTCCCAGTCGGCGCGTTGCTGGGCCAACTCAGGCGTCAACTGCGTCGGTTCGCTGATCACCGTGACGCGTTTTCGCGTGGCTTTTTCATCCCGGGAAATGCCTGAAACCTCACTCACCGCCGTCGCGCTTTTCTGATCATCGCCCTTGTGCTGGCCGATGACCCGGTACTCGGAAAACACCGAGCCAAAGTCCCTCGGAGCATTCGCCGAAAGGATGTTCTTGCCCAGCTCCAGGCTGTCATTTGCGCGCCCGGCACTGCCGGGCAATGCCAACACCAGGCGTCCGTCTGCATCGTCGGTGGAGAACACCCGATACAACGTCAGCAAGCGGTCGATGGATTGAAATACCGTCTCACCGGGCACGATGCTGTGGGTATGCAAACGCGTGGTCTCGGCAATCTCGCTGAGCACCTCGACGCCATAGGTAGCCGTCAGTGCACGCACGATGCTCAGCACACTTTGCCCACGCCACTGACCGGGCTGGTTGATCGCGGCGCAGTCCACCAGGTCCTGGGTCAGCGAACCGCCCTCGATACTCAGGCTGATCTGTTTGCCGTCATAGCTGACCGGCACCTTGAACACAAAGCCGGTGAGCACCAGGTCGCAACCGATCCGTACCTGGCAGCGGGCACCCGGTTTGATGGGAACCGCCAGGGTTTGCCCGGGCCATTGCCAGGTGATGTTGAGGGTGAAGGTGCGAAACTGGCGTTCCAGGTCGGCGCTGATTTCGACGCTTTTCCAGCCGCCATAGTCCAGGCCGTCAACGGTCAGGGTGACGGCATTGTCCAGATCGTTCATGGGTTACTCCCTGACCACTTGCAGGTCGGCAGGCGGCAGGAAGCCCGGATGCGCCACCCGATTGCGCTGCACCACCTCGCCCACTCGCGTCGCATCACCAAAGCGCTGATAAGCCAACACCAGGGCCGGCATGCTGCGCATCGGCGTCAGGTTGACCAGCCGTACACCAGACGAAGCCACCGCCGTCAGATGCGTAAACATCTGTTGGCGCAAGTCGTTCAGTGCAACGTAGTGCCCGACGTCGGCCTTCAATGCGGACTGCCACATGGCTTCGTTCAGAAGGTCACGCAGCACCAGCACATCGTCAGCCACCGGCACTTCACGGCGCTGCACCGGCTGTGCCGCCTGTTGCGCCAGGGACGGCGTAGTGCTGAGGGTCACCGCTTTGGTCGCCACCGGTACATCCGCCAGCCAATGGGCGATCTTCACCCACAACGCATCCTGTACCAGATTGGCGGTGGCCTGCACGGAGGCCACGCTGTCCTTGCCAGTGGTCAGCTTTGGCACGTCGATATTCCGAGCCGCTTCCACCTGCTGCGAGAGGTCGGCCAACATGCCGCGATAACCCGTGCGGGCAAACGCCTTCAGCTCCTTCACATCGCCGAGCAAGCCCTTGAACTCGGCGCTCAATTCCTTGGGCACTTCCTTGATGGCTTTGACCAAGGCATTCAGGTCGCCATACAACTGAATCAGTGGGGCAAACTGCTGCTCAATCACCTGGTAAACCTCTGCCAGGCCATTGCGCAACGCCTGGATGCCCACCCGCGCCTGCTTCACCAGCGCGACGGCCTGCTCAAAACGCAGTACTGCCGAACCCAGCAAACTGTCGGCCGACACCAGCAACAACTGGCGGGTATTGACCGCTGCCGTGGGAAACTTCAAGGGTTCGTCGGGATAGAACTTCAGGGCAAATGTCACCAGCCCGCCGTCCTGACGGGTCTGGGTCATCTCGCATTCGCCGACCTTGACCTGCAACCGTCCAAGCCAAGGGTGCACCAGCTCACCGGCGCCCTCCTCCAGGGCCTTGAGCAGCTTGTCGCGTTGTTCCAGGCAATCCTCGCCCACCACAAACGCCGTCAGCTCATGCACCCTGGATTGCTGGCCGAGCCCTTCAAAGAACGGCAGGTCGCGCTGAGGGTATTCGTGCAACTGGCCCTTCTTGCCGACCGGGACTTTTGCCTGGTCGACCCAAAACCCGACGCCACGAAACGACGCCGGCAACAAACGATCACGCCAGCTCATTGGAGCCTCCAAGGGACAGGGAACGGTAGCCGACACGCGGGGTGACACTCAGGCCGGGTTGGTTGGTGCTGGGTTGGTCGACCCGCAGGCCGGCCGGAGCATTGTCGAAACTCACCCGCAGGTCGCCATTGAGCTGGGTGCGGTTGTTGGCGGCGGTTTGTTGCAGCAGCGAACTGGAGCTGGACGCCAGCGGCGAAATCAACTCAGGCCCCTTGCGAAACCAGGATGGATTACGCGCGCTTTCGGCATTGCGCGCCTGCTGCTCAGTGGTCAACTCCACCACACTGCCGGTAGCCCGGTTGATCGCTTCACCCAGCCCACCATCAAACAGCTTGCGAATCGGCGCGGTGATCACCGCAAGCTTCTCCGACAACTCGGTGAACCAACTCAGTACCGGTGCCCACAGGGCTTCGAGCTGTTCCATCGGATGCCAGTCGTCGAACAGGCCACTCAACACCACAAAGGCATCCTGGGCCTGCAACTTGATATCGCTCCAGATCGAGGCAAATGCACCGGTTACGGTGCCCCAGACGGCAGAGATCTTGTCCAGGGGTGACCAGTCAAAGTAACTGCTGACGACGGTGAAGGCCGCCAGCGCGGTGAGCTTGAAGTCACTCCAGATCGCCGCAAACACCCCGCTGATCACGCCCCAGTTGGCAATGATTTGCCCCAAGGGTGACCAACTGAACAGGCTCTTCATGAACTCGACCACCGGCACGCTGAGCGCCTTGAGCAAGTCCCAAAGCGCGGCAAAAAAACCAGTGATCGGCCCCCACAGGCGCATCAGTTGTTCCAGCGGACGAAACGCAAAGACCGTCTGAAAAAACTCGCCCAGGGTTCCAATCGCCGACATCACGCGCTCGCCAAGCCCGACAAAAAACGCCGATATCGGCTTCCAGTTGGCGACGATCAATCCCGCGGCCACCGCAATGCCGACGGCAACCAGCACAATCGGATTGGCGCTGAGCACCAGTTGCATCAAGCCGAGTGCCTGAGACACGCCGGTGACGGCCGCCTGTATCGCGGTAAACGCCACCGCGCCGGCAGCCAGGCCCTGCACCAGTTGCGGATTTTCAGTGAGCACCTGGGCCACCGACGCCAGCAACGGCTCCAGCCCGACCACCACCGCCGTGACGGCCGGCAACAGTGCGGTACCGAAAGCCACCGAGACCTTGTCCAGCGACGCGTTGAAATCCTTCATCCCCTGCGCCGCCGCTTCGGTAACGCCCTGCCCCACGGCGGCACTCACCCCGCCGACCTCAGCCTTGAACGCCAATGCCGATTTGATACCGCTGACAAACGGCGCCGCCAGCCCGCCGCCCTTCACCAAACCAGCGATGTCCAGCTTGCCGAGGCCGGTCTGCTCCAGGTTCTGCCGGAAGCGCCCGACGGTGGCCTGCAACGCAGCAAGCTTGGGCGACAGCTGGTCGATGCCGGTCAGGCGCACGGCGGTACTTTCTACTTTCTGAGCTTCTGCCATCACTGCACCTGCTGCATCGCATTGATCCGTTGCGCATGCTCCAGGGATTCCCGGAGCGTATCCAAAGGCCTGGCCAGCATCTGTTCAGGGTCAACCTTCCAGAACCAGGCCAGGTCATAGGCCACCGCAATCAGCTCGGCGACGGTGCCTGCGCCGCACTCATGAAAAAACCGGCGACGGCCCAGCTCAGCGCGTTGAAGTCCACCAGGTCGAGTTGGTTGACCGACGACGGCGGAATACCCGCGCACACCGCGATGTACTTGGCGGCCACGTCGAGATCCAGACTCACGTCTTCGCCCTTGTCGATCTTGTACGGCAGCGCCTTGATCGCCCGCACTTCCTGCACCGTCGGGCGGCGCAGGGTGAGTTCGGCCAGTGGCTCGCCGTGGGCCTCGATGGCCACTTGCAGCTTCACCGTATCGCTCATTGCCAGGTCCCCTTGATGCCTTCGAATTTCAGCTCGATCACGGCATCGTCGCCCTTGGCCACCGGTTCTTCCACCAGGTAGGCACCGGCCAGCACGTAGACTTTGCCGTTGTTGAATTCGCAGGTGACGGTCATGTCGGTGCCCGCGATCAGCTGCTTGAGCGGAAAGTCCGGCGTGTGCAGTGCGGTGACTTTGAAGGACGGGGTGATGTCGGTTTCCTTATAGAAACCCGGCACCACAGTTTCCCGTTTGACGGCCATCAACGGTGCTTCGCAGCCGCCGTTGATGGTCAGTTGAGCGCCGTCCACTTTGACGTAGCAGGTGCCCGCAATCAGTTGACCCATGATGTTTCTCCCAAAAATAAGCCCGCACGCGGCGGGCTGGAATCAGTTGCGAAAAGCGCGGGGGTTACACCGCCGCGTCGTACTGCAAACGGAACTGGTTGAGCAGCGCAAACACCCGCAGCCCATTGACGTAATCGGGCGGGAACAGCACGTTGACCCGGCTTGGGTCCTGGCTGTCACGCTCGACAATCAGGTGCTCGGCGAACAGTTCGGCGTTCTCCACATGGCCTTCCAGTTCCAGCTTGGCGTACTGGGCGATCAGCTCACCGCGAATAGTGCTCGGGGTCACGATCGGCTGGCCGGCGCCAAAGCGCGTGCCGTCAGCCGCGAGTTTGTGGCGCCCGTACTTGCTGGTGATCACGCTTTGCAGGCGGCGCACGATAAAGGCCGACTGGTGCAGGGTTTCGCTGTCCAGGTAGGAGTTGTCCGCCTGGCCGAAGGCGTTCTTCTGGTAGGTGGTGATCGCCCGCTGAATGCGCACGTAGCCGCCTTCGTAGTAAGCCGTGGCGATGCCGTAGTTGAGCAGCGATTGGCGCTCGGTCAGGGTGAAGCGCTCGCTGGCGTCGGCCGGGTCGAGGCCTGGCAGGCTGCCGCTTTGGGTCGGACGGCTGGCATCGGCGGAGATAAACACCGCGGTGCGCGCGGCCAATGCAGCGGCCTGAACCCAGAACGGTTGCGGCACGCCCGGCTCCATGGCCTGGATGGTCACGTGCTGGTCGTTACGCCCTTGCCCGGCCGCCACCAGAGTGCCGATGGTGCCGCGCTTTGCGGTATAGACGTGGCCGAACAGTTGCTTGGCCCACGACCAGCGACCGCTGTTGTCATCCATCACCGCTTGCCAGGCGTTGAGGCTGGTGGTGTCGGCCCAGGGCATGCAGATGAATTCAAACGGCTCGTCGCCCAGTGCCGCCAGCGCTGCGAGTTGGTCCGGTACACCGGCGCCCGCCGCCATTTTGCCGATCACGGCGGTCAGGCCGTCGGGAATTTGCTCGCCGCTGCTCTGGCCCAAACGGTTGAGCTGCAGGCTGATGTCGTTACCACTCTCACCGGTCCATTTGGCGGTCAGGGTGACAGTGCCATCGGCGGCTACCGCACTCACCGGCAGGTCGGCGCTGGCGTTGATTTTCAGCGCCAGGGCGGTGGCGGCAACGGCCGCCGTGGCGCCATTGATCACGGTCGCTTGAACCCGGGTGCCGCCGACGTACAGGCTGAGAATGCCGCCCTGGTTCGCGGTGCCGGTCAGCTTGAGATCCGCCTTGGCGGCACTGCCTTCGGTGCTGTGCAGCGGCAGGCACCAGATCTCGCCCACCGGGTCACTCTTGCGGAACGTCTCGTACATCGACGCCAGCATCGAACCCTGGCCACCGATGCGCTTGGCCATGGCCGCGCTCGACACCAGCACCAGGCTGCCGATTTCCGGGCTGGTGACGTTGTCGTTGACCTGGGCCACGATCAGCCGGCGCAAGGCCGACGACGCGCTATTGGCCGCCGAATTGTCCATCTCGGCGTAGAACAGCGGCACACGAATGTCCGCCGGAATATGACTGAATCCAATCGCCATTATTTGGCTCCCTGTAGTTTTGCCGCCTTGACGGCTTTGGTGGTGATGTCGCCATCGGCCAGACGTCGACGCCACCAGGCGTTGTCCGGGACTTCGCGACCTTCGGCCGGCAGCAGATCGCCCGCCTCCGGGTCAGGTACGGCACGGCCGGAAACCGGCAGTACGGTGATGCGTTTGCTCATGGTTTTACCTCGGCAGAAAAGGTCATTTCCAGGC
Source organism: Pseudomonas yamanorum (assembly GCF_013386765.1). Lineage (GTDB taxonomy): Bacteria > Pseudomonadota > Gammaproteobacteria > Pseudomonadales > Pseudomonadaceae > Aquipseudomonas > Aquipseudomonas yamanorum_A. The sequence continues at coordinate 53,509 of NZ_JACARE010000037.1, forward strand.
GCCCGTCGGGGCCTGGGCGTTGCAGATTGGGGTCGGCCGGGTCGATGGCATCGACCCGCACCGTCACCCCGGTGAAGGACGGCAAAGCGTCCAGCTCAAGCTCGGGCCAGGTTTCGGCTGGCTGTGTGCTGAGGTTGCGTCCCAGTTGGAACTCGGCGAAAAAGCGCAGCCGGTACAGCCCGCGGGTTTTCGTCAACAGCAGCCAGTCGCCGCCTTCGTACTGGATGGGTTCGTAGAAACGCTCGGGCCTGAAACCCACCAGGGCACGCCAGACTTCGGCGCGCAGGGCGTGGAGTTGGTCCATCGCCATGGCTTGTTGGCCGTCCGCCAGATCGAGTACCAGCACCACGCCGAAATGCTCGCGCAGGGTTTGTCGGGTGGTGTTTTGTGAGCTGTTGGCAGCGGCTTCGTCGGCGATCGGCGTGATGACCGCAGCAGGTGCGTCAGGCAGGGTTTGCAGGGCATCGAGATCAAGGCCGGCATGGATCTGTTGGTTGAAGCCTTGGCAGTGATCACGCAGGTGATTCAGTAACGGGGTGATCTTCATGGGTTCACCGGGCAATAAAAAACCCGCTCGGGAGCGGGTTTGGTTGAGGGGGCGCGGCTAGACAGACAACCCGCCAGCAACAATCGAACTTCGATACCCCGTCGCCGGGTCGCCAACGTGAGTCACCTTGCTGATCGACCAACGTCCCTGCATGTACGACGGCCAGGTTTCATCCAGCAGCAGCAAGCCTTCGGCGGATAGCAACGGGTTGCCGGGGCAATCGATCAGCAACTGCAAATCTTCACGGCCAACACGGCGCAGCTCACCTTCGGCCACGGCACGCGCTTCCGCTTCGTTCTGGCAGCGTTGGCGCAAGGTTTTGAACGGGGCATTGCCGACCTGAACCACGCGCTGCTTGCCCGCCGGCGCATCCCACCAGGCGACGCGGCTACCCTCGTATTTCGCCCGGGATTTCTCATCGAGCCTGGCGGTGATAAAGGCCTGGTCACCGGGGCGATTGTCAGCCGTGATGGATAATTTCACTTCCGGCAGTTGCTGGAGGGACAGCGATTTGACCTGACCACTTTCAGCCAGCACATACAGCTCGTTGATCGGCTTGCTGACCGCGCAGTAACGCTTGGCGAGGCGTGTGATAAAGGCCATGTCGCTTTCGTTGGACTGGTCGATATGGGGAATCGCGATCCCTTCCAAAGACGGCGCCACACGGGGTGAATAACCGTGACGACCCACCAGTTGGCGAAACAACGTCCCCAAGGTCGTCGGCCCATAACTGGCAGATCGGCGCTGACGGTAGCCTGTTTGGTCGACCACGCTGAAGGGCGCCGCCGTGGCGACGATCATCAGGCGCATGGGGAACAGCACCGGGGTTCGCTGGGTGACGACGAACTCGCCTTTTTCCACCAGCCCCGACTCCTGGTACCCGACTCGCAAGCCGATTTTTCCACTGAGACTCGGCAGGCCTTCCAGGCCCTCGATATTGAGGGTCAGTTCAAGTCGGTCGGACTCAATGCCCGCCGCGTCGGTGTGGCTCCAGTGCATCAGGCGTTGATTGAGCAGCGCCGCATTGGCGCCGTAAAACTCCACGATCGGGGTAAATCCCTGGGCCATGCTGCCTCCTTAATCCCAAGCCGAAACGGGGCGCACGGCCGTTGGCCGCGACTCCAGTTCGGGCACACTTACCCACACACCGGCTGGCAACACCGGGCCGTACTCTGCGAGGCCGGGGTTCTGGCGCCAAAGGGTTTCTTCAGCTGCGTCATCGCATCGTCCTAGCTCGCGATAGAGCAACAGGTTGACCGAATCACCGGCAATACTTCGGGCTCTACGCATTGACGAATTCCTCCAGTTCCAGGGTCCAGGTCATGACCATGGCGGTGCCGTCATCGATCACATTGCCCTGGGTTTCCACGACAGTATTAATCCGCCACAGGCCCCAGTTGCGCCCGACACCATCGACCAGGGGCAACGGCACCCGCGCATTTTGCAGCGCGCGCAGTTCGTCGAGGCGCTGCATGCCGACGGCGTACATGGCCGTGCCGCTGAACGTGAGTTTTTCCAGTTTCTGACCGTTTTGTCGCGACTGGGGCTTGCTGGCAATAATCATCAGGTCACTCCAGCCGCCGTCGCTGTTACGCACCAGCGAGGAATAGGTAAAGCCCCGGGACAGGCCAAAGATGAAATCGCCGAGTACCATTTGTTGTCGCATCAATCACCTCCTGGATCGGCCAGTGCTGCGTTGCGCCGGATACCCAGCGTGTCAGTGACCATCGGCATGCATTGGAATTGCAGGGCCTGAATCACCTGGTTGACGACTTGCTGAGCGTCAGCGGGGTTGACGCCGGTGATCTGGATACTCGGGGCAATCGTGACCTGGACATTGTCCGTGCGGGCACTGTTGAGTTCCTTGCTCACCGCATTGGGTGCGGGCAAGCGATCACTTGGACCGAACAGTTTTTCACCGAGCCAGGCACCCGCCTCACTGCCAAGCAAACCACCGATTGCACCACCGAGAGCAGTGCCGACACCGGGGAAAATCAGGGTGCCGATAGCGGCGCCGGCGGAAGCTCCTGCCCAGGCACCGCCCGCGGTGCTGAGGCCGGAGGCAACAGCTTTTGCATCGCCATTGCGTACGCCCTGGACCACATCCATGGCGGTGTCGACGTACTTCAACGGCCCGAGACGGCGGGTGCCTGCCGATTCCAGCTTGGCAAACGCTCCTGACAAACTCGCGGCGAGATCTTTGCTCGAACCGCGCGCCATAGGCCGATTTGCCGGCGGCGCCGCGTAGGAGGCAAACGAATTGCCAGAGAGACTGGTCGACGCCTGAGCCGCCTGTTTGACCGAGACCGGAGCAAGCGGCTGGCCCATTGCATTGAGCGGGGGCGTGGCATTGGCCGAGGGAGGAAGACGTTGCGGCTTGAGCTCCGCCAACTTGCCATCGATGGCTTCAGCCGGTCCACGTGGAACCGCTTGTCCTGGTTTGGGAAGCTTGACGCGCCGCCTCTTCATATTCCCGGGGGTGCGAACCTTGTCTTTATTCCGGACTGTCTCTCCAACGCTTTCGGGTAGCTGTGCAGCCGCCGTTTCAAGTAGGCCGGCGGTACCAGGGCAACATTGCTTGTCGCCGCCTTTGCCCTTGTCTTTATCAAGCCCCCCGTCCTTGAACAGTTTCCCGACTCCGGGAATCTTGCCGAGGCTCACATCGACCAGATTGCCCATCACCCGGGTCTTGGCCGTATCAACGAAGCTCGAAACCAAATCCTTCCCGAGATCCGCCCCTGCCTTGAGGCCCTTGTCCACCCAGGAATCGGTCGTCGGTGCGGGTTCTTTCTGTTCGCTTTTCGGTGCATGAGAGGCGGTATCCGCCGTCTTGCCCGCCAGAGAATCGCCGTTAATGAACAACGTGCCGTTGAGCGTTTCCAGGGTCTCGCGCAGCCGCACCTGCTCCAGGGCCAAGCCGTTGATTTCCAGGCTGGCGCTGGCCAGTGCCAGGCTAAGGTCCGTCAGCGCGGCGGGCACCGCATCAAGGGAAGAAGACCCAGTCAAATCGTGTGCCGCCGGTGAAACGTCGCCCGAAAGCCCCAGGTCATACGTCTGCCCGGCAAACGCCAGCGCATAGTTAATGTGCATCCCGCTCTACTCCTGTTTGACGCCAAGGCGAGTGATCGCGATGTCGTAGCGGCGTAATGCTTTTCCGACTTCCCAGTCCAGGATTTCCGCTTCGTTTACCGAGTAAACCAGCGGCACGACGTCGAGGATTACGTCGATGTCGCGCTCCGAAAGAAGGCCGCCGGTTGATTTAAAAAATCGTCGATGCGCTCCTGCAGTTCGGTCCAGTCGGGCACGGTGAGGTCCGCCAGGTCGGGGATCATCAGACCGGAGCAATGGGCGGTGATGAACTCGGCGCGCTCTTTGGCCGTGGTGAGTTTTTTCATCACTTTGGTGGCGCGCAGGGCCGGCATTTCCAGGGTCACTGCAGTCAGGGTGCGGCCGGCGGCGTTGAGCGGCAGCAGCAGTTTCACCTGCTCGGTGGTGGCCGAATCGCTGGGCTCGCGGGCTGCGTCCAGGAAGAACGAGGCCGGACGGGTCGACATGTCATGCACGTACTGGGCGATGGTCACGTAGTCCGGGCGCTTGAGCTGGTCGAGCTCTTTTTCCGACAGGCCGGTGGCGAGTTTCGCCAGTTCAAAAAACTGGTCATCCTCGTCATCACCGGCCCGGACCAGCGCGTCTTTTTGCGCGGCGTAGTACAGCGGCTTGAGTTGCACCTGCTCGATTGTCGCGCCGGTGTCGGCGGTGATCGGGGACAGCAGGATGTGCAGCGGAGGCATCCAGGCCATGAGTCAATTCCTTGGTCAAACGTTGTTGAAAAGCACCGCACCTCTCGGGGCCAGCGCGATCACTGTGGGAGCCGGGCTTGCCCGCGATGGCATCGCCTCGGTGCAATGGATACACCGAGTCGCCTGCATCGCAGGCAAGCCAGCTCCTACAGAAATCGCAAGGGGCTTACGGCATCAGCACCGCGCGGCGGGCATCACCGAGGATGTCGACGCCGTTGAGCACGAATTTCTGGGTGCGCACGTCGATGTCGATCACCGGGATGCCGTTTTCCAGGCGGTTGTAGGTGCGGCAGGAGAACTCCAGGGTGATGGTGGGTTTATCGCCCATCTTCACCGGTGCCTCGGTCAGCGTTTTCAGCTTGCCGCCGATGGTGTGATAGGTGAAGTAAGTCTTGCCGTCCTGGTCCTGACCGGCTTCGCGCACGTTCAGCAAAATGTCGTCGCCCAGGCGCACGCCCAGGGCAAGCATGATTTCCGGACCCGCGCCTTGCAGCTCCAGTGTGGCGTTGAGCACTTTGGCGCTCTTGGCCATTTCCTCGGCGATGAAGCGCCCGCCGGTCATGAGTTCCATATCGAAGTCAATCTTCGGCGGGGTGAAGGAATTGACGGTAGCCGACAACGGCAAGCCCTGAAGGGTGGCCGCAATGGCCTGTCTTACACGGTTGGTAAACATTAGAGAACGTCCTCCAGGAACTGCTCGATGATTTCATCGCGGGCGTTGAGTTGATAAATCATGTGTTCGTTCGGCGCGTAGCGGCCGTAGTCGATGACGATGAACCAGGTGCCGTTCTTGTACTTCTCGACACTGTTCAATTCCGGGTGCAGGTACACGCTGCCGCCGGGGATGGTCTCGTCGGCCACCAGGGTTTGCAGCCAGTCGTTGATGCGCTTCACCTCCTGGTCCATGAACGACTTGGTGAGGTTCTTGGCCATGGCTTTCTGGCCGGCCTTGACCAGCTTGCGGCTGATCGCATCTTCAAGGCCCACGTAGCTGATGAACTTGCCGGTGATGGAACGGTTACCCAGCAGCGAGAAACCGCCGAGGATGGTGCGGGCGTAGTAGCTCACGCCGTAGCGGTTGAGCAGGTCGCCTTCGGTGGAGGTGTCGAGGATGTTGTACTCAACCACGCGGGAAACGTCTTCGGCGAAGGTCACCTGATTGCCCGGGCTTTCCCACTGCTTGACCTTGGCCAGTGCCGCGATGGCAAGGGACGATGGCGCCAGGAACACGTTTTTCTTCGCGGCCTTGGAGTACACCGACGGCATGTTGTGCACCAGCAGGCAACGGTCGAAACCGAGATCGGCGCCGCCCAGTTCGCCGCTGTAGGTCACCTGGTCGGCGACGGTTGCGTCCTTGCCATCCAGCACCACACGGGCCTTGATGCGCTTGCCAAAGGAAGCGAATTCGCCGGCCACGGCCTTGGTGCCGGTGAAGCCAGGGGCGCCGATGATGGTCAGGTCTTCGGGGACGCTGGCCAGGGCGGCGAGGCCCAGTTTGCGCCCGGTTACCGGCTCTTCACCGCCGATTACGTTATTGAGGGTATCGGCCGGGGTGGTGCCCTCGTCGACGATCACCACGTAGACCGGCACCTTGACCACTTTGAGGATCTGGTACACGGCGTGGAACAGCGTGCCGGTCTCGGCGCCGGTGGGATCCAGCAGCGCCTGGGTGGTGAAGCTGTTGATGCGGAACGGGGCGTTTTTCGGGATCGACGCATGGGCGTTGGGGGCAGTGCCCACCAGGCCGATGACGTTATCGCCCAGGCCACCCATGGCCTCGGGGGATTCGGTGGCGTTCACGGTGATGCCGTTGTGTTCGAAGTTCAAAACCTCAGCCATGATCAGTCAGCCTTCTTCGGGGTGGAGTTGAGGACGCTGGTCAGTTCCAGGCGGCCAGCGGTGCGCAGGGCGGATGCTTCGACGTCCAGCAGGTCGAGTTCCTCGCCGGCGGTAGACCAGTGGCCGTTGCCGGTGGGGAATGGAATGAGGACGGTGTAGGTTTGGCGATTGGCCATAGGTGGATCTCCAGGCGAAAAAAAAACCGCCAAGGCGGTTTTGTGTGACTGTCACGAGAATGGAACATGGGGCCGTTAGGCGATCTGCTAACGCTCTTTTTAAGGAAGTGCTAGTTGTGGTAATTCAGAAACGAGATCTTGCGGACTGAACACCTCGCGCGTCTCCTGCTCGACGGCATCAAACTGCTCATAGCAGTAAGCCCAGCACAGCGACCGCCAGGAACGGAAGGCCTGGCCCTGAGCCTGAAAGCGCGGTACTGCCGGCTCATCGGCATAGCTAATCGCATTCTTGATATCGTCATATCCTGCGGACTTGGCCGTCTGATCCAGAAACGCCCGAACTACCGCAACACACTCAAGCTTGCGCTGTTCCCACGTCAATTCGGGCGGTTCCAAAATAATGGGGCGATTACCATCGGCCCCGATCACTTTGCCAGAGGCTTGAGCTGCGAAAAGTGCTTGGTACTCTTCAAGACTGACTTCCCGCAGCTCTCCTGCGAGCGGCAGGCAGCAGTCCGGATTTGCCACTTCAATCAAGGGTGGTTCTGCCGTGACATCTGCAATGCCAACGGTAGGCCGTTGCGCTTCAGGGGCGTTGGGATCAACTTCCCAAGCGGGATCCGGAATGTTGACCATAGGCCTTTCCCACGTCGGATCGGGGATCCGAAGTGTCCGCTCGCCATGGGCTCGGGTATCGTAAAAACCTAATGTTTGGGCATGAAAGAAAATCGTCATAGTCAGTAGCCTGTGGCTTCCCAGTAAATATCATCAGGTGAGTTGAACGGCCCGGAAATAACCGAAAACTGCGTATTGCTGACGATCAAGGTATTAGTGCCCGTTGCGGCATCGGAGTAAAAGAGACTCGTCCGGCTTGCAACAAGCGATGCACACCGATTGGGGAACGCGATAGGAAAACTGCGATGGGTGACGGTATCCGAAGCGCCCAAGGTAATTCCCCACTGCTTGATCATTCCCGTCTGGGCACACTTCCACCAACCATTGGGCCCAAGTGAGGCCGTATTTTTAAGCACGGCTCCCGGCACGTCGGCTGTGGCCGGCGGCAGGTTTGTCATGCCAGCGGCGTTGCCGCTGTAGATGCCTGAGATCGACAAATGCCCCCCTTCGGTAAGGGTCATGGCGTTATTCGTGCCGCCCACATGAGTGACGACCTGTGGCGGCGAGGTGCTGGTTCCGCCGGAATAAGCCTCCATTGCCGCTAGGTGTCGCTCATTCCAGCACGTTGCCCGCCACACCAGGTATGCCAAGTAGTTTGCCGGCGCATTGATCTGCACAGCCGGAGAGCGGCCTCGCCATGCGACAAATCCCCCGCCCATGTCAGGTAGCTCAAAGCTGGCGGTGCCTGACATCAAGCCACCCGTGGTGGGTAACTTGGAGTTGTCGGAAATCGCGATGTTGGCCGTGCCATCGAATGACACACCATTGATTTGGCGTGGAGTCGCCAGCCGGGAGGTTGTTCCGGAGTTTCCGGACACATCAATATTGTAGGAACCTTGCAGTCGTGCAGCAGGTACGGTCCCCTGAGTCAGGGCGTTCGCGTTAAGGTTTAGGAGTTGGCTACCCTCGCCGAGGTAGGCGCCCTTGATGGTCAAGTTACCTTGGCCTTCAAATAGGAAAGCGCTCGGCACAGCCCCCATATGAAGTGCTACTACCGGGAGCGAGGTCGAAGTACCACCAGAGTAAACATCCATGGACGCCAGATGACGTTCCCCCCACATCGTCCCCTTCCAAATAGAGTAACTATACGAGTTGATCGGACAGTTAATCTGGAGGGCGGGGATACGTTTTTGCCAATCGACAAAAGCCCCTCCCATGCCAGAAAACTCTGCGCTGATTGCGCCAGTCATAGTTCCGCCTTTTAGGGGCAACTTCGACTCATCGGTCAGTTTCCCGAACATCGACGCAATTTCATCTTTCGTATAGGCATCCCTGATGCCCATCTCAGCCAACGTTCCAGGGTTCGTGCCGCCTATGGTTCGACCATATTTGTCGACAGTCAGGACTTTGTAGGTGCCCGCCTGAACACCACTCCTTCCCGCCAGCATCTCGAATGCCAGCGGGGTGGAGCCCAACGCGATAACCCCTTTGCTGACCGACTGCCACAAAGAGCCTCCATAGGCAGCGCCCTCTTCAACAATGACGCTAAGTCCAGGAGAGACTCTTTGACTGGAGCTGGCATCCATCGAGCGCGACCAGGCACTATTGGCAACAATATAAATACCGTTGTCCTTCGCCAACGTCTGACCTGCGACCAGTACGCGTTGGCCAGCAATCACTGCAACCCCATCGATTTGCTGCGCGCCACTCAAGACGATATTTGCCGTAGCCGCCACACGAACCGACTGCTTGCTATCAAGCTTGGCCAGCTCGTCGCCGAGATAATCAACAACCCACGCCCGAGTTGCCTTGACGACGGTGTCATCAATCAACAATGTCACCAGGGACGCATTACTCGTTTCGAAAATCGAGCGGATGTAAAACTCTTTGCCCGACCCAGATGTCGCCAGTACGGGTTTGAACGACTCCGGGTACTTGACGATGGCGTACAACACGCCGTTATCGGTCCAGATACCCGCCTCGCGCACATACCACCCACCGACATCAGACGGAATCGTCACCTCTGCCAGGAGCCAGCTGGGATTTTTCTCGTCTTGGAAAAGGGCATTCAATGGCCCCCTCCATACCTCGCGCTTCAATGCTTTGGCGGTCGCATCCGGGTTATAGACAGCGCCGTTGCCATCACCAACCGAAATTTGTGCAAGCTTGATCGGAAGCCCAGCGGCCTTGCAGGCAGTTTCGTAGGCAATTCCATCATTGGTAAGAAGAGTATAAAAGTCGGCCATTTAGAACCTCTGAGGATAAATAGTGAGCGTCTCGACGCTATAAAGGCCGGCGGCAGAGAATGCGTTGCCGGCGGCTTTCAGTCCGTCGATAACAATCGGATGGACAATGGTAAGTTCGCCACATACCGTCGCGGCGGCGATGGAATGGGTACCAAATGCGCTCAATCCCACAGAGACCGACAGGATGTCGCGTTCGCTTTTTGCAGCGGCTAATCGCTGGTCCAGTCGAGCGTCCATTTCTTCGCTGTAAGCCAGGCTTGTGAACGCTCTCACTGAGAAGCTGTAAGGCGCACCGATTGGCGTTTGCTCGTACCACGAGCGAACCTGCGGGACCAACTGCAGGCCTGTAGCGGCGTTTTCCAGCGCTTTCCGTGTACCGGACTGGCGAGCGATCGGCCAAGCGAGCTTCACCGTGCCCCTCTTTTCAGCCTCAGGAGCACTGGAACTCCATTCAGTAACACCACGATCTGCCGCCAGGTACGGTAAGAAGTCCACTGGTGTTAGCAGCGGGTTCATCAAGGCGGGAAAGGGTGGCATTACCCGGTCGAGCAACTGCCCGAAACCCATGTCCAGCGCCTTCTCCAACGGAGAACTGTTGGCAGGCAGCAAACTGCCTTTTGGCTCACTCATAGCGTGCGCACCTCCACCTCGACACCCGTGCAATACGGCGCCTGAAACGCCGTGGTGACGATCGGTTCCAGCGGTTCAAGGATTTGCAGTTGCGCAGCGCCCGCCGAGTGGATGGCGTAGTCGATCCAGCTCGGGTCCACCCGCCCTTCCAGGCGATGACAAGACTCGGCGTAGGTTTGCAGCAGCTGCTGCGCGGCCACTTGGGTCAGCCCGGAGTCCGGGCCGGCGTTGATCTTGGCCACCACGCGAATTTTGTAACGTAGGATCTGTGCACCCTGCACCGTGACAAGATCCGTTTCCGGCCGCACATCAGGCCGGGCGAAATGCCGGCGCACACCGTCAAGCAGATCAGCAGGTGGCGTGCCATCCCCGTCTCGGGCCAAGACCGTCACCATCACTTCACCCGGTGCAGTTCGGCGGCCGTTGCCATCCTTGACCCGAGCCGCGTAGCCGTCCGGGTCGAAGGTATAAGTGACCGTCACCACCCCGGGCGTGGCGCTTTGTACTTTCACTGACGGACGCTCACCCAGGGTGAAAACCTCCCGGCGATACTGCATCCGCGAGCCCGCCGCCGGAGCGTGAGGCGCGAGGTAATAACGCAGGCGGGCGTCATCGTCGCTTTCCAGCGTCGGCGGCACGGGCGGGAAAGCCGCCGGATCGCCGGGATCAAGCACCTGGCGCTCCAGGCCCATGTCGGCAAGCCGCGCATCGAGGTTGCTGCCGGTGGCCCACCACGCCAGCATCTGCTTGATTCGGGCGTTGTATTGGCGCTCGTGGGTTTGCAAGCGAACGCAAAAGGCCTCCAGTGCCAACGTCAACAGCTCGCTTTCATTCTCAAGGCTGACCTTGAGCTTGGCCGCATTTTCCGGCGCTCGGGTGGCGACGTAATCCACGACAAACGCCTTGAACTCCGCCAACAGCGGTTCGAACTCATCGACGGCAATGATCGCCGGCTCGGCCAACTGGTTCTGGCCGGGTATCAGCATGCTCATGTCACCACCTCGAAGGATTGTTTGCGGTTTTTCCAGGTGCCGGCGAAGCGCAAGAGCAGGCCCGCGCCCTGGCGGTTGGCGACGATGACTTGCGGCTCGAAGTCGGCGATGCCGTTCTGTGGGTTGTAGAACGCTTGGGCGGCATGGCTCTGGGCGAGAATCAGCAGGTCGTCGCCGAGGTTCTGCCCGAGCAGTTGCGGGATCATCGAGCCGTACAGCGGGCGCTTCTGGCGGGTGCCCAAGGGTGTGGTCAACGCTCGGGTGGCGCGCTGTACGAATTGCAGCCAGTCATCGACGGCCGCCCCGGTGTTCCGATCGATTCCAATCATGGGATGTCCTTGTCAGGGGCTGATGACCCGGCCCTGGTGGTCCACCACCGGGCCGCTGAAGTGCGCGCCGCCAGCATCCAGCAACAGGCTGGTGCCGCCGACTTGCAGGGTGATGCTCTGGGCGCTCATCGTCAGGCTGGCGGCGCCGACCTTGAGGTCGACCTGTTCGCGGGAGCCGACAAGCGTGGTAGGGCCATTGACCCAGTTGAAGGTATGACTGGCGTCGTCATAGTCGGTTTGCGTGCCGTCCTGATGGCGGCGCCGGGTCAGCGTCGGGACGCTGGAGACCGGCGGAAAACGGTCGCTGTTCAAGCCGAACAACGCCACCGATTGCGCCCCGCCCTCCCCGCCGCCGTAGTTGAGCAACAAGCACTGCTCGCCCACGGAAGGGAGGCGGGTTTCGGTTTGCTCTCCGGCACTGGGGTTGAAAAAACGAATCGCCGGGGTGAGCAAGTCGCCGTGGCTGACCTTGCAGGTATTACTGGCGGCGTCGACCTCCTGGCACACGCCGATGCGGCAGAAACTTTCGGCGCGGCGATAGAGGTCTTCGAGTTGGGATTCCATTTCTGCCAGGCGCTCGATGATCGGGCCCAGTTGCATGCGTAACAGCGCGTCGAACATGGGCTACTCCGCCAGGGGTTTGTATTGGTCGGGGTCGTCGATGTCCGTGACTTCCCAGGTGCAGGCAAACAGAGGCTTGCCGGTGGGATCGTTGAGCAACGGCGGTCCGATATAGAGGGTTTGGGTGAAGGTGACAGCCCAGGTGTCGTAGTCCGTTTCTGCGGTGGCCCGTATTGAGGGTGCAGCGACGATATTGATGGGCAAATCGCATTGCGCCTGCGGCAGGTTCCAGCGGTTATCCAGCACCAGGTCCATCAGTTGGCTGGCCAGGTCGCAGGCATCAAACGGCAATGCACCCGGAGCGACCATGGCCTTGAGTGAAATCCCCAGGGCATGGGCCTTGCGCCCTTCACGGGAGCGGATACCCGGGCCATTGCCTTCGACGGTGATCAACACACCGGTGTTATCCCCGGGGCCCTGAAAATCCTGGTGATTGCCGACCTTCAGGTCCGGAAAGGCAATATGCAGCGCCTCGCTGATGGCCTGGGGGAGTTGGGAAGGTTTTTCGATGAGGGTCATTTAAGTAGCGTCCTTGCAACGGTTACTGCGGGTCCTGACGGGTGCCTTCGTTGACGCCAATCCGCTTGGCTGCCCACCGTTCATAAAGGCCGATGGCCACGTCGGCGCCGGCCATGGCGGTCAGGCAACCAATGGCGCCGGCCGTCCAGATCGACATGCCGGCGGCGTAGCACAGCATCAGGGCTGATACCCCGCACACCATGCAGGCCCCGGAACGCAGGGCCAGGCGCCGCAACAGCGACCAACCACGGGCGCCTTCCTTGTCGGCGCGCCACATTTCGCCGGAAACACCGCCGATCAGGGCCAGTACGATCACCAGCCAGATAGGCATTTCCGCTAACGCTTGCTGCTCGTTTGTCATGTCACGCCTCCTGGCTGAGCATTACCGGCGCAGTGCCGGGTTTTGGGTAATTCCATTTATAGGTAGGCATTCCAAAAAGCCCGGCTGCCCGGGCTTTTCAGTAATGATGTCCTCGGTCTTTCGGCGCTACTGGCGCGGTACGGACCTTTCCTCAATGTTTTTCCGACCACGATCCCTGTCTGCCGGATAACTGCTTCTGGTGCTTTACGCTGCACACCCGGGCCAGTTGCCAACCCTCTGAACCGTTAAGGCCGGTTCATCGCTGCCTGTTCTTGAAGCGGTTTGAAACTAAAGAGCGTCGGCATCCTTGCCGGTGTTGCCTGGCATCCCTGCCATCGCTTCGATGGCGTCCTTGCCGGTGTTGCGTAACGTCCTTGTCTTCCTTGGCAGCATCCTTGCCGCCTCCACCAGGCCTTCTTGGCTGGCTTGAGACGGAGAATATGCATGTATGCATATACAGTCAATGCACAAATGCATTTATTTTTACTCGATGTATGCATGAATGCATTCATAGCCTTATAGGTACGGGGTTTGGTGGTTTTGCGCAGGCGAAAAAAAGCCCGCTCATTGGCGGGCTTTGTCTTACGCAGAAGGATCAGCGGGCGTACATGCCCCACCAGAAGACGTGACCGAGGATGCTGATCTGCTCTTCCTGGATGTCCTGGAAACTGTAGTCCTCATCCGGGTGTTCATCACGGTTGAAGCTGCGCAGGCGAATCCCGGAAGGCAGGCGATAGAGCTGTTTCACCCGCAGCTGGCCGTTGTGGTTGATGGCATACAAATCGCCGTCGACGATGTCACCAATCCCACACTTGCCGGCGTTGACGCCTACGGTCGCGCCGTCACGCAGCACCGGCAACATACTGTTGCCGCGCACCGTCACGCACTTGGCCTGGTCGAACTGCACACCGTTATGCCGCAGGCTGCGCTTGCCGAATCGCAGGCTGGCCTTCTCGCTTTCCTCGATGACGAATCTTCCTGATCCAGCAGCCAATTCAACCTCGCGCAGAAAGGGGATCGACACCTCGTCATCATTAACGGGTGTGTCGTCGTCCCACAGGCTTATGTCCTTGAGTTCCGAATGCATCGGGTCGCGCTCCTCCAACCGCGCCGGCACCAGCGCCGCGCGCCCGCGCAACTGATCGGTGCTGACCTGGAAGTAATCGGCGATGCGCGAGATGTGCTTGTCCGACGGATCAACGATCTTGCCGCTGAGGATCCGGGACAGCGTGGATTGAGGCACGCCGGTACGCCGGTGAAGCTCCGTGGGGGAGATCCGGTCGCGGTCCAGCAGCTCTCTTAAGACGATAGAAACGTTGCGTTTTTGCATAACGCGGATAGTGCAGGCAGTTTTGATGCTTGGCAAATGCTAATTTGCATATTTTATGCGTTATCGGTGAGTTTTAATGTCTCTCATGCATAACCTCCCTATACAGCCGCGGAACTTCTGCGCAAAACGATGTCAATTTGATATCTCGGCGAAATACTCGTCGAGATTGAATCATTCAGCGCCAGGCTGCGTCCGGGTAAACCAAGGAAGAAGCAATGAGATTCGTGCTTGCGATGCTGTTGATGTTCAGCGGTTACACCTTCGCCAACTGCTCCAACATTACTGACTCTGATCAGCGTAACTACTGCAATGCCAAAGAAAACGGGAGCAGTTGCTCCTACATCAGCGACAGTGATTTGCGTGCAGCTTGCAACGCGGAAATGAGCGGGAGTTCGTGCTCCAACATCAGCGACTCTGATCAGCGAAATTACTGCAATGCCAAGCAAAGCGGCAGCAGTTGCTCCTACATCAGCAACTCCGATCTGCGTGCCGCCTGCAATGCAGAGGTGGGCGGAAGTTCTTGCAGCTATATCAGCGACAGCGATCAGCGAGCTTTTTGCAACGCCAAGCAGAGCGGCAGCAGTTGCAGCTATATCAGCGACAGTAATCTGCGCACACAGTGTGACTCCATGAAGCGCTGATGCGTTGAAAGGGAGCTTGCCCACGCGGGGGCGCAGAGGGGTCCCCAAAAAAGGGACTGCTGCGCAGCCCAACGGGAGCAAGCTCCCTCGCCACAGTTACAATGTTCATCCTGAACCAGCTGGCAATAGGCACCTCCCTCCGTTTAGTTTTTACCTATCCGTTTGTGAACTGCGAAGCCCCGACCTCGCGTGTTAACCTTGCGCCCATTGCAAAAAATGCTGGGCCAAGCGCCCCCTTTGCCCCATCACTTTCAACGAATTTGCCAACTATCCAATGAGTAAAAACACCTCCGATCTGTCCTCCCACACCCCGATGATGCAGCAGTACTGGCGCCTGAAAAACCAGCACCCTGATCAGTTGATGTTCTACCGCATGGGCGACTTCTACGAGATCTTCTATGAAGACGCGAAGAAGGCCGCCAAGTTGCTGGACATCACCCTGACCGCGCGCGGGCAGTCGGCCGGGCAGGCGATTCCGATGTGTGGGATTCCTTACCATTCGTTGGAAGGCTATCTGGTCAAGCTGGTTAAGCTGGGCGAGTCGGTGGTGATCTGTGAGCAGATCGGCGACCCGGCCACCAGCAAGGGCCCGGTGGAACGCCAGGTGGTGCGCATCATTACCCCGGGCACGGTGAGTGATGAAGCACTGCTGGATGAGCGTCGCGATAACCTGATCGCTGCGGTATTGGGGGACGAACGCCTGTTCGGCCTGGCGGTGCTGGATATCACCAGTGGCAACTTCACGGTGCTGGAGATCAAGGGCTGGGAGAACCTTCTGGCAGAGCTGGAGCGCGTCAATCCGGTGGAACTGATGATTCCAGATGACTGGCCAAAGGACCTGCCGGCGGAACGTCGTCGTGGGACCAAGCGCCGCGCGCCGTGGGATTTCGAGCGTGATTCGGCGCTGAAAAGCCTGTGCCAGCAGTTCTCCGTGCAAGACCTCAAGGGCTTTGGTTGCGAAACCCTGACCCTGGCCATCGGCGCCGCCGGTTGCCTGCTCAGCTACGCCAAGGAAACCCAGCGTACCGCCCTGCCACACCTGCGCAGCCTGCGGCATGAACGCCTGGACGACACCGTGGTGCTGGATGGCGCCAGCCGTCGTAACCTGGAGTTGGACACCAACCTGGCCGGCGGGCGCGATAATACCCTGCAATCGGTGGTCGACCGTTGCCAGACCGCCATGGGCAGCCGCCTGCTGACCCGCTGGCTGAACCGTCCGCTGCGGGATTTGACGGTGCTGCAAGCCCGCCAAACCTCTATTACTTGCCTGCTGGACCGCTACCGCTTTGAAAAGCTGCAACCGCAGCTCAAGGAAATCGGCGACATCGAGCGGATCCTCGCGCGGATCGGCCTGCGTAACGCACGGCCCCGTGACCTGGCGCGCCTGCGGGACGCGCTGGGCGCCCTGCCGCAACTGCAAGCGGCGATGACCGAACTGGAAGCGCCGCACCTGCAACAGCTGGCCGTCACCACCAGCACCTACCCGGACCTGGCGGCCTTGCTGGAAAAAGCCATCATCGACAACCCGCCCGCGATCATCCGTGACGGTGGCGTGTTGAAGACCGGTTACGACACCGAGCTGGACGAACTGCAATCCCTGAGCGAGAACGCCGGGCAGTTCCTGATCGACCTGGAAGCCCGTGAAAAAGCCCGTACGGGCCTGGCCAACCTGAAAGTCGGCTACAACCGTGTGCATGGCTACTTTATCGAGTTGCCAAGCAAGCAGGCCGAGCAGGCGCCGATCGACTACCAGCGCCGCCAGACCCTCAAGGGCGCCGAGCGCTTTATCACCCCGGAACTGAAAGAGTTCGAGGACAAAGCGCTGTCAGCGAAAAGCCGCGCCCTGGCTCGGGAGAAGATGCTCTACGAAGCGTTGCTGGAAAGCTTGATCGACAAGCTGGCGCCGTTGCAGGACACCGCCGCCGCCCTGGCCGAACTGGATGTGTTGAGCAACCTGGCCGAGCGCGCCCTGAACCTTGACCTGAACTGCCCGCGGTTTGTCAGCGAGCCGTGCATGCGCATCGTGCAAGGCCGCCACCCGGTGGTGGAGCAGGTTCTGACCACGCCGTTCGTCGCCAACGACCTGTCGCTGGACGACGACACCCGCATGCTGGTGATCACCGGTCCGAACATGGGCGGTAAATCCACCTACATGCGCCAGACCGCGTTGATCGTGTTGCTGGCCCATATCGGCAGCTTCGTGCCGGCGGCCAGTTGCGAGTTGTCCCTGGTGGACCGCATCTTCACCCGGATCGGTTCCAGTGATGACCTGGCTGGTGGCCGTTCGACCTTTATGGTGGAGATGAGCGAAACCGCCAACATCCTGCACAACGCCACCGAGCGCAGCCTGGTGCTGATGGACGAAGTGGGACGCGGCACGAGCACCTTCGACGGGCTGTCCCTGGCGTGGGCCGCAGCCGAGCGGTTGGCGCACCTGCGGGCGTATACGCTGTTCGCGACGCACTACTTCGAGCTGACCGTGCTGCCGGAAAACGAGCCGTTGGTGGCCAACGTTCACCTCAATGCCACCGAGCACAACGAGCGCATCGTATTCCTGCACCACGTGCTGCCCGGCCCGGCGAGCCAGAGTTACGGCCTGGCCGTAGCGCAGTTGGCGGGTGTGCCGGCGGACGTGATCACCCGCGCCCGCGAGCACCTGAGCCGCCTGGAAGAAACCGCCCTGCCCCACGAGCTTCCCGTGGCCAGCCCGGCCAAAGCCAGCAACAAACCGAGCACGCCGCACCAGAGCGACATGTTCGCCAGCCTGCCTCATCCAGTACTGGATGAGTTGGCTAAACTTGACCTGGACGACTTGACGCCGCGAAAAGCGCTCGAAATGTTATATGCACTTAAGACTCGGATATAACGCAGACGCTTGCAAGCTGGTAGACTCTCGCGCGGTTTGGGATGCTGCGGGCTTTTAGCCTGGCCTGCAGACTATCGCTCCCGAACCTCGCGAGCCCTGCCACAAAGGGTTTCGCTGCCGCCGCCTGAGGAGAAAATTAGAAATGACCTTCGTCGTCACCGACAACTGCATCAAGTGCAAGTACACCGACTGCGTAGAAGTGTGTCCGGTGGACTGCTTCTACGAAGGCCCGAATTTCCTGGTCATCCACCCGGACGAGTGCATTGACTGCGCCCTGTGTGAGCCAGAATGTCCGGCCGTCGCGATTTTCTCCGAGGACGAAGTCCCGGCAGAGATGCAGGAATTTATTCAGTTGAACGTTGAGCTGGCGGAAATCTGGCCGAATATCACTGAGCGCAAAGACCCGATGCCGGATGCGGCAGAGTGGGATGGCAAAAAAGGCAAGATTGCAGACCTCGAGCGCTGATCGCGTCGATGCCCTCCAAAAGGCCCCTTGCGGGCCTTTTTGCATTTCTGCGGGGCGGGTTTCACTTTTCTACAGGCAAAAAAAAGGGGCGGTATGACCCGCCCACATTTTTTCCCTAGTCCCTGTGTTCCTTTTCATCGTCCTGATGAATCGCATCCTGCGAGGTTCCCTGAATCATCGTTCCGTGATGACTGTGTCAATCCGTGGACACAGGGCTGATCTTAGAGAGTTCCCGGGGAAGTTCAACGGGATCCAAATCGCTGGACTACAGGTTTCGATGTTCAGACACGAATAAATAATTGTTATATTTCAATTAGATAGAATTATAGACGGCCGATTCGAGACGTCCGCACCAGCGAAAAAACCCAAACGCTTACGAAAAAGTAAGTGAATGCTTACACCAGCAATTACGCAAAAGGGTAACAAGCGCATCCTGCGTGTTCGCCAGACAAGAAAAAGCCCCGACGCAGTCGAGGCTTTTTTCCCATCGGGTGGGTCAGTCGTCGCTGACAGTGATGGTCGGCATCGCCTGGGCCGCGGCTTCCTGCAGGACGATTCGTGCGCCTACGTGACGGGCCAGTTCCTGGTAGACCATGGCAATCTGGCCGTCGGGCTCGGCGACGACCGTCGGCTTGCCGCCGTCAGCCTGCTCACGAATCCCCATGGACAGGGGCAACGACGCCAGCAGTTCAACCCCGTACTGGGTAGCCAGCTTCTCGCCGCCACCTTCACCGAACAGATGCTCGGCGTGGCCGCAGTTGGAGCAGATGTGCACCGCCATGTTTTCCACGACGCCCAGCACCGGGATGTTCACCTTGCGGAACATCTCCACGCCCTTGCGGGCATCCAGCAGCGCCAGGTCCTGCGGCGTGGTGACGATCACCGCGCCAGCCACCGGCACTTTCTGCGCCAGGGTCAACTGGATATCGCCGGTGCCTGGGGGCATATCGATCACCAGGTAGTCCAGGTTACCCCAGTCGGTCTGGGTGACCAGTTGCAGCAAGGCGCCGGAAACCATCGGGCCGCGCCACACCATTGGCGTGTTGTCATCGGTCAGGAAGGCCATGGACATCACTTCAACACCATGGGACTCGATCGGCACGAACCATTTCTGGTCCTTGATCTTCGGCCGGGTGCCTTCGGCGATGCCGAACATCACGCCTTGGCTCGGGCCATAAATGTCGGCGTCGAGAATGCCGACGCGTGCGCCTTCGCGGGCCAGAGCCAGCGCCAGGTTGGCCGCGGTGGTGGATTTGCCCACGCCACCCTTGCCGGAGGCCACGGCCACCACGTTCTTGACGTTGGCCAGGCCCGGGATCTGCGCCTGGGCCTTGTGCGGGGCGATCACGCACTGGATGTCGACCTTGGCCGAACTGACGCCGTCCAGGCCTTCAATAGCCATTTGCAGCATCTGCGCCCAGCCGCTCTTGAACAGGCCTGCGGCGTAGCCCAGCTCAAGCTGGACCGAAACCTTGTCACCCTGCACGTCGATGGCGCGTACGCACCCGGCGCTGACCGGGTCCTGGTCCAGGTAAGGGTCGGTGTATTGGCGAAGAACGGCTTCCACCGCTGCGCGATTGACGGCGCTCATGGGCTACTCCCGAAAAAAGACTGGCTAAAACAGGCGGCTATCCTAACCGTTCCAGCGCCCCAGCGGCACGCTTTCGGCCGACGGGAAAATCCTGAAACAGCCGCACGGGGTGAAATAAATTTCCCGGCGCTTTATAGTGGCCGACCTCCGTTTCATCAAGTAGCCGAGCCCCATGTCCGAGCCACGCAAGATCCTCGTCACCAGCGCCCTGCCCTATGCCAATGGTTCCATCCACCTTGGCCATATGCTTGAGTACATCCAGACCGATATGTGGGTGCGCTTCCAGAAGCATCGCGGCAATCAATGCATTTATGTCTGCGCGGACGACGCCCACGGTTCGGCCATCATGTTGCGCGCCGAGAAGGAAGGCATCACCCCGGAACAACTGATCGCCAACGTCCAGGCTGAACACAGCGCCGACTTTGCCGAGTTCCTGGTGGATTTCGACAACTTCCACTCGACCCACTCCGACGAAAACCGCGAGCTGTCGAGCCAGATCTACCTGCGCCTCAAAGACGCCGGGCACATTGCCACGCGTTCGATCACCCAGTATTTCGACCCGGAAAAGAAAATGTTCCTGGCCGACCGCTTCATCAAGGGCACCTGCCCGAAATGCGGCACTGAGGACCAGTACGGCGACAACTGCGAGAAATGCGGCGCCACCTACGCGCCTACCGACCTGAAGGATCCGAAGTCGGCCATCTCTGGCGCCACCCCGGTGCTCAAGGATTCCCAGCACTTCTTCTTCAAGCTCCCGGATTTCCAGCAGATGCTGCAAACCTGGACCCGCAGCGGCACCCTGCAGGACGCCGTGGCCAACAAGATCGCCGAATGGCTGGACGCCGGCCTGCAACAGTGGGACATCTCCCGCGATGCGCCGTACTTCGGCTTTGAGATCCCGGGCGAACCTGGCAAGTACTTCTATGTATGGCTGGATGCGCCAATCGGCTACATGGCCAGCTTCAAGAACCTGTGCGATCGCACGCCGGAGCTGGACTTCGACGCGTTCTGGGCCAAGGACTCCACCGCCGAGCTGTACCACTTCATCGGCAAGGACATCGTCAACTTCCACGCGCTGTTCTGGCCTGCGATGCTCGAAGGCTCGGGCTACCGCAAGCCCACCGGCATCGCGGTTCACGGCTACCTGACGGTCAACGGCCAGAAAATGTCCAAGTCCCGTGGCACCTTCATCAAGGCGCGCACCTACCTGGACCACCTGTCGCCGGAATACCTGCGCTACTACTACGCCTCCAAGCTGGGCCGTGGCGTCGACGACCTCGACCTGAACCTGGAAGACTTCGTACAGAAGGTCAACTCGGACCTGGTGGGCAAGGTCGTCAACATCGCCAGCCGTTGCGCCGGTTTTATCCACAAGGGCAACTCCGGTGTGCTGGTGGCGGAAAATGCCGCGCCCGAGCTGACCGAAGCGTTCCTGGCCGCTGCGCCAAGCATCGCGGACGCGTATGAAGCCCGCGACTTTGCCCGCGCCATGCGCGAGATCATGGGCCTGGCCGACCGTGCCAACGCCTGGATCGCCGACAAGGCGCCGTGGTCGCTGAACAAACAGGAAGGCAAGCAGGCTGAAGTCCAGGCTATCTGTGCCACGGGCGTCAACCTGTTCCGCCAGTTGGTGATTTTCCTCAAGCCGGTACTGCCACTGCTGGCGGCCGACGCCGAGGCGTTCCTCAACGTGCCGCCGCTGACCTGGAACGACCACGCGACCTTGCTCAGCAACCATCAGTTGAATGAGTTCAAGCCGCTGATGACCCGTATCGACCCGGTAAAAGTCCAGGCCATGACCGACGCTTCGAAAGAAGACCTCGAAGCCAGCAAGACCGACACCGGCGATGCAGCCCCTGCGGGCAATGGCGAATTGGCGAAAGATCCGTTGTCGCCGGAAATCGACTTCGACGCCTTTGCCGCGGTAGACCTGCGTGTTGCGCTGATCATCAAGGCCGAAGCCGTGGAAGGCGCCGACAAGCTGCTGCGCCTGACGCTGGACATCGGTGACGAGCAACGCAACGTGTTCTCCGGGATCAAGAGCGCTTATCCGGACCCGTCCAAGCTCGATGGTCGCCTGACCATGATGATCGCCAACCTCAAGCCACGAAAAATGAAGTTCGGCATCTCCGAAGGCATGGTGATGGCGGCCGGCCCTGGCGGCGAAGAGATCTACCTGTTGAGCCCGGACAGCGGTGCCAAGCCAGGTCAGCGCATCAAGTAAACTGCCTGTAGTGAGCGGGCTCCCAAACGAAGCCAGTTGAATGTGGGAGCTGTCGAGCCCCAGCGAGGCTGCGATGCTGGCGCTGAGGTTCGGCAGGTGCCGTGCGGTGATCCCATCGCAGCCTCGCCGGGGCTCGACAGCTCCCACATTTTGATCTTCGATGGAGCCCGCTCGCCACAACCGGCCCTGTTTGCTTAACCCGGCACGACCATGACCGATATGCTTCTCACCCTTGTCAGCACAGCCTTGATCAGCAACCTCGTGTTGCAGATGCCGCTGGCTGTCGACCCGGTGCTGGCATCCACGGTTGACTCACGCCGGCGCGTACATGCGCTGGGCATCGCCACCTCGGTGTTGATGCTGTTGATTGGCATCCTCGGCTATCTGCTCGATCATTACCTATTGCGGCCTCTGGCGCTGACGTCCCTGCGATTGTTTGTGTTTTTGCCGGTGACAGTGCTGCTGATCCATCCGCTGCTGAGGGTGCTGTGCCGCCAGTTACCCAAGCTGCCGTTCGATGGCCTGTGGCCTTTGTTGCTGGGGAATGCCGGGGTGTTGGGGGTGGTGCTGCTGGGTACGCAAGACGATAAAGGGCTGGCACACATGGCGGCACTGAGCCTGGGCGCCGGGCTGGGTTTCTGGCTGGTGCTGAGCCTGTTCAGTGACCTGCGCCAACGTATTGCCGACAACGACATACCACTGCCCTTCCGGGGGCTACCGGTGGCGCTGATCAGCGCCGGGCTGATGGCCGTGGCTTTCCTGGGTTTCAACGCAATGATCAAACCATGAGCCTGATTCAACGTATCGATGCCCTGCTGCCGCAGACCCAATGTGGCAAGTGCGGGCATCCTGGCTGCAAACCGTACGCCGAAGGCATTGCCCAGGGCGAGGCGATCAACAAGTGCCCGCCCGGCGGGCAGGAAACCATCGCGAGCCTGGCGCAATTGCTGAAGCTCCCGGTGCTGGAACTGGACACCTCCCGGGGTGAGGCGCCCGCGCAGATCGCGTTTATCCGTGAGGCAGAGTGCATCGGTTGTACCAAATGCATCCAGGCCTGCCCGGTGGACGCCATCGTCGGTGCCGCCAAATTGATGCACACGGTGATTATCGACGAGTGCACCGGCTGCGACCTGTGTGTGGCGCCATGCCCGGTGGATTGCATCGAAATGCGCCCGTTGACCACGGTGTTGCCGATTGTCGGCGGGCTGGCCTCCAACGATGCCGAGCGCCAGGCACGCAGCCTCAAGCGCGACCGCGCCCGGCGGCGGTTTGAACAGCGCAACGCCCGACTGCAACGCGAAGAAGAACAGAAGCTCGCCGAGCGTCTGGCCCGTGCCAAGCGTGCGGCGCCGGTGGCCGAGGTCACGACCAACCCGGTCCAGGCCGCCATTGAGCGGGTGCGTGCGCAAAAGGCCGCTGCCATGGACGCCGCCCTGAAAAAGGCCAAGATCAACCTGGCCATGAGCCGTGCCCAGCTGCATAAATCCCTGAAAGCCTTTGGTCACCCACCGACCTTTGAACAGCAGTCCCAGTTGATCATCCTGCAACAGCACTTCGAAACAGCAGAGCAGGCGCTGGCGGCGCTGGTGGACGACGATGCCCGTGCTTGAAGCCGTTGATCGTCAGCAGCACGCGATGAAGCGTGTGCTGCTGGCGACGGTGCCGGGCTTGCTGGCGATGTTCTGGCTGTATGGCTGGGGCGTGCTGATCAATTTATTGCTGGCGGGCAGCTGTGCACTCGTCGTGGAAGCTGGCATTCGGCGGCTGCGCGGGCATTCGGCCAGCGATCTCGGCGGCCTGGTCACGGCCACACTGCTGGCACTGGCACTGCCACCTTATTGTCCATGGTGGTTATGCGTGGCCGCCGTCACCAGTGCGTTGCTGCTGGGCAAGCACCTGTACGGCGGCAACCAGAACCCGTTCAACCCTGCCATGGTCGGTTACGCATTGATGCTGGTGGCCTTTCCCCAACCCATGACCCACTGGCCTGCCTCCCACGGCATGGACCTGCTGGCCGGCCTGCAACAGGTGTTCGGCGTGCAAGGTAATGCGCCGGACGCCTGGGCCCAGGCGACAGCCCTGGATGCCCTGCGGATCAACAAAAGCCTGACCATGGATGAGCTGTTTGCCAGCCACCCGGCTTTTGGGCATGTCGCCGGCAAAGGCAGTGAATGGGTGAACCTGGCCTTTCTGGCGGGAGGGCTGTGGCTGTTGCAGCAACGGGTGTTCAGTTGGCACGCGCCGGTGGGCATGCTCGGTAGCCTGTTCGTGATCAGCCTGCTGTGCTGGAACGGCTCGGGCTCTGATTCCCACGGTTCACCGCTGTTTCATCTGCTGACCGGCGCCACGATGCTCGGGGCGTTTTTTATCGTGACCGAACCGGTGTCCGGTGCCAAAAGCCCGCGTGCGCGCCTGATGTTCGGTGCCGGCGTGGGCGTGCTGGTTTACCTGATTCGTACCTGGGGCGGTTACCCCGATGGCGTGGCCTTTGCGGTGCTGTTGATGAACCTGGCGGTGCCGATGCTTGAACGCCTGGCGACACCCAGACAGCCTGCGGTGAGTTCATGAGAACCACCCGGGGCTTGATAGTGGTGGTGTTGATCGCCGCCGCAGGGATCGTGCTGACGCTTGGGGTGCAACAGTTGACCGCCAGCCGTATCACCGAGGCCCAACAAAACATCCAGCGCCGGGCCTTGCTGGATATCCTGCCCGCCGGCATTTACGACAACCAGCCCCTGCAACATCCACTCGCTCTAAACCCGCAGGCATTGGCAAACAGCCAATTGCTGGGCGGCTACCTCGCCACCTTGAACGGCCAGCCCGGCGCAGTACTGCTGCGTTCGCAAACCAGTGGCTATGGCGGCCCCATCGAGCTGCTGATCGCCATCGCCCACAACGGCAAGCTGCTCGCGGTGAAAACCCTGAGCCATTCGGAAACCCCAAGCCTGGGCGGGCATATCGCCGAACCGGGCAATCCATGGATGGCGGCATTCAAGGGGCTATCCCGCGCCGATCCAAAAGATTCGGACTGGGCCTTGAAGAAAGACCATGGCCAATTCGATCAAATGGCGGGCGCGACCATCACGTCCCGCGCGGTGGTCAGTGCCGTTCACGATGCCCTGCGGTACTTTGATGATCACCGGCAACTGATGTTGGAGTCGCCTGCTCATGACTAAAACCCTGGCCCGCTCGCTGATGCTTGCGCCGTTGATTGGGGTGAGCGATACGTTGCCCAAGGCATTGAGCTTCTGGGTACTCTCGGTGCTGATCGGGGCGCTGTATGGCCTGGGCATGCACGGCCTGCGCAACCGCCTTGGCGAACACATGCGACTGATGGCCAGCCTGCTGATCGCGGCGACACTGGTCAGCTGCATGCAACTGCTCTTGCAAGCGTTCGCGTTGCCCTTATATCAACAGCTGGGTATTTACCTGGCGCTGACCAGTGTTCAATGCGTGCTGCTGGAGTATTCAGGCTTTTTCGAGCCTGGCCAGGGCAAGGCACGCGTGAAACTGTTCGGGCTGTTTGGCGTACTGCTGATTACCCTGGGCGTTATCCGAGGGCTGGTCGGCGACGGTTCTGTCACCACACTGGCGCCCACCGGGTTTATCCTGCTCGGGTTATTACTGGCCGGCCGGCAAGCCTGGGTCCACTTTTCAAAACCACACTGACTGTCTGCAAGGAACCGCTCGCCCCATGAACGCCGCAAAACGCCTGGAAATTTTCCGCCGGCTTCACGAAGACAATCCGGAACCGAAAACCGAACTGGCCTATTCCTCGCCGTTCGAGTTGCTGATCGCCGTGATTCTCTCGGCCCAGTCCACAGACGTCGGCGTCAACAAGGCCACCGCCAAGCTGTATCCGGTGGCCAACACCCCGGAAGCGATCTACGCACTGGGGGTGGAGGGGTTGTCCGAATACATCAAGACCATCGGCCTCTACAACAGCAAGGCGAAGAATGTCATCGAGACCTGCCGGCTGCTGGTAGAGCTGCACGGCAGCGAAGTGCCACAAACGCGGGAAGCCCTGGAAGCGCTCCCGGGTGTCGGTCGCAAGACGGCCAACGTGGTGCTCAATACCGCATTTCGCCAATTGACCATGGCTGTAGACACGCACATCTTTCGGGTCAGCAACCGAACCGGCATTGCCCGCGGAAAGAATGTGGTCGAGGTAGAAAAACAACTGATGAAGTTTGTGCCCAAGCCCTATCTGCTGGACTCTCATCACTGGTTGATCCTTCACGGACGCTATGTGTGCCAGGCTCGCAAGCCGCGCTGTGGCAGTTGCCGCATCGAAGACCTGTGCGAATACAAGGAAAAGACTTCCGACGATTGAGCCATCATTGCTTTTATCGATGAGTCGATTGAAAAAATCTTTTTTACCAGGCCCGAGATTATCGTTATAAGGAGCGCCAACGGCAGTCTTAGCCTGGAGTTAACCTTATGAGCACTGGCAAAGAACAACTGGATGTAGAAGACGACGTTGTTGGCGCTGAATCCGACGATGATGCAGCAGAAGCACCGGTTGAGGTGGCCAAGACCAATTTGAGCAAACGCCGCACCATCGACAACCTTCTGGAAGAACGGCGCTTGCAAAAACAGTTGGCCGATTACGACTTCGATCTCTAATCGACCCAACGACAAACAGAAGCCTCCCTTGCGGAGGCTTTTTTCTGACGGCATCTAAACGTTCGGCCGACCTACACCAACCCGTTGCGCTGGGCCAGCTCGATCAAGTCCACCAGGGAACGCGCGTTGAGCTTGAGCAGCAAGCGAGTCTTGTAGGTACTCACGGTTTTATTGCTCAGGAACATGCCATCGGCGATCTCCTTGTTGGTTTTGCCACGGGCCAGTTGTTGCAACACCATCATCTCCCGGCCGGACAGCCGCTCGACCATGTCCGATTCGCTGGCGTTACCCATTGTGGAACGTACCGAGTTCAACGCCTGGTTGGGGAAGTAGCTGTACCCGCACAGCACTGCCTTGACCGCGCTCAACAGCTCGGTGAGATCCTGCTGCTTGCACACGTAGCCAGCAGCACCCGCCTGCATGCACCGCATGGAAAAATGCCCGGGCGCCTGGGACGTCAGCACCAGCACCTTGAACGGATGGGCCTGTTTGGTAGATGACAGCCGGCATATAACTTCCAGGCCGTCGAGTTTGGGAATTCCAATATCCAGTATGACAATGTCCGGCATATGCTCCCGTGCAAGTTGCAAGGCATCGACACCGTTATCTGTCTCGGCAACGACCTCATAACTATGACGTTCCATTAGCATACGCACAGCAAGACGAATGACGGGATGATCATCCACGATCAGCACTTTATTCATGGGCAAGTCCAATTTCGCTGTTCGAATTATTAAGAGCAAACACAATAGCCTAGTCGTTTCCCACTTGGCATAGCGCTCCCCCCCAAGCAACAGCAAGCAGAGACCCAACCCACAACGTCATCGGATTTAACCTACAAAAAAACGCCAATCCGGAGGTATCCAGTTTTGTTATGGCTTTCAGAACTTTCCGAGCGCAAACATATTTTGAGTGAAAAATCCCAGGATTACCGGGGGAAGGGTAAACGTGCCGCACACAAGTTTCAGGAAATGCCCCTTGCGCCTTATCAGAAAGCCAGTGACTCCGGGCCGAAACCCGTTTTTTAAAAGTTCCATCCAACATAGCCAGTCACACTCCATAGATCCTACAGACATGTCAGCGCTTGACATGTTTTCCATACACTTATGTGTGAAATTTCTGTAGTACATAGTTCCCGCATACAAGAAAAAAATTCGCCTTCAACAATGGATCATTTATTTAGCTAAATTAATAAACATTGCACCCGTAAAGACATAAACATGTTCACGCCACACCTTCGCCCAAACGGGCTTTTCAGCTGAATAATAAACACGGCATCGCCTCTAATGATTCCGGATGCCTTTTTTCAGGCAAAAAAATGGCCCCTTAACGGGGCCATTTTTTATTACCACTTAAAACACTCAGAACAACTTGCGACCTTTGTTGGCTGCAATGCGCATGCGCAACGCGTTCAGCTTGATGAAGCCCGCCGCGTCGGCCTGGTTGTAGGCGCCGCCATCTTCTTCGAACGTAGCGATATTGGCATCGAACAGCGACTCGTCGGACTTGCGGCCGGTCACGATCACATTGCCCTTGTACAGCTTCAGGCGCACAACGCCGTTCACGTGGACCTGGGAAGCGTCGATCATCTGTTGCAGCATCAGGCGCTCAGGGCTCCACCAGTAGCCGGTGTAGATCAGGCTGGCGTACTTGGGCATCAGCTCGTCTTTGAGGTGAGCCACTTCACGGTCCAGGGTGATGGACTCGATGGCGCGGTGAGCGCGCAGCATGATGGTGCCGCCCGGAGTCTCGTAGCAACCACGGGACTTCATGCCCACGTAACGGTTCTCGACGATGTCGAGGCGGCCGATACCGTGTTCGCCACCGATACGGTTCAGGGTCGCCAATACGGTGGCCGGAGTCATTTCGACGCCGTCCAGCGCGACGATGTCGCCGTTGCGGTAGGTCAGTTCCAGGTACTGGGCCTTGTCGGGAGCGTTCTCCGGGGAGACGGTCCATTTCCACATGTCTTCTTCGTGCTCGGTCCATGTGTCTTCCAGCACGCCGCCTTCATAGGAGATGTGCAGCAAGTTGGCGTCCATCGAGTACGGGGACTTCTTCTTGCCGTGACGCTCGATCGGGATAGCGTGCTTTTCAGCGTAATCCATCAGCTTTTCACGGGACAGCAGGTCCCACTCACGCCAAGGAGCAATCACTTTTACGCCTGGCTTCAAGGCGTAGGCGCCCAGTTCGAAACGTACCTGGTCGTTGCCCTTGCCGGTGGCACCATGGGAAATGGCGTCGGCGCCGGTTTCGTTGGCGATTTCGATCAGGCGCTTGGCGATCAGCGGACGTGCGATGGAGGTACCCAGCAGGTACTCGCCTTCGTAGACGGTGTTGGCGCGAAACATCGGGAAAACGAAATCGCGGACGAACTCTTCGCGCAGGTCGTCAATGTAGATCTCTTTCACGCCCATGGCTTGCGCCTTGGCACGTGCAGGTTCGACCTCTTCGCCCTGACCCAGGTCAGCGGTGAAGGTCACCACTTCACAGTTATAAGTATCCTGCAGCCACTTGAGGATCACCGAAGTGTCCAGGCCGCCGGAATACGCGAGAACGACCTTGTTTACGTCGGCCATGCCATCACTCCACGGGGTTGTACGGAAAGGCGTCGATTCTACCGACCAAAACCGTGAAATTACAGAGGCGCGACAGCAAATGAAGATAAAGCGACAGATTATGTCGAGCGGGCGACGAAACGCCGCACCTTATGAGGTGGCGGCGGCGTTGCCTGGCGCTTTGGCCTGGGGCGCCGGTTTCTCGGGGGCTGCCACCCTTTCGAGTTGAATATTCACCCGACGGTTTTTCGCCCGGTTGGCCGGGTTGGTGTTCGGCGCCAACGGGTAGCTTTCGCCATGAAAGCGCAAGGTAATCTGCGATTCCTGGATGCCATTGGCCTTGAAGTAGTCCATCACCGCCAGGGCGCGACGCCGTGAGACATCACGGTTGGTCAGGCGATTGCCGCTGTTGTCGGAGTGACCGTTCAACTCGATGTGATTGACGGTAGGGTCGGCTTTCATGAACTCGAGAATCACCGACAGCTTTTTCTTGGCCGCCGCGTCCAATTCGATGCCACCGCCCGGGAAGCCCACCTCGGTCTGTTTGACCTGCTCGAAATTCATCGGCAGCAGCTTGGTGGTACATAACTGATAGTCGTTGTAGGCCTTGTTGAATTTGACCGGCAACAGACGGATCTCGGAGTAGCCTCCTTCGCGCCCATAGTGCCGCACAGTCGGGCTGCGACCTTCGAGTAAACCGGTAAACAAGCGCCCGGCCTGGGCCTGGGAGCTGTTAAACAGCACGTCACCACTGCCGACGCGCACCGCGCCGAGGTTGATATCACCGCGCCCCGGCTGCCACGGCGCAGCGGCCGCCAGCAGGGTCGCGGAACCGGCACCCAACGAGCCGTTGAAGGCTTTCAGACGAAACGTCGCCTGCTCGCCGGCCCGGCGCACGAACTCGCCTGAGCCGAAATCGGTGATCGGCTGGCTCAAGCGGCACTCGAATTTATCGCCCTCCACTTTCCACTCAATATTCTCCAGACGTGTCTGGAACGTGAGGGCCATCGCGGGCAGGCTGGCGAACACACTGAGCAGGGCTAGATAATGCTGGCGCACGGGAGGCTCCACTGGTTTCTACAACACATCAAGGCGTCATACATCGTTAAGGCATACCCAGGGATATCGGTCGCATCCTGCAAAACTTGATAGCGAGTGCCTGCAAGAGTCTTTTCCGGTAGCATTCCCACCAGATTGACCCGCCTGGAATCCCCAATGTCCGACCGCCTGACCCTGCTGCGTCCCGACGACTGGCATATTCATCTTCGCGATGGTGCTGCGTTGCCCCAAACCGTGGCCGATGTAGCGCGCACGTTTGGCCGCGCCATCATCATGCCTAATCTGGTACCTCCGGTGCGTAACGCCGCGGAAGCCGACGCCTATCGCCAGCGCATCCTCGCTGCACGACCGGCCGGCAGCCGTTTCGAACCGTTGATGGTGCTGTACCTGACCGACCGTACGCAGCCCGAAGAAATCCGCCAGGCCAAGGCCAGCGGTTTCGTCCACGCTGCCAAGCTGTACCCGGCCGGGGCGACCACCAACTCCGATTCCGGCGTCACCAGTATCGACAAGATCCTGCCGGCCATCGAAGCCATGGCAGAAGTCGGCATGCCGCTGCTGATCCACGGTGAAGTCACCCGTGGCGATGTCGATGTGTTCGATCGTGAAAAGATCTTCATCGACGAGCACATGCGCCGCGTGGTCGAGCTGTTCCCGACCCTGAAGGTAGTGTTCGAGCACATCACCACCGCCGATGCAGTGCAGTTCGTCACCGAGGCTTCGGCCAACGTCGGCGCGACCATCACCGCGCATCACCTGCTGTACAACCGCAACCACATGCTGGTGGGCGGGATTCGGCCGCACTTCTACTGCCTGCCGATTCTCAAGCGCAACACTCACCAGGTGGCGCTGCTCGATGCCGCCACCAGTGGCAACCAGAAATTTTTCCTCGGCACCGACTCTGCACCCCACGCCCAACACGCCAAGGAAGCCGCGTGTGGTTGTGCCGGTTGCTACACCGCCTATGCGGCGATCGAGTTGTATGCCGAAGCGTTCGAACAACGCAACGCCCTGGACAAGCTTGAAGGGTTCGCCAGCCTCAACGGCCCGCGTTTCTACGGCCTGCCGGCGAATACCGACCGCATTACCCTGGTCCGTGAAGACTGGACCGCCCCCACCAGCCTGCCGTTTGGCGAGCTGACCGTTATCCCGCTGCGCGCCGGTGAAACACTGCGCTGGCGCCTGCTGGAGGAACACCCGTGAGTGAAGACCATTACGACGACGACCAGGAACACGGCGGCGGTGGTGGCGGTTCCCGTCACCCCATGGCCGAGCGTTTCCGTGGCTACCTGCCGGTTGTGATCGATGTAGAAACCGGTGGTTTCAATTGCGCCACTGACGCATTGCTGGAAATCGCCGCCACGACCATCGGCATGGATGAACAGGGTTTCGTGTTCCCGGAACACACCCACTTCTTCCGCGTCGAGCCGTTCGAAGGCGCGAACATCGAAGCCGCCGCCCTGGAGTTCACCGGGATCAAGCTCGACCACCCGCTGCGCATGGCAGTCAGTGAAGAAGCGGCGCTGACCGACATCTTCCGTGGCGTGCGCAAGGCGCTGAAGGCCAATGGCTGCAAACGCGCGATCCTGGTGGGCCACAACAGCAGCTTCGACCTGGGCTTCCTCAACGCCGCCGTGGCGCGCCTCGACATGAAGCGCAACCCGTTTCACCCGTTCTCCAGCTTCGACACCGCGACCCTCGCTGGCCTGGCCTATGGCCAGACCGTGCTGGCGAAAGCCTGCCAGGCCGCCGGTATCGACTTCGACGGTCGTGAGGCCCACTCGGCCCGCTACGACACCGAGAAGACGGCCGAGCTGTTCTGCGGCATCGTCAACCGCTGGAAACAGATGGGCGGCTGGGAAGACTTCGGCGACTGAGGCTGAGCCAAACAAGACCTCTGCAGCGAGCGGGCTTCTGTGGCGAGGGAGCTTG
>NZ_JACARE010000037.1:85539-105083 GCF_013386765.1 Pseudomonas yamanorum
GCTCGCCACAAAACCAAATGCAGCGCATAAAAAAACCGGCCTTCTCAGGCCGGTTTTTTTTGCTTCAAACGTGGCTTACAGCTTGCCAGCGTTCTCGGTCAGGTAAGCCGCAACGCCTTCTGGCGAAGCGTTCATGCCTTTGTCGCCTTTTTTCCAGTTGGCAGGGCAGACTTCGCCGTGCTCTTCGTGGAATTGCAGCGCGTCGACCAGACGGATCAGCTCTTCCATGTTACGGCCCAGCGGCAGATCGTTGATGATCTGCGAGCGCACAACGCCCTTGTCGTCGATCAGGAACGCGCCACGGAAAGCCACGCCGCCTTCGGATTCAACGTCGTAGGCCTTGGCGATGTCGTGCTTCATGTCGGCAGCCATGGTGTATTTGACTTTGCCGATGCCGCCATCATTGATGGCAGTGTTGCGCCAGGCGTTGTGAGTGAAATGGGAGTCGATGGAAACAGCGACCACTTCAACGTTACGCGCCTTGAAATCTTCCATGCGGTGATCCAGAGCGATCAGCTCCGATGGGCAGACGAAGGTGAAGTCCAGTGGGTAGAAGAACACCAGGCCGTATTTGCCTTTGATGGCTTCAGACAGTTTGAAGCTGTCTACGATTTCGCCATTGCCGAGGACGGCGGGTACGTCGAAATCCGGGGCTTGTTTGCCGACGAGTACGCTCATTGGGTATCTCCTGATGGTGGTGACTGAAGTAAAAGGATCCGTCCCAGTGTGCCGCAGCTAAACGACAGGCCTGTGACGTGATCACGCTTCGTGAAGACCGACCATCATACCGGAAAAAAACCGTTCGTCAGTGAGCCCGCACACAAACCACCAGGCCGGTGAAACTACTTTGACAATCATTCTCGTTAACATTAAGATCCGTCGCACTTAAGCCTTAAACCCGCGATGGTTCTCCCTTATGTATGTCTGCCTCTGCACTGGCGTCACCGACGGACAAATCCGCGAAGCAATCTATGAAGGTTGCTGCAGCTACAAGGAAGTACGTGAAACCACCGGCGTTGCCAGCCAATGCGGCAAATGTGCCTGCCTCGCCAAGCAAGTGGTACGGGAAACCCTGACGCAGCTGCAAACGGCCCAGACTGCGATCCCCTACTCAGCAGAATTTACACACGCTTAATCGGCGTGTTTTAAAGAACCGGACTTAGTGTCCGGTTTTTTTATGCCCGTAATTCAAACAGTTAGCGCCAAGACGCGGAACACAAACATTCTTATTCCGATTAATTTTCATTTATTATTCAATAACTTAGGTTTGACAGTAGTCAATACGCCGCTCAAACTCCGCCTTATATACAGCTAATACAGGGCAGGACCCCAATCATGAAAGGCGACATTACAGTCATCCAGCAACTCAACAAAATCCTTGCCAATGAACTGGTCGCGATCAATCAGTACTTCCTGCATGCGCGCATGTATGACGATTGGGGCCTGGAAAAGCTGGGCAAGCGTGAATACAAAGAATCCATCAAGGCCATGAAGGACGCAGACGCGCTGATCAAGCGCATCCTGTTCCTGGAAGGCCTGCCGAACGTGCAGGACCTGGGCAAGCTGAACATCGGCGAGCACACCCAGGAAATGATCAACTGCGACCTGAACTTCGAGCGCAAGAGCCACACCGACCTCAAGGCCGCGATTGCCCATTGCGAAACCAAGAGCGACTTCGGCAGCCGGGAGTTGCTGGAAGAGATCCTTGAAGACCAGGAAGAGCACATCGACTGGCTGGAAACTCAAATCGGCCTGATCGACAAAGTAACTATCGAGAATTACCTGCAATCGCAGATGGGTGAATAACCCATAATTGCCGACCACTAAAAAGCCCCGCTCTCTCTCGAGAAGCGGGGCTTTTTATTGCCGCGGCCTGAAACGAATCAGGCTTCGGTCTTCGCCGCGGCTTTTTCTGCTGCGTCTTTGATCAGGGCCTGCAACGAACCATCAGCCGCCATTTCGGTGATGATGTCGCTACCGCCGACCAGCTCACCGGCCACCCACAGCTGCGGGAAGGTTGGCCAGTTGGCGTACTTCGGCAGGTTGGCGCGGATTTCCGGGTTCTGCAGGATATCCACGTAGGCGAACTTCTCGCCACATTGCATGATTGCCTGGGAAGCCTTTGCGGAGAAGCCACACTGAGGCGCGTTAGGAGCGCCCTTCATGTAAAGCAGAATAGTGTTGTTGGCAATCTGCTCTTTGATCGTTTCGATGATATCCATGGAACACCTCGGCTGGAACTTTCCGACTCATGGGTCGGCACGGTGGCGCATTGTAACGCAAACCCCAGCGTGACGCTCGGACTCCCCGACAGACAATCCTTACGCCGCCGCCACCTGCACCGGCACGCCGTTCAACGCCGCGTTACCCGACAGCTCATCCAGTTGCCGCTCATCCGTCAGGTCATTCGCACTCGCCCCCGGCTGGCCGCTGGCGATGCTCATCTGCACGCCCGGGCGGCCGTGACCCCAACCATGAGGCAGGCTGACCACGCCAGGCATCATGTCGAGGCTGGACAGCACTTCCACTTCGATCATGCCGATCCGCGAGCTGACTCGCACGCGCTGCCCGTCGCTCAACTGACGATGAGCAAGGTCGTCCGGGTGCATCAACAACTGGTGGCGGGGCTTGCCCTTCACCAGTCGATGGTAGTTGTGCATCCAGGAGTTGTTGCTGCGCACATGGCGGCGGCCGATCAGCAGCAACTCACCCACTTCGGGCAACGGTTGCGCGGCGAAGCGCGCCAGGTCGGCGAGGATCACCGGCGGTGCGGCCTGCAGGCGGCCATTGGGAGTTTTCATGCGGCCCGCCAGGTTTGGCTTCAACGGCCCAAGGTCCAGGCCATGAGGATGATCCGCCAGCGCGGCAATCGACAACGTATCGCCATAAGGCCCGGCCCGCAGCCCGAAATCGATCATCTGTGCAGGCGGCATGGTGGGTTTGAGTGCATTGCCGGTTTTCGCGGCAAATGCCTGGGCCAGGCCGACGAAGATTTCCCAGTCATGCAGCGCGCCCTGGGGTTTGGGCAGGATCGCGCGGTTGAAGCGCGTGACGTTGCGCACCGCGAACATATTGAACGTGGTGTCGTAGTGATCGTTTTCCAGCGCCGAGGTGGATGGCAGGATCAGGTCGGCATAGCGCGTGGTTTCGTTGATATACAGGTCGACACTGACCATGAACTCCAACCCATCCAGCGCCTGCTCCAGTTGCCGGCCGTTGGGCGTGGACAACACCGGATTACCCGCCACCGTCACCAGCGCGCGGATTTGTC
This sequence comes from Pseudomonas yamanorum, assembly GCF_013386765.1. Lineage (GTDB taxonomy): Bacteria > Pseudomonadota > Gammaproteobacteria > Pseudomonadales > Pseudomonadaceae > Aquipseudomonas > Aquipseudomonas yamanorum_A. Next base: position 88,811 of record NZ_JACARE010000037.1, read on the forward strand.
CTTCGCCCTCGGTGAGCATTTCTTCAGCCAGCGCCGACACCGGCAACTCGCCACCGTACTCCGGCCGCCCGGAAACCCGGCTCTGCCAGCGGTTGAAATGCCCGCCTGAAGTGGACGCCACCAGGTCGACTGCCGGCGTGGTGCACAACGCGCCGCCCACTCGGTCCAGGTTGCCGGTGACCAGGTTGATCAACTGCACCAGCCAGTGGCACAGCGTGCCGAACGCCTGCGTCGATACGCCCATGCGGCCATAGCACACCGCCGCCTCGGCCGCGGCGAAGTCCCGCGCCAACTGGCGGATCTGCTCGGCTGGCACCGCGCATTGGCGGCTCATGGCCTCGGCGGTGAATCCGGCTACGGCGTGGCGCACTTCATCCAGGCAGTCCACGGGCAGGTGGCTGTCACAGGTCAGGTTCTCGGCGAACAGCGTATTGAGCAACCCGAACAACAACGCCGCATCACCGCCGGGGCGCACAAACAGATGCTGATCGGCAATCGCCGCCGTCTCGCTGCGCCGTGGATCAACGACCACCACTTTGCCGCCCCGGGCCTGGATGGCCTTCAGGCGTTTCTCCACATCCGGCACGGTCATGATGCTGCCGTTGGACGCCAGCGGGTTGCCGCCAAGGATCAACATGAAATCGGTATGGTCGATGTCCGGGATCGGCAGCAACAGGCCGTGGCCATACATCAGGTGGCTGGTGAGGTGGTGGGGCAACTGATCCACCGAGGTGGCGGAAAAACGGTTGCGGGTCTTGAGTTGGCCGAGGAAATAGTTGCTGTGGGTCATCAGGCCGTAGTTGTGCACGCTCGGATTGCCCTGGTACACCGCCACGGCATTCTGCCCATGGCGCGCCTGGATACCTGACAGGCGTTCGGCTACCAGCGCAAAGGCGTCGTCCCACGGAATTGGCTGCCATTCGCTGCCCACGCGCAACATGGGCTGGTGCAGGCGATCGGGGTCGTTCTGGATGTCCTGCAGGGCCACGGCCTTGGGGCAGATATGGCCACGGCTGAAGGTGTCCAGGGGGTCGCCCTTGATCGAGGTGATCGCCAGGCTCCCGTCTTCGCCTTGGGTGGTTTCCAGTGTCAGGCCGCAGATGGCTTCGCACAGATGGCAGGCACGGTGATGGAGAGTCTTGGTCATGGCCAGTCTCTTTATTGTGGGCTGAGCGCTTCGGACCAAAACTATGGCCCGCCCCAGGCGGCAGCGCCAGCAACGTTCGTCGTGTGAATCCAGCGGCATCAGGCCTGGGCATGAGGAAACATCAGGAAATGTTTCAGCCCCCTCCGACAGCCCGCTGAAACCGACGCGCCATGGTCTGCGCCCGCCCTCGCGCATTGCAATATGACGCAGCGCCAGTGTACAAATGACCCGCTGCTGTCAGGAAACAGGCTTCAAAAGCGCCCTCCCCGCGTCCTTGAACTCCCCTAAAAACTGTAGCCCTATTGGTAAGACGCGACATTTAATTATAAGATCGCGCCTTCCCCTATTTCGTCGCCCCGTGCGGCTTTCGCCGCAGGTCTCGCCCGTTTTCAAAATAAACAAGGCTTTGAGTATCTGCGGTCTGTTGCAAAAAGGTAGTTAATGATGAGCGCAAGGCACTTTCTCTCCCTGATGGATTGCACGCCCGAAGAGCTGGTCAGCGTGCTCCGTCGAGGCATTGAGCTTAAAGACCTGCGTAACCGCGGCGTACTGTTCGAGCCTTTGAAAAACCGCGTGCTCGGAATGATTTTCGAGAAGTCGTCGACCCGCACCCGCGTGTCCTTCGAAGCCGGCATGATCCAGCTCGGCGGGCAAGCCATCTTCCTGTCGCCTCGCGATACCCAACTGGGCCGCGGCGAGCCGATCAGCGACTGTGCGATCGTAATGTCGAGCATGCTGGATGCGGTGATGATCCGTACCTTCGCCCACAGCACCCTCACCGAATTTGCCGCCAACTCTCAGGTGCCCGTAATCAACGGCCTGTCCGATGACCTGCACCCCTGCCAGTTGCTGGCCGACATGCAAACCTTCCTTGAACAGCGCGGCTCGATCCAGGGCAAGACCGTGGCCTGGATCGGCGACGGCAACAACATGTGCAACAGCTATATAGAAGCGGCGATCCAGTTCGACTTCCAATTGCGCGTTGCGTGCCCTGAAGGCTATGAGCCGGACGCTAAATTCCTGGCCCAGGCCGGCGACCGCGTGACCATCGTGCGCGACCCGCGTGACGCGGTCATCGGCGCGCACCTGGTAAGCACCGACGTCTGGACCTCCATGGGCCAGGAAGAAGAAACCGCCAAGCGCCTCAAGCTGTTCGCTCCGTTCCAGGTGACCCGCGCCCTCCTCGACCTGGCCGCGCCGGACGTGCTGTTCATGCACTGCCTGCCCGCCCACCGCGGCGAAGAAATCAGCCTCGACCTGCTGGACGACCAACGCTCGGTGGCCTGGGCCCAGGCAGAAAACCGCCTGCACGCACAAAAGGCCTTGCTCGAGTTTCTGGTTGCGCCGGCGTACCGCCCTGCATGAGCCAGCCATTACTGCTGAACCTACGCAATCTGGCATGCGGCTATCAGGACCAACGGGTGGTGCAGAACCTCAATCTGCACCTCAACGCCGGCGACATCGGTTGCCTGCTGGGCTCCTCGGGCTGCGGCAAGACCACCACCCTGCGGGCGATTGCCGGGTTTGAGCCGGTGCATGAAGGCGAGATCAGCCTGGCGGGTGAAGTCATCTCCAGCGCCGGTTTCACACTGGCACCGGAGAAACGTCGCATCGGCATGGTGTTCCAGGACTACGCGCTGTTTCCACACCTCAGTGTGGCCGACAACATTGCCTTCGGCATTCGCAAGCACCCGCACAAAGAGCGGGTAGTGGCCGAACTGCTGGAACTGGTGAACCTGAAGAATCTGGGCAAACGCTTCCCCCACGAACTCTCCGGCGGCCAGCAACAGCGCGTCGCCCTGGCCCGAGCACTGGCGCCGGAGCCACAACTGTTGCTGCTGGACGAACCCTTCTCCAACCTCGACGGCGAACTGCGGCGCAAGCTCAGCCATGAAGTGCGCGACATCCTCAAGGCGCGGGGCACCAGTGCGATTCTGGTGACCCATGACCAGGAAGAGGCCTTCGCAGTGAGTGACCATGTGGGTGTGTTCAAGGAAGGCCGCCTGGAGCAGTGGGATACGCCCTACAACCTCTACCACGAACCGCTGACGCCCTTCGTCGCCAGCTTTATTGGCCAGGGTTACTTCATTCGCGGGCAGTTGAACACGCCGGAATCGGTCACCACTGAACTGGGCGAGTTGCGCGGCAATCGCGCCTACACTTGGCCTACCGGCGGTGCTGTGGATGTTTTGCTGCGCCCGGACGACATTGTTTATGCGCCGGACAGCGCCTTGAAAGCCCGGATTGTCGGCAAGACGTTCCTTGGTGCGTCGACCCTGTATCGCTTGCAGCTGCCGACAGGCGCGCAGCTGGAATCGATCTTTCCCAGCCACGCCGATCATCTGGTCGGTGCCGATGTGGGCATACGCGTGGCAGCCGAGCACCTGGTGTTGTTCCAGGCCATGTAGGAGCGCATCACGCCCGGCCAATTTCCGCGAACTTGGCCTGGGTGTGTTCGGCCAGCACCGCCGCTGCCAACTCCACTTCCAGCCCCCTTCTCCCCGCACTGATAAAAATCGTCGGAAACGACTGCGCCGTCACATCGACAAAGGTGCGCAGGCGCTTCTTCTGCCCCAACGGGCTGATGCCACCCAGCAAATAGCCGGTCGCCCGTTGCGCCGCTGCAGGGTCCGCCATCTCGACCTTTTTCACCCCCGCCGCCTGCGCCAACGCTTTTAAATCCAAACTTCCGACGACCGGCACAACGGCCACCAGCAACTCGGCTTTTTCGCTGCTGGCCAGCAGGGTCTTGAACACCTGTGCGGGATCAAGCCCCAATTTTTCCGCGGCCTCCAGACCATAGGACGCTGCCTTGGGATCATGTTCGTAACTGTGGATTCGATGTTCGGCGCGAACTTTTTTCAACAGGTCCAATGCGGGCGTCATACGTGCTCCAGGCTTGGCAAAAAGGTGAAAAAACAGACGGCCAATTCTAGGCCAACACGCCGCAAAAGGCTCTAGTCCGAAGCCCTCTGCCACGCCCCCGCGCGGCCCCCGCCAGCGACTGCCATCGCCCACGGCACGATCATTCACCACACCAATAATTACAAAATGACCGATCGTTCACTTTCGACCTTTGACAGCCGTCATTCTTGTCTATATTTTTTCGTTTACGAATACTGTAGGAATAGACCTACGGATTCACAGCAGTAAGCCGCGAACAGGATGGGGATCCTTGCCACGGTGAAAATCGCCGATTGCCCGTTGAGGCAAAACGCCAGACAACAACAAAAACAGAGGTTTTCCATGACAACTGCTCTTCAACAGCCTTCACTTTCAAGTCAATGCATGGCCGAATTCCTCGGCACTGCGTTGCTAATCTTCTTCGGTACCGGATGTGTTGCTGCGCTCAAGGTCGCGGGCGCCAGCTTTGGCTTGTGGGAAATCAGTATCATCTGGGGGATCGGCGTCAGCATGGCGATCTACCTGAGCGCCGGTATTTCCGGGGCTCACCTCAATCCGGCCGTCAGTATCGCCCTGTGCATCTTTGCCGATTTCGACAAGCGCAAACTGCCGTTCTACATCATCGCCCAGGTCGCCGGCGCCTTCTGCTCGGCCGCGTTGGTTTACACGCTCTACAGCAACCTGTTTTTCGATTACGAACAAACCCACCACATGATTCGCGGCACCCAGGCCAGCCTGGAGCTGGCGTCGGTGTTCTCCACCTACCCGCATCCGCTGCTGGGCACCGCCCAGGCGTTCCTGGTGGAAATGGTCATTACCGCGATCCTGATGGGCGTGATCATGGCCCTGACCGATGACAACAACGGCCTGCCCCGTGGCCCGTTGGCACCACTGCTGATTGGTTTGCTGATCGCCGTGATCGGCAGCGCCATGGGCCCGTTGACCGGCTTTGCGATGAACCCGGCCCGTGACTTCGGCCCCAAGCTGATGACCTTTTTCGCCGGTTGGGGTGAAATGGCCTTCACGGGCGGGCGCGACATTCCTTATTTCCTGATTCCGATCTTCGCGCCGATTGTCGGTGCCTGCCTCGGTGCTGCAGCGTATCGCGGGCTGATTGCCCGTCACCTGCCGAGCGCCGCACCTGCTACAACTGCTGAAACCGAAGCTGCCGCCACCGGCAAAACCCGTACTTCATGATGCGATAGCCTGGGCCGTACTGCCCTTTTGCGCCCCAGGCTATTTATTGACTCCCCCTATTCTCCGTCCAAGGCAATCGACATGACCGACATTCAGAATAAGAACTACATCATTGCCCTCGATCAGGGCACCACCAGTTCCCGGGCGATCATCTTTGATCGTGACGCCAACGTGGTCTGCACCGCCCAGCGTGAATTCACCCAGCATTACCCGCAAGCCGGCTGGGTCGAACATGACCCGATGGAAATTTTCGCCACCCAGAGCGCGGTGATGGTCGAGGCCCTGGCACAAGCCGGCTTGCACCATGACCAAGTCGCGGCCATCGGTATCACCAACCAGCGTGAAACCACGGTGGTCTGGGACAAAATCACCGGCCGCCCGATCTACAACGCCATCGTCTGGCAATGCCGCCGCAGCACCGAGATCTGCCAGCAGCTCAAGCGCGACGGCCACGAGCAATACATCAACGACACCACTGGCCTGGTCACCGACCCGTACTTCTCCGGCACCAAGCTCAAGTGGATCCTCGACAACGTCGAAGGTAGCCGCGAGCGTGCGCGTAACGGCGAGCTGCTGTTCGGCACCATCGACAGCTGGCTGATCTGGAAATTTACCGGCGGCAAAACCCACGTCACCGACTACACCAACGCCTCGCGCACCATGCTCTTCAACATCCACACCCTGGAGTGGGATGCGAAGATGCTGGAGATTCTCGACGTGCCGCGCGAAATGCTGCCGGAAGTGAAGTCCTCCTCGGAAATCTACGGCCGCACCAAAAGCGGCATCGCCATCGGCGGTATCGCCGGTGACCAGCAGGCGGCGCTGTTCGGCCAAATGTGCGTAGAACCGGGCCAGGCGAAAAACACCTACGGCACCGGCTGCTTCCTGCTGATGAACACCGGCGACAAGGCCGTGAAATCCAAGCACGGCATGCTCACCACCATCGCTTGCGGCCCCCGCGGCGAAGTGGCCTACGCCCTGGAAGGCGCCGTGTTCAACGGCGGTTCCACCGTGCAGTGGCTGCGTGACGAGCTGAAGATCATCGCCGACGCCACCGACACCGAATACTTCGCGGGCAAGGTCAAGGACAGCAACGGCGTGTACCTGGTGCCGGCCTTCACCGGCCTGGGCGCTCCGTACTGGGACCCGTATGCCCGTGGCGCGCTGTTCGGCCTGACCCGTGGCGTACGCGTGGATCACATCATTCGTGCCGCCCTGGAGTCGATTGCCTACCAGACCCGCGACGTGCTTGACGCCATGCAGCAGGATTCCGGCGAACGCCTCAAATCCCTGCGGGTAGACGGTGGTGCCGTCGCCAACAACTTCCTGATGCAGTTCCAGGCCGACATCCTCGGCACCCAGGTTGAGCGCCCGCAAATGCGCGAAACCACCGCGTTGGGCGCCGCCTACCTGGCTGGCCTGGCGTGCGGCTTCTGGGGCAGCCTGGACGAACTGCGCGGCAAGGCGGTGATCGAGCGTCAATTCGAACCGCAACTGGAAGAGGCGGCGAAGGAAAAACTCTACGCCGGCTGGCAAAAAGCGGTCAGCCGCACCCGCGACTGGGAACCCCACGAAGGCGCTGAATAAGCCAAGCGCCGGACCCACATAGGGTTGCAACTGGCAGGGAGCAGATTCCTGCGTCATCATGGGCCACTTTTTACGGCAGCCCAAAGGACGCACCATGAATCTGCCTCCCCGCCAGCAACAAATCCTCGAACTGGTCCGCGAACGCGGCTATGTGAGTATCGAGGAAATGGCGCAGCTCTTTGTTGTCACCCCGCAAACCATCCGCCGCGATATCAATCAACTTGCGGAAGCCAACCTGTTGCGCCGCTACCATGGCGGCGCAGCCTATGATTCCAGCGTTGAAAACACCGCGTACGCCATGCGTGCCGACCAGATGCGCGACGAGAAACAGCGCATCGGCGAAGCCATCGCCGCGCAAATCCCCGATCATGCCTCGTTGTTTATCAACATCGGTACCACCACCGAGTCGATTGCGCGCGCGCTGCTTAACCACAGCCACCTGAAAATCATCACCAATAACCTCAACGTCGCCATGATGCTGAGTGCCAAAGACGACTTCGACGTACTCCTGACCGGCGGCAACGTGCGCCGTGACGGCGGCGTGGTGGGCCAGGCCAGCGTCGATTTTATCAACCAGTTCAAGGTCGATTTCGCCCTGGTGGGCATCAGCGGTATAGATGAAGACGGCAGCCTTCTGGACTTCGATTACCAGGAAGTGCGGGTTTCCCAGGCGATCATTGCCAATGCGCGCAAGGTGATCCTGGCGGCGGACTCCAGCAAATTCGGGCGCAACGCCATGATTCGCCTGGGACCGATCAGTTTGATTGATTGTTTAGTCACCGATCAGCAGCCGGTTCCGGCGCTGGTGCAACTGTTGAATCAGCACAAGATTCGGCTGGAAGTGGTGTAAGCCCAAACAGGGGGTGTCCTGCCCCCTGATGTTCACAAATTTTCCTTTCCTCGCCCTTCGATCAGTATTTTCAATCGAAGCGGACTGGCTGTGCCCGCGTTTATGAGCTACCATTTTCGCAAATGAACATTTATGTTCGAATTCCAATACGAAAAAGATTGCGAGGCCAGCCGATGAACCCTTCTACCTTGCCTGCCCCACCGCTTGCCGAAGTCTATGACGTCGCCGTTATCGGTGGCGGGATCAATGGCGTCGGCATTGCAGCAGACGCAGCCGGGCGCGGTTTGTCGGTATTCCTTTGCGAAAAGGACGACCTGGCCAGCCACACCTCTTCCGCCAGCAGCAAACTGATCCACGGCGGCCTGCGCTACCTGGAACATTACGAATTTCGCCTGGTGCGCGAAGCCCTGGCTGAACGTGAAGTGCTGTTGGCCAAGGCCCCGCACATCGTCAAGCAAATGCGTTTTGTATTGCCACACCGCCCGCACCTGCGTCCGGCGTGGATGATCCGCGCCGGCCTGTTCCTCTATGACCACTTGGGCAAGCGCGAAAAACTCGAAGGCTCCAAGAGCCTCAAGTTCGGCCCCGACAGCCCGCTGAAAAGCGAAATCACCAAAGGCTTCGAATACTCCGACTGCTGGGTCGACGACGCCCGTCTTGTAGTCCTCAACGCCATGGCTGCGCGGGAAAAGGGTGCGCATATCCACACCCAGACCCGTTGCGTCAGCGCACACCGCAGCAAAGGCCTGTGGGAAATGAACATGGAGCGTGCCGATGGCAGCCTGTTCTCGATCCGCGCCCGAGCACTGGTGAACGCCGCTGGCCCATGGGTAGCCAAGTTCATCAAGGATGACCTGAAGCTGGATTCGCCCTACGGCATCCGCCTGATTCAGGGCAGCCACCTGATCGTGCCGAAGCTGTATGAAGGCGCCCACGCGCACATCCTGCAGAACGAAGACCAGCGCATCGTCTTCACTATTCCGTACCTGAATCACCTGACCATCATCGGCACCACCGACCGCGAATACACCGGCGACCCGGCGAAAGTGGCGATTACCGAAGGTGAAACCGACTACATGCTCAACGTGGTCAACGCGCACTTCAAGAAACAGCTGAGCCGCGATGACATCGTGCACACCTATTCCGGCGTGCGCCCGCTGTGCAACGACGAGTCCGACAACCCGTCGGCCGTGACCCGCGACTACACCCTGGCGCTGTCCGGCACCTCGGGCGAGGCGCCGTTGCTGTCGGTGTTCGGCGGCAAGTTGACCACCTACCGCAAGCTGGCTGAATCGGCGATGGCGCAACTGGCGCCGTACTTTACCCAGATGCGCCCAAGCTGGACGGCCACGGCCACCCTGCCCGGCGGTGAAAACATGAGCACGCCAGAAGCCCTGGCCGATGCAATCCGCAGCAAATACGACTGGGTGCCAAGCGAGATTGCCCGTCGCTGGTCCACCACCTACGGCAGCCGCACCTGGCGCCTGCTGGAAGGCGTGCAATCGCTGGCCGACATGGGCGACCACCTCGGTGGCGGCCTGTACACCCGCGAAGTCGATTACCTGTGCGCCGAAGAATGGGCCACGCAGCCCCAGGACATCCTGTGGCGCCGCAGCAAGCTGGGCCTGTTCACCACACCGGAAGAACAGGAAAACGTACAGCGCTACCTGTCCAAGGTTGAGCACAATCGCGGCAAGATCGAAGCGGCCTGATCTACCAGCAGCAAAAAAGCCCCTGCACCGAAAGGTCCAGGGGCTTTTTCATGCCTGCAGATGGCGCTGATAACGCTGGCCCATTTCACGGATCCCGTTGAGCGCAGAACCCAGCAAGACGGGATAAGCCGCCTGCAAAAAGCCCGGAGTAGCCGTCGCAAGCGCCCGCTCCAGCCATAGGCAGGCCTGCACCTCGTCGCCGTCTTCAGCCAGCTCCGAGGCGTGGTTGTACTGCCCTCGGAAATCCCCGGCCTCGGCGGAACGCTGATACCACTGCCGCGCCAGTTGAACATCCTTGGGCACCACGACGCCTTCGTGATGGAACCGCCCCAACAGGTTCATCGACTTGGCATGCCCCTTGGCCGCAGCCCGGACGAACAGCTCATACGCCGCAGCAAGATCGCGCCCCACGCCACGACCACGGGTCAGCAGTTGTCCGTAGTTATACAAACCCCAATCCAATCCCAGATCGGCCGCCTTGCGGTAATGCTGCGCGGCATCGTCCAGGTCGATTTCGCAGCCCCATCCATTCTCCAGGCAGCGCCCGATCATGTTGATCGCCATGGGATGACGCTGCCGCGCGGCGATGCGAAACCAGCTCAATGCCAGCGCCTCATCCTTCTGCACGCCGCGACCGTCAAGCAGCAGTTGGGCCAGGGTCGCCTGTGCGTCGGCATCACCCAGTTGTGCCGCATGCATCACCCACCGCACATAAGCACGCGGGTTATCACCGATATCAGACGGCTCGCTGCCTGGCTGCGCACTCTGCATTACTGCCCCGTGTGGCGATCAAGGATCGCAAAAGTTTCATGAATTATTTGGTTACAAAGTATTACATTTGAGATCACTTATCAATTACGATCGCATCTCACTAACACCAACAAGAGACTACTCAATGGCTACCGGGATCAGTTCTGCCCCCCTTTCATCGCGGCATATGCTCGCGTCGGCAGTGGGCTTGGCAGTGGCTGCGCAGGGAGGATTCAGTTATGCAGCGGAGACTGCACCAGATGACAACACAGGCGTGATTCAGCTCGGCGCGACCAGCATCGAAGGCCAGGCCCCGAGCCAGAGCGTCTACAACCCTGTGGCTCCCTCATCCCCCAAGTACACCGAGGCACTGCGCGACACGCCGCAGACCATTACGGTGGTGCCCAAGGAAGTCATTCATGACCAAAACCTGCTGACCCTGCGCGACGTACTCAGCACCGTGCCAGGCATTACCTTCGGTGCGGGCGAAGGTGGCAGCGGGTATGGCGACAGCATCAACCTGCGCGGGTTTTCCGCCAGCGGCGACATCTACGTCGACGGCGTGCGCGACAGCGCGCAATACAGCCGCACCGACCCGTTCAACCTGGAGCAGGTGGAAGTCGTCAGCGGCGCGAGTTCGGTGTATTCAGGCTCCGGCGCAGTCGGCGGCACCATCAACCTGGTGAGCAAGCAACCGGAACTGCGGGACAAAACCACCATCAGCGCAGGCATCGGCACCGACAACTACAAGCGCACCACGCTTGATACCAACCAGATGCTCAACGACACCACCGCGTTCCGCCTGAACCTGATGGCCCATGGTAACGATGTGCCTGGCCGCGATTATGAAGATTACTCGCGCTGGGGCATTGCGCCTTCCATCGCCTTTGGCCTGGGCACGCCGACCCGCGTCACCGTCAGTTTCGAACATCAGAAAGATGACAACACGCCGCAGTACGGCATCCCCATCTACAACGGCAAGCCCATGCCGGGCGTGGGTTGGAGCGATTTCTACGGCTACCACAACATCAATGACCAGAAAACCACCGCGGACTCGTTCAGCCTGAAGCTTGAGCACGACTTCAACGAAGCCGTCTCCGTGCGCAACTTCACCCGTGTCGAGCGGGTTCGCCAGGACCTGCGCGCCTCGGGCCCCGAAGGTGCCCAGGCCGGCTGCCTGGCCAGCGGCACCCAGATCACCGGCGCCCCTTGCGCCGCAGGCCTGCAACCGGGCTTTTTCCAGCCAAGCGGCGGCTCTCTGGGTAACGAACGCAACACCCAGAACAAGATGTTCACCAACCAGACCGACGTGACCAGCCACTTCAGCACCGGGTTTATCGACCACACGCTGGTGACCGGCATCGCCATCAGCCGCGAGGAATATGAGGCGGATACCGGAAAGTGGCTGACCAACGCCAACGGCAGCACGATCGTCCCGCCACCGGTGAGCTTCAGCGATCCGAACTCCGAGTGGAACGGGCCGGTCAACTTCACCCGCGCCGCCCACGTCGATGGCGCGCTGAACAACCGTGCTGCCTACGCCTTCGACACGCTCAAGCTCAGCCCGCAATGGGAAATCAACGGTGGTTTGCGCTACGAGCATAACGCCGGCAGTTCGGTGAGCAACGCCTACTCCAGTACCGGTGTGGAAACCCCAGGCACTCGTTTCGGCCAAGCCGATGACCTGACGTCCTACCGCCTGGCCCTGGTCTACAAGCCGGCGGAAAACGGCAGCTTCTATGTGGCTTACGGCAACAGCAAGACGCCGTCCCAAGCCAGCGTCAACGGTGGCTGCTACACCCCGGCCAAAAGCTCAAGCGTGGCCACCAACAACTGCAACGTCGCCCCGGAAACCGCCGTCAGCTATGAAATCGGCACCAAGTGGGACTTCTTCGACAATGCCCTGTCACTCACCGGCGCGATCTTCCGCAATGACCGCACCAACTACAAAGTTGCCGATAACGACCCGACCAACCTGAGCGGCACTCAATCCCTCGACGGTAAAGCCCGTGCAGATGGTGTGGCACTCGGCCTGAGCGGTGCGATAACCGACCGCTGGAAGGTCTTCGCCAACTACACCTACCTGGACACCCGCGTGCTGCGCAGCGCCAGCGACTTCACCCTGGCAACCACCGGTTTCGACGCGCAGAAAGGCGAGCCGCTGCCGTTCACGCCCAAACATGCGGCCAGTCTCTGGACGGTGTACGACCTGCCGCATGACTTCCAGGTGGGCTACGGCATCACCGCGCAAAGCAAGCAGTACCTGGTCAGCGCCGCCGGGGCCCCGACTGCGCCCGGCTACGCGGTGCAACGGGCGATGCTCGGCTACAAGGTCAACAAACAGTTGAACCTGCAGTTGAACATCAACAACCTGTTCGACAAGGAATACCTGACCCGCATCCGCAACAACGGCTGGGCAGTGCCTGGCGATGGTCGTGCAGCGGTGGTGTCAGCCGACTACACGTTCTGACAGCGCGACACATAAAAGCCCCGGGAGCCCTGTTCCCGGGGCTTTTTCATGGGCGATACAGGCCTATCCCGCCATTCGGTTTTCCGAACGCCATTCCCCGACCTATTCGGTTTGCCGGACCCCGCCGCGGCAAAAAGGCCGTCATACAAAGTTAATCTCTATATAAATCATACTGTTAACCTTTTATTTCAGGTCTGGCACGACTCATGCTCTACACTCGTAGGCGATTGCCTGAGGCGCCTCAGGAGCCGTCACAGGCTTTCGCAGTACTGTTTATATAAAAACGTGGCCGTCCCAACCGGTCTCATAAAAAAAACAAATGTCGAGGAAGTATTGATGCGTATCGTTCCCCATATTTTGGGCGCAGCTATCGCTGCTGCTCTGATCAGCACTCCAGTTTTCGCCGCCGAACTCACCGGCACGCTGAAGAAAATCAACGACTCCGGCACCATCACTCTCGCTCACCGCGACAGCTCTATTCCGTTTTCCTATATTGCGGATGGTTCGGGCAAACCCGTGGGCTACTCCCACGACATTCAGCTGGCTATCGTTGAAGCCCTGAAAAAAGACCTGAACAAACCCGACCTGAAGACCAAGTACAACCTGGTCACCTCGCAGACCCGTATCCCGTTGATCCAGAACGGCACCGCGGACATCGAGTGCGGCTCCACCACCAACAACGCCGAACGTGCCCAGCAAGTCGACTTCACCGTCAACATCTTCGAAATCGGCACCCGCCTGCTGGTCAAGAAAGACAAGGATGGCAAGCCGTCCTACAGCGATTTCGCTGACCTGAAAGGCAAGAACGTCGTGACCACCGCCGGCACCACGTCCGAGCGCATCATCAAGGCGATGAACGCCGACAAGCAGATGGGCATGAACGTCATCTCCGCCAAGGACCACGGCGAATCCTTCAACATGCTGGAAAGCGGCCGCGCCGTTGCCTTCATGATGGACGACGCCCTGCTGGCCGGTGAAGAAGCCAAGGCCAAGAAGCCGGATGACTGGGTCATCACCGGTACTCCGCAGTCCTTCGAAGCCTACGCCTGCATGGTTCGCAAAGACGACCCAGCCTTCAAGAAAGCCGTGGATGACGCGATCGTTGGCCTGTACAAATCCGGTGAGATCAACAAGATCTACACCAAGTGGTTTGAAAGCCCGATCCCGCCTAAAGGCCTGAACCTGAACTTCCCGATGAGCGAGAAGGTCAAGGAGCTGATCGCCAACCCGAGCGACAAGCCAGCGCCTGACGTAAAAATCTGATACCTGACTAAGCTTATGTCCTGAGGGAGCCAACGTTCCCTCAGGCGTCTGTTACTACCTGCTGGCTTTAATTTTGGAACACTCGACTTGGCAGTTTTCGAGCCGATCGCGTGTGCCTGGCGTTCGCCGCCGGGCGGGAAAGGATCTTCCCCAAGCGGGTGCTTGTACATCGATCGATCTCGAGGGGAGACCCTAATGAATTACAACTGGGACTGGGGCGTGTTCTTCAAGTCCACCGGCGTTGGCAGCGAGACTTATCTCGACTGGTACATCACCGGCCTGGGCTGGACCATTGCCATCGCCATCGTGGCGTGGATTATCGCCTTGCTGCTGGGCTCGATACTGGGCGTCATGCGCACCGTGCCAAACCGCCTCGTATCCGGCATCGCGACCTGCTACGTGGAACTGTTTCGTAACGTGCCGCTGCTGGTTCAGCTGTTCATCTGGTACTTCCTGATACCCGACCTGCTGCCGCAGAACCTGCAAGACTGGTACAAACAAGACCTCAACCCGACCACCTCGGCCTACCTGAGCGTTGTCGTGTGCCTGGGCCTGTTCACCGCCGCCCGCGTGTGCGAACAAGTGCGCACCGGCATCCAGGCGTTGCCACGGGGCCAGGAAGCTGCCGCGCGCGCCATGGGCTTCAAGCTGCCACAGATCTACTGGAACGTGCTGCTGCCCCAGGCCTACCGGATCATCATTCCGCCGCTTACCTCGGAATTCCTCAACGTCTTCAAGAACTCCTCCGTGGCGTCCCTGATCGGCTTGATGGAACTGCTGGCGCAAACCAAACAGACCGCCGAGTTCTCGGCCAACCTGTTTGAGGCCTTCACCCTGGCCACGCTGATCTACTTCACCCTGAACATGAGCCTGATGCTGCTGATGCGCGTGGTCGAGAAGAAAGTCGCCGTGCCCGGCCTGATCTCCGTGGGGGGTAAATAATGGACTTCGATTTCAGCGGCATCATCCCCGCCATCCCGGGCCTGTGGAACGGCATGGTCATGACCTTGCAGTTGATGGTCATGGGCGTGGTCGGCGGCATCGTCCTGGGTACGATCCTCGCGCTGATGCGCCTGTCGTCCAGCAAACTGCTGTCGCGCCTGGCCGGCGCCTATGTGAACTACTTCCGCTCGATCCCGTTGCTGTTGGTGATCACCTGGTTCTACCTGGCGGTGCCGTTCGTGCTGCGCTGGATCACCGGCGAAGACACCCCGATCGGTGCGTTCACCTCCTGCGTCGTGGCCTTCATGATGTTCGAGGCGGCGTACTTCTGTGAAATCGTGCGGGCCGGCGTGCAGTCGATCCCCAAGGGCCAGATGGCCGCGGCACAAGCCATGGGCATGACCTACAGCCAGACCATGCGCCTGATCATCCTGCCCCAGGCGTTCCGCAAGATGACCCCGTTGCTGCTGCAACAGTCGATCATCCTGTTCCAGGACACCTCGCTGGTCTACACCGTGGGCCTGGTGGACTTCCTCAACTCCGCCCGCTCCAACGGCGACATCATCGGCCGCTCCAATGAGTTCCTGATCTTCGCCGGTGTCGTCTACTTCATCATCAGCTTTTCCGCCTCGCTGCTGGTCAAGCGTCTGCAAAAAAGGTTTGCCGTATGATCTCTATCAAGAATATCAACAAGTGGTATGGCGACTTCCAGGTGCTGACCGATTGCAGCACCGAGGTTAAAAAAGGCGAAGTGATCGTGGTGTGCGGGCCGTCCGGCTCGGGCAAATCCACCCTGATCAAATGCGTCAACGCCCTGGAGCCGTTCCAGAAAGGCGACGTGGTAGTCGATGGCACCTCCATCGCCGACCCGAAGACCAACCTGCCGAAACTGCGCTCGCGCGTCGGCATGGTGTTCCAGCACTTCGAACTGTTTCCGCACCTGACCATCACCGAGAACCTGACCATCGCGCAGATCAAGGTATTGGGCCGCAGCAAGGAAGAAGCCACCAAGAAAGGCCTGCAACTGCTGGAGCGTGTCGGTCTGTCGGCCCACGCCCACAAGCACCCGGGCCAGCTTTCCGGCGGCCAGCAACAGCGTGTGGCGATTGCCCGTGCGCTGGCGATGGACCCGATCGTCATGCTGTTCGACGAACCGACCTCAGCCCTCGACCCGGAAATGGTCAACGAAGTGCTCGACGTGATGGTGCAACTGGCCCACGAAGGCATGACCATGATGTGCGTGACCCACGAAATGGGTTTCGCCCGCAAGGTCGCCGACCGGGTGATCTTCATGGACGCAGGCAAGATCATCGAAGACTGCCCGAAAGAGGAATTCTTCGGCGACATCAGCGCCCGCTCCGAGCGTGCGCAGCACTTCCTTGAGAAAATCCTGCAGCACTAAAAAGCACCACTGCTGCCCTGTGAAAACCGGGCTTGTGTAGGAGCAGGCT
>NZ_JACARE010000037.1:105140-117370 GCF_013386765.1 Pseudomonas yamanorum
GCAGGCTGACAGCTCTGGTTGACCCAAGGCATCTGTGATGAAATGCGACCCCAACCTCTTTCGCGCCGCGCCGCCATCACTTGCCGTGAAGCCTCGTCTGATTCGCCAATTGTTCCTGCCGCCGCTGATCATCGCCCTCGTGATCGGACTGGGTTATGTCGGCTTCTGGATCAGTGAGTTCTATGGGATCCGCACCCTCAGCGATACCGGCGAACGCCAGCTGGAATTACACGCCCGCACCGTCGAGAGCGAACTCAGCAAATACACCTACCTGCCCAGCCTCCTGGAGCTGGAGTCCAGCGTCTCCAGGCTCTTGGCCGACCCGAATCAGGAAACCCGCAAAACCGTCAACGACTACCTCGAAGGCCTGAACCGGCGCAGCCGCAGCCGGGCGATCTACGTGATGGACACCACCGGCCGCGTGCTGGCCACCAGTAACTGGCGCGATGCCGACAGTTACCAGGGCGAAGACCTGTCCTTCCGTGCCTATTTCCAGAATGCCGTGCGCGGCCAGCCCGGCCGGTTCTACGGCATCGGCAGCACCAACGGCGAACCCGGCTATTACCTGGCCCATGGCCTGGAAGAACACGGCAAGATCATCGGCGTCGCCGTGGTCAAGGTCCGCCTGGAAGCGCTGGAAGAACGCTGGCAGCGGGCGCGCCTGGAGGCCTTCGTCAGTGACGAGAATGGCATCATCATTCTCTCCAGCGACCCGGCCCGTCGCCTCAAGTCCGTGCGACCTCTGAGCGATGACACCAAGGACCGCCTCGCCCACAGCCTGCAATATTACTGGGCGACCCTCAGCGAGCTGGAACCCCTGGCCCGCGAGCGCCTCAACGAAGGCACCGAGAAGCTGACCTTCCCGGCCAACAGCGAGGTGGTGGCAGACGAGCACGAGGTCAGCTACCTGGCGCAAACCCGCCCGCTGAATGACACCCCGTGGAACTTCACCCTGCTGACCCCGCTGAATGACCTGCGCCAGGCCGCTATCAACCAGGGCATCCTGGTGGCCGTGGCCTTCGCGTTGGTGGCGTTCCTGCTGATCGCCTGGAACGAGCGGCGCAAGGTGATCGCCACCCGCCTTGCCGCCCGGGAAGCCTTGCAGGAAGCCAACAACCAGCTGGAACGACGGATTGCCGAACGCACCACCGACCTGCGGGCCAGCAACGAACGGCTCAAGAGCCAGATTCGCGAGCGGCGCCAGGCCGAGGAAACCCTGCGCCGTGCCCAGGACGAACTGGTACAGGCCGGCAAACTGGCAGCGATCGGCCAGATGTCCACCAGCATCGCCCACGAATTGAACCAGCCGCTGGCGGCCCTGCGCACCCTGTCGGGCAACACCGTGCGCTTCCTCGAGCGCGGGGCGCTGGACACCGCCAGCGCCAACCTCAAGACCATCAACGAACTGATCGACCGCATGGGCCGCATCACCGCCAGCCTGCGCTCCTTTGCCCGGCGCGGTGATGACCAGGGCGAGGCCAATCTGGGCAAGGCGGTGGACGCCACGTTCCAGATCCTGGGCAGTCGCCTGGAGAGCTTGCCGCTGACGGTGCACCGTCACTTCACCCACGCACAGTTGCAGATCGACCAGACCCGCCTGGAGCAGATTCTGGTCAACCTGATCGGCAACGCCCTGGACGCGATGCAGGCGCAACCCGCCCCCGAGTTGTGGCTGGACGGCGACGTCGTCGAGGGCAAATACCGCCTGCAGGTGCGCGACAACGGCCACGGCATTGACCCCGAGGCCCGCAAGCATTTGTTCGAACCGTTCTTTACCACCAAACCCGGCGAGCAAGGCCTGGGCCTGGGCCTGACACTGTCGGCCAGCCTCGCGGCGGCCACCGGCGGCAACCTTGCCGTCGAGCACCCGGCCAGCGGTGGTACTGCCTTTGTCCTGAGTTTGCCGCTGGCGAGCCCTCAACCAGTCGAGTCGAAATGAACACAGAAAAAACCACCGACCTGACCGTGCTGATCGTCGAAGACGACCCCCATGTATTGCTCGGCTGCCAGCAAGCCCTGGCCCTGGAAGACATTCCCAGCGTGGGCGTGGCCAGCGCCGAAGAAGCCCTGACCCGGGTTGGTGAAAACTTCGCCGGCATCGTCATCAGTGATATCCGTCTGCCGGGCATCGACGGCCTGGAGCTGCTGACCCGGCTCAAGGCTTTGGATAAAAGCCTGCCGGTAGTGCTGATCACCGGCCACGGCGATATCTCCATGGCCGTGGGCGCGATGCGCAACGGCGCTTATGACTTCATGGAAAAACCCTTCTCCCCCGAGCGCCTGGTAGACGTTGCCCGTCGCGCTCTGGAGCAGCGCGGTTTGGCCCGGGAAGTCTGGTCGCTGCGCCGGCAGTTGGCCGAGCGCGACTCCCTGGAAGGCCGGATCATCGGCCGCTCCCCCGCCATGCAGAACCTGCGGGAGCTGATCGCCAACGTCGCCGACACCTCGGCCAACGTGCTGATCGAAGGCGAGACCGGCACCGGCAAGGAACTGGTTGCCCGCTGCCTGCATGATTTCAGCCGGCGCCATTCCCATCAGTTCGTCGCCTTGAACTGCGGCGGCCTGCCGGAAAACCTGTTTGAAAGCGAGATATTCGGCCACGAGGCCAACGCGTTTACCGGCGCCGGCAAACGCCGCATCGGCAAGATCGAACACGCCCACGAAGGCACGCTGTTCCTCGACGAAGTGGAAAGCATGCCGATGAACCTGCAGATCAAACTGCTGCGGGTGTTGCAGGAACGCACCCTGGAACGCCTGGGTTCGAACCAGAGCGTGGCGGTGGATTGCCGGGTGATCGCCGCCACCAAGTCCGACCTGGACGACCTGAGCCGCGCCAACCAGTTTCGCAGCGACCTGTACTACCGCCTCAACGTGGTGACCCTGGAACTGCCGCCGTTGCGGGAACGTCGCGAAGACATCCTGCAGTTGTTCGAACACTTCCTGCAGCAGTCGTCCCTGCGTTTCGACCGCACCGCGCCCGACCTCGACAACCAGACCCTGTCCAACCTGATGAGCCACGACTGGCCGGGTAACGTGCGTGAATTGCGCAACGTGGCCGAGCGGTTTGCGCTTGGCTTGCCGGCGTTCAAGAAGAGCGGCGCCAGCAGCGGCAATCACGGTCTGGCCTTTACCGAAGCGGTGGAAGCCTTCGAACGCAACCTGCTCAACGACGCCTTGCAGCGCAGCGGCGGCAACCTGACCCAGGCCAGCCAGGAACTGGGGATGGCCAAGACCACGCTGTTCGACAAGGTCAAGAAGTACGGGCTTAGCCACTAGGAGCACAGTGTGGATTTATTGCTGAAGGCGGCGCTGGGTGCCGGGGTTGTGTTGATCCTGGCGGCGCTGGCCAAGACCAAAAACTATTACATCGCGGGCCTGGTGCCGCTGTTTCCGACGTTCGCGCTGATCGCGCATTACATCGTCGGCAAAGGCCGCTCGGTGGAGGATTTGAAGACCACGATAGTGTTCGGGATGTGGTCGATCATTCCGTACTTCGTGTACCTGGCGACGTTGTATGTGATGGTCGACCGGATGCGGCTGGAGGCTTCGCTGGCGGTGGCGGCCGTGGCGTGGTTGATGGCGGCGACGGTGTTGGTCAGCGTGTGGGTTCGCATGCACGCCTGACACACCTCAATCAGTGTGGGCGCCAGCTTCTGTGGGAGCCGGGCTTGCCCGCGATGCAGGCACCTCGGTGTGTCAGTTACACCGAGGTGATGCTATCGCAGGCAAGCCAGCTCCTACAGTTGATCGGCGTTGCTTCAGCCCTCTCAACGAACGATCTTGTCCACCTGAATCCCCAGCTTCTTCAACCGGTACCAAAAGCTGCGCTCGGAAATCCCGATCTTCTGGGCCGCCGCAGCCTGCACGCCATTGCTCTCCTGCAACGCGGCCATGATGTAGGCCTTCTCCACCTCGGCCAGCGCCGCATCCAGGTCGTGCGGCACGCCCGGCCCGTTGCTGAGTATCGCGCCCACGCCGTCTTCAGCCGGTTTGGAGGCGAACAGGTACGCCGGCAGATCAATGTCCTCGATCACCGGCGTCGCCGCGACAATGGTCGCCCGCTCCACGCAGTTTTGCAGTTCGCGAATATTGCCCGGCCAGGAATACGCCGCCATCGCCTGCAACGCCTCGGGGCTGAAGCCGGTGATGCGTTTACCGGCCGTAGCGCTCAAGGTCTGGGCGAAGTGCCGGGCCAGCGGCGCAATGTCTTCCACGCGCTCGCGCAGGGCTGGCAGTGGAATCGGGAATACATTGAGACGGTAGTAAAGGTCTTCACGAAACTCTTTGTTGGCCACCGCATCCAGCAAGTTCTTATTGGTGGCGGCAATCACCCGCACGTCCACCTTGCGCTCGCGCGGGTCGCCCACCGGCTCGATCACCCGCTCCTGCAAGGCCCGCAGGATTTTTGCCTGCAACGCCAACGGCATGTCGCCCACTTCATCGAGGAACAACGTGCCTTTGTCGGCCTGCATGAAACGCCCGACCCGGTCCGCCACGGCGCCGGTGAAGGCGCCCTTGCGGTGGCCGAACATCTCGCTTTCCAGCAAGCCTTCGGGAATCGCCGCGCAGTTGACCGCCACAAACGGCTTGTCGGCGCGGTTGCCGTGTTTGTGGATGGCCCGGGCGACCATCTCCTTGCCGGTACCGCTTTCGCCGGTCAGCAGCACCGTAGCGTTGCTGTCGCGCACCGAGTCTACGGCGTGCAGCACCCGGCGAAACGCCGGGCTGTCGCCCACCAGGCTGTCGAACTGCGAATGCTCATCCAGCTCCGCCCGCATGCGCGCGTTGTCGCGCATGATGTCGCGAAACTGCAGGGCCTTGGCCACCGTGATGTCCAGCTCGTCGATGTCGAACGGCTTGGCGATGTAGTCGTAGGCGCCGTTGCGCATCGACTGCACGGCGTTTTTCACGGTGCTGTAGGCGGTCATCACGATCACCGGCAACTGCGGGTAGCGCACCTTGATTTCCGCCAGCAACGCCGGGCCGTCCATGCCGGGCATGCGCCAGTCGCTGATCACCAGGTCGATGTCTTCCTGTTCCAGCACCTTGAGCGCCTGCAAGCCGTCACCGGCGGTAAACACCTGGATCCCGCTCTGGCTCAAGGCCGACGAGAGCAAGTCACAGAGCTTGGGTTCGTCGTCGACTACCAATACGTTATGCGTCATCACCATCCTCATCATCGCCGTCGTCACCCTGGGCCGGAATGTACAGGCTGAAGGTGGCGCCGGCATCTTTCTCGCTGACACATTCGATGCTGCCGTCATGACTTTCCATGATCGAGAAGACTTTGGCCAGCCCCAGGCCCGTGCCCGAGGCCTTGGTGGTGACGAATGGCGTAAAGATCCGCTCGATCATGTCCGGCGGAATGCCTTCGCCGGTATCGGCGATGCTGATCACCGTGTTGCCGCCCACACTGCGGATGCCCAGGGTCAAGCGGCCGCCTCCGGGCATGGCGTCGATGGCGTTGAGAATCAGGTTGAGGCACGCCTGCTTGAGCTGTTTGGCATCGGCGTAGATCGTCGCGCCGGGAGCCTCGTCATCGATTTGCGCGTCGATGTTATGGGTCGACAGCTCGGGCCCGCAGAAGCCGAGAATTTCCTCCACCACCGGCCGTGCCGCCTGCACCGTGCGCAACGGTGCGCTGGGTTTGGCGAAGTCGAGGAATTCGGTGATCAGGTCGTTGATCCGGCTGACCTCGCTGATCACGTACTCGAGGTGACGCTTGTCGGTTTCCGGCAGGTCGGCGCGGCGGTGCAGCAACTGGGTAGCAGTTTTGATAATGCCCAGCGGGTTGCGAATTTCGTGGGCCAGGCCCATGGCGACTTCGCCCAGCGCGTGCAGGCGGTCGCGGCGACGCAATTGCGCTTCCAGGAGATGCAACTCACCGAGGCGCTCGGTCATGTGGTTGAAGGTGCTGCTCAGTTGCGCCAGTTCGTCGCCGCCACTGACCGCCACGCGATGCTGATAGTTGCCCGAGATCACCGCGCTGACGCCTTCGGACAAATCCCGCAACGGCCGGGTCAGGCGCTGGGACACCAACATGCCAGCGGCCAGGGACAACGCCGAGCTGAGCAGGAAGATCAGCACGAACAGGTTGCTCTGGTTCACCAGACCCACCAGGCTGGTGTGCCGCAGCAAGCCACTGAAGATCACCCCTTGCAGTTCGCCGGCATCGTTGAAGATCGGCCAGTACAAACCGCTGTAGTTATTGGTGAACTGCTCGCTGGGCTGCTTGGTGCTGCGCAGCGCGGCTTCGATACTCGACGGAATCCGGCTGGGGTGATCGACGAAGCGCTGGGTGGAGAAAATCTCCGAGAAACCGCTGGGGTTGGCCAGGTACAAGCGCAGGTCTAGGGAATGCACATCGGCCACGCTGGTCAGGAAACTGCTGTCCAGGTAGGTGGCCACCAGCAGTTGATAGTCAACGCCGTCTTCGCTGGTCTCGAAGGTCGACACCACCACGCCGGTGGTGACGCCCGCCACCTGGACCGTCTGCAACACCGCATTACTGGCCAGGTTGATTTGCTTGACGATGTCATCGGCGGCCGTGCTGAAGACAATCTTGTGGTCACTGCTGCGGATCAGCGCGACCACATCGATGTCGGTGGCGGCGGCAATGTCGGCGGTCAGTTTGTCGTGTTTCTCGGCCTGGCGCGACGACGGCGGCTTGGTGTAGCGCAGGAAGAGTTGGGCGACCCGGGCGTTGTCGTGGAGGATGTCGCCGATCTCGTCCTTGACGATCTTGGTCGACTCCTGCAGCCAGATTCGCACGTTGCTGTCGAAGATCTGCGACAGCGTTGTGGCGGCCAGTTCTGCCGCGATCATCGTCGGGATCACCGTCACCAGCCAGAACGCCAACACCAGCTTGCGCTGGACGCTCCAACGCGAAATGGCAAAGGGGCGGGCTTTTTGACGGGTCTTGTTGATCATCAGGTTTCGCTTATCGCAGCAGCCATGGCAGGGTCGGATCGATCCGGTCGGAGAAACACTTTTGCAACGAACAGCGCACGGTTGACCAGCCAGTTGCGGTGGCGGAAAAACATGCTGTTGCCCTGGAACTCGCAGCCCAGCAGCAACTTGCTGGCATAGCCGGCCTGACCACACTCATACAGCGCAATGTCATGGCGAATACAGTAGTCGATATTGGTTAACCAACTGCGCACCGCCAGGCTGTATTCGCGGCTGTAATCGATGTCTTCGCCGAAAAACTTGTCAATCAGGCGATCCTGGTTCAGCAGGATCAGGTTGAACGCCACCAGTTGCTCGTCCACCCAATAAAGCACACAGACCGCGCGTTCTTGCAGCTGTTCAAGGATACCCGTGAAATAACCCGCCGGCAGCCGCTCGAACTGCAGGTCGGAACGTTCCAGGGTGGCCTCGTACAGCGCCATGATGCGCGGCAGTACGTCGTCGATATTACGTCGCCACTCAACGCGGGGGCCCGGCGCACGCAGTTTGCGGCGCAAGTCTTTGCGGGTGGCTTTGTCCAGGGAACCCAGGTAGGCGTCCACTGAACCAAAAGGAATCGGCAATAATGCCGTTGGCAGGCTGGGCATGCTCTGGAAACCCGCGCCAAGGCAGCTGTTTGACCAGCCTTCATCCTTGGTCGGTGCGTCCTTGACCGCCACCAGCCCGACACCAAACGTATCGGCATCCCGGCGTGCGGCAAGCAGCAACTGCGCAAGCAACGCCTGGCGTTCAGATTCGGGAATGTGGCTGGCAATGCCTGCATTGCACTGTTCCGCCACGGGCGAACCGATGGCGTACAGGCCCAACTTCAAAACACCCGGCCACAGCCGCTCCAGGCGCTCGGTAAAGCGCTTGCCTACGCCCGACACAGTCGTGTCCAGGCGATACCGCGTAATGAACGCCGGCGCGACCGCCACCAGCGTTGCTTCGTCGAACACCGCGAGGTAACGCCACTGAAAGTCATCAATAGCGGCGTTTTCCACGGCCACGTAATAGTCCCAATCCTCCAGGGCATCGGGAAAACAGTCGTTCCAGGCACTGCGTTCGATGGCCCGAATGGTCGAAAAGGCTTGGGCGGTGATCACAACGTTTCCTTGTAGGAGCGAGCTTGCTCGCGAAAAACTCAAGCGCACCGCGTTAAACCAGACAGAACGCGTTTTCGTTCACGTCCTTCGCGAGCAAGCTCGCGCCTACAGGAACAGCGTGTTGCCCGACAAACTCGGCACTCAACTCGATCACCCGGCGGTATTGCAGGTCGACGGTGATCATGTGGTAGCAGTTGTCCAGCAGGATCTTGGTCACGGGGCCGCCGAGGTGGCGCTCCACGTAATCGGCGTTCCAGCGGCTGGTGATGTCATCCTCGATGGAATGCAGCACCAGGGCCGGGGTCTTGATCGACGGCATGAGTTTCTTCACCACGGCGTTCATCCAGTGCAACTCGCGCACCGTGACGCCTTCCATGGTCAAGAGCCCCGCCTCGCTGCTCTCCCCTTCCTTCATCTGGCGCTCGACGATGGCCCGCAGGCGCTCGTTCTTGATGCCGTAGGGCGGTTTCTCAGTGAAGCGGAACAGGCGCACACCGAAGGGAATACGGATCAGAAACGGCGTGATGAACGCCATCTTGCTGATGCTCCAGCCGTCGTACTTCAACGTGGTGGAGTACATCAACAAGCCGGCGACCTGGCCCGGGAACTGCGACGCCACGTACATCGACATCACCGCGCCCATCGACAAACCGCCGACAAACACCTGCTCGTGGCGTTGTTTCACCGCGACGAACGTCTTGCGCACGCCTTCGTACCAGTCCTGCCAGCCGGTGGCTTGCAGGTCGCTGTTGTCCCCGCAGTGCCCGGCCAGGGTCGGCACGTACACCGTGCAGTTACCGACCTTGGCCAAACCCTGGGCCACCCGACGGAGTTCCGTCGGGGTGCCCGTCAGGCCGTGGATCAACAGGATCCCGACCGGACCGCTACCGAGAACGAAGCCGGCATCACCTTCACCGAGGTCGATCTCGTGGCCAATCACCGTTTGGTCGCTCGCACAAGCAGTTGCTCAAGCAGCTTCAGGCCCAGGTCGATTTCCGGGTAGCTGATTTCCAGGGACGGTGCCAGGGTGATCACGTTTTTGTAGTAACCGCCCACGTCGAGGATCAGGCCGAGTTTCTGACCGTCAACCACCATGTCGCCTTTCATGCCTTCGTCGACCATGAAGTCCAGGGTCGCCTTGTCCGGAGTGAAGCCATCCGGGCCGCAGATTTCGCAGCGCAGCGCCAGGCCCAGGCCATCGACATCGCCGATGATCGGGAAGCGTTTCTGCAGTTCTTGCAGGCCGGCCAGGAAGTATTTGCCCTTGGACATGACCATCGCGCCGTAGTCGACTTCGCTGGTCATCTTGAACATTTCCAGACCTACCGCGGTGCCCAACGGGTTGGACGCGAAGGTGGAGTGAGTGGAGCCTGGCGGGAAGATTTTCGGGTTGATCAACTCTTCCTTGGCCCAGATGCCGCCCAGCGGGTTCAGGCCGTTGGTCAGTGCCTTGCCGAAGACGATCACGTCAGGTTTGACGTCGAAGTGTTCGATCGACCACAGCTTGCCGGTACGCCAGAAGCCCATCTGGATTTCGTCGACGACCATCAGGATGCCGTGCTGGTCGAGGACCTGCTTGAGCTCGCTGTAGAAGTTCATCGGCGGGATCACGTAGCCGCCGGTGCCCTGGATCGGCTCGACGTAGAAGGCGGCGTATTCGCTCTGGCCGACTTTCGGGTCCCACACACCGTTGTATTCAGTTTCGAACAGGCGGGCGAACTGCTGCACGCAGTGGCTGCCGTATTCTTCCTTGGTCATGCCTTTCGGGCCGCGGAAGTGGTACGGGAACGGAATGAAGTTGGCGCGCTCGCCGAAGTGGCCGTAGCGGCGACGGTAGCGGTAGCTCGAAGTGATCGACGACGCGCCGAGGGTACGGCCGTGGTAGCCGCCTTCGAAGGCGAACATCAGGCTCTTGCCGTT
Organism: Pseudomonas yamanorum; assembly: GCF_013386765.1. GTDB lineage: Bacteria > Pseudomonadota > Gammaproteobacteria > Pseudomonadales > Pseudomonadaceae > Aquipseudomonas > Aquipseudomonas yamanorum_A. Next base: position 115,115 of record NZ_JACARE010000037.1, read on the forward strand.
GGTGGCGTTACGCACCACTTTCAGGGAGTCTTCGATGGACTGCGAACCGCCCACGTTGAAGTGCACGCGACCGTCGAGGCCGAATTTCTTCTTGGCGTCGACGGCGATCATTTCCGACAGCTCGATCTTGCCTTTGTGCAGGTACTGGCTGGCGATTTGCGGCAGGGTGTCGATCTGCTGTTTCAGCGCGTTGTTCAGGCGCGGGTTGGCGTAACCGAAGTTAACGGCCGAGTACCACATTTGCAGGTCGAGGTAAGCCTGGTCTTCGGTGTCCCACACGTAGGAGCCTTCGCAACGGCTGAAAATGCGTGGTGGGTCGATGTAGTGAACGGTGTCGCCGTAGGAGCAGTACTTGGCTTCTTTATCCAGAAGAACCTGGTCTTCTGCGGTGGCAATACGAATATCAGACATGGTGGAAGAGTTCCTGATTGTCGGAAGAGGTGCTGTAAGAGTTGGCGTTGGCGGCGATGCCTTGAGGCAGCTTGGCCAGCAAGGCCGGCAGTTCGGCGAAGGTGTCGAACCGCACGTAGGGGATGTTGTTGGTTTCGCAGTAGTCGGCCAGGCTGGCCTTGGCGAAGACGAAGTCGGCGGTGGAAGCCACGCACATGTCGGACTTGCCGTCACCGATCACCAGCACGCGCTTGTTGCGCGGCGTGGACTTGCATTTGCAGTTGCCGGAGGCAGCGCGGCACGCGTCGCTGGAGTACGGGAAGTCGATACGCCAGCTGTTCTGGTCGACCTGACGCAGGCGGTTGGCGAGGATCGGGAGCAAGGTCACATAGTTGCGCGACAGAATCCGCGCGATGCCTTGTTCGATGCCGTCGCTGACCACTTCAATGGAAGCGCCGAGGCCCATGACATGGTCGACAAAATCCGGGAAGTCCGGGTCGATCTCGACGCTGTCGAAGTAGGCCAGCAGTTCGGCCGGGGTCGCCTTGATCAGCGCCAGTTGACGGCTCAGGCATTCGCGCGAACCGATGTGCCCATCCAGCCATTCCTGTTCGATGGTTTCCCACTCGGGGCCGGCGAAGCGTTGGAGGACGTTGTCGATGACGTCGGTGGGGGTGATGGTCCCGTCGAAGTCACACACGATATGCCAGTGGATCATCTGCATTTACCTATGAAGTAGGAACGCGCTGTTGCGCTTGCAGAGTGCTACAGCACGGAGTGTGCCAAGTACCTCCAGCCCCTGTTTTCAGGGGGTTTGGCGGGTGTCAGTGGGTGGTTGTGTCGGAACCGGCTACAATTTTTGTAGCTTGCTACAACCTAGATGAGTGCTTGCCTAACGTCGGGTGTTTGCGCGTTCATGCGCGCATGTTCACAAAAGGAAATGGCTCCATGTTCAGGGTTACTTTTGCTGTATTCGCCGGTTTGCTGGGGCTGTGGGGCGTTTCGAGCGCTGCGCTGGCGGACGGGATTACCGGTGAGGTCGGCGCGGGTGTCAGCTATCAGCCCCATGATCCGACGGGCAGCCGCTACGAAACGCGGCCCATTCCTTACTTCGATCTGGATTGGGGGAATGTCAGCCTGGGTACCGATGATGGGCTGACCTGGAGTGCCCTGAATACCAATGGTTTTACGGCCGGGCCTTATATCAATTACTTGCCGGGGCGGACTGCGAACGGGTCGTTGCGGGGGTTGCGTGATGTTTCGGACATGGCTGAGGTGGGTGGCTTTATTCAGTACGCGCCGGCTGAGTTCTGGCGGGTATACGCCCAGATGGGTCAGACCGTGGGTGGTGCGCGGGATCAAAGCGGTGTGGTGGGCAAGCTTGGGGGTGAGCTGGGTTATCCGTTGGGCAGCGGCATCATCGGCAGCACCGGCCTGATGGCGCATTTTGCCGATGCGCGCCAGGCGCAGACGTTTTTCGGGGTGGATGCCAATGAGGCTGCGGCTTCGGGGTTTCGTCCTTATAACGCCAGTGCCGGGTTTCAGAACCTGACGTTGACGCAGAGTTTTGAGTTTCCCCTGGATGCGAAGTGGTCGCTGTTGACCAGTGCCAGCTGGATTCACCTTGTTGGTTCGGCGGCCAATAGCAGCATCGTCAAGGAAACCGGGGATGTGAATCAGGGGCAGGTGCAGACTGCTATCAGCTATAAGTTTGATTGAGAGGGGGGGGCATATCCGTTATTTGGGTGATGTCTGATATTGGTTCCGCTCTTACAGCGGCTCACTTTTGAAAAGCGCAAAAGTAAGCAAAACGCTCTTGCCCCACCACTCGGCACCTCGCTAGGGCTCGGTGTGCCCGAACGCAGG
>NZ_JACARE010000038.1:0-22695 GCF_013386765.1 Pseudomonas yamanorum
CCGGTTTAGCCGCGACGGGGCAGGGACGCCCCGTCGCGGCGGCCCGCGGAGCAATCCCGGAGTGAGGGGACGCCGAGCCTAGGCGAGGCGCCGACAGGCGGGGCAGAGCGTTTTGGTTACTTTTGCGCTTTTCAAAAGTGACCCGCTGTAAGAGCGGAACCAATAGCAGCCGTTACCGCAGGAATGGATATGTACACGGTAAACGCCAACCCAAGGGATCACTCATGTTCAATAAAATCCTCATAGCCAACCGTGGCGAAATCGCCTGCCGCATCCAGCGCACCGCCCAATCCCTGGGCTACCGCACCGTAGCGGTCTACAGCGCCCCCGACGCCCACAGCCTGCACGTCCAGATGGCCGACGAAGCCGTCAACATCGGCCCCGCCCCGGTCAACCAGTCCTACCTGAGCATCGAGGCCATCCTCGAAGCCGCCCACCGCACCGGCGCCGACGCCATCCACCCCGGCTACGGCTTCCTCTCCGAAAACCCCGACTTCGCCCGAGCCTGCGCAACCGCCGGCCTGACCTTCATCGGCCCCAGCCCCGAAGCCATCGAATTGATGGGCAGCAAACGCCTCTCCAAACTCGCCATGCTCGACGCCGGCGTCCCCTGCATCAAAGGCTACCAAGGCCCCGACCAGGACGACCCAACCCTGCAACAGCACGCCGACCACATCGGCTACCCGCTGATGATCAAGGCCAGCGCCGGCGGCGGCGGCCGTGGCATGCGCCTGGTACACAACCCCGACACCCTGCTGGAACACCTGCGCACCGCCCGCTCCGAAGCACAAAACGCCTTCGGCAGCGCCGAACTGATCCTCGAACAAGCCCTGATCGAGCCGCGCCACGTCGAAATCCAACTGTTCGGCGACACCCACGGCAACCTGATCTACCTCGGCGAACGCGACTGCTCGATCCAGCGCCGCCATCAAAAAGTCATCGAAGAAGCCCCCTGCCCGGTCATGACCAGCGAACTGCGCCAAGCCATGGGCGAAGCCGCCCTCAAGGCCGCCCGCGCCGTCAATTACGTCGGCGCCGGCACAGTGGAGTTCCTGCTCGACCGCAACAACAATTTCTACTTCCTGGAAATGAACACCCGCCTGCAAGTGGAACACCCGGTCACCGAGCTGATCACCGGCCTCGACCTCGTGGCCTGGCAGTTGCAGATCGCCGCTGGCCAGCCGCTGCCGTTGCGTCAGGAACAGGTCACCCTCAGCGGCCACGCCATGGAAGTACGCCTCTACGCCGAAGACCCGGCCCAGGGCTTCCTGCCGCAAACCGGCGACGTGCTGCGCTGGGAGCCGGCGCCAGGTGTGCGCATCGATCATGGCCTGCTGGAAGGCCAGCGCATCACGCCGTTCTACGACCCGATGCTGGGCAAGATCATCGCCCACGGCGCCACACGCGAAGAGGCCCGGCGCAAGTTGGTCAGGGCCGTGGAAGATTGCGTATTGCTCGGCGTATCGACTAATCAATGGCTGCTGGCCGACCTGCTCAAGCACCCGCTATTTATCGCCGGTGACTTCAGCACCGGTTTTATCGCCGAACATTTCAGCGAGATCCCTCAAACCCAAGCGACCAACGATGAGCTGGCCCTGGCCGCCGCGCTGTTTTATCAACGCAGCGCCAGCGACCATGCCAAGCCGCTGTCGGGCTGGCGCAACAACGCCAGCGTGCCGTGGACCTGGCAACTGGCCGAACAGGACGAATCCCGGGTCGTCAGCCTCAGTGTGCTGGCTGACAATTGCCTGCAAGTCGAGATTGATCGGCACGCCGTCGAAATACGCGACCTCACCACCGACGGTCGTTGGGCCACCGCGGTGGTCAACGGTATCCGCCGCCGCATCGCCTACCACCTGCAAGGTACCCGGCTCTGGCTGCCCGGCGTATGCATCACCGACCAAACCCAGGCCGTTGCCACCCGCCAGGCCGAGGCCGGCAACGGCACGGTCAAGGCGCCGATGGATGGCGCGATTGTGGAGGTACGGGTCAGCGAAGGCGATTCGGTCAGCAAGGGCCAGCTGTTGCTGGTGCTGGAAGCGATGAAAATGGAGCACCCGCTCAAGGCCGGCATGAGCGGCGTGGTCAAGCGGATCCAGGCGGTTGCGGGAGATCAGGTGAGGAACCGTCAGATTTTGCTGGAGATCGAATGACCCCTGGGCGGAACTAGCAGGCTTGGCTACGCTCTATCCCCATCAGGACGGGAAGAGTACGGGAACCTGCGATGCCTCATTGGCTGATTATTGATCTTGAAGCCACAACGGATGAAGGCGGCTGGCCCGTGACCGAGATGGAAATCATCGAGATCGGCGTGAGCCTGGTCAACCGCCAGGGCCGTGAGCTGGACCATTTCCAGCGTTTCGTGCGGCCGCTGCGCAGGCCGTTGCTGACGCCGTTCTGCCGCCAGTTGACCCACATCACCCAGGCGAATATCGACGCCGCCGCGCCGTTGAATGACGTGTGGCCGCTGTTCGAACGCTGGCTCGGTCAACACCAGGCACGCCTGGAAGGCTGGGCGAGCTGGGGCGACTACGACCGCCAGCAACTGGAGTTGGAGTGGCAACGCCATGGCCTGAGCAGCGTGCTGGGCCAGACACCCCACGTGAACCTCAAGCAGCGTTTCGCCAAGGCCCGGCGCCTGGACAAGCCGCTGGGACTCAACGGCGCGCTGCAACTGGCGGGTATGCAGTTCCACGGCCAACAGCACCGGGCGCTGGAAGATGCGCGCAATACCGCACGGCTGCTGCCGTTGATTTTGCCCGTGTAGAAGGCATACTGGCCGACCTTTCTTGACCCTTTTCCGAGGATTCGCCCATGTTTAAAGTCAACGAGTACTTCGACGGCACCGTCAAGTCGATCGCTTTCGGCACCGCAGAAGGTCCGGCGACCATCGGCGTCATGGCCCCGGGTGAATACGAATTCGGCACTGCCCAGCGTGAAATCATGCACGTGGTGTCGGGCGCGCTGACCGTCAAGCTGCCAGACAGCACCGACTGGGAAACCTTCGCCGCCGGCAGTCAGTTCAACGTGCCTGCCAACAGCAAGTTCCAGCTGAAAGTCGCCGTCGACACGGCCTACCTGTGCGAATACCGCGGCTAAACGTTCGGTAGCCGAAAAAAAATGCCCGTCTCGCGAGAGACGGGCATTTTTTATTGCACGGACGGTTACTCCAGGATCGTCACCGGCATGCCGACTTCCAGTCGGCCCACACCATCGTTGACCAGGTTCTGTCCGAACATCACATCACCCTCTTGTTCCCGGTAGGTCTTGAGCGTGGCCAAGGGTTCGCGGTCGGCACTGCGCTCACCGCTCGCCGGGTCGATGGTGGTCAGGATGCAGCGCGAGCACGACTTGACCACGCGAAACTCGACGTCGCCAATCCGCACCCGCTTCCAGCCATCTTCGGCAAAGGCTTCGCTGCCCTCGATCACCAGGTTGGGACGAAAACGCAGCATTTCCATGGGGCGGCCGATGCGTTGCGACAGGTCATCAAGGGACGCCTGGCCGATCAGCAGCAACGGAAAGCCATCGGCAAAGCCAACCTTGTCATCATCCTTGCCGTAGCCGGCCTCGGTGGTACGCGCACGCGCCAGTGGCACTTGCACCAGCCGCGTGGGTTTGCCGATGAATTCGCTGAGCCAGGCGCCCGCTTCATCACCCGCATCCGGCACGCGCAAGGTGTCGCGCCAGATGGTCACGCCGCGCAACTCGGCATCGCTGCCGGGCAGTGGCACGTCAAGGGCTGGCTGCCCTTGGGCGCTCAGGGTCAGGCCACCGGCGCTGTTCCAAAGCGCCGACAGCTGGCTCATTTTGGCCACGGCGCGCTGGGTCAGGAACCGTCCGCTGGCCTCGTCCACCAGCATCCAGCGTCGATCCCCGTCGAGCCCGAGTGCATCCAGGCCGATCTGCTGCAAGGGTTCACCCTTGCCAGACTTCAAGGGGTATCGGTACAGCGCGCTGAGACGAAGCATGGGCCTGCATTCCTGAGGGGCAAAGCCGTCACCCTAAGCTCAAGCCGGCACTTCGTCCAGCATCAGGCGTTGACGCACCACGTCCACCAACTTGTCGGGCTGGAACTTGGAGAGGAAGTTGTCGCAACCGACCTTCTTCACCATCGAGTCGTTGAAGCTGCCGGACAACGAAGTGTGCAGCACCACGTACAGGCTGCGCAGGCGCGGGTCGTTGCGAATCTCGGTGGTCAGGCGGTAGCCGTCCATCTCGGGCATTTCGGCGTCGGTGAAGATCATCAACAGTTTGTCGGTCATTACCTGGCCGCTGTCGGCCCAGGCCTTGAGCATGTTCAGGGCCTTGAGGCCGTCGCTGGCAATGTGCATCTTCACCCCCAGTTGGCCGAGGGTGTCACGCAGTTGCGAGAGCGCTACGTTGGAGTCATCCACCAGCAGCACTTCGCGGCCACGGGCGCGCTCCAGTACCGGGTCTTCGAGTTTTTCGCGGGAAACCTTGGCGTTGTAGGGCACGATCTCGGCAAGGACTTTTTCCACATCGATGATTTCCACCAACTGGTCATCGACCTTGCTGATGGCCGTGAGGTAATGCTGGCGCCCGGCACTGGCCGGTGGCGGCAGGATCGCCTCCCAGTTCATGTTGACGATGCGGTCTACACCGCCCACCAGGAATGCCTGCACCGAGCGGTTGTATTCGGTGACGATAATGGTGCTGTTGGGCCCTGGTATCAGCGGGCGCATGCCAATCGCCTGGGACAGGTCGATTACCGGCAACGTCTGGCCACGCAGGTTGACCACGCCGCAGACAAACGGGTGGCGCTGGGGCATCAGGGTCAACTTGGGCAGTTGCAGCACTTCCTGCACCTTGAACACGTTGATCGCGAACAGCTGCCGCCCGGCCAGGCGAAACATGAGGATCTCCAGGCGATTCTCACCCACCAATTGTGTGCGTTGATCTACCGTGTCGAGAATGCCGGCCATTAAAGACTCCTGGGTTGAGCGGAAGGATATTACAGGTCACTGAAGCAGGTTATCGGCGGCAAACGCCGGACCTTGACCCCCACTAAAATGCCATGCAAATCCATTGATGTCACACTGACATCATGCTTTACTGAGCCAGCTTCAACGCAAGGCCCATCAACACCGCCGCGTGACCGCAAAGTCAGCGCGAGGTTCCCCTATGTAAGGGATTCCCCTATCCACAATCAGGACCAACCTGATATTCGCGATATCTAATAGCCATTAATGTGACGCCATTCTCATTGCATGAATGGAGTCAGGCTTTTGTTTGCTACCGCAAGCTCTCGGCCCACGGGTCGTCCACAGACTTACGTCTTGGCAACCGAAGAAGTTATGCGAATGGCCCTGAAGATGATGGGGGGTTCCGACGAGCGCGGGCATCATTCAAATAAATGCCCTACTGAAAAGTCGGAACCGACCTACAGATCTTCGTCATATTTCAGCAGTACTTTTAAGCCATTCACCCAGTGCGACATCTCATTATCCGACCGTATGTTGTGGAGACTTGCATGATGAACGACGGCAAAGAGTGGCAACTTGCACTTCCCGAGTTCCTCCTTGAGGCGGAAATGCTGCTGGCCAAGTCCCAGGAATGCTTGAGCCACCTGCACTTGATTCGTAACGACAGCGACGCCGTCGACTGCATGAAGAGCAGCCTGATCAGGCTCGCGGAAAAGTCCGACGCCCTTGCGCTGCGGGCCATCGGCGAGTTTTCCCGGCATGTGCAGTACCTGATCGCCAATGCCGCCAGCCCGTTGCAATTACACGACGAGGCACTGGACGCGCTGAATGCTTGCCTGACCTTGCTCGCCTGGCAACTGGAGTTGATCGACGCCAAAACCGGCAAACTAGGCCTGGATGAAACGGAACAAACCGTGTTGATTGCCACCGTCGTCCAGCACATCCCGCAAAGCGACTTTGGTTATAAGCAACAACGCAGCATGCCTTACGCGATTTGAATATCTTTCGCATTTAACCGACAAAACCGTCGTATTCAATGGCCGACTTATCCAAAAACGACAGCCACAACTAACCATGCATGATGTCGTCGTTAGCAGAAAAATATCAATAAGCCACTAACGACAATACCGATACAAAACAACTTCAATGATACAACTCCCCGCCTATTTGAACTCCGGGACTACCTCCCGGGGCGCTGCCGCGATTAATAACCCTCATCACGCTCGGCTCCAGGCGACCAACGGTAATAGTGGTGGTACCATGCCCCGCTCGAAGTGACTCAACTTCATGATGCATATAAACGTGAAATGCGCCTCCTATGTACGCCAGCCTGAAGTCACTCATCGCAAGGTCCGTGTCCCGAAGCAATGCACGCTGGATGACCCTCGCGCTATGCCTGTGCTCATTCCTGCTCAGCCTGTGGGCTTATGCACAATCGACCCACCTGCCTGTTGCCCTGTTGCTGTTGAACCTGGCCACCCTGCTGGTGGTAGGCCTGCAACAGTGGCGCTCGCGCAAATCCATCAAGTTCCAGCCCCAGGAATTGGCCGACCGCCTGTTGCAGGTGCAGGAAAACGAACGTCATCGCCTCAGCCGCGAACTGCACGACGATATCGGCCAACTGTTGACCGCCGCCAAGCTGCAAAGTGAGTGGCTCAAGCGCCGCCTGCCGGAAGACTTGCAGGGCCATTGTGCCGTGCTGTGCAACACCTTGAACGAAACCCTGGCCAAGGTGCAGGACGTGTCGGCCATCCTCAACCCCCGGCAGTTGGCGAGCCTGGGGCTGGAAGCGAGCCTGCGGGCGCACCTGCTCAAGACCCTGGAAAACACCCGGGTGAGCTGGAGCCTGGAATGCCATCAACGGTTGACCGGCATCCCGGAAGAGATGGCTGTCGCCGCCTTCCGGATTACCCAGGAAGCCGTCACCAACATGCTGCGCCATGCCCAGGCACGTAACCTGCTGGTGCGCCTGCAGCGCCTGCCCGAAGGCCTGTCGCTGTTTATCAGCGATGACGGCCAGGGCTTTTTGCCCGCCATCAACCCTGCCCAGGAAGGCCAACGGGGCATGGCCGGGATGTCCGAGCGGATTGATCAACTGGGTGGCACATTGTCCGTCAATAGCCAGCCAGGCTTTGGGACGAGGATCGAAGCGCTTTTCCCCTGGGCGCCCCGCGCCCTCGAACGGGCCAACCCCAATAAGGTTCTAGAGTGACGTGCAACTTACTCCTGGTGGATGACCACTCCCTGATCAGGGCCGGCGTGCGTGCGCTGGTCATGGATATTCCCGGCTACGCGGTGGTTGGCGAAGCCAGCGATGGTGCGCAGTTGCTGGAGCGCTTCGACGCGCTGCAACCCGACATCGTGCTGCTTGACCTGTCGATGAAACACACCGGCGGCCTCGACGCGCTGAAGGAGCTCAAGCGCGCCTACCCAAAGAGCAAAGTGCTGATTTTGTCGATGCACACCGACCCGGAGCTGATCATGTGCGCCCTGGAGTCCGGCGCTCACGGCTACCTGCTCAAGGACACCACGGCCAATGAGCTGGAGCACGCGCTCCTGGCCTTGCGCAACAACGAACGCTACCTGAGCCCGGCCATTGCCCACACGGTGATCAACCAGGCGCTGGTGCGCAATCAGGCCCAGCCCAACCCGCCGCCCCACAGCCACAACCTGACGGCACGCCAGCTGGAAATCCTGCGCTTGATCGTGCGCGGCAAATCCACCCGGGAAATCGCCAACGGCCTGGGCTTGAGCATCAAGACCGTGGAAGCCCACCGCTCGCAGATCATGAAACGCCTGCAGATTTTCGATGTGGCGGGCCTGGTGTTGTTCGCCGTGCGCGAACAGATCATCAGCCTGGACGATTAGTCAGCAATGGCGAATCCACCGGCAAATGCACCCGCAGCGCCTGGGGCAAGGCCGAGAAATGCAAGTCGTCGCCCTTGAGCGGTTCGCCGTCCAGGTTGATCGCCAGCCCTTCGGCGACCTTGATCTCGACCCACGGCAAACGCGCCCGCACAAACATATTGTCCAGGCCCCAGCCGTCCGCCATCAGCGTACGCAACGTGCCGACCACTTCCTGGGGCGCCGGCAAGATGCTGATGTCCAGCAAACCATCATCGGCCAGCGCATCGGGGCACAGCACATGGCCGCCGCCAGCCTGGCGCCCGTTACCGATGCCCAATGCCAGCAGCTCGCCACGCCAGTGGAAGTCAGGCCCCTGCAATTCACCGTAGGCCGCGCGCAACTCGCTGAAGCGTGACAGGCCGGTAAACAGGTACGCCGCGCCGCCGAGGACTTTCTTCAGGTCTTCGGAGGTGTTGGCGGTGACCTGGCTGCCAAACCCGCCGGTGGCCATATTCAGGAAAATCTGCCCGCCTACCTCGCCCAGGTCGATGGCGCGGGCCGGCACATCCAGCAGCTCCAGGGCCTGCTCGGGCTCCAGCGGTACGCCGGCGGCGCGGGCAAAGTCGTTGGCAGTGCCCAGGGGCATCAGCACCAGGCTGGCCTCAGTCTTCGCCCGGGCCATGGCCTCGGCCACATCCCGCAGCGTGCCGTCGCCGCCGCCGGCAATCAGCCGGGTATAGCCATCGGCCAGGGCTTGATCGACAAACCGCTGGGCGTCGCCGCCCTCCCACGTCACCCGCACGTCCAATTCCCAGCCTTGCTCGCGCCTCGCCTGCACCGCCGCCCGCACCTGCTCGTTGAGGGCTTGCTTGCCGTGCAGAATCAACAGCGCCTTGGGTGTGCTCATGGATGAATGCTCCTGGGTTTAAAGGTTCCTGAGGGATGTTGACCGTGGCCAATCGAAAAAAAGCCATCGGGTGTAGAAATTAACCGCGGTTTGTAGCGTTTCTGACACTGATCAACTTGCACTTCGCAAAATCGACCTAGACTTATACCCATCCCCCCACCCGACAAGGCCGTCGCCCCATGATCACCATGTCCGCCTTCCACTCCATGCTCATCCCCATCCTGACCGGCATGATCCTCCTGGCCATCGGCTTCAACTTTCGCGATAAAGCCATCGGCGTGTTCGGCATGTGGATCGGCATGCTGCTGATCCTCGGCACCGTGGTTTACAAGATCCTCGCCAAACTCGCTGAATGACAATCCCACTCGCATTGCACATGACGGCCTCGTACACTCGGTCAATTCGTCGTATTTAAGGTTGACCGCCTCGTGCTTGCCCGTCTGTTTGCCCTGCCCTGCTGTCTGTTTATCTGCCTGCTGGCCCTGTTGCCCATGGCGCCTGCCCACGCCGTGAGCCTGCCGGGGCTGCTGGGCAGCACCAACAAAACCCAACCGCAAGCCGACGTCCCGCTGGGCCAGTCCCTGGACGAAGTGATCAAGACCCTGGAGAACGACCAGCAGCGCACCAAACTGCTGAGCGACCTGAAAAAGCTCCGGGAAACCACGCAAAAAGCCCAGCCCGCCGCCGAACTGGGTGTGCTCGGCTTGATCGGCGGCACCCTGTCCAGCCTGGAGCAACAGTTCTCCGGTGCCGACAGCCCGATCAATCGCTGGTCCAGCGAGTTCGACCAGGCCAAGGATGAACTTACCGCCCTGATGCTGCCGGCCAGTGAGTGGCTGCCGATCATCTTTGCGTTTGCCATGATCCTGATGCTCTGGAGCCTGCTGGCCGCCGTGCTGATCTGGCTCAGCCACCGGGTGCGCGAGCGCTTCGGCCTGACCGAAGAACTGCCCCAACACCCCAAGACCTGGGACCTGCTGCGCTTTGCCCTGCGCAAGCTCGGCCCGTGGCTGATCGCGTTGGTGATCACCGTCTACATGAGCTACGCGCTGCCCTCGTCCCTGGGCAAATCCCTGGCGATGGTGCTGGCTTACGCGCTGGTGGTGGGCACCTGCTTCTCGGCGATCTGCGTGGTCGCGTTTTCCGTGCTCGACGGCCCGCACCGCCACCGCGCCTTGTACATCCTGCGGCACCAGGCGTTCCGGCCATTGTGGCTGATCGGCAGCTTTGCCGCCTTTGGCGAAGCCGTCAGCGACCCGCGCCTGGCCGAGAGCCTGGGCCAGCATTTGTCCCATGTCGCCGCGACCATCGCCAATGTGATGGCCGCGCTGTCCACCGGCGTGTTCATCCTGCGTTTCCGCCGGCCCATCGCGCACCTTATCCGCAACCAGCCGCTGTCCCGCCGCCTGACCCGCCGCGCCCTGAGCGACACCATCGAAATCGTCGGCACCTTCTGGTACCTGCCGGCATTGCTGCTGGTGGGCATCTCGCTGTTCGCCACCTTTGTCTCCGCCGGCGACACCAGCACCGCCCTGCGCCAATCGTTGTTGTGCACGGTGTTGCTGGTGCTGTGCATGGTGATCAACGGCCTGGTGCGCCGCCATGCCCTCAAGCCCCAGCGTGGGCACAAGCGCCATGCGCTGTACTCCGATCGACTGAAAAGCTTCGTCTACACCCTCGCCCACCTGGTGGTGTGGCTGGTGTTCATCGAACTGGGCCTGCGGGTCTGGGGCCTGTCGCTGATCCGCTTTACCGAAGGCGACGGCCATGAAATCAGCGTCAAGCTGTTCGGCCTCGCGGGCACCTTGCTGTTCGCGTGGCTGATCTGGATCCTCAGCGACACCGCCATCCATCACGCCCTGACCCGCTCGCGCAAAGGCCTGGCCAATGCGCGGGCACAGACAATGATGCCGTTGATTCGCAACGTGCTGTTCGTGACCATCTTCATCATTGCCGCCATCGTCGCCCTGGCGAACATGGGCATGAACGTCACGCCGCTGCTGGCGGGTGCCGGCGTGATCGGCCTGGCCATCGGTTTTGGTGCGCAGTCGCTGGTGGCGGACTTGATCACCGGCCTGTTCATCATTATCGAAGACTCCCTGGCGATTGATGACTACGTGGACGTCGGTGGCCACCTGGGCACCGTGGAAGGCTTGACCATTCGTACGGTGCGCCTGCGGGACATCGACGGCATCGTGCACACGATTCCGTTCAGTGAAATCAAAAGCATCAAGAACTACTCCCGGGAGTTCGGCTACGCGATCTTCCGGGTGGCGATTCCGTACAACATGGAAATCGACGACGCCATCAAGCTGATGCGCGACGTCGGGCAGAAGATGCGCAACGACCCGTTGCAGCGGCGCAATATCTGGTCGCCGCTGGAGATTCAGGGTGTAGAAAGTTTCGAGTCCGGCAGTGCGATTCTTCGCGCCCGCTTCAAGACCGCGCCGATCAAGCAGTGGGAGGTTTCGCGGGCGTTCAACCTGTCGCTCAAGCGTCACCTGGATGAGGCCGGGCTGGACCTGGCCACTCCGCGCTTGAGCGTGCAAGTGGTGACGGCGGCGGGAGGCGTGCAGGAGAAAGAATAAGCGCGGCCCGGACGACGTCAGGATCAACAACAATAATCATGGAGAGTCCTTATGCGTTTGACCGGTCTTACACACCAATGGGTATTCGGCTTGCTGTGCGGTGTCGCCAGCAGTGCGGTCATCGCCGCCAGCAGCGGCCAGGACAGTGCCCGCGAAACCATCGCCGCCCAGGCCAAAGTGCTGGAACCGGCCTTGCTGGAAACCCGGCGCGACATCCACGCCCATCCTGAACTGGGCAATACCGAACACCGCACCGCGGAGCTTGTGGCCAAGCAACTGCGGGAGATGGGGCTTGAGGTGAAGACCGGCGTTGCCCGCACGGGCGTAGTCGCCATTCTCAAAGGCGCCCTGCCCGGCCCGACCGTTGCCCTGCGCGCCGATATGGATGCGCTGCCGGTCAAGGAAGTGTCCGGCCTGCCCTTCGCGTCCAAGGCCAAGGGCGTGTACCTCGATAAAGAAGTCGACGTGATGCACGCCTGTGGCCACGACGCCCACACCGCCATCCTGCTGAGCACGGCGAAAATCCTGACAGGCATGCGCGACCGCCTGCCGGGTACCGTGGTGTTCTATTTCCAGCCGGCTGAAGAAGGCCCGAGCGACTTTATCCCCGACGGCAAGAACACCTGGGGCGCGAAGATGATGGTGCAGGAAGGGGTGATGAAGTCGCCCAAGCCGGATGCCGTTTTTGGGCTGCATGTTTGGGCGGGTGTGCCTGCGGGGCAGATCGCGTATCGGCCGGGGCCGACGTTGGCGAGCTCGGATGACCTGCGGATCAAGATTCTGGGCAAGCAGACCCACGCCGGGCGGCCGTGGGATGGGATTGATCCGATCACTGTCGGGGCGCAGACCATTGTGGGGTTGCAGACGGTGGTCAGTCGGCGGACCGATATTTCTTCGTTTCCGGCGGTGGTGAGTATTGGCACCATCAACGGTGGCACGCGGTACAACATCATTCCCGAGTCGGTGGACATGAGTGGGACGATTCGGTCCTACGACTATGGCATTCGCCAGAAGCTGCATGCGGATGTGCGCCAGACTGTCGAGAAGATCGCCGAGAGTGGTGGGGCGAAGGCTGAGGTGACGATCATTGAGAAGTACGATCCGACCATCAATAATCCGGCGCTGACCGAGAAGATGCTGCCGAGTTTGCGTTGGGCGGCGAATGGCGATGTGGTCAACGCGCCGTTGGTGGGTGGGGCTGAGGATTTCTCGTTTTATGCCAAGGAGGCGCCGGGGTTGTTTGTGTTTCTGGGGGTGACGCCGCGGGATCAGGACATGAGCAAGGCGGCGCCGAATCATAATCCGGGGTTCTTTGTGGATGAGTCGGCGTTGGTGGTCGGGGTTCGGACGCTGGCTTCGTTGGCGACTGACTATATGTATGCCAATGAGGGGGATTGAGGGTATATCCGTTATTCAGGTAACGGCTGATATTGGTTCCGCTCTTACAGCGGCTCACTTTTGAAAAGCCGGAATGCCGGCCCAGTCAAAAGTAAGCAAAACGCTCTTGCCCCACCACTCGGCACCTCGCCTAGGCTCGGTGTGCCCTCTGCTCCGGTAGCACGAAGCGGGCCGCCGCGACGGGGCGTCCCTGCCCCGTCGCGGCTAAACCGGCGTCCTGCCGGTTTACCCGCTCCGTACTACCTGCGTTCGGCCAGCGTGGTTTAACGGGGCGCCTAAGATCAAGATCAAAGTCAAAAGCCAGAGCACAGCGGCCTACCGGCCGGCTTGAGTGTGGTGAAGCAAAGGCAACATCAAAATCTACAGCGGGCACGGTCAACTGTGGGAGCTGGCTTGCCTGCGATGGCATCACCTCGGTGTATCTGATGTACCGAGTTGCCTGCATCGCAGGCAAGCCAGCTCCCACAGAAAAGCAAAGCCACCCCGTAGCAGCTGTCGAGCGCCAGCGAGGCTGCGTGCTTTTGATCTTGATCTTGATCTGCTTTTGATCTTGATCTTGATCTGCGGGCCCCGTTAACCACGATGGCCGCAAGCAGGCACGGTGGAGCGGGTAAATCGGCAGGGATGCCGATTTAGCCGCGCCGGGCCATGGATGGCACGTCGCGGCGGCCCGCGGAAACGGGCCTTCGTTCCGGCATGCCGAGCCTAGGCGAGGCACCGAGTGGTGGGGCAAAGACCTTTTGGTTACTTTTGGCTGGGCCGGCATTCCGGGCGTTTGCCAAAAGTGACCCGCTGTAAGAGCGGAACCCTAAGTAGCCGTTACCGCAGCAACGGATATGTACTGAATCAATCAATCAATCAATCAACCAGCCACCACCTGCCGCACCTGCTTCTCAAGCTCAACCTTCAACCCCGGCTCCAACTTAAGCTGCCGCGCCAACTCATCGAGATAAGCCTTCTCCATGAAGTTCTCCTCATCCACCAACATCACACTGGCGATATACATCTCAGCCGCCATCTCCGGCGTACTGGCCGCCCGGGCAACATCAGCCGGATCCAGCGGCTTATTCAGCTCAGCATGCAACCAATGCTGCAACTCCTGATCATTATCCAGCTTCACAAACTCCCCTTCGATCAACTCACGCTCACGCTCATCCACGTGCCCATCCGCCTTGGCCGCCGCCACCAACGCCTTGAGAATCGCCTGGCTATGCAGCTCAACCTGAGCGGCCGGCAAGCGATCAATCGTCTGCGGCTCACCCCGGGGCGCACTGGCCTGCTGCGCCTGCCAATTGCCGTAAGCCTTGTAGGCAATCACACCCAACGCCGCCAACCCACCATAAGTCAGCGCCT
This sequence comes from Pseudomonas yamanorum, assembly GCF_013386765.1. Classification (GTDB taxonomy): domain Bacteria; phylum Pseudomonadota; class Gammaproteobacteria; order Pseudomonadales; family Pseudomonadaceae; genus Aquipseudomonas; species Aquipseudomonas yamanorum_A. Next base: position 14,040 of record NZ_JACARE010000038.1, read on the forward strand.
TACCCCCAAACTTGCGGGCTTTCTTGTTCCCCAACAAAAGCCCCATAGCACCGGCTGCCAAGGCGCCCCCGCCCGCACCACCGAGCAAGCTGCCCAACCCACCGCTGCCGAGCAGGCCGCCAAGGGCCCCTTTATCCTCACCTTTCCGCTGCCCGCCAGCCTTGTTCTGCAACATGTCCTGGCCAGATTTGAGCAGTTGATCAAGCAATCCACGAGTATTCATTAACAGCCTCCAGAAACGCAGGTTCATAGGACCAATAGGCCCCCAGCGTAAAACTAAGTGCCAAAAACCCCCGATCTAGAGTGCTTCCAGATGTAACGCCCCTACCCCTCAATTAAAACGATATACACTCGAACAAATCTATAAAAACACCCCACTGGTAATTCCAGCATGATGACCTTGCGTCAAATCCGTCATTTCATCGCCGTGGCCGAGACCGGCTCGATCTCCGCCGCCGCCCAGACCGCCTTCATCTCCCAGTCCACCCTGACCCTGGCGATCCAGCAACTGGAGCAGGAAATCGGCGTCAACCTGTTCAACCGCCACGCCAAGGGCATGACCCTGACCCACCAGGGCCACCAGTTCCTGCGCCAGGCGCACCTGATCCTGGCCACCGTCGACAACGCCAAGCGCAGCCTGCAACAGAGCACCGACCAGGTAGCCGGGCAGTTGATCATCGGCGTAACCAGCCTGGTGGCCGGCTATTACCTGGCAGATTTGCTCACCCGCTTCCAACGCGCCTACCCCAATGTCGAAATTCGCGTGATGGAAGACGAACGCCCCTACATCGAACACTTGCTGGTCAGCGGCGAAATCGACGTCGGCGTGCTGATCCTCTCCAACCTCGAAGACCGCCACGCCCTGCAGACCGAAGTGCTGACCCACTCACCCCATCGCCTGTGGCTGCCGGCCCAGCACCCGCTGCTGGAACACGACAGCATCAACCTCGCCGACGTAGCCCGCGAGCCACTGATTCAGTTGAACGTCGATGAAATGGGCCACAACGCCCAGCGCATGTGGACCGGCGCCGGCCTGCAACCTCGCGTCACATTGCGCACCGCGTCCACGGAAGCCGTGCGAAGCCTGGTCGCCGCTGGCCTGGGCGTGTCGATCCAGCCGGACATGACCTACCGTCCCTGGTCGCTGGAAGGCGACATCATCGAGGCCCGGCCGATCGCCGATCTCAGCCAGACCCTCGACGTGGGCCTGGCCTGGCGCCGGGGCACGGCGCGCCCGGCGCTGGTGGACCCGTTCCTGACGGTGGCGCGCGAACAGCCCCACCCACGCAAGCCATCTATTTAATCGAATGCTGCTTTCAGTATTTAGTATTTGTTGACCTCGCGCCTGACCTCTAGTCTCTACTCATCCCATAAGAGAAGGTCAGGCGCCTCGTACGAGAACAGCCATGACCACACAAGAAAAGAGATCGCGAAAAATGTCTGGCGCGCCCACACCGCTGCTTACTGCGTTGCTGATCGACGGCGAACTGGTCGCAGGCGAAGGTTTTGTCGAGCCGATCATCAACCCGGCCACCGGTGAAATCCTCACCCACATCGCCGAAGCCAGCACCGAACAGGTTGAAGCCGCGATCCTGGCCGCCCACCGCGCCTTTGCCGGCTGGTCGCGAACCACGCCCCAGCAGCGCTCGAACATTCTCCTGGGCATCGCCGATGCCATCGAAAAACAAGCCGACTACCTCGCCCGCCTGGAATCGCTGAACTGCGGCAAGCCGCTGCACCTGGCGCGCCAGGACGACTTGAGCGCCACCGTCGATGTATTCCGTTTCTTCGCCGGCGCCGTGCGCTGCCAGACCGGGCAACTGAGCGGTGAATACCTGCCGGGCTACACCAGCATGGTGCGCCGCGATCCGATTGGCGTGGTTGCCTCCATCGCGCCATGGAATTACCCGCTGATGATGGCCGCCTGGAAAATCGCCCCGGCCCTGGCCGCCGGCAATACCCTGGTGTTCAAGCCGTCGGAACACACGCCGCTGTCGATCCTGGCCCTGGCCCCCGCGCTGAGCCAACTGTTGCCGCGCGGGGTGATCAACATTCTGTGTGGCGGCGGCGAAGGCGTCGGCAGCCATTTGGTCAGCCACCCGAAAGTGCGCATGGTGTCGTTGACCGGCGATATCGTCACCGGGCAGAAAATCCTCCAGGCGGCTTCCAAGACACTTAAGCGCACCCACCTGGAACTGGGCGGCAAGGCCCCGGTGATCGTGTGCAACGACGCCGACCTGCAAGCCGTGGTCGAAGGCGTGCGCGCCTACGGTTATTACAACGCCGGCCAGGACTGCACCGCCGCGTGCCGCATCTACGCCCAGGCCGGCATCCACGACAAATTGGTGGCCGACCTCGGCGCCGCCGTCAGCAGCCTGCGGTTTGCCGGCAAGCGTGATGCCGACAACGAACTCGGCCCGCTGATCAGTACGCGCCAGCGCGACCGCGTGGCCAGTTTTGTCGAGCGTGCCCTCGGCCAGCCGCATATCGAACGCATCACCGGTGCCGCCGTGCATTCCGGCGCCGGATTCTTCTACCAGCCAACGTTGCTGGCCGGTTGTAAACAGAATGATGAAATCGTGCAGCGCGAAGTGTTCGGCCCGGTGGTCACCGTGACCCGCTTCGATGAACTGGAACAGGCCGTGGACTGGGCCAACGACTCGGAATATGGCCTGGCCTCTTCCGTCTGGACCCAGAACCTGGACAAGGCCATGCAGGTTGCATCGCGCCTGCAATACGGCTGCACCTGGATCAACAGCCATTTCATGCTGGTCAGCGAAATGCCCCACGGCGGCTTGAAGCGCTCGGGGTATGGGAAAGATCTGTCCAGCGATTCGCTACAGGACTACAGCGTGGTGCGGCACATCATGGCGCGCCACGGCCAGCATCTTTAAAACAACAACTACGCTCATGCACCACCTGCTGCAAAAACTGCCCCGACCATAATTAAAGAAGAGGGAACCCCCATGTCTGCGCACAAGACCGCACTGCTCAGTGCCCTGACCACCGCGCTGCTGGCCAGTGTCAGCATCCAGGCCGCCGAACCGCTCAAGGCGGTGGGTGCCGGTGAAGGCCAGTTGGATATCGTCGCCTGGCCCGGCTATATCGAACGTGGCGAAAGCGACAAGAACTACGACTGGGTCACCGGTTTCGAGAAAGAGACCGGCTGCAAGGTCAACGTCAAGACCGCCGCCACCTCTGACGAGATGGTGAGCTTGATGGCCAAGGGCGGCTACGACCTGGTCACCGCGTCGGGCGATGCCTCGCTGCGGCTGATCGGCGGCAAGCGCGTACAGCCGATCAACACCTCGCTGATCCCCAACTGGAAGAACATCGACCCGCGCCTCAAGGATGCGCCGTGGTACGTGGTGGGCCAGCAGACGTACGGCACGCCGTACCAGTGGGGCCCGAACGTGTTGATGTACAACACCAACGTGTTCAAGACCGCGCCCACCAGCTGGAACGTGGTGTTCGACGCGCAGAACCTGCCGGACGGCAAGCCGAACAAAGGCCGCGTGCAGGCCTATGACGGCCCGATCTACATCGCCGACGCGGCGCTGTACCTCAAGGCCACCAAGCCGGAACTGGGCATCCAGAGCCCGTACGAGCTGACCGAAACCCAGTACAAGGCCGTGCTCGACCTGTTGCGCGCCCAGCAACCGTTGATCCACCGCTACTGGCACGACACCACCGTGCAAATGAGTGACTTCAAGAACGAAGGCGTGGTGGCCTCCAGTGCGTGGCCGTATCAGGTCAACGGCCTGGTGAACGAGAAGCAGCCGATCGCCTCGACCATTCCGAAGGAAGGCGCCACCGGCTGGGCGGACACCACCATGTTGCACACCGACGCCAAGCACCCGAACTGCGCCTACAAGTGGATGGACTGGTCGCTGCAGCCGAAGGTCCAGGGTGACGTAGCCTCATGGTTCGGTTCGTTGCCGGCGGTGCCTGCCGCGTGCAAGGAAAGCGAATTGCTCGGCGCCGAAGGTTGCAAGACCAACGGTTTCGACCAGTTCGAGAAGATCGCCTTCTGGAAAACCCCGCAGGCTGAGGGCGGCAAGTTCGTGCCGTACAGCCGCTGGACCCAGGATTACATCGCGATCATGGGCGGCCGCTGACACCGCCTTCCTGTAGGAGCCGGCTTGCCGGCGATGAGGCCCTTGAGTTCTTTGCAGTATTCAAGGCCGCCATCGCCGGCAAGCCGGCTCCTACAAGGGTTCTCACCGCTATTGATAGATTTTTCAGAAGTCCAGGCCGGGCCGCTGCGACGCCCCGTACCTTTTTGGAGCACCGCACCATGACGCTTGCAGTCCAATTCACCCACGTTTCCCGTCAGTTCGGCGAAGTGAAAGCCGTTGACCGGGTTTCCATCGATATTCAGGACGGCGAGTTCTTTTCCATGCTCGGCCCTTCCGGCTCGGGCAAAACCACGTGCCTGCGCCTGATAGCCGGTTTCGAACAACCGAGTGCCGGTTCCATCCGGATTCACGGCGAGGAAGCCGCCGGCTTGCCGCCGTATCAGCGCGACGTGAACACTGTGTTCCAGGATTACGCGCTGTTCCCCCACATGAACGTGCGGGACAACGTGGCCTATGGCCTGAAAGTCAAAGGCGTGGCCAAGACCGAACGCCTCAACCGCGCCGAAGAGGCCTTGGGCATGGTGGCCCTCGGCGGCTACGGCGACCGCAAGCCGGTGCAACTCTCCGGCGGCCAGCGTCAACGTGTGGCCCTGGCCCGCGCGCTGGTCAATCGCCCTCGCGTTTTGCTGCTCGATGAGCCCCTTGGCGCACTCGACCTGAAACTGCGGGAACAGATGCAAAGCGAGCTGAAGAAGCTGCAACGCCAGCTCGGCATCACCTTCATCTTCGTGACCCACGACCAGACCGAAGCGCTGTCGATGTCCGACCGCGTGGCGGTGTTCAACAAGGGCCGCATCGAACAGGTCGACACCCCGCGCAACCTGTACATGAAGCCCGCCACCACCTTCGTCGCGGAATTCGTCGGCACCTCCAACGTGATTCGCGGTGAACTGGCGCAACGCTTGAGCGGTAACCCGCAGCCGTTCTCGATCCGCCCGGAACACGTGCGTTTCGCCGAAGGCCCGCTGGGCACTGGCGAAGTGGAAGTCAGCGGCCTGCTGCATGACATCCAGTACCAGGGCAGCGCCACGCGCTATGAACTGAAACTGGAAAACGGCCAGGCCCTGAACATCAGCCAGGCCAACAATCAATGGCTGGACACCACCGCCGGGCATCAGGTCGGCCAGTCCATCACGGCACGCTGGGCGCGGGAAGCCATGACGCCGCTGACCGACATCGCAGGCGAGGTGTGACATGAGCCTGGCCCTGTCCCAACCCCCGATGCGCAGGTTTTCCAACCTGCTGTACAAGAAGCCCAACCTGTACCTGTCGCTGCTGCTGGTGCCGCCGCTGATCTGGTTCGGCGCGATCTACCTGGGTTCGTTGCTGACCCTGCTGTGGCAAGGCTTCTACACATTTGACGACTTCACCATGGCGGTGACGCCGGACCTGACCCTGGCCAACTTCGCCGCGCTGTTCCAGCCGTCGAACTTCGACATCATCGTGCGCACCTTGAGCATGGCGGTCGTGGTGTCCATCGCCAGCGCCATCGTCGCGTTCCCCATCGCCTACTACATGGCGCGCTACACCACGGGCAAGACCAAGGCGTTTTTCTACATCGCGGTGATGATGCCGATGTGGGCCAGCTACATCGTCAAGGCCTACGCCTGGACCCTGCTGCTGGCCAAGGGCGGCGTGGCGCAGTGGTTCGTGCAGCACCTGGGCCTGGAGCCGGCGCTGCAATTCATCATGGGCATTCCCGGCGTGGGCGGCAGCACCTTGAGCACCTCGCACCTGGGGCGGTTCATGGTGTTTGTGTACATCTGGCTGCCGTTCATGATTCTGCCGATCCAGGCCTCGCTGGAGCGTTTGCCGCCGTCGTTGCTGCAAGCCTCGGCAGACTTGGGTGCCAAGCCGCGACAGACCTTCATGCAGGTGATTCTGCCGCTGTCGGTGCCAGGGATTGCGGCGGGTTCGATCTTCACGTTCTCGCTGACCCTGGGGGACTTCATCGTGCCGCAACTGGTGGGCCCGCCGGGTTACTTCGTCGGCGGCATGGTGTACGCCCAGCAAGGTGCCATCGGCAACATGCCCATGGCTGCAGCGTTCACCCTGGTGCCGATCGTGCTGATCGCGGTTTACCTGTCCATCGTCAAACGTCTGGGGGCCTTCGATGCACTCTGAAAAAGCTTCATGGAGTCTCAAGATCGCGGCCTGGGGTGGGTTGGTTTTCCTGCACTTCCCGATCCTGATCATCTTCCTCTACGCCTTCAACACCGAAGAAGCGGCGTTCAGCTTTCCGCCCCAGGGCTTCACCCTGAAGTGGTTCAGCGTGGCCTTCTCGCGGCCGGACGTGCTGGAAGCGATCAAGCTGTCGCTGCAAATCGCGGCCATTGCCACGCTGATTGCGATGGTGCTCGGCACCCTGGCCTCGGCCGCGTTGTATCGCCGGGAGTTCTTCGGCAAGCAGGGCATCTCACTGATGCTGATCCTGCCGATTGCGCTGCCTGGGATCATCACCGGTATCGCGTTGCTCGCGACCTTCAAGACGCTGGGCATTGAACCGGGGATGTTCACCATCATCGTCGGCCACGCGACCTTCTGCGTGGTGATCGTCTACAACAACGTGATCGCCCGTTTGCGCCGCACTTCCCACAGCCTGATCGAAGCCTCGATGGACCTCGGTGCCGACGGCTGGCAGACGTTCCGCTACATCATCATGCCCAACCTCGGCTCGGCATTGCTGGCCGGCGGCATGCTGGCGTTCGCGCTGTCGTTCGACGAAATCATCGTCACCACCTTCACCGCCGGCCACGAGCGCACCTTGCCGCTGTGGCTGCTCAACCAGTTGAGCCGGCCACGGGATGTGCCGGTGACCAACGTGGTGGCGATGCTGGTGATGATCGTGACGATGTTCCCGATTCTGGGTGCCTATTACCTGACCCGCGGCGGCGAAAGCGTGGCCGGTAGTGGCGGTAAATAATTGCCACTGACGAAACCGGATCCACTGTAGGAGCTGGCTTGCCAGCGATGGCGGTATCACCTGACACACCGCCATCGCCGGCAAGCCGGCTCCTACAAGTGACGCTGGTTTCGGCAGGGGAAACGATGCAGCTTTAAGAGGACTGAACCATGCAAACCAAACTGCTGATCAACGGCCAACTGGTCGAAGGCGAAGGCCCGGCGCAGCCGGTGTTCAACCCGGCACTGGGCCGGGTGCTGGTAGAGATCAAGGAAGCCAGCGAAGCCCAGGTCGACGCCGCCGTGCGCGCCGCCGACAGCGCCTTTGAAGGCTGGTCCCAGACCCCGCCCAAAGACCGCTCGCTGCTGCTGCTCAAACTCGCCGACTCCATCGAAGCCCATGGCGAAGAACTGGCCAAGCTGGAGTCGGACAACTGCGGCAAGCCCTACAGCGCCGCGCTGAACGACGAGATCCCGGCGGTCGCCGACGTGTTCCGCTTCTTCGCTGGCGCCAGCCGCTGCATGAGCGGTTCGGCCGGCGGTGAATACCTGCCGGGCCACACCTCGATGATCCGCCGCGACCCGGTGGGCGTGATTGCCTCCATCGCGCCGTGGAACTACCCGCTGATGATGGTCGCCTGGAAAATCGCCCCGGCCCTGGCCGCCGGGAATACCGTGGTGCTCAAGCCGTCGGAACAAACCCCGCTGACCGCGTTGCGTCTGGTGGAACTGGCCGCTGAAATTTTCCCGGCCGGTGTACTCAACCTGGTGTTTGGCCGTGGGCCGACCGTGGGCAGCCCGCTGGTGAATCATCCGAAAGTGCGCATGGTGTCGCTGACGGGTTCGATTGCCACCGGTGCCAATATCATTTCCAGCACCGCCGACAGCGTCAAACGCATGCACATGGAACTGGGCGGCAAGGCACCGGTGATCATCTTCAACGACGCCGATATCGACGCGGCGGTTGAGGGCATTCGTACCTTTGGTTTCTACAACGCCGGCCAGGATTGCACCGCGGCCTGCCGGATTTATGCACAGGCCGATATCTACGATGCGTTTGTCGAGAAGCTCGGCGCGGCCGTCGCCAGCATCAAGTACGGTTTACAGGATGACCCGGCCACCGAGTTGGGCCCGCTGATCACCGCGCAGCATCGCGACCGTGTCGCCGGCTTTGTAGAGCGTGCGGTGGCGCAATCCCACATCCGCCTGATCACCGGCGGCAAGGCGGTGGAAGGCAACGGGTTCTTCTTTGAGCCGACGGTATTGGCCGATGCGCAGCAGGACGATGAAATCGTGCGCCGCGAGGTGTTCGGGCCAGTGGTTTCGGTGACGAAGTTTAATGACGAGGCCCAGGTATTGGGCTGGGCCAATGATTCGGACTACGGCCTGGCGTCGTCGGTGTGGACCGCCGATGTCGGCCGCGCCCATCGCCTGGCTGCGCGTTTGCAGTACGGCTGCACCTGGGTGAATACCCACTTCATGCTGGTCAGCGAAATGCCTCACGGCGGTCAGAAACTGTCTGGCTATGGCAAGGACATGTCCATGTATGGCCTGGAGGACTACACCACCGTTCGCCATGTGATGTTCAAGCACTGACCCATAACCCCTGTCGAAGC
>NZ_JACARE010000038.1:22749-232270 GCF_013386765.1 Pseudomonas yamanorum
CAAGCTCCCTCGCCACAACGGCCCGCCCCCACAGGGGATCTCCTCATAACAATAAATAATTCGCAGGTTCCCATGGACATCACCCGCCGCGACTTCCTCAACGGCGTCGCCATCACCATTGCCGCCGGCATGACGCCCCTGCAACTCCTCCAGGCCGCTCCCGATGGCCGCTACTACCCGCCCGCCCTCACCGGCTTGCGCGGCAGCCATGTCGGCTCATTCGAAATCGCCCACCAGATGGGCTGGGAAAAGAAGGCCTTCGACACCGATAAACTGCCCATTACCGAAGACTACGACCTGGTGGTGGTCGGCGGAGGCTTGAGCGGTTTGTCGGCGGCGTGGTTCTACCGTGAGAAGCACCCGCAGGCGAAGATCCTGATCCTGGAAAACCACGACGACTTCGGTGGCCACGCCAAGCGCAATGAATTCCAGGCCGGTGGCCGGATGATCATCGGTTACGGCGGCAGCGAAGCGTTTCAGTCGCCGAATCATCTTTACAGCAAAGAAGTAAACGGACTGTTGAAGAAACTCGGGGTAAACATCAAGCGCTTCGAGACCGCGTTCGACCGCCAGTTCTACCCGGGCCTGGGTTTGTCCCGCGGGGTGTTCTTCGACAAGGAAAACTTCGGCGAAGACAAACTGGTCACCGGCGACCCGACACCGATGGTCGCCGACGACATCGCCCCGGACCAACTGCACGCGCGCTCCATCAGCGACTTCATCAATGACTTCCCGTTGCCGCAGGCCGACCGCCAGGCGCTGATCGCCCTGCACGTCGCGCCCAAGGATTACCTGCCGGGCAAATCCGCCGAGGAAAAGGAAGAATATCTCGCCGCCACCAGCTACCGCGATTTCCTGCTCAAGGACGTGGGATTGTCGGAAGGTGCGGTGAAGTACTTCCAGAGTCGCACCAACGACTTCATGGCCTTGAGCATCGATGCCGTGGCGTCGGCCGATGCCTACAGCGTGGGTTTCCCGGGTTTTGGCGGGATGAATCTCGCGCCCATCAGCGAAGAAGCTGCAGCGGAAATGGAAGAGCCTTACATCTACCACTTCCCCGACGGCAACGCGTCGCTGGCACGCTTGCTGGTACGCAGCCTGATTCCGACCGTGGCGCCCGGACACACCATGGACGACATCGTGCTGGCACCGTTTGACTACGCCAAGCTCGATCAACCCAAGACACCGGTGCGGGTACGCCTCAACAGCACGGCGGTGAGTGTGCGTAACGTCGGTGACGGCGTGCACATCGGCTACAGCCGTGGCGGCCAACTCGCACAGGTGCGTGGCAAGCGCTGCATCCTGGCCTGCTACAACATGATGATCCCGTACCTGCTGCGGGACCTGCCGGCGCCACAGGCCCAGGCCCTGAGCCAGAACGTGAAGTACCCGCTGGTTTATACCAAAGTGGTGGTGCGCAACTGGACGTCGTTCCAGAAGCTGGGGGTGCATGAGATCTACGCGGCCACCCAGCCCTACAGCCGGATCAAGCTCGACTACCCGGTGAGCATGGGCGGTTACGAGCACCCGCGTGACCCGACGCAGCCGATCGGTTTGCACATGGTGTACGTGCCCACCAGCCCCAACAGCGGCATGAACGGCCGCGACCAGGCCCGCGCCGGGCGGGGCAAGCTGTACGGGCAGACGTTTGAACAACTGGAAGCGCAGTTGCGGGATCAACTGCAACGCATGCTCGGCCCGGGCGGTTTCAACCACCAGACCGACATTCTGGCAATCACTGTCAACCGTTGGTCACACGGCTATGCGACCTTCTCCAACAGCTTGTTTGACGATGCCGATGAAAGCGAAAAACTGAAGAACCTGGCGCGCAAGCCGGTGGGGCACGTGAGCATCGCCAACTCGGATGCGGCGTGGAGCGCGTATGCCCATGCGGCGATTGATGAGGCATATCGGGCGGTAGGTGAAGTGAGTTAAACCTGTGGGAGCTGGCTTGCCTGCGATGGGGGCACCTCGGTCTGTCAGACAGACCGGGGCGATGCCATCGCAGGCAAGCCAGCTCCCACATTTGATCTTCATTGATAAAGGGATTGCGTTCACTTCAGACCCTGACACGTCTTGTTTCATATGCAACGCCATCAACCCGCCATCAATCATTTTTCCTTCCGCACCGAACCGCTTAAGCTATTTGGCATCTGTTTAATGTCCGTTGCGTTTGGCCGAAGGCATGTCCGAACCGTTTTTCTTGATCCAGCACGTGCCAGGAACGGCGCGGGATTGTTCACGACAGGTTGTATTTATGCACCGTAGGAATTTGCTCAAAGCGTCCATGGCCATCGCGGCTTACACCGGTCTGTCGGCGAGTGGCCTGCTGGCCGCTCAAGCCTGGGCAGGCAATCGCGCTGCCGATGGCGAGGCTCAGGCTTTCGATTTCGAGGCCCTGAAGATCCAGGCCAAGCAACTGGCCAGCAATCGCTACCAGGACACCAAGCAGGTGCTGCCGCCGACCCTGGCGACCATGACCCCGCAGAATTTCAATGCCATCGGCTACGACGGCAAGCATTCGCTGTGGAAAGAGTTGAACGGCCAACTGGACGTGCAATTCTTCCACGTCGGCATGGGTTTCAAGACGCCCGTGCGCATGTACAGCGTCGACCCGAAAACCCGCCAGGCCCGCGAGGTGCACTTTCGCCCTTCGCTGTTCAACTATGAAAAAACCACGGTGGACACCAAGCAGCTGACCGGCGACCTGGGTTTCTCCGGCTTCAAGCTGTTCAAGGCCCCGGAACTGGACCGCCACGACGTGCTGTCCTTCCTCGGCGCCAGCTACTTCCGGGCGGTGGATTCCACCGGCCAGTACGGCCTTTCCGCACGCGGCCTGGCCATCGACACCTACGCGAAAAAGCGCGAGGAGTTCCCGGACTTCACCAAGTTCTGGTTCGAAACCCCGGACAAGGACAGCACCCGCTTCGTGGTCTATGCCCTGCTGGATTCGCCGAGCGCCACAGGTGCCTACCGCTTCGATATCGACTGCCAGGCCAACCAGGTGGTGATGGCCATTGACGCCCATATCAACGCGCGTACCGCTATCGAACAGCTGGGCATCGCCCCGATGACCAGTATGTTCAGTTGCGGCACCGTTGAGCGGCGGATGTGCGACACCATCCACCCGCAAATCCACGACTCGGATCGCCTGGCCATGTGGCGCGGCAATGGCGAGTGGATCTGCCGCCCGCTGAACAACCCGGCCACCCTGCAATTCAACGCCTTTGCCGACACCGACCCGAAAGGCTTCGGCCTGGTGCAGACCGACCATGAGTTCGCCAGCTACCAGGACACCGTGGACTGGTACAGCAAGCGTCCAAGCCTGTGGGTAGAACCGACAACTGCGTGGGGCGAAGGCTCGATCGACCTGCTGGAAATTCCTACAACCGGCGAGACCCTGGACAACATCGTGGCCTTCTGGACCCCGAAAAAGCCCGTGGCGGCCGGCGAGTCCCTGAACTACGGCTACAAGCTCTACTGGAGCGCCCTGCCGCCGGTCAGCACGCCGCTGGCACAGGTCAACGCGACCCGTTCAGGCATGGGCGGCTTTACCGAAGGCTGGGCACCGGGCGAGCATTACCCCGAGGTGTGGGCGCGGCGTTTTGCCGTGGACTTCAACGGCGGCGGGCTGGATCGGTTGCCTGAAGGCACCGGGATCGAACCGGTGGTGACCTGCTCCCATGGTGAGGTCAAAGACTTCAGCGTGTTGGTGCTGGATGCCATCAAGGGCTATCGGATTCTGTTTGACTGGTACCCCACCAGCGACAGTGTCGAGCCGGTTGAACTGCGACTGTTCATCCGCACCCAGGACCGCACCTTGAGTGAAACCTGGCTGTACCAGTACTTCCCACCCGCGCCAGACAAGCGTAAGTACATCTGATAGCGAACGTTCCCACGCTTGCGTGGGAACGCCCCTTCGGCGCGCTCAGAACCGCGAAATACTCTTCATCGCCCCAATCAAGTACCGCATCGCCACCTGATCACTCTCGGTGAGGGCGCGGTACTGCTCCAGCAATTGCTCCTCGTCCGAACTCAAGCGCCTGCCTCGCAACGACAGCCTGCGGGCCAGAAAGGACGATAAAACCCCCGCTACACCATAAGACTTGGCCATGGACTGTCTCCTCGTGTCAGTCAACTGCTCCTGGTTGCCCATAACCTTGTCCCGCGATGTGCGATGCCAGCGACGGCCCCACAGACTGACTTCCTGGGCCAGAAATCAGACTTACTGTAAGCGTAGAAACTATCTTGCCGGGCGTGAGAGTTTTTTAGAGTAATCACTCAAAAAACTGCTTACAGGGCAATGACCTACAGCCCTATCCCACATTATTTTGCGACGCCTCATAGCGAATGACGCTGAACCCCTCTTCTACACGGGGCGCTTCGAAATAGCCGGTGATGAGGTCAAATTGGGCATCACTGGTTTCAAATGCGTGGGTGCCGGCGGCATTGCGCGCACGCAGACGTGCCTTGCAGACCGCGTCCGGCACATCCAGGTAATGCAATTGGTGGTCAACGCCTGCGCCTTCGAACAAGGAGCGCATCCAGCGGCGACTGGCCAAGGTGTTGGCGGGAAAATCCAGCACCACCGAAACACCGGCTTTGAGCAAGGAAATGATATGCGCCGTCAACGCATCACGCAGGAGGCCAGTGCAGCGCACATAGTCGCCAAGGGCCTGGATCTGCCCGGGATAGAGCCGAGCCAGCCACTCATCCTCGCTGATCAATACCGCCTGGGGTCCCTGGGACAATTGCTGGGTCAGGGTCGATTTGCCGGATGCGATTTTGCCGCAGATCAGGTGCAACATAGGTTTCTCCGGTGTGAGGCCAATAAAAAACCCGCCGGATCAACGGCGGGTTTTCATGTTTACCACGATTGCCGTACAGATCAATCCCGCAGATCCGACTCATGAATCGGCTGGTCCCTGTGGGTCGCCCGCTGGTATTGCGCCGGCCAGATCGCCTTGCGCCCACCGAGGTCATCGTCGGCATGCAGTGGCCAGTAAGGATCACGCAACAGTTCACGGGCGAGGAAAATGATATCGGCCTGGCAGGTGCGCAGGATGTGCTCGGCCTGAGCCGGCTCGGTAATCATGCCCACGGTGCCGGTGGCGATCCCTGACTCTTTGCGCACACGCTCGGCGAAGCGGGTCTGGTAACCGGGGCCGGTAGGAATTTCCGCATTGGCGGCGGTGCCACCGGAAGAGACGTCGATGAGGTCCACGCCCAGGTCTTTCAGGCGACGCGCCAGTTCCACGGTTTCATCCGGGTTCCAGCCGTCTTCGACCCAATCGGTGGCCGACACCCGCACAAACAGCGGCAGCTCCTGCGGCCAGGCTTCACGCACCGCCGTGGTCACTTGCAGCACCAGGCGGATACGGTTTTCGAACGAGCCGCCGTACTGGTCTTGGCGTTGGTTGCTCAGGGGCGAGAGAAACTGATGCAACAGGTAGCCATGGGCGGCATGGATTTCCGCCACTTTGAAACCGGCAGTCAGCGCTCGCTTGGCGGCCGCGACAAAGTCAGCGATCACTTGCTGGATCTGCCCTTCGTCCAGTTGTTTGGGTGAGGTGTGCTGCGGGTCGAAGGCAATGGGCGATGGACCCACCGGCACCCAGCCGCCGTCTTCCGGCTTGACGCTGCCGTGCTTGCCGATCCACGGCCGGTGCGTACTGGCCTTGCGCCCGGCGTGGGCCAGTTGAATGCCCGCCACCGCGCCCTGGGCGTTGATAAAACGGGTGATGCGTTGCAGGGGTTCGATCTGTTCGTCGTTCCACAGCCCAAGGTCCTGGGCGGTGATGCGGCCATCGGCGGTCACGGCGGTGGCTTCGGTGAAGATCAGCCCGGCGCCGCCGACGGCACGGCTGCCGAGGTGCACCAGGTGCCAGTCATTGGCCAGGCCATCGACGCTGGAATACTGGCACATCGGCGACACGGCGATGCGGTTGAGCAGGGTCAGTTGGCGCAGGGTATAGGGTTCAAGCAGCAGACTCATGGGGCACCTCTTTTATGCAGTGGGCAGGCTCCAGGGTTCTGTTTGAACGGTCGACGAAAAACCCGTCCCCGGCGGGCTGAAATAAGACAAGGTCACAAGACCGATCACACAGTGCTTAGAGACTAGTCGACAACAGAGGATTGCACAGGGTTCAGCGCGGCTCGATGTGGGCAATCATCAATTGCACGGTTTCCTGGCCACGGAACTCGTTCACGTCGAGCTTGTAGGCCAGTTCCACCCAGCGAATGGTGGGGTTGGGCCAGATTTCACGGTCGATACCAAACGCGATGCCATCCAGTTTCACCGAACCGCATTCACTCTTGAGCACCACTTTCAGGTGACGCTCGCCGACCACCCGCTGCTCCACCAACTGGAACACCCCGTGGAACAACGGCTCGGGGAAATGCTGGCCCCACGGCCCGGCGTTGCGCAGGGCGCGGGCCAGTTCCAGGTGAAATTCTTCAACCGCCAGGGTGCCGTCGGACAGCAGCCGGCCCGTCAGGTCTTCTTCACGCAGTTGCCGGCGCACTTCGGCGTCAAAGGCTTCGGCGAACAGTGGGAAATTGGCCTCGGGCAACGTAAGACCTGCCGCCATGGCGTGACCGCCGTACTTGGCGATCAGTGTCGGATGCTGGCTGGCCACCACGGCCAGCGCGTCACGGATATGGAAGCCCGGCACAGAACGCCCGGAGCCCTTGAGCAGGCCGTCACCGGCATCGGCAAAGGCAATGGTCGGGCGGAAGTAGCGCTCTTTCATCCGCGAGGCGAGGATGCCGATGACGCCCTGGTGCCATTCCGGATCGAACAGGCACAAGCCATACGGCATCGACTCCACCGGCAAGTCCTTGAGCTGGGCCAGGGCCTCGCGCTGCATGCCTTGCTCGATGGATTTACGGTCCTGGTTCATGCCGTCCAGTTGCGCGGCCATTTCCCGGGCAGCGGCGAAATCCGTGGTGAGCAGGCATTCGATGCCCAGGCTCATGTCATCCAGGCGACCCGCGGCGTTCAGGCGTGGGCCGAGGATAAACCCGAGGTCGGTGGAGGTGATGCGGGCGTGATCGCGCTTGGCCACTTCGAGGATCGCCTTGATCCCGGGCCGTGCGCGACCGGCGCGAATGCGTTCCAGGCCCTGGTAGACGAGGATGCGGTTGTTGGCGTCCAGCGGGACCACGTCGGCCACGCTGCCCAGGGCAACCAGATCCAGCAGTTCGCCGATGTTCGGCTGCGGCTTGTTCTCGTACCAGCCCAGGCTGCGCAAACGCGCGCGCAGGGCCATCAGTACGTAGAAGATCACGCCGACACCGGCCAGGGCCTTGCTGGGAAATTCACAGCCCGGCTGGTTCGGGTTGACGATGGCGTCGGCCGCCGGCAATTCATCGCCCGGCAAGTGGTGGTCGGTGACCAGCACCTTGAGCCCCGCCGCTTTCGCCGCCGCCACGCCTTCGACGCTGGAGATGCCGTTGTCCACGGTGATCAGCAGCTGTGGCTGGCGCTGCAGGGCCACGGCGACGATTTCCGGGGTCAGGCCGTAGCCGTATTCGAAGCGGTTGGGCACCAGGTAGTCGACATGCGCGGCACCCAGCAGGCGCAGGCCCAGGGTGCCCACGGTGCTCGCGGTGGCGCCGTCGGCGTCGAAGTCCCCCACGATCAGGATCCGCTGGCGCTGCTCCAGGGCCGTCACCAGCAGGTCCACGGCGGCATCGATACCCTTGAGCTGCTGATACGGGATCAGCCGCGCCAGGCTTTTATCCAGCTCGGCTTCCGATTGCACCCCGCGTGCGGCGTAGAGACGGGTCAACAACGGTGGCAATTCACCGAGGAATGGCAGGACGGCGGGCAACGGGCGAGGATCGATACGCATGGGGTGACGGAAGCTTCTCTTTAATACAGCGTTGAAAATTAATGCTGAAAACAGCGGTGGTCCCTTGTGGGAGCTGTCGAGCCCCGGCGAGGCTGCGATAGGGTCACCTCGGTGTACCTGTCAGACCGCAGCGCCTGCATCGCAGCCTCGCTAAAGCTCGACAGCTCCCACACTCGACCAGCGTCCAATCAGTTATCGACGTTTCAGTCGCGCTCGCCGACCAGCCATTCCAGCTGGACTTCGTGCTGGCCACGGTCGTCGGTCACGAAGATAGTGCCCTCGCTGATCATCACGTCCCACTTGATCACCCGCGGCATGTCCTTGGCCAGGACTTCCAGGATTTCCTGGGGGACAGCGGCGATGCTCACGTTTTTCAGGTTTTTCGCCACCGGCACCACTTTGCCTTCCCAGACGCGCAAGCTGCCATAGGCCAGCAACGTGGTGCGTTCGGTACGGCGCGAACACCAGGTCAGGCGGTCGGCATCCGGCTGGCCGACTTCGATCCAGTGCAGGACGCGATCATCCAGGCTTTTTTCCCACAATGCCGGCTCGTCTACATCTGACAGGCCACGACCAAAAGACAACTGCTCGTTGTAGAAAAGGGCGTAGGCCAGCAAACGCACGGTCATGCGCTCTTCGGTTTCCGAAGGATGGCGGGCAATGGTCTGCTTGACGCTCTCGTACACCGAACGATCGAGGTCGGTGAGGTTGAGTTCAAACTTGTAGGTCGTGGACGGCTGGGCCATGAACGGACTTCTAGAGACAGGGAAAGGCGGCAAGTCTAACCGATGGCGAGGTGATTCAACGAATCCTGCGCTGCATCATCCTTATCACTGCGCCACTCGCCTATGTTAAAAGGCATCACATCCCCGTACCGCGCTTGAAGGATCCTCATGTCGTTTACCGCCAAACCGCTTGCCGGCCTGAAAGTCATCGAACTCGGCACCCTGATTGCCGGCCCGTTCGCGTCCCGCATCTGCGCCGAGTTCGGCGCCGAGGTGATCAAGGTCGAATCCCCCGACGGCGGCGACCCGTTGCGCAAGTGGCGCAAGCTGTATGAAGGCACTTCGTTGTGGTGGTTTGTGCAGGCGCGCAACAAGAAATCCCTAACCCTGAACCTGAAACACCCGGACGGCCTGGCGATCCTCAAGCAGTTGCTGGCGGATGCCGACATCCTGATCGAGAATTTTCGCCCTGGTGTGCTGGAAAAGCTCGGCCTGAGCTGGGAAACCTTGCACGCCCTGAACCCGAAACTGGTGATGGTGCGCCTCTCGGGCTTCGGTCAGACCGGGCCGATGAAGGATCAACCCGGGTTTGGCGCGGTGGGTGAGTCCATGGGCGGCCTGCGCTATATCACTGGTTTCGAGGATCGCCCGCCAGTGCGCACCGGGATCTCCATCGGCGATTCAATCGCGGCGTTGTGGGCGGTGATTGGGGCGCTGATGGCCCTGCGGCATCGCGAGGTCAACGGTGGCCTGGGACAGGTAGTGGATGTGGCGCTTTATGAGGCGATCTTCGCGATGATGGAGAGCATGATCCCGGAGTTCGACGTCTTCGGCTTTATCCGCGAGCGCACCGGCAACATCATGCCGGGCATTACGCCCTCCTCGATCCACACCAGCCAGGACGGCAAGCATGTACAGATCGGCGCCAATGGTGACGCGATCTTCAAGCGGTTCATGTCGGCCATTGGCCGGGAGGACCTGGCCAATGACCCTGCCCTGGCCAGCAACGATGGCCGCGACAGCCGTCGCGATGAGTTGTACGGGGTGATTGATCGCTGGGTCAATTCGCTGCCGCTGGAGCAAGTGGTCGAGCAACTGAACAAGGCCGAAGTACCCGCCAGCCGCATCTACAGTGCTGAAGACATGCTGGGCGACCCGCAGTTTCTCGCCCGCGAGATGTTCCTCAAGGCGCAGCTCCCCGGCGGCAAGGACTTCAAGATGCCGGGCATCGTGCCCAAACTTTCAGACACCCCGGGCAGCTGTGAATGGATCGGCCCCCAGTTGGGCGAGCACAACGCCGTGGTGCTCAACGAATTGGGCTACGACGCTGCGGCCATTACGCGCCTGCGCGAGGATGGCGCAATCTGATGGCCCGGCGCTTCATCATTCGACTCTGCCTCCTGGGCTCGCTGCTCGGGGGGTGGCCGCTGTCGAGCCAGGCCCAGGAAACCCTGATTTGGCTGTTGCGTGACCTGCCGCCAGTGACGATTTTCGAAGGCCCGCAAAAAGGCCAGGGCGTGCTCGACCAACTGCTGCCGATACTCGCCGACCATATGCCGGAATATAAGCACCAGATTCTCCACGTGAACCGTGCGCGGGGCATGCAAATGCTCCGCGACCCCGGCACGCTGACGTGCGACCCGTCCCTGCTGTGGACGGCAGAGCGCGCGAAAACCATCGTTTTTTCCACCCAGGCCTTTGCGTCAGCGAGCAATGGGGTAACGATCCGCCAGAGTCAGCGGGCTCTGCTGGCGCCGTTTGTAGTGGATGGCCTGTTTGACCTGGAGGCGTTTTTGAATGCCCGGGATGCCCGCCTTGGCATCATCGCCGAACGCAGCTATGGCCCCATCATCGATGAAGCGCTGAAGCACGCCAGCACTCACAAGCTGGCACCGCACTACGGCAATGACGCCCTCGGCAGCCTGCTGCAAATGCAACGCAAAGGACGACTGGAAGCGGTACTGGGTTACGGGACAGAAGTTCGCTATCAGGCGCTGCAACAGGGCATTGATCCCCAGGACCTGATCTTCTACCCCATCAAAGGCACCGCGCCCTATCAACTGACCCGCATTGCGTGCACCGACAACGCAGCGGGCCGCAAGGCCATCGAGCGGATCAATCATGTGCTGCACGAGATACCACAGGAGCAACTGCGACAGTCCTACGCCTCCTGGCTCGACCCGGTCATGCGTGAGCAGTACCTGAAAGACAACCCGACGTTTTTCCAGGATGCCCCTCTCCCCTGACAAATCGCGGGCAAAAAGAAACCCCGAGCAGTGGGGAGACAACTCGGGGTTAATAAGGGCCTAAAAAGACCAGTAACAACGAGCCACAAGCACCGGAGCACAATGCTTGATCTCGCTGTTACAAAATCTGACTCGCCTTGCCGTAGGAAGGTTCCCAACAAAAATAAATCTTCATGCGCAGGCAATCGGCCGAGTCAGGGCCGCGTTACGCAGAGCCGCCATGACCGAGGGCTCCAGGCGTCCTTCGGCAATCATCAGGTCGCGGTGCAGACAGTCCACCACATCCACTAACGCACGCTTGTCGGTCAATTGCGCCTGGTCGACTTCACGCTCGACCACGATGGCACCCGCAGGATTCTTTACGGTTACCAGGCATTCGCCCTGCACACCCGAGGTGGTCAGCGTGACCTGGTAAGGGCTCAGTGCTTCACCGAGCAATAGGCTGATACTTTCCATCTCGATCACCACTCAATAGTTCGGGAACAATCGTGTAAACGGGAGCTGCATCTATCCTAAGTGACTATTTGCGTCGTAGGAAAGTTCGCTTTTTCGTCTTTCAAGGGTTGCCGGGGATGACGAGACCAGCATGCGCTTGCAACATGACAACCAGAAAACGGCGGCACATAACTGCTTACTCAATGGGTCGCTGTTTTGGCGCTGCTGCGAGAGGTGAATCCTATACTCGATGAGCGCTGACCACTTTGCCCTGCAGGCAAAAGTGCATGTCGAAGGGCCCTTATTGCGAAGGATAAAGACGATGTTGGAACAGAACGAACAACAGGCAACGATAGAGAAAATGCACGCTGATGTATCACGCATCTATGCTGAAATATCACGGATCTACGCCGAACAACGCAAGCTGAACGCGGAAACCCATAAGATAACCCGTGAAAACTTCTGGTACCCCATGGGCGTCGCAATGGCTGTTGTCGCGACAATTTCCTCGATCACAGCAATGGCAATCAAACTGTTCCTATAACCGCCAGGCCTTCAAGAAACGAAAAACGCCGCTGACCCAAGGATAGGAAAGCGGCGTTTTTGTGTGCGCCGAAGCGCAGCGCGTTCTTTACAACGGCTTGCCACGATTCCCGTGCTGGCTGACAAACGCCTGCACAGCTTTCAGGTCATTGGCCAACACCGTGCAACGCTCTTCACGCTCAAACAGGTCGGTGAGGTGCGGCGGCAATTCCAGCGCCTTGCCAACACCGGCCTTCTCCACCGCTTCCGGGAACTTGACCGGGTGCGCGGTGCCGAGAATCACCATCGGGATGTCCAGGCTGCGACGGCATTCGCGCGCGGCCTTGACGCCAATGGCGGTGTGCGGGTCCAGCAGCTCGCCGGTTTGGGCGTAGACTTCGGCGATGGTCTCGCAGGTTTCTGCGTCGTCCACGGCCAGGGAATCAAACAGCTTGCGGGTTTCGGTCCAGCGCTCTTGCTCGACGCTGAAGCCGCCACCTTGCTTGAAACTGTCCATCAGGCCGGCCAGTGCCGCGCCATTGCGACCGTGCATGTCGAACAGCAGGCGTTCGAAGTTCGACGACACCATGATGTCCATCGACGGCGACAGTGTGGCGTGCAGGGTTTCCTTGACGTACTGGTTGCCGCTCATGAAGCGGTGCAGGATGTCGTTGCGGTTGGTGGCGACGATCAACTGGTTGATCGGCAGGCCCATGTTGCGCGCCAGGTAACCGGCGAAGATGTCGCCGAAGTTGCCGGTTGGTACCGAGAACGACACCGAACGCGCCGGGCCGCCCAGCTGCAGGGCTGCGTGGAAGTAGTAGACGATCTGGGCCATGATCCGCGCCCAGTTGATCGAGTTAACCGCTACCAGGCGCGTGCCCTTGAGGAAGCTCTGGTCGGCGAAGCTGGCCTTGACCATTTCCTGGCAGTCATCGAAGTTGCCTTCGATGGCGATGTTGTGGATGTTCTCGCCGAAGATGGTGGTCATCTGCCGGCGCTGCACTTCCGACACACGCTTGTGCGGGTGCAGGATGAAGATGTCGACGTTTTCGCAGTGCTTGCAACCTTCGATCGCCGCCGAGCCGGTATCACCGGAGGTGGCGCCGATGATCACCACGCGCTCGCCGCGCTTTTCCAGCACGTAATCGAGCAGGCGACCCAGCAGTTGCAAGGCGAAATCCTTGAACGCCAGGGTCGGGCCGTGGAACAGTTCCAGCACCCATTCGTTACCGTTCAGCTGGCGCAACGGCGCGATGGCGCTGTGGGAAAACACCCCGTAGGTTTCTTCCAGGATCTTCTTGAAGTCGGCATCCGGAATGCTGCCGGCAACGAACGGGCGCATGACCCGGAATGCCAGCTCGTGATACGGCAGGCCGGCCCAGGACGCGATTTCTTCCTGGGTGAAGCGTGGCAGGTTTTCCGGCACGTACAGGCCGCCGTCAGTGGCCAGACCGGCCAGCAAAACGTCTTCGAAATTCAGGGCCGGTGCCTGGCCGCGGGTGCTGATATAACGCATGACTGGCTCCTCTAGAGCATGCTTGAACAAGGGCCGCCGAACGTGTGGGGCCCTTGCCGCAAAACGATTAGTTCAGGTGTTCGACGCGAATCCGCACCACCGGCCCAACCACACCCTGCAACGCTTCAAGCGCGGCAATGGCATCGTTGATGTGCTGTTCCAGCACGCGGTGGGTCAGCAGGATCATGGGCACCAGGCCGTCTTGTTCTTCGACTTCCTTCTGCATGATCGATTCAATGTTGATGCCGCGCTCCGACAGGATGCTGGCCACCTGGGCCAACACGCCCGGATGATCCTTGGCCTGGATGCGCAGGTAGTAGGCGCTTTCGCAGGCTTCGATCGGCAGGATCGGGTGGGCCGACAGCGAGTCCGGCTGGAAGGCCAGGTGCGGTACGCGGTTTTCCGGGTCGCTGGTCATGGCGCGAACCACGTCCACCAGGTCGGCGATCACTGACGAAGCCGTAGGCTCCATGCCGGCGCCGGCGCCGTAGAACAGGGTCGAACCGGCAGCATCACCGTTGACCATCACGGCGTTCATCACGCCATTGACGTTGGCGATCAGGCGGTCAGCCGGGATCAGTGTCGGGTGCACACGCAACTCGATGCCGGCCGGGGTGCTGCGCGCCACACCGAGGTGCTTGATGCGGTAGCCCAGGGCTTCAGCGTAGTTCACGTCGGCGGTGGTCAGTTTGGTGATGCCTTCGGTGTAGGCCTTGTCGAACTGCAGCGGGATGCCAAAGGCGATGGACGCCAGGATGGTCAGCTTGTGGGCCGCGTCGATGCCTTCCACGTCGAAGGTCGGATCGGCTTCGGCGTAACCCAGTGCCTGGGCTTCGGCCAGCACGTCTTCGAAGGTACGACCCTTCTCGCGCATTTCGGTGAGGATGAAGTTACCGGTGCCGTTGATGATGCCGGCCACCCAGTTGATACGGTTGGCGGACAGGCCTTCACGGATCGCCTTGATCACCGGGATGCCACCGGCCACGGCCGCTTCGAACGCCACAATCACACCCTTCTCGCGGGCCTTGGCGAAAATTTCGTTACCGTGCACGGCGATCAGCGCCTTGTTGGCGGTGACCACATGCTTGCCGTTTTCGATGGCTTTGAGCACCAGCTCGCGGGCCACGGTGTAGCCGCCAACCAGTTCGATGACGATATCGATTTCAGGGTTGGTGGCGACTTCGAAGACATCGTTGGTAATCGCAATACCGGTCGTTTGGAACTGAGGCTTTGGCGTACGCGTGGCAATTTGTGCCACTTCAATCCCACGCCCTGCACGGCGGGAAATTTCTTCAGCGTTACGCTGAAGTACGTTGAAGGTGCCGCCACCGACGGTCCCTAACCCACAGATGCCTACTTTGACCGGTTTCACTGAAGAACTCCCCATGAAACGGCCGACTCAAGGTCGGCCGTGAAAACAGCCGCACAACTGCGGCTCTCTATTAATGACCCGCCGAATGGTCGGCCAGTCATGATCGTCAAGGCTCGACGATAGTGCTTACTTTGCGTTCAGTGCCAGTTTGGCAACTTGCGGCGCAGGCTGGTAGCCCGGAATCACCTGACCATCAGCCAAAACGATGGCCGGCGTACCGTTCACGCCAATCGACTGGCCGAGGGCGAACTGCTTGGAAACCGGGTTGGCGCACTTGTCCGCCTTGATTTCCTTGCCATCGACCATCTTGTCCATGGCGGCTTTCTTGTCGGCCGAACACCAGACGGCCTGCAACTGCTCGTCACCCGGCGAACCCAGGCCCTGGCGCGGGAACGCTACGTAGCGCACCTCAACACCGAGCTTGTTCAGCTCAGGCACTTCGGCATGCAGCTTGTGGCAGTACGGGCAGGTGGTGTCGGTGAAGACGGTGATGTGGGTCTTGGTTTCGCCGATGGCCGGGTACACCACGGTTTCAGCCACCGGGATGCCGTTGATCAGCTTGGACACGCCCAGGCGCTCGGCTTTCTCGGTGAGGTTCACCGGCTTGCCATCTTTCAACTGGAACAGGTAGCCCTGGACGATGTACTGGCCATCTGCGCTGGCGTACAGCACGCGGCTGCCCTTGAGTTTGACTTCATAAAGGCCGGCCATCGGGCTGGCATTGATGCTTTCTATCGGGGTGTCGAGCTGGAGGGCTTCCAGGCTCTTGCGGATAGTCTTCTCGGCGGCGTCGTCGGCGACGGCAAAGGTTGAGACCAACGCAATGGCTGCGATGGCAAAAATCTGGGTCAAGCGCATGGGAACTCCTGAAGGCAGATGCAGGGACGGGAGCAGGAACACCGATCTTCAAACACGGGTTTGGGCCGTCCCCTTTGCGAACCGGCAAAGCCTACCACAGTTGGGCCGCAGGGCAGCCAGTCGCGGGGAAATTGGGCTTTTTCCGATGGGTTTTTCATCCACGGGGATGGTGCTTGGCGTGCATGTCCTGCAAACGTGCGCGCGCGACGTGGGTGTAGATCTGGGTGGTAGACAAGTCGCTGTGCCCCAGCAGCATTTGAACCACGCGCAAATCCGCACCGTGGTTGAGCAAATGCGTGGCGAAGGCATGGCGCAGGGTGTGGGGCGACAGCGACTTGCCGATGCCGGCAACCTTGGCCTGGTGCTTGATGCGATGCCAGAAGGTCTGGCGGGTCATCTGCTCGCCACGCTGGCTGGGAAACAGCACATCGCTGGGGCGACCGTTGAGCAACTCGCTGCGGGCGTCACGCATGTAGCGCTCGATCCACACAATCGCCTCCTCCCCCATGGGCACCAGGCGCTCCTTGCTGCCCTTGCCCATCACCCGCAACACGCCCTGGCGCAGGTTGACCTGCTCCAGGGTCAGGCTGATCAGCTCGGTGACGCGCAGGCCGCAGGCATACAGCACTTCCAGCATGGCGCGGTCGCGCTGGCCGATGGCTTCGCTCAGGTCGGGTGCTGCCAACAGAGCTTCGACGTCGGCTTCCGACAGGGATTTGGGCAATGGCCGGCCCAGCTGCGGCATGTCGATTTGCAGGGTTGGGTCGATGGCAATCAGCTTTTCCCGCAGCAGGTAGCGATAAAAGCCACGTACACCCGAGAGAAACCGGGCAGTGGAGCGAGGTTTGTAGTTCTGCTCCAGGCGCCAGGACAAATGATCGAGAATCAGCTCACGACCGGCGTTGAGCAGCTCCAGGTTTTTCTCCTGCAGCCAGCCATTGAACAACGCCAGGTCGCTGCGGTAGGCCTGACGGGTGTTGTCCGACAGGCCTTTTTCCAGCCAGAGGGCATCGAGGAAGCGGTCTATCTGGGGGTGATCGATGGCGGGCATGGGGGCTCAAGCTGGGAAGGTGGCGATGTCGGGTAGATCCTATCGCAGCACAGGCATCTACACATCAATGAAGGCGGGCAAATAATCTGTGGCGAGGGAGCTTGCTCCCGCTGGGGCGCGAAGCGGCCCTGATTGACCATTGAAGTCCAACAGAAAGACTTCTATTGCAGGTTTCAGGACTGCTGCGCAGCCCAACGGGAGCAAGCTCCCTCGCCACAAAAGCGACTCGATTCAGGATCAGTCGGCAAACCCTGGATGGCCTTTTCTCGGACAGGTCGGCACGGCGCTGGATTTCTTCGAGGCGGGTGGTCATGAACAGGTACCAGGGAAATAGACAAATTTCAGGCAACAAAAAAGCAGCCCGTAGGCTGCTTTTTTCTGCATCGGGAAGCTGGACTTAAGCCAGTTTTTCCTTGATGCGAGCTGCTTTACCGGACAGGTCACGCAGGTAGTACAGCTTGGCTTTACGTACGTCACCGCGACGTTTAACGGCCATGCTGTCGATTTGCGGGCTGTAGGTCTGGAAAGTACGCTCTACGCCAACACCGTTGGAGATTTTACGAACAGTGAAAGCACTGTTCACACCACGGTTACGCTTGGCAATTACCACGCCTTCGAACGCTTGCAGACGCGAACGGTCGCCTTCCTTCACTTTCACCTGAACGACAATGGTGTCGCCCGGGGCAAAGGTAGGGATCTCTTTGGTCATCTGCTCTGCTTCGAGTGCAAGGATGATTTTGTTAGTCATGCTGTGCTCCTAAGGTAAGTCGTCGGACCTACCATCGATACGTTGTTAACTATCGTCCCGCGCGAGGATGTATTCCTCGAGCAGCTTCTTCTCTTCTCCAGAAAGCGAGCGGCTTTCCAGAAGATCGGCGCGTCGTTCATAGGTCCGCCCGAGGGACTGCTGTAAACGCCAACGCCGGATGTGTGCGTGATTGCCACTTAGCAATACGTCGGGAACACGCTGATCCGCATACACCTCCGGTCGGGTGTAGTGCGGGCAATCCAGCAAACCATCCGTGAAGGAATCTTCCTCCGCGGAGTCCGCATGCCCTAAAGCTCCAGGCAGCAGTCGTGTAACCGCATCTATCAGGACCATCGCCGGCAGCTCGCCGCCAGACAGGACATAGTCCCCAATCGACCACTCTTCATCGACATGAGCATCAATAAAACGCTCGTCAATGCCTTCATAGCGACCGGCAATCAGGATTAATGCTTCCAGATTCGCCAACTCGCGTACCGCCGACTGATTCAGCTGACGGCCTTGAGGGGACAGGTAAATTACCTTCGCCTTCTCCCCGGCTGCTGCCTTGGCCTGAACCAACGCGTCTTCCAGGGGCTTGATCTTCATCACCATGCCCGGGCCACCGCCAAATGGGCGATCGTCCACAGTGTGATGTCGATCCGTCGTGTAGTCTCGCGGGTTCCAACAGGTGAGCTGCAAGAGCCCCTGTTTCACCGCCCGACTGGTGATGCCGTACTCGCTGATGGCGGAAAACATCTCGGGAAACAAACTGATCACTTCAACGCGCAGGTTAGCCACGCTAGAAGTCCGCGTCCCATTCCACCTTCATCTCGCCCGCTGCCAGGTCGACGGCCAACACGCATTGCTCGGTATAGGGCAACAGGCGTTCGCGATCATCCAGGCTGCCAGCGCAAGGCTTGACCACCATTACATCATTGGCGCCGGTTTCCAGAAGATGATCGATTTTCCCGAGCAATTGCCCGAGTTGATCAATAACCTTCAGACCTTCCAGCTGGTACCAGTAGTACTCGCCGTCGGTCAATTCAGGGAACAGGTTGCGCGGCACGCAGATCTCATAACCGGCCAGAAGACGAGCTTCTTCACGATCATCAAGACCCTTGAGCTTTGCGACCAGGAACTTGTCGCTCCCGCGTCCACTGACCAGCTCTACCTGTTTCACACTACCTTCGCGCTTGAGCGTCCAGGTCTTGTACTGCAACAGGTTTTCAGTCGGATCAGTAAAGGAATACACCTTCACTTCGCCGCGAACGCCATGAACAGAGTAAATCTTGCCGATAACGATCAAATCATCAGCAACCGCTGGCGTCGCGTTCATATTGCTCAGGCCGCAGCCTTAGATGCATCCTTCAACAACTGAGCAACGCGCTCAGAAGGTTGTGCACCAACGCTCAGCCAGTAGGCTACGCGCTCTTGGTTCACGGACAGACGGACTTCTTGACCACGAGCGATCGGGTTGAAGAAGCCTACTTGTTCCTTGTGAGAGCCGTCACGTGGGTTGCGGCTGTCAGTTACGGTCAAGTGGTAAAACGGGCGCTTTTTGGAGCCGCCAAGGGCAAGACGGATTGTTAGCATGTGAACATCGTTCCTGTAGTCGGTGCTGCAAATCTAAATGCACAGCGGGCATAGGTGCCCGAAAGGCCGCATATTCTAAGGAATATCCGGACTTTTGCAAATGTCTTTTTCTGGCGCCTATCAGCGTGCCATTCAGATCTGCTATAGAGCCGTCGGTTAAAACGGCAAGTCAGCTCCCGCCAATGGCGGGTTTGCTGGAGATCCCGCATCCCTGCGGGTCGGAGCAGGAGCAAAGCTCCCGCTCGAATTCTTTACATTTTCGGCATGCCGCCGCCGGGCAACATACCGCCCATGCCGCGCATCATCTTGGCCATTCCGCCTTTTGCGGAGAATTTCTTCATCATCTTCTGCATCTGCTTGTGCTGCTTGATCAAGCGACCGATGTCCTGCACCTGGGTGCCGGAACCCATGGCGATCCGACGCTTGCGCGAACCACTGATCAGCTCAGGGTCGCGGCGCTCGGCCGGGGTCATGGAATTGATGATGGCTTCCATCTGCTTGAATTGCTTCTCTGCCGCGCCCTGGGCATTGCCCATTTGCGCCAGGTTCACGCCGCCCATGTTCGGCAGCTTGTCCATCAGGCCGCCAAGGCCGCCCATGTTCTTCATCTGTTGCAGCTGGTCGCGGAAGTCTTCGAGGTCGAAGCCCTTGCCCTTCTTCAGCTTTTTGGCCAGCTTGTCGGCCTTGTCCTTGTCGAGGGTCGCTTCCGCTTGCTCGATCAGGCTGAGCACGTCGCCCATGCCGAGGATACGCGAGGCGATCCGCTCAGGGTGGAACGGCTCGAGCGCTTCGCTCTTCTCGCCCATACCGATGAACTTGATCGGCTTGCCGGTAATCGCACGCACCGACAGCGCGGCACCGCCACGGGCGTCGCCGTCGACCTTGGTCAGGATCACACCGGTCAGCGGCAGCGCATCACCAAAGGCCTTGGCGGTGTTGGCCGCATCCTGGCCGGTCATGGCGTCGACCACGAACAGGGTTTCTACCGGGTTGATCGCGGCATGCAGCGCCTTGATCTCGCCCATCATCTCTTCATCGATGTGCAGGCGACCGGCGGTATCGACGATGACCACGTCGATGAATTTCAGCTTGGCTTCTTTAATAGCGGCCTGGGCAATGTCGACCGGCTTCTGGCTCAGGTCGGACGGAAAGAAGGTCACGCCGACTTCGCCCGCGAGCATTTCCAGCTGCTTGATGGCGGCCGGACGGTAAACGTCCGCAGACACCACCATCACCGACTTCTTCTTGCGCTCTTTAAGGAAGCGCGCCAGTTTGCCAGCGGTGGTGGTTTTACCCGCACCTTGCAGACCGGCCATCAGCACCACGGCCGGCGGCACGGCACTGAGGTTCAGGTCTTCGTTGGCCGCGCCCATCAGGCTTTCGAGTTCGGCCTGGACGATCTTCACAAACGCCTGGCCCGGCGTCAGGCTGCGGGACACTTCGGTGCCCACCGCGCGCTCTTTGACCGAGTTGACGAAGTCCTTCACCACCGGCAAGGCGACGTCGGCTTCCAACAACGCCATGCGCACTTCACGCAGGGTGTCTTTAATATTGTCCTCGGTCAGCTTGGCCTTGCCGGTGACATGGCGCAGCGTCTGCGAGAGACGGTCAGTCAGATTTTCAAACATGCGCGATCCTTTCAGGCCCTATGTTAGACCGAGGTAATGGCGGCCCAGGCTGTGGTAAATCGCTATTAAAAACAGCGCTCGGCGAGCCTGCGGCGTGGGCAGGTCGCGGATTATAGCGAAGACTGTCGCCATGCACACCCGCTGTCTGGCCTGAGAGTCTTTCGTGTTACGCAGGTGTATGCCAAACTCAGCGCCTTTCGGGCCTGCTTAACAGGATTTATGCTCCCTTTGTCACCCAGTTTGCTACCCAGCCTCGCCGCCGCCATCTTGTATGCCGCTGCGACCCTCTATCAGGGCACTCGTCTGGCCCAAGGCGCCAAGGCCGACAAACGCCTGTTGGTAGGCCTTGGCGTTCTCGCCCTGCTGGCTCACGCCGCCAGCCTGTTCACGCATTTGATGACGCCGGTGGGCCTGGGCCTGGATTT
Source organism: Pseudomonas yamanorum (assembly GCF_013386765.1). Taxonomy (GTDB): domain Bacteria; phylum Pseudomonadota; class Gammaproteobacteria; order Pseudomonadales; family Pseudomonadaceae; genus Aquipseudomonas; species Aquipseudomonas yamanorum_A. The sequence continues at coordinate 43,728 of NZ_JACARE010000038.1, forward strand.
CTTCAGCGCCGCCAGCCTGATTGCCGCCGCCGTGATCGCACTGACCCTGATGGCCTGCTACCGGATCCCGGTGGAGAACCTGCTGGTGCTGTTGTTCCCGCTTGGGGTGCTGACAGTGCTGCTGGCGCAATTCACCCCGACCGGCACCGTGCAGGTCATCGATGAAGAGCCGGGCATCCTCGCCCACATCCTGCTGTCGATCCTCGCCTACGGCATGTTCACCATCGCGGTGTTCCAGGCCTTGCTGCTGCTGTTGCAAGACCACCAGCTCAAGCACAAGCACCCGTCCGGGCTGATAAAGAACTTCCCGCCGCTGCAAACCATGGAAAGCCTGCTGTTCGGCTTCCTCTGGGCCGGCTGGACGCTGCTGTCGCTGTCTCTGATCTCCGGCTGGCTATTCGTCGAGAACCTGTTCGCCCAGCACCTGGTGCACAAAACCCTGCTGGCGTGCCTGGCCTGGGTAGTGTTCAGCGTGCTGCTGTGGGGCCGCAACCGCCTCGGCTGGCGCGGGCACAAGGCGATCCGCTGGACCCTGGCCGGTTTCTGCCTGCTGATGCTGGCCTATTTCGGCAGCAAGCTGGTTCGCGAATACATCCTGCATATCTGACGGGCAGCCGACATGGACAACTTGCCCTTGGGGCCGATGCTTGCGGTAGTAGCCTTGCTGGTTTTATGGTCGGCGCTGTTTACCGCCATCGAAGCCGCCCAGCAACATTTGCTGGCCCTGCGCCCCGGCACCCGCCAGGGTGACAAAGCCGCCGCCCGCCTGAATTTCCCGCGCAACAGCCTGATCCTTTGCAACACCCTGTGCCGTGCCGTGGTGGTGATTCTCTGCACGTTGCTGGCGATCTACGCCTGGGCAGAAAACGGCCCGTGGCTCGGCTGGGTGATCTCCAGTGCCGTCCTGCTGGTGCTGGCCGACTATCTGCCGCGTGCCCTGGCCACTCGCCACCCGCAAACCATCCTTGGCTTTGGCAACACCCTGCTGAGCGTGCCGTTGAAAATTCTGTACCCGCTGGCCTGGCTGCTCAACGGCGTCAGCCTGATGCTGTTGCGCCCGTTCGCCCGCAAGGCCGGCGTGGTCAAGAAGAGCGACGAGCCACAGCCGGACCAGGACGACGAACCCGAAGCCGAAATCCCCAACACCCGCGCGCCGGGTATGCCAGGCATCCACGCCCTGGACAACATCACCGTGAATGACATCCTGGTGCCCCGCAGTGAAGTGGACGGCATCAACCTGGATGACCCGATCGAGGAAATCATCGAGCAACTGCGGGTTTCTACCCGCACCCGGTTGCCGGTGTTCCACAGCGATATCAACCAGGTCGAAGCCGTGCTCAATACCCGGCAGATCCGCCACCTGCTGCCCGACGCCAGCCTGACCAAGGAAGCGCTGCTGGCGGCCTGCCACGAGCCCTACTTCGTCCCGGAAAGCACGCCGCTGCAGCTGCAATTGCTGAACTTCCACAAGCAACAGCGCCGCCTGGGCATGGTGGTGGACGAATACGGCGAAGTGCTGGGCATCGTGACCCTGGAAGACATTCTTGAAGAAATCGTCGGTGAGTTCGAAAGCGAGCAGCACCTCGACAACCCCCACATCCAGCCGCAACTGGATGGCCGCTACGTGATCGACGGCGCCGCCTCGATCCGTGATTTGAACAAAACCCTCGGCTGGCACCTGCCCAGCGACGGCCCCAAGACCCTCAACGGCCTGGTGACCGAAGCGCTGGAAACCATCCCGGACTGCGCCGTGTGCCTGAAAATCGGCCGCTATCGCCTGGAAATCCTCGAGACCGAGGACAACCGCGTGGCCAAGGTGCTGATCTGGCACACCAGCACGGTGCCGGTCGCCGCTTAAGCCCCTTGTTGGATCCACAAACCCCTTCCTATAATCGGGGCGGCTTACCCAAGCCCCGCCCGACCGCGTGCTACCCGCACTGAGCGCGTCCAGGCACCGCCTTATCGTGTCTGACCGGTGTTTGCTCCCATCCCGAGCCGCCCCGCGCACAACCCTGATCCATGGGTGTTCGACCAATAATAATCCGCGTCCAAACGCGCAATGACCGCCAGGGATACCTCCATGAGCACCACCTATAACGAGGCAGCGACCGCCGCCCCGACCAACTCGACGGCCCGGGTCGCCACCGCGAGCATCATCGGCACCGCCATCGAGTTCTACGACTTCTATATCTACGCGACCGCCGCAGCACTGGTGATCGGCCCGGTATTCTTCCCGCAAACCTCCGGCACGGCGCAGATGCTTGCCTCGTTCCTGACCTTCGGCATTGCGTTTATCGCCCGGCCGTTGGGTTCGGCGCTGTTCGGGCACTTTGGTGACCGGATCGGCCGTAAATCGACGCTGGTCGCCTCCTTGCTGCTGATGGGCGTGTGCACCACGCTGATCGGCTTGCTCCCCGGCTATGACAGCATCGGGGCCTGGGCGCCGATCCTGCTCTGCGTGCTGCGTTTCGGCCAGGGCCTCGGGCTTGGCGGCGAATGGGGCGGCGCGGCGTTGCTGGCCACCGAGAACGCGCCGAAGGGCAAGCGCGCCTGGTTCGGCATGTTTCCGCAACTGGGGCCATCGATTGGCTTTCTGGCGGCCAACGGGTTGTTCCTGATCCTGGCCATGAACCTGAATGACGAGCAGTTCCGCAGCTGGGGTTGGCGCATTCCATTCATCCTCAGCGCGGCGCTGGTGATGGTGGGCCTGTATGCGCGGCTCAAACTGCATGAAACCCCGGTGTTCGCGAACGCGGTGGCCAAAGAAGCGCCGGTGAAGGTGCCGCTGGTGGAGCTGTTCAGCCAGCATTGGCTGCCGGTGCTGCTGGGCGCGGCGTCGATGGTGGTGTGTTATGCGCTGTTCTATATCACCACGGCGTTTTCCCTGAGCTATGGCGTGTCCACCCTGGGCTACAGCCGTGAAACCTTCCTCGGGTTGCTGTGCTTCGCGGTGCTGTTCATGGGCGCGGCGACCCCGCTGGCGGCGTGGGCAAGCGACCGTTACGGGCGTAAGCCGGTGCTGATTGTGGGGGCGATCCTGACCATCCTTTCCGGCTTCACCATGGAACCGTTGCTGACCCACGGCTCAACCTGGGCTGTGGCACTGTTCCTGGCGCTGGAACTGTTTTTGATGGGCGTGACGTTTGCCCCGATGGGCGCGATGTTGCCGGAACTGTTTCCGACCCGCGTGCGTTATACCGGCGCTTCGGCGGCGTATAACCTGGGTGGGATCGTGGGTGCGTCGGCGGCACCGTTCTTCGCGACCAAGCTGGTGGCGATGGGCGGTTTGAGTTATGTCGGCGGGTATGTGTCGGCTGCAGCGGTGATCAGCTTGATTGCTGTGTTGTGCCTGAAAGAGACGCGCAATAACGATTTGAATCGCGTTAGCTGATAGACCGCCATCGCGGGCAAGCCCGACTCCCACATTTGAATGTATTCACAAATCAAAATGTGGGAGCCGGGCTTGCCCGCGATGGGCGCGACTCGGTTACAGCTCTACAACAACCGCCTTCGAAGCACGAGTGGCCTTAGCCCGGGCAGCCTCAATCGACTCATCCCGCGCCAACGCCACGCCCATGCGGCGCTGACCGTTCACTTCCGGTTTGCCAAACAGGCGCAACGCCGTGTCCGGCTCGCTCAAGGCTGCGCCCAGGTTGGCAAACGCAGTCTGGGTCGACTGCCCTTCCACCAGAATCACCGCCGAAGCCGAAGGCCCGAACTGGCGGATCAGCGGAATCGGCAGTCCAAGAATCGCCCGTGCATGCAGGGCAAACTGCGACAAGTCCTGGGAAATCAGGGTCACCAGACCAGTGTCATGGGGGCGTGGCGAGACTTCGCTGAACCACACTTGATCGCCTTTGATGAACAGCTCGACACCAAACAGGCCACGACCACCCAAGGCCTCGGTTACCGCTTTGGCAACGCGCTCGGATTCGGCCAGGGCAATCGGGCTCATGGCCTGTGGCTGCCAGGATTCCTGGTAGTCGCCCTTCTCCTGACGGTGGCCGACAGGCGCGCAGAAGGTGGTGCCGCCGATGTGGCGCACGGTCAGCAGGGTGATTTCGTAATCGAAGTCGATAAAGCCTTCGATGATCACCCGGCCCTTGCCGGCTCGCCCGCCTTCCTGGGCGTAATCCCAGGCTTTCTGCACGTCATCCGCGCTGCGCAGCAGGCTCTGGCCCTTGCCCGAAGAACTCATTACCGGCTTGACCACACATGGGAAACCCAAATCGGTGACGGCCTTGCTGTAGTCCTCGAAGGTGTCGGCGAAGTGGTACGGCGAGGTCGGCAGGTCCAGCTCTTCAGCGGCCAGGCGACGGATGCCTTCGCGGTTCATGGTCAGCAAGGTTGCGCGGGCGGTCGGGATCACGGTGAAGCCTTCGGCTTCCAGCTCAACCAGGGTCGCGGTGGCGATCGCTTCGATTTCCGGCACGATGAAGTGCGGCTTTTCGGCTTCGATCACGGCACGCAGGGCGGCGCCATCGAGCATGTTGATCACGTGACTGCGGTGCGCGACCTGCATGGCCGGCGCGTTGGCGTAGCGATCCACGGCAATCACTTCAACGCCCAGGCGTTGCAGTTCGATTACCACTTCCTTGCCCAGCTCACCGCAGCCACACAGCATTACGCGGGTCGCGGTTGGCGACAATGGAGTTCCGATTCGGGTCATCTCAGGTCCTCAGGGGAGCGGATCATGGTGGAGAAAGGCCGGCATTTTACATGAACTGTAAAGATTGGCTTCAGTTGGCGACGCGCTGCCGGCGCAAACGCCAGGCCATGGCCAGCCACACCACGGTGACGCCGGCGAATTTCGAGACCAGCGCAGTGCCGGCCACGGCAGGCGTGAGCGCGCCGATCAGGCCGAAAAAGATGAAGGTATCGAGGGGGATGCTCAGCGCCGAACTTATCCACAGGCGATCATGGAGCGGACGCTTGGTGATGCTGAACACCAGCCAGTCGATGCACTCGGACACCGCAAACGCCGTGGCGCTTGCCAGGGCGATGGACGGATCGGAGGTGATATAGGAGAGCACCAACGCCGCCAGCATCGCGATGATCGCGCCATGGCCGAAGCGGGTTTGCACCATGTCCCGCAGGACAAACACCAAACCACCCCAGGCAGACCAGATGACGTCCAGGTGCGGGGCGGTGGAAAAGGCAAAGTTGATCAGCACGACGCTGCTGATGTAGGCAATCAGGAAGAACATGGGGCGAGGGACCTGTGAACAAGGGGCACAGGGTACTGCACAACCCGTCAATGTGGCGAGGGAGCTTGGTGGCGAGGGAGCTTGCTCCCGCTGGGGCGCGAAGCGGCCCTGAAATGGGCGAGCCTGGTGTATCTGAAGGAAGGCAGTCGTCTGATTTGGGGCTGCTTCGCAGCCCAACGGGAGCAAGCTCCCTCGCCACAGAAAAGCAGTCCACCTGCAGATCAGGCGCCGGACTTTCCCGGAATCATCCACATCAACCCGCTCGCCTTCGCCCGCTCATGACACAACCCCAGCACCACCCGGCGCTCGGTGTTGTCCATGCGACTCCAGCGGGTGATTTCATCCACCGTCCGCTGGCAGCCCGTGCAGATATCATCGTCATCCAGCGCACAAATGCTCACGCACGGCGACGCTACCGGCCGTTCAGATAAGGTCATTCTTCCTGCTCAACCAGGTCACGGGCATAACGCTGCGAGTTATGCACATAGTGCGCGGCGCTGGCCTCGAGCATTTTCTTCTGCACATCGGTCAGCTCCCGCACCACTTTGCCCGGCGACCCCATCACCAGCGAGCCATCCGGAATTTCCTTGCCCTCGCCAATCAGCGAATTGGCGCCGATGATGCAGTGCTTGCCGATCTTCGCCCCGTTGAGGATCACCGCATTGATGCCGATCAGGCTGTAATCGTCGACGGTGCAGCCATGCAGCATGGCGTTATGGCCAATGGTCACGCCGGTGCCGAGGGTCAGCGGGTAGCCCATGTCGGTGTGCATCACGCTGCCGTCTTGCACGTTGCTATTCTTGCCGATCAGGATCAGTTCGTTGTCGCCACGCAACACCGCGTTGAACCAGACGTTGGCGCCCTCCTCCAGCTTGACCTTGCCCACCAGCGTGGCATTCGGGGCCACCCAGCTGTCGGGATGGGTTTCGACTCGGGCGTCGCCCAGGCGGTATTTCATAGGTGGATCCTCACGGCGGAAACGATGGCCATCTGGCTCTTAGGTATTGATGAAGCTTTTCGGTGGTCGATGCAGGCTGATGTCGGCATCGTCATAGAGCAGATTGATCAGCTCTACAATCATGATCGCCGTCAGGCCCCAGATCTTGTACTCGCCAAACCGGTAACTGGGCACGTACCAACTGCGGCCCTGGTAATCAATACGGTGGGTATGTTCGCGCGGGTCCTGGCGAAAAAACTCCAGGGGCACGCTGAAAACAGCGGCGATCTCGGCGTCATTCGCCAGGTATTCAACGTAATCGGGGATAACGCCTACATAAGGCGTGACACGGATACCGTGCAGGGAAATCAGCGGGCTCAACGGGCCGATAACTTCCACCAGGCCCGGCGGCAGGCCGATCTCTTCTTGCGCTTCGCGCAGCGCGGTGAATATCAGGTCGGGATCGTCGGGGTCGCGGCGCCCGCCAGGGAACGCCACTTCGCCGCCATGGGTGGATAACCCACTGGCGCGCAAGGTCAGGATCAGCTCGGGTTCGTCACTGCGGGTGATCGGCACCAGTACCGCCGCTTCCGGGAAACGACCGTCGGTCTCCAGCGTGTGGGGCGTATGATTGCTTACCCGGCGAAGTAGCTCGTCCAGCATGAGTCATCTCGGTCTGTTGGCTACCTTGCATCATGCACCAAACCTTGCGCACGCCCAACCCCAAAACCCTGGTCATGTCGCTAAACGACAACTTGCAGCCCATACCCGGTCACGCCAAGATAGGCGCACTCTCCAGGAACCCCAGCATGAACTTCTGCAGCCAGTGCGGTAAACCGGTCACCCAGCGCATTCCCGAAGGCGACGCACGCCTGCGCTATGTCTGCGATCACTGTCAGACCATTCACTACCAGAATCCCAATATCGTCGCGGGCACCGTGCCGGTGTGGGGCGATCAGGTGTTGCTGTGCCGCCGCGCGATCGAGCCGCGCCTGGGTTTCTGGACCCTGCCCGCCGGCTTCATGGAAAACGGCGAGACCGTCGAGCAAGCCGCCATGCGCGAAACCATGGAAGAAGCCTGCGCCCGGGTGCGCAACTTGAGCATCTATACCCTGATCGACGTGCCGCACATCAGCCAGGTGCACATCTTCTACCGCGCCGAGCTGATCGACCTGGACTTTGCCGCAGGCCCCGAAAGCCTCGAAGTGCGCTTATTCGATGAAGCCGACATCCCTTGGTCAGAGCTGGCTTTCCGCACGGTCGGGCGTACCTTAGAATGCTTTTTTGCTGACCGCCGCCAACAGTCGTATCCGGTGCGCAGCGAGTCGGTGCCGCCACTGACCCAACTGGCCAAATAACAACTCCAGGCGGCACGTAGTCTTCTCAGGGGATACCGTTTTAATGCGTTGGTTGCTTGTTCTGATCTGTCTGTCGTTTGCCACGCTGTCGCCAGCCTCCACCCAAGTGATCCTGGGCGGCAAACCCGTCGAGAAAATCCTGGTGCTCAAGTCCGCCCATCAGTTGCAACTGATCAACGACGGCAAGCCGATCAGAACCTATCGCATCTCCCTGGGCAAAAACCCCAAGGGCACCAAGCTGATGGAAGGCGACCGTCGAACCCCGGAAGGCTTCTACTGGATCGACTGGCGCAAGACCAGCGACCGCTTCAACCTGGCCATGCACATCTCCTACCCCAACATCAGCGACTCCGCCCGCGCCCGCCGCGAAGGGGTCAAGCCCGGCAGCATGATCATGATCCACGGCACCCCCGACGCCGAGGACTACCCCGAAGAGCTGTTCCACACCCTGGACTGGACCGATGGCTGCATCGGCATGCGCAATGTCGACATGCGCGAAGTCTGGAACCTGGTCAAAGACGGCACCATGATCGAGATTCGTCCGTAATTTCCCGCCGCCCGTAAAATAATTCGAAAAAAAATCCTGCCCCGCGCAGCGCTTGCCGGTGAATACCAGTTCACCCCGGCAAGCTGCGCGCTTCTGCTCGCGATAAAGACCTCTCTAATACCACTTGATCTGGCGCACTATTAAGGCGCCCGCAAACGCTCGTCTGCACCGTTTTCGCTGCATTGACATGGTATTTAAGTGGTATTAGCTTGCGATCACTACCGGGCGACAACACTCCAATAACCGCATCGGAAACCGACACAATGAACCCCATCCTGGCCCTGCGCCCCGACGACAAACAATCGACGCCGCTGTACCTGCAACTGGCCCGCAACCTGGAAGCCGCGATTCATGCCGGCCAGTGGAAATCCGAGCAGGCATTGCCCTCGGAGCGCGCCCTCAGCGAGCAACTGAGCATTTCCCGGGTGACTGCCCGCAAGGCGCTGGAAGTGCTGTTCGAACAAGGCCTGATCCGTCGCAGCCAAGGCTCCGGAACCTTCATCACGCCGCGCCTGGAACAGCCGTTGTCGCGCCTCTCGGGCTTCAGCGAAATGCTCCGGCTCAAGGGTTTTGTGCCGACGTCCCAATGGCTGGAGCGCGACATCACCCAGCCCACCCATGAAGAATTGATCCGCCTGGGCCTGTCGCCCAGCGACAAGGTCGCGCGCCTCAAGCGTTTACGTAAGGCCGACGACACGGTGATGGCGATTGAAATGACCGCCATGCCCGCCTCTGTACTTCCGCACCCGCAGGCCATCGGCAATTCCCTGTACGAATACCTGGAAAGCATCGGCAAACCCATCGTGCGTGCCCTGCAACACATCCAGGCAATCAACGCCTCGGACGAGTTCGCGGCCCTGGTGGGCATCGCCCCCGGCACCGCCATGCTGCTGATGACCCGGGTGGGCTACACCGCCGACAACACCCCGATTGAAATCACCGACACCTACTGCCGCAACGACTACTACGACTTTGTCGCAGAACTGCGCCGCCACGACTATTCCGCTGAACTGCGAATTTAGAGAACTGCCCATGTCCGAAGACAATATCCTCACGCCCCACGGCTGGATTCGCGGCCGCCTGGTGCACCAGCACGGCAAGGTGACTGCCGTTGAAGGCAGCCCGTGCGACCCGGCTGACAACGACCTGCCCTACCTGCTGCCAGGCTTTATCGACCTGCACGTACACGGCGGTGGCGGCAAAGACATCATGGAAGGCAGCGACGCCTTTCAGACCATCACCCGCACCCACGTACGATTCGGTACCACCTCGCTGCTGGCCACCACCATGACCGCGCCGGTGGACGAAATTTCCCGCGTGCTCGGCGAGATCGGCACCTATTGCGAAAGCCGCCCGACCGGCACCGCCCGAGTGCTCGGCGTGCACCTGGAAGGCCCCTACATCAATCCGGGAAAACTCGGCGCACAACCGAACTTCGCCCACACCGCCTTGATGGCTGAAGTCGAAGAATACCTGCGCCTGGCGCCGATCCGGGTGATCACCATTGCCCCGGAAATCGCCGGCCACGACGGCCTGATCCGCGCCCTCAGCGAACGCGGCGTGCGCATGCAGATCGGCCACACCCTGGGCAGCTATGAAGAAGGCGTCGCCGCCCTCGCCGCCGGTGCCACCAGCTTTACCCACTTGTACAACGCCATGAGCCCGCTGCATCACCGCGAGCCCGGCATCGTCGGCGCGGCCCTGGCCCATGCCAAATACGCCGAACTGATTCCCGACCTGCTGCACGTGCACCCCGGCGCCATGCGCGTGGCGCTGCGCTCGATCCCGTGCCTGTACTGCGTCACCGATTCCACCGCCGCCGCCGGCATGCCCGACGGAGAATACAAGCTGGGCAGCCACACCGTGACCAAATGCCTGGGTGGCGTGCGCCTGGCCGATGGAACCCTGGCCGGCAGCACCCTGACCATGGACCAGGCGCTGCGCAACCTGGTGAAGATCGGCCTGCCCATCAACGAAGCCTCACAACGTTTGTCGCAATTTCCTGCGGACTACCTGGGCCTGGAAGAACGCGGCCGCCTGCAACCCGGCAGCTTTGCCGACTGCGTGCGCCTGGACCGCTCCCTGCACCTCACCGACGTAATGGTCGAAGGAGAAAGCATTGACTTCAAAAATGCTTGAAGAGGCCCTGGCCTCCTGTGAGGCCGTCGAGGCTCAACTGCAACGCCTGGACCCGCTGCTGGTGGAAGTCGCCGGCCGCCTGCGCCGCCAGCCGCCACAGGTAGCGATGACCATCGCCCGTGGCAGTTCGGACCACGCCGCCAGCTACTTCGCCTACCTGACCATGCAGCACCTGGGGATTCCGGTGGCGTCGTTGCCGATGTCGGTGGTGACCATGCTGCAATCGCCACTCAAGGTCAGCGGGCAAGTGGCGTTCGGTTTCTCCCAGTCGGGGCAAAGCCCGGACCTGGTCAACAGCCTGCGCCTGTTGCGCAAACGCGGCGCCTTGAGCATCTCGATGGTCAATGCCGAAGACTCACCGCTGGAAGCCGCCTGCGAATTCCACGTGCCATTGTGCGCCGGGCCGGAACGCAGCGTCGCCGCCACCAAAAGCTTTATCGCCACCCTGAGCGCCAGCGCTCAATTGATTGGCCACTGGAATCAGGAAGACGAGTTGCTGCAAGCCTGTAAGGCATTGCCCGACGGTTTGCGGGAAGCCGCCAAGCAAGACTGGAGCGTGGCCATTGACGCCCTGCGCGATTGCCAACAACTCATGGTGATCGGCCGTGGCGCCGGTTTTGCCATCGCCCAGGAAGCCGCGCTCAAGCTCAAGGAAACCTCGGCGATCCAGGCCGAAGCCTTCAGCAGTGCCGAAGTGCGCCACGGCCCGATGGCCCTGATCGACGACAACTACCCGCTGCTGGTCTTCGCCCCCCGTGGCGCCGAACAAGCCGGCCTGCTGAGCCTGGCCGCCGACATGCGCCAGCGTGGCGCCCGCGTGCTGCTGGCCGCTCCCGACGACATCGCCGAACGCGACCTGAGCCTGAGCCGCGCCGAACACCCGGCCCTGGACCCGATCCTGGCGATCCAGAGCTTCTACGTGATGGCCGCAGGTTTGGCCGAGGCCCGGGGCATGGACCCCGACCAGCCACGTCACTTGAGCAAAGTGACCCGCACCCACTGAGTCGATTGCAGCGTTTTCCTGATGAGTACCGTGCCCATGTCCAACAACAATAAAGACCTCACCCTCAGCGCTCCCCTCAGCGGGCCGGTGCTGACCCTGGGCAACGTTCCCGACGAAGTGTTCGCCAGTGGCGCCATGGGCGACGGCATTGCCATCGACCCGCTCAATGATTGCCTGCACGCGCCGTGCGATGGTGTGATCATCCATGTCGCCCGCACCGGGCATGCGCTGACCATTCGCGCCGACAACGGTGCCGAATTGCTGATGCACCTGGGCATCGACACGGTGGAATTGAATGGCGAAGGTTTTGCGCTGCTGGTCAAGCAAGGCGCGCGGGTCAGCAAGGGCCAGGCGCTGGTGCAGTTTGACCTGGACCTGATCGCGCGCCGGTGCAAAAGCCTGGTCAGCCTGATCATCCTGACCAACAGCGAGTTATTTGAGTTACGGCCGATCACCCTCAAGTCGGTGAGGGTGGGCGAGCCGCTGCTGCATGTGGTTGCGCGGCTGGCCGGGGCCGCGAAAGTGCTTGATGAATCTGTCACTGAAGCCAGCGCGACCCTGCGCATCACCCATCGCGGCGGCCTGCATGCACGCCCTGCAGCTTTGGTGCGCAAGACGGCGCAGGCATTCAGCAGCCAGTCACAGGTGCATTTCGCCGGCAAGACAGCGTCGTGCGACAGCTTGATCGGCTTGATGGGCCTCGGGATTGGCGAGCAGGACGAGGTGCAGGTCACCTGTCGCGGCAAGGATTGTGAAGCGGCGCTGCAAGCCCTGATTGCCGCGCTGTCGGTGGCAGTTGGCGAAGAACATCACGCGCCAGTGGTCATTGCCCCGCGCCTTGCAAATACCGAAGCCGGTGTACTGCAAGGCGTGTGCGCCGCGCCCGGCCTGGTCTGTGGCCCGCTGTTCCGCCTGAACGGAATCGAGCTGCCGGCAGATCCGGGCAGCAACGTCCCGGATGAACAACTGCAGCACCTGGACAGTGCCCTGGAACAGGTGCGCGGCGAAATCCGCCACACCCTGGACCAGGCCCGCCAGCGCAAGGATGTGGAGGAAGAAGAGATCTTCGCCGCCCACCTCGCCCTGCTGGAAGACCCGACACTGCTGGAGGCCGCCACCGCCGCCATCGAACACGGCAGCGCTGCCACTCACGCCTGGCGCGACGCGATCCAGGCCCAATGCGCGGTGCTGCTGGCCCTGGGCAAACCGCTGTTCGCCGAACGTGCCAATGACCTGCGGGATTTGCAGCAACGTGTGCTGCGGGCACTGTTGGGCGAGGCCTGGAATTTTGATTTGCCGGCCGGCGCGATCGTGTCCGCCCATGAGTTGACCCCGTCGGATCTGCTGCAACTGAGCAAACAACACGCCGTCGGCATCTGTATGGCCGAGGGCGGCGCGACCTCCCATGTGGCGATTCTGGCGCGGGGTAAAGGCTTGCCGTGTGTGGTTGCGCTGGGCACTGAATTGCTCGACGTGCCCCAAGGCCAGCGGGTGGTGCTGGATGCCGCCAACGGTCGGCTGGAGCTGACGCCGGATGATGCGCGCCACACTCAGGTTCACCAATTGCGCGACGCACAAAAACTGCGGCGCCAGCAGCAACACACCGCGGCTCAAGGCTCAGCCAGTACTCAAGATGGCGTGCGTATAGAAGTGGCGGCGAATGTCGCCTCCAGCGCCGAAGCCCAGTTGGCCTTTGAGAACGGCGCCGACGGCGTCGGCCTGCTGCGCACCGAGTTTCTCTTCGTCGACCGCCGCACCGCGCCCGATGAACAGGAGCAGCGCCAGGCCTATCAAGCCGTACTGGATGCGATGGGCGACAAGTCCGTGATCATCCGCACCATCGACGTCGGCGGCGACAAGCAACTGGACTACCTGCCGCTGCCGTTCGAGACCAATCCGGTGCTGGGCCTGCGGGGCATTCGCATGGCCCAGGTGCGCCCGGAACTGCTGGACCAGCAACTGCGCGCCCTGCTGCAAGTCTCGCCGCTGGAACGCTGCCGAATCCTGCTGCCGATGGTCAGCGAAGTCGACGAACTGCTGCACATCCGCCAACGCCTCGATGAACTGTGCGCCGAACTTGAACTGACCCAACGCCCCGAGCTGGGCGTGATGATCGAAGTGCCCGCCGCCGCGCTGATGGCCGAACAACTGGCCGAGCACGCGGACTTCTTGTCCATCGGCACCAATGACCTGTCCCAGTACACCCTGGCCATGGACCGCGACCACGCCGGCCTCGCCGCCCGGGTCGACGCCCTGCACCCGGCGCTGCTGCGGCTGATCGCACAGACCTGCACAGGCGCCGCCAAGCATGGCCGCTGGGTGGGTGTGTGCGGTGCGCTGGCGTCCGACCCGCTGGCCACGCCGGTGCTGATCGGCCTGGGCATCAGCGAGCTGTCCGTGAGCCCGCCGCAAATCGGAGAAATCAAGGACCGTGTCCGCCACCTGGACGCAGCCCAATGCCGGCAACTGAGCCAAAGCCTGCTTAACCTGAGCAGCGCCAAAGCCGTTCGCCAAGCCTGTCAACACCACTGGCCGCTGAGCTGAAAACAACAAGAATAGGGAGACACGCCGTGTACCAATATTTTATCGAAGGGCTGCAACGCCTGGGCCGTGCGCTGATGCTGCCGATCGCGATTTTGCCGATCGCCGGCCTGCTGCTGCGACTGGGCGACACCGACTTGCTGAACATCGCGGTGATGCACGACGCCGGGCAGGCGATCTTCGCCAACCTGGCGCTGATCTTCGCCATCGGGATTGCCGTGGGTTTTGCCCGCGACAACAACGGCACGGCGGGCCTGGCGGGTGCCATTGGTTACCTGGTGATGGTCTCCACCCTCAAGGTGATGGACGCCAGCATCAACATGGGCATGCTCGCGGGCATCGCCAGCGGCTTGATGGCGGGTGCGCTGTATAACCGCTTCAAGGACATCAAGCTGCCGGAGTACCTCGCATTCTTTGGCGGGCGACGGTTTGTGCCGATCGTCACCGGGTTTTCGGCGGTGGCGCTGGGGGTGATCTTTGGTTTGATCTGGCCACCCGTGCAGCAAGGCATCAACAGCTTCGGTGTGTTGCTGATGGAAAGTGGCAGCTTTGGTGCGTTCGTGTTTGGGGTGTTCAACCGCCTGCTGATCGTCACTGGCTTGCACCATATCCTCAACAACATGGCGTGGTTTGTGTTCGGCACCTTTACCGACCCGACCACGGGCGCGGTAGTGACCGGCGACCTGACCCGCTACTTTGCCGGCGACCCGAAAGGCGGCCAGTTCATGACCGGCATGTTCCCGGTGATGCTGTTCGGCCTGCCGGCGGCGTGCCTGGCGATGTACCGCAATGCCCTGCCGGAACGGCGCAAGATCATGGGCGGGATTTTCCTGTCGATGGCGCTGACCTCGTTCCTGACCGGGGTGACCGAGCCGATCGAATTCGCCTTCATGTTCCTCGCGCCGTTCCTGTACCTGGTGCATGCGCTGCTCACCGGGTTGTCGATGGCGATCACCAACATGCTCAACATCCACCTGGGCTTTACCTTCTCCGGCGGGTTTATCGACATGGTGCTGGGTTGGGGCAAGTCCACCAACGGCTGGCTGGTATTCCCGGTTGGGCTGGCGTATGCGGTGATCTACTACAGCGTGTTCAATTACTGCATTCGCCGGTTCAACTTGAAGACGCCGGGGCGTGAGGATATTCAGGTGGTGCAGGCTGAGGCCATGACTGATAACCAACGGGCCGGGGCTTACATTCGGGCGCTGGGTGGTGCGGAGAATTTGCTGAGTGTGGGGGCTTGCACGACGCGCCTGCGGTTGGACATGGTGGACCGCAACAAGGCGGTGGATGCCGAGCTGAAAGCGCTGGGTGCCATGGCGGTGGTTCGGCCGGGGAATGGCGGGAGTTTGCAGGTGGTGGTCGGGCCGATGGCGGACAGCATTGCCGATGAGATTCGGTTGGCCATGCCTTCGTACGTTGGGGTAACGCCGATCGTTGCTGCGCCGGTTGACAAGAGCACGCCGGTGAATGTGCATGAGGCCGAGAAATGGCTGAGTGCGCTGGGCGGTCGGGGCAATGTGCTGCAACTGGACGCGGTGGCGATGACGCGGCTGCGGGTGGAGTTGGGGGATGGTTCGGTGTTGTCCGAGTCCCAACTGACGGCGCTGGGTTGCCAGGGTGTGAGCCAACTTGAGAGCGGTGTTTGGCACTTGCTGATTGGTGACAAGGCGTCAGGCTTGGGTGAGGCGCTGGAGCGGTTGGTCAGTGGCCGCGAAGCCGTAACCGGCGCCTGACAACATTGTGGCGAGGGAGCTTGCTCCCGTTGGGCTGCGCAGCAGCCCCAATAAGAGCGCCGCATTTTTTCAGGTAGAACTCTGTGGCAGGTTTTGGGGCCGCTTCGCGCCCCAGCGGGAGCAAGCTCCCTCGCCACAGGGTTAATGTCCATGTCGGGGCCGCCTGTTCAGGCACCTTCCATAAATTCAGCGTTGGCCTGCAGGAATCCGGGGCGCCCGAGGGGGCGCTATCGCAGGCAAGCCAGCTCCCACATTTGATCGCCACCAGACATGGCAACTCGGTCAAATGTGGGGCCCGGGTTTGGCCGCGAAGCCGTAACCGGCGCCTGACAACATTGTGGCGAGGGAGCTTGCTCCCGTTGGGCTGCGCAGCAGCCCCAATAAGAGCGCCGCATTTTTTCAGGTAGAACTCTGTGGCAGGTTTTGGGGCCGCTTCGCGCCCCAGCGGGAGCAAGCTCCCTCGCCACAGGGTTACGGCCTTTAGCAAAGAAATATGTCCATGCCGGGGCCGCCTGTTCAGGCACCTTACATAAATTCAGCGTTGGCCTGCAGGAACCCGAGTCGCCCGAGGGGCGTTATCGCAGACATGGCAACTCGGTCAAATGTGGGAGCCGGGCTTGCCCGCGATGAGGCCCTCACAGCCAACAAAAAACCCGCTGACCAAACTGGCCCAGCGGGTTTCTCGTTTTCACAACCGACGAATCAAAAATCCGCCAACTGCCACACCTCATAAGCCGGTGTCTCATATGGATGGCTAAGCTTCAACGCAGCCACCACAGCCACAATCAACTCATCCGCCACCACCAACTCAACCTTCCATTCCTCAACCACTTCAACCTGCCCCACCTGCCCGATAAACGGCTGGCTGCCGTCCATCGAGCGGAATTGGCCCTGGCCCAGTACCTGCCAGGCGCAGCTGTCGTAGTGGCCGATGCGCCCGCCACCCGCGGCGAAGACGGCGGTTTTCACCGTCTCCACATGGCTGTCGGGCACAAAGAAGGCGAGCTTGTACACCGTCTTAGTTCACCCACACACGAGCGTTACGGAACATGCGCATCCACGCGCCGTCTTCGTTCCACTCTTCCGGGCGCCACGAGTTCTGCACGGCGCGGAATACGCGCTCCGGGTGCGGCATCATGATGGTCACGCGACCGTCGCGGCTGGTCAGCCCGGTGATCCCGCGCGGCGAGCCGTTCGGGTTGGCCGGGTAGCCTTCGGTGACCTTGCCGTGGTTGTCGACGAAACGCAGGGCCACGGTACCGGACAGGTCGGCTTCCAGCAGTGCTTCTTCGCTGGAGAACTCGGCATGACCTTCACCGTGGGCGATGGCGATCGGCATGCGCGAACCGGCCATGCCCTGCAGGAAGATCGAGTTGGATTCCTGCACCTGCACCATCGCAACACGGGCTTCGAACTGCTCGGAACGGTTACGCACGAAGTGCGGCCAGAACTCGCTGCCCGGGATCAGTTCGCTGAGGTTGGACATCATCTGGCAACCGTTGCACACACCCAGGGTGAAGCTGTCGTTGCGCTCGAAGAAGCCCTGGAACGCGTCGCGGGCACGGCTGTTGAACAGCGCCGACTTGGCCCAGCCCTCACCGGCACCCAGCACGTCGCCGTAGGAGAAACCGCCGCAGGCTACGAGGCCCTTGAACTCGTTGAGGTCGACACGACCGGCGAGGATGTCGCTCATGTGCACGTCGATCGCATTGAAGCCGGCACGGTCGAACGCGGCCGCCATTTCCACCTGGCCGTTGACGCCCTGCTCACGCAGTACGGCAACTTGTGGGCGGATGCCTTTCTTGATGTAAGGCGCAGCGATGTCCTGGTTGACGTCGAAGCTGAGCTTGGTGCTCAGGCCCGGGTTGTCTTCTTCCAGGATGACGTCGAATTCCTGCTCGGCGCAGTCGGCGTTGTCACGCAGGCGCTGGATCTGGTAGCTGGTCTCGGCCCACTGGCGTTGCAGCAGGCGGCGCTGGCCTTCAAACACGGTTTCGCCGTTGAAGACGATGTTGATTTCACCGTTGTTGATCGGCTGGCCAACCACGGCCACGCAGTCGCCCAGGCCAGCGGCGCTGAACTGTGCGAGTACGTCTGGCGTTGCGTCCTGGCGAACCTGGATCACGGCGCCCAACTCTTCGTTGAACAGGATTGCGGCGATGTCGGCGGAAGTTTCCGCCAGGCCGTCGAGGTTCAGGCTCAGGCCGCAGTGACCGGCGAAGGCCATTTCCACGGCGCTGGTCAGCAAACCACCGTCGGAACGGTCGTGGTAAGCCAGCAGGTGACCGTCGGCGTTCAGGCCCTGGATCACTGCGAAGAAAGCTTTCAGGTCTTCGGCGTCGTCGACGTCCGGAGCCTGCTTGCCGAGCTTGCCATGCACCTGGGCGAGGATCGAGGCGCCCATGCGGTTCTGGCCGCGACCGAGGTCGATCAGGATCAGGTCGGTGGTGCCCTTGTCCATGCGCAGTTGCGGGGTCAGGGTCTGGCGAATGTCGGTCACTGGCGCGAAACCGGTGACGATCAGCGACAGCGGCGAAGTAACGCTCTTGTCCACGCCTTCATCGTTCCAGCGGGTGGCCATGGACATGGAGTCCTTGCCCACCGGAATGGTGATGCCCAGCTCAGGGCACAGCTCCATGCCGACCGCTTTCACGGTGTCGTACAGGCGCGCATCTTCACCCGGGTGACCGGCAGCAGACATCCAGTTGGCCGACAGCTTGATGTCGGAGATCTTGGCGATGCGCGATGCGGCGATGTTGGTCAGGGTTTCGCCGATGGCCATGCGGCCCGACGCCGGAGCGTCCAGCAGCGCCAGCGGAGTACGCTCGCCCATGGCCATGGCTTCACCGGTGTACACGTCGAAGCTGGTGGCGGTGACGGCAACGTCAGCCACCGGAACCTGCCACGGGCCGACCATTTGATCACGGGCAACCAGGCCGGTGATGGTACGGTCGCCGATGGTGATCAGGAAGCTTTTGCTGGCAACGGCCGGGTGGTGCAGGACGCGCTCCACGCAGTCGGCAATGGCCAGGGTGGACGGATCGAAATCGTCGCCCAGTTCGTTTTCGCGCACGGCCGAACGGTGCATGCGCGGGGCTTTGCCCAGCAGCACTTCCAGCGGCATGTCCACCGGGCTGTTGCCGAAGTGGCTGTCGGTGACCGTCAGTTGCGGCTCGGCAGTGGCTTCGCCGACTACGGCAAACGGGCAACGCTCGCGCTCGCAGATCGCCTGGAAGCGTTCGAAGTCCGCAGGACCTACCGCCAGAACGTAACGCTCCTGGGATTCGTTGCTCCAGATTTCGTGCGGGGCCATGCCCGGCTCGTCGTTTGGAATGTTGCGCAGTTCGAAGCGGCCGCCACGGTCGCCATCGTTGACCAGCTCGGGGAAGGCGTTGGACAAGCCGCCCGCGCCCACGTCGTGGATGAAGCTGATCGGGTTCTTGTCACCCAGCTGCCAGCAACGGTCGATGACTTCCTGGCAACGGCGTTCCATCTCAGGGTTTTCACGCTGTACGGACGCGAAGTCCAGGTCTGCCGAGCTGGTGCCGGTGGCCATGGAGGAAGCGGCGCCGCCGCCCAGGCCGATCAACATGGCCGGGCCGCCGAGGACGATCAGCTTGGAGCCGACCAGAATCTCGCCTTTCTGTACGTGTTCGGCGCGGATGTTGCCCATGCCGCCGGCCAACATGATCGGCTTGTGGTAACCGCGCACTTCATCGCCACGGGGGGTGGTGATGGACTGTTCGAAGGTACGGAAGTAGCCGGTCAGGGCCGGACGCCCGAATTCGTTGTTGAATGCAGCGCCGCCCAGCGGGCCTTCGATCATGATGTCCAGCGCGGTGACGATGCGCTCAGGCTTGCCGTACGGCACTTCCCACGGCTGTTCGAAGCCCGGGATCTGCAGGTTGGATACGGTGAAGCCAGTGAGGCCGGCCTTTGGCTTGGCGCCACGACCGGTTGCACCTTCGTCGCGAATCTCGCCGCCGGAACCGGTGGCTGCACCCGGGAACGGGGCAATCGCGGTCGGGTGGTTGTGGGTCTCGACTTTCATCAGGATGTGCACCGGCTCCTGCACCGCACCGTACTGGCGGGTTTCAGGGTCCGGGAAGAAGCGGCCGGCGACGCTGCCGACGATCACCGAGGCGTTGTCTTTATAAGCCGACAGAACGCCTTCGCTGTGCATCACGTAGGTGTTCTTGATCATGCCGAACAGGCTTTTTTCCTGGCTCTGGCCGTCGATGTCCCAACTGGCGTTGAAGATCTTGTGACGGCAGTGCTCGGAGTTCGCCTGGGCGAACATCATCAGTTCGATGTCGTGGGGGTTGCGCTTCAGACCGATGAAGGCGTTGACCAGGTAGTCAATTTCGTCTTCGGCGAGGGCCAGGCCCAGTTCGGTGTTGGCGGTTTCCAACGCGGCGCGACCGCCACCGAGCACGTCAATCGCGGTCAGCGGCTTGGGCTCGGCGTGGCTGAACAGACCGGCGGCCTGTTCCAGCTGGCTGACGATGATCTGGGTCATGCGGTCGTGCAGGCTGCTGGCGATCAGCTCGGCCTCGGCGTCGCTGAACTGGCCGGCTACATAGAAGGCAATCCCGCGTTCCAGGCGCTGGATTTTTTCCAGGCCGCAGTTGCGGGCGATGTCGCTGGCCTTGCTCGACCAGGGCGAGATGGTGCCGAACCGTGGCAAAACCAGGAACAAGCGGCCGTGAGGCTCTTGAACTGGAACGCTGGGACCGTACTTCAGAAGGCGCGCCAGCACTTGCTGTTCGTCGGCGGTCAAAACGCCGTTAACGTCGGCGAAGTGAGCAAATTCAGCATACAAGCCACTGACAGAAGGTACCTTCTGCCTCAGTTGCTCAAGGAGTTTGCTGTGGCGAAAGGCAGAAAGGGCAGGAGCGCCGCGCAGGATCAACATCTTCGGGACAGCCTCGGGAAGGGGGTGTGCTTTGAGGCCGTGCATTCTAGCGTAAACCGTCGCCAACGGCACCCGAAACGGCACCAGTGGCCGCAGCCGGACGTCAGTTGGCATAAATCGCACGATATCAGATGGCCATACCCGCTGTTTTGGGCAGTTATTTTAACCGTCACAATCGGCTGCCAGGCCCCGTTTCTGCGGGCTGCAGCCAAGGTTTACGGGCGCTAGCAGACAAGTGCCCCGCTGTCGAGATATGGCGCCGAGGGTCCTTTGCGTATACTGCGCAGATGTTCTCCCCTACTGCTTTACGCCCGCGAGGCGCCAAATGGCTCTTCGTCACCGGACTCTTCCTGCTGCTCAGCGCCTGTGTGGATAAACCCAACACGCTCGAGCGAATCAAGGAGGATGGCGTATTGCGGGTGGTTACCCGAAACAGCCCGGCCACTTATTTCCAGGACCGAAACGGTGAAACCGGTTTCGAATACGAACTGGTCAAGCGCTTCGCCGACGACCTGGGTGTAAAGCTGGAGATCCAGACCGCCGACAATCTGGATGACCTGTTCTCCCAGATCGGCAAGCCCAACGGCCCGGTGCTGGCCGCCGCCGGCCTGGTGAGCAGCGAGCAGCGCCGCCAAGAGGTGCGCTTCTCCCATCCGTACCTGGAAGTCACCCCGCAGATCATCTACCGCAACGGCCAGTCCCGCCCGACCACCGCGGCAGATTTGGTGGGCAAGAAGATCATGGTGCTCAAGGGCAGCACCCACGCCGAGCAACTCGCAGCGCTGAAAAAGCAGTTTCCCGGGATTGAATACGAAGAGTCCGACGCCGTTGAGGTGGTCGACCTGCTGCGTATGGTGGACGAAGGCCAGATCGACCTGACCCTCGTCGACTCCAACGAAGTGGCGATGAACCAGGTGTACTTCCCCAACGTGCGGGTGGCCTTCGACTTGGGCGACGCCAGCAATCAGGCCTGGGCGGTGGCGGCGGGCGATGACAACAGCCTGCTCAACGAGGTCAACAACTACCTCGACAAGGTTGAAAAGAACGGCACCCTGCAACGCCTGAAAGACCGATATTACGGACACGTCGATGTACTCGGTTATGTCGGCGCCTACACCTTCGCCCAGCATTTGCAGCAGCGCCTGCCCAAATATGAGAAACACTTCCGGGCCTACGCCAAGGAAGAAAAGGTCGACTGGCGCCTGTTGGCCGCTATCGGTTATCAGGAATCACTCTGGCAGCCGGCGGTCACCTCCAAGACCGGCGTGCGCGGCCTGATGATGCTGACCCAGAACACCGCGCAAGCCATGGGCGTGTCCAACCGCCTGGACGCCAAGCAAAGCATCATGGGCGGCGCCAAGTACCTGGCCAAGATCAAGGATGAGCTGGACGACAAGATTGCCGAGCCGGACCGCACCTGGTTTGCCCTGGCGGCGTACAACGTCGGCACCGGCCATTTGGATGACGCGCGCATTCTGGCGAAGAAAGAAGGCCTGAACCCGAACAAGTGGCTGGATGTGAAGAAGATGCTACCGCGCCTGGCGCAGAAGCAGTGGTACAGCAAGACGCGTTATGGGTATGCGCGAGGCGGTGAGCCAGTGCATTTTGTGGCGAACATCCGGCGCTACTACGACATCCTGACGTGGGTGACGCAGCCGCAGCTGGAAGGCAACCAGGTGGTGGAAGGCAACCTGCATGTGCCGGGTGTGGACAAGACCAAGCCGACTGAAGAAACCCCGCAGCTGTAATCCACGATTATCCAAACACCCAAAAACCCTGTGGGAGCCGGGCTTGCCCGCGATGGCGGAGTGTCAGCCAGCCTATGTATCGCTGACACTCCGCCATCGCGGGCAAGCCCGGCTCCCACATTTGATCTTCATTGATTTATAGAGCTGTGTTCAGGCCGGTGATCAGGTGCACCACCCCGCCCGCCAACACCATCACCCCCGGCACACCCGCCACTTTCAACGCCTGCGCATCCAGCCGCCCCGCATCCTTCAACTGCACCCGCACCCGCGTCAGTGCCACCCGCTGCTGCGACTTGAGGTTCTGCGCGCCGCCCAGCGCATCCAACACCGCCGGTGCCAATAGTGATTCGCTCACCGGAGCCGCCTGCGGCGTCTCAAGAATCAAATCCGGCGTCAGGGCCTTCCAGAACGCCCGCTGAAATTTCTCGAACATGTCAGTTCTCCACAACCAATGAGGTTTCAACGGTAGCCGCGTGATACAGGCGCAACGCCTCGCGCACCTGCGACGCTTCTTCCAGGCCCAGCACCTGGCGGGCGATGGATTGGCAGTCCGCCAACTCCAGCTCGCGCACGGTGGCCTTGATAGTCGGGATCAACGGCACGCTGACCGACAACTCATCCACCCCCAACCCGATCAGCACCGGCACCGCCAGCGCTTCAGACGCCAACGCGCCGCACACACCCACCCACTTGCCATGGGCATGGGCCGCCTTGACGGTGGTGGCGATCAGGCGCAGTACCGCCGGGTGGAAGCTGTCGGCCTGGCTGGCGAGGCGCGGGTGATCACGGTCCATGGCCAGGGTGTATTGGGTCAGATCGTTGGTGCCGATGGAGAAAAAATCCACCTCCGGCGCAAACACATCCGCCATCAGCGCCGCCGACGGGACTTCGATCATGATTCCCAGTTTCGGCAATTCCGTCAGCCCCAGGGCCAGCGCTTCCTCTTCAAGAATCTGCCGCGCGAGGCGCAGCTCGGAGAGCAGGCTGACCATCGGCAACATGATATGCAAACGGGCATAACCGGCACTGGCGAGAATCGCGCGGAATTGTTCACGCAGCAGTTCCGGGCGTTCCAGGCACAGGCGAATCCCGCGCAGGCCGAGGAACGGATTGCTCTCCGGGTCCATCGGCACATAGGCCAACGGCTTGTCGCCACCGACGTCCAGGGTGCGCACCACCAGATTGCGCTCGGGGCCCAACGCACGGGCAATCGCGCTGTAGGTGCCCGCCTGTTCTTCAGGGCTCGGCGCACGGTTGCGATCCAGGTAGAGGAATTCGGAGCGCAGCAAACCGACGCCTTCGCCGCCCAGTGACAACGCTTGTTCCACCTCTTGCAGGGACGCGACGTTAGCCGTCACCTCGACGTGATGACCGTCGCGGGTAGTGGCGGGCAATGACGCCTGTTCCACTTCACGCTGGCGGCGCAGCACTTGCTGTTGGCGGGTGGCTTGCAGTTGCTCGATCTCGTCCAGGTTCGGCTCCAGGTGCAGCTCGCCCTTGTCGGCATCCAGCAGCACTTGTTTGCCGTTCACCAATTCCAGCACCTGCACCGGCACGCCGCAGATCGCCGGCAGGCCCAGGGCACGGGCGAGGATCGCGACGTGGCTGGTAGCCCCGCCGCCCACGGTGACGAAGCCCAATACCTTGCGCGTATCGAGGCTGGCGGTTTGCGAGGGCGTGAGTTGTTCGGCAATCAGGATCGCCTGCTCCGGCAAGTCCCAGGCGCTGTCCTTGATCCCAAGGATCAGCTTCAGCACCCGTTGGCCAACGTCGGCCAGGTCCGCGGCGCGCTCGGCGAGCAAGGTGTTGCCCAAGCCCTGGAACAGCGTGGCGGTGGCGACTGTCGCACTGTTCCAGGCAAACGCTGCACTCTTGCCCTGGGCCAGTGATTCATGGGCCTGTTCCAGCAGCGTCGGGTCTTCCAGCAGCTCTTGATGAGCGCGGAAAATTTCCGCCTGGGCACTGCCAACCGCCTTGGCCTGCAAAGCTTGCAGGGCCTCGGTCGCTTCGTGCAGGCCACGTTCCAGCGCGGCGCGCTCGACCGCTTCGCCGGCACCGGCCTCAGTGATATTCAGATCAGGCTCGGCCACCTGAACCACTTGGCCAAACGCCGAACCCGGCGAAGCACACACACCCCGCAGCAAGGTCGCCGATGACTCAGGCAACACCGGCTCGCCTTCGACCTGCGCCGCCACCGTCTCCCCGCAACCGTCTGCCAGCAAGGCAACCAGAGCCGTGATCGCCGCATCGGCATCGTCGCCGGCCGCACTCACCTGCAAGGTATCGCCCTGCACCGTCTGCAACGCCATGATCGCCACCAGGGACTTGGCATTGGCGCTCTGGGTTTGCTTGTGCAGGTAAATGCTCGCGTTGAAACCCTTGGCTGCCTGGGCAAACACCGCCGCCGGGCGGGCATGCAGGCCGTTGGCATTGGGCAACGTCAGCGGCTTGGAGAACAGGGCGTCGCCCAGCTCTTCCTCGACCTCTGCCGTGCTCGCCGGCGGCGTTACCCGCAACAGCGGTTGCCCCACGTCCACCAGGCCCTGCTCCGGGGTCAAGAGCTTGAACGGCTCGCCACTGACCACCAGCATCAGGGTCAGCAAACTGCGGGCGTTGAGCGCCACGTAGTCGGCATCGAATTCAATCAGCGGTTGCCCGGCCTCCACCCGCTGGCCTTCCTCGACCAGCCGGGTGAAGCCCTTGCCCGCCAGATTCACGGTGTCCAGGCCGATGTGCATCAGCACCTGGACGCCATTGTCGTCGGTGATGCTCACCGCATGACCACTGTCCTGGATATTGCTGATCACCCCGGCCAGCGGCGCACAGAGGGTCTGCGAGGTCGGATCGATGCACAGGCCATCGCCGATCAGGCGACTGGAGAACACCGGGTCAGGCACCTGGTCCAGGGCGAGCAGCACCCCGGACAATGGCGCCAGCAATTCCAGGGAATGGGTTGTGGTCATGACTTCACCTGCTGTTTTGTTCTGTAAAAAACACCTTTAGGAACCGGCTTGCCGGCGATGAGGTCGGTCGATAGTGCGATGATTTCAAGGACGCCATCGCCGGCAAGCCGGGCTCCTACAGGGATTGTGTTATTTCCACCAATATTCGACTTGCACACCAAAGTTGGAACCATGCAACGCACTGCCGTAGCTGCCGGTGTCGGACAACGCCGAACCTGCCGCCAGTTCATTGGCCGCACGCTTGGCCGCTTCGTTCCAGGTCGCGTAGGTGTAATACAAGCGCACCTCCGGCCGCGCCCAGAAATCCGGGCCTTTGGGCGACCAGGTCGGGGCGAAGGTAAATTTGCTCAGCTTGCGCGTGCCACCGGTGGCCTCGACCTGATCATGACCGAGTTCGGTGACCAGTTTGAACTGTTCGGAGATCGCATAGGCCGGGCGTACACCCACCGACATCCAGGTCTGATCCTGGCTGCCCGGGCGAATATCTTTCTGGTACACGGCCTCGATCTGCCCGCCAAAACGCGGGGTCACTTGCCAGTCGAAGAACTCCACCGCGCGGTAGCTCTTGCTGCTTTTGTCGAGGAACGTATCGCCGGTGTAGCCGAGGCCGGTGCCGGGGCCTTCACCGTACTGCAACGCGAACTTGTTGCGCCCGCCGAGGAAGGGTTTCTGCACGTGCTGGGCGGTAATGGCCCAGCCGCTGTTGGTGTCGCGGCCACCGGCTTTTTCGATGTAGCTCAAGCCCAGCTCCACCTCGCCACCGGGGTTGGTCTTGAAGCCGGCCACGTTGAAGTCGTGACGGGTGGCGTATTCCTTCTGGTACAGGTTGTCCTTGCGGGAAAGCGCGTAGCTGTATTTCAGATCGCCGATTTTCACGTCCTCGATACCGCCGCCCGTGGCGCTCTGGTTCCAGTAGTAGAAGTCGGAGATATGGATGTCGTTTCGTTTGTAGTAACGCCGGCCGGCCCACAGCGAACCGCCGTTGAGGCTGGGCAGGTTCGACCACTGCGCATACATCTGTGGCATGCGCGCCGAGCCGTTGTCTTCGCCCTGGAACTTCAGCGCCCGGTCGTACTTGTTGTACAGCGAGGCCATGGCATCGACGCTGAATACCGAACCGTCGTCGAGGGTCAGCAGGTCCTGGCGCAATTCGAGTTCGGCGTACTGCTCGCATTCGTTGCCCAGGCGGTACTTCGATTGTGCCCCCGGCAACTGGAAGCACTGCTGCTTGCCGCTGCCGGTTGAAGTGCCCGCGCCGCTGCGCAAATAGCCGGCGAATTCCAAGGCCTGGGCGGCCATCGGCAAGGTCAGACAGGATGCAACGAGGCCCAGCTTTATTGTTGTTTTCATGAAGCACTCCGATATTTTTATTATGTTTTTCAAAGCGCCCTGCGCTCCCACGCAGGGTTTAACTCGTCGTATCCCGTAGCAGCTGTCGAGCACCAGCGAGGCTGCGTTGGCTGCAGCGCCTCAATCACGTCAGGCGCAGGCATCGAGTCGCGCCTGACGCAGCCTCGCTGGTGCTCGACAGCTGCTACGGCAGTTCCGGGTCTCAGTCCTTGAGGTGCAGCACAAACGATTCATACGGGCGCAGCGAGACCTGGCTCGAACGCTGTGGGCAGTCGTGGTAGTTGCTGATCAGCAGGCGTTGCGCGCTGGCCGCCGTCAGCAGGCCATCGGGCAGTTCGATCTGGCATGGCGTGCCGTAAAAGTTGTTCAGCACCAGCAGACGCTCGCCCTGCCCTTCCCGCAGGTACGCCCACACCTGGGTGTGCTGTGGCAGCAGTTGGCGATAAACACCTTCCTGGATCAGCGGCTCGTGACGACGCAATTCGATCAGGGCGCGGTAGTGATGCAGCACCGATTGCGGGTCATCCAGCTGGCTTTGCACGTTGATCTGCGCCGCGTTGGCCGGGATGCCGATCCACGGTTCACCGCTGCTGAAGCCGGCATTTTTATCGGCATTCCATTGCATCGGCGTGCGCCCGTTATCCCGGGATTTCTGCATGATCGCGGCCATGCTCGACGCCTCGGACTCACCGGCCTCGCGCTTGAGCCGATAGATGTTCAGGGTCTCGACATCCCGGTATTGGTCGATGGTGTCGAAGCCCGGATTGGTCATGCCCAGCTCTTCGCCCTGGTACACAAACGGCGTGCCCTGGAGGAAGTGCAACGCGGTGGCGAGCATCTTCGCCGAGACCACGCGGTGCTCGCCGTCATCCCCAAAACGCGAGACAACCCGCGGCTGGTCGTGGTTACACCAGAACAACGCATTCCAGCCGCCACCGGCCTGCATGCCGAGTTGCCAGTCAGACAAAATCTGCTTGAGTTGCAAGAAGTCGAAGTCGGCCGCGACCCACTTTTGCAGGTTCGGGTAATCGACTTTCAGGTGATGAAAGTTGAAGGTCATCGACAGCTCTTTCGACTCTGGATTCGAATAGCGAATGCAGTGCTCAAGGCTGGTGGACGACATCTCGCCGACGTTGATCAGGTCATGCCCCTCGAACACTTCGCGGTGCATTTCCTGCAGGTACTCATGCACGTTCGGGCCGTCGGTGTAGAAGCGCCGACCGTCGGTGTTGTCTTCGGGGAAATCCGCCGGCTTGGAGATCAGGTTGATCACGTCCAGGCGGAAACCGCCCACGCCCTTGTCGCGCCAGAAGCGCATCAGCTTGAACACTTCGGCGCGCACCTTGGGATTGTCCCAATTCAAGTCAGCCTGGGTGTGGTCGAACAGGTGCAGGAAGTACTGGCCGGTTTGCGCCTCGTATTCCCAGGCCGAACCGCCGAACTTGGATTCCCAGTTGTTCGGCTGGTCGCGCCAGATGTAGAAGTCGCGGTACGGGTTGTCGAGGCTGCTGCGGGCCTGCTGGAACCACTCGTGCTCGATGGACGTGTGGTTGACCACGATGTCGAGCATCAGCGTGATGCCGCGCTTGGCCGCTTCGCTGATCAGCAGGTCGCAATCGGCCATGGTCCCGTAGCTGGGGTCGATGGCGTAGTAGTCGCTGATGTCGTAGCCGTTGTCGCGCTGGGGCGAACGCAGGAACGGAGTGATCCACAGGCAGTCGACGCCCAGCCACTTCAGGTAATCGAGCTTGTCCACGATGCCCAGCAGGTCACCGGTGGCGTTACCCGCGTGGCTGTGGAAGCTTTTGGGGTAGATCTGGTAGATCACCGAGTGTTGCCAGTCTTGCATGGTGGGTTCCTTCAAATAAGGTGTGTGTTGGCCTTGAGGGCCCCATCGCGAGCAGCCCGGCTCCTACAGGGGAACGCATTTCAACTGTGGGAGCTGGCTTGCCTGCGATGGCGATAGATCAGGCAACCCGGTATCCAGGCCGCACGATCTTCATGCTCAATGCACAGGTCAAAACAAACGGCACGACAATCGCGATCACCATGCCGATGACAAAGCTTGGGATGTACTGCGGGATGATCGAGATGAATCCGGGCAAGCCACCGACACCGATGGCCGAGGCCTGGACCTTGTTCAGCGACAGGAAAATGCTGCCCAGGGCCGAGCCGGTCAGGGCCGCATAGAACGGAAACTTGAAGCGCAGGTTGACCCCGAACATCGCCGGTTCAGTGATGCCGAAGTAGGCGGAAATCGCCGAAGTCGAGGCCATGCTTTTATCCCGCGCATTGCGGCTCATGTAGAACACTCCGAGCGCCGCACTGCCCTGGGCCAGGTTGGACATGACGATCATCGGCCAGATAAAGGTGCCGCCCTGGGTGGAGATCAGTTGCAGGTCCACCGCGAGGAACATGTGGTGCATGCCGGTGATCACCAGCGGTGCGTACAGCAGGCCGAAAATCGCGCCGCCGACCATGGGCGCCAGGTCGAACAGGGTGACCACGCCTTCGGTGATCAGGATGCCGAGGTGACGAGTCACCGGGCCGATGATCGCCAGCGCCAGCACACCGGTGACGACGATGGTGGTGATCGGCACCACCAGCAATTGAATGGCATTCGGCACCCGTGCCCGCAGCCATTTTTCAATCACGCTCATCACGTAGGCCGCCAGCAGGATCGGCAGGATCTGGCCCTGGTAGCCGACCTTCTCGATCTTGAACCAGCCGAAAATATCGAAGTACGGCAGGCTCTGGCCATCGAGGCCGGCGACGGCCTTGCCGTAGTTCCAGGCGTTGAGCAAATCGGGGTGCACCAGCATCAGGCCGAGGACGATGCCGAGGATTTCACTGCCGCCAAAACGTTTGGCGGCCGACCAGCCCACCAATGCCGGCAGGAACACGAACGAGGTGTTGGCCATCAGGTTGATCAGGCTCCACAACCCATCCAGGTTCGGATAGGCGTCGAGCAGGGTCTTGCCCTCGATGAACATGCCCTTGGCGCCCATCAGGTTGTTCACCCCCATGAGCAAGCCGGCAATGATCAGCGCCGGCAGGATCGGCATGAACACGTCGGAGAACACCCGCACCAGGCGCTGCATGGGGTTGATTTTGTCGGCGCTTTTTTGCTTCACGTCCGCGATGGTCGACGCGGCGAGGCCCGTTTGCTCACGCAGGGCGGCGTAGACCTTTTCCACTTCGCCGGGGCCGATCACGATCTGGAACAGGCCGCCGGTGAAGAACGAGCCCTTGACCAGATCGACCTGATTCAACGCGCCGCTGTTGGCCAGGCTCGGGTCCTTGAGGGCCAGGCGCAGGCGGGTCACGCAGTGGGCAGCTTGCTCAAGGTTGTCGCTGCCACCGAGGTTCTCGAGAATCTCGCGGGCAATATTCGGATAGTCGTGGCTCATGCTTGGTATCCACTTGGTTTTTTTTATTGGGGGCGGTCATTGGCAGCACGCCGAGGGCAAAAGTACTCGTCTGTACGAGTTAAAGCAACAACTCGTCTGTACGAGTTGCAAATTGTTTGCTCCCTGTAGGAGCGAGCTTGCTCGCGAAGAACCTGAGGGCGATGTTGGGTACCAGGCTTTTCGCGTCATCGTTAACGACCTTCGCGAGCAAGCTCGCTCCTACAGAAGGCACGAATATCCAAGGGTCGAATGGACAAACCTTACCTCTGCCACTAAGGTTCGTGCCTTGAATGCAATCGCGGCACAGAGCCCTCCTCCATGAGCAAATACAACCAGATCTATACCGATCTGCTTGCCAGCATCACCACCGAACGCCTGCAACGCGGCACGCGCCTGCCCTCCGAAACCGAACTGATGGACGCCTACCAGGCCAGCCGTGGCACGGTGCGCCGGGCAATCGAGCAATTGCAGGAGCGCGGCTTCGCGCAAAAGATTCATGGCAAGGGCACCTTCGTGCTCTCACCCAACCCCATCGAATTCCAGCTGGGCGGGATTGTCAGCTTTCGCGAAACCCATGCCGCACTGGGGGACGACGTCAGCACCGAAGTGGTGGAGTTCAGCCAATTCCCGCTGGAAGGCGCACTGCTGCAACATATCGAGGCCGAAGCCGGCAGCCTGATCACCCGGGTGAAACGGGTGCGGCGCATCGATGGCAAGCGGGTGATCCTCGACATCAACCACTTCGTCGCCGACCTGATTCCGGGGCTTGATCGCTCGATTGCCGAGCAGTCGATCTATGCGTTTATCGAGCAGACGCTGCAGCTGCAGATCAGCTATGCCCAGCGCACCATCGAGGCGTTGCCGCGAGGCAAGGATGATCAACTGCACCTCGACCTGGATGGGCAAAGCCATGTGATCGTGGTGAGCAACCAGACGTTTTTGCAGGATGGGCGGCAGTTCGAGTACACCGAGTCGCGGCATACGCTGGATAAGTTTTACTTTTCGGACATTGCGCGGCGGTAAACAAACGCCGGAAACACAAAACCCCGGCACCAGGCCGGGGTTTTGTTATTCAGCGTTCACCTGCTACCGCAGGATCACTCCCACTCAATCGTCGCCGGCGGCTTGCTCGACACGTCGTAAGTCACGCGCGAAATACCTTCGATCTCATTGATGATACGACCGCTGACGGTTTCCAGCAGTTCGTACGGCAGGTGTGCCCAACGGGCGGTCATGAAGTCGATGGTTTCCACCGCACGCAGGGCCACAACCCAGGCGTAACGACGGCCATCGCCGACCACGCCAACCGACTTGACTGGCTGGAACACCACGAACGCCTGGCTGACCTTGTGGTACCAGTCGGCCTTACGCAGTTCTTCGATGAAGATGTGGTCGGCGCGACGCAGCAGGTCGGCGTATTCCTTCTTCACTTCACCGAGAATCCGCACGCCCAGGCCCGGGCCCGGGAATGGGTGGCGGTAGACCATGTCGTACGGCAGGCCGAGTTCCAGGCCCAGGCGACGGACTTCGTCCTTGAACAGTTCGCGCAGCGGTTCTACCAGCTTGAGGTTCATTTCCTCAGGCAGGCCACCCACGTTGTGGTGGGACTTGATCACGTGGGCCTTGCCGCTCTTGGCGCCAGCCGACTCGATCACGTCCGGGTAGATGGTGCCCTGGGCGAGGTACTTGATGTTGTCCAGTTTGTTGGACTGTGCATCGAATACGTCGATGAAGGTGCGGCCGATGATCTTGCGCTTCTTCTCCGGGTCGGACTCGCCGGCCAGGTTGTTCAGGAACTGGTCTTCAGCGTTGGCGCGGATCACCTTGACGCCCATGTTCTCGGCGAACATGGCCATCACTTGCTCGCCTTCGTGCAGGCGCAGCAGGCCGTTGTCGACGAAGACGCAGGTCAGTTGGTCGCCGATGGCCTTGTGCAGCAAGGCCGCGACCACGGAGGAGTCAACACCACCGGACAGGCCCAGCAGGACGTTGTCGGTGCCGACCTGGGCACGGATGTTGGCGATGGCGTCTTCAGCGATTTTCGACGGGGTCCACAGCGCTTCGCACTGGCAGATGTCGAGGATGAAGCGCGACAGGATGCGACCGCCTTGCTTGGTGTGGGTCACTTCCGGGTGGAACTGCACGCCGTAGTAGCCGCGCTCGTCGTTGAACATGCCGGCGATCGGGCAGCTCGGGGTGCTGGCCAGGATGTGGAAGTCTTCCGGCATCCTGGTGACCTTGTCACCGTGGCTCATCCACACGTCGAGGCCGAACAGGCCGTCGGCGTCGATGTGGTCTTCGATACCGTCCAGCAGGCGGCTCTTGCCGACCACGTCGACACGAGCGTAACCGAATTCACGCAGCTCGGAACCTTCAACCTTGCCGCCCAGTTGCTCGGCCATGGTCTGCATGCCGTAGCAGATACCGAAGACCGGCACGCCCAGGTCAAACACTGCCTGCGGGCAACGCGGGCTGTTGGCTTCGTGCACGGACTCGGGGCCGCCGGCGAGAATGACGCCTTTTGGAGCGAATTCGCGAATCGCTTCGTCGTCCATGTCGAACGGATGCAGTTCGCAGTACACGCCGATTTCACGCACGCGGCGGGCGATCAGCTGGGTGTACTGGGAACCGAAATCGAGGATCAGGATGCGGTGGGCGTGAATGTCGAGGGCCATGGAGTCAGTCTCGTCTATGTAATTCAGAAACAACTCGGGGCTGAAGAACAGCCCCGGTTACTTAACGTTTTGCTGGAAGCATCAACCTACGCGGTAGTTTGGCGCTTCCTTGGTGATCTGTACGTCGTGGACGTGGGACTCGGCCATGCCGGCACCGGTGATCCGCACGAACTCAGGCTTGGTGCGCATTTCTTCGATGTCGGCGCTGCCGGTGTAGCCCATCGAGGAACGCAGGCCGCCCATCAGTTGATGGATGATGGCGCTCAGGGTGCCCTTGTACGGAACACGCCCTTCAATGCCTTCCGGTACCAGCTTCTCGGCGCCCGCTGAGGAGTCCTGGAAGTAACGGTCGGAAGAACCTTGAGCCTGGGACATGGCGCCCAGGGAACCCATGCCGCGGTAAGCCTTGTACGAACGACCCTGGAACAGTTCGATCTCGCCCGGCGCTTCTTCGGTACCGGCGAACATCGAGCCCATCATCACGCAGGAAGCACCGGCAACGATGGCCTTGGACAGGTCACCGGAGAAACGGATGCCGCCGTCGGCGATCAACGGTACGCCGGTGCCTTCAAGGGCAGCGGCGACGTTGGCGATGGCGCTGATTTGCGGCACGCCTACACCGGCAACGATACGGGTGGTGCAGATCGAGCCAGGGCCGATACCGACCTTGACCGCGTCTGCGCCCGCAGCAACCAGTGCCTTGGCGGCAGCGCCGGTGGCAATGTTGCCGCCGATCACTTGTACTTCAGGGAAATTCTCTTTGACCCAACGCACGCGGTCGATCACACCTTTGGAGTGACCGTGGGCGGTGTCGACCACCACCACGTCAACGCCGGCAGCCACCAGGGCCGAGACGCGCTCGCCGGTGTCCTTGCCGGTGCCGACCGCAGCGCCAACGCGCAGGCGACCTTGGTCGTCCTTGCTGGCCAGCGGGTAAGCCTTGGCTTTTTCGATGTCGTTGACGGTCATCATGCCCTTGAGGGCAAATTTGTCGTCGACGATCAGTACGCGTTCGATGCGGTGCTTGTGCAACAGCTCACGAACGTCGTTCTTGTCAGCGCCTTCCTTGACAGTAACGAGGCGCTCTTTAGGCGTCATCACTTCGCGGACGGTGACTTCAAGACGGTTCTCGAAACGCACGTCACGGGAAGTGACGATGCCGACCAGGTCGCCATCGTGCAGTACCGGAACGCCGGAGATGTTGTGCAGGCGGGTCAGGTCGAACAGGTCACGAACGGTGGCATCGGCCTCGATGGTGATCGGGTCCTTGACCACACCGGCTTCGTAACGCTTGACCTTGCGCACTTCGGCAGCTTGCTGCTCGATGGTCATGTTCTTGTGGATGATGCCGATGCCGCCTTCCTGAGCCATGGCGATTGCCAAACGGGCTTCAGTGACGGTATCCATGGCAGCGGAAACCAGAGGAATATTCAGCTCGATGCCACGGGTTAGGCGGGTCTTGAGACTGACTTCGTTAGGAAGCACCTCGGAATAACCGGGCACTAGGAGAATGTCGTCGAATGTCAGAGCTTCTTGGCTGATACGCAGCATCGCGGGGGCTCCCGAGCGGGAAAATGGAAGCGCGCCATTATAGTCAGACACCCCCTCGGGTTCAATGTAAAACTCTGACAAACTTGGTAATACTGATAGATGGATTAAAGTTCGACTTTGACCCAACTCATCTTCTGGTCCAGCCAGTCGGCAAATTCGTCGATAAAACTCTGCTTGAACCCCGCCTCCGCCCAGTTATTGAAGATGAATCCCAGGTTGGAGAAGCCGCATTCCTGCAGGAACAGGAAGCCGTTGATGTCGTCTTCATGCCCACACAGCGGGCAGGTGAAGTTGTCGGTGTGGCCGGGCATCCAGTCTTCCAGGCTTTCGAACAGGGCTTCGCCGACTTCCTTGAGGCACTCGGGGCAACCGGCTTCTTCCAGGAAGCCTTTGGCCGGGGTGTAGATGCAGCGCTTGTAGATGATCTCCAGGCCGTTGATCGGCTCGTTGAACGGCAGCGCGTCGGGGTGCAGCACCACGGCGCGGGCACCGTCGGCCAGGGCGTAGCCCATGCGATTGCCGGTGCGCCCGCAGGTGGTGAGTTCTTCCTTGACGATGTTCTTGCGCACCAGCCAGCGCACGATCGCCCGGGCGCGGGGTTCGTGGACGGGCAAGGTGGAGATCTTGGGGACAAGGATGCTTTGGGAATTCATGGTGCCTGGGTGTCCTGCGGTGTGGCTTCTGGCCTCATCGCGGGCAAGCCCGGCTCCCACATTGGAATGCGATCAACTGTGGGAGCCGGGCTTGCCCGCGATGGGGCCCTAGAGCACGGCAGCTTAATCCCTGACACCCACAGGTCAAGTACTCAAGTAACGGGCAATCAAGGCAATGCCGCTGGCCAGCACCAGCCAGGTCACCAGCCGCACGAACGCCTCGCGGGACATGCGCAGGGTCAGCCGCCGCCCCGCCCACAGCCCGAGCGCCATGGCCGGCAACAGGCACACCGCCAACATCAACAAGGGTAGCTCGGCGTACACGCCGGCGATCAGGAACAGGCTCAGGCGCACCACCGTGCTGCAGCTGATCAACGCACTCTGGGTCGCCCGCGCACCGTCCTTGGGCAAGCGGCTGTTGAGGTAGATCGCATATAAAAAGCCACCACTGCCGAACAACGCCCCGAACAATCCGCCGACCACACCCATGGGAATCGCCCAGCCGGCCGCCATCTGCGTCGGCTTGACCTTCACCGCCAGGCTGTAGATCGCGTAGGCGCTGATGAAAAGCCCCATCAGCAGCAGCAATAAATCCGAATGCAGGTTGAGCAGGAAGATTACCCCCAGGGTGCAGCCAATCGCCATGCACGGCAGCAACCTGAGCAATTCCGGCTTCACCACATCCCGCCGCGATTGCAGGAGGTTGCCGAAAGCCGCGACAAAATCCAGCAACACCAGCAACGGGATGATCTTCGACAGCGGCATGAACAGAATCAGGATCGGCCCCGCTACCAGCGCGGTGCCAAAACCGGCGATGCCGAACACGATATAGGCCAGGGCAATCGCCACGCCGATCACCAGCCAGTCCACACCACCCAATGACCAGTGACTCAACAGTTCGACCGGGCTCATGAAGTCTTCCTTATTCAAGATGACCATCACTTTAGCCATCGGCGAGGGTTGCGACTAATATCTTCAAAGCCCATCACTCATCTCGAAAAGGCATGACTTGTGATTTCCACCCGGCAATTGCGTTACTTCGTCGAAATCGCCGAGAGCGGCAGCTTCAGCGCGGCAGCCGAGCGGCTGTTTGTGGCGCAATCGGCGCTGAGCCGGCAGATCAAGGAGCTGGAAAACCTGCTGCAAACGCCGCTGTTTGAGCGCACAGCGCGCCAACCGAGGCTGACGGCTGCGGGCGAAGCGTTTTATCCGCGGGCACGTAACCTGCTGGGCGAGCTGCTGAAGGCCAGTGAGATGGCGACACAGGTGGGCAACGGCCAGCTCGGGACACTGCGGCTGAGTCATTCGAGCACAGTGCCGATGAGTGGCCGCTTGCTGCGCGGCATCGGCGCCTGGCTGGAGCAATGCCCGGGCGTTTCAATGGACATCGCCAAACTGTCCTCCGAAGCGCAGTTGGAAGAAATCGCCGATGGGCGGCTGGAGGTCGGGCTGTTGCGCTTGCCGGTGTTGCGCCAGCGCGAAGGCGTGCGCATCGTGCCTTTATACAGCGAGCGGTTGCTATTGGCGGTGCCGCCGAACCATCGGTTGGCTGGGCACACATCCGGTATAGATTTGGCGCAGTTAAAAAACGAAGCGTTTATCTCTATCCCTCATCCCCAACGCGGAGGGCTGAGTTACCTGTCAGCCGAGTTGTGCATGCGTGCCGGATTTTTCCCCAAGGCAGCCCGGGTGATGTCGCGCAAGACCACGCAGTTGCAGCTGATCCAGGCCGGATTCGGGATTGCCCTGCTGCCGGAATCGATGCAGGACATCGCGCCGGCCAACATTCACTTTTTGCCCCTGGCCGATCCCGATTGCCAAAGCACCGTCGCCCTCGCCTGCCAGCAAACGCCGAGCGCGCTGGTGGAGCAGTTCTGTCAAACCCTGCACGAATGCCTATAAACTGCCGCCCATGATTAAAGATCCCTTTGCCCGTCTGGGCCTGGACCGCGAAGTCCTGACTGTCAGCCAGCTCAACGGCCGCGCGCGGGTGTTGCTGGAAGACGTGTTCACCAATATCTGGGTTGAAGGCGAGATCTCCAACCTCGCCCGCCCGGCCTCCGGCCACGTGTATTTCACCCTCAAGGACAGCGGCGCCCAGGTGCGTTGTGCGCTGTTCCGGCAGAACGCCGCACGGGTGCGCCAGGCGTTGAAAGACGGTTTGGCGGTGAAGGTACGGGGTAAGGTCTCGCTGTTTGAAGGCCGTGGCGACTATCAGCTGATTCTCGACACGGTGGAGCCGGCCGGTGATGGCGCGTTGCGCCTGGCCTTTGATGCGCTGAAGGAAAAACTCAGCGCCGAAGGTTTGTTCAGTGCCGAGCGCAAGGTGCCGCTGCCCGCACACCCTCGGCGCATCGGGATTATCAGCTCGCCCACCGGCGCGGTGATTCGCGACATCATCAGCGTATTCCGCCGCCGGGCGCCCAACGTCGAACTGACGTTGATCCCGACGGCCGTGCAAGGCCGTGAGGCCGTGGCGCAAATTGTCCGCGCCCTGAAGCTGGCCGATGCCCGCGGCTTTGACGCATTGATCCTGGCTCGTGGCGGCGGCTCGCTGGAAGACCTCTGGTGTTTCAACGAAGAAGCCGTGGCGCGTGCGGTGGACGCCTGCGTGACGCCCATCGTCAGTGCGGTCGGCCACGAGACCGATGTGTCCATCAGTGACTTTGTCGCCGACGTGCGTGCGCCTACCCCTTCCGCCGCTGCCGAGCTGTTAGCGCCGGACTCCAGTCACCTGACTCGCCAGGTAGAGAATCTGCACCGCCGCCTGGTGATGCTGATGCGCAACCGCCTGATGCACGACCGCCTGCGCCTGGAAGGCATGGCCCGTCGCCTGCGTCATCCGGGCGAGCGCCTGCGCCAGCAAGCCCAACGCCTCGACGACCTGGACATGCGCCTGCGCCGGGCCTTTGAGCGCAGCCTGAATACTCGACGCGAACGCCTGATCCGCCTCGAAACCCGTCTCGCCGGCCAACACCCCGGCCGCCAACTGGCCCTGCTGCGCCAGCGCCTGGACAGCCTCGCCGAGCGCCTGCCCCGCGCCATGCGCGAAGGCCTCAAGGCCCGTCGCCTGCAACTGCAAAGCCAGGTGCAGACGCTGCACGTGGTCAGCCCGCTGGCGACCCTCGGCCGTGGCTACAGCATCCTGCTGGACGAACGCGGCCAGGCGATTCGCAATGCCGCGCAAACCCACACCGGCCAGCGCCTCACCGCGCGCCTCGGTGAAGGCCAATTGCAGGTGCGGGTGGAAGACAACCACCTGACGCCCGTCACCCTCTCGTTACTGGATTGATTGATGCCACGCTTTTTAAGTTTGTTGATGCTGTTGTGCCTGACTTTCAATGCCCACGCCGACAGCTACATCACCCGGCTGCTGAACAAGCCGGTGCCCGG
Source organism: Pseudomonas yamanorum (assembly GCF_013386765.1). Lineage (GTDB taxonomy): Bacteria > Pseudomonadota > Gammaproteobacteria > Pseudomonadales > Pseudomonadaceae > Aquipseudomonas > Aquipseudomonas yamanorum_A. The sequence continues at coordinate 81,854 of NZ_JACARE010000038.1, forward strand.
CGGCGTCGCGGTGATCGACCTCGGCCCTTCAGCGACGGCGCCCAAGGCCACTTACCTGAACCGGCCAGTGCTGGTGGTGAAGGAGCAGAACAACTGGCTGGCGATTGTCGGTATTCCGCTGACGGTAAAACCCGGCACCCAGCGCATCACCAGCGGCAGCCAGACCCTGCCCTTTATCGTGGGTTTCAAGAAGTACCCCGAGCAGCACATCACCTTGAAGAACAAAAGCCAGGTGAACCCGGACCCGGCGCAGCTCAAACGCATCGAAGGCGAGCTGGCGGTCCAGCTCAAGGCGTATCGCAGTTTCAGCCCGAATACACCGAGCAACCTGTTGCTGGACAAGCCGGTGAACGGGCCGCTGTCGAGCAAGTTCGGCGTACGACGTTTCTTCAATGGCGAGGAGCGTAATCCGCATTCGGGGCTGGACTTTGCCGTGGGCGCAGGAACGCCGATCAAGACGCCGGCGGCGGGCAAGGTGATTCTTACCGGCAACTACTTCTTCAACGGTAACACCGTGTTTGTCGACCATGGCCAAGGCTTTATCAGCATGTTCTGCCATATGTCGAAAATAGATGTGAGCGTGGGCCAGCAACTGGCACGCGGTGCAGTGGTGGGCAAGGTCGGCTCCACCGGCCGGGCGACCGGACCGCATATGCATTGGAACATCAGCCTGAACGACGCACGGGTTGATCCGGCGATCTTTATCGGGGCGTTTCAGCCTTGACGGCTGCGCTGCACCCGAATCGGTGCAGCGCACTTTGCTTACAGTTTCAGCAGGAACCGACTCACCGTGAACCCTCACCCATCTGACTTACAAGGAGCGTAACGACGACATTCAAATACTGTGAGGTTTCGTTTATGGTTAGTCCCACCGTGATGCCGATACATCCCCCTTCGATCCAGCCGCCCGCCTTCGCACTGACGTCCGCCGCCAATATCACCCAGCCTGCCCCGTTGCCCGGTTCGACAGGCATACCACCGGAGCAACGCTCAACGCTCGCGGGACACTTCAACGTCGGCGATCAACAAGCCTTCCTCACTCAACACAACTCCCTCGCGCTCGCCATGCAAAAGCTGCATGGCCAGCAACCGAACTTCAAGGATGTCCAACTGCAACAAGTGGCCGCGATGCTTGCCGACCAGCCTCATCTCAATCCAGCAACGTTGACCTTCAAACGCTGGATCAGCCAGAGCGATGGCAGTATCAAAACACTCTCCGAGCAACCCCTTCTGGAGGCTCTGGATAAAAAGATTGCAGAACTGTCGAACCAGCCCGGCAAGCACGCTGACGAAGACGCCGACGTGCAGTCGGGCATATTCAGCCAACGCACAGCCAGTCAACCGCCGGAACTCATCGACACAACCCACTCGTTAAGCACCATCGCCCAGCGCATCACCACGCAATATCCCGAGGCGGCACTCGCCTTCTGGACGACACCACGCCCGTCAAAAACAAACCCGCAGGTATTGGAGTCGCCGCAGGACGAGCTGTTGACCCTGCACAAGCGCCAACTGTCGACACTGGCAGCCTTGCGCGCAAGTGATGGCACCCTGAGCCCGGCAGGCAAACAACTGATCGACGCTGCACTGCAATACCCCACGCTCGCCGAACGGGAGAAAGCCTTTGCCGACGGCGCCCGTCCGGGTGTGTATCCACTCACCCTGGATGACGGCACCGAGCGTGGTGCTTTACTCGCCGGCACTTTTCTCATCACCCAGACTGACGGGGCCTTCTCCACCCCGCCGACCTGGCCCAAAGGCAGATCCCTGGCGCTCGACGAGGCCAATGGCCCGGTCGTGCTGTATACACCCGGCGAAGGCTTCGAAGAATTCGCAACCCCCGCCCAGGCACGCGAAACGTTGGCGCTACGCCTGGATCAAGGCGCAACAGACGCCAACCTGCTGTTGCAGACGCTACCGCTATCGTTGCAAAACCGGGCGAACCCACCCACCGGGGACGACCTGATGCTCAGCGCCGAACCTCTGGCCGGGGATGTGCTGGCCGAAAGCTTGCCCGGCATGCTCAAGCGCCAGCAGGCCGAAATCAACATGGGCCTTGCCACTGCATCCGCTCAATCCACCACGCCATTACATCAGGCCATTGATAAGGCTGCCGACTGGTCATACCTGCTGGATGGCAGCAATGCCATGCAGGCACGCAACCAGAAACTGGCCGACAAACTGCAACCCGAGTGGCTGAAAAACCTCACCCCGGACCAGGAAATACGCTTTGAGCAACTGGAGCAGGCCGAAGAGAAAAGCGCGAACGCACTGACCCCGCAGATTGAGACAATACCCTCCCTGGCCACTTTCGCCCGGGACCGGATGAATGCATCGATAAAGCAGCAGTACCCGACGGCAGAGGTGGATGCCGATCAATTGATGGTCCTGGCACACACCAAGACCCGTATCCATACGGGCCGCCCTGGTCTCCCTCAAGCGCCTTTCGTAAAAAACATACACCTGTCGCTGACCGACCTGGCCCTGAAAAACCCCACCGCGTTCGCTGCCGGCGAAACATCCACATTTACACAGACCACCCTGACGCTGCCGCTGAAGGATAAGCAGGGCAAGCCCATACTGGACGCCAGCGGCAACCCCATCGTCCTCGACACCGAGCAGCTCAAGGCGCTGGTCAACAGGGCCGATGTGGGCGGTGAGTACCCCCGCCTGCTGAAGAGTGAACTGGCGCCGGACGCCGAGTCGGGGCCGGCAGGTGACAGGCGCGAAGCCTGGAAGGCCAGCCAGGCCGACCAAATGCGTAAAGAAGCTTTTCTCGCAGAGCTGAATCCTTCTGCCTACGCCGCTGAAGCGAAAGAAGACACAACCAGCAAACGTGGGGCGCAATGGGTCGCGGCTGTGCTGGACTACCCCGACCCGGCCAACCGTCCGACAGTCGATGGCCAAGCCATCGTTACCCATGCACTCCATCAACGCGGCTTGCCCGTGCAGGGCGTGATGGTTATCGGTAATGGCAAGGACCCGGAGCGGGTGCTGTATACGCCCAATGCCCCCGACGGAGTGACCTTTCGCGAAGTGGCGGATCAGCAAGCACTCGACACCCTGCTGGAAAAAAACGAATGGCGGCTATACACCGCGAACCGAAAGTCGCCCGTCAGTAAAGATGACGTTGATAAAGCCAAGACCGCGCTCACGAATCAAGCCACCAACCTGAGCCGGAATCCGATCACTGCCATCGATGCATTCGTCAAGACGCTCAAGCTCACGGGCGACACCAATACCCTTTCGCCCATCACGGGTGATGCCCAGGACGCGTTGTACAAACAACAGGTACAACTGCTGGTGGATAATGCCGACTACCAGTCAGTCAGCAGCGCTGAAGTGGCGGCAGAATCGACCGCCAACAAGATCCAGTTCGGGGTTGAAGTCGCCACAATATTCCTGGACCTGCTGCCGGTGCTCGGTAAGGTCGCTTCCACAGCCGTCCGGTTAGGAAAAGCCGGGTTAACGGCGCTACGCGCCAACGCCAGGGTCATACCCAAACTGATCAAGCATCCAACACTGGTGCGTGGGATCTATGCCGATTTTGCGACGTCGGCGACGGGCATCCCGCTGGTTCGCACCTCGCCACTGCGGCCAGTACTCAAGCCCTCGATTGCCATAGCCCCACTGTCCCAGGGAAGCCCGCTACCGACGCCAGGTGCGAGCATCCCGAATACTGTTCCCCCAAGCTCAGCCCCCTTCCCGAGTCCAGGCCGTGATCTGAGCCGCTACGCCGTGCCGGATACGCTGATCCAGGGGCGCCCGCTAAGACCGGACGGCACCTACAACGTCGGCGAGCATTGGTATGTGCGCTTTACCGATAACACTGGGGAGAACAAGGTCTATCAGATCGATTCAGCCTTTCACGCACGCAGCGGGCGGGTCAATATCGTGGACCCCAATGCCTCGCCGACGGCACCCAGGAGCAGCAAAATAGTGGCTTCTGTGCAATCTGCAGGAAATGGCGAATGGCGACTGAATGAACTGCCGGGAGGTGGGAAACAACTACCCGAAACCGAATATGTCAGCCGCAGCAACGGTCGGCTGATCGAGGCCGATTTCACCCCGGCAGCGCTGCCGGTGGCCAGGCATTGGTTCAGACGGGATGCCCAGCGTTTCTACCAGTCTATGGTCGCAGGCGGTCAAATGCCGCCGCGCCCACCTCGGCTGACGCTCGCACCCAATACATCGCCTGCAGATCTGTTTCGTGATGCCTACAAAACCAGTGACATTGTCGTACTTGGCGAGCTTCACAACGAAATCGCCAGTTTTCAGCTGATCAAAGAGAATATGCAGGCCCTCAAAGAGGCCGGTGTCACCACCATCGCGCTTGAAAATGTGGAAACCGATGCCGCAGGCCGAGTCGTCGATGTGGGTATGGGCAGTGGACGGCCGGACGGCTCATCGCCCACGCTTTCGGAACTGACTCAGCTTGCTCATGAACATGGCATAACAATTAAAGCCCTCGACCATCGCTACCTGACCCGACGATCGGATATGCCCGGTTTCTACAAGGACGTCGCAGACAACGACAAGGGCATTACCCGCCTGCAGGAGTTCAACTACTACGCCACACGCATCCTGCAAAACCGCAAGCCAGGCGAAAAAATACTGGCCTTGGTTGGCAGGTCCCATATGAACACGGCTCGAAACATTCCGGGCCTCGCCGAACTGACCGGTGGCGTCGGGATCGGCGTTTACCCGACGACGACATCGAACGGGAGCATTGCCATCAGTGGTCCGTCAATACCGAAGGATCCCGGGAGAAGCGTAGCGAGTGGTCATACGGCCGGGGACTATCAGATTTTCCAGAAAATCAGTTGAGTGCGTTTGGTGCGCGATGGGATCCCCTCACCATCGCGCATCCCGACGGGGATATCGTGCCGACAGCACCCCGCCCTTTTAAATTGCACAGCTTGGGACGCCGCCGCAACAAAACCAACAAACTCTGATTAAAACGACAATAAATAGCCATAAATACCAATTTATGGAGAATTCCTATCAATTTTTTCAGACTACTTGCCATCTCTCCTGCCCACGATTAGGGTTGGACCTATGAAAACCTCTCACACCCTCATTCAGCTTCGCCAGCACCGCAGCCTGTGCCTAGTCAGCGCACGACTGCCAGGCTGAATCGAACCGCCTCGTCCCAGCTTTATCCCCAAACAGTAGTTCCATGGCAGGCCGCCTTTTCTCGGCCCTACAACAAGGATTCTCCAGATGAGCATGCTCAAAGACCCGTCTTCGAAGTACCGCGCGTTTCCGACCATTGATATCCCGGACCGCACCTGGCCGTCGAAGACCATCACCGCCGCGCCGATCTGGTGCAGTTCCGACTTGCGCGACGGCAACCAGTCGCTGATCGAACCGATGGACGCGGTGAAAAAGCTGCGCTTCTGGAAGACCCTGGTCGCCGTCGGCGTGAAGGAAATCGAAGCTTCCTTCCCGGCTGCCTCGCAAACCGATTTCGACTTCGTGCGCACCCTGATCGAAGACAACCACATCCCCGCGGACACCACCATCCAGGTGCTGACCCAGGGCCGTGAAGACTTGATCGCCCGCACCTTCGAATCCCTGCGCGGCGCGAAGAAAGCCATCGTTCACTTGTACAACGCCACCTCACCGTCGTTCCGCCGCATCGTGTTCAACCAGGACAAGGACGGCATCAAGGCCATCGCGGTCAACGCGGCCAAGCTGTTCGTCAAATACGCTGCCCAGCAGCCGGAAACCCAGTGGACCTTCGAGTACTCGCCAGAGACTTTCAGCGCCACTGAGCTTGAGTTCGCCAAGGAAGTCTGTGACGCGGTGATCGAAGTCTGGAACCCGACGCCCGAGCACAAGGTGATCCTCAACCTGCCGGCCACCGTTGAATGCGCCACCCCGAACATCTATGCCGACCAGATCGAGTGGTTCGGTCGCCATATCAACCGTCGTGACAGCGTGATCATCAGCCTGCACACCCACAACGACCGTGGCACTGGCGTCGCCGCCACCGAGCTGGGCCTGATGGCCGGCGCTGATCGCGTCGAAGGCTGCCTGTTCGGCAACGGCGAGCGTACCGGCAACGTCGACCTGGTGACCGTGGCGTTGAACATGTACACCCAGGGCCTCGACCCGCAGCTGGACTTCTCCGACATCGACGGCATCCGCAAAGTCGTCGAAGAGTGCAACCAGATACCGGTGCACCCGCGTCACCCGTACGTTGGCGATCTGGTTCACACCGCCTTCTCCGGCTCCCACCAGGACGCGATCCGCAAGGGCTTCACCCAGCAGAAAGACGACGCCCTGTGGGAAGTGCCGTACTTGCCGATCGACCCGGCCGACATTGGCCGCAGCTACGAGGCGGTGATTCGAGTCAACAGCCAGTCGGGCAAAGGCGGCATCGCCTACCTGCTGGAGCAGGAATACGGCATCAGCTTGCCGCGCCGCATGCAGATCGAGTTCAGCCAGGTAGTACAGGCCGAAACCGACCGTGTGGGCCTGGAGATGACCGCAGCGCAGATCTACAGCCTGTTGCAACGTGAATACCTGCAAGCCAACACCCCGTACGCGCTGGTCAGCCATCGCTTGCAGGAAGAGAACGGCAACAGCTCGGTGGAAGTTGAAGTCTCCGGCAAGGGCCAGGGCGAAACCAACCTGCGCTGGCACGGCAAAGGCAACGGCGCCCTGGAAGCGCTGGTGGCCGGGCTGCCGATTGGCGTGGAGATCATGGACTACAACGAGCACGCGATTGGCGCGGGCACCAATGCCAAGGCCGCAGCCTACATTGAGCTGCGGGTGAACGGTGAGCGTCCGGTGCACGGCGTGGGCATTGATGAAAACATCACCACGGCGAGCTTCAAGGCCGTGTTCAGCGCGCTGAACCGTTCGTTGAGCCAGTTGGAAGCGAAAGCGGCGTAAGCACTGCCGCGCAAATGCAAAAGGCCCCTGGATGAGCGTCCAGGGGCCTTTTTTGGGCTCGGAACTTGTGGTGGCTGTCAGGGCCCCATCGCGGGCAAGCCCGGCTCCCACAGGGGAATGCATTCCTCCAGACAACTCAGATCAAATGTGGGAGCCGGGCTTGCCCGCGATAGCAATCTATCAGGCGACGAAAACCGTTCAGGTGAACTCGAAGCTATCCGCATCCAGGTTCGCCGGAAAGCGTGTGCGATACGCCGCCAATTCCGATGCATCCAGGCACACCTGGAACACTCCGTCCGCCTCCCCTGCGCTCAGCAGGCTTTCTCCCTGGAAGTCCAGGACCTGGCTGTCACCGGTATAGGCAAAACCCTTGCCGTCCGTGCCCACCCGGTTCACCGCCGCCACGTAGCACAGGTTTTCGATGGCCCGTGCCGGCAGCAGGCGGTTCCAATGCTGTCGCCGTGCGCCCGGCCAGTTGGCGGTGTACAGCAGCAAGTCAGTGTCCTGGGCGTCACGGCTCCACACCGGGAAGCGCAGGTCGTAGCAGATCAACGGACGAATCCGCCAGCCCTTGAGTTCGAACTGCACCTGACGCTCGCCGGGGGTGTAGTGATCGTGCTCACCGGCCATGCGGAACAAGTGGCGCTTGTCGTAGTGCAACACCTCGCCATCCGGGCGCGCCCAGAGCAAGCGGTTGCGATGACTGCGGTCGGCGGCCTGGATGATCACACTGCCGGTGATCACCGCGTTGTACTTCTTCGCCTGGGCCTGGAGCCATTGATGGGTGGGGCCGTTTTCGGGCTCGGCGAGCGTTTCCGATTCCATCGAAAAACCGGTGGTGAACATCTCCGGCAGCACGATCAGGTCGGCCCCCCTCGCCTGCTCCAGCAGCAGATCGAAATGCTCGAGGTTGGCCTGGCGGTCATGCCAGGCCAGGGTCGTTTGCACCAGGGCAATGTTCAGGTTGGGTAACGTACTCAGATCACGCATAGTTTCTCGGCTGCTTGGCGCAGCGTCTCCTCGCGTTTGGCGAAGCACAGGCGCACCAGGCGCTGGCCTTGCGGTGGGTTCTGGTAGAACACCGAGACCGGGATGGTGGCCACGCCATGTTCGCGGGTCATCCACAGCGACATGGCGACGTCATCCAGGTCCGGGCGAATCTGTGAGTAATCCACCAGTTGGAAGTAGGTACCGGCCACCCGGGTAAAGCTGAAACGCGAAGGTTCCAGCAGGTCGCAGAACAGGTCGCGCTTGGCTTGATAGAAAGCCGGCAGCTCCTCGACATGCTCCGGGTGTTCGGCCATGAAGTCTGCCAAAGCGTACTGCAACGGGGTCACGCCGCAAAAGTTGACATATTGATGCACCTTGCGCAGCTCGGCGCTGAGGGCCGGCGGCGCGACAACGTAGCCGGTTTTCCAGCCCGTGACGTGGTAGGTCTTGCCGAACGAGCTGACCACGAACGCACGCTGGTACAGCTCTTCGTGGGCCAGCACGCTGACGTGGGGCACACCGTCGAATACCAGGTGCTCGTAGACCTCGTCGCTGACCAGGTAGATATCGCGGTCGCGGATCAACTCGGCCAACTGGTCCAGCTCGGCGCGGCTGATCAGGGCGCCTGTGGGGTTGTGCGGGCTGTTGAGGATGATCATGCGGGTGCGCGGTGACAGCGCAGCACGCAGCCGCTCAAAGTCCAGGGCGAAGTCATGCAGGCCCAGTTGCACATGCACGCAGCGACCGCCCGCCAGCTCTACCGAGGGCTCGTAGCTGTCGTAGGCAGGATCGAACACAATGACCTCATCACCACTGCGGATCACCGCCTGGATCGCGCAGAAGATCGCTTCGGTGGCGCCTGGGGTGATGGTCACTTCGCTGTCGGCATTCACCGTTGCGCCATAGCTGCGGGCGATCTTGGCCGCCACTTGCTGGCGCAGCACCGGCAGGCCGGTCATGGGTGCGTATTGGTTATGGCCTAGGGCGATATGCTTGCCCACGCCATCAAGCAAACCCTGAGGCCCGTTGAAGTCGGGAAAACCCTGGGACAGGTTGAGCGCACCGGTTTCGGCAGCGAGTTGTGACATGGTGGTGAAGATGGTGGTGCCGACATTCGGCAGCTTGCTGGTGATCATCGGGGCGCCCCTTGCGGTGAGCTCCCAGTTTTAAGCTGCATGCCGCGAAGGGTCAACCGCCAGGCACAAAAAAGGGCTCTGAAAGAGCCCTTTTTCAACCGATCAGGATCAGCGCTTGTCGCGGCGCTTTTTGTCGGCTTTCTTGTGGTGCGTCATCATCCGGCGCTTTTTGTTTACCTGGCGGTCGGTGAGGCTGTTCTTGTTGCCTTCGTACGGGTTCTCACCGCCCTTGAACTCGATACGGATCGGCGTGCCGACCAGCTTCAAGACACGGCGATAGGTGTTTTCCAGGTAACGCACGTAAGACTTCGGCACTTTCTCCAGCTGGTTACCGTGGATCACGATAATCGGCGGGTTGGCACCACCCAAGTGAGCGTAACGCAGCTTGATCCGACGGTTGTTGACCATCGGTGGCGCGTGCTCGCTGACCGCATCTTCAAGAATCTGGGTCAGGCGGTTGGTTGGCCAGCGGGTGACCGCGGACTTGAACGAGTTCTGCACCGAAGCGTAGAGGTTGCCCACGCCGGTACCGTGCAGTGCCGAGATAAAGTGAATATCGGCGAACTCGACGAAGAACAGGCGACGCTGCAGCTCGATCTTGACGAAATCGCGCTCGCTCGGCGTCATGCCGTCCCACTTGTTGATCGCGATCACCAGGGCGCGACCGGCTTCCAGGGCAAAGCCCAGCAAGTTCAGGTCGTGGTCTACCACGCCTTCGCGGGCGTCCATGACGAAGATCACCACGTTGGCGTCTTTGATCGCCTGCAGGGTTTTCACCACCGAGAACTTTTCAACTTCCTCGTGGATCTTGCCACGCTTGCGCACACCGGCTGTGTCGATCAGCGTGTACTTCTCGTCGTTACGCTCGAACGGGATGTAGATACTGTCGCGGGTGGTACCAGGCTCGTCATAGACGATAACCCGATCTTCACCGAGCATCCGGTTGACCAGGGTCGACTTGCCGACGTTCGGGCGGCCGATGATCGCGATCTTGATACCGTCTTTTTCGCTTGGGCCAGGAATGCGCTTGGCTTCCTCGCCTTCGGCAACGATCTCTTCTTCGCCTTCGACTTCATCCACGTCATCACGCGGGAAGTCGCGCAGGGCGATTTCCAGCATCTGGGTGATGCCACGACCGTGGGCACCGGCGATCGGAATCGCGTCGCCCAGGCCCATCGGGCTGAATTCGGCACGGGCCATCTCAGGATCGATGTTGTCGATCTTGTTGGCCACCACGTAGGAACGCTTGTTGCGCTTGCGCAGGTGCTCGCCAATCATCTGGTCGGCAGCGGTGTAGCCCGCGCGGGCGTCCACCAGGAACAACACGACATCGGCTTCTTCAATGGCCAGCAGCGACTGCTCGGCCATCTTTTCGTCCATGCCATGCTCGTCACCGGAGATACCACCGGTGTCGACAATAATGTAGGAGCGCCCTTGCCACTTTGCCTCACCGTATTGGCGATCACGGGTCAGACCGGACAAGTCGCCGACGATGGCGTCGCGAGTCCTGGTCAGGCGGTTGAACAAGGTGGACTTGCCGACGTTCGGTCGGCCCACCAGGGCGATTACGGGAACCATGCGGCTCTCCACTTCGTTATTTCAGAAAATACAAAAGCCGCTGCAAGGCAGCGGCTGGTGCTCGACTGTAGGAGCGAGCTTGCTCCTACAGGTGAAGCTGCCTGAGGGGTAGCCCCCCAAGCATAGTTCTTACTTGATGGTCAGCGCTTCCAGTTTGCCGCTGTTGCCATACACGTAAAGCATGTTGCCTACCACCAGCGGACGGGCACGCAGGCCGTCGCTGTCGATGCGTTCGCGACCCACGAAGCGACCGTCCACCTGGCTCAGCAGGTGCAGGTAACCTTCAAAGTCGCCTACCGCTACATAGCTGGAGAACACTTCCGGTGCCGACAGTTGACGGCGGGCCAGAGAGTCGTTGCTCCACAATGCAGTGGTGGAACGCTCGTCGACACTTTCAACGGTGCCGGACGCCAGGCTTACGTAGACGCTGCCAAACCCTTGGGCGACACCGGCGTAGCTGGAAGCATCACGCTGCCAGTTGATCCGGCCGCTCTGTACGTCCAGCGCCGCGACACGGCCCTGATAAGTGGCGACATAAAGGGTATCACCCGACAGCAGCAAGCCACCGTCGATGTCCACTACGCGGTCCAGCTCCGAACGGCCCTGAGGAATAGCGACCCGGGTTTCCCAGGCCGGCACGCCGTTCTGGGTGTCCAGGGCGACCACTTTACCGGTCGACAGGCCTGCCAGTGCCAAGTTACTGGTCACAACCGGACCGCTGGTACCGCGCAAGGTCAGGACCGCCGGCGTGCTGTCGTACAACCAGCGCTGGTTACCAGTGGCGGCGTCGAGGCCGATCACACGGTCATCCTGGGTCTGAACCACAACCACGTCACCGTTGGTAGCCGGTGGCGAGAGCACTTCACTGGTCACGCGAGCGCGCCATTTCTCTTCACCGGTGCTCGAATCCAGTGCCACGACATCGCCTTTCAGCGTGCCGAGCAGCACCAGGCCGGAACCCACGCCAACGGCGCCGGACACAGGCAGTTCGAGGTCTTTCTTCCATTTGACGTCGCCGTTCATGCGATCCATGGAGACCACAACGCCGGTGGAGTCTGCGGCGAAGATGGTGTCACCGTCGATCGCCGGGACCATCAGGTTGTACAGGTCGCCCTGACCGTCACCAATGGAGCGGCTCCACTGCTTTTGCAGGACCACTTCTTCCTTGAAGCTGGTCAGCTCGGCCGGAGGCAGTTCTTTTTTGCTGTTGCTGCTGCAACCCGCGGCCAAAACGGCCAGAGCCAGCAATGCTGCATGTTTCCAACGGATCACGTCACGCATCCCCTTTGGCCAAGTCGTCGAGCTTGATTTGTAAGCCACCGACCGCCGCTTCATCAGACAGCGCCGCCTTGGCTTTTTGGTACGCAGCATTGGCTTCGTCGGTACGACCCAATTGGACCAGCAGGTCGCCCTTGAGCTCTTCACGAGTAGCCAGGAATGCCTTGTCAGCATCGCCGTCGAGCAATTTCAGTGCGTCGTCGGCCTTGTTCTGTGCCGCCAGTACCTGAGCCAGACGCTGACGTGCGATTTCACCCAGTGTCGGGTTGGCCGGCTTGTCGGTGATGGCTTTCAGCTCGGAGGCTGCGTCATCCAGCTTGCCGTTGTCCACCGCAACTTTTGCGACGAACAGGCTGCCGTACTGCGCGTAGGTGCTACCACCGAATTCGCTCTTCAGCTTGCCGGCCAGGTCTGCCACTTGGGCGAGGTCCGGCTTGCCGCTTGGCGTCAGCGTGGTTTCCAGCAATTGCTGATAGATAATCGAGGCGCCTTGCGACTGGTTAGCCTGATACTTGTGCCAGGCTTGCCAGCCGAACACCACTACTAAAGCCAGCAAGCCGCCAGTGACCAGGGGCTTGCCGTTGCGCTGCCACCAGTCTTTGAACTCGGCCAGCTGGTCATCATCAGTACTCGACACCCCAATACTCCTTAATCGCTAAATCGGCTGTTTGACAGCTTCAACCCTGCACGATGCAGGTGGCCAGGTGCGCTGCAAGCGCATCAAAGGCAATGCTTTGTTGTTCACCCTGACCACGCAGGGGTTTGAAACTTACCACTTGCTGGGCCAACTCATCATCACCCAGGATCAGTGCATACAGCGCACCGCTCTTGTCGGCTTTCTTGAACTGGCTTTTGAAGCTGCCGGCGCCGGCATTGACTTGCAGGCGCAGGTTCGGCAGTTGGTCGCGCAGCTTCTCGCTCAGGGCCAGGGCAGCCAGTTCGGCCGCCTCGCCAAAGGCACAGAAGTACACGTCCACCTGACGGGAGATTTCTTCGGGGACCTGCTCCAGGGTTTCCAGCAGCAGGATCAGCCGCTCGATACCCATGGCAAAACCAACACCGGTGGTCGGCTTGCCGCCCATCTGCTCGACCAGGCCGTCGTAACGGCCACCGGCACACACGGTGCCCTGGGCGCCGAGCTTGTCGGTGACCCACTCGAACACGGTCTTGCTGTAGTAATCGAGGCCACGCACCAGTTTCGGGTTGATGACGTAAGGAATACCGGCCGCATCCAGGCGAGCCTTGAGGCCCTCGAAGTGGATACGGGACTCGTCGTCCAGGTAGTCGGCCATTTTCGGCGCGTCCACGAGTACGGCCTGGGTCTCGGCGTTCTTGGTGTCCAGTACCCGCAGCGGGTTGGTTTTCAGGCGGCGCTGGCTGTCTTCGTCCAGCTTGTCCAGGTGGCCCGACAGGAATTCAACCAGGGCTTCGCGGTAGCGGCCCCGGGATTCGCTGGTGCCCAGGCTGTTGAGTTCAAGCTTGACCGCATCACGGATGCCCAGCATGCCCCACAGGCGCCAGGTCAGCACGATCAGCTCGGCGTCGATGTCCGGACCGTCGAGGTTGAACACTTCCAGGCCGATCTGGTGGAACTGGCGATAACGGCCTTTTTGCGGACGCTCGTGGCGGAACATCGGGCCGATGTACCAGAGCTTCTGCGGCTGGCCACCGCCGGTTAGGCCATGTTCGAGCACCGCACGCACACAGGCGGCAGTACCTTCGGGACGCAGGGTCAGGGAATCGCCGTTGCGGTCTTCGAAGGTGTACATCTCTTTTTCGACGATATCGGTCACTTCACCGATGGAGCGCTTGAACAGCTCGGTGAACTCGACGATCGGCATGCGGATCTGCTTGTAACCGTAGTTATCCAACAGACGCGCGACAGTGCCCTCGAAGTAGCGCCACAGGGGCGTCTGCTCAGGCAGGATGTCATTCATGCCACGAATGGCTTGCAGAGACTTGCTCACATCAAATCCTTAAATTCGTTCGATCAGCCGCGCGCGATAACCGCTGCGTCAGCTTCGACCTTTTCGGCCGCTTTCTGGCGGATCAGCCGTTCCAGCTCATCCACCAGATTGTCATTCGTCAATTTCTGCGACGGCTTGCCGTCGATGTAGATCAGGTTTGGCGTACCACCGGTCAGGCCCACATGGGCCTCTTTGGCCTCACCCGGCCCGTTGACCACACAGCCAATCACCGCAACATCCAGCGGCACCAGCAGGTCTTCGAGGCGTACTTCCAGTTCGTTCATGGTTTTCACCACGTCGAAGTTCTGCCGCGAGCAGCTCGGGCAGGCAATGAAGTTGATGCCACGGGAACGCAAATGCAGGGATTTGAGAATGTCGTAGCCGACTTTCACTTCCTCTACCGGGTCTGCCGCGAGGGAGATGCGAATGGTATCGCCAATCCCGTCGGCCAGCAGCATACCGAGACCCACCGCAGATTTCACTGTGCCTGAGCGTAAACCGCCGGCTTCGGTAATCCCTAAGTGCAATGGCTGGACGATTTCCTTGGCCAGCAGGCGGTACGCTTCTACCGCCATGAACACGTCGGAAGCCTTTACGCTGACCTTGAAGTCCTGGAAATTCAGGCGTTCAAGGTGTTCAACGTGGCGCAACGCGGACTCGACCAATGCAGCCGGAGTCGGCTCGCCGTATTTCTTTTGCAGGTCTTTTTCCAGGGAACCGGCGTTGACGCCGATGCGGATTGGAATCCCGCGATCACGGGCGGCATCCACCACGGCGCGAACCCGGTCTTCGCGACCGATGTTGCCCGGGTTGATACGCAGGCAATCGACGCCCAGTTCGGCCACGCGCAACGCGATTTTGTAGTCGAAGTGGATATCGGCGACCAGCGGCACCTTGACCAACTGCTTGATGCGGCCAAAGGCTTCGGCAGCATCCATGTCCGGCACAGAAACCCGCACGATGTCGACGCCAGCCGCTTCCAGACGATTGATCTGGGCGACAGTGGCTGCCACATCATTGGTGTCGCTGTTGGTCATGCTCTGTACAGCAATGGGGGCATCGCCGCCCACCGGCACCGAGCCGACCCAGATCTTGCGCGATACGCGACGTTTGATTGGAGATTCGCCGTGCATGACTTTATTGTCCCAACTTGAGGCGAGCAGTCTCGCCACTGGTGAACGGCGCCACGTCCACAGGCTGGCCGTTGTAGGCCACTTGCGCGCCACGGGCGAAGCCCAGACGCAGCGTCAAAGGAGGCTTGCCGCCCTGGTCAAGTGTATCTCCCTTACGCTTCAGACCACTGAACAGCACCTTGCCGTTGCCATCGGAGACTTGCGTCCAGCAGTCAGCGACGTAGGTAATTTGTACTCGGCCATCACCGGCGATCAGTACCGGGGTGGTTGGCGCGGAAATCGCCGGGGCTGCCGGGGTGACTGGAGTTGTTGTCACAGGAGCCTGCGCCGGTACGGCCGGGGTATGGGCCGGAGCGGCTGGCGTGTGAGCCGGAGTCGCAGGCGTCGCGGCAACTACTGGAGCAGGTGCCACAGGGGCCACTGCGGTGGCTGTACCGGCTTCCGAAGCAGGCTGCTCGGCGCCTGGCTCTGCCTCAGGCGCCGCCTGGCCCTGGGCCACGGCCTGGTCTTCCGGCTCGTCCAATGGATGAATCTGGGTGGTGCCGTCGGCGCTTTCGACTTCGACGTGCTCCATGGCGTTGCTGGACAAGTCCTTGCCGCGCTGGGCGGTCTGGTCCTGCCACCATACAAAACCACCGCCGATCACGGCGATCAGCAGCAGCAGGCTGACAATTCGCAAAATAGTGTGGGAAACCCGCACAGGCTCTTCTATGCGGCCCAGACCATGGACATTGCTGCCTTGGGAATCGGTACCGGTGATCTGGTCGAATTCCTGGACCAATGCGGCCTGGTCGATACCGAGCAACTTGGCGTAGGCGCGGATATAGCCGCGGGCGAAGGTATGCCCTGGCAGCTTGTCGAACGCGCCAGCTTCAAGGTTGCCCAATGAAGTCGTGGTCAAATTGAGCTTGAGGGCCACTTCTGCCAGCGACCAACCATTGCTTTCGCGGGCCTGACGCAAGGTCTCGCCTGGGTTTCCACGATTAGCTGCTACAACTTCCGGGTGCGCCGCTTTCATCATTGCTCCGACAGGTATTGCTGATATTCCGGCGTACCGGGATAGAGTCGTTCGAGTTGCTGGCCAAAACGTGCAGCCTTGTCGCGTTCTTCATGAACCGCAGCCAGGCGCACACCGAGCAATAGACTACGTGCATTTTGCCCGCTCAGCAGGCTAAAACGCTCGTAATAGTCACGTGCCGGCACATAATGCCTGTCTTCGAAGGACAACTCAGCCATTTCGAGCAACGCTCGTGGCTGGCGCTGGTTCAAGTGCAGGGCTTTTTCCAGTTGCTGGCGGGCGGTGTCGCGCTGGCCGAGACGCATCGAGGTAACCCCGAGGTTCTCGAAAACCCGCGAGCGCTCAGGATAGAGGGTATCGGCCGCAGCCTGCTGGAAATATTCGGACGCCAGGTCATAACGTTTCTGCGCAAACAAAAAACTGCCGTAATTGTTCAGCAGTCTTGGATCGCCAGGACGTGTGGCCAGGGCCTTGTGGAAATATTGATCAGCCAGTTCGGGCTCGGCCTGGGCCTGGAACACCAGGGCCAATGCAGCATTGGCGTCAGCATCGCTGCCATCCAGTTCAAGGGCCTTCTTCAGCGGCACCTTGGCCTGTTCGGCCATCCCTTGCTGCAAGTACCCCAAGCCCAACTGCACGTAGGCAGCCCGCGCTTCGTCACGGCCCTTGCCGGTTTGCAACGGACTGTCATGGCCCGATGAAACACAGCCAGCCGAGAGGCTGGCAACAAGCAAAAGCAGCGCAAGGCGCAAGGGCATAGAGATCCTCTCTCAGGTTCGAGTCGCGGCGCTTTGCGGCATATCGTCGGCGGCACTCAGTTCACGCACGGCGATATAACGTTCGCTGCGACGGGTGCGATCCAGCACCTGTCCTACCAATTGGCCACATGCCGCATCGATGTCTTCGCCGCGGGTGGTGCGCACGGTGACATTGAAGCCTGCATGGTGCAGTTGATCCTGGAAACGGCGGATGGCGTTGTTGCTCGGCCGCTCGTAGCCAGAATGGGGAAACGGGTTAAACGGAATCAGGTTGATCTTGCACGGTACATTCTTGAGCAACTCGATCATCTCGACCGCGTGCTCGACCTTGTCGTTGATGTCCTTGAGCATGGTGTACTCAATGGTCAACACACGTTTTTCGCCCAAGGTCGCCATGTAGCGCTGGCAAGATTCGAGCAGCATCTTAAGCGGATACTTCTTGTTGATCGGCACCAATTGGTTACGCAATGCGTCATTCGGTGCGTGCAGCGACAACGCCAGGGAGACGTCGATGTGCTTGGCCAGCTCATCGATCATCGGTACCACGCCGGAGGTCGACAGGGTCACACGGCGCTTGGAGATGCCGTAGCCCAGGTCGTCCATCATCAGGTGCATGGCCGCAACCACGTTGTCGAAGTTCAGCAGCGGCTCGCCCATGCCCATCATCACCACGTTGGTGATGGCACGGTCGGCGGTCGCCGGGATGCTGCCGAACGATTTATTGGCAATCCACACCTGGCCGATCACTTCGGCGGCGGTGAGGTTGCTGTTGAAACCTTGCTTGCCGGTGGAGCAGAAACTGCAATCCAGGGCACAGCCTGCCTGGGACGAAACGCACAAAGTGCCGCGTTTGCCCTGGGGAATGTACACGGTCTCGACGCAGCTGCCGGACGCCACGCGCACTACCCACTTACGGGTACCGTCGGTGGAAATGTCCTCGCTGACCACTTCGGGGCCGCGAACTTCGGCAATGACCTTGAGCTTGTCGCGCAGGGCCTTGCTGACGTTCGTCATGGCGTCGAAATCATCGACGCCAAGATGGTGAATCCACTTCATTACCTGAGCGGCACGAAAACGCTTCTCCCCGATTGAGTCGAAGAATTTTTCCATTTCCTGTTGAGTCAGACCCAGCAGGTTGGTTTTTGCAGTCAATGTAGTCATGGATTCACCTTCGCTCTTTTAAGCCAATGCTTAGCGAGCGGTTACTTCAGTAGCAGCGAAAAAGTACGAGATTTCGCGGGCAGCAGCGGCTTCGGAGTCCGAACCGTGAACGGCGTTGGCGTCGATCGATTCAGCGAAGTCAGCACGGATGGTGCCGGCAGCAGCTTCTTTAGGGTTGGTAGCGCCCATCAGCTCACGGTTCAGAGCGATAGCGTTTTCGCCTTCCAGAACCTGAACAACAACAGGACCGGAGATCATGAAGGCAACCAGGTCGCCGAAGAAACCACGAGCGCTGTGCTCAGCGTAGAAGCCTTCAGCTTCAGCCTTGGACAGTTGCTTGAGTTTCGAAGCTACAACCTTCAGGCCGGCTTTTTCGAAACGAGTGGTGATCTCGCCGATGACGTTTTTTGCAACAGCGTCAGGCTTGATGATGGAGAAAGTACGTTGAACAGCCATGGTGTAACTCCAGAAACGGTAATTTGCGAAAAATTAAACCCGCGAATTATACGCGGGTTCTTGGGTATTGCCTAACTGCGTAAGGGAGGCTTCAGTCCTGCTCTTCTTTCCAGGCAGTCTGAATAGCTTCAAGAACCTTTTCACCGCCGCGTTCCCGATCATCTTCAAACCCTGGCAAGGCCATGACCATGTCACGCAAAGCTACAAAGTTCAGTGAATAAGGGTTCACGTCCGGGTGACCGTCGGCCAGCAGGATAGCGATATCTTGTACATCAACCCATTTAAGACTCATGACACTTCCTTGAATCAGTGCGGCGCTTCAGCGGCATGGTTGAGCGAATATTTCGGAATTTCGACAGTGAGGTCTTCTGTTCCCACTTTAGCCTGACAGCTCAAGCGCGATGTCGGCTCCAGACCCCACGCCCTATCAAGATAGTCCTCTTCCAGCTCATCAGCCTCTTCAAGGCTGTTGAAACCTTCACGGACGATGCAGTGGCAAGTGGTACAGGCGTTGACGCCGCCGCAGGCGCTTTCGATCTCGATGTGGTTGTCGTGAGCGACTTCGAGAATGGACTTGCCGGTCTCAGCCTCCACAACCATACCGTCCGGGCAATGCTCGGCGTGTGGCAGAAAAATGATCTGCGGCATCAGTTAATCCTCAAGTTCGTTCAAGTTGCGGCCCGCCAGGGCGGCTTTCACCGTCTGGTCCATACGACGGGCGGCAAAGGCATCGGTCACTTGCGACAGGCGCTTGGTCTGTTGCTCGATGGCATAACCATCGGTGCCTTTCATCAATTCAGCCAGTTCCTGCATCTGCAGGTCGATGACCATGCGCTCTTCGGCATCCAGCAAACGCTCGCCGTCAGCCTCAAGGGCGCCCTGCACCGCTTCAAGCAGGCGCTGGGCATCGACTTGCTGCTCACGCAACACGCGGGCGACCTTGTCGTCACCGGCGTACTGGAACGAATCCTTGAGCATCTTGGCGATTTCGCCGTCGGTCAGGCCGTAGGACGGCTTGACCTGGATGCTGGCTTCGACGCCAGAGGCCAATTCGCGCGCGGCAACGCTGAGCAAGCCGTCGGCGTCGACCTGGAAGGTCACGCGAATCTTCGCCGCACCGGCCACCATCGCCGGAATACCGCGCAATTCGAAGCGTGCCAGGGAGCGACAATCGCTGATCAGCTCACGCTCGCCTTGCAGCACATGAATCATCATGGCCGTCTGGCCATCTTTGTAAGTGGTGAAGTCCTGGGCGCGGGCAACGGGGATGGTGGTGTTGCGTGGAATCACCTTCTCCATCAGGCCGCCCATGGTTTCCAGCCCCAGGGACAACGGAATCACGTCGAGAAGAAGCAGTTCGCCACCATCGCGCTTGTTACCGGCAAGGGTATCGGCCTGGATCGCAGCACCAATGGCCACCACTTGATCCGGATCGATTTCGGTCAGCGGCTGGCGGCCAAAGGCTTCAGCTACCGCTTCACGAACACGCGGCACGCGGGTCGAACCGCCCACCATGACCACGGCGGCCACATCTTCCAGCTCGATACCTGAGTCGCGCACCGCGCGGCGGCAGGCTTTCAGGCTGCGAGCAACCATCGGCTCGATCAGCGCATCAAAGGCTTCACGGGTCAGTTGGGCCGACCAGCTACCGTAGGAAACTTCAACCGAGGCTGCATCAGTCAGCGCTTCTTTAGCGGCGCAGGCAGTTTGCAGCAGGTTACGTTGCGCGCCCGGGTCCAGGTCGGCAGACAAGCCGGCACTGGTGATGATCCAGCCAGCAATGGCGTGATCGAAGTCGTCGCCGCCCAGGGCAGTGTCGCCACCGGTAGCCAGCACTTCGAAGACACCGCCGGTCAGGCGCAGAATCGAAATATCAAAGGTGCCGCCGCCCAGGTCGTAAATAGCCACCAGGCCTTCGGCGTGCTGATCCAGGCCGTAAGCCACTGCGGCCGCGGTCGGCTCGTTGAGCAGGCGCAGCACGTTCAGGCCGGCCAGTTTCGCCGCATCCTTGGTGGCCTGGCGCTGAGCGTCATCGAAATACGCAGGAACAGTAATCACCGCGCCCACCAGTTCGCCGCCCAAGGTGGTTTCTGCACGCTGGCGCAACACCTTGAGGATATCGGCCGACACTTCCACCGGGCTTTTCGGACCCTGGATGGTGTCGATGAACGGCATATGGGATTCGCCACCGACAAAGCGGTACGGCAGCTGGTCGCCCAGTTGCTTGACGTCGGACAGACCACGACCCATCAAGCGCTTGACCGACAGCACGGTGTTCAAAGGATCGGAAGACGCCGCCAGCTTGGCCGACTCACCGACTTCGGTGCGGTCAGCGTGATAGCGCACGGCAGACGGCAGGATAACCTGGCCATCAGCGTCGGGCAGCGGCTCGGAAAGACCGCTGCGCAACGCAGCGACCAGAGAATTGGTAGTGCCCAAGTCAATCCCGACCGCCAGACGACGCTGGTGCGGTTGAGGACTTTGGCCGGGTTCGGCGATCTGCAGTAGGGCCATGGTAATCAGGACTTATCTGTATATCAGGCGTGCAACCTGGGCGGCACTGGGTTAATCGTCGAGGCGCTCTTCTAACTGGCGCACTTCGTAGGTGAGCTTGTCGAGGAACTGCATGCGCCGCATCAGGCGCTCGGCCTGCTCACGTTGCGCTGCATCATCCCAACAGGCTGCGAAGCTTTCGTTGAGTTCATCCTGGGCCACTTTCAGACGACGCTTGAAGACTGCGACACCGGCCAGATCGGCCTCGTCCTGCAGCTCTTCGAGTTCTTCGCGCCATTGCATCTGCTGCATCAGGAAATCAGGGTCCTGGACCGTGACTTCAAGCGGCAGCTCGCGACCGCCCATGGCGAGCAGGTAACGCGCGCGCTTGGGAGGGTTCTTGAGCGTCTGATAGGCTTCGTTGAGGCTGGCTGATTGCTCCAGCGCCAGGCGCTGCTCACGCTCGGAAGCGTCAGCGAAGCGGTCCGGATGCACCCCACGCGCCAGTTCACGGTAGCGCGTGGCAAGCTGTTCAAGGTCCAGCCGAAAACTCGGCTGCAGCTCGAACAAAGCGAAATGACAAGGAGTACCCACAATCAGCCTCAGATGTTGAAGCTTTCGCCGCAGCCACATTCACCGCGTACGTTGGGGTTGTTGAACTTGAAGCCTTCGTTCAACCCTTCCTTGACGAAATCGAGTTCGGTGCCGTCCAGGTAGGTCAGGCTTTTCGGGTCGATGATCACTTTCTCGCCGTGACTTTCGAACACCTGATCTTCCTCAACCACCTCGTCGACGAACTCCAGCACGTAGGCAAGGCCGGAACAGCCCGTGGTGCGAACACCCAGACGAATCCCCTCACCTTTGCCGCGCCCATTCAGGGAACGGCGAATGTGCTGCGCAGCCGCTTCTGTCATGCTGATAGCCATCGTGACTCCTTACTCGTCGCCAAATGCTTAGATCAAGCCTTTCTTCTGCTTGTAGTCGCGAACAGCCGCCTTGATGGCGTCTTCTGCGAGTACCGAGCAGTGGATTTTCACTGGCGGCAGGGCCAGTTCTTCGGCCAGCTGGGTGTTGCTGATAGTCACAGCCTCATCCAGAGTCTTGCCTTTCATCCATTCGGTCGCCAGGGAGCTGGAGGCGATGGCCGAACCGCAACCGTAAGTCTTGAACTTGGCGTCTTCGATAACGCCAGCTTCGTTGACCTTGATCTGCAGACGCATAACGTCGCCGCACGCCGGAGCGCCGACCATGCCGGTGCCGACATCAGGGTCTTCCGCGTTCATCTTGCCGACGTTGCGCGGGTTTTCGTAGTGGTCGATGACCTTTTCGCTGTAAGCCATGGTACTGAATCCTCACTCATCAGGGCCGCTCTGGAACCCTGTAAACACGCCTGCGTTTTCCGCCACGTCTTTACAGAGCCTTTTGGGTGGCGGCTTCTATAGTTAGTGTGCCGCCCACTCGATCTTGGAAATGTCGACACCGTCCTTGTACATGTCCCACAGCGGGGACAAGGTACGCAGCTTGGTGACGGCCTCGCAGACTTTCTGCGCGGCGTAGTCGACTTCTTCTTCGGTGGTGAAACGGCCGAACGTAAAGCGGATCGAGCTGTGAGCCAGTTCGTCGTTGCGGCCCAGGGCGCGCAGGACGTAGGACGGCTCAAGGGAAGCCGAGGTGCAGGCCGAACCGGACGAAACCGCCAGATCCTTGAGCGCCATGATCAGCGACTCGCCTTCGACGTAGTTGAAGCTCAAATTCAGGTTGTGCGGTACACGGGCGGTCATGCTGCCGTTGATGTACAGCTCTTCAAGGTGCTCGACCTGCTTGTAGAAGCGATCGCTCAGGGCCTTGATGCGCACGTTTTCGGCAGCCATGTCTTCCTTGGCTACACGGAATGCTTCGCCGATGCCGACGATCTGGTGGGTCGCCAGGGTGCCGGAACGCATGCCGCGCTCGTGACCGCCGCCGTGCATGGTGGCTTCGATACGCACGCGTGGCTTGCGGCTCACGTAGAGCGCGCCAATGCCTTTAGGGCCGTAGGTCTTGTGGGCAGAGAACGACATCAGGTCGACCTTCAGTTTCGACAGGTCGATGTCGACCTTGCCGGTGGACTGAGCGGCGTCGACGTGCAGCAACACGCCCTTGGAGCGGGTCAACTCGCCGATGGCGGCGATGTCGTTGATGGTGCCGATTTCGTTGTTCACGTGGATCACGGAAACCAGGATGGTGTCTTCACGCATCGCTGCTTCGATCATCGCCGGGGTCACGATACCGTCGGTGGTTGGCTCGAGGTAGGTGACCTCAAAACCTTCACGTTCCAGTTGGCGCATGGTGTCGAGGACAGCCTTGTGCTCAATCTTGGTGGTGATCAGGTGTTTGCCTTTGGTCGCGTAGAAATGCGCCGCACCCTTGATTGCCAGGTTGTCGGACTCGGTGGCACCGGAGGTCCAGACGATTTCACGTGGGTCGGCATTCACCAGGTCAGCGACCTGGCGACGAGCGTTTTCC
This sequence comes from Pseudomonas yamanorum, assembly GCF_013386765.1. GTDB lineage: Bacteria > Pseudomonadota > Gammaproteobacteria > Pseudomonadales > Pseudomonadaceae > Aquipseudomonas > Aquipseudomonas yamanorum_A. Next base: position 105,230 of record NZ_JACARE010000038.1, read on the forward strand.
ACGGCCTCTTCAGCTTTCCAGCCGAACACGTGGGAACGGGACGCCGGGTTGCCGAAGTTTCCGTCAACCAGCAGGCATTCGCTCATCTTTTGCGCGACACGCGGATCAACCGGGGTGGTCGCTGAGTAATCAAGGTAAATCGGCAATTTCATGGACTTTCTCCTAAATCAGGCTGGCTGGCGTGCCGTTAGCTCTTCGGCTGTCACTCGACGGCGGACGCTTCAATCTTGTCCAGACGCGGCGCCTTTGTATTGCAACGGCGCTGGTCCTGACGCTGGGCTACTTCTTGTACCTCACGGCGAGTCACAAGATCAGCCAAGCTGATACCACTCAAAAACTCATGGATCTGCAGGCTCAGGTCACACCACAAGTGGTGCGTCAGGCAGGTGTCGCCGGCGTGGCAATCACCCAGGCCCTGGCATTTGGTGGCATCGACGGATTCGTTCACCGCGTCGATCACCTGGGCTACCTGGATGCCCTGCATGTCGCGGGACAGTTGATAGCCGCCGCCTGGACCACGAACACTGGAAACCAGATTGCTGCGGCGCAACTTGGCGAACAACTGCTCGAGGTAGGACAGGGAAATGCCTTGGCGCTCGGAGATATCGGCCAGGGACACCGGCCCATTTTGCGCGTGCAAGGCCAGGTCAAGCATGGCGGTCACCGCGTATCGGCCTTTTGTAGTCAGTCTCATGGACAAGTACCAAGGTGTTTCAGAATGGGAGCAAGTATGCGATTCCCGAGTATTTAAGTCAACTATAAGACCTAGTACTTTAGTCAGGAATACCCGCAAAAAGGGCGCGCGAATAATAGCAGGGCGCAGGCGAATGGAACAGCGGGAACAGGGTCAAGCCCCCAACCTCAAGACCAATGGAGCTCAAATGTGGGAGCTGACTTGCCTGCGATAGCGGTGTGCCAGCCAGCCTATCCGGTACTGACTTGCCGCCATCGCAGGCAAGCCAGCTCCCACAGGGATCGCGACCGGCTCAAGAGTCAGCCGGCTTTGGTAGCGCTTTCGCTCTTGATCTCGGCGAAGTCTTCGGTGCGCAGCTCAGGCAGGTCCTTGGCGCAGTAGTTGCTGCCGAGGTCTTTCAGGGCGCCGCACATGCCATCCAGCTTGCCATCCACCGCTTGCAGGTGGTCGAGCAACTGGCCGATGGCACGCGCCACCGGGTCGGGCATGTCTTCGCTGACACCGTAAGCATCGAAACCAATCTTCTCGGCCATGGCCTTGCGCTTGGCTTCCTGCTCATCACCGACTTGCGGCTTGACGATGATCCGCCCCGGAATACCGACAACCGTTGCGCCAGGCGGCACGGCCTTGGTCACCACAGCGTTGGAACCGACCTTGGCACCCGCACCGACGGTAAACGGACCGAGCACCTTGGCGCCCGCCCCTACCACCACGCCATCTTCCAGTGTCGGGTGGCGCTTGCCCTTGTTCCAGGTGGTACCGCCCAGGGTGACACCCTGATACAGAGTCACGTCATCGCCAATCTCGGCAGTTTCACCAATAACGATGCCCATGCCGTGGTCGATAAAGAAGCGACGACCGACCTTGGCGCCCGGATGAATCTCGATCCCGGTCAACCAGCGACCAAAGTTCGACACCAGCCGAGCCAGCCATTTCCAGCCCATATTCCACAAGGCGCCGGACAGGCGATGGATCCAGATCGCGTGCATGCCCGGGTAGCAGGTCAGCACTTCAAAGGCGTTGCGCGCCGCCGGGTCACGGTGGAAAACACTCTGGATATCTTCTCGCAAACGCTCGAACATTTTTAATCCTTCCGCTTAAGAAGCTCGCCACGGGCCGCTTTCTGGGTTTCCGTGAGGATGCCACGCAATATATTCATTTCCGCCCGGCTGACCGAGCTGCGCCCGTATAGCCGGCGCAGGCGCGCCATCAAGTGCCGCGGCTTTTCCGGATCGAGAAACTCGATGGCCACCAGGGTTTGCTCCAGGTGCTCATAGAAGCGCTCCAACTCGTCCATGGTGGCCAGTTCGCCACTCTTGGTCGATGCAACCTCGTCCTTCTCTACCTTGCTCGGCTGGCCTTCTGCAGCCAGCCAGGCCATGCGTACTTCATAACTCAACACCTGCACCGCTGCCCCGAGGTTCAGCGAACTGAATTCCGGGTCTGATGGAATGTGCACGTGATAATGACATCGCTGCAGCTCTTCATTGGTCAGGCCGGAGTCTTCACGACCGAATACCAAGGCGATTTCAGCGCCGCCGGCAGCCTCTTCCACGACCTTGGTCCCGCATTCGCGAGGATCCAGAAGTGGCCAGGGGATGCGACGGTCGCGAGCGCTGGTGCCGAGCACCAGATTGCAGCCAACCAGGGCGTCCTCCAGAGTGGCGACGACCTGGGCTTTTTCGAGGATGTCATTGGCGCCAGACGCGCGGGCATCGGCCTCGTGGTGCGGAAACACACGCGGCTCGACCAGCACCAGGCGCGTCAGCCCCATGTTCTTCATGGCTCGCGCCACCCCGCCGATATTGCCGGGATGACTGGTATTGACGAGGACGACACGGATGTTTTGCAGCAAGGGAGGCGCTCTCGGACACGGGAAAGGGGAGCAAATCTTACAGAACAGCCTAAGGTTATGCCATGAAAGGTAACGTCGTCCTTCACCTGAAGAAAGTTTCTGCTAGAATGCTCGGCTTTCTTTAACAACCTTAGGTGACACATCCATGCAGCCCATGCTGAATATCGCGCTGCGCGCCGCCCGCAGCGCCAGTGAATTGATCTTCCGCTCCATCGAGCGCCTGGATACCATCAAGGTCGACGAAAAAGACGCCAAGGATTACGTATCCGAGGTGGATCGCGCCGCCGAGCAGAAAATCATCGACGCGCTGCGCAAGGCCTACCCTACCCACGGCATCCTCGGTGAAGAAACCGGCCTGCACAAAGGTAGCGGCGAAGGCGAAGACTACCTGTGGATCATCGACCCACTGGATGGCACCACCAACTTCCTGCGCGGCATCCCGCACTTTGCCGTGAGCATTGCCTGCAAATACCGTGGCCGCCTGGAACACGCCGTTGTGCTGGACCCGGTTCGCCAGGAAGAATTCACTGCAAGCCGTGGCCGTGGCGCCCAACTGAACGGTCGCCGCCTGCGTGTCAGCGGTCGCACCAGCCTCGACGGCGCCCTGCTGGGTACCGGCTTCCCGTTCCGTGATGACCAGATGGACAACCTGGAAAACTACCTGGGCATGTTCCGCGCCCTGGTTGGCCAGACCGCCGGCATCCGCCGCGCCGGTGCAGCCAGCCTGGACCTGGCCTATGTGGCTGCCGGTCGTTTTGATGCGTTCTGGGAGTCGGGCCTGTCCGAGTGGGACATGGCGGCAGGCGCACTGCTGATTCAAGAAGCCGGCGGCCTGGTGAGCGACTTCACCGGTGGTCACGACTTCCTTGAGAAAGGCCACGTGGTTGCTGGCAACACCAAATGCTTCAAGGCAGTACTGACGGCGATCCAGCCGCACCTGCCGGCTTCGCTGAAGCGCTAAGCGAGCGAGCACAAAAAAGCACCCCTAGGGGTGCTTTTTTTATACCTGAAATTACTGCTGCGGCTGGTTCTGACCAATAACCAGACGCCCTTCCTTGTCGACCGGGATCTGGTTACCAGGATCGCGATCCATGCGCACAGAGCCTTCCTTGCCGTCCAGGGTGTAACGCACGTCGTACCCGACAACCTTGTCGCTGATGTCGTTAACGGTGTTACAACGGGTTTGCGTGGTGGTGTAGGTATCGCGGTTCTGCATGCCTTCCTGAACCTTGTTACCGGCATAACCGCCACCGACCGCACCGGCCACCGTGGCCAGCTTCTTGCCATTACCGCCGCCGACCTGGTTACCCAATAGGCCGCCCGCCAGCGCACCGACCACCGTACCGACGATCTGATGCTGATCCTGCACAGGCTTCTGCCGGGTTACCGCAACGTCCTTGCAGACCTCACGCGGGGTTTTAATCTGGGTTTTCACCGGCTGCACCGCCAGCACTTGCGCATACTCAGGGCCGCTTTTTACCAGGCTGTAGGTGGCAACAGCACCCCCGGCAGTCACACCGACAGCACCCAATACCGCACCAACCAGTAACGACTTGTTCACGTGAACCTCCTGACCATCACAAACGGACCGAACGATCCGCGCTATACCCAGCCTTGGAGCAAAAAAAAAGGCGCGAGTTCAATACTCGCGCCTTATTTGTAACAGCAGATCAACAATCGCCCATCAAGGGCGGTCGTCGACCTCCTTGCCGGTGCTGGCAGGAGGGATCAGGTCTTCGCTGTTGAGGTTCAGCCAGATCAGTACCACGTTGGCGATGTAGATCGAGGAGTAGGTACCCGCCAGTACGCCGATGAACAGCGACAGCGAGAAGCCCCACAGGTTGTCGCCACCGAACACCATCAGTGCGGCAATCGCCAGCAAGGTGGAGATCGAGGTCGCCATGGTGCGCAGCAGGGTCTGGGTGGTGGAGATGTTGATGTTCTCGATCAACGTCGCCTTGCGCAGTACCCGGAAGTTCTCACGAACCCGGTCGAATACCACGATAGTGTCGTTGAGGGAGTAACCAATGATCGCCAGCACCGCCGCCAATACCGTCAGGTCGAAGGTGATCTGGAAGTAGGCCAGGATGCCCACGGTCACGATCACGTCGTGGATCAGCGACACAATGGCGCCGACACCGAACTTCCACTGAAAGCGGAAAGCCAGGTAGATCATGATGCCGACCAGCGCCATCAGCATGCCGAGGCCGCCCTGGTCGCGCAGCTCTTCACCCACTTGCGGGCCCACGAACTCGACGCGCTTGACCGACGCAGGGTTGTCACCGCCGACCTTCTGCAAGGCCTCGGCTACCTGGTGACCCAGTTGCGGGTCTTCGCCGGGCATCCGCACCAGCAGGTCGGTGGTTGCACCAAAGCTCTGCACGATGGCTTCGTGATAGCCGGCCTTGACCAGCTCGTTGCGCACCAGGCTAACGTCGGCCGGCTTCTCGTAGGTCAGCTCGATGAGCGTACCGCCGGTGAAGTCCAGACCGTAGTTCAGGCCCTTATGGAACCAGCTGAACAACGCCAGAACGGTAAGGAGCATGGTGAAGCCGAACGCAACGTTGCGAACGCCCATGAAGTTGATTGTACGTAACATGGCAGCCCCTTAAATCCACAACTTCTTGAAGTCACGTCCGCCAAAGATCAGGTTGACCATTGCGCGGGTCACCATGATGGCCGTGAACATCGAGGTAAAGATACCGAGGGACATGGTCACCGCAAAACCTTTGACCGGGCCGGTGCCCATGGCAAAGAGAATCCCGCCGACCAACAGAGTGGTCAGGTTGGAGTCGAGAATCGCGGTAAATGCCCGGCCGAAGCCTTCGTTGATTGCCCGCTGCACGGTCATGCCCGCCGCGATCTCTTCACGAATCCGCGAGAAGATCAGTACGTTGGCGTCCACCGCCATACCCATGGTGAGTACGATACCGGCGATACCCGGCAGGGTCAGCGTTGCACCCAGCAGCGACATCAGGGCCAGCAGCATCACCATGTTGCCCGCCAGCGCGACGGTGGCGATGATGCCGAAGAAGCGGTAGATGGCGATGATGAACAGGGAAACGAACAGCATGCCCCACAGCGCAGCGTCGATACCCTTGGTGATGTTGTCAGCACCCAGGCTCGGGCCGATGGTACGTTCTTCAGCGAAGTACATCGGGGCCGCCAGGCCACCGGCACGCAGCAGCAGCGCCAGTTCGGACGACTCACCCTGGCCGTTCAGGCCAGTGATGCGGAATTGAGCACCCAGCGGCGACTGGATGGTCGCGAGGCTGATGATCTTCTTCTCTTCTTTGAAGGTTTGTACCGGTACGTCTTTCTCGACGCCGTCGACCACTTGCTTGGTGTAGGTGGTGACAGGACGCTGTTCGATGAAGATCACCGCCATGCTGCGACCGACGTTGCTGCGGGTTGCGCGGCTCATCAGTTCGCCGCCGTGGCCATCCAGGCGGATGTTCACTTCAGGCGTGCCGTGCTCGCCGAAACCGGCCTTGGCGTCGGTCACCTGGTCACCGGTGATGATCAAGCCACGCTCGATCAGTGCAGGTGGACGGTTGCCTTCACGGAACTCGAATTCTTCGGCAGTGGCGCGGGTAGCACCCGGCTCAGCTGCCAGACGGAATTCCAGGTTGGCTGTTTTACCCAGGATACGCTTGGCTTCAGCAGTGTCCTGCACGCCCGGCAGTTCAACCACGATGCGGTTGGCACCCTGGCGCTGAACGATCGGCTCGGCCACACCCAGCTCGTTGACGCGGTTACGTACCGTGGTCAAGTTCTGCTTGATGGAGTATTCACGGATTTCCGCCAGCTTGGCCGGGGTCATCGCCAGACGCAGTACCGCCTGACCATTGAGGTCGGCCGGAACAATGTCGAAATCGTTGAAGTTCTTGCGGATCAGTGCACGGGCCTGTTCGCGGGTTGCTTCGTCAGCAAAGCCCAGCTGGATAGCGCCGTTGAGCTGCGGCAGGCTGCGATAACGCAGGCGCTCTTTACGCAGCAGGCTCTTCACATCGCCTTCGTAGACTTTCAGGCGAGCGTCGAGGGCCTTGTCCATGTCCACTTCCAGCAGGAAGTGCACACCACCGGACAAGTCCAGACCCAGCTTCATCGGGTGTGCGCCAATCGCGCGCAGCCATTTTGGCGTGGTCTGTGCCAGGTTCAGCGCGACGACATAGTCATCACCCATGACCTTGCGCACAACATCTTTGGCCGGCAATTGGTCTTCTTGCTTGGTCAGGCGCAACAAGCCGCCCTTCGCATCAGCAGCCAAACTTGCCGCTTTAACCTGGATACCCGCGTCGGTGAGCGCTTTGCTCGCACGGTCCAGATCAGCCTGATTGACCTGCAGCGCAGTGCTGGCGCCAGTGATCTGGATCGCCGGGTCATCAGGATAGAGATTGGGAGCGGAATAAATAAAACCGATCGCCAGCACCGCCAGGATCAGTACGTATTTCCACAGAGGGTATTTGTTCAGCATCACGCCGCCCGCTTATAACGCGGGGCGCCTTGCGCGCCCCGTCGATTGGTAAAGGTTGTTACTCAGATCGCTTTGAGCGTGCCTTTTGGCAGCGTGGCGGCGATGGCGCCCTTCTGGAACTTCATTTCTACGGTGTCGGAGACTTCCAGAACCACGAAAGCGTCGGACACTTTGGTGATTTTGCCGGCGATGCCGCCGGTGGTCACGACTTCGTCACCTTTCTGCAAGCTGCCCAGCAGGTTCTTCTGCTCTTTGGCGCGCTTGGCCTGTGGACGCCAGATCATCAGGTAGAAGATGACCAGGAAGCCGACCAGGAAAATCCACTCAAAACCACCGCCCAACGGGCCGGCAGCGGCCGGTGCAGCGGCATCAGCCATGGCATTAGAGATAAAAAAGCTCATTTAGCACTCCAGTTGCAAATAGTGAATCTTAGGGTCGGAAAACTCAGTCCAAGGGCGGCACAGGCAGCCCGCGCTTGGCATAGAAGGCATCGACGAAGGCGGCCAATGTACCCTGTTGAATAGCCTCGCGCAAACCAGCCATCAGGACTTGGTAGTGACGCAAATTGTGGATGGTATTCAACATGCTACCCAGCATTTCCCCGCACTTGTCCAGATGATGCAGATAAGCGCGCGAGAAGTTCTGGCAGGTGTAGCAATCACAGGTGGGATCCAGCGGCGATTCATCATGGCGATGGAACGCGTTACGGATCTTCAGCACGCCTGTATCGATGAACAGATGCCCATTGCGGGCATTACGGGTTGGCATCACGCAATCGAACATGTCCACACCGCGGCGCACACCCTCTACGAGATCTTCCGGTTTGCCAACGCCCATAAGGTAACGAGGTTTGTCAGCCGGCATCAGGCCCGGCAGGTAGTCCAGCACCTTGATCATCTCGTGCTTGGGCTCGCCCACCGACAGACCGCCGATGGCCAGGCCGTCGAAGCCGATCTTGTCGAGGCCTTCCAGGGAGCGCTTGCGCAAGCTTTCATGCATGCCGCCCTGCACGATACCGAACAGTGCAGCGGTGTTATCGCCATGGGCATTCTTCGAACGCTGGGCCCAACGCAACGACAGCTCCATCGAGACCCGTGCCACATCTTCATCGGCCGGGTACGGCGTGCATTCGTCGAAAATCATCACGATGTCGGAGCCCAGGTCGCGCTGGACCTGCATCGACTCTTCCGGCCCCATGAACACCTTGGCGCCGTCCACCGGGGAGGCGAAGGTCACACCCTCCTCCTTGATCTTGCGCATGGCGCCCAGGCTGAACACCTGGAAACCACCGGAGTCGGTCAGGATCGGGCCTTTCCACTGCATGAAGTCGTGCAGGTCACCGTGCTTCTTGATCACTTCGGTGCCAGGGCGCAGCCACAGGTGGAAGGTGTTGCCCAGGATGATCTCGGCGCCGGTGGCAACGATATCCCGTGGCAGCATGCCCTTTACGGTGCCGTAGGTACCGACCGGCATAAAGGCCGGGGTCTCGACGGTACCGCGAGGGAACGTCAAACGGCCGCGGCGAGCTTTACCATCCGTGGCCAGCAATTCAAACGACATACGACTCATGATTGTTCCTCTGGGCCGCGCGGCGCCGGATTACGGGTGATAAACATCGCATCACCGTAGCTGAAAAAACGGTATCCATGCTCGATGGCGGCTTTATAGGCGGCCATGGCTTCGGGATAACCCGCGAAGGCCGACACCAGCATCAAGAGCGTGGATTCCGGCAAATGGAAATTGGTGACCAGGCAATCGACCACATGGAACGGCCGGCCCGGGTAGATAAAGATATCGGTGTCGCCACTGAACGGCTTGAGCACGCCATCGCGCGCCGCGCTTTCCAGCGAACGCACGCTGGTGGTACCGACCGCCACCACACGCCCGCCGCGCGCCTTGCACGCATTGACCGCATCCACCACTTCCTGGCTGACTTCCAGCCATTCGCTGTGCATGTGATGGTCTTCGATGTTATCCACACGCACCGGCTGAAACGTGCCGGCCCCCACGTGCAGGGTCACAAAGGCCGACTCGATGCCCTTGGCGGCAATCGCATCCAGCAGCGGCTGATCGAAATGCAGCCCCGCCGTCGGTGCAGCCACCGCGCCCAGGCGCTCGGAATACACCGTCTGATAGCGCTCGCGGTCCGAGTCTTCGTCCGGGCGGTCTATATAAGGAGGCAACGGCATGTGGCCGACACGCTCAAGAAGTGGCAACACTTCCTCGGCAAACCCAAGCTCGAACAACGCATCGTGACGGGCGAGCATCTCAGCTTCGCCACCGCCATCGATAAGGATCTTCGAACCCGGTTTCGGCGACTTGCTGGAGCGCACATGGGCCAGCACGCGATGGCTGTCCAGCACCCGCTCCACCAGAATTTCCAGCTTGCCGCCGGACGCTTTCTGGCCGAAAAGGCGAGCCGGAATCACCCGGGTATTGTTGAAAACCATCAAGTCGCCCGGGCGTAAATGCTCAAGCAAATCAGTGAATTGACGGTGTGCGAGGGCACCACTGACCCCGTCCAGGGTCAGCAGTCGACTGGCGCGACGCTCGGCCAAAGGATGGCGAGCGATCAGCGAATCAGGGAGCTCAAAAGTAAAGTCAGCAACGCGCATGATGGGGTTCGTCTAGCAGGGCCGGGAAGTCTAGCGGAAATAGTGAAAATTGACCATGAAACGTGATTGACCAACGGTAATCTCATCTCTATACTTCGCCGCCATTGAGCCCTGATGGCGGAATTGGTAGACGCGGCGGATTCAAAATCCGTTTTCGAAAGGAGTGGGAGTTCGAGTCTCCCTCGGGGCACCATCTTAAAAAAAGACCTTGAAATTCAAGGTCTTTTTTTTCGCCTGCAGGAAAGTGATGATCAGCGGGCGAACTCGAGAAAAGAGGAACCTTGGCCATGGAACTGACGCTGGAAGCTGTAGCGCTTTTTGCTCTCAAGCTGGTGCATGAGACCGAAGGCGCGAGCCCGATTCTGCGGGACGACCTGGTCATGGACGGCTATGAGCGGGAAGTGTTTGGCTTGCTGGTGCGCAATGGCGATATCAATGCCATCCAACAGAAGATCGACGAATGCCTGGCGTTGGCCCTCGAAGCCCTGGGCGGTGCGAACACCGTGATGGGCCGCGAGCTGCAACGGCTTGCGGCGGATGTGCGCCAAGCGACGACACTGGAAGCACTCAATGCCCCGCTCAACGCGCTCAAGGATTACCTGAAAGCGATCCTGTAAAGCGGTCGACTTTTTGTGCACATCAAAAATACTGCCCTTGCCTTTTCAGATACCAGAGACCGGCCAGCGTAAGTTATCTTGGGTTCCGTCCAAACGCCTGAGCACTTTCAATGAACGCCCCCACGCTTATCCTCTACACCTCAAGCTGCTTGATTGGCGCGCTGATTCCTGGCCCGACGTCCCTCTTGGCGATGTCCAACGGGGCAACTCGAAATATTCGCAAGGTTGCCGTCGGCATGGCGGGCACCGCCCTGTCGGATATTTTGGTGATTGCCGCCGTAGGCCTCGGCCTTGGCGCGATGCTAATGGCATCGCATGAACTGTTTGTGGTGCTGAAATGGATAGGCGTTTGTTATTTGGCATGGCTGGGCGTGCAGCTTTGGCGCAGCAACCCGCCGGCCCTCAACGAGTCAAGAATCGATACCCGTGTAGCCACCGGCGAAGTGTTCTGGCGCAGTTTTTCTGTGGCCATGACAAACCCCAAGGTGTTGTTGTTCTTCACGGCGTTTCTGCCTCAGTTTATTGATCCGAGCGAGCCGACTCTTCCTCAATACGCTGCGCTGGCGGTCATCTCCGCCGGAGTGGATGTAGCCGTGATGGCGCTTTACGCCACCGGCGGCGGGCAAGCAGCAAAAATTCTTACCCGAACCGGGATGAAGCGCTTGAATCGATGCTGCGGGGCCGCCATGTTGTCACTGGCAGGATTTCTGGCGCTGTACCGCAAGGCCTGACTGACGCCGGTCCCTGAGCGCCCCCAGGGATCGGACCAGGACTTACCGCCGCCCTTCCACCGCCATGCGCACGGCCAGCCCCATCAGCACCGACCCCATCAACCAGCGCTGTACGGTTTGCCAGACCGGTTTGCGGATGAAAAATCCGGCGATCGAGCCCGCCATAAGAGCGATCAGCCCGTTGACGCTCACACTGATCATGATCTGCGTAAAACCCAGCATCAGGGATTGCGAGAGCACGCTGGCGTGCCCGTTGGGGTCGATAAACTGAGGCAGCAACGACAGATACATCACCGCCACTTTGGGATTCAGCAGGTTGGTGACAAAACCCATCATGAACAGCTTGCGCGGGCTGTCCTTGGGCAAATCCCGCACCTGGAACGGCGAGCGACCACCCGGCTTGACCGCCTGCCAGGCGAGGTACACCAGGTACAACGCCCCGCCGAGCCGCAGCGCGTCATAAGCGTAAGGAACCGCCATCACCAACGCCGTGATGCCCAATGCCGCGCAGAACATATAGACGACAAAACCCATCGCAACGCCGCCCAGGGAAATCAATCCGGCCACTCGGCCCTGGCAGATCGACCGCGAAATGAGGTAAATCATGTTCGGGCCGGGCGTCAGCACCATACCAAGAGAGATCAGGCCGTAGGCAAGCAGGCTGGACAGTTCGGGCATGGTGTGGCTCCTTGACGAGGTAAAACTTTGTAATGGCCGGCGGGTTGTTGGCGCCATGGTAGGGCGATAAAAGGAACGCCGTTAGATACAGATCTGCGAGCAAAACGTCATACACAGGCACCGGCGTTTACCGCACCACTCACCCAAGGAAAGGCACATGATCGACTTCAACAACAAAGGCTTCTTCAAGCTCAAGCAAAACAACGAGTACGCCGAACGCGTATCGTCGTTGCTGCTGGATGATGAGCAGGTCATCGACTCCTACAAGGCCATGCGCGACGGCGTGGTGTTCACCACCAAGCGCATCATTGCCGTGAACGTGCAAGGGATTACCGGCAGCAAGAAAGACTTCACGTCCCTGCCATACAAAAACATCGTCGCGTATTCGGTGGAAACGTCCGGGACGTTTGATCTGGATTCGGAGTTGGAGATTTACTTTTCGGCGGTGGGGAAAGTGAAGTTCGAGTTCACGGGGAAGACGTCGATTGTGGAGATATCGAGGGTGATTTCCAGGCATGTACTCTGAACCAATGCCCCGCTCAGGACTACCTAAAAAAAATTAATGAAGGAGCCAGCCTTAATCTTGATTGGGCGTAAACAATAACGCCCACTCAGGCCGCCCCCTGGATGTCACAACAGTTTGCAGATCACGTCCAGTTCATCAAAAACAAAGCGTGTATTAGCCCTGCAATAGACATCATAGTGCTCGGTCATCTGCGTTCCACTCTGCGACTGGTTGAAGTAAGCATCTACCATCTCCTGAGGCCGATGCATCCGTGGCTTGCTCAACACTCGTTCTTCGGTAATGTGTTGATCTTTTCGAACCTGCACCCGCCCGTCACGTAGAATGTTCCGAAGCAGATTCCACTCATAAAAGAAGATACCATCCAGCTCATAAAAATTCAGGAACGGGATATTGTGCAACAACACGAAGTGACTATTACCCGCATGAGCACCGGCCAGGCCATGCTGGCTCAGTTTCTGGCGAATACTCTCATCGCAGATATTATCCCTGAGCACGGCCAGCTGCCTTACAAAGCCGGTACGAAAATTAGCATTTAGAAATAGCTGGCACTGCTCCGAAAGATAGGTTGGAATTTCCGACAACTGATATTTAACTTGAATAAAGTAATAAATATCCTCCTCGACATCCCGAACTATCAAATCAATATCATAACCCTTGATTTTCGCATTATTGCCGGGCTTGAACTCCCCAAATACTTCCAGGCGCGGATCGTTGAGTTTTTTTATGTAATTTAAAACGTAGTCTTTTTCGAAGCCGGCTCCGAGCAACTGACCAAAGTCCGCCTCTTTGCCGTTGACGGTTGCCGTACCCAGCAAATACCTGACGAACTTTCTCAACCCGTACTTAAAGTTTAGTGCTCCCCGCACATACATGCCGCCCTTGTATTCTATGAAACTGCTGGCGGAGTCCAACGTTGGTGCGCGTCCGGCCAAGGCACTATTGATCATATCCACCGTGGCAGGACTGACAATAGTCCTAAGGTAAGCTTCCTCGGTTGTACGTTCACCCAACATTACACGCAGCTCCAGGTGAACAGCAAAATCGACTATTTCTCGCAAGTAATTATACTTGGGATGCCGGATCATGGCCGCGGACAAGTATTCCGAATGTATAGAGAGGCATTTATCGAGAGTCTGACGTATCAAAAGCCCACGCAAATCCGGATTCAAGCGGCCATGTTTCTGCAACAGTTCCGCCATATCATATAGTGTGCGTGTATCACTTATTTTAGAATTAGCCTCAGTGACCTCTGCCAACCAATACCCCTTGATCCGTCGCTGCAGTTTCGCGGTAGGCACAATGTGAAGAGTGCTCCCAACCAACCTGGCTGTCAGAAGTCCATGACCAATAAGAAAATAGATTTCACTGAGGTAATAACACAACCACAAGTTGGCATTTTTCAAGATGGATAAGTTATGGACGGCCCGCAGCTGCAGGTTTTCGGCAATCCTGTTGCACGTATATTCAAGCGCCGCCCATGTGTAAGCTTTACTAAAGTCAGCGTACGTATCACTTCCCGGCGCTGATGACACACCATGACCTGCAGGCGCTACCTCAATCCTGAAATAGCGGCTCAGTTGATCTGTGAACCGGTGCACCGTATTAGGGTTGAGCGGTGTGTTGTCTTCGAATAGATACTGCGGCAGCGATTGTCGGGCCTGTTCCAGGTTTGCCTGAAGTTTCTCCCAGAGTATTGACTGAACCTGTTCGGGGCAAATCAACCGACGCAGTGCGGGTATTTTGTAGAGCATTCGGCTGCGCCAATTGAGGCGTTTGCCAGCTGGAGGGAGGGCAGTCGTGTTCGCCATAGGGTTATGCAAAAAGGCGAGTAGTTGCGGGTCTACATCTTCATAAATCATCAACTGACGTCCTGTCTAATTTCCACGGAGGGCCGGCACTCGCCTCATCCCTAATCGTTTATGGGGCACGACCGTAGCATATCGACACACCGGTTTTTCGACGCCTGAACGCGAACTGGAAGCTTCCTACACTTGATTAGGAGGTGAGCACCCATTCAGAAAGTGAGTTTTCCTACGCACACCATCGAACAACGAGAATTTCAGGTTCTTCTTAGCTCTCATAGGCTCGCTTCCTTGCACAGGGAAGTGAGTCGTCATGACAGAGCGCGCGTATCCGATTACCGAAGAAGAACAGTTGAAGCGGCGAATTCTGACGCCGCAGCCTAAGCAGATTCCGTATTCACCGTTCATTGATTTGTATAAAGCGCCTCCTGCGCCATCGCCTGAACCTACAAGGATTCCAGGCCATGTGTTCGCCAAGTCCTGCCAACTACCCGACGGGATCATCAGCTACAACAACCCCACCGGTTATGTGCCGCTTGAGCAGATCAAGGACTACGGCCACTTCACGCTGCTAGGCGGGCGCGAGGTGGATAGCCACGGCGGTGTGGCCCTAAGGAAAATCAGTGGTAGTGCCCTACCCTTGGGGCTTGGCCAGCTTGTGCTGCGTACAGCGGTATTGGAGTCCGCGGCTACAGCAGTCGGTGCCGCAGCCGGGAGTTTGCTTGCAGGGCTGGTGGCGCTGGCCTGGCCGTCGGAGCTTGGCGACAGTGCGCTCTATAGCGAAGAGCAGCTTCGTCACCTGCAAAAAGCCCGCTCTCGGATGCGTTTGCATATCGAGCAACGCGCCGATGGGACGCTCAAGGGGTATGGGTTTTATACCGGCAAAAATGCCGACTGGCAGATGATCGATGTAGTGCAGTTTCAGAGTCGTGACAGTCAGTTCGTGGCGGATCTCGGCGAGGGAGTTGAGCTGATTTGGACGCCGGCCATTGATCCTGGCGACACCCTTGGCATTCCCGCATTGGAGGCTGCACCGCAAGCACCGGTGATGTGGATCTATCCGCCGACTGAGGCGGCCGAGCAGATTCTGGTGAATCCGATTTACCCGCCAGAGTACCGGGATTTTATTCTGGTGTTTCCGGTGGAGTCGGGGGTTAGGCCACTGTATGTGGTGGTCAGCGTTAGGGCGGGGGATCACAAATACCATTCCGCTCCCGACACAGACGAAATCACCGGTTTCCTAAACCTGAGCAAAGCAAAACCCAAGACCCCAAAGCAAGGTGGGGCAGGGCTTAGAGAGCGTTGGATTGATGACAAAGGACGGATAATTTACGAGTGGGACTCGCAGCACGGCGAGCTAGAGGCGTATAGAGCAAGCGATGGGAGTCATTTGGGGGCGTTCAACCACATAACTGGTGAACGGCTGAAAAAGCCTAAGAAAAAACGAAATATCAAAAAATTTTTGTGAGGCCATATGGGACTGAAATTAAGACTGGAATGGTTCGATAAGTCGACAGAGCTTGGTATAGGAACAGAACGCTCAGCAGACTTGGGCGAGGACTATGCCGTTGTCGACTCACTCGGGCTGTCCGTTGAAGACGACATTAACAACGGAATGTTCCAGCTGCGTGAAGAATGGCTCTTAACTATACAGCCGCTCTTCAGCCATAAAATTATCTCCTCGGAAAGCGACTACTTTCTTGCACTCGATTATAGAAAGTCCTGGTGATCAAAAATAAGCCCGGGCCTCACAAACAGAAGCAAACCCAGAGTACTCATATCCTATGCGTCGTCTTGCACTTTCAAACAAAAAACTCCGCAACATCCCCAGGCGCCTGCGCGCAATCAGCCGATGGGCAGACAGTTTCGAAGGCTGGTTTTTAGCAGACTTCCCGGTGAGGCGAGGATTTGAAAACTTCAAAATCCCCGTCATTGAAACCCTCGTAGAAGGCAAGCAAACCACCCCGGCGATCCAGGCACACTGCGCGCAGCAATTGATCAACGCCGCCGCTCACCTGATTCAAGCCCGGCCCGATGAAACACCTGAATGCTGGGTCGTAGCAGCCATTCTGGTGCCCGACATGTTCTCAAGCGAAGTCTGCGTTTACATCGACAAAAGCCGCTACCTCGGCTCTACCCTGCCCTTCGAATACGACTATTTTCGCCAAACCCGTATTACCGGCAGAAGCCTTGCTAATGAATGGGGTCTGATCGTCCCACCAGGCCTCCATGAGGTGGGTTTTCACTTCATCCACGAAGATGAGGACGGAGAACAGTTTGAATCAGAGCATTGGTATTTCGGCGAGGTTAGTTCATCGGATGAAGATCCGGGCGGCGATCGCTGGAAGTACAAGACGTTCAAAGCATTCCAGGCAGAGCATCCGCATTTATTCAGCACAGCAACATAGTCTTGCGGTAACCGCCGTGCTTCCAACGACGGCCTTTTTCAAACCGCTCCTTCGGTAAAACTCAACCGCGCACACAACCCACCCACCTCCCGGTTATACAACTCCAACCGCCCCCCAATCTTCCCCACGATCATCTGCACAATCGCCAACCCCAACCCTGCCCCATTCGCATTCCCTTGACTATAAAACCGCTCAAACAACCGCCCAATCTCCCCTTCATCAATCCCCGGCCCCTCGTCCTCCACACACAACTGCACCACTCCCGAATCTGCCACCCGCACCATCACCCTCACCTCACTCCCCGCCGGTGAGAAGTTCAGCGCATTGGTCACCAGGTTCTGCAGCGCAATCGCCAACGCTATCGGGTCTGTTTCAATCCAGCATTCCTCATCCCCTTCCAACACCAACTCAACGCCTTTCTCCATCGCCAGGGGCGTCAGTTCCGCAAGCTCTTCGCGTACCAACTCCGTCAGCGGCACGCGTACGCGAACGGTGTTGTTCAACTGCGGCTCGATGCGCGCCATGGTCAGCAGTTGGCTGCCAATGCGCGTCGCGCGGTCCACGCCGTTGACCAGAAAATCCAGCGCCTCTCGCCGCTGCTCCTCAGTCCCGGCGCTCTGGGCGTTCTGTGCATGAATGCGCAATATCGCCAACGGCGTGCGCAGTTCATGGGCCGCGTCCGCGATAAACCGTCGCTCGCGCTCCAGCAGGTCGTCTACCTGCACCAGCAAGCGGTTCAGCGCGGTTTGCATCGGTTCCAGGTCCGTGGGCAATGGCTCAAGTTGCAACGGCCGCAATGTCTCGCTGTCCCGCCCGCGTATCGCCTGGGCCATGGCGCGCAAGGGTTTGAGGCCCCAGCCGATGGTCAGCCAGATCAACAGCGCCAGCATTGGCACGCCAATCAGGATCGGCCAGAGGGTGTGGCGGATGATGCGCTGGATCACGTCCTGGCGAATGTCGTCACGCTCGCCCACCCAGATCAGCAGGCCTTGTTGCATATCGGCGAGCATGAACGCGCACCAGTCGTTGCCGTTATCCATCAGGTCATGCGCCCCGAGGGTGTCAGGCGGGGCGCTGAGGATCGGTGCGTCGGTGGAGCGCACCAGCAATTGGCCGTCGGTGCGCCATACCTGGAAGGTCAGGCGCGTTTCGTAGGGGTGCGCGGCGCCGTCTTCGCCGACGCGGCTCATGGCCTGGTCGAAGGCTTGGTAGAGGCGGTCCAAGTCAGCGTCGCCGGGGTCGCGCTGGCGCAGTACGCCTTGCAGCAAGCGGGCACTTTGGGCGAGTTGGGCGTCGTAGACTTCTTCGATTTCGTGATGACTGTCGCGCAGCACGAGCCAGCTGATCAGCCCATCCCCCAGCAGGATCAGTACCAGTACCGGGATGAGGATGCGTGCGCGGACCGAGTTCATGGCTTGAGTTCCACCACGTAGCCCACGCCGCGCACGGTGCGGATCAGTTCGGTGGAGAGCTTTTTGCGCAGGTTGTGGATAAGGACTTCGAGGGTGTTGCTTTCGACGCGGTCCTGCCAGCCGTAAAGCGCGCGGGACAGGCGTTCACGGGTGACGACTTTGCCGGGGCGCGCCATCAGCTGATGCAGCAGTTGATATTCCATCGGCGTGACCACGATGTCCTGGCCCTGGTAGCTGACCTGTTGGGTCGCTGGGTCCAGGCTCACTCCCGCATGTTCCAGCAACGGCTGCGCGCGGCCCTGGCTACGGCGCAGCAAGGCGCGCACGCGGGCCTTGAACTCTTCGACGTCAAAGGGTTTGACCAGGTAGTCGTCGGCGCCCGCATCCAGGCCGGCGATGCGTTCGGCGGTGTCGTCGCGGGCGGTGAGGATCATCACCGGCAGGTCGTATTGCTCGGCACGCAGGGTTTGCAGGAGTGTCAGGCCGTCGAGGCGCGGCAGGCCGAGGTCGAGCAGCAGCAGGTCGAAGCTTTCGCTGCGCAACGCATGCAGGGCACTGACGCCGTCTTGCAGCCAGTCCAAGGTGTAGCCTTCGGCGCTGAGGGCCACGCGAATCCCTTGGCCGAGGGCACGGTCATCTTCGACAAGGAGCAGGCGCATAGCTGATTCTCTGGAGTAACGGCGGCATGATGCCGTGTAACCGCCGAAGCTATTTCGAGAAAGATGTTACGGGCCGTTGCCAACTAAGCTTTCGCTAAGGTTGGTTTTGCACAGTGAAATCTCCCACATCTGCTGAGAGCATTTCCATGCGTAAAATTCTCCTGCTGTCGCTGATTATCGCCAGCCCCATGGCCATTGCCGGCCCGCAATGCACCACTGCCGAGCGCTCGCAATGGCAGGACCAGAAGGCTTTTCAGGAACAACTCAAAGCCCAGGGTTATGAGATCAGCAAGTTCAAGGTCACCGACGGCAACTGCTACGAGATCTACGGCTTTGACAAGGACAAGCGCAAGGTCGAGATCTACCACGACCCGGTCACCGGCAAAGCCGTGAAGACCGAGATCAAGGGCTGATGCCAGCAACCTCCCGGCGCCTCTGGGACCCGGTGGTGAGGGTGTTTCACCTCTCCATCGCCGGCGTCTTTGTGGCCAATTACTTCTTCAACGAAGCAGGCGACGACTGGCATGTGTGGCTGGGCTATTACGCCATGGCCTGGTTACTGGTGCGGTTGGTGTGGGGATTTGTCGGACCGCGCAGTGCACGCTGGGCGGATTTCTGGCCGACCGTCGAACGGCTCAAGGGCCATGTGCGCTCACTGCTCGAGCGCCGGCCGCAACACCGCCTGGGCCATTCGCCCATTGGCGCGCTGGTGATGATCCTGATGTTGCTGGCGCTGCTGACCATCGGTGTCAGCGGCTTTTTAATGCAGGAAGTCGACGCCTTGTGGGGCGCCGATTGGCCGCTGCTGTTGCACGAAACCGCCGCCAATGTACTGGCAGCCCTGGTTGGCGTGCATGTGCTGGCGGCGCTGTTTGAAAGCATCCAGGTTCGGGACAACCTGCCGTTATCCATGCTCACCGGCCGCAGGAGGCGCCTGCCGGATGACCGTGCGCAGTAATCTTTTTTCCTACAGGTTCTCTATGCGCCCGCTTTTATCGATCGTTAGTCTGTTACTGGTGTTTGCCGCCGCCTGGCAAAGTCATCCGCCTCACCTGCTCGCGCCGTTTGCCCAAGCCGCCAAGGCCACATCGCCAACAGCGGCCGCCCCGCAATACAGCAGCCGCTTTGTCTCCTCGCAGCTCAATGACTTTGTGCATTCCTCCTCGGTCACCGCCCTGCCCGGCGGCGACCTGATGGCCGTGTGGTTCGCCGGTTCCCGCGAAGGCGCCGCCGATGTGCAGGTGCGCACCGCGCGCTTTGACGCCAAAAGCGCTGAATGGGGCCCGGAGCAAGTACTCGCCACCCGCGAAAGCACCCGCGACGGCACGCACCGCTACATCCGCAAGCTGGGCAACCCGGTGATCGCCCTGGCGCCGGACAATCGCCTGTGGATGTTCTACGTCTCGGTGTCGGTGGGCGGCTGGGCCACCAGCGCGATCAATGTGATGGTCTCGGACGACCTCGGCACCCACTGGTCGGCACCTCGGCAACTGATCACTTCACCGTTTTTCAACATCAGCACGCTGGTACGTGCCGCGCCGGTGTTCCACGCCGACGGTTCCATCGGCTTGCCGGTGTACCACGAGTTCATGGGCAAATTCGCCGAGTACCTATACCTGAGCCCCGACGGTGCGGTGGTCGACAAATTCCGTATCAGCCGTGGGAAGAATTCGCTGCAGCCGACCATCGTCCCGCAGGACGGCCAACGCGCCATCGCCATGCTGCGTTATGCCGGCGAAACCCATCACCGGGTCCTGGCCAGCCGCACCGAAGACGCAGGGCAAACCTGGAGCGAGCCCTATCCGCTGGAGCCGTCCAACCCCAATTCCTCGCTGGCGGCGGTCAGCACTGAAGGCGACGGCTTGCTGGTGGCCCTCAACGACCTGCAGGACGGGCGCTTCAAACTCAGCCTGTACGGCACCGATGCCAACCTGAACCAGTGGCGCACCGTGGTGGAACTGGACCAGTCCCCCGACCCGCTGGGCCAACCGTTCTCACCCGAGGCCTACAAGGAAATCATCGGCGAAGGCTTCCGTGCGTCCAGCGGCGCCCGGCGCCTGCCCCTGGAGCAACGCTTCCTCAGCAACCTGGATTACCGGGTGTGCAAGCCCCGTGGCTGCGATTTCGAATACGAGTACCCGTACTTCAGCCGCAGCCCGGACGGCATGTACCACCTGGTGTACTCATGGAATAACACCTTTATCAAACACGTCAGCTTCAACGAAGCCTGGCTGTCGGAGCGCCTGTGATGGTTTCTGTATGGCAAGCGCATTTGAGTTTTGTGCTGTTGGGTTTTGTGCTGCTCAGCCTGTTGCGCATCACCACGCCCTGGCGCCCATGGCTGCTGCCGGTGTTGGTGGTGGTGAGTTTTATCCCGGTCAACGAGCTGCCGTTGGCGGCGTATGTGCGCAGCTTCACCGATGACCTGGCCATCAGCACCCTGGTGTTGCTGGCGTGGGTCAGCCTGTGTCGGTTGGGTGTGGTGCAGCCGCTCCAGCGCCCGCACAAGGTCCAGGTATTGCTGTTGTTTGGCGCCCTGAGCCTGGTGCTGTACCCCGCGACGATGGGCCTGACGTATTTCGACCCTTACCGCTGGGGCTTCAACCCTCGGCCGATGATTGTGCTGATAGGCCTGGCGGCGCTGTTGATGCTCTGGCTGCGTAATACCTTGGCTGTATGGATGCTCGCCGCGGGCACCCTGGCGTTCGCGCTGCGGCTCAAGGCCTCGGAAAACTACTGGGACTATCTGATCGACCCACTGCTGACGGGCTACTGCCTGGTGGCCGGGTTGTGGATGCTGGCGATGGCTGCCTGGCGCCCTCTTTTAAAACTGCACAGAGGTCAATGATGGGATGGTTGCACTCGCGCCGCCTGCGCTACGGCGTGGGCGCAATCGGTTTGGTATTTGCGTTGCTGGCGGCATTGCGGCTGGTGTTTTTACTGGGGTTTTCCGGGGTTGATCTCAGGGAAGCCGCACTGCTGGAAACCTTCGGGATCGGCCTGCGTTTTGACTTGCGCCTGGCGGTGCTGATCCTGCTGCCCCTGGCCCTGCTCGCCTGGCTGCCGCGCTGGAACCTGCTGACCGTCCCCGCCTTGCGCTGGCTGGCCCGGGGTTATCTGCTGGTGGCGCTGGGCATCGTCGGGCTGGTGTACATCATCGACTTCGGCCACTACGCCTACCTCGGTGTGCGCATCAACGCCACGGTGCTGCGTTATCTGGAAGACGCGCAGATTTCCCAGCAGATGGTGTGGGAAACCTACCCGGTGCTGTGGATAACCTTGAGTTGGCTTACTGCCGTCGGCCTGTGGACCTACGCACTGGTTCGCCTTGAACGCATCACCCTGGATGGCGAACGCAAACCCATCGGCAAGCTGGCACTGGCCTCGGTGGCCACCGTCGGTGTAATCGCCGTATTACTGGCCCTGCTCGGCCGTGTCGCCAACCTCAATCTCGAAAACCCGGTGCCGCTGCGCTGGAGCGATGCGTTCTTTTCCGGCAACAACCAGATCGCCGCCGTGGGCCTCAACCCGGTGCTGTTTTTGTACGACACCCTCAAGGTCGGCCAGTCGCAGTTCGATGAAGGCAAGGTGCGCGAGCACTACCCGCAAGTCGCGAATTACCTGGGCGTCAGCCAACCCGATCCCGAGCAACTGAACTTCGCCCGCGAACAAACCGTGCAGCCTTACCGGCTTAAAGGCGATCGCCCGCCCAACGTGATTTTCGTGATGCTCGAATCCCTCGGCACCAGCGCCGTGGGCGCCTACGGCAACCCGCTTAACCCCACGCCGAACCTCGACAAGCTGGCGCAGGAAAGCTGGTTCTTCAAACACTTCTACGTGCCCGTCACCGGCACCGCCAAGACCGTGTGGGCGAGCATCACCGGCGTGCCCGACGTCACCCGCCGGGAGACCGCCACCCGCAACCCGCTGATCACCCGGCAACACACGTTGATCAACTCCTTCGAGGATTACCAGAAGCTCTACATGATCGGCGGCAATGCCGGCTGGGCGAACATCAACGCGCTGATCCGCCAGAGCATCGACGGCGTGAAACTCTACGACGAAAGCCACTGGCGCTCGCCACGGGTGGACGTGTGGGGCGTGTCCGACCTGGACCTGTTCAAGGAAGGCGACGAACTGCTGCGCGCCATTCCCAAGGACCAGCCGTTCTTCGCCTACCTGCAAACCTCCGGCAACCACCGCCCGTTCACCATCCCCAAAGACAACGATGGTTTCGTGGTGCACGACCTCACCGTGGAGCAAGTCCAGGCCGCAGGCAGTCGCAGCGTCGAGCAATACAACGCGGTGCGCCTGCTGGACTTCAACATCGGCCGCCTGATGGAAATCGCCAAGGCTGGCGGTTACTACGACAACACCATCTTCGTGTTCTTCGGCGACCACAACACCCGCATCAGCCAGATCCCGCACATGGCACCGGCATTCGAGCAGCTTGGCTTGGAAAGCAACAACGTACCGATGATGATCCATGCACCTGGCCTGGAACCCCGGGTGATCGAAGAAGCCGTCGGCCTCGCCGACCTGCTGCCGACCGTGGCCGGCATGGCGGGCATTCCGTTCCGCAATGGCGCGATGGGCCGCGATATCCAGCAACCTGCGCCGGAAGGCGAGCGGGTGGTGCCGCTGGTATTGCGCGAGGGCACGTTCCCGCTGATCGGCGGAGTGACCAAGGACTTCCTGCTGCAAATGGAACACGACGGCAGTTCGCCCACCCTGCACGACCTGGCGTCGCAAACGCCGAGGGACGATGTAGCCCAGCAGTATCCCGAGGAGTTTCAGCGGTTGCAGGGGCTGACTCGGGGGCTGCATGAAAGTGCGCGGTTGATGCTGTTCAGAAACGTTCGTTGAAGCACCTCATCGGCTGGGCCTTGCTATCGGCCCAGCCAATGCATCCCCCCAATCTATCGATTTGAGGTCTATCCCACCCTCCCCGACTATGGCGGCACTTCCAATAACAAAAACCAGGAACCCGCCATGACTGCCCGATTCCACAACCCGGTAGACACCCGCTTCGGCTGGGGCTGCCTGCAAGAACTCGCCGCCCTCACCGAAGGCCAGAGCGTCGCCCTCGTGACCTTCCCCGAAGCCCGCGGGCTCGGTCTGGTGGATCGCATCCAGCACCTGCTGGGTGACCGCCTGGTGTACGTGATCGAAGACGTGCAGCCCAACCCCGACGTGGCCCAACTGCGCGACACCTACGAGCGTTTCTGGCAGCAGGCCGGTGACTGCCAGGTGGTAGTCGCCGTCGGCGGTGGCAGCGCGATCGATACGGCCAAGGCGTTGATCGTCGGCACCGAATCGGGGGATTTCGACGAGTTGCTGGCACTGCTGGCCACCGGCAAACCGTTCGTGCCGGCCCGCCACAAGCAATTGATTGCCGCCCCGACCACCGCCGGCACCGGCAGCGAAGTCACGCCATGGGCGACGATCTGGGACTCCGCCAGCCTCAAGAAGTATTCGCTGCACCTGGACTGCACCTGGCCGAAAGTGGCGATCATCGACCCGCAGTTGATGCTGACGGTACCGGGTGGCGTCACCGTCTCTACCGGCCTGGATGCCTTGTCCCACGCACTGGAGTCGATCTGGAACATCAACGCCAACCCGGTCTCGGACACCTTTGCCATCTCCGCTATCGAAGACATCCTGGAATGCCTTCCGCGCTTGCGGCGTGATCTCGGCAATCAGGAATTACGCTCACGGATGGCCCTGGCGGCACTTAAAGCAGGCCTGGCTTTTTCCAACACCAAGACCGCCCTCGCCCATTCCATCTCCTATGAGATGACCCTGCACCACGGCCTGCCCCACGGCATCGCCTGTTCCTTCACCTTGCCGCTGGTGCTGGGCCTGGCGTGGGGGCATGACGCCGCGCGAGACCGTACCCTGCAACGGGTATTCGGCACCGACCTGCACCAGGCCCAGACGCAGTTGCGCGACTTCCTCCACAGCCTGGACGTGAAGACCGAATTTGCCGACTACGGCGTGAATGCCACCGAGGCCGAAGCGATGATCCGCTTCGCCCTGCAAGGCGCACGCGGCAAGAACTTCATCGGCTCGCAAGCGGCCTAGACTCACCGTAATTCGGTCGTTTCCTGTTGCACCTATCAAGAGTGCCCCCCTGCGGCTGCGGTCGCCGGGGCGAATAACAATAAGGAAAACATCATGAATCGTGCACACGTGCTGCCTGTTTCTGCCGTCCGTACCTCATCGTTTCGCGTAGCCCAGTGGCGCATGCTGCTGGCGGCGATGTTTTGCTATCTGTTTTTCTACACCGGTCGCCAGACCTTTGGTTTTGCCATTCCCGGGATCCAGGCGGAGTTCGGCCTGACCAAGGAGACCCTCGGCTGGGCCTCCGCCGCCATGCTCTGGGCCTATGCGATTGGCCAGGCCATCAACGGCAACCTCGCCGACAAGTTCGGCGGGCGCCGCATCATGACCCTGGGCGCGGTGCTGTCCTGCGGGGCCAACTGGGTCACCAGTTTCGCCAGCGGGTTTGCCGGGCTGATCTTGCCATGGGGCATCAACGGTTATTTCCAGGCCCTCGGCTGGGCCCCCGGCAGCCGGCTGATTTCCAATTGGTGGAGCGCCGGTGAACGCGGCAAGGTGTATGGCTTTTATGTGTTCGCCGCCGGCTGCGCCTCGGTGCTGTCGTACGTGACCTCGATCGTGGTGCTGGAAGTATTCCAACTGGAGTGGCGCTGGATCTTCCGCCTGCCCGTGCTGTTGATGCTGGCGGGCGGCATCATCTTCTATCTGGTGGCTCGGGAACGGCCTCAGGACCTGGGCTTCGAACCCCTGGCCGACACCGGCGTGGCCAATGCCGAAGACAAGAATCATGAAGTGGCCCACGGCGAAGTCGAAACCTCAGGGCAGCGCTACAAGGCCGTCCTGAAAAACCCGCGCCTGATCATCGCCGCCATCTCCCTGGGCTTCCAGAACGCTGCCCGCTACGGCCTGATCGTCTGGGTACCGGTGCACTTCCTGGGCGCCAACTGGAAAAGCGGCGACAGCATGATCGATCCGAAGTGGATCACCGTGGCCCTGCCAGTAGGCATGGCCATCGGCGCCCTGAGCAACGGCTGGGTCTCGGACAAACTGTTCGGCTCCAAACGTTACCTGGCAATCATGCTCTACATGTTCCTCGGCGCCGCCACCAGCCTGTGGATGTGGAGCCTGCCGCCCCACAGCGCAATCGGCCTGGTGGCGTTGTTCCTGTGCGGGTTCTTTGTGTACGGGCCGGCGTCGAGTTTCTGGGCGCTGTGCCCGGACCTGGTCGGCGCCAAGCGTGCGGGTACAGCCACGGGCGTGATGAATTTCTCATCCTATCTGTTCGCCGGCCTGGCGGAACCGCTGATCGGCAGTATGCTCGACAGTACCGGCAATACCTCGCTGATCTTCATCGTCGTGACCTCGGCCTGCCTGTGCAGCGCGGCGGTGGCGTTGTTTATCCGACGTTGATGACCGGCCCGGCGGACCTCAGGAACAGGACTCGTTATGTACCAGTACCACAAGTGGCTGCGCTCCTTTCACGCAGTGGCGAAGACCGGCAGTTTCACCCTCGCCGCCGAGTACCTGAGCGTCGGCCAGCCGACGGTCAGCGAGCAGGTCAACGGTTTGGAGAAGCAGTTTTCGGTGGAGCTGTTCCACCGTCGCGGGCGGTTTATCGAGATGAGTGCAGCCGGGCACGCCCTTTACGGAATCACCCAGGGGCTGTTCGGCCAGGAGGATGAAGCCATGCAACTGCTGCAGAGTTTCAAGCAGCGCAAGACCGGGCTGCTGCGCCTGGGCGCAGTGTCGCCGCCGATCGCGATGAACCTGACCTACGAATTGATGCAGCGCCACCCGGACATCGAACTGGAAACCTCGTTTTCCCCGGAGAAGGAAACCCTGGACCGGCTCTTCAACTTCGATATCGACGTGGCGATCCTGGCCCTTTCGGAATTCGACCAGCGCTTTGATACCCAGCTGTACAGGCGCTATCCGATCATTGCAGTGGTGCGCGATGACCACCCGTGGGCGCAGCAGAAAGAGGTGCACGTGGAACAGATCAGCCGCGAAAAGTGGGTGATGCGCGAGAAGAGCTCACGCACCCGGCAACTGGTGGAAGAAAGCTGCAAGCGCCAGGGCATCGCCGTGAACTGCGTGATGCAGTTGAACAGTCGCGAAGCCATCGTGCACGCGATCACCAAAGGCATCGGCATCGGCTTTGTGTCTGCCGTTGAATACGCCGAAACCCCGGGCACCACGCCCATCACTTTCGTCGACCATCCGTTTTTCATCGACTACCACCTGTGTTGCCTGGGCATCCGGCGCAACCGACCGATGATCGCCGAGCTGTTCGAGGCCAGCCCGATCCCGGCCACCTGATCGCCTTACCCGTTTAAACCCGCACCAGGCGCTTACCTCTTCTTCGGCAGAGGGACGGCCTGCTCACACCTGAAAATGGAGACTTGCCATGCACTACCAACAACCTTCCAAGCTGCAAGCCGTGGTCCTGGATTGGGCCGGCACCGTTGTCGATTTCGGCTCCTTTGCGCCTACGCAGATTTTTGTCGAGGCGTTCGGCGAGTTCGGCGTCGCCGTTTCCCTGGAAGAAGCCCGCGGCCCGATGGGCATGGGCAAGTGGGACCACATCCGCACCTTGTGCAACCTGCCGCAGATTGCCGAGCGTTATCGGGCGGTGTTTGACCGCCTGCCCACCGACGAAGACGTCACCGCACTCTACGAGCGCTTCATGCCGTTGCAGATCGAGAAAATCGCCCTGCATTCGGCGGTTATTCCCGGCGCCCTTGAGGCGATCAACACCCTGCGCGGCCAGGGCTTGAAGATCGGCTCCTGCTCCGGGTACCCGGCGGTGGTGATGGCCAAGGTGGTCGAACTGGCGCGGCACAACGGCTACGTCGCCGACCATGTGGTGGCGACCGACGAGGTGCCGAACGGGCGCCCGCATCCGGCGCAGGCGTTGGCCAACGTGATTGCACTGGGCATCAGTGACGTGGCCGCGTGCGTCAAGGTCGACGACACCTGGCCGGGAATTTTGGAGGGCCGCAGCGCTGGCATGTGGACGGTGGCGTTGACCTGTTCGGGCAACGCACTGGGTTTGACCTACGAGCAATACAAGGCGCTGCCCGCTGCTGAGCTGGCGCTGGAGCGTGCGCGTATCACCCAGATGTTCGAGGGTTCGCGGCCGCATTACCTGATCGACACCATCGTCGAACTGCCGGCCGTGATCGAAGATATCAATGCGCGTCTGGCGCGCGGGGAGACGCCGCAGGGTTCTTGACGGGCCGATGGGGTCAGCACGCTGACCCCACACCGCGCTCTAGCGTGCTCCGACCAGCTCTTCGCTCAATGCCCACAGCCGCTGCGCCAAACCGGCATCCACCGCCCACGGCCTGACGCCCAGCGGTTCTTCCGAGTCGGCACTCATCGCAACCGCCACATCACAGTTCTCGCAATACACCCCGCCCATTCCCGCCAACTGCCCGCTTACCGCGCACCACACACTGGTGGCTGCGCCTTGCTCCGGGTTTTTCATGTTCCGCTCGGGGTCGATCACCGGCTGCCCGTGCTCGTCTACATAACCTGATGCCTGCAAGACGTCCGCCTGCATGTGCCGCACCAGGTCGGTGATGATCCCACCGGGATGCACCGCAAAAGCCCTCACTCCACTGGCTGCGCCCAGTGTGTCCAGGTGCACGGCAAACAACGCATTGGCGGTCTTGGACTGACCGTAGGCTTTCCATGGATCGTACGGCTGGCGCTCGAAATTCCAGTCGTCAAAATCGACGGCACCGTGCACATGCCCCCGTGAAGACAACGCCACCACCCGCGCGCCTTCGGCACGTTGCAGCGCCGGCCACAGGCGCTGGGTAAGCTGGAAATGCCCGAGATGATTGGTGGCGAACTGGGATTCGTAGCCCTGGGCGTTGCGACCCAGCGGCGGCGCCATGACCCCGGCGTTGTTGATCAGCAAATGCAGCGGGCGACCGGTCGCCAGAAAGCCCTCGGCAAACTGCTCGATGGAATGGGCGTCCATCAAATCGAGGGATTCAAGTTGCAGCTGTGGATAAGGTTTGAGTGCGGCGCGGGCCTTGGCCGGGTCACGGGCCGGGACGATCACATGGGCGCCGGCGGCGGCCAGGGTCCGGGCGGTGACAAGGCCAATGCCGGAGTAACCACCCGTGACAATCGCCACCTTGCCGGACAGATCGACACCTCGGATCACCTCAGCGGCGGTGGTCGCGGCGCCGTAGCCGCTATGGATCGGGTTTTGTGCTGTGGGCATGACAAAGTCTCCGTTAGACGTGTGGTAACACGCTACGCCGGGAAAGCCGTACTCTGAATACTCGAACATCCCGTTTACCTGCGCGAAAGTACGAATATGCCCAGAGACCCGTTTTCCGAGATTCTCACTTTTGTGAATGCCCAATCCGTGATGACCGGCGGCTTCAGTGCAGGCGGCGACTGGGCCCTGCGTTTTCCCGCGCCGGACAAGATCAAGTTTTTCGGGTTGGTGAAGGGCCAGTGCTGGCTGTGGCTGGACGGCGAGCCGGCGCCGGTCTTGATTGAAGCGGGCGATGTGTTCCTGCTGTGTGCACAACGTTCGTTTGTGCTGGCGGGCGATGTGTCGGTCCCGCCGTTGGAGGCGCGGCAGTTGTTCGCGGATGCCGGCCGCTTCCCACAAATTGGCGACGGCCAGGGCTGTGTGCAAATCGGCGGCTATGTGCAACTGGACCCGGAAAGTGGCGGGCTGCTGGCCAACGCGCTGCCGCCGCTGATCCACGTACGGGCCACGGCGCCCCAGGCAGCCATCGTGCAATGGCTGCTCGGCCAGTTGTCGCATGAGGCGCAAGCCAATTTGCTGGGAGCGAGCCTGGCCTCGGCGCAGCTGGCGCAATTGATGTTTATCCAGATCCTGCGTGCCTATGTCGAAACCTCGGGCGCATTACCCGAAGGCTGGCTGCGCACGGTCAGCGACAAGCGCCTGGCACCCGCGCTGCGCTTGATGCACAGCGAGCCTGGGAATGCCTGGTCACTGGAGGCGTTGGCGGCAGCGGCCGCGATGTCGCGTACGACCTTTTCGCAGTACTTCAAAAGTGTCGCCGGGGTGCCGCCGCTGGCGTACCTGACCGAGTGGCGCATGCGCCTTGCGCAACGCGCGCTGCGCGAGGGCAATCTGTCGGTTGGCGTGTTGGCACAGTCGCTGGGGTATGGGTCTGAAAGTGCGTTCAGCAATGCTTTCAAGCGAGTGATTGGGAAAGCGCCGAGGCATTATCGGGACGCTTCCCGTCAATCAACCTGAGTTACTGCGCCTGGAACGTCGCAAGATACGCCAACAAGTTGTCGATCTTCTCCTGGTCACTGATCCCCCAGAAAATCATCCGGGTGCCGCTCACGACCTTTTTCGGCGCCTCGATATAGGCGGCCAGCTTGTCCCGCGTCCAGACCACGCCTGAGTTCTTCATCGCGTCTGAATACTGATAGTCAGTGGTGGTACCCGCAGGGCGGCCAATGATGCCGTTGAGCTGCGGCCCAAAACCGCCCCGGGCGTTTTCGCCGACGCTATGGCAACCGCCGCAGGTTTTGCTGAACAACTTGCCACCGGCTTCGGCATCGCCGGCCGCTGTTGCCTGGAGACTGAACGCCCCGCAGATCAGTGTGATGGTCAGTAAAGCGGCGCATTTCATGAATGACTCCCCACTGGTCGTTCGCCCAACCGTTGCACCAGACGCACCAGATAGCCGTCCGGGTCTTGCACGATGAACTGCCGTTGCCCCGCTTCCACCTCACCCGCCCGATACCAGGCATCCTCAACGTCGCGGAACAGCGGCCAGCCGATGGCTGCCAGACGCAGCAAAACAGGCGCTACGGCAGGTACATCGATTTGCAGGTTGATGCCTCGCCCCAGGGGCTTTTCCAACGGCGCGGTCAACCACTGGCCGGCACCCGGATCGTATTGCTCCAGCATGATTTGCGCGCCGTGCAGGTCGAGATAAGCAAAGCCTTCCTCGGAGCGCTGATAGGCAATCTCGAAGCCTAACTGGGTGACCCAGAAGTCGAGGCTCGCCGTGAGCCCCATCACGATGAGTTCGGGAACAATAGGGTTGCGGATGAACATAAGGATCCTTGAAGGCTTGGACGGCGCTGTAGAGATTAACATCTGGAAACAGCCACTCAATTGATATCACCCCGCCACTCTGCTTGCATGCCCGCTCCCATCAGCACAGCGGTTCAGGAGACAAGCGATGAAAACCATGGTGGTCGGTGCAAGCAAAGGGTTGGGCAAAGCCTTGATGGAAGGACTGGGCGGGGTTGGCGATACGCTGATCGGGGTTTCCCGCAGCCGCCCTGAACATCTGATATCCAGCACCGGTGCCGAGGTGCAGTGGGTGGAAGCGGACCTTGGCCTGCCGGCACACGCAGCGCACGTCATTGAACAGGCGGTGGCGGCAGAGGGGCTGGACACGCTGATCTATAACCTGGGCATCTGGGAAGAGCGCGCATTTGACTCAGCCTATAGCTTCCTCACCGACGAGGACACGCAACTGGAGGCCATCGTCAGTTGCAACATCACCGCACCGCTGCTGCTGATCAAACGGCTACTGCCGGTGTTGCTGAAAAGTCCCCAACCCCGAATCATCCTCACGGGCTCGACCTCGGGATTGCCCCAGAGCGGCCGGCCGGAAGTGGCGTTCGGTGCGTCGAAATTCGCCTTGCGCGGTATCGCCGATGCGTTGCGTGAAGGCTATCGCCAGCAGCGACTGGGCGTCACCTGCCTGAACCTGGGTTACCTGAATACCGAAGACTCCTTGAGCACCTCACGCATCCAGGCCGAACAGCGCGGTGACGGCCAATTGATTCCGGTGCATGACGTGGTGCAAGTGGTGCGTATGGTCTTGAGCCTGTCCGGCGCCAGCTTCGTCAAGGAGCTGACGTTGCCGGCGCTGATGGATGAACGCTTCTAGCACGGAACCTGCCCATCAAATGACCACCCATCGCAAAAAAAACATCCAATCGAACCTATTCAGCCGCCCCTCACTCCACCTTACTTAACCCTGATGGTGGAGTAAGGATCATGGCTCAGCCATCGATATTGGTGCTGGAAGACGACGAAATCATTCGCTCGTTGATGGTGGATGTACTGGAGGATTTCGGTGCGGTGGTGACCTCATTCCCTTCCGCCGATGAAGGGATGATTTTTCTTGAACGGACCAGCGATCCGGTTGACCTGATTGTCAGTGATATTCAGATGCCTGGCCTGATCAATGGCTACGACTTGAGCAAGGTGGTTGCCCATCGCTGGCCGTCGCTGCCGGTGGTGCTGACCTCGGGCAATACGGCGATGGCGTCGCAACTGGGCAGCACCGTGCGCTTCTTGCCCAAGCCGTGGAGCACCGAGCGCCTGCTCGATTGCGTACAATCTGCACTGATGCAGGGCCCCCCCATGCATTGATAGCATCGCGATATCAGCTGCGGCGAACTTCGCGACAGCTCCTGCGGTCAGTTATTACGCAACCCTACATGGCCAGCAGGCCCTCCAGCTCGAGTTTACTGAATGCATTCACAGGCCCATGACGTTGGTGCGCCCCCTGTACTTGAAGCCTTGCGCTCAGGTACCGCTTTACTGCACGTCGCCCTGGAAAAACGCTTGCCGTTTTTCTCCCCGCAGCTGGATCACGACGGGTATCGACGCCTGCTCCAGGCCTATTACGGGTTCTACAGCCCGATGGAAGCCACGCTGAACGACAGCGGCCTGATCCCTTTGGGATTTGACCAGGCACTGCGTCTGAAAACGCCCACCTTGCTGACGGATCTCCACGCCCTGGGCCTGGACGACTCGGCCATTGCCGCCCTTCCCCACTGCACGTTGTTACCGCCGCTCGACACACCCGCCGCTTGCCTGGGTGCGCTGTACGTGCTGGAAGGCGCCACCTTGGGTGGCCAGATCCTGCGCCGGGAAATGGCGCAGCGCCTGGGGCTGGATGCCGGCAACGGTGGCGCGTTCCTCAATGTGTACGGCGCCGAAACCGGCCGGCGCTGGAAAGACTTTCTCGATTACCTGAGCCATGTGCCCCTCGACGCGCACGCCAAGCTGCGCGCCGTGAACGCGGCCCGCTCGACATTCAGCTGCTTTGAGCAATGGCTCGACAGCCAGGAGGTACTGCTATGAAACCCGATGACTTTGAAGAGCTGCTTGCCAACTGTGCAGACGAACCCATCCGCTTCCCGGGCGCCATCCAGCCCCACGGCGCGCTGCTGACCTTGTCCGAGCCGGAGCTGCATATCATGCAGGTCAGCGCCAACGTGGCCGGGCTGTTCAATCACTCGCCGGAATCCCTGCTGGGCCAGCCATTGCACACATTGATCGGCACCGAGCATGCCGACGCCGTCCAGGCCATGGTCACGCAGAACAGCTTCTTCGACGCCCCGCCCTTGCACATGACCCTCAACGGTGCGGAGTTCGAAGGGTTGCTTCACCGCCATCAGGACGTGCTGGTGCTGGAGTTCGAGCCGCGGCTCAAGGATTTCCAGCCCCAGGCCCTCAATGGCCGCACCAGCAACCTGGGCAAGATGCTGCAACGCCTGCAAGCGGCGAAAACCCTGCAAGCCTTGTATGAAATCAGCGTCAACGAAATCCAGGCCATGACCGGCTACGACCGCGTGCTGATTTATCGCTTCGAGGAAGAAGGCCACGGCCAGGTAATTGCCGAAGCGTCCGCGCCGTCGATGGAACTGTTCAACGGCCTGTTCTTCCCCGCCTCCGACATCCCCGAACAGGCTCGTGAGCTGTACCGCACCAACTGGCTGCGGATCATCCCCAACGCCGACTACGAGCCGGTGCCGCTGGTGCCTCGGTTGCGCCCGGACACCGGCCAGCCCCTGGACCTGAGCTTCGCCACCCTGCGCAGCGTGTCGCCGATTCACTGCCAGTACATGCAGAACATGGGCGTGCTGTCGTCCATGAGCATTTCCCTGATGGCAGGCGACAAACTCTGGGGCCTGATCAGTTGCGGCAACCGCCAGCCGCTGCTGGTGCCCAATGACTTGCGCACCGCCTGCCAGACCATCGGCCAGGTGCTGTCGTTGCAGATCAGCGCCATGGAGGCCCTGGAGCTGAGCCGCCAGCGCGAAGAAAAGGTCGAGGCACTGGCCTTGCTCAACCAAGCCATGCAGGCATCCCCCGCAAACGTCTTCGATGGCCTGGCGCAACGCCCGCAACTGCTGATGGACCTGACCCAGGCAGGCGGTGTGGCGATCATCGAAGACAAGCAACTGCATCGCTATGGCAACTGCCCGGAACCCGGGCAGATTCGCGCCCTGCACAAATGGCTGCAAGAGACCGGGCAGCCGGTGTTTGCCAGCCATCACCTGGCCTCGGTGTACCCGCCCGCGGCGGAGTACACGCACGTAGCCAGTGGCGTGTTGGCCATGAGTTTGCCCAAGCCGGTGGACAACGGTGTGCTGTGGTTTCGCCCCGAGGTCAAGGAACACATCAACTGGAGCGGCGATCCCAATAAGCCACTCAACCTGGAAACTTCCGACGCTGGCCTGCGCCTGCGCCCACGCACCTCGTTTGAAATCTGGAAAGTGGAAATGGACGGCATATCCACCAAGTGGAGCCACGGCGACCGCTTTGCCGCCAACGATCTGCGCCGCTCGGCCCTGGAAAATGACCTGGCGCGCCAGGTGCTGCGCGAACAACAAGCCGTGCGCGCGCGGGATGAACTGGTGGCGGTGGTTTCCCACGACCTGCGCAACCCCATGACTGTCATCTCGATGCTCTGCGGCATGATGCAAAAAGCCTTCAGCTCCGACGGCCCACACACTTCGCGGCGGATTTCCTCGGCCATCGACACCATGCAACAAGCCGCCGGGCGCATGAATGTGCTGCTGGAGGATTTGCTCGACACCTCGAAAATCGAAGCCGGGCGCTACACCGTCAAGCCAGTGTCTCTGGATGTGAGCCAGATGTTCGAAGAAGCGTATTCACTGCTGGCGCCCCTGGCGATGGAAAAGGCCATCGACTTGTCCTTCAATGCCGAACCCGGGCTGCAAATCAATGCGGACCCCGAGCGCCTGTTCCAGGTGCTGTCGAACCTGATCGGCAACGCCATCAAGTTCACGCCGCGCCAGGGCAATATCGGCATCAGTGCCATGAGCAATGGTGAAGAGATTGTGTTTTCGGTGCGTGACTCCGGTGAAGGGATTGCGCCGGAACAATTGCCCCATGTGTTTGACCGCTACTGGACCCAGACCGAAAACAATCCCACCGGCAGCGGCCTGGGGCTGTACATCACTCAAGGTATCGTCCAGGCCCACGGCGGGCGGATAGAGGCTGAGAGTGAATTGGGCAGGGGCAGTGAGTTTCGGTTTACGGTGCCCAAGCCGGCTTGAACCGTTCCTCGTGTGCGCTGTGGAAGCAAATGGAAACCCGATGGCCCGGAACGCTGGAGCGGGCCAGGACCACTGATCAGGACGTACTCAAAGGGAGTTGATGCGCAGAGCAAACTTCCTATTGAACACGAGGTACCTCCATGATCATTGGCAACGCTTTCCATAACCAAACCCTGATTCAGCCCTTTCAACCTGCTCAGCCGGTTCAACCCGTTCAGCCCGTCCAACCCTCCTCCCCGACAAAGGATGAGCCGTCAGCCCGCAAAGAAGGCGGTGCACTAAGCGGTTTGGGAGACCGCTTGCTCTGACCGTCCAAGCCTTGCTAAACCGGCAATACCACCACGGCGGCCAGCCCGCCGCACGGGCGATTTTCCAAGGTCAGTGTCCCACCGTGTTCCAGCACAATCGCCCGTGCCGTGGAGAGCCCCAAACCGACACCGCCGGTGCTTTTATTGCGTGAGCCTTCCAGGCGGAAAAACGGCAGGAACACCTGTTCCTGCTGCTCCACCGGGATGCCAGGGCCACGGTCCAACACCCGCACCATCACCCTTCCCGGACTCTGTTGCAGTTCAATTTCCGGCGCCAGCCCGTAGTGGATCGCGTTGTCCATGAGATTGGTCATCACCCGTTTAAGCCCCAGCGGCCGGCCGAAATAGACCAGCCGTGGCGGACCGTTGAAGGTGATGTCGATGGACTGGTCGCGGTAGTCGTCAATCAAGGTTTGCAGCAACTCGGCAAGGTCCAGCTGGGTGGCCTGCTCCAGGCGCGCGTCATCGCGGAAGAACTCCAGGGCGGTGTTGATCATCGCCTGCATCTCGTCGACATCCCGGAACAGACGATGCTGTTGGTCGGCGTCCTCAATGAATTCGCCACGCAACCGCAGGCGGGTCAGCGGTGCCCGCAGGTCATGGGAGATCGCGGCGAGCATCTGGGTGCGGTCCTGGATGAAGTGCTGCAACTGCGCCTGCATGCCGTTGAACGCGAGGATCGCCTGACGGATTTCGTGGGGGCCGACCGGATCGATGGGGGGAGAACGAAAGTCGGCGCCAAAGCGTCGCACGCCTTGGGCGAAGTCCTGCAGTGGCCGGGCGAGCCGGCGAGTGGCAACCCAGGTGACCAAGGCAGTCGAGAGCAACACCAGCACCAGTACCACCAGGCTGCGCACACCTTCCGGCAGGCCCCAACTGCGGGAACTGGCACTGAGGGTCAGCCAGGAATGGTCCGTCAATTCCACCAGCAATGCGTAGTGCCCGCCGGGGCCTTGCCAGTCCGACGGGTCATAGGCCTCGATGCGCCGCTGCGGCCATTTGAGTGACAGGCCGAACACTTCCTGGGCAGGATGCACCGACGGCTCTTTCATGACGGGCAGGTCGACCTGCTCACGATTGGCCGCCCACTGCACACTGAAACTCTCATCCCCGGCCGAGCGCGCAAGCCCTGGACGCTGAAGCGGATCCGCCGCCTCGATCATCCGCACGATCACCGCCACCTTGTCCAACAGGCCGGTCTCACTCAAGGGCGGCCGCGCCCAGACGCCCGCCAGTTGCACAAACAGCGCGTTGAAGGCCAAGGCCGTGAACATCGCGACCAGGATGGTCAGGGCAATCCAGCGGGCGACGGTGTCCCGGGGACGACGGCCACTCATGAACGGCTCACGCTGGCAGTGAACTGATAACCACCGTTGCGCACCGTGCGAATCATCGCCGGGCGCTTGGTATCGAACTCAAGCTTGCGCCGCAGACGGCTGACCTGAACGTCGATGCTGCGGTCGAAGGCATCGTGGCTGTGGCCCCGCGCCAGGTTCAACAGCTGCTCGCGGGTCAGCACGCGCTGGGGGTGCTCGACAAACACCAGCAACAAGTCGAACTCACCGGATGACAGCGGGATCATCACCTGGTCCGGCGAACGCAGCTCCCGACGGGTCACGTCCAACTGCCACCCGGCAAAGCGGATCAAGGGGCGCGAAGCCTCTCCCGGCAGTGGCCGGCTCTCACCGGCCCGGCGCAATACGGCGCGTACCCGCGCCAG
Organism: Pseudomonas yamanorum; assembly: GCF_013386765.1. Lineage (GTDB taxonomy): Bacteria > Pseudomonadota > Gammaproteobacteria > Pseudomonadales > Pseudomonadaceae > Aquipseudomonas > Aquipseudomonas yamanorum_A. Next base: position 142,145 of record NZ_JACARE010000038.1, read on the forward strand.
CAGTTCACGGGCGTCGAACGGCTTGCTCAGGTAGTCATCGGCGCCCATTTCCAGGCCGACCACCCGGTCGCTGAGTTCACCCATGGCCGTCAGCATGATCACCGGCGTGGCGTACTGCTGGCGCAGGCGCTGACACAGGAGCAAGCCGTTATCCCCGGGCAACATCAGGTCAAGAATGATCAGGTCGGCGGGCTGTCGCTCCATGGCCGCCCACAGGTCGGCGCCATGGGCGGCGGTTTCGACCGTGTAGCCATGTTGCACAAAAAATTTCTTCAGCAGCACGAGGACTTCAAGGTCATCGTCCACGATTAAAAGAGTACTCACCGGCGGGTATCACTAGGGCTTGTCGACACGCCATCTAAAACCATTCGGCGCGGCCCGTCATATATTTCAATCGTGCAACAAAGCGTCATCCCCGCAATAAAGCAGACATCTTTGCGCAAGCGGCGAATGCCAGCATCCGTCTCCCTTTTCCGGAGACTGCTTATGCGCTCGCTGACGTATCCCCAGCACCTGGCTCGCCAGGCCGTGCTGCTGTTGACCGTGTCTTACCTGACAGGCTGCGCGACACCGGCCGCCGAAGGGCCCGTCACCCGTTGTGCACAGGTGACTTATCCGGTGTACGACCCGGCCGAGCCGGTCAACCGCGGGGTATTCGCTTTCAACCGCGCCGTGGATGAATACGCCCTCACACCGGTAGCGCGTGGCTATAAACACCTGCCGGATTTTTTCCAGCAGGGTGTACATAACTTCGCGAGCAACTTCAGCGAACCGAAGGTGTTTATCAACGACCTGTTGCAGGGTAACCCTCGGCGCTCGGTCAATACCCTGGGGCGTTTTGCGGTGAATACCACCGTGGGGCTGGTGGGCCTGATCGATGTCTCGGACCCGCTGGGCATCCCCCGGCATACCGCGGATTTCGGGCAGACCTTCGGGGTGTGGGGGATCGGCAACGGACCGATTGTGGAATTGCCCCTGCTGGGCACGGGCAACAGCCGCGATGCCGTGGGCAAAGTGCTGAACTTTGTGGTCGCGCCACTGGGGGACAGCGACACGGTACAAACCCTCGGCACCGTGAGCCTGGTGGGAGGCACCATCGATACCCGCGCCTCCCTGCTGCCGCTGACCGACACCTTGCAGCGACTGCCGGATTACTACAGCGCATTACGTAACGTGGTGGCCGAACATCGCGCCGCGTACGTAGAGGAAGGTAAGGAAGGCGCCACCACGCCCGGGCCGGACCGTTGCGCGACGGGGGCCGCTGATGACTTCTGAGGGCGGCTCACTGCTGCTGCGCCATCACGTCCGAAAGCGCGGGGTCGGTACGTTGCTCTGTCGGGAAACACGCCTGCATCTTTCCAGCGACCAGGGTCGGCTGGTGCTCAGTCGCTATGTCGAACATTACAGCCCCCACGGTGTGCGCTGGGTCGAGCGCCAGCACAGTGTGGCCCTGGCCGATGTAATGCGCTGGCTGATTACCCAGGGGGAAACCTGCGACGCAGCCTGGGAACCCCATCAGGCGGCGGGCCGAACAACGTCATAATTTGACGCGAGACGTTTATAGCCGTGAAAACCGGCCCTGGATATCGTCCCGATCGCCGTGATGCCCCAGGCTTATCAAGGGGCACACTGATATCTTTCGTGCGATAAAAGGAAAATATTCAATGATTAACGCTCTGAGCAGCTCTATCGGGCAATGGCGCAGTTTCCCTTCCGAGCAGGACGAACCGGCACAGGCCCGTAAAAAACGTAGCCTCGAACATACCCTTGCCGAACAGCACGCTACCGACCCCAACGGTGTGCAATCCGGCAACCGCTCAAGGAACAACTCGGGCGGCCTGGACAACCTGGGCGGTGGCCGACTGCCTTAACCTTGAAAACAAGTGCAACGCCTGGCGTTGCACTTCGCCCTTAACAAAACGCTGACATCCACTGCGTTACCCTTTCCCCCCCCTTGTCCAGAAAGCCGCTGCCCCGATGCCTGAATCTGCTCCCCTGCCCGCTGTCATCGCTGGCCCGCTGCTGCGACGCCTGGAACCTCAGCGTCTGGTGCTGTGGCTGGTGGCAAGCCGGGAGCTGGCGTTGACCCTTCGGCTCATGCCTTCTACGCAGGAGGCACTCGACATCGACCTGGACGCCACGCGTTGCCAGGTTATCCCCGTGGGCCGCAACGCGTTTATTCATCTGATTGACGTCGCACTCGACAGCGCCTTGCCCCAGGACATCACCATCGGCTATGACCTGCTGATCGACAACGCCGGCATTGCCCAGTGGGCACCTCACCTGGTGTATGGCAGCGGGCAAACCCCGAACTTCGTCCTGCACAGCCGGATCCACCAGTTGGTACACGGCTCCTGCCGCAAACCCCACCACAGCGCCGACGAAGGTTTGCTGTGCGTCGATCGGCTGCTGGCGGAGTCGAGCACCATCGCCGAGCGCCCGGCCCTGTTGATGATGAGTGGCGACCAGGTCTACGCCGATGACGTAGCGGGCCCCATGCTGCGGGCCATTCACGCGCTCATTTCCCGTCTTGGCCTGTTCGATGAACAGCTGGAGGGTGCCGTCGTCGACAACAGCGCCGCGCTCTATGAGCATGCCGCCAGCTACTACCATCGCGCCGACCTGCTGCCCGCACTGGAAAGCAACGAGACCTTGCGCGAGCGGTTTTTCGGTGGTGTGAAGAAGCCGATTTTTACCAGCAGCAGTGCCGACAACCACCTGGTGACCTTCGCGGAAGTCATGGCAATGTACCTGCTGGCCTGGTCGCCCACGCCGTGGACGCTGATCAGCCCGCAACCGCCGCGATTGAGCACCGAAGAACAGGCACGCTACGCACGCGAGCAAGTGCAGATCGACAAGTTTCGTAACGGCCTGGACGGCGTGGCGAGGGTATTCGCCCACCTTTCCTGCCTGATGATCTTCGATGATCACGACATCACCGACGACTGGAACCTCAGCGCCCAATGGGAAGAGACCGCCTACGGCCACCCGTTCTCCAAGCGCATCATCGGCAACGCATTGCTGGCCTACATGCTGTGCCAGGGCTGGGGCAACAACCCGGATGCGTTTGGTGCCCTGCTGGACAAAACCCTAGCGCTCACCACACAGGCCCGCGACAACCCTCTGGATGCCTGCGCCCAGGATGCATTGGTGAACGAGCTGCTGCAGTTCCAGCAATGGCATTACGTGCTGCCCACCACCCCCGCGCTGGTGGTGATCGACACCCGCACCCGGCGCTGGCGCAGTGAGTTCAACCTCAAGCAACCGTCCGGCCTGCTGGACTGGGAAGCCTTGAGCGAACTGCAACAGGAACTGCTGGACCACCCCAGCGCGATCATCGTTTCCCCCGCGCCTATCTTTGGCGTCAAGCTGATCGAGACCGTGCAGAAAGCCTTCAGTTGGTGTGGCTACCCGCTGCTGGTGGACGCGGAAAACTGGATGGCCCATCGCGGTGCGGCGCAGGTGATCCTCAACATCTTTCGCCACTCCCGTACCCCGGGCAACTACGTGATCCTGTCGGGGGACGTGCACTACTCGTTCGTCTACGAAGTGCTGATCCGCCACCGCAACGCGGGCCCGAAAATCTGGCAGATCACCAGCAGCGGTATCAAGAACGAATTCCCCCCGCGCCTGCTGGAATGGTTCGACCGCCTCAATCGCTGGCTCTACTCGCCCCGCTCACCGCTGAACTGGCTCACCCGTCGCCGGCCCATGCAGGTGGTGCCACATATTCCGGAACACGCAGAAGCGGGTGAGCGGTTGTGGAACTCCGCGGGGATTGGGCAGGTGTTTTTTAACCGGCAAGGGCAGCCTGAGGCGATTTATCAGCACAATGCCGATGGGGCGCCAAAGACGAGGATGGTGGCGCCGAAGTAAGCTTTCCGACCCATGCCAATCAACCTTCCCATGTGATTTCCAGAAGCTGCTCAACACGCAGTTTCAGGCTGAACCACACAAAGCCAGCGGCCATCTGCCATACCTCATTTAGACCAAAGCCCCCCTTCTAAGCGCCAAAGCGCCGTTGTACAGTACCGTCAGCCATGGAGTACAGGCGAAAACTTTGACTGGCCCTGAAAGCCAGTCCACACAGGAAGTGCGCAATGGACGATACATCCTCCAGCGGGCCGTCAAGAAACGAATTCTGTGACCTTAACGCCGACATGCTGCATGCCGTCATGGAGCTGGTCAGCGACGGGATCTGGGACTGGAACGCCAACACCGGGTTCGTCTATCGCAACCCCGGCTGGTACGAAATGCTCGGTTACGCCCATCATTCCCTCGAAAACAGCGTATTCACCTGGGAAAGCGTGATTCACCCCGAGGACTATCCGAATGTGATGGTGCTGTTTGATAACTACATCAACCGCCGCTCCACTCACTATCAAGCCGAGTATCGCTGCCGCAAGAAAGATGGCTCCTACCTGTGGATCGAAGACCGTGGCTACGTGATCGCACGTAACGACGACGGTTCAGTGGCACGCATGATCGGTGCCCACCGCAGCATCCAGGCGCGCAAACAGTCCATCGAACAGCTGGAACGACGCAATCAATCCCTAGAAGCCCTGGTGGCCGAGCGCACGCGCGAGCTGTCGCGGGTCAATCAACAATTGCAGTTGCAACTGGAAGAAAACCGCTCCCTGGCCGAACGCGATACTTTGACCTGCGTGGCCAATCGTTACCGCCTGGAGCGTGCCCTGCTGGAAGAGTGCGATCGGGCCCAACGGTTTCGCCTGCCGCTGTCGCTGATTGCCATGGATATTGACGACTTCAAGCCCATCAACGACCAGCTCGGCCACGCCGTAGGCGATGAAACCCTGGTGCGGGTGGTGGAATGCCTGGAAGCCTGCCTGAGCCCCGGCGACTTGCTGGCTCGCTGGGGCGGCGATGAGTTCATGGTGATCGCCCCCAAAAGCACGTTGGAAACCGCCCGGGCACTGGCCGAACGGATGCGCACCGCGCTCAAGGAACTGCCCGCCGTGGGCAGCTTCAAGGTGACGTTGAGCCTGGGTGTGGTAGAGCGGCGCAACGATGAGTCACCCACAAGCCTGATGGCCAGGGCCGATCAGGCGTTGTATCGCTCCAAGGCGGCAGGTAAAGACACCGTGTCGTCGTGAGCCTCAGCGCACCGGCGGCGCGTACTGGATCCCGCCGTTGCTCCACAGGGCATTCAGCCCGCGCTTGATCTTCAGCACACTGCCCTGGCCGATGTTGCGCTCGAACACTTCGCTGTAGTTGCCCACTTGCTTGACGATCTGCACCACCCAGTCCTTGCGCAGCTTCAGGTCCTTGCCGTAGTCACCGTCAGCCCCGAGCAGGCGGGCGACGTCCGGGTTTTTGCTGGACTTGGCCTGCTCTTCGACGTTCTGCGAGGTGATGCCCATTTCTTCGGCGTTGAGCATGGCGAACAGGGTCCATTTGACGATGCTGAACCACTCGTCATCGCCCTTGCGTACCAGCGGGCCCAGAGGCTCCTTGGAAATCACTTCCGGCAACACCACGAACTCATCCGGATGCGCCATCTTGATTCGCTGGGCATAAAGGCCCGACTGGTCGGTGGTGAGCACGTCGCAGCGGCCGGCTTCGAGGCCCTTGGCGCTTTCGTCGGCGGTGTCGAAGGTGATCGGCGTGTACTTCAGGCCGTTGGAGCGGAAGTAGTCAGAGACGTTCAGCTCGGTGGTGGTACCGGCCTGGATGCAGATGGTCGCACCGTCCAGGTCCTTGGCGCTTTTGACGCCGAGTTTGGTGTTCACCAGAAAACCGATGCCGTCGTAGTAGGTCACGCCGGTGAACACCATGCCCATGCTGGCGTCGCGGGAACTGGTCCAGGTGGTGTTGCGGGAAATCAGGTCGATCTCGCCGGACTGCAGGGCGGTGAAACGCTCCTTGGCGGTCAACTGGCTGAACTTCACTTTCGACGCATCACCGAACAGTGCCGCCGCGACGGCGTGGCACACGTCCACATCGATGCCGGTCATCTTGCCATTGGCGTCCGGCACGCCAAAACCCGGCAAGCCGTCGCTGACTCCACACTGGATAAAACCCTTCTTCTGGATCGCGTCCAGGGTCGCCCCTGCGTGTGCGCTCCCGGCCAGCCCCAATACAGCGGCGGCAGTGAATGCCGCCAACGTGGATTTCATGTTCTTCATGCAAGGCGCTCCCTGTCGGTCTTTATTATTCGGCGCCAAAAACCCGCGCCGGTTTATAGTGTTGCCGGTCAGTATCAACGGCTTTACACCTTGGCCACAAACGACGTTTAGGCAAAGGCTCCTTCCGATTTGGAATGAACTCATCATGATTTCAAAACGCTTGACCCCTTCGATGACGGCCCTGCAGTGCTTCGAAGCCGCCGCCCGCCACCTGAGTTTCACCCGCGCCGCCGAAGAGCTGCACCTGACCCAGAGTGCGGTGAGCAAGCAGGTGGCGCAGTTGGAGGAGATGCTCTGCCACCCGTTGTTCCAGCGGGTGCGCCAGCGTCTGTACCTGTCGCCAGCGGGCTCGCTGTACCTGGAAGAAGTGCGCAAGATCCTCAACCAGGTGGATATTTCCAGCCGCTACATCCTGACCTACGGTGGCGAAACCGAAGTGCTGCGCATCGCCACCCAGCCGACCTTCGGTGACCGCTGGCTGGTGCCCAAGCTCAAGGATTTTGCCGCGCGCCATCCCAACATCCACCTGGACGTGCGCAACGAACTGGAACCGTTCGACGTGTTGCAGGCCAAGGCGGATATCGCGTTTTTCTTCGGCCAGGGATCGTGGCCGGGAGCGAGCTGCATCGAGTTGTTTCGTGAAGCCGTGGTGCCGGTGTGCGCCCCGGGGTTTGTCGCCGCCGGCAGCGACGCCTCGTCCCGCCACACCTTGCTGCAATGCACCTCCCGCCCCGAAGCCTGGCACGAGTGGTTTCTGGAACAGGGCCTGCACTCGCAAAACAGCTACCACGGCCCGCGCTTCGACACGTTCTACATGTGCATTCGCGCAGCCCAATCGGGGTATGGCGTGGCGTTGGTGCCCAAATACCTGGTGGCTGAGGAACTGGCGAACGGCAGCCTGATGATTCCCTGGGACTACACGATGCCCAGCGCCGGCGCGCACTTTATCGCCCATGCCGAACATGCCGGAGATATCCCGAAAGTGAAGGCGTTCTTGAGCTGGATGGTGGAGTACACAACAACACATCCCGACTTTTAATAATGACCCGGCGACTTTATTTCGTTTGCGGGACAAGGCGGCTCACGGCTTAGATAAAAGGACGCACCCTATTCTCGAGTCCTGGATTTATGAGCCGCGAAACCATCAGCCAGTCGATTTCCACCGTCCATCCCATCAGCCTCAGCCATGGCAAGAACGCAGAAGTCTGGGACACCACCGGCAAACGCTACATCGACTTCATCGGCGGCATCGGCGTGCTCAACCTGGGCCATTGCAACCCCCGAGTAGTCGAGGCGATTCGCGACCAGGCGACGAAACTCACCCACTACGCCTTCAACGCGGTGCCTCATGCGCCCTACATCGAACTGATGAACCGTCTCACCGCGTTCATTCCGGTGGATTACCCGGTCAGCGGCATGCTCACCAACAGCGGGGCGGAAGCCGCGGAAAACGCCTTGAAAATCGTCCGGGGTGCCACTGGCCGCACAGCGGTCATTGCCTTTGACGGCGGTTTTCACGGCCGCACGCTGGCCACCTTGAACCTCAATGGCAAGGTCGCGCCCTACAAGCAAAAAGTCGGCGTACTGCCGGGTCCGGTGTTCCACCTGCCGTTCCCCAGCCGCGACAACGGCGTTACCTGCGGCGAAGCGCTGAAGGCGATGGACCGCCTGTTCAGCGTGGAAATCGACGTCAACGACGTGGCTTGTTTCATCATCGAGCCGGTGCAGGGCGAAGGTGGTTTCCTGACCCTGGACGTGGAGTTCGCCCAGGCCCTGCGCCGCTTCTGCGACGAGAAGAACATCCTGCTGATTGCCGATGAAATCCAGTCCGGCTTCGGTCGTACCGGCCAGCGGTTTGCCTTCTCGCGCCTGGGCATCGAGCCGGACCTGATCCTGCTGGGCAAAAGCATCGCTGGCGGCGTACCGCTGGGCGCGGTGGTCGGGCGCAAATCGCTGCTCGACAACCTGCCCAAAGGCGGCTTGGGCGGCACGTACTCCGGCAACCCGATTGCCTGCGCGGCAGCGTTGGCCACTCTGGATGAAATGACGGACGAGCACCTGCACAGTTGGGGCGCTCAGCAGGAAGAAGCCATCGTCAGCCGTTATGAATCGTGGCGTTCGAAAAAGCTCTCGCCGTATCTCGGCCGCTTGACCGGCGTGGGTGCCATGCGCGGCATCGAACTGGCCAACGCTGACGGCAGCCCGGCGCCACAACAACTCACCCAACTGCTGGCCCTGGCCCGCGACGCGGGTTTGCTGCTGATGCCCAGTGGCAAATCGCGGCACATCATCCGCCTGCTGGCACCATTGACCATTGAGGCGGCGGTGCTGGAGGAAGGGCTGGATATTCTTGAGGGGTGTTTGGTGAAGCTGGGCCAGGTTAGCCACTAGCAGCATAAGTGCAATTATTCTGGCCATATACCGACCAAAGAGCCAAAATAATTGCACACCAATCACTCATACGAAGTGCTATTATTCCTGCATCTTTTATTTTAAAACGCCGGAATAATTGCACTAATGGCTAAAAAAACCGCTCCCCTGCTCCCCATGACCCAGCAATTACTGGCGGACTTGGGCGAGCGCCTGCGATTGGCGCGCTTGCGGCGCAAGCTCACTGCCAAGCAAGTGGCAGAGCGTGCCGGTATGTCATTGATGACTCTGCGCGCGCTGGAACGAGGTTCTACGGGCGTGACCATCGGTGCCTACCTGTCTGTACTGCAAGTGCTCGGACTCGAGCAGGACATAGCCTCAATCGCCGACACCGATACAGTAGGACGCCAGCTGCAAGACTCCGCGCTCACAAACAAAAAGCGCGAAGCCACCAAGCCTCGCATGAAGAAAGCGGCTCAAATTGCATCTGCCAGCACCGCCCCGCCGGTCTCGTTTCAAACGCAACCGGCCTCGAAACTTTCAGCCCTGATCATTAATCCCCTCAGCCCGTCCCGTGATGAGTTATCCAAGCCATGAGCAGGATTTTCGTTTATGCCGACTGGGATGGGCTCAATCACTCCCGGCGCCTTGGCGTACTGCATGCGCGCCAAGGCGGTGCCAGTGAGTTGTTTGAGTTTGAATACGACCCTGAGGCGCTGGCTGATCCGCAGTTGGGCCTGACTCAACTTGACCCGCGCATAGCCTTGTTCGAAGGCCCGCAGTTCCCCCCGCAAGGTCGCGACACCTTCGGCGTATTCGCCGACTCTAGCCCCGACCGATGGGGACGCATGCTGATGAAGCGTCGGCTGGAACGCGATAAACGAGCCGCAAGAGTTGCGCCCCACACCCGGCTTCTGGAGTCAGACTTCCTGTTGGGTGTACACGATACCTTCCGCGTCGGCGCACTGCGTTTCAAGCGGGATGAAAACGGGCCCTTTCTGGACAATCAGGACAGTCTGGCGGCGCCACCGCTGATCAAACTGCGGGAGTTGGAGGCCGCCAGCCGCGCCCTGGAAAACGATACCGACAATACCGCTGCCGAAGGCAGCGACTGGCTGCGGATGTTGATTGCTCCCGGCGGCTCACTGGGTGGCGCACGCCCTAAAGCCAGCGTGGTGGACACCGACGGGCATCTCTGGATTGCCAAGTTTCCGAGCCTGCGCGATGAGCACGATGTAGGCGCCTGGGAATACATCACAGGGTCCCTCGCCGAGGGCTGCGGACTGCGCGTCGCCCCCATGGATGCAGAACGCTACGCCAGCGAACATCACTGCTTCAGGGTAAAACGCTTTGATCGGAGCGCTCTGGGGCGACGGGTACATTTTGCCTCTGCCATGACCTTGACTGGCCATACCGACGGTGACGATGCCTCAACGGGTGTCAGCTATCTGGAGCTGGCACGGGTGTTGATGACCCAAGGCGCCGAGACGCGAGCGGACTTACGCGAGCTGTGGTGTCGAATCCTGTTTAACGTATTGGTCTCCAACACCGATGATCACTTGCGCAACCACGGTTTCCTGCTGGAGCCTGGCCGCGGGTGGCGACTCTCTCCTGCCTACGATATGAATCCAGACCGTTATGGCCATGGCCTGAAACTCAACATCAGCGAACATGACAACGCTCTGGATCTGGATTTGGTGCGATCGGTCGCCGGATTCTTCAGGGTGCCGCTCCGGGAGGCCGATACGCTTATCGAACGTTTCAAGGGTGTCGTCAATCAGTGGTCAACGCTGGCCAATGCAGTGGGCATCTCAAGACGTGAGCAGGAGGAAATGAGCCCCGCCTTCAAGTTGTCCACAGGCACGCAATGACCCCGCGACGCCACTATTACCAAATCCGAAAGAATCCATCTTCCGTTTAGCCCTTTCTCTCCCCGCGCCGGGGCATTATCCTTGTCAGCAACAAACTGAAACGTTTCATCACTCCATCAAACCACCGACCGCCCGTGTTCAACGCCTTTGTGCGAACGCGCCAGGCCGCTGTTTGCGTTTCAAAACCATAAAATATTAAGACCCCATTTTGCCTATGCCTGCTTTCCCAAACCTGCGCTTGTGCGCTGCGCTGCTGCCTTTCGGTCTGGCCACCTGTGCCCAGGCCGCCCCTGCCTTTGACGCTGAATCACCGTGGATGCTGGGTGATTTCGGCGGCACCCGGACAGCGCTGTCTCAACAAGGCTACGACTTCAAGTTCGACTACACCGGCGAGATGGGCAGCAACCTGCACGGCGGCTCGGACCACGACCGCACGGCGCGCTACAGCGACCAATTCGGCCTGGGCACGCACCTGGATCTGCAGAAGATCCTCGGCTGGCACGACGCAGAGTTCCAACTGACGGTGACCGAGCGCAGCGGCAATAACATCACCAATGACCGGATCAACGATCCGCGCGTGGGTGGGTTCACTTCGTCCCAGGAAGTCTGGGGCCGTGGCCAGACCTGGCGCCTGACGCAGATGTGGTACCAACAGAAATTCTTTGACCAGAAGCTCGACATCAAGGCCGGGCGTTTCGGCGAAGGCGAAGATTTCAACAGCTTCCCCTGCGACTTCCAAAACCTGGCGTTCTGCGGTTCGCAGGTCGGCAACTGGGTGGGCAGCATCTGGTACAACTGGCCAGTGAGCCAGTGGGCGTTGCGAGTCAAATACCACCTCACACCCGAGCTTTACGCTCAGATCGGGGCTTATGAACAGAACCCGTCCAACCTGGATCGCGGCAATGGCTTCAAGCTCAGTGGCAGCGGCACCCAGGGCACCCTGCTCCCGGTCGAACTGGTGTGGACGCCCACGCTCAACGGCCTGCCTGGCGAATACCGCGCCGGTTACTACTACAGCAGCGCCAAGGCCAGCGATGTCTACAAAGACCGCAACGACCAGCCTGCAGCGCTCAGCGGCGAGGCCTATCGCAGCGCCTCGAGCAAACATGGCGTGTGGCTAGGCGTGCAACAGCAAGTCACCAGCCTGGCCAGCGACCACTCCCGCGGCTTGAGCCTGTTCGCCAACGGCACGATGCACGACAAGAAAACCAACGCTGTGGATAACTACGTGCAGGCCGGCATGGTCTACAAGGGCCTGTTCGACGCCCGCGCCAAAGACGATATCGGCTTTGCCGTGGCCCGGGTGCACGTCAACCCGGCCTACCGCAAGAACGCCGAGGCGAGCAACCAGGCCCGCGCCGTGTACGACTTCGATGACCCGTCCTACACGCCGATTCAACACACCGAATACAGCGCCGAACTCTATTACGGCATCCACGTCACCAACTGGCTGACGGTGCGCCCGAACCTGCAATACATCCGTCATCCCGGGGCCGTGGCCCAGGTGGATGACGCGCTGATCGGCGGGATCAAGCTGCAAAGTTCGTTCTGACGCCACAACTAATTTCTGTAGGAAACGAATTACCCCTGAACCATGCCTGCGCCGGAACGTCATCTACAGTGAACTGTGCGCAATCAATTCAAAACGTAACGGAGAACCACACTATGAGCACTGATGGTGCTTCAAGTCCAAGTCGCCTGCTGCCCAGGCTACTGGGGATCTTGCTGCTGATAATGGGCCTGGCCTTGTTGGCCGGGGGGATCAAGCTGAGCATGCTCGGCGGGTCGCTGTATTACCTGCTGGCCGGTCTCGGCATCACCGTCACAGGCCTGTTGCTGCTGGCGACACGCCGCGCGGCGCTGGGCTTGTACGCACTGGTGCTGTTTGCCAGCACCGTCTGGGCGCTGTGGGAAGTCGGCCTGGACTGGTGGCAGTTGGTGCCGCGCCTGGCCCTGCTGTTCGCCCTCGGCATTGTCATGCTGCTCCCGTGGTTCCGCCGTCCGTTGCTGCGTGGCCAAGCCGCGCCGCTGGGCACTGGCGCCCTGAGCGTCGCTGTGGTGCTGGCCGGTGCTGCTGCGCTGGCCAGCCAGTTCACCGACCCGGGTGCACTGGTCAAGAAAGGCCAACTGGACCGCGATGCGGTGCCGGGCATGGCGAGCGCCGCGCCGGCCCAGGCCGATGGTGACTGGAACTCCTACGGCCGCTCGGCCTTCGGTGATCGCTACTCGCCATTGGCGCAGATCACCCCGGAAAACGCCCACAAGCTGGTGCCAGCCTGGACGTACCGTACCGGCGACATCCCTGGCCCAGGCGATCCCGGTGAAACCACCGCGGAAAACACCCCGCTGAAGGTCAACGGCATGCTCTACGTGTGCACGCCCCACAGCCAGGTAATTGCCCTGGACCCGGACACCGGCAAGGAAATCTGGCGTTTCGACCCGAAGATCAGCAGCGAAGGGGCTGCCAACTTCAAGGGTTGGGCGCACATGACCTGCCGTGGCGTGTCGTATCACGATGACGCCGTGTATGCCTCCGAGCAGAGCCCGACTGGCAGCGCCAGCCCGGCCGCCGCGCCGAATGCCTGCCCGAAACGCATCTTCGTACCGACCGCCGACACCCGTCTGATCGCCCTGAACGCCGACACCGGCAAGATGTGCGAAGACTTCGGTGACAAAGGCCAGATCGACCTGCGTGCCAACATCGGCACCTTCGCCCCAGGTGGCTACTACTCCACCTCGCCACCGGCCGTCACCAAGAACCTGGTGGTGATCGGCGGTCACGTGACCGACAACGTCTCCACCGACGAGCCTAGCGGCGTGATCCGCGCGTTCGACGTGCACACCGGCAAACTGGTGTGGAACTGGGACAGCGGCAACCCGGACGACACCACCCCGTTGGCCGAGGGCAAGACCTACACCCGCAACTCGCCAAACATGTGGTCGATGTTCGCGGTGGACGAAAAACTCGGCATGCTCTACCTGCCGATGGGTAACCAGATGCCCGACCAGTACGGCGGCGACCGGACTCCGGACTCCGAGAAGTACAGCGCCGGCCTCACCGCCCTGGACATCGACAGTGGCCACGTGAAGTGGACCTTCCAGTTCACTCACCATGACCTGTGGGACATGGACGTGGGCGGCCAGCCTTCGCTGATCGACATCAAGACCGCTGACGGCGTGAAGCAAGCGGTGATGGCGTCGACCAAGCAGGGCAGCATCTACACTCTGGACCGCACCAACGGTCAGCCTGTAGTGCCGATCAACGAAATCCCTGTACCGCAAGGCGCAGTGGCCGGCGATCACACCGCACCGACCCAACCGAAATCCGATCTGAACTTCATGCCACCGCCCCTCAAGGAGCGTGACATGTGGGGCGTGACGCCGTTCGACCAGATGCTGTGCCGGATCGATTTCAAATCCATGCGCTACGACGGTCCGTTCACCCCGCCATCGCTGCAAGGCTCGATCGTTTACCCGGGTAACTTCGGCGTGTTCGACTGGGGTGGCATCTCCGTCGACCCGGTGCGCCAGATTGCCTTCGTGAACCCGAGCTACATGGCGTTCAAATCGAAACTGATCCCGGCCGCCGACATCGCCAAACAAGGCCCACGGGTCAGCGAAACCGAAGGCGTGCAGCCGAACAAAGGTGCGCCGTACGGCGTGATCCTCGAAGCCATGCTGTCGCCACTGGGCCTGCCGTGCCAGGCGCCGGCGTGGGGTTATGTGGCCGCGGTCGACCTGACCAACCACCAGACCATCTGGATGCACAAAAACGGCACCGTGCGTGACAGCTCGCCGGTTCCGATTCCACTGACCATGGGCGTGCCAAGCCTGGGCGGCACGTTCACCACCGCCGGTGGCGTGTCCTTCCTCAGCGGTACGCTCGACCAGTACCTGCGTGCCTATGACGTGAAAAACGGCAAGCAGTTGTGGGAAGGCCGCCTGCCAGCAGGCGCGCAGACCACACCGATGACCTACACCGGCAAGGACGGCAAGCAGTACGTGCTGGTCATGGCCGGCGGTCATGGTTCCCTGGGCACCAAGCAGGGTGACTATGTGATGGCGTTCAAACTGCCGGATTAAGTCATACCGGCGGCAAGAAAAAGGCGGCTACCTCATGGGTAGCCGCCTTTTTTTGTGCCGCCTACACCGGCAGGCGTTCGCGGCGCATCCACATTTCGAAGGCCATGGCATTCAACGGCCGGCTGATCAGGTAGCCCTGGGCCGTGTCGCACTTCCAGAGCTTGAGCAGCTTGAGGCTCGGCTCGAACTCCACCCCTTCGGCCACCACCTTGAGCCCCAGGTTGTGGCTCATCTCAATGGTGGAGCGCACGATCACCCCGTCGCCGGAGGTGCTGTCGAGGTTGCGCACAAACGACTGGTCGATCTTCAGTTCCTGCACCGGCAGGCGTTGCAGTTGCGCCAGGGATGAATAGCCGGTACCGAAGTCGTCCACCGACAGGCTGATGCCACAGCCGCGCAGTTGCTCCAGCACGCTGAGGGCCTGGGCCGGGTTGTGCATGATCGCGCTTTCGGTGATTTCGAAAATCAGTTGCCGAGCCGATACGCGGTAATGCGCCAGCAACTCGGTCACCCGCAGGGCCAGGCCGTCATCCGCCAGGTCGTCCACCGAGATGTTCACCGACAACTGCACCTGCAGTCCGCGCACTTCCCATTCGGCCAATTGCCGGATGGCTTCTTCGATCACCCAATGGGTCAGGCTGCCCATGCTGCCGGTGCGCTCGGCCAGGGGAATGAACTCGGCGGGCGATACCAGCCCGAGGGTCGGATGCTGCCAACGCAGCAGCGCTTCGGCCTGGCGTACATGGCCGTGGGTCAGGTCGAGCTTGGGTTGATAACACAGGTACAGCTCGCCCTCTGCCGCCGCCCGGCGCAGGTCGCGGATCAGGCTGATCTGGCGTTGGTGGGCAAGGTCGCGGTCCTGTTGGTAGATCTGCAAATAGCCCGGCAGCGCCGCCGCATCGTGACGGGCAATCGCGGCGCGGCTGATCAGCTCTTCAACCTGCTGGCCGTCTGCCGGGTAAGCGGCGATGCCGATGCTCACTTCGTGGCGCAGTTCATCGCCGCCAATGCGCTGGGGTTCGGTCAGCAGCCCATACAAGCGGTCAGCCAGGGCCACCACGCGGTCGATCTCGGTGTTTTCCAGCAGCAGCAGGAATTCACTGCCGGTGATACGTGCGGCGGTGTCGCTGGCTGACAGGCTCGACAGCAGGCAGCGGCTGGCTTCGCGGAGCATTTCTTCCACGCCTTCCGGGCCATAACCCTCGTTGATCACCCGGTAGTTTTCAATGCCCAGGTACAGCAACACCACGGGGCGGCCAGCACTGATGGCGCTGCCCAGACGCTCCATGGCCAGCGCGCGGTTGGGCAAGCCGGTGAGCGGGTCATGCAGCGCGTTGTGGGCCAGTTGCCGCTCGCGCACGGCGATCCCGGTTTGCATGGCGTTGAAGGCCTGTGCCAGCAGGCCGAATTCATCGTGGCTGCGAACCCGCACCGGCGTGCGGTAGTCACCGGCACCGATACGTTCGGCCGCCTGCACCAGCGCGTTGAGCGGGCGCGATACCCTCCGTGCCAAAAACAATGCGCCCGCCAGGGACACCAGCAGCACCACCAGGGCGATCGCGAGAAACTGCCGGTCCAGCGGCGCGAAGGATTCAAGGGCGTGGTCCAGCGGGCTTTGCAGCAGCACCCGCACTTCACCGCCGTCTGCGGTGTTGCCCAGGGGTAGCACCTGGCTGAGATAACGCTGGCCGTGAAACAGGTTCAGTTGCGCCACGGGGTTGATATACGGGGCCTGTAAGTCACTGGCAATCGAGGCCTGGAAGGCCTCGGGCTGGGTGCTGAACAATTCGCCGGGCTGACCGCGCTGCACGCTGATGAACGACACCTCAAGGTTGCTCATGGAGCGCAATTCACTGGCAAACACTTCATCCATGGGAAAGCCCATGGCGACGCGGGCAATCGGTGCGGGGTCGACAACCTCCTGCTGCACCAGCAGAAACGGCCGGCCATCGAGGGCCACGATCAACATTTGCAGGCCACTGCGCCGGGCCTGGCGCAGGGCATCGTTGTAGGGAAAGGCCTGGCCGGGGGTCAGCGCCTGTAACGTGCTGACCATCACCTGGCCGTCGAGGCCCAGCACAAACACTTCACTGGACGTCAGGCCGGTGCCGTGCCTGCGCAAGGCGGCGAGAATCACGGCGGGCTCGCCCTCGGCGACGGCCTGGCGAAACGGCAAGTCCGCCGTCAGCCAGTTCAGGCCGTATTGCAGGCGCCGGCCACGCAGGTCGAGCAAACGCTCGAACACCTGGCTGCCGGTTTCCAGTTGCACCTGGGCCTGGTTTTCCACGGCGCGATTGGTGGCGGTCTTCACCGCGAAATACACCGCGGCCACCACCACCAGCAACAGCAGCGCCAGCACCCCGGCGATCCGGGTTTGAAACGTATGGCGCCACCTCATTTTGGTGCCCTCTGGCAGCGCCCGCCTCCTCCAGCCGAAACGTTCCTTCGTCATACGCGTCCCTCGCGACAGCTGACCTGGCGTCAAATAAATGTCTTTTCAACAAGGACATTCGAATTATCCAGATTAGCCGTGCAAGAGAAGAAGTGCACCCAATAAATACGGGAACCTTCCCGTCATTAATTTGGCGACGAGCCTCAACTCCGTGCCCGCATGAAGTCCCCCCAACGCCGCACGAGGTAGTTGTGCTCGTCCATCACCGAGTTCCACACCGCGATATGCCCCATGCGCTGCTCGTAGGACCCACCGTCACGCACCTCGCCCACATCGATCAGCGGCAAGCCATCGCTGCCCAGCAGCTCTTCCCGGGCGGGCAGGCCGGCGTACCAGTAATCCCATTCGGCGTTGCTCAGGTGATCGCGGCTGCGGGCCGGGTTGCCGATGTAATAGCCCTGGCGCGCCATCACCGCGCCCGGCCAGCCGGACAGCCACCAGTTGAGGTAGGCATAGGCCGCGTCCAGCACCGGGCCCTTGGCATGGCGCGACAACGACAACCCGCCAAACCAGGCGCGATAGCCTTCACGGGGCACCGCCAGGCGGTATTTGACCCCGGCCCGATGCAGGCGCATCAGGGTCGGTGACCACAAACTCTGGATGTCGATGCTCGGGCTGAGCATCAGTTGCGCCGCTTCTTCGTCATCGGACCAGAACGCCGCGAAATGCCCTTCCTTCTGTTTGCGCACCAGGATATCGGCCAGCACATCGATCTCTTCGATGCTCATGTTGCCGATGTCCTTGAAGCTCGCCAGCCCCGCGCCCTGCACCGCCAGCGCCGCGTCGAGGGCACCGATGGCGGCGTCGCTTTGCAGCGCGGTACGCGCGCCCCAGGCCGGGTCCAGCAGCCAGCCCCAGCTCTCGTTGGCGCGGTTGAACCCTTCAGGCAAGCGCTCCGGGCGGTAGGCAAAACTGTCGGCGTTGTGGGTCAGGGGCAGCATGCTGATGCGTTCGGTGACGGTGCTGCCCAGGCTGCCGTCGTGCTGCACGAACAGACGCTCGCTGGGCACACTGCCGCTGCCCAGGCGGTCGTTGGCAGACAGGCGGCCGCGCTTGGGCAGGTCGTTGATCTCGTGCCACAACGCAATGCGCCGGGTGTCGATCGGCTGGATCGCCCGCGCCGGCCACACGAAGTCGACGTTGTGAAACCACTGGTCGTAGAGGTCGTAGCTGTCGGGCTGCATCACCGCGATGCGCTGGGCCTGCTCGACATCATGCACCTGGTACACCAGGCGAATGCCCAGCTCCTGTTCGGCGCGCACACGCAAGGATTCAAGCAAGGTAACCGAGGTGCCCAGGACACGAAGCGTGATCATGCCGCGAACCTTCTGGAGAACACTTCAAAGGAGCGGCGCAGCAACGCCGGGTCGAGCCCGCGCAGGATAAACACCAGGCGCGATTGCCGGTCGGTGCCCGGCCAGGCAGGCAGGTGAACCGGGGCATGCAGGCAGTGCTGCACGCCATGAATGACGATGGGAGCCAAACTTGCGTTCACGTTGAGCAATCCTTTGACGCGAAGAATACGTTCGCCGTGGCATCTTAACAGCATCGATAACCAGACCCCGAAGCCCACCCAATCCAGCGGCTGGTCGAAGGTCAGGCAGCAGACCTGCGCCGCGCCGTGGTTGGCGGCGGTGGTTTGATGGAGTTTCCAGCGGCTGACTTCCGCCGCAGGTTGCGCACTGCGCAAACCTTCGCCGAGCAGCAGTTGTTCACCGCTGTCGATATCGCAGGTGTTGAGGATCGGCGTGCCGGCGTTCAGTGCCTGCAAGTGCGCGCGCAGCGAGTCGCAGTCTTCGACGAGATCGGTCTTGCTCAACAGCAGGCGATCGGCGGCGGCCACTTGCGCCAGCCATTCGGGGTGCAGGCGTTCTTGCAAGACGGCGTGGCTGGCGTCCACCAGCGTCACCACCAGGCCGATATGAAAGCGCCCGCGCAGTTGCACGTCGTTGTTCAAGGTGGCGAGGATCGGCGCAGGGTCGGCCAGGCCGGTGGTTTCCAGGATCACCCGCTTGAAGGCCGGGATCTCTCCGCGCTCGCGGCGCTGCAACAGGCCGAGCAAGGCGTCTTTCAACTCGCCGCGAATCGAACAGCAGACGCAACCGCTGGGCAGCAGCACCGTGTCCGGCGCGACTTCCTCCACCAACAGATGGTCGATGCCAACGTCGCCGAATTCATTGATCAGCAACGCCGTGTCGCCGAGGCTTTCGCCTTGCAGCAGGCGCTTGAGCAAGGTGGTCTTGCCGCTGCCGAGGAAGCCGGTGATGACGTTTAGAGCGATGCTCATACTTCTACCTCAATGATGCCCCTGCAGGAGCCCGGCTTGCCGGCGATGGCGCCCTTCATATCGCCATCGCCGGCAAGCCGGGCTCCTACAGCTCCAGATGATCCAGCAGACGCGGGTCCAACGGGTCCAGCGGTCGACCGAGCATGTTCTCTGCCGCCCGCCACAATTGATCCAGGCCGCTGGCCAATTCCTGTTTGCCGGTGGCGCCCAGCAGCAGATAGGACGCGCCCTGGAAGTCTTCGACCTTGAGCCGGAACACCGCCAGCACCTGATTGATCGCGGCGATCCGGCGCAGGCGTTCGCGGCGGCGCGGCAACTCATCGCCCAAGGGATCGCTCCAGTGCAGGTCTTCGCCCAGCAGGCCGCAGAGTCCGCACATGCTTATTGCCCGCTCATGGCATGACATCGCCGGAATTCGGGCCCAGCGTCTGGCCCACGAACAGATTGCCGCCGGGCTCACTGGCCAGCAGCACGGCGGTGGGCGCCACTTCGTCCGCCAGGCCGAAACGGCCCAGGGGCAACTCGGCGGCCTTGGCGCGTTTCCAGGTGTCGCTGATGCCGCCTACCAACGGTGTCTCAATCGGCCCGGGTGCGATGGCGTTGACCAACACATTGTCCTTGGCTACCTCCAGCGCCAGGGACTTTGTGAAACCAATGACGCCGGCCTTGGCCGCCGCATAGTGCGTCAGCTCGGCGCCGCCCTTGATCCCCAGCTGCGAGGCGACGTTGATGATCCGGCCCCAGCGCTGGGCGATCATGTGGGGCAACGCTCGCTGGCTGGCGACGAAGACGCTGGTGAGATCGACGCGCAGCATGTCGTTCCACATGTCGATGGTCAGGTCGACGCAACGGGCCTGGGTCAGCATGCCGGCGTTGTTGACCAGAATGTCGATGCCGCCGTAGTGGGCAACGCAGGCATCGACGCTGGCCTGGGCGCCGTCGACGGTGCCGACGTCGGCCACGCATTCGAGGACTTCGGCGCCGAGGTTGCGGCAGGTGATCGCGGTTTCGACGAGGGTTGCGGCGTCGCGATCGGCCAATAGCAACCGCGCGCCTTCGACGGCGTAGGCGCGGGCGATGGCGGCGCCGATGCCGCTGCCGGCTCCGGTGATCACGGCGCGGCGGTTAGCGAGTTGGGGCATTGTTATTCCTCCACGGGTCGAGTGTTACCTGTGGGAGCTGGCTTGCCTGCGATGGCGTCACCTCGGCGTATCTGAAGGACCGAGTTGTCTGTATCGCAGGCAAGCCAGCTCCCACACTTGAATTGCATCAGGCTTAAAACCGCATCAATCCGGCCAGCGCACGGTCAGCCCACCATCAATCACGATGCTCTGCCCGGTCAGGTAGCTCGATTCCTCGCTGGTCAAAAACCGCACCAGGGACGCCACTTCATCCGCCCGCCCGACCCGGCCCAGCGGGATCGCCCGCGCGGCTTTCGCCAGCCCTTCCGGCCCCAGGGAGTTCTTCGCGTCCAGCGACTGCGGCGTCTCGATCAACCCCGGGATCACGGCATTACAGCGAATCCCCAGCGGCGCCAACTCCACCGCCAGCGACCGGCACAACCCCGGCACACCGGCCTTGGCCGCCGCGTAATGTGCGTGCTCCTGCCAGCCATACACGCCACCGGCAATCGACGAAATCGCCACCAACGCCCCGCCTTCATGCATGTGCCGAGTCGCCGCCCGGAAGGTGCGCATCACCCCGGTCAGGTCGACGTTGAGCATCTCGTTCCACAGTTCGTCGGTCATCTCCAGCAACGGTGCACGCCTTAACAACCCAGCGTTGGCCACCGCGTAATCGAGGCGACCAAAATGCTGGATCGCCTGGGCCGCCAGGTTGTCCACCGACGCGGTGTCACCCACGTCCAGCGGCAACATCAGGCATTCACCACCGGCCTCTTCCACCAGCGCGACGGTGTGATGCGGGTCGTGAGGATCGGCCGGGTAATACCCGCCCACCACCGCCACGCCGCTGCGGGCATACGCCACCGCGAGGGCCTGGCCGATGCCGCTGGCGGCACCGGTAATCAAGGCAACTTTACGACTCATCACATCAACTCCTTACTGGACAGTTTCCGGACGCACATGGCGTGCGGCAAACATCAATGCGCCGGACAGGAAGCACGGCAGCGCGCCGAACCACAGGGCAGCGGTCTGCCAGTCGCTGCCGGCAGACAGCACCTGGGTCGCGCCAAACCCGGCAACCACCGCACCAATCGGCCCCATGGCATGGATGATCGCGCCACCGGTGGCACGGATGCTGGTGGGAAAACTTTCGCTGATGAAAAACAGCGCCGCCGAGTACGGCCCGATCAGGAAGAACAGGCCCAGGCTGTACAGCCCGACCACCATCGCCATGTTGCTCGGGCCAAACAGCATCCCGGCAAACGACAGCCCGCCGAGCATCCAGCCCAGGCCGATCACGTTACGGCGGCCGATCTTGTCGCCCATCCAGCCGTGGCTGAGGTAACCGCAGTAACCCACCAGGTTCGACAGCACGAGGATGATCAGCGAGTTCTCGAACGAGATGTGGTGCACGCTGACGATCACCGATGTGCCAAGCACGCTGAACACCTGGATGGCCGCCCAGTTGAGCAACAGCGCTGCGCCGATCACCAATGTTGCACGACGGGCCGGGCCACGGAATGCAGCCTTGAGGCCGGCCTTGCTGTGTTCGTCATAGTCCACGCCGTAGGTCACGGCGACGTTTTGCGCTTCTTTCACCGCGCCGCTTTTACGCAGCTCGCTGATGCGCTGGTGAATCTGGAACTGTGGGCTCTCCTTGAGCTTGCGCGCCATCACGGCAATGACAATCGCCGGGATCGCCGCAAACACGAAGCAGCCCTGCCAGCCGATCACCGGCAACAACAGCGCGGTCAAACCGGCGGCGATCAACGCGCCCACCGGCCAGCCGCCCTGCACCAGGCTGTAGATAAAGCCACGGCGCTTGGCCAGCTTCGGGTCATCGGACGCGGCGTACAGCTCGCTCAGATAGGTTGCGTTGACGGTTTCCTCGGCATAACCCAGGCCGCCCAGCGAACGGATCAGGATCAACGACGACTTGCCCCACGCGCCGCCAATGGCGGTCAGCGCCGAGCAGATCGCTGAACCGGCCACGGTGAAAATAATCCCCTTGCGCCGACCCAGCTTGTCCACGATCGGACCGATGGCCAGCGCTACCACGGCGGTGCCGACCGCCACCCATGTCGCAATCTCCGCTTGCTCCACTTCACCCCAGTTAAAGTGCCGCCCGATTTCCGGCAGCAAGGTGCCGAACAGGATGAAGTCATACACCGCAAACACCCAGGCGAAAAACGCGATCCAGGTGGCGAAACGCACTTCCTTGGGCGTCAGTTGCCGGGGTTTCCAGCCAGTCAGATCAAGCTTGTTGTAGATAGACATGAATCGCGCCTCGGGAGGTTGGCCAGGGGTTGGTTACAGGTATCAGGTACGCGGTTGGCGGCGGATAAAGTCATCGGCGATTTCGTCGAACGTGACGAAGCGCACGCCGGCATGGCTCTGGATATGTTCGATCAGCCGCTCAAGCATCAGCAGCACTTGCGGGCGGCCGGACACGTCGGGGTGGATGGTCATGGTGAACACTGCGTGTTCGTGCTCGCGGTAGACCCAGTCGAACTGGTCGCGCCACATTTCTTCCAGGTGACGCGGGTTGACGAAGCCGTGGCTGTTGGGGGCTTTCTTGATGAACATCATCGGCGGCAGGTCGTCGAGGTACCAGTTGGCCGGGATCTCCACCAGGTCGGTTTCTTCGCCGCGCACCAGGGGTTTCATCCAGGTGTCGGGGTGCTGGCTGTAGTCGATCTTGGTCCAGGTGTCGCCCTTGCGCACGTAGTACGGGTGGAAGTCGTTGTGCATCAGGCTGTGGTCGTACTTGATGCCTTTTTTCAGCAGCAGTTCGTTGGTGACCTTGCTGAATTCCCACCATGGCGCGACGTAGCCGGTGGGGCGTTTGCCGGTGACCTGGGTGATCAGTTCGATGGACTTGTCGAGGACGATTTCTTCCTGCTCGGCGGTCATCGCGATGGGGTTTTCGTGGCTGTAGCCGTGCACGCCGATTTCGTGGCCGGCGTCGGCCACGGCCTTCATCTGCTCGGGAAAGGTTTCCATCGAGTGCCCGGGAATAAACCAGGTGGTGCGCAGGCCGTAGCGTTCGAACAGTTTCAACAGGCGCGGCGCACCGATTTCACCGGCGAACAGGCCACGGGAAATGTCGTCCGGGGAGTCTTCGCCGCCATAGGAACCGAGCCAGCCGGCGACCGCGTCAACGTCGACGCCAAATGCACAGAGAATGTCTTTAGCCATGATGTGTCTCCTTAAAAAGTGAGGGCTGTTTCAACCGACAGGGCAGCCCGAAGCAGGCGCGCGTCTTCACCGCTGGGGGCGCTGAGCAGCAGGCCGGTAGGCAGGCCCAGGGCATCGCGGCCGCTGGGCAGGCTGACGCCAGGCATGTCCAGCAGGCTGCCGGGCATGGTCAGGCGCAGGGTGGCGAGGTTGGTGCTGACGAACAGTTGGTCGTCGGCTTCCAGTGGCGCCAGGGCCGGGGCCACGTGGGCCACGGTGGGGGTGATGAGGATCGCGCCGTCGAGCTCGTCCACAAGCTGCTGTTGCAGGCGGCGGCGGGCGTCGTACAGCGCCAGCAGTTGGCTGGCCGGCAGTGTGCGGGCGGCTTCAAGGCGACGGCGTACCCGGGGGTCGAGCTGCTCGGCGTCGGGGCTGTCGAGCAGGGATTCGTGGAGTGCGAACGCTTCGAAAGAGCCGAGCCAGCCCTGGTGCTGGATCAGGTCGAGGGTGGCCTGGAAGGTCTTTGAGGGGCGCACGTCAATCAGTGCGCCTGCGGCTTTTAATTGGTCGACACAACGCTGCAGGTTGTCGCGCACCGCGGGCTCGACCCGGGCGTCTTGCAGCACACTCTGTTCAACCCAAAAACGCTGGCCATGGAGGCTGCGGGCCTGGCGTGGCTGGCGCTGGTCGCGACCATTGAGCAGGTCATCGATGGCCAGTGCATCGCGCACGCTACGGGTCAGCGGGCCGAGGCTGTCGAGGGTATGGGCCAGCGGGAATACGCCGTCGCGGCTGTAGCGCCGGCAACTGCTGCGATAACCGACCACGCCATTCAACGCGGCGGGAATGCGGATGGAGCCGGCCGTGTCGGTGCCCATGGCGATGGGCACGATACCGGCAGCCACGGCGACCGCCGAGCCCGAGGATGAGCCGCCGGGAATCCGTGGCTGATCGATACTGCTCGGGTTGTGCGGCGTGCCGAAATGCGGGTTCAGGCCGAGGCCCGAATACGCCAGCTCGCTGAGGTTGGTCTTGCCCACGCTGACCATGCCGGCGCGGCACAACAGGCCAACACTCGGCGCATCCAGCAACGCCGCCGGCGCGTTGCCGCGATAGGCGGCACCCGCCGTGGTGATGCTGCCGGCCACGTCGAACAAATCTTTCCAGGCCAGGGGCACGCCATCGAACACACTCAAAGGCTGACCGGCACGCCAACGGGCAGCGGACGCTTCGGCCTCACGCCGGGCGCGCTCGGCGGTCAGGCAGATGAATACGCAGGGAACCATGCTCGCTTGAACAAGGGCCTGCTCAAGGGCCTGCACCGGGTCGCTGCGACCGCTGGCGAAATCCTCGGCCAGTGAAGTGGCGTCTGACATGGGAATGACCTTTTAAAAACGTACATATTAATAAAATGTACATTTTACAAAGGCAGCTTTCGTGCCAGTCTTGTGGGAAGAGTGTTTGGCGGATCCGGCACTTTGGATCAGACCCACGGGATAGATAGGTTTTTAACATCAAAAGAAATAGCCGTTGATGCTTGGCGTTCGTCCACAATGAAATAATGTATCTTTTATTAATAAGTACATTTTGGTGCAGAAAAGTAACATTCACTCCCTGAAGGCCCCAAAAAAGTGCCACCGACGTGGCGCAGAGTGACAGGCGCAACTATGAGAGAATCCCCGGCCACCGACCCGTTTGCTCCAGAGAACCCGATGAAAGCAGTGTCAGCCTCGGCTTCCCGTTACGCGATGATTCACCAGGTTTTGCGCGATGCCATTACCCACGGCACCGCCCGCCATGGCCTGGTGTTGCTGGAAGCGCCGCTGGCCGAGCTGTTCGGCACCAGTCGGGTACCGGTGCGCAAGGCCCTGAACCTGTTGCATGACGAAGGGCTGATTTGCCGCTTCGATGGCCGGGGTTACCTGATCAATCCCGATGGCCTGGACATGGAGCCGCTACGCCTGCCCCTGAGCCACGCGCACCTGGGCCTCAACGGTGAGGATGAACTGGTAGACACCCGGCCGCTGGGGGAGCGCATCGTCGAGGAGATCGGCGCAGCACTGTCTACCTGCATCGCCTTCGGCCATTACCGCCTCGATGAACAGGCCGCCGCCGAGCACTACAACGTCAGCCGCGCGGTGGTGCGTGAAGCGCTGATGCGCCTGCGAGACCGTGGCCTGGTGGAAAAGGAACCCTATTCCCAATGGCTGGCCGGGCCACTGACCGCCCGGGAAGTCACCGAAGACTACGAACTGCGCGCCTGCCTCGAGCCCGAAGCCCTGCGCCAGAGCGCGCCGAACCTCGATCGCGACCTGCTGCAAGCCATGCTGCAACGGGTGCTCGATGCACAGGACAGCGCCCATTGCAGCCTGGAAGAGATCGAGCAGATCGAGGAAGACCTGCACCAGCACTGCCTCGCGGGCCTGCAAAACCGCAAGATCGCCGCGCTGATCCGCCAGGGGCAGAGCCCGATGATCATCAGCCGGATTTTCTACCGGCTGCTGGGTATCGGCGCCGACCCGGCGATGCTGGCCGAGCACCGGCTGATCCTGGAGTTGCTGCTGCACGGCGCCTTCGACGCCGCCGCGCTGAACCTGCGCGAGCACCTGCAACGGGCCCGGCAGCGGATGTTGCAACGGTTGAAGGTGCTGTCGGTGCTGCCTGAGCAGCCTTTACCGGCCTACCTGCACAAACTCAGCTGAATTCATGCAATTTGTTGCTAACTACCCTCGCCCATTGAAACCACTGCCGACCCGCCCCATCTAACCTGCATACTTCCTTATGCAGGTGCCCCATGAGCGACCAGCAAGAATTCCCGGACATCGACCTCGACGACTACGCCGATCCGGAAAACGCTGAACACACTTCCGCCAACACAGGCTTGGCGCTGCCGGGGCAAAACCTGCCCGACAAGGTCTACATCATCCCGATCCACAATCGGCCGTTCTTCCCGGCGCAGGTGTTGCCGGTAATCGTCAATGAAGAGCCGTGGGCCGAAACCCTGGAACTGGTGAGCAAATCCGAGCACCACTCCCTTGCCCTGTTCTTCATGGAAACCCCGCCTGAAGACCCGCGCCATTTCGACACCTCCAGCCTGCCGCTGTACGGCACCCTGGTGAAGGTGCACCACGCCAGCCGTGAAAACGGCAAACTGCAATTCGTCGCCCAGGGCCTGACCCGCGTGCGGATCAAGACCTGGCTCAAGCACCACCGCCCACCGTACCTGGTGGAAGTCGAATACCCGCACCAGCCGACCCAGCCGACCGACGAGGTCAAGGCCTACGGCATGGCGCTGATCAATGCGATCAAGGAACTGCTGCCGCTCAACCCGCTGTACAGCGAAGAGCTGAAGAACTACCTCAACCGCTTCAGCCCCAACGACCCGTCGCCGCTGACCGACTTCGCCGCCGCCCTCACCTCGGCCACCGGCACCGAGCTGCAGCAAGTGCTCGACTGTGTACCCATGCTCAAGCGCATGGAAAAAGTCCTGCCGATGCTGCGCAAGGAAGTCGAAGTCGCGCGCCTGCAAAAAGAAATCTCCGCCGAAGTGAACCGCAAGATCGGCGAGCACCAGCGCGAGTTCTTCCTCAAGGAACAGCTCAAGGTCATCCAGCAAGAGCTGGGGCTGACCAAGGACGATCGCAGCGCCGACGTCGAACAGTTCGAACAACGCCTGGTGGACAAGGTACTGCCGACCCAGGCGCAGAAACGCATCACCGAAGAAATGAACAAGCTGTCGATCCTGGAAACCGGTTCGCCGGAGTACGCGGTCACCCGCAACTACCTGGACTGGGCCACCTCGGTGCCATGGGGCGTGTATGGCGAGGACAAACTCGACCTCAAGCACGCCCGCAAAGTGCTCGACAAACACCACGCCGGCCTGGACGACATCAAGAGCCGCATCCTCGAATTCCTCGCAGTGGGCGCCTATAAAGGCGAAGTCGCCGGCTCCATCGTGTTGCTGGTAGGCCCGCCGGGCGTGGGCAAGACCAGCGTGGGCAAGTCGATCGCCGAATCCCTCGGCCGGCCGTTCTACCGCTTCAGTGTCGGCGGCATGCGCGACGAGGCCGAGATCAAGGGCCATCGCCGCACCTACATCGGCGCCATGCCGGGCAAGCTGGTACAAGCGCTTAAAGATGTGGAAGTGATGAACCCGGTGATCATGCTCGACGAGATCGACAAGATGGGCCAGAGCTACCAGGGCGACCCGGCCTCGGCCCTGCTCGAAACCCTGGACCCGGAACAGAACGTCGAATTCCTCGACCACTACCTGGACCTGCGCCTGGACCTGTCCAAAGTGCTGTTCGTGTGCACCGCCAACACCCTGGATTCAATCCCCGGCCCGCTGCTGGACCGGATGGAAGTGATTCGCCTGTCGGGCTATATCACCGAAGAAAAAGTCGCGATTGCCAAGCGCCACCTGTGGCCCAAGCAGTTGGAAAAAGCCGGTGTGTCGAAAAACAGCCTGTCTATCAGCGACGGTGCCCTGCGCGCCCTGATCGATGGCTACGCCCGGGAAGCCGGTGTGCGCCAGCTGGAAAAACAGCTGGGCAAACTGGTGCGCAAGGCGGTGGTCAAGCTGCTGGATGAGCCGGACTCGGTGATCAAGATCGGCAACAAGGACCTGGAAGCTTCACTGGGCATGCCGGTGTTCCGTAACGAGCAGGTACTGTCGGGCACCGGTGTGATCACCGGCCTTGCCTGGACCAGCATGGGCGGCGCGACCTTGCCGATCGAGGCGACGCGCATTCACACGCTCAACCGTGGCTTCAAGCTCACCGGGCAATTGGGTGATGTGATGAAGGAATCGGCCGAGATTGCCTACAGCTACATCAGCTCGAATCTGAAATCGTTTGGCGGTGACCCGAAATTCTTCGACGAAGCCTTCGTGCACCTGCACGTGCCGGAAGGCGCCACACCCAAAGACGGCCCGAGCGCCGGGGTGACCATGGCCAGTGCATTGCTGTCGCTGGCGCGCAACCAGCCGCCGAAAAAAGGCGTGGCCATGACCGGTGAACTGACGTTGACCGGGCATGTGCTGCCGATTGGCGGGGTGCGCGAGAAAGTGATTGCGGCGCGGCGCCAGAAGATTCACGAGCTGATTTTGCCGGAGCCTAATCGCGGGAGTTTTGAGGAATTGCCGGAGTACCTGAAGGAAGGCATGACGGTGCACTTTGCCAAACGCTTTGCGGATGTGGCGAAGGTGTTGTTCTGATAATTATGTAGTGCCTGAGCTGGCGCCATAGCGGGCAAGCCCGGCTCCCACAGGGATCGGTGTTGTTAATGACAACGCGGTCAAATGTGGGAGCGGGCTTGCCCGCGATAGCGCCAGCCCTATCAACACAACTTCCTCGCTTGTCACACCTTGTCTCATCTTCGGTTATGCTCGCCCTTCGTCGCCAAACAACGGAGCCCCCATGACCGCTGCCCGCCTGCTTCTCCCCCTGAGCCTTTGCCTGCTCGCCGCCTGTGCCAGTGCGCCGAAGCAAAACGTCACCGTGGAAAAACAGAGCGCTTGCCCGCTGCAACTCAAGACCGGGCAAAACCTGATCCTGACCCTGCCCAGCAACCCCACCACCGGTTACCGCTGGGCCATCCAGGACTCGGCCGGCGGCGTGCTGCGCAGCCTGAGCCCCGAGGTCTACAGCAACACCGAAGACACCGGCGTGATCGGCAGTGGCGGTCAATCCACCTGGCGCTTCCAGGCCTTCAATGCGGGCCAGGGCCGTTTGCGCCTCACCTCACAACAGCCCTGGGAGCCGGAAGCTGAACCGGCCGAAACCTTCGACTGCGCCATTACGGTGAACTGATATGCCATGGATGATCCTTGCGTTGATGGGGGCGGTAACCTTTATCTACGGCCTGAGCACCCACGCCACCCTGCTCTGCCTGTTGGTAAAGCCGTTGCCGGTGCTGGCGCTGTTGGGCTGGCTGCATGATGCGCCGCCCACCGACTATCGACGCTGGATCAGCCTGGGGCTGATTTTTTCCCTGGTGGGCGATGTGCTGCTGGCCTGGCCCGGCGATTTGTTCATCTTCGGCCTGGGTGCGTTTTTATTCGCGCACCTGGCATACCTGAAAGCCTACTTGAGCGACTGCCGTCGCCCGGCGATCTTGCCGCTGGTATTGGCGCTGGTAGTGGGCGCGATCTTGCTGAGCATTCTGATTTCCCACGGCCTGGGCCCGTTGCTGGTGCCGGTGGTGGTTTACGCACTGGTGATCAGCGCGATGCTCTGGCGCGCGCTGGCGCGATTGGGCAGCGATGTGCCCAAGCGCTCGGCGTACCTGGCGGCGGCAGGTGCGGCGTCGTTCGTGTTTTCCGACACGCTGATCGGCATCAATCGGTTTGTGGTGGCGTTTGAGGCCGCGCCGTATTTACTGATCGTCAGCTATTGGCTGGGGCAGTGGGGCATTACCGCGTCGGCGTTCCATCAGACAACCCGCGCATCCGAGGAGCAAGTTGGCTAAAATGCCGGGCTTTCCCCCTTCGTCGCCGGAACAGCCGTGAGCAAAGAACCCGATCGCCTATTCGCCCAGCCCCTGCCCCAGGTGCCGGACTTCGCCTTCAACGAAGACGTGGTGCGGGTTTTCCCGGACATGATCAAGCGCTCGGTGCCCGGTTACCCGACCATCGTCGAAAACCTCGGCGTGCTCGCGGCGCAGTTTGCCCAACCCAATAGCGTGCTCTACGACCTCGGCTCGTCCCTCGGCGCCGTGACCCAGGCCCTGCGCCGTCACGTGCGCACCGACGGCTGCCGGGTAATCGCTGTGGATAACTCGGCGGCGATGGTCGAGCGTTGCCGCGAATACCTCAACGGCCAGGACTCGATGTTCCAGGAGTTGCTGCCGGTGGAAGTGATCGAGGGCGATATCCTCGCGCTGCAATTCCAGCCGGCTTCGGTGGTGGCGCTGAACTTCACCCTGCAATTTATCGCACCCGAACAGCGCCTGGCCTTACTCTCGCGCATTCGCCAGGCGCTGCTGCCGGGCGGCGCGTTGATCCTTTCGGAAAAGCTGCGCTTCAATGATTCGCAAGAACACGCACTGCTCACCGATTTGCACATCGCCTTCAAGCGCGCCAACGGCTACAGCGAACTGGAAATCGCCCAGAAACGCAGCGCCATCGAAAATGTCATGAAGCCCGACAGCCTCGAAGAACACCGCGAACGCCTGCTGGCGGCCGGGTTCTCGAAAGTCGTGCCGTGGTTCCAGTGTCTTAACTTTGCCTCGTTGATTGCCTTGCCATGATTGATCTGTCTCCCCTCGCCCGCCATCTGGTCGGCACTCCCCTGGCCGTTTGGGCCCAGGGCCTGCAAGCGCAACTCGATGCGAAGATGGAAAAGGGTCACGGCGACCTGGAGCGCTGGCAAAGCGCGCTGGATGCGCTGCCGAAGATCATGCCCAGTGAAATCGACCTGCTGAACGGCCTGGTGCTCGACACCGATTGCGACGACGACACCCGCGCGCAAATGCGCACCGCGCTGATGGGCCTGTGCCCGTGGCGCAAGGGCCCGTTCGACCTGTTCGGCGTGCACGTAGACACCGAATGGCGTTCGGACTGGAAATGGTCGCGGGTCGCGCCGCACCTGGACCTCAAGGGCAAGCGCATCCTCGATGTGGGCTGCGGCAACGGCTATTACATGTGGCGCATGCTCGGCGCCGGGGCCGACAGCGTGATTGGCGTCGACCCGAACTGGCTGTTCTTCTGCCAGTTCCAGGCGGTGCAGCGCTACCTGCCCGCGCCTAAGGCCTGGCACCTGCCATTCCCGTTTGAAGATTTGCCGCCGAATATGGAAGGCTTCGACACGGTGTTTTCCATGGGCGTGTTCTACCACCGCCGTTCGCCGATCGAGCATTTGCTGGCGCTGAAGGATTGCCTGGTCAAGGGCGGTGAACTGGTGCTGGAGACGTTGGTGGTTGAAGGCGATCAGCAGCAGGTGCTGGTGCCGGAAGATCGCTACGCGCAGATGCGTAACGTATGGTTCCTGCCGTCGGTGCCGGCGCTGATGCTGTGGCTGCGCCGTGCAGGCTTCAGCGATGTGCGCTGTGTGGATGTGAGCGTGACCACCATTGAGGAACAGCGCGGAACGGAGTGGATGAAGTACCAGTCCCTGAGCGATTTCCTGGACCCTGAGGATCACAGCAAGACTGTCGAAGGATTGCCGGCGCCGATGCGGGCCGTCATCGTCGCCAGGAAGTAACCCACAAATCTCCCTGGAAAAATGGAGATCAAATGTGGGAGCTGGCTTGCCTGCGATCCCATCACCTCGGTTCGGCTGATACACCGAGGTGCCTGCATCGCAGGCAAGCCAGCTCCCACATTGATCGGGTTACCACATTGAATCTTCAGGGTTGATTAGAGTGTTGGCTTGGCGCGGCGAGCCTTGAAGAACTCACTCAACACCGTCCCGCACTCCTCGGCCAACACCCCGCCTTCATACAGCACCCGATGATTGAGAAAAACCTGGGTAAAAAACTGCCCCTGGCTTTGCACGATCCCGGCCTTTGGCTCCAGCGCGCCGTACACCACCCGGGCAATCCGAGAATGCACGATCAGCCCGGCGCACATGCTGCACGGTTCCAGCGTTACATACAGCGTACTGCCCGGCAGCCGGTAATTGCTCACCGCCTGGGCGGCCGCGCGAATCGCGACCATCTCTGCATGCGCACTCGGATCGTTGCCGCTGATGGGGCAGTTGAAACCCCGCCCGATAATCTCGCCATCCTGCACCAGCACCGCGCCCACCGGCACTTCACCCAGCGCCGCGCCTTGGGCCGCCAGGGCCAGCGCTTCACGCATGAAGTCCTGGTCGCGGCTGCGGTCGATAATCGCCGTGGGGCGAAACTGGCGCATCACGCCACCTCGATGGCGGCCATCAGGCCGGTTTCCATGTGGTCGATCACATGGCAGTGGAACATCCAGACACCCGGGTTATCCGCCACCAGCGCCACGCGGGCACGTTCGTTCTTGCCCAGCAGGTAGGTGTCGGTGAAGTACGGAATCACCTTGTGGCGGTTCGAGGCGATGACCTTGAAACTCATGCCGTGCAGGTGGATCGGGTGTTGGTACTGGGTCATGTTCTTCAATTCGAAAATGTAGCTCTTGCCCTTTGCAAGCTTGGCAATCGGGCGGTCGGCGCAGGTCTTGTCGGTGATGTCCCAGGCCTGGCCGTTGATTTGCCACAGGCTCGGCGGCTTATTGTCCACGTTCACCGAGACCGATCCAACCCATTCGAAATTGAAGTTGAGTTTCTCGGCATTGGCCAGGTCCGGCTCGGCAATCGGGTTGGCGGGCAGCGCAGGTGGCCATTCGGTCGCCGTGTCGGTGCTGGCCACCGAGCGGAAGGTGCCCAGGCGCACCGGGCCGTTGCGGATCGACAATTCTTCACCGGCAGGCGGCGCCTTGATCGCCAGGCAAATGCGCATGCCCGGGCCCAGCCAGTATTCCTTGCCCAACGGGCGCGGCTCGATGGGGTTGCCGTCCAGGGCATAGATCTGCGCTTCAACGTCGGGGATGTTGATGCGGTAGGTCAGGGTGTTATCGAGGTTGAGCAGGCGCACCCGGGTGATCTG
Organism: Pseudomonas yamanorum; assembly: GCF_013386765.1. Lineage (GTDB taxonomy): Bacteria > Pseudomonadota > Gammaproteobacteria > Pseudomonadales > Pseudomonadaceae > Aquipseudomonas > Aquipseudomonas yamanorum_A. The sequence goes on from NZ_JACARE010000038.1 coordinate 175,228, forward strand.
CCCGGCCGGCAAATCGATCACCGCCTGGGATACGCCGTTGATGGTCGACAGGCGTCCGGCAGTGCCGCCCCGGGCTGCTTCGCGGGGAATGCTGAAGGCGACAAAGGCGCCCTCTTCGTCCACGTGCCAGCTTTTCAGGCTCAGGGTGCGTTCGTGTTTGAAACCGGTGGGTTCGCGTTCTTCGATGATCAGCGGGCCCACCAGGCCACGGCCCAGCTCTTCGCTGCTGTTCACGTGGGGGTGATACCAGTAGCTGCCGGCATCGGGCACGCGGAATTTGTAGTCGAAGTATTCGCCCGGCAGTACCGGCAGTTGCGAGACGTATGGCACGCCGTCCATCTCCAGCGGCAGGCGAATGCCGTGCCAATGGATCGTGGTGGCCACCGGCAGGTGGTTGATAAACCGCACCCGCAGCCATTCACCCTGACGCACCCGCAATTCGGTGCCCGGCGCCGAGGGGCCGAAGGCCCAGGCTTGGGTCTTGTGCCCCGGCACCAATTCCACGTCCAGCGGTGCGGCGATCAACTGGTAATCGTGCCCCGCCTCGGCCTCGGCGACTTTACCCAGCCAATAGCGGTAGGCGCCACCGGCACCGACGCCCACCACCGCGAGACCGGCAAGACCACCCAGGATTTGTCGACGGGAAAACGATTGGGACACAACAACCTCACGTATCTGCAGCGGGTCCGAGCCCCGCAAAGGGCAGATACCATACACCGGCATCACCTAAACAGTAAGGGTTCGCATTGCCACATGTGGGAGCGGCCTTAGTGTGGGAGCTGGCTTGCCTGCGATGGCATCACCTCGGTGCAACTGAAATACCGAGGTGATGCCATCGCAGGCAAGCCCGGCTCCCACACAAGTCACACATTGGATCGTTGTTATTTCAGGCCTTGGCGGCGGCCAGAATCAAGGCCTTCATCTCGGCGACCGCACCTTTGAACCCGACGAACAGCGCATGAGCCACCAGCGCGTGGCCGATGTTCAGCTCGTTGATGCCCTTGATCGCGGCCACCGCTTCGACGTTGTGATAGTGCAGGCCGTGGCCGGCGTTGACGATCAGGCCTTCGGCCAGGCCGCAGTTGACGCCGTCGATGATGCGCTGCAATTCGTCGGCGACTTCGGTCGGCGTGGTCGCGTCGGCGTAACGGCCGGTGTGCAGTTCGATGGCCGGGGCACCGACACGGCGCGAGGCCTCGATCTGGCGCTCGTCGGCGTCGATGAACAGCGAGACTTCACTGCCGATCTTCGACAGACGCTCCACGGCCGCCTTGATCCGCGCTTCCTGGCCGGCCACATCGAGGCCGCCTTCGGTGGTCAGTTCCTGGCGGGTTTCCGGCACCAGGCAGATATGCGCCGGGCGGATGCGCTCGGCGAACGCCATCATCTCTTCGGTGACGCCCATTTCGAAGTTCATGCGGGTTTGCAGCACGTCCTTGAGCAGCAACACGTCGCGCTCCTGGATGTGGCGGCGGTCTTCGCGCAGGTGCACGGTGATGCCGTCGGCGCCCGCTTCTTCGGCGTCCAGCGCGGCCTTGACCGGGTCCGGGTAACGGGTGCCCCGGGCCTGGCGCAGGGTGGCTACGTGGTCGATGTTCACGCCGAGAAGAATGCGATTGCTGGTGGTCACGAAAAGCGCTCCTGAAGAGGGAAGGAATCGCTGCACAGCATACACGGGGATGTCAGGGCTTTCGAAACAACTCGCGGCTGACCAATGGCCGACCGCCCAAATGCACGGCCAGGGCCTGGCGCATCAGGCGCTTGGCAGCAGACAACGCGCCGGGGGCGGTCCAGTCGGCTTCGCTCATGGCCAGCAACTCTGTGCCCTGGAACAGGCCGGGTTGCAGCAGGTAGACGCGCTCCAGGCCCGCGTCGACTTGCAGGCGGTACATGCCGTCGGCGGCGATGGGGTCGCCGTGCAGGTCGTTGCTCAGTTCGAAGCCGTAGCCGAGGTCGTCCAGCAGGCGCCATTCGAACGCGCGCAGCAGCGGCTCCAAAGGGCGGCCTTCGGCGAGGGCGAGCAAGGTGGCGGCGTAGTGATCGAAGACGCCGGGGTGCGGGTCTTCGGCGGGGAGCAGGCGAATCAGCAATTCGTTGAGGTAGAGGCCGCTGAACAGCGCCTCACCGTTGAGCCAGTTGGAGGCGCCGGCAGCTTCCATGCGGCCGACGTTCTTCAACTCGCCGCGTCCGCGAAACTCCACTTCCAGGGCCACAAAGGGGCGGGCCAGGGTGCCGGCCTTGCCGCGTGCGCTGCGCAATACTGCGCGCAGGCGGCCTTGGGGCGTGAGGAAGTCCACCAGGGCGCTGGTCTCGCGGTAGGCGCGGCTGTGCAAGACGTAGGCGGGTTGGCCGGTGGGTGGGGTTTGAGACATGGGAGTAAGAGTCTCTAAAGAGAAGCCAATGTGACAAAGCGCATTTGTGGCGAGGGAGCTTGCTGTGGCGAGGGAGCTTGCTCCCGCTGGGCTGCGAAGCAGCCCTAAAACCGGGCACCGCGTTTTAGCTGAGGGGCCCGGGCGAATGGATTGGGGGCGCTTCGCGCCCCAGCGGGAGCAAGCTCCCTCGCCACAGCAAGCTCCCTCGCCACAACAAGCCCCTCATCCACAAATCCGGCCGGGGCTTACAGGTCGCCGTAACCCAACGAACGCAACGCACGCTCATCATCGGACCAACCACCCTTAACCTTCACCCACAGGTTAAGCATGATCTTGGAATCAAACAGCAATTCCATGTCCTTGCGCGCTTCGGTGCCGATGCGCTTGATGCGCTCGCCCTTGTCGCCAATGATGATTTTCTTCTGGCCGTCACGTTCAACGAGGATCAGCGCGTGGATGTGCAAGGTCTTGCCCTGCTGCTTGAACTCTTCGATTTCGACGGTGATCTGGTACGGCAGCTCGGCACCCATCTGGCGCATGATTTTCTCGCGTACCAGTTCGGCGGCGAGGAAACGGCTGCTGCGGTCGGTGATCTGGTCTTCCGGGAAGAAGTGCTCGTTCTCCGGCAGGTAGCCGGCGATCACACGCTCCAGGGCTTCGAGGTTGTGCCCGTGCTGGGCCGAGATCGGCATGATCTGGGCGTTCGGCAGTTGTTCCTGCAGCCAGCTCAGGTGCGGCATCAGCTCGGCCTTGTCTTCGATGCGGTCGGTCTTGTTCAACGCGACGATCAACGGGCCGGTGACGTACTGCACGCGCTCCAGAACCATCTGGTCTTCGTCGGTCCACTTGGTGCGGTCGACCACGAAGATCACCACGTCGACGTCTTTCAACGCCGCCGAAGCGGTTTTGTTCATGTAGCGGTTAAGGGCCTTTTCGCCGCCTTTGTGCATGCCCGGGGTGTCGACGTACACAGCCTGGACGGCGCCTTCGGTCTTGATGCCCAGCATGTTGTGGCGGGTGGTCTGAGGCTTGCGCGAGGTGATCGCCAGCTTCTGTCCCAGGATGTGGTTCAGCAACGTGGACTTGCCCACGTTGGGACGGCCGACGATGGCAACATAGCCACAGCGAGTTGCGGTTGAATCAGTCATGGCCATTCTCCACGCCCAGGGCAATCAGTGCTGCAGCGGCCGCTACCTGTTCGGCAATACGACGGCTCACACCCTGACCTCGGCTTTTTTCATTCAGTAAGGTGATTTCACATTCGACGAAGAACACTCGGCAATGCGGCTCACCCTGGATATCCACCACTTCGTAACGCGGCAGGTCGCAACCACGGGACTGCAGGAATTCCTGCAGGCGGGTCTTGGGATCTTTGTTGGTGTCTACCAGCGTCAGGCTTTCGATTTCGGTGGAAAGCCAGGCGACGACGCGCTCCTTGGCCGCTTCCATGCCCGCATCGAGGTAGATCGCGCCAATCAGCGCTTCAAGGGCGTCGGCCAGGATCGACTCGCGACGGAAACCGCCGCTCTTCAGCTCGCCGGAGCCCAGGCGCAGGTAATCACCCAGGTCGAAACCACGGGCCAGCACGGCCAAGGTCTCGCCTTTCACCAGGCGCGCACGCAAGCGCGACAACTGGCCTTCGCGGGCCAGCGGGAAGCGATTGAACAGGGCTTCACCGGCAACGAAATTGAGGATGGCATCACCGAGGAATTCCAGGCGCTCGTTGTTACGCCCGGCAAAACTGCGGTGTGTAAGGGCAAGGATCATCAATTCCTGATCCTTGAAGGTGTAGCCGAGCTGACGCTCGAGACGGCTTAGAGAAACGCTCACGGTTTACCCACATTCAGTTCGAGGCACCGGTGGCCTGCGACGATTAACGCTGTGTTCAAATTCAAATCCTGGTGGTTGCTGCATGGAGCCGGACTTTGTCCAAGCCCCAGAAAAGCATTCGGCGCTGTGTTCACAGCGCCGCATGGATTACTTGATCAGCCCGACCCGCGAGAAGTTCGGCAGGTGGCTGAGCTTGGGTTCCGGCCAACTCATCCAGACCGCAAAGGCCTTGCCGACGATATTCTGGTCGGGGACCATGCCCAGCAGGTCCTTGGGAATATTGGGGTCATCCCAGTAACGGCTGTCATTGGAGTTGTCGCGGTTGTCGCCCATCATGAAGTAGTGCCCGGCAGGCACTGTCCACTGGTTGTCAGGCGGCGAACGGTAGCGGCTCATTTCCTTGCGGATTTCGTGCTCTACCGCCCCGAGCTTCTCCTGGTACAGCTCGGCGCTGCCCAGGGTGTTCGGCTCGGAACCGATCAGTTTTTCTGCCACCGACTCGCCATTGACGAACAGGCGCTTGTCGCTGGTGTAGCGAATCACGTCGCCCGGCAGGCCCACTACACGCTTGATGTAGTTGACGTTCGGGTCGCTTGGGTAGCGAAACACCATCACATCGCCGCGCTGCGGGTCACCGACCTCGATCACCTTCTTGTCGATCACCGGCAAGCGGATCCCGTAGGAAAACTTGTTCACCAGGATGAAGTCGCCCACGTCCAGGGTAGGTTTCATCGAGCCCGAAGGGATCTGAAACGGTTCCACCAGAAACGAACGCAGCACCAGCACGATGAACAACACCGGGAAGAACGACTTGCCGTATTCAACCAGCATCGGCTCTTTGTTCAGTTTCTCGACCACCGCCACATCGGGCTGGCTGACGCTGCCCTGATAGGACGCGATGGCTGCCCGGCGACGCGGGGCGAAGAACACCAGATCGAGCAACGCCAATAGACCGCAAACGGCAACGGCGATGACCAGCAACAGCGGGAAATTTAGTGACATAGGACCTAACTATCCAACCTGAGCACCGCAAGGAAGGCTTCTTGTGGAATTTCCACGTTGCCCACTTGCTTCATGCGTTTTTTACCGGCCTTTTGCTTCTCGAGCAGCTTGCGCTTACGGCTGACGTCGCCGCCATAGCATTTGGCCAGTACGTTCTTTCTGAGTGCCTTGACGGAGGTCCGTGCAATGATCTGCCCGCCAATGGCGGCCTGGATCGCGACGTCGAACATCTGGCGCGGAATCAGTTCTTTCATCTTTTCGGTCAACTGGCGACCTTTGTAGTGCGCGTTGTCCTTGTGCACGATCAGCGCCAGGGCATCTACCTTGTCGCCGTTGATCAGCACATCCAGCTTCACCAGATTAGCTGATTGGTAACGGTCAAAATGGTAATCCAGCGAAGCATAGCCGCGGCTGGTGGATTTGAGACGGTCGAAGAAGTCCAGGACCACTTCGTTCATCGGCAAATCGTAGGTCACTTGCACCTGGGTACCGAGGAACAGCATGTCGTGCTGTACGCCACGCTTTTCGATACACAGGGTAATGACGTTGCCCAGGTGCTCTTGCGGCACAAGAATATTGGCCCGCACGATCGGTTCACGCATGTCTTCGATGGAAGACAGATCCGGAAGCTTGGACGGGTTGTCGACGTAAATCGTTTCACCGGTTTTCAGCGCCAGCTCAAAAATAACCGTCGGCGCGGTGGTGATCAGGTCCAGGTCGTATTCACGCTCGAGGCGCTCCTGGATGATTTCCATGTGCAGCATGCCCAGGAAACCACAGCGGAAGCCGAAGCCCAGGGCGTCGGAGCTTTCCGGGGTGTACTGCAACGACGAGTCGTTGAGGGTCAGCTTCTGCAGGGCTTCGCGGAAATCCTCGAAGTCGTCGGAGCTGACCGGGAACAGGCCGGCGTAAACCTGCGGCTGGATGCGTTTGAAGCCCGGCAGCACGTCGACGTCAGGGGTGGAGCTCAAGGTCAGGGTGTCACCCACCGGTGCACCGTGGATGTCCTTGATACCGGCGATGATGAAGCCCACTTCACCGGCTTTCAGATCAACGGTTGCGGTGTGCTTGGGGTTGAACACACCGACGCTGTCCACCAGGTGGATCTTGCCGGTGGATTTGACCAGGATCTTGTCGCCCTTCTTCACACGGCCGTGGCGCACGCGTACCAGGGACACAACGCCCAGGTAGTTGTCGAACCAGGAGTCGATGATCAACGCTTGCAGCGGATCTTCGTAGTTGCCGGTGGGGGCTGGAATGGTCTTGACCAGGCGCTCGAGCACTTCGTCGACGCCCAGGCCGGTCTTGGCGCTGCACTCGACGGCGTCGGTGGCGTCAATGCCGATGATCTTCTCGATCTCTTCCTTGACGCGGTCCGGATCGGCCTGCGGCAGGTCGATCTTGTTCAGCACCGGCATCACTTCCAGGCCTTGCTCGATGGCGGTGTAGCAGTTGGCGACGGACTGGGCTTCAACGCCCTGGCCCGCGTCCACTACCAGCAACGCACCTTCACAGGCCGCAAGCGAACGGCTGACTTCATAGGTGAAGTCGACGTGGCCCGGGGTGTCAATGAAGTTGAGCTGGTACTTGATACCGTCTTTGGCGGTGTAATACAGAGTAACGCTGTGGGCCTTGATGGTGATCCCGCGCTCGCGCTCGAGGTCCATGGAGTCCAGCACCTGGGCTTCCATTTCACGCTCGGCAAGGCCGCCGCACATCTGGATGAATCGATCGGCCAGCGTCGACTTGCCATGGTCAATGTGGGCGATGATGGAGAAATTGCGGATATGACTCAAATCACTCACGGATCAACACTCAAAAAGGCTGCAGGCAGACTGCCCGCTGAAAAATAGCCGGGAATTGTACCTGATGCGCAGACCAGACGTCATCCATGGTGACCAAGAACAAAAATGCCCCGATCGTTCGAGCGGGGCATTTTTTGTTCATAAGCGCGGGCTCAACCGGCCCGACGCAACAGCCAGAAGCCGGCCACGGCGCAGATAGCGGTCGGCACCAGCACCGCAAACAGCGGCGAGAAGCCGAATACCAGGCTGGATGGCCCCAGCAGGTCCTGGGCAATACGGAAGGTGAAGCCCACCAATACGCCAGTAAACACGCGCTGGCCCAGGGTTACCGAGCGCAGCGGGCCGAAGATGAACGAGATCGCCATCAGCACCAGCGCGGCGGTCACCACCGGCTGCAACACCTTGACCCAAAACGCCAGCCAGTAGCGGCCATTGTTCAAGCCCTGGTCCTTGAGGTAGTGGATGTAACCCCACAAACCGGAGATAGGCAGGCTTTCCGGGATCATCACCACGGTGTTCAGCAATTCTGGCTTGAGGGAAATATCCCACTGTTCCGTCGGCACATTGATCACTTCGGTGCTCGACGCCGCGCCTTTGCCGATGTCACGGAAGTAGGTGGTGCTTACTTCGCTCAGTTGCCACTTTTCGTCGGCGTACTGCGCACGTTTGGCGAAGCTGGACGACAACAGGTGACGTTCTTTATCGAAATGATAGCGCGTGACACCGATCAACAGGCCGCCCGGTTGCACGGCGTTGATGTGGATGAATTCCTCACCCTGGCGGTGCCACAAACCATGCTTGGAGCTCTGTGCATCACCCGAACCCTGGGCCAGGGCACGATTGGCCTGGGCTGTGGATTCGGCCGGAGGCGCCACGTATTCGCCGATCAGCACGCTGACCACCATCAGCAACAGCATGGGCTTCATCACCGCCCACACGATGCGGCCGATGGAAACACCCGCCGCACGCATGATGGTCAGTTCGCTGTTGCTGGCCAGGCTGCCCAGGCCGATCAGGCAGCCGATCAGGGCGGCCATCGGCATCATGTCGTAGAGGCGACGAGGCGCGGTCAGCGCCACATAGCTCAGGACGTTGGTCACGGTGTAGGTGTCGCTGACATTGCCCACTTCATCAATGAAGGCGAACAACGAGGCCAAACCCAGAATAATGCCCAGTACCGCAAGGATTGCGACCAGGACGCTGCTACCAATGTAGCGGTCGAGCTTAACCACGAGCCAGCTCCTTCATGCTGCGACGACTCTGCATCTTCAAGCGCAACGGTTCCCAATAAAGCAGGCCCAGGCCAATCGCCAGGAAGATCCCGTGGACCCACCACAACCCGAGGGTCGGCGACAGCTTGCCCTTCTCCAGGGAGCCGCGGGCGGAAATCAGGATGGTCAGGTAGGCCATATAAAGCAGGATCGCCGGCAACAGCTTGAGGAAACGGCCCTGGCGCGGGTTGACCCGGGACAGCGGCACAGCCATCAAGGTCACGATAAACACCAGCAGCGGCAGGGAAATCCGCCATTGCAGCTCGGCGATCGAGCGCAGTTCCTTGCTGCCGAGCAGGTCTGGCGTCGGGATGGCGTCACGGTCGGTGACCTCGTCGCTGACATCCGGCCGGGCCAGCATCACGCCGTATGTGTCGTACTTGATCGCACGGTAATCGGCCTGGCCGGGGCTGCCGTCATAGCGATAGCCGTCCTCCAGAATCAGGTAGCGGCTGCCGTCCGGGCGCACTTCCTGGCGCCCCTTGTCGGCCACCAGGATCGAAATGCCACGGTCTTTCTGGTTCTGGCCGAGGTTTTTCTGGGAGATGAACACACCGCCCAGGTTGGCACGGTCATCCGACAGTTGTTCGGTATAGGTCACCCGAGTGCCGTCGTTGAGCGCCTGGAAGCGGCCCGGCTCCAGAGTGTCGAATTCGGTCATGGCGTCCTGTTTGTTGAGCACCAGCTGGAACTGCAAGGCTCCCTGGGGCGCCAGGCTCAGGCTCAGCCAGGCCACGACCAGCGCGATGCCGGTGGCCGGGACCATGGTCATGGCCAGCAGGCGTTGCTGGCTCATGCCGGTGGCCGACAGCACGGTCATTTCGCTTTCGAGGTACAAGCGGCCATAAGCCAGCAGAATCCCGAGAAACAGGCCCAATGGCAGGATCAGCTGCAAAAAGCCTGGCAGGCGAAAGCCCATGATCAGGAACAGCGAGCCCGGATCCAGGGCGCCCGAGGCAGCCTGGGCGAGGTATTTGACGAAACGACCACTCATGATGATGACCAGCAATACCGCACTCACGGCACTCAGGGTCAACAGGACTTCGCGGGACAGATAACGGAAGACGATCAAACCAGACACTCCAGGGTTGTCAGGCTAAGGCGGCCAAACAAGCAAGCATAGCGAGTCGACCCATTGCTGCAGGCCGGCTAAAAAGATGGCGCATTATCCTGTGATTGACCGCACCTGTCACGGAGCTTGCTCATACGCGTGCACAAAGCTGCCCGCAAGGGTTGTCAGGCTCGGCCGGCGAGGTTCAAACTGCGGCCTTTGTCGCGGGCGGCCTACAGGCTGCCAAGCTTACAAGCCGGAGTACAGACTCCTGGCTCACTGACCTTTATAAGGGACCCGAAAATGGAACTGGTTGTAAAAAGCGTTAGCCCCGAAACGTTGAAAACCGCCACCCTCGTGGTCGCTGTCGGCGAAGGCCGCAAGCTGGGCGTTGCCGCCAAGCAACTGGACGAACTGAGCGGCGGCGCCATCAGCGCGGTCCTCAAGCGCGGTGACCTGGCCGGCAAAGTGGGCCAGAGCCTGCTGCTGCAAAGCCTGCCGAACCTTAAAGCCGACCGCGTATTGCTGGTGGGCGTGGGCAAGGACGCCGAACTGGGCGACCGTCCGTTCCGCAAGATCATCAGCGGCATCCTCAACACCCTCAAGGGCCTGGGCGGTACCGACGCAGCCCTGGCGCTGGACGAAATCGTGGTCAAGGGCCGCGACAGCTACGGCAAGACCCGTCTGCTGGCCGAAAGCCTGCTGGATGGCGAATACGTCTTCGACCAGTTCAAGAGCACCAAAGCCGAACCCCGCGCCCTGAAGAAAGTCACCCTGCTGACCATCAAGGCCGCCCAGGCTGAAGTCGAACGCGCCGTGACCCACGCCCAGGCCATTGCCGGCGGCATGGCGTTCACCCGTGACCTGGGCAACCTGCCACCGAACATCTGCCACCCCACCTACCTGGGCGAGCAAGCCAAGGCGCTGGGCAAGGAATTCAAGGGCCTGAAAGTCGAAGTCCTGGATGAGAAGAAGATCAAGGAACTGGGCATGGGCTCGTTCTATGCCGTGGGCCAGGGCAGCGACCAGCCGCCACGCCTGATCGTGATGCAATACAACGGCGGCAAGAAGTCCGAGAAGCCATTTGCCCTGGTCGGCAAAGGCATCACCTTCGACACCGGCGGCATCAGCCTCAAGCCGGGCCTGGGCATGGACGAGATGAAGTACGACATGGGCGGCGCCGCCAGCGTGTTCGGCACCCTGCGTGCCGTGCTGGAACTCAAGCTGCCGATCAACCTGGTGTGCATCCTGGCGTGTGCCGAGAACATGCCGAGCGGCGGCGCGACCCGTCCGGGCGACATCGTCACCACCCTCAGCGGCCAGACCGTCGAAATCCTCAACACCGACGCCGAAGGCCGCCTGGTGCTGTGCGACGCCCTGACCTACGCCGAACGCTTCAAGCCGCAAGCCGTGATCGACATCGCCACCCTGACCGGTGCCTGCGTGGTTGCCCTGGGCGCCCACACTTCAGGCCTTTTGGGCAACAACGACGAACTGATCGGCCAACTGCTCAGCGCCGGCAAGGCGGCTGATGACCGCGCCTGGCAACTGCCGTTGTTCGACGAGTACCAGGAACAGCTGGACAGCCCGTTCGCCGACATCGCCAACATTGGCGGCCCGAAAGCCGGCACCATCACCGCAGCCTGCTTCCTGTCGCGTTTTGCCAAGAACTTCAACTGGGCCCACCTGGACATCGCCGGCACCGCCTGGACCAGCGGCGGCAAGGACAAGGGCGCCACTGGCCGTCCGGTTCCGCTGCTGACCCAGTACCTGCTGGACCGCGCCAAAGCCTGAAAATGACGATCCCGGGGCGGCGATTCCAACGCCGTCCCGACCCGTAGCAGCTGTCGAGCCCCGGCGAGGCTGCGTCAGCGGAGTACCTGATACACCGCAACGCAGCCTCGCTGAAGCTCGACAGCTGCTACGGGGTTTTCGTGAGGGTCGATCAGACAGTATTTACACATGCAGGCCCCCCAATGACCCAAGTCGACTTCTATATATTGCCCAGCGCCGATCCTTCCGCGCGTCTGGACTTTGCCTGCAAGCTCACCGAAAAAGCCTGGCGCATGGGCCATCGCATCTACCTGCATTGCAGCGACGCCGCCCAGCGTGACGACCTCGACGCCCGCCTGTGGCGCTTCAAGGGCGAAAGCTTCGTGCCCCACGGCCCCGCCGAATCAGAGCCGCAAGGCCTGGTGGTGTTGGGTTTGGGCGACAGCTGTGGCGATCACACCGACCTGCTGGTCAACCTCGACCTGAAAGTACCGGCCTTCGCCAAAGGCTTCGCCCGTGTGGCGGAAGTGGTGGTGGAAGATCCGGCTATTCGTCAGGCCGCGCGGGAGAGTTTCCGCTTCTACCGCGAACAGGGCTATTCTCTGCAAGATCACCGGCTACAACGACTTTGAGCACATGATGGACACTCCAAACCCGCTAAAAGACTCTGACCACCTGCTGGACGACCTTGAGTCGATCCGCAAGCTGCTCGGTGATGATGAGCTGCAACCGCCGCTGCTGACCGATGCGGTCAACGGTGACGTACAGATTCCCTTGCTGTTCGATATGGTCGGTGGCAAGCCTGTTGCCCCGGAACCGGTCGAAACGCCCGTTGCACCAGCCGCGCAGGCTCCGGCCGTTGCCGTACCTGCCGCCGAAAAAGCCCCCGACGCCCTGCTGCTGCACCTGGACAATGAACTGCGCGCCGCCGCGCAACTGATCATGCAAGACGTGATCGACGATTTTGCCCCGCATATCGAAACCGAGATCAAGCGCCGGCTGGATGCGCGCATGGAGCGGTTGTTGAGCCAGTATCAGAACTGAGTTCGAACCCAAATCCCTGTGGGAGCTGGCTTGCCTGCGATAGTGGTTTTTCAGTCAACCTCATCAGTGACTGCTACACCGCAATCGCAGGCAAGCCAGCTCCCACATTTGCCCTATCCCCCGTTATACTTGTCGGCTTTCCTGAATTAATGCCAACTAGGGTCCCGCCGCGCATGGATAAGACCTACCAGCCGCACGCTATTGAAACTTCCTGGTACCAGACCTGGGAGTCCGAGAATTATTTCGCTCCGCAAGGCGCGGGCGATTCCTACACCATCATGATTCCGCCACCGAACGTCACTGGCAGCCTGCACATGGGCCATGGCTTCAACAACGCGATCATGGACGCCCTGATCCGTTTCCGCCGCATGCAGGGTCGCAACACCCTGTGGCAGCCGGGCACCGACCACGCCGGTATCGCCACCCAGATGCTGGTGGAACGCCAACTGGAAGCCACCGGCCAGAACCGTCACGACCTGGGCCGCGAGAAATTCCTCGAGAAAATCTGGGAATGGAAGGATCAGTCCGGCGGCAACATCAGCCGTCAGATCCGTCGCCTGGGTTCGTCCGTCGACTGGAGCCGCGAGCGCTTCACCATGGACGACGGCCTGTCGGAAGCCGTGAAAGAAGCCTTCGTGCGCCTGCATGAAGACGGCCTGATCTACCGCGGCAAGCGCCTGGTCAACTGGGACACCAAGCTGCACACGGCGATTTCCGACCTTGAAGTGGAAAACCACGACGAGAAAGGTTTCCTGTGGAACCTCAAGTATCCGCTGGCTGATGGCGCCAAGACCGCCGAAGGCAATGACTACCTGATCGTCGCCACCACTCGTCCGGAAACCATGCTCGGCGACGCCGCCGTCGCGGTTAACCCGAACGACGAGCGTTACCAGGCGCTGATCGGCAAGTTCGTCGAGCTGCCGCTGGTTGGCCGTCGCATCCCGATCATCGCGGACGACTACTGCGACCCTGAATTCGGCACCGGCTGCGTGAAAATCACCCCGGCCCACGATTTCAACGACTATGAAGTCGGCAAGCGCCACAACCTGCCGTTGCTGAACATCTTCGACAAAAACGCCGCTGTTCTGCCGGCCTGCCAGGTGTTCAACCTCGACGGCACGCTGAATGAGAGCATCGACGGCAAGATCCCGGCCGAATACGCCGGCCTCGACCGTTTTGAAGCGCGCAAGCAGATCGTTGCCGCCTTCGACGCTGCCGGCCTGCTGGTCAGTGTCGACGACCACGGCCTGAAAGTGCCGAAAGGCGACCGTTCCGGCACCATCATCGAGCCTTGGCTGACCGACCAGTGGTACGTGTCGACCAAACCTCTGGCTGAGCCGGCGATTGCTGCGGTGGAAGACGGCCGTATCGCCTTCGTGCCGAAACAGTACGAAAACATGTACTTCTCGTGGATGCGTGACATCCAGGATTGGTGCATCAGCCGTCAGCTGTGGTGGGGCCACCGGATTCCGGCCTGGTACGACGAGTCGGGCAAGGTCTACGTTGGCCGCGATGAAGCCGAAGTGCGTGCCAAGCACAACCTCGGCCCGGACGTGGCGCTGCAACAGGACAACGACGTACTGGACACCTGGTTCAGCTCGGGCCTGTGGACGTTCTCCACCTTGGGCTGGCCGGAAAAAACCGAGTTCCTCGAGAAATTCCACCCGACTGACGTGCTGGTGACCGGCTTCGACATCATTTTCTTCTGGGTCGCCCGGATGATCATGCTCACCATGCATTTGGTGAAAAACGAAGACGGCACCCCGCAGGTACCGTTCAAGACCGTGTACGTGCACGGCCTGGTACGTGATGGCCAGGGCCAGAAGATGTCCAAGTCCAAAGGCAACGTCCTGGACCCGCTGGACATCATCGACGGCATCGACCTGGAAACCCTGGTGCAGAAACGCACCTCGGGCCTGATGCAGCCGAAACTGGCGAAGAAAATCGAGAAGCAGACCCGCGATGAATTCGCCGACGGCATCGCCAGCTATGGCACCGATGCCCTGCGCTTCACTTTCTGCTCGCTGGCATCCACCGGTCGCGACATCAAGTTCGACATGGGCCGCGTCGAAGGCTATCGCAACTTCTGCAACAAGATCTGGAACGCCGCGCGCTACGTGCTGGATAAAGGCGAAGACTGCGGCCAGAACGGCGAGGCCATCGAGCTGTCCCTGGCGGACCGCTGGATCATCTCCCAGTTGCAGCGCACCGAAGCCGAAGTGACCCGCCAACTCGACCAGTTCCGCTTCGACCTCGCGGCGCAGGCCTTGTACGAGTTCATCTGGAACCAGTATTGCGACTGGTACCTGGAACTCTCCAAGCCCGTGCTGTGGGACGAGAACGCGCCGATCGAACGTCAGCGTGGCACCCGTCACACCCTGGTCCGCGTGCTGGAAGTGGCGCTGCGCCTGGCGCACCCGTTCATGCCGTTCATCACCGAAGAAATCTGGCAGCGCCTCGCGCCGCTGGCCGGCAAAGACGGCAAGACCATCATGCTGCAGCCTTGGCCGGTGGCCAACGAAGCGCGCATTGATGAGGCCGCCGAAAGCGATATCGAATGGCTCAAGACCCTGATGCTCGGCACGCGCAACATCCGCGCCGAAATGAACATCGGGCCGGGCAAGCCACTGGCGGTGTTCGTGAAGAACGCCAGCGCCGAAGATCAGCGTCGTCTCACCGAGAATGACGCCTTGCTGAAGAAGCTGGCGAAGCTGGAGTCGATCACCGTATTGGCCGCTGGCGCCGAAGCACCGCTGTCTGCTACCGCTCTGGTGGGCGAGATGGAAGTGCTGGTGCCGATGGCCGGCCTGATCGACAAAGGTGCCGAGCTTGCGCGTCTGGACAAGGAAATCCTGCGTCTGCAAGGCGAAGTGCAGCGGGTGGGCGGCAAGCTGTCCAACGCGGCGTTCGTCGACAAGGCGCCGGCCGAAGTCATCGAGAAAGAGCGCGCCAAGCTGGCCGAGGCTGAACAGGCCTTGGGCAAGCTGGCCGAGCAACACGCACGGATTTCCAGCCTTTAAGGGGCAGCCCGTGTGAAAAAAGAGACCTTCGGGTCTCTTTTTTTTGCCCGCAGAACACTGCTATTTCTCTTTGGAAACCCGATCAATGTGGGAGCTGGCTTGCCTGCGATGGCATCACCTCGGCCTGGCAGATGCACCGAATCGCCTGCATCGCAGGCAAGCCAGCTCCCACATTTGACCGAGTTCGACCAAGGAATGTGTGACAATACCCGCCACTTTTGAAACAACCCCAGAATCGACGCAGCCCATGACCGCCCCCAGCACACCCAAAGCACCGCGCAAGAAGCCCAAATCCACCACGCCGGCCAAGCCTGTCGTGCCCCGGAAAGAAGCCACCTTGCACCCGCGTAACCGCCACCAGGGCCGTTACGACTTCCAGGCGCTGATCAAGACCACGCCGGAACTGGCGCAATTCGTGATCATCAACCCGTACGGCAAGGAAAGCATCGACTTCGCCAGCCCCGACGCGGTACGAGTGTTCAACCGGGCGTTGCTCAAGGCGTTCTACGGCATCAATCACTGGGACATCCCGGCTGACTACCTCTGCCCACCGGTGCCAGGCCGCGCCGACTACGTGCACTTCCTCGCCGACCTGCTGGCCAGCGTCAACGAAGGCGTGATCCCCCGCGGTGCACCGGTGAAGGTGCTGGACATCGGCATGGGCGCCAACTGCGTCTACCCGTTGATCGGCTACAGCGAGTACCGCTGGAATTTCCTCGGTTCGGAAGTCGACCCCACCGCCGTGGCCGCCGCCAAGGCGATCGTGCAGTCCAACGGGCTGAACAAGGCCATCCAGCTGCGCCAGCAAACCAATCCCAAGCAGATCCTGCTGGGCCTGCTGGAGCCGGGCGAGCGTTTTGACCTGACCATGTGCAACCCGCCCTTCCACGCCTCGATGGATGAAGCGACCAAGGGCAGCGAGCGCAAATGGCGTGCATTGGGCAAGGCGGATCCGAAACGCAAGTTGCCGGTGCTGAACTTCGGTGGCCAGTCGGCGGAATTGTGGTGTGAAGGCGGCGAAGCACGGTTTGTGACGCAACTGATCGCTGAAAGCGCGCATTTCCAGCATAAAGTGCTGTGGTTCAGCACCCTGGTGTCCAAGGCGTCGAACTTGCCGGCGATCCAGACTGCGCTGAAAAAGGCCGGTGTGCTGGAGAGCCAGGTAGTGGAGATGTCCCAGGGCCAGAAGCAGAGCCGCTTCGTCGCCTGGACCTTCCAGACCCCGAGCGAGCAACAGGTGTGGCGCCAGCGCTGGGCGCGCGACTAACCCTGTGGCGAGGGAGCTTGCTCCCGTTGGAGTGCGCAGCGCTCCCAGAATCTTGGGGCAGCTGTGCAACCCAACGGGAGCAAGCTCCCTCGCCACAGAAAGCACCGCATAAATCGCAGGCAACAAAAAACCGCGCCCGGATCACTCCGGAGCGCGGTTTTTTTTGCTGCGTCTTACTTGTTAACAGCGTCGGTCAGGCCTTTGGCCACAACCAGCTTGATAACTTTCTTGGCAGCGATTTCGATGGCAGCGCCAGTCGAAGGGTTACGGCCAGTACGGGCAGGACGCTCGGTCACTTTCAGTTTGCCAACGCCTGGCAGAGTGATTTCGCCGCCGTTTTCCAGCTGATCAGCAACGATCTGGCTCAGTTGGTCCAGCAGAGCACGCACGGTAGTTTTCGGTGCGTCTACAGCTTCAGCCAGATCAGCGATCAGTTGGTCTTTAGTAATAGCCATTGTGGTGTTCCTTCCCTATCAAATTCATTTGGATTGCAGAGTGCAGTGTCAGCCATCGAGCCCTGCCATCAAGGCCTGGCACCCAAGGGCTATAACCACGAAGATCGGGGTTATAGATACCTGAAACCGGGTTTGGTTCGACCTGACAAATGCTGAATGCACGCTTAACGCCCAGACTGCGCGTAAGACGGGGCAAAACTAGCACAGAGACGGGGAAATATCCGCCTCAACATACCCATTTGGTCAGCTTTATCGCTCTAAACCGTGAAAAAAAGGCATATGGCCTGTCGGAGAGCACCCAAAACGCCCTTCGAACAGCGCCATCCCCAGCGGGTGCGGTACACTGGCGACTTTTTCCGGGAGCCCCACCACTCCCCTTCAACCAGCCGAGAAGCCCATGCCGATCCGTCATTGCATCGTCCACCTGATCGACAAAAAACCCGACGGCACACCCGCAGTTCTCCACGCCCGCGACTCCGAGCTTGCCGAGTCGGCGGCGATCGAGAACATGCTCGCCGACCTCAACGAGAGCTATAACGCCAAACAAGGCAAGGCCTGGGGCTTTTTCCA
The DNA here is from genome assembly GCF_013386765.1 of Pseudomonas yamanorum. Taxonomy (GTDB): domain Bacteria; phylum Pseudomonadota; class Gammaproteobacteria; order Pseudomonadales; family Pseudomonadaceae; genus Aquipseudomonas; species Aquipseudomonas yamanorum_A. The sequence goes on from NZ_JACARE010000038.1 coordinate 192,688, forward strand.
TGCCGAGTCCGGCGCGCACCCGTTCAGCGGCTGGTTGAAGGAATATTTCGACGGCGGCAAGGATTTCACCGCCTTCAGCCGCATTGCCGTGGAGCACCTGCAAAAGCTGATGGAGGAGTCCAACCTCTCCACCGGCGGCCACGTGCTGTTTGCCCACTATCAACAAGGCATGACCGATTACCTGGCCATCGCCCTGCTGCACCACAGTGAAGGCGTGGCCGTGACCGACCAGTTGGACGTGACCCCGTCCCGCCACCTGGACCTGGGCCAATTGCACCTGGCCGCGCGGATCAACGTCTCCGAGTGGCAGAACAACAAGCAGTCCAAGCAGTACATCTCGTTTATCAAGGGCAAGAACGGCAAGAAGGTCTCGGAGTACTTCCGCGACTTTATCGGCTGCCAGGAAGGCGTCGACGGCCCGGGCGAGACCCGCACCCTGCTCAAGGCTTTCAGTGACTTTGTGGAAAGCGAAGACCTGCCGGACGAATCCGCCCGCGAAAAAACCAAAACCCTGGTGGACTACGCCAGCAGCCAGGCCAAGCTCGGCGAACCGATGGGCCTGGAAGAGCTGTCGGGGCTGATCGACGAAGAGCGGCCAAAAGCCTTCTACGACCACATCCGCAACAAGGACTACGGCCTGTCGCCGGAAATTCCGGCGGATAAACGCACCCTGAACCAGTTCCGCCGCTTCACCGGGCGCGCCGAAGGCCTGTCCATCAGCTTTGAAGCGCACCTGCTGGGCGACAAGATCGAGTACGACGAAGCCGCCGGCACCTTGATCATCAAGGGCCTGCCGACCCAGTTGACCGACCAGCTCAAGCGTCGCAACTGATGCTGGGCGGGGTTCTGAAGAAAGTCCTGCTGGTGTTGCTGGTGGTGGTGGTTATCCAGAACTGGGGCAAGATCGAGCGGTTGTTCAACCCCTCGCAGGTGGTGCCGGAGCAGACACGCGCAGCGGCGCGCGTGGTGCTGTATTCCACCGAGTGGTGCGGCTACTGCAAGCAGATCCAGCGCTTCCTGGATTCCAAAGGGATTCCCTACCAGGCGTTTGATATCGAGAAGGACGCCCAGGCGCGCAAGGCGTACGAGGCGTTGGGTGGTGGCGGGATTCCGTTTGTGGACGTGAATGGCACGCTGATTCGGGACTACAACCCGGAAGCGATCATGGCGGCCTTAAAGTAATCCAGCCCCACCCAGTGTGGGAACAGGCGTGTGTGGGAGCTGGCTTGCCTGCGATAGCATCACCTCAGTGCAACTGACTGACCGAGGTGCCTGCATCGCGGGCAAGCCCGGCTCCCACACAATCCCATTTCCACCCAGGAAGGTGTGTGGCTTAGAAGTTGGCCTCCAGGGAAACCATCGCCGTACGCTCCTCACCCACGTTGTAATACGCCGAACTGCCCGCCAGGCCATTCACCGGCGCCGAGTTGAACGACACGGTGCGCGCCGAACTCAAGTATTCCTTATCAAACACGTTGAGCATCGAGAAACGCAGCGCGGCCGACTTGAAGACCTTTTTGTCCACCGGCAGGTAAATACCAGCGTTGAGGTCGAACACGGTACGCCCGGAGATTTTCTCGTTGTTGGTCAAGTCGCCGTAGAAGGCACCCACGTACTTGCCGGCAATGTTGCCGTAGTAGCGCTTGTCGTCATACCCGAACACCAGGTTGAACATGTTTTCCGGCACGTTGGCCAGTTGGTTGCCCTTGGTCGGCAACAGCACGTTCTTGCTGACAAAGTCGTCTTGCTGCTCGGACTTGGTGTACGTGTACGACGCGTAGTAGTTGAAGTTGTACGGCAGCAGGCCGCTGAACTCCAGCTCCAGGCCTTTGTTGGTCACGTCACCGACGTTGGCCATCACGTAGTCACCGTTCAAGTCGGTGGTCGACAGCTGACGGTCCTTGAAGGTGATGTAGAACAGGGTGGCGCTCAGGGCCATCTTCTCTTCGGTGTAGCGCCAGCCCAGTTCCTGGTTCCAGCTCAGCTCGGGGTTCAGGTTGAGGGAATCACCCTTGTTGTACAGCACGTAGTTCTGCGGTGTGCGCATGTTGCGGGTGACGTTGTAGAACGCCTGGTTGCTCTCGTCGACCTGGTACTTGGCACTGAAGTTCGGCAGGAACTGATGGTAGCGGGCATTACGCTTTTCCGGCGTGTCGTACAGGCTGCCGAGGTTGTCGCCGTCACGCTCGACGTACTGGTACGCCAGGCCGCCGACAAAACTCAGGTCTGGCGTGGCTTGCCAGCTGTCCTGCACCCAGAGTTTCTGCGCCGGGGTCACGGTGTATTGATGGCGACCCTGGACGGTCTTGCCGTTCTTGTCGACCACCTGGCCGCCGCTGTTGTAATCGCCCCAGACGTCGTCCGGTGCACCCTCGCTGTTGATCCCGATATACGGCTGGGTCTGGCGCTGGCGAGCGCGCTCGTACCAGTAGCCGTAGTCCAGGCTGTGCTCTTCGTTGATGTCCCATTTCATTTTGACGGTGACGCCAGGGCGCCAGGTCTCGGTCCATGAAGGGCGGTAGTAGTTGGCCGACTTGAGGTTGCTCAAGTCGTAGTTGCCGCCCTTGTCGGACCTCGGCCCCAGGTTGGTCGCGGTCTGGCCGCTGAAGCTGCCGCCGTTGCCCCAGTAGTAGTAAGGCGCAACCGTCAGGGCCAGGTCATCCCGCAGGCGCCAGCGCTGGGTGAAGGTGGTCATGACACTTTCGAATGGGTTGCGGTTGAGCTTGTAGGAAGACGAGAGCAAGCCGTTCTTGTAGACCGGGGTTTGCGCGTAATCCAGACGGCGACCCTGTTGCTGGAACTGGCTCTTGCTCAGGGTGTTGTAGTTGTAGTTTTCCTGGGTGTTGTACTTCATGGTGAAGTTGCTGGTATTGCCGTTGTCGTCTTCGAACAGCGTGCTCCACTCCACCTTGTCGCCGCGCAGGGTGCCCTTGCCGCGCCACTTGTCGCCCTCGGTGTGAGAAGCCGAGACCCAGGTCTTGAAACCGCCGAGTTCGCCGGTGTTGATCCGCGCGAACGACTTGCGCAGGTTGTTCGAACCGATGGACTGCTTGACGAACAAGCCCGGCTCTTTGGTCGGCCGGATGGTGACCATGCCGATGTTGCCGCCGCTGGAACCGATGTGCGGGCCGTCCGCTTCGGAGGAGCCCTGGGTGACAAACACTTCGCCGACGTTTTCCGGGTCGCCCAACTGGTTGGCGTACACGCCGTAGCTGCCGGAGTCGTTGATCGGCACGCCGTCCATGGAAACCCCGACCTGGTCGGAGTTCATGCCGCGCATGGTGAAGCTGGTGCCGCTCATGCCGCTGGCGTCATCATTGGAAACGTTGATGCCCGGCGTGTACTTGAGCTTGTCGATGGCGTTGGCCGTCGGGGACATTTCGTCCATGGCTTCCTTGGTCACGGTGGACCGGGCCTTGGCACTTTCTTCCTGAATCATGTGGCCAGTGCCCAGGGTACGTTCGCCGGCAACGTGTACCGAACCGACGTCCTGGGAGTCGTCTGCCAGAACCAGCGGCGCAAAGCCGCCCAGGCCCGATGCTAAAAGCAGGGCGTAGAGTTTGTTGTAGGTCACGAGTAGATCCCTTACATGCATCTATCTGTTGTTATCGGGGAGGTATTGGCGGGTTGGGCTGGGTGAACAGCGCCGCCAATCTTCCTGACCACCTGCTCAGGAATCCGAGGATCATCCGTGCATCACGTAACGATTTGGTTACAGGTTTTGATGATTGCGATGAAGGTTAAATGAAAGGTCCGCAAACACGGATGTGCCAAGGCATGGGGATTTAAAGGGAAAGCGGTGCAAGTAATGACAGCGCTACGCCATTGCAGCGTAGCGCTCTGTATCTAGCGCAATACGATCATCCGACCGAGCAGCGAGTGTTGTTCAAACCCCAAAACCGCCTGCAGGGCATTGAGCACCGCCTGGGGATCCTTGCTCGGAAAACTGCCGCTGACGCGCCGGGTGCCAAGGTCTTCGTTGAGCAGCAGAATGCGCCCGGGGTAGTAACGACCGAGGTCTTTCACCACATCGGCCAGGGGCGCCTTGTAGTAGTTGAGCCAGCCATCACGCCAGGCCAGGCGCGATTCGCTGTCGACCGCGTGCAGCTCATCGGCGACACCGTCGGCGTAGGCCACTTGCTGGCCCGCCGTCAGAATCTGTTGTTGGCCATGTTTGGACGGCGTGACACCGACCCGCCCGGACAACACCGTCACTTGGGCGCCCGCCGGTTGCAGGCGCACTTCAAATTGCGTGCCCAGCACCCGCGCTTCACCGCTGCCGGCCTCGACCACGAAGGACTCGCCGGTGTGGGTCACGCTGAAAAAGCCGGCGCCACGGCGCAGCTGGATATGACGCTCGCCATGTTTGAAATCCACCGCGATGGCGCTGTCGGCGTCCAGGGTGACCTGGCTTTGATCAGCCAGGGTGACGGTCTTCACTTCGCCCGGTGCGGTGATGTAATCGGCGCCGAAGTCATCAACCCAACGCGACGGCTGCCAACCGGCTCCCATCGAAATCATCACTAGCAAGCAGGCGGCCATGGCCAGCGCACCGGACCAGCGCCGCACGCTGGAACGCTTCGAGGTGTTCATCGCATTCAAGTAGCCCTGCAATGCCAGGGCGTCCTCATCGGCTAGCTTTCTCGCGGGCACTTCACTCAATTCCCACAGTACCTGGGCTTGGGCGTAGGCCTCGACATGTGCCGGGTCGGCCCGCAGCCAACGGCTGAAGGTGGCCTGGTCGCCACTGCTGGGCTGGTCGTGCAACAGACTCAGCCAGGCCAGTGCGGCCTGTTCCTGGTCGGGCGTCGGGGTGACGCTGGCAGTGGAATTCACGGTGCTTTCCTTGGCGATGGTTCACGAAGGCTGGCCTTGCAGGCTTCGAGGGCACGCATCATATGTTTTTCCACGGCACTTTGGGACAGCCCCATGGCCTTGGCGATTTGTGCGTACTTGCGGCCATGGATGCGGTTGAGCAGGAAAATCTGCCGGGTGCGCTCCGGCAGGCTGCGCAACGCCGCTTCGACATGGCGCAAGTCATTGCCCGCCTCCAGCGCGGCCTGGGGCTCGGAGCCCTGGTTGTCCTGCTGTTCCGGCAGCCAGCCTTCATTGCTGCGCACCCGGGCGCCTTCGCTGCGCAGGTGGTCGATGGCGATATTGCCGGCACAGCGCAGCAGGTAGGTGCTGAGTTCCTCGACCTGCACCAAGGGCCGGCGCCAGAAGCGCAGGAACAAATCCTGCACCAGGTCCGCCGCCGTCGCACGGCAACCCACGCGACGGCTGACCAACGCTTCCATCTGCGAACGCTGGGACAGGAACACCTGCAGAAAATGCGCCCGTCCGCCTGCCGCGTCGGCGTGCTGTTCGTTGGGTTCGGGTGGCGTGGTGATCATCAAGGATGAACTCAAAGGGTGGCGAAGGCCGCAACCGGGCTGGCCAGCAGGCCGACGCCCGCCAGAATCAAGGCCAGCCTTGGCCGATACGGCAACAGCATCACCAGCAGCAACCCGCTGAGCATCAGTACCGCGCACCACTCCACCAGGCCCTGGCTCCAGCCGGTGGCGAGCACCGCCGGCCAGATCGAAACGATCAGCAGCAGCCAGCCGCCCACGCGCAAACCCAGGCGCCGACGGGGCGACGGTTTACTGTGCAGCAGTTCGCCATGGTGACGGTCCATGGACAGGCACAACGCGGTAAACCCTGCGTAACACAGCAACAACGCCAGGAGCATTCAGTTCACCTCGCCCTTGAGGGTCAATGGCCGGGCACGCTCGGCCTTGGGTTGGGTGACGCGGCGGTGCTGCATTTTCCAGGCCGCCCAGGCGAGGAACACGCCGCTGCCCAGGCAGGTCAGGTCGAAGCCGGCCATGGCCCAATCGCCGTTGGCCAGGGACACACCTAAGTGCTGGTTCGTGGTCAGCGCGTTGAGTATCGGCACGCCGATAAACAGCAGCGCGCCCACGCCCAATTGTTCAACCCAACCGCGGCGGCCAGGGCGCGCGACGGCATGCAGCACGCTCACGCCCCAGGCGATAAAGAAAGCGTTCACTTCCCAGTCCGACCGCCCGGCAAAGCTCACAGGCAGTAAACGGTTGGCCCAGAAAAATAGAGCGATGGCGATCATCAAGCCGGACATGCTGGCGACGTTCAGCACTTCCACCAGCCGCAGTTCAAACGGCATCACCCCGGTTTTAGTGTGCTTGAGTTGACGCTTGCCCAGCCACATCACCAGCCCGGTGCCGATCATCGCCGTGCCCGCCAGGCCGCAGATGAAATACAACCAGCGCAACACCGGACCGGCAAAATGCCCCATGTGCAAGCCGTAGAAGCTGCCGCCGATCGCTGCCGGCACCGATTGCTCGCCGCTGACCCGCAACAGCTCGCCGGTGGTGCCGTTGAATGAGACGGTGCTGCCAAAGTCATGCACCACGCGATCCGACCCGGCGCGGAACACATTGACCGAGGCATTCACATCGCTTGGGTTATTCACCACCAGCCGCCCGACATGCCCACCGGCCCACTGCTCGCGCGCTTGCTCGTACATCGGGCCCAACGGCAACAACTGCCCCGGCTGGCCAAGGGCCGGCGCGTTGTCGGTGGCCGGAAACACATCATTGAAGAACGCCCGGGTGTCGTTGCCGTAGGAAGCGAGGATGCTCGCGGGCATCACCATGCTCATGAAAATCACCAGGCTGCTGTAGGTGATCATCAAGTGGAACGGCAGCACCAGCACACCGACCGCGTTATGCCCGTCGAGCCAGGAGCGCTGGCCCTTGCGCGGGCGGAAGGTGAAGAAGTCCTTGAAGATTTTCTTGTGGGTGATGATCCCGGTGATCAACGCCACGAACATCACCATCGCGGCGATGGTCGACAACCAGCGGCCCCACGGATACGGCATTTGCAACTGGAAGTGGAAACGGTAGAAGAATTCGCCGCCCATGCTTTCCCGGGCCTGCACGGGCTGGCCGCTGACCGGGTCGAGGACTTTCTGGATGAAGTTACCGCGCTTGCCGGGGTCGACCTTGTCTTGCCACGACACCGTCAGGCCAGGCTCGCGCTGATCGGGCAAATTGATAAACCAGCGGGCAGCGTTAGGAGCCTGCTGTTGCAGCCACGTTTGCGCGAGGGCCAGACTGCGGGCGTCATCCAGGGGATGGGCCTGCACTTCCGGCTCCATCCAGTGAGTAATTTCTTCCTTGAAAAACGACAAGGTGCCCGTCAGAAAAATCGCAAACAGCAGCCAGCCAAAAATCAGCCCGGCCCAGGTATGCAGCCAGGCCATGGCCTGGCGAAAGCCCTCTTTCATGGGCGCGCCATCCAATACGTCAACCCGGCGAACGTGGCCAGGATAGCGCTGGGCAGCAACACGCCAAACCAGGCGCGCCAGGCGGTACGGCAGGCAAAACACCAGATCACCGCCAACAGATAGAAGACAAACGAACTGAGCATGCCGCTGATCACTGCATCGGCGCGGCGGGTGGGCAGCCACAATGTCATGCACACACTTGCCAGGGACGCCAGCAGGTAACCGCCGACCACCGCCGCCAGCACGCGCGAAGTCACGGCCAAACGGTAGGACACGGGAAGTGAGGTTTTGCGTTTCATGCACTGGGCGCCAGGTTCGTCAGTGCGCAATATTAATGATAAATATTCTCATAAGCAAAAGAGAACGCATCCCTGGCAATTGCCGAACCGTCCTACTCGCCCTACAATGCGAACAATTCTTGTTCTCTAAAGCATACGCATGCTGCCGGAGTGTTCGCGTTGCAGCCGTCCAACACCGTCGAAGTCCTGTACCACGACCATCACCACTGGCTCACCGGCTGGTTGCGACGCAAACTCGGCTGCCCGGAAAGCGCCGCCGACCTGGCTCAGGACACCTTCATCCGCGTGCTTACCGCACGGGAAACCCCGACGCTGATCGAACCCCGCGCCTTCCTCACCACCATTGCCAAGCGCGTGCTGTTCAACCATTACCGCCGCCAGGACCTGGAGCGCGCCTACCTCGACGCCCTGGCGCAAATGCCCGAGCACGTGGCGCCGTCGGAAGAAGAACGGGCAATCATCCTGCAAACCCTGATGGAGCTGGACCAACTGCTGGATGGCTTGGCACCCATGGTTAAACGCGCGTTCCTGCTGTCCCAGCTCGACGGCCTGACCTACGCGCAAATCGGCGCGGAACTGGGGATCTCCATCGCCACGGTCAAGCGTCACCTGAACAAAGCGGCCATGCGCTGCTACTTCGCCTTATGAACTTCTCTACCCACGTCGCCGAACAAGCAGTGCACTGGCTGATGGAAATGCAGCAGGGCCCGCTCAACCCGCGCAAACAGGCGGCCTGGCAACAGTGGCTGGACGCCCACAGCGAACATCAGCGGGCGTGGGAGCAAATCCAGCGGGTGAACCAGCGGTTGCGCGGGATGCCCTCGCCGCTTGCCCACGCCGCGTTGAATGCACCGAAATCCAGCAGCCGCCGCCAGGCCCTGAAGCTGTTGCTGATCCTCGGCGCCGGCTCGGCAGCGGCCTGGGGCCTGCGCCAGCAACATATCCTGCCGCCGTTGAGCGCCGACTACCGCAGCCCCATCGGCCAGCGGCGCAAGTTCCAGCTGGCGGATGGCAGCCAGTTGCAGCTCAACACCGGCAGCGCCGTGGATGTGCACTTTGATGGCCAGCAACGCTTGATCCGCCTGCTCGAAGGCGAAATCCTGCTGACCGCCAAACCCGGCAACACCCCGCTGCGGGTCATCACCACCCAGGGCCTGCTCAGCGCCCAGGCGGCGCGGCTGAACGTGCGGCAGTTCAACGATCACACGCAGTTGGCGGTGTTTGACGGGCACGTCGACGTGATGCCCAACACCTATAGCGGTTTGCCGCTGTCCATCGACAAAGCCCATCAGGTCAATTTCACCCGCAAAGGCTGGGACACCGCGCGCCCCACGGATGCCGGCAGCGGTGCGTGGGCCGACGGGATGCTGGTGGCGGCCCACATGCGCCTGGAAGATTTCCTCGCCGAACTGAGCCGTTATCGCCGTGGCCAGCTCAACTGCGACCCGCAAGTCGCCAACCTGCTGATCTCCGGCAGCTACCCGCTGGACGACAGCGAACGAATCCTGGACATGCTGCCAGTCAGCCTGCCGGTCAAGGTCCGGCGGTTTACCCGCTACTGGGTGACCGTCGAAGCCCGTGCCTGAATTATTTTCAGAAACCGTGAGCCGTTTTCCACCCCTCGCGTGACAGAGAAGGAAAGCCCCCCTTGATCCTTCCTTCTCAGGACCGCACTTCATGCCCCAGCAACCGACTCGCCTGACGCCCCTCGCCCGCACCCTGCGCCACTTGTTGCTGGGGGCCAGCCTCAGTTTCAGCGCCGTGCCTTACGTGCTGGCAGCTGATGCCAAGCCCTACCGCATCGCCCCCACGTCACTGGAAGCCGCGTTGAATCAATTTGGCCGTGAAGCCGGCGTGCTGATTTCGTTTGGCTCGGACGTGACCGCAGGCCAGCAAAGCCATGGCCTGTCGGGCAACTACACCACCGAGGAAGGCTTGAACACCTTGCTCAAAGGTACCGGCCTGCAAGCCCGCGCCGAGGGCGACAATGCCTTCAGCCTGCAACCGGCCAATGCCCCGGCCACCCTTGAGCTGGGCACCTCCAACGTCGTGGGCGACTGGCTGGGGGATGCGGCGCAAACCAACGTCTTCGAACACCCCGGCGCCCGGGACGTGATCCGCCGCGAGGAATTCGAACGCCAGGGCGCGACACAGGCCCGCGACGTGCTCAACCGCATTCCCGGGGTCAACGCTCCGGAAAACAACGGCACCGGCAGCCACGACATGGCGCTGAACTTCGGCATTCGCGGGCTCAATCCCCGCCTGGCCTCGCGCTCCACGGTGTTGATGGACGGCATCCCGGTGCCGTTCGCCCCGTATGGCCAGCCGCAGTTGTCGTTCGCGCCCATCAGCATGGGCAACATGGACGCGGTGGACGTGGTGCGCGGCGGCGGCGCCGTACGTTATGGCCCGCAGAACGTTGGCGGCATCGTCAACTTCGTCACCCGCGCGATTCCTGATGCGCCGACGGTGAAAGGCGGCCTGCAGACCGAAACCAGCCCGTCTTCCAGCCACGATGGCTTCAAGACCACCGGCAACCTGCTGGCCGGCGGCACGGCAGACAACGGCCTGGGCGGCGCGATCCTGTATTCCGGCACCCGTGGCGGCGACTGGCGCGAAAACAGCGACACCCGCATCGACGACCTGATCCTCAAGGGCAAATACCAGCTGGACGACGCCAACAGCTTCAACGCCATGGCGCAGTACTACGAAGGCAAGGCCGATATGCCCGGAGGCTTGAGTACCGCGGCCTACAAGGCCGACCCGTATCAGTCCACCCGCCCCTACGACCAGTTCTGGGGCCGCCGCACGATGTTCAACGCGGGCTATCGCTACCAGGAAGATCGCCGGGAATTCACGGTCAACAGCTTCTTCACCACCACCCTGCGCAGTGGTTACCTGGACCAAGGCAACTTCCTTTCCCTGTCGCCCCGCGAGTATTGGGTGCGCGGCCTCGAAACCCGCTTTGCCCAAGGCTTCGACCTCGGCCCCACCAGCCACGAAGTGGGCGTGGGCTACCGCTACATCAACGAAGCCGGCCACGAACTGCGCTACCGCACGCCGATTGCCGCCAACCAGCAATTGCCCACCACCGACAGCCGCAACGACCGCGACACCCGTGGCAGTACCGAAGCCAATGCGTTTTTCGTCGACGACCGGATTGATATCGGCAAGTGGACCATCACCCCGGGCATCCGCTACGAGATGATCGAATCCCAGCAGACCAACAACCTGAGCAACGTCAAATACAAGGGCGACTACAACACCGCGCTGCCGGCGTTGAACGTGCTCTACCACCTGACCGATGACTGGAACCTCTACGCCAACACCGAAGGTTCGTTCGGCAGCGTGCAGTACAGCCAGATGCCCAACCGCGTGACCAGCGGCGAAGTGAAGCCGGAAAAGGCCCGTACCTGGGAACTCGGCACACGCTATGACAATGGCACCTTGCGGGCCGAGATCGGCGCGTTCCTGATCAACTTCGACAACCAGTACGACAGCAACCAGACCAACGACACCGTGATCGCCCGGGGCGAAACCCGTCACCAGGGCATCGAGTCCAGCATCAACTATGCCCTCGACGGCTTGAGCCCCGCGCTCGCCGGTTTTGATGTGTACGCGACCTACGCCTACGTCGACGCCACCATCCGCGAAGACGGCCCGAACAAAGGCAACCGCGTGCCCTTCTCTTCCAAGCACAAAGGCACCCTCGGCGTGGGTTACACCGAAGGACGCTGGAAGTTGAATGTGGACAGCAGCTACCAGAGCAGCCAGTTCGCCGACAACGCCAACACTGAAGCGCAAAGTGCCGACGGCAGCACCGGACGCATCCCTGGCTACATGTTGTTCAGCAGCCGCGCGGCGTACGACTTTGGCCCGCAGCTGTCGGATTTGAACGTGGCAGTGGGTGTGAAAAATATCTTCAACAAGCAGTACTACACCCGCTCGTTTGACGATAACAACAAGGGCAAATACGTCGGTGAGCCGCGCACGCTGTATGTGCAGACGTCCATCGCGTTCTGATCAACTGCCCGCCAGGCACGACGGTGTGCCGGCCACCAACGCATCGATGGCACACCGGGTCTTGGCCGGCATGTGCGTCGCCGTGGGCCAGATGACATGGATCGGCATCGGTTGCTCGCGGTGGCCCGGCAGCACCGCCTGCAGTTGCCCGCGCAATACGTAGTGGGCGATCAGCCAACTGGGCAGCCAGGCCAGGCCGACCCCGGCGATGGCGGCATCGGCCACGGCCTGCAGGTCATCCAGGATCAACGGCGAGGCCACCCGCTCCCGGTGCGAGGCATTGCTGCGGTAGGCAATGCCCCGATGCACGGCGAGGTCCTCGATGGATTCGATTCGGGGTGTGCGCTGCAAGTACGCGGGTGACGCGGCCAGGGCAATCGCCTGTTCGCCGAGGCGACGTGCGCTCAAGCGGTCGGTGTCGGGCAACGCGCCGATGCGTACTGCTAGATCGAAGCCTTCCTGGGCCAGGTCGATCAGACGGTCGGAGAAGGAAATCTCGATCTCCAACTGCGGAAAACGGTCCATCAGCGCCCACAACGCCGGCGCCGCATAGTGGTGGCCGAACGCCAATGGCAAGCTCGCCCGCAACCGTCCCCGTGGCTGCTGGCGGCCGCTTTCCAGCACGGATTCGGCGGCTTCCAACTCCGCCAGCGCACGCAGGCAATGCTCGTAATAGGCTTGCCCATCCTCGGTTAAACGCTGGCGCCGGGTGGAACGTTGCAACAGGGACGTACCCAGTCGCGCCTCCAGCCGCGCCAGGCCCTTGCCCACCGCCGAGCGCGTGAGGTTCAGCCGTTCGGCCGCCTCGGTCAGATTGCCGCTCTCGACGATCTGCAAAAACAGTTCAACACCATCAAAGCGCGGGGTAGCCATGGTCGTTTGTCGCCCTTTATTCCCTTATCACAGGAAGAAGTATCGCCAATAAAGAATTCTATTCCCGCAAAAATGACACCTTCCCCCATCGAAAGGAAGAGGCCATGCCACCCGACGCCGTTGTAACCGCCATAACCCCGTCACGCACCGCCAGGGACGGCCTCGCGCTCACCGCCGTGTGCCTGGTGGCGCTGATGTTCGGGCTGGAGATTTCCAGCGTGCCGGTCATCCTGCCCACCCTTGAACAGCAATTGGGCACCGGCTTCCAGGACGCCCAATGGATCATGAACGCCTACACCCTGGCCTGCACCAGCGTGCTGATGGCGGCAGGCACATTGGCCGATCGCTTTGGTCGGCGGCGCGTGCTGGTGCTGTGCCTGTGGGTATTCGGGCTGGCGTCGCTGGCCTGCGGGCTGGCCAACGACGCCTCCACGCTGATTGCGGCGCGTTTTGTCCAGGGCGTGGGTGCCGGGGCGATGATGATCTGCCAGTTCGCGATCCTGTCGCACCAGTTCCGCGAACCGGCGGCACGGGCGCGGGCCTTTGCAGTGTGGGGCGTGATCGCCGGTGTGGGCCTGGGTTTCGGGCCGATGGTGGGTGCGTTGATCCTGGCCGTTGCGGATTGGCGCTGGGTGTTCCTGGTGCATGTGCCGCTCACCTTGGTCACCCTGGCCTTGCTGCGCATCAGCGTGCAGGAGTCCCGCGACCCGGCGGCCCATCGCCTCGACATCACCGGCATGGCCACCCTGACCCTGGCGGTGTTTGCCCTGGTCTATTTCATCACCCAGGGCACCGCGAGCGGCTTTGCCACACCGGCCATGCTCGGCTGGGCCGGACTGTCGGTGGCGGGCTTGCTGTTGTTCGTGGTGATTGAGCGGCGCAGCCCGCACCCGATGTTCGATTTCTCGGTGTTTCGCATCCCGCGCTTCAACGGCGCGCTGATGGGCTCGATCGGCATGAACTTCAGCTTCTGGCCCTTCATGATCTACCTGCCGCTGTATTTCCAGGCCGGCCTGGGTTACGACACGATGCTCACCGGCCTCGCTCTACTCGCCTACACACTGCCCACGTTGATAGTGCCGCCGCTGGCCGAACGCCTGGCCCTGCGTTACGGCGCCGAACGCATCATCCCGTTGGGCCTGGGCCTGATGGGCGTGGGGTTTGTGGCCATGGCCGTGATCAACCACGGCGCCCAGCCCAGCGTGGTATTGATCCTGATCGCCTGTGGGATGGCCGGCAGCGGCTTGGCATTGACCAACTCGCCCACCACCAACACCACCACCGGCTCGGTGTCGCCGGACCGCGCGGGCATGGCCTCGGGTATCGACTTCAGCGCACGGCTGATCACCCTGGCGCTCAATATCGCGTTGATGGGATTGGTGTTGATCCTCGGGATCGCTCATTACCTGGCTGGCGTATTGCCCGACACGGCACCGTTGGCCGCCCTCAGCCAGGACATCGCTGCCGGCAAGCTGGAGGTGTTGGCGCAAGGCCCGATGATCGCCCAGGCCGCGCTGCGCAACGGCGCCGGTTGGGCCATGGTGTACGCCGGTTTGGGCGCGTGCGCACTGGCGGTCTTGAGCCGCAGCTTTTTCCGGCACAGCCCGCGCTGACCTTTTGCGCATAAAAAAACGGGCCTGCATCTGCAGGCCCGTTTTCAGTGGGGTTGAAAAAGTATCAGCTATCAGCCGTTAAGCGCAGCCTGTTCGTTTTCCAAAAATTCCTCTTCAAGCTCGGCCTCGTCGGCCTTGGTATTGGGCAAGCTCTGACCCGCGGCGCGTGGTTTGCCGCGCAGTTTGCCGTACAGATGCTCCAGGGCATGCTCCAGCTTGGTGGCCGCACCATCGATCGCCTGTTCCAGCGTATCGGCTTTATGGAGGACCGAAATCGGTTGATGGCCTTTTGGCCGTGCTTCCAGTCGGCAACTCAGATCATGTGGACCGGGCTTGTCACCGTTCTCGTCCCGCAGGTAAACCTCGACGCGGGTCAGATCTTCTTCGTAACGTTCGAGCGTGCTCTCAATGGTGGTACGTACCCACTCCTCCAGTCGGATGCTGCTTTCAATATGGTTATCGCTATTGACTTGGATTTGCATAGTTTTCCCTTATTTCAGCTAGCTCGCGGAAGGCCATTCCTGCTTCACCGGATGGGTGAAAACCATGACCTCCTGATTACACAATTGAGCAGACAGAGGAACATTTCAAGCCCTTTGCAAAGATAAATCCCACATTACAAATTAACCCTGACTACAACCAAAAACGCTGTTAGGGTGGGGAGTTGGTTACATCTTCTTACCGCCAACTTCCTTACAATTGCCCCTCTCCCAACGGGTGCAATCCGCGAAAAATCCCGGCTTCCTCCACCAGCCAGTCATGCACCGCCCGCACGCCCGGATGGCTCAGCGCACCCGGCGCATACAGCAGCACGTAACGTTTGTGATTGGGCACTGCCAGGCCGAACGGCACGATCAAGGTGCCCCGCTCCAATTCATCATTGAGCAAGGTGCGCCGGGCAATCGCCACACCCATGCCGGCAATGGCCGCTTCGATGGTCAGGTGATTGCGGTTGAAGGTATGCCCGCGCCGCACGTCGGCAGCGTCGTAGCCGATGGCATT
The DNA here is from genome assembly GCF_013386765.1 of Pseudomonas yamanorum. Lineage (GTDB taxonomy): Bacteria > Pseudomonadota > Gammaproteobacteria > Pseudomonadales > Pseudomonadaceae > Aquipseudomonas > Aquipseudomonas yamanorum_A. Next base: position 207,804 of record NZ_JACARE010000038.1, read on the forward strand.
CAGGTAGAACTCCCACTCTGCGTACTCATAACTCCCACGCCAGGCGGTAATGTCGTGCAACAGCGGGAAATGCACCAGGTCGGCCGGGCCATGCAGCGGCGGTCGCCCGCGCAGCAGGCTTGGGGCGCACACCGGGAAAATCTGCTCGTCCAACAGGGCTGTGGATAACAAGCCGGGGTAACTGCCGTCGTTCAGGTCGATGGCCAGGTCAAAGTCGCCCTCGTGCAGGGCGATGCTGCTGTCTTCGGCGACCATGCGCAGTTGAATGTCCGGGAAGCGCTGCTGCAAACGCGGCAGGCGCGGGGTCAGCCATTTGCCGAGAAACGACGGAATCGAGCGCAGGCGCAACGTACCGCTGATCATCCCGGCGTCCAGGCGCTGCAACTCCGCATCGATGCTGCCATAGGCCTCGCCCACGGTGATCGCCAGGCGCTGGCCTTCTGCGCTCAGCTCAACCCCGCGTGCGCGCCGATGAAACAGCCGGAAGCCCAAACGCTCTTCCAATTGGCGAATTTGCTGGCTGACCGCGCCCGGGGTGATGTGCAGTTCTTCGGCGCAGCGGGTGAACGACAAATGCCGCGCGGCGCAGGAAAAAACGTGCAACCAGACGTAAGTCTGGCCATGAAGCGGGCGAGCCATAGGGTTTAGTCCTGCTAAAGGGTGTCTTAGGATAATTCGTTGGTCAGTGCCGATCCAGAGGCTCAGTATCGCGCCAATTCCGCTTGTCCTACAAAAGATGGCAGCGATTCGTACTCCATTGCTTGTAAGGGTTTAGCATGGCTATCAGTGTTTTCGATCTATTCAAGGTAGGCATTGGCCCTTCCAGCTCCCATACCGTCGGCCCGATGCGGGCGGCGGCGACCTTCGTCCAGGGGCTGACTGACCAACAATTACTCGACGAAACCCGTCGCGTCGAAGTGCGCTTGTACGGTTCGCTGTCCGCCACCGGCGTCGGCCACGCCACCGACCGCGCCTGCGTCATGGGCCTGATGGGCGAATGGCCAGACAGCATCGACCCCACCAGCATCGGCCCACGTATCCAGCAACTGCGCGAGTCCGGCCAATTGCTGCTCGCCGGCCGCAACTCGATTGCCTTCAACTGGCTACACGACCTCCTGCTGCTGGACGAAAGCCTGCCCTACCACCCCAACGCCATGTCCCTGCATGCCTACGGCGAAAATGGCCTGTTGAGCGAGCAGACGTACTACTCGGTGGGCGGCGGTTTCATCATCGAGGCGGCGGAAGCTGAATCCGGCATTGCGCCTACCAGCGAAGTGCAATTGCCTTACGACTTCTCCAGCGCCGTAGAACTGCTGGCCTTGTGCAACAAGCACGGCCTGCGGGTTTCCGAATTGATGATGGCCAACGAGCGGGCCTGGCGCAGCGATGCCGAGATCCGCAGCGGCCTGCTGCATATCTGGTCGGTGATGCGTGAATGCGTCGAACAAGGCCTGCGCCACGAAGGCATCCTGCCCGGCGGCCTGGATGTGCCACGGCGCGCAGCGAAACTGCACCGCAGTCTGCTGGAAATCGGCAAACCCAACGTCATCACATCAACCTTGTCGGCCATGGAATGGGTCAACCTGTTCGCCCTCGCCGTCAACGAAGAAAACGCGGCCGGCGGGCGCATGGTCACCGCGCCCACCAATGGCGCGGCGGGGATCATCCCGGCGGTGTTGCACTACTACATGAAGTTCAACCCGGACGCGTCCGACGATGACGTGGTGAATTTCTTCCTGGCCGCCGCCGCCGTCGGCATCCTCTGCAAGAAAAACGCCTCGATCTCCGGCGCCGAAGTCGGCTGCCAGGGCGAAGTCGGTTCCGCCTGTGCCATGGCCGCTGCCGGCCTTGCCGACATACTCGGCGCGTCCCCGGAACAACTGGAAAACGCCGCCGAAATCGGCCTGGAACACAACCTCGGCCTGACCTGCGACCCGGTAGGCGGGCTGGTCCAGGTGCCGTGCATCGAGCGCAACGCCATCGCTGCGGTCAAGGCGATCAACGCCACGCAAATGGCCCTGCGCGGCGACGGCAAACACTTCATCTCCCTGGACCGGGTGATCCGCACCATGCGCGACACCGGCGCCGACATGCACGACAAATACAAAGAAACTTCACGGGGCGGCCTGGCGGTCAGCTGGGTGGAGTGCTGATCGGAGCACTCCTGCCGCCCCAACGTGAGCCCGCGCAAAAATAATAACGAGGCAATAACGATGACCGATGTACGTACACCTGCTGCCGAAAATCCCGCTGTAGACCTGACCACGACCACCGTAACAACCGGCTGGAACAAACACGACACCACCTGGATGCTCGGCCTCTACGGCACCGCCATCGGTGCCGGCACCTTGTTCCTGCCAATCAACGCCGGCGTCGGCGGCTTCTGGCCATTGATCGTGCTGGCGCTGCTGGCCTTCCCGATGACCTTCTTCGCCCACCGTGGGCTGACGCGCTTTGTGCTGTCGGGCAAATCCGGCGACATCACCGACGTGGTGGAAGAACACTTCGGCATCGGCGCCGGCAAGCTGATCACCCTGCTGTACTTCTTCGCGATCTTCCCGATTTTGCTGGTGTACAGCGTGGCACTGACCAACACCCTGACCAGCTTCATGGAACACCAACTGCACATGGCCCCGCCGCCCCGGGCAATTTTGTCGCTGGTGCTGATCCTCGGCCTGATGGCCATCGTGCGTTGCGGCCAGGGCGTGATCGTCAAGGCCATGAGCGTGCTGGTGTACCCGTTCGTCGCCGCCCTGCTGCTGTTGGCGGTGAGTTTGATCCCCAACTGGAACGGCGCGTTCTTCGCCTCCGCCAGCGAAGGCATGCCTCTGCCGGTGTTCTTCAAGACCTTGTGGTTGGCGATCCCGGTGATGGTGTTTTCCTTCAACCACTCGCCGATCATCTCCGCCTTCGCCGTCGATCAAAAACGCGTGTACGGCCCGCAGGCCGAGCGCAAAAGCAGCGGCATCCTGGCCATGGCCCACAGCATGATGGTGCTGACGGTGATGTTCTTCTGCTTCAGCTGCGTGCTGGCCCTGTCGCCGGCTGACTTGGCAGCGGCCAAGGCGCAGAACATCTCGATCCTGTCGTACCTGGCCAACCACTTCCAGACCCCGGTCATCGCCTACGCCGCACCGTTGATCGCGCTGGTGGCCATCACCAAATCCTTCCTGGGCCACTACATCGGCGCCAGCGAAGGCTTCCAGGGCCTGATCGTCAAATCCCTGCGTGGGCGTAACCGTTCGATGTCGGCCAAATGGCTGGAGCGCTGCACCGCGCTGTTCATGGTGCTCACCTGCTGGGCCGTGGCCACCTTCAACCCGAGCATCCTGGGCATGATCGAAACCATGGGCGGGCCGATCATTGCCTGCCTGTTGTTCCTGATGCCGATGTACGCCATCCGTCGAGTGCCATCTTTGCGCCAGTATTCGGGCCAGGCGTCCAACGTGTTTGTGGTGTTGATCGGCTTGATTGCGCTGTCTGCGATCGTTTTTTCCGTGATGCCCTGAAACGGGACACACCCGCCACGACTTGAGTGAATGCCGCACCCTGTGGGAGCCGGGCTTGCCCGCGATGGCGGTGGATCAGTGGGTATAAATGCCGGCTGATCCTCCGCAATCGCAGGCAAGCCAGCTCCCACAGTTAATTCCAGGCATTGCTGAACGCTTGTACGGCACGCCCCTTGCTGTACAGCACTTGAGGAAAACGGACCTTGTGAAAACCTCAGCGAGAGAATGGCCGGTGGTCAGGAAACGCGAACTAATCCCGACACCGGTCGTCAATGACTGCATGTTCTTATCAGGCGGTAACGCACCATGGACAATCCTTTTCAGATCATCACCGACACCTTCGCCCCAAAATACCGGGTCAATTTAAGCATCCAGCGGCTGGACGGCAGCATCATGCTGACCCTGTCCGACGAAGACGGCGTAGTGGCCAAACGCATGATCAGCGCCGAACAACGCAACGACCCGCAGCGGCTGAAACGGCTGGTGCAGAGTGTGCAGTTCGGGATTGCGATTGAGCAGGGGCACAGCGCAATTGAGATATTGGCGGTGATGACGGATGGGGACAGCCACAAAGTGTTGCAGCGGCCGCCGGTCAGCCGGCCGCCGCTGAGTGCCGGGCTTTAAAGCTCGCCTTTCTCTGTTTCAAGGCTCGCTTCGCCCTTGCGGCGCGGGCCTTCGACCTTTACCGAAGGAAATGCCGACGAGGCATACCGCACCACCAGAATCGCGAACGCCAACAGCAGAATCCCGCCGCACAGGTAGATGATGCCGAGGTCGGGCGGGTTGTGGTGGGAGACGTTGGAGATCAGCAGGCGGGTCAGCGCGGTGATCGCCACGTAGATCAGGAAGCGCACCGGCATGTGGTTGGTCTTGAAGTAAATCCCGACCATCGCCCCCAGTTCCAGGTAGATGAACAGCAGCAAGATGTCATCGATCTTGATGTGCCCCGTTTCCAGCATCCCCAGAAACTCCATCACCGCCGCATAGGCAGTCACCGCACCAATGGCGAACAGCGCCAGGTAGTGGAAGGTCTCGACGAACAGATTTCCCAAGGACTCGGCCAGTTGGTGCACGGTCTTGCGCAGGTTTTCAGCCCAGTTGATTTTCACGATGATGCTTCCTTAGGTCGGCTCGACCGGATAATGCGGGTTGGACGTGACGGTTTCTCTGCATGCAGAAAAAAGGCCAGGGAACAGGAAGTGAGATGGTGGCGGGGTGATATGAGGCACTTCATTGCCGTGATCGCTTCCACGACGTAGAAGCGATCACAGGATTTACCTCAAGTCGGGGCGACTTGATCCAACGCTTGATCGACCAATAAATCACTCATTTCCAGCAGTTGATGGATCGCCAGAAGCAAACTTCGCTGTGGGCCCTCAAGCTCAAAAGCCAAACTGCTGGCCATTTCACGGGCACTGTTCAACGTTTCGCTGGCGTTGGCGAGTAACGTTTCGGTGTCAGTATTTGGGGTCACAGCGAAAAGCGCGGTAGACGGTTTTAGAGGCGATTCAGAAAAACAGGCAGTCATTTTTACCATGGTGCAATTCCTTGGATTAACAAGAGGTTTGCTCCTTCATTTCGAGCCGCCAAACTCGTACACCGCATAAGCGAAGCCCGGAAAAGGTAAGCCACTGAACGACGCCCCTGCAACCCCATCAACCTGTGAGAAGTTTCCGATAGGGCAAACCAGCATTTGCCAGCTACATTAAAAAGCCACTACCCAAAGCCCATGGATTGGCTTATGCTTTTAGCTGTATATAAATACAGTATTCGCACGAACGCATGGCGACACCCGAACCAAGGGCTACCCCCTTCAATACTGCACCGATGACGAGGCCGAAAAATGGCTGTTGAAACCCTGTATCGCAGTACCCGTGACCTGGAGACTACATTCGTGGATCGCAAACTTGCCGACGCACACGACCAGATGCTTGAACTGGCAGAGTCCCTGATGGAAGTGCTATTGAAAAACGTCGAAGGCTTGAGCGAGAAGCAGGCTGAAGATGCCGGTATTTTCATGGCCAAGAACCGCGCGGCGTTTGCGGCGGCGTTCAAGAACAATGCGAGTGCATTGGCGGAGATTGGGCAGGCGGACGCTGAGTGATGCGTTGCCTGTAGTGGTGAAAGGGCTTGTTGTGGCAGAGGGAGCTTGCTGTGGCAGAGGGAGCTTGCTGTGGCGAGGGAGCTTGCTCCCGCTGGAGTGCGCAGCGCTCCCAAGCTTTTGGGTCTGCTGCGCAGCCCAGCGGGAGCAAGCTCCCTCGCCACAGGGTTATGTATAGGCCGATAAAGCGTGTTTTACGCCTGCCACAACGTCTTGCCAAAGAACGTCAACGTCCGGTCCCACGCCAGTTGCGACCAGGCGGCATCGTATTGCGTATCCGCAATCCGACCATCACCAATCGCCGTCTCGTTGGCAAACGCATGGCGCGCCAGGTAGCGATGGAAAGTCGCGTCCACACCCGCCGCGTGCAGTTTTGACTCCAGTTCCGCCACGGTGTCGATGTTGAAGAAGGCATCCTGCGTGCCCCAGTGCCCAATCAGCGGCGCCTTGATCTTCGAAGCATCCAGATACTCCAGCGGCGGGAAGCCATACCACACCACGCCCGCAGCCAATTCCGGAATCGCATTCAGCGCCAACAACGTCAGAGCCCCGCCCATGCAGTAACCAGTCACGCCGACTTTTTTCGAGTCCGCCTGCAAGTACTGCACGGCACCCTTGATGTCTTGGGAAACCGCATCGCCAAAATCCAGACCATCCATCAGGTGATGAGCTTCTTCCTCTTCCACCGTCGACGCACCGCGGTAAAGGTCCGGCACCAGCACCCGGTAGCCGCATTCCGCCAAGCGGCTGGCCACGCCCTTGATCTGGTCGTTGACGCCCCACCACTCCTGAATCACCACAATCGCCGGCGCGCCTTCGAGTACCGCCGGGCTGGCCAGGTAGCCATTGACTTCCGCGCCATCCGGACGTTTGAAGGTGATCATGCGCCCGCTGGAGCGCCCTGCTGTTTGTTTGGACATGCCAACCTCGTTCTGATGGGTTTGATAACAGAGATATCTGGATTTGCACGTGTCCGCCACTGCGGGTGTATCAGAGTGTGTATGGATGCCCCTCAGATACACACCGACCGGCAATCGCGGCAGCGCGACACACGACAGATACACACCGGCGGTTAAGTGATGAAGCCTGTTGAACATTCAATCACCCAGGGCCAGGAAAATAAAATGAATAACCTCCCATCTGTCGACCGTCTCAGTGTCACGTCCTACACCAACGGCCTGCTCGGCCCCAGCCAGAAAATGCTTGGCCCGCTGGCCGATGGTGGCACCTTGATCACCGGCACCCCGCCCGGCTGCTGGGGCCCGATGATCACCCCGGCCTTCGAAGGCGGCCATGAAGTAACCCAGCCAGTGTTCATCGCCGGCGCCGAAATCGGTGACGCGGTGGCGCTGAAGATCACCCGCATGCGTGTCACCTCCCTGGCCACGTCGTCGGGAGTCATGAGTTTTGTCGAGGGGCGCTACCACGGCGACCCGTTTGTCGCGAAGTTCTGCTCCAACTGCGGGCAAGAGCACCCCGCCAGCCATGTCCAAGGCATTGGCGAAGACGCTATCCGCTGCAATGCCTGCGGTGCCGAGGTCAGTGCGTTTCGCTTCAGCAATGGCTACGTGATCGTGCTGGATGCCGACCATCAGGTGAGTTTGACGGTCAACCAGGCCGTGGCAGACCGCCTGGCCGGCAAGGCATCGGACCTGTCGGCACTGCCCGAATTGTCTGCCCAGCATTCGATCCTGTCCCTGGCCCGCGCCGACATTCCCGGCCTGGCCGCGCATATGCGCCCGTTCCTGGGCAATATCGGCACCACGCCTTCACGGGATCTTCCGGATTCCCACAACTGCGCCGACTTCGGCCAGTACCTGGTGGGCGCGCCCCATCGCTACAGCATGACCCACGAAGAACTGCACGCCGCAAAAACCGATGGCCACATGGACACCAATTCGGTGCGCGAGGGCTGCATCCTGATCTGCCCGGTGAAAGTCCCCGGCGCCGGGGTGTACATGGGCGATATGCATGCCCAGCAGGGCAACGGCGAAATTGCCGGGCATGCCACCGATGTGTCGGGCGAAACCGAACTGACGGTGCAGGTGATCAAGGGCCTGACCCTGGACGGCCCGATCCTGCTGCAAAACCTCGATGACCTGCCGCCCATGGCGCGCCCGATGACCGCCGAACAACGCCTTCGGGTGAAGGCATTGGGCGAGCGCTGGGGGCAAACCGAGATCGAGGAGAATGCGCCCATTACCTTTATCGGCAGTGGGATAAATCTCAACGTCGCAACGGAAAACGGACTGGAACGCGCAGCCGCTGTTACCGGGCTGCCAATCGACGAAGTGCGCAACCGAGCGACCATCAACGGCTCCATTGAAATCAGTCGCCTGCCGGGCACCGTGCGGGTCACGATCCTGTGCCCGATGCACATCCTTGATCGTATGGGCGTGGGCCAGTTGGCCCGGGAGAAATATCAGCTTTGACCCGCTTCAGCGGTACAACAACCGCTCCGCCAGCTCATCCGCCACCCGCGCGGGTGAGCGTTTTTCAGCCTGGGCATGGGCGAAGATTTCGGTCAGGCGTGTGCCGATGTTCGACAAGTGTGCGGTGATGGTTTCCAGCTCTGCGCCGCCATGCTTGAGGGCGACGTAAATCAGGCCGCCGGAGTTGATCACGTAGTCCGGCGCGTAAAGAATCCCACGCCCTTCCAGTTGATCGGCCACTTGCAGGTTGGTCAGTTGCGCACTGGCAGAGCCGGCCACCGCCGCGCACCGCAACTGCGCGACCGTGTAGCGGTTGAACACCGCGCCCACGCCGCAGGGCGCAAGGATGTCGCACGGGGTGCTGAGCAAGGCTTCGTTGGCAATCGGGTGCGCGCCCAGCTGTTCCATGGCCAGTTGCACCTTGCCGTGGTCGATGTCGCTCACCAGCAATTCAGCCCCGGCGGCGTGCAGTTGCTCGGCCAGGGCATAACCGACGTTGCCCAGGCCCTGGATCGCCACGCGCAAACCTTCCAGGTTATCGCTGCCCAGGCGGGCCATGGCCGTGGTGCGGATGCCGGCGAATACGCCCATGGCCGCGTGGGGCGATGGATCACCGGCCGCCGTGGTGCTGGTGACATAGCGGGTCTGCTGGGCGATGCAATCCATATCGGCCACCGAGGTGCCGCTGTCGATGGCGGTGATGTAGCGGCCATCGAGCTGCTCGATGCAGCGGCCGAAGGCCTCGAACAATGCGGCGCGGCTTTCCACATGGGCGGGGCGGATGATCACCGCGCAACCACCGCCCACCGGCAAACCGGCCAGGGCGGCCTTGTAGCTCATGCCCTGGGCCAGGCGCGCGGCATCCGCCACGGCACTTTCTTCGTCGGGGTAAGAGAGGTAGCGGCAGCCTCCGAGGGCGGGGCCCAGGCGGCTGTTGTGGATGGCAATAACCGCCTTCAACCCGGTGACCGGGTCGACGCTCAGGTGCAGCGATTCAAGGCGGGTGCTGTGCATGAGCGCAAACATCGTCGAGCTCCCGAATCACTTCTTGTAGGCGCCAAGTATAGGACTGCCAGCGGAAGACTGCTGAAGCGCGCAGGAATAAGGCCACCGGTTTTAAAGGGTTTGCGACATAAACAAGTAGGACCCGTCTTAAGGCACTGGACGAAAGTTCACAGCAAGGCTAAAACGAGACATCCGCCGGAGAACCCAATGACGCCCCGCAAAGCCTTTTTTGCCTGCCTGGAACGGTCACCGCCCGCGCTGTTTGAAGCCGCGCTGTGGATGGCGGCCGAGCACGACCCGGCCGTGGACCCCTTGGCCATCCTGCAGGACTTCAAGGTGTTGCAACAGTTGGTCAGCCTCAGCATGCCGATGCTGCCGCCGGATGAATTGGGGCAACCATTGCTGCGGCGCATGAACGACCTGGGTTTCGCCCAGGATGATCACACCCCGCTGCGCCCCGCCGCCGCCCTGCTGGACAAGGTATTGAAGCGCAAACGCGGGCAGCCGCTGGCGTTGGGGCTGATTGCCCTGGAACTGGCCCGGCGCCTGGACATTCCCCTGGTGGGCGTCAACTTTCCGGGCCACTTCCTGTTGCGGGTTCCGGGCGCCGATCACCTGCTCGACCCCTGTGGCGGCCGCCGGCTGTACCCCAACGATTGCCGCGACCTGCTGACTCGCCAGTACGGGCCCAATCTCAAATTGCAGGCCGACCACCTGCACACCGCCGAACCACGCTCGATCCTGCAACGGCTGTCGCGCAATCTGCGCCAGTTGCACCTGTCCAACGACGACCACCTGGCCGCCCTGGTGGATGCCGAGCGCGTGCTGGAACTGGGCAACGCCAGCGCCGCCGATTACCTGGCCCGGGCCAGTTTGTATCAGCGCCTGGATTGCCCGAACGCCGAGCGTTTTGATCTTGAGCATGCATTGATGCTCAGTGAAGACCCGATCCAGCGCCTGCGCCTGACCGAGCGACTGGGGCATTTGCCGCCCAACTCTGTGGTGCATTGACCCGCTTGGCGTAAGCTGTACCGCCCCATGGATGAGGTTGTCATGCCCCTGCGCTCCCCCGCCGAACGTTACCTCGAGGATTTCCACCAGCGCCAGCCCGGCACCACCAGCGCGGCGTTCGCTGAACTCGCGGCGGTGAAATACAGCTCTTCCTATGCCGCGTTGACGGCGCACGTGCCGGCAACACACAGCCCACTCACCGTCCTGGACCTGGCCTGCGGCGATGGTTATCTGCTCAAGCTGCTGGCCGACCGCCAGCAACCCGGCTTGCAACTGATCGGTGTCGACATGAGCCAGGCCGAACTCGACGCCGCCCGCGAGCGTCTTCCAGTTGAGATCACCCTGCTCAAGGAACGCGCCCAATCATTGAGTGTGGCTACAGCCAGTGTCGACGTGCTGCTGTCGCACATGGCGATCATGCTGATGGATGACCTCGACCAGGTGCTGCAAGAGGTGCAGCGAGTCCTGCGCAGCAGCGGCACATTGGCAGTGCTGATTGGCAGAAGCTTTCTACTGGGCCCAGTCGGCGTGGCGTTTCTGGAAGCCTTTCGTCCAATCGCCGAGGAAGACCGCCTGCCCAACCTGCAGATGGGCGACCCGCGCACCCGCAATGAAGCCGGCTGGCACACCTTGCTGGAGGACCACTTCAGCGACCTCAGCGTCGAAGATATCGACGTCCATTGGCAGCCTCAGCCAGAGGAACTATGGACGTCATTAAAGGAAACCTACGATATCGACCGGCTGACACCGCCCGCCAAGGCCCGCCTGAAAGAGCGTTTCCTGGCCACCATCACCCACCTTCGGCAGAGTGATGGCAGCGTGTCCACCGGGTGGGGGTTACGCGTGATCAGCGCCAGGCGCCGCTAACGCATCAGCGCCTTGTGACACCGGGCTCTTTGGCGAGCGCACCTGGATAATCAACAACGCCGCAATCACCGCCGGAATCGCGCAGAAGAAGAAAATCTGCTGCACTGGAATGTGCATTGCCAGCAGCATGCTGCCGAACAACGGCCCCAGGATCGAACCGAACCGCCCTACTCCCAACGCCCAGCCAGTACCGGTCGCTCGCACATGAGCCGGGTAGAAGTTACTGGCGAACGCATTCAGGGTCAGTTGGCCACCGATGATGCAAAAACCCGCCGCAAACACGCAGGCCACCAGATAGCGCGGATTGTCGTGGTTCAGGCCCAGCAGAATGGTGCACACCGCAGCTGCAGCGAGCACGCCGGACAGCAGGCGCACTTTGCTTTTGAGCCGGTCGGCAAACCAGGCCATGCCGATGGCGCCCAAGGTCCCGGCGAACAGGAACATCGAGGTCACCAGGTTGGCTTCGTTCAGGCCCAGGCCGCTTTCCAGCAACAGCGAAGGCAGCCAGCTGATCATGAAATACAGCAGGATCAGGCTGACAAAAAACGTTGCCCATAGCAGCAAGGTCGGGCGCGCATAACCATGGCGAAACAGCTCCACCACCGTCAGCTTGCTGCCTTGCTCCTGGCGGTTTTCTGCCTCGCTCGCCGCCGGCGGTTGCCAGCCGGGCAACATCCGCGCGGTGACTTTTTGCAGGCGCGCATACGGCGGTGCATCACGCAGCAGGCGCGGCAGGGACTCGGGCAACATCCAGGCGAGAAACGGGAACAGCAGCAACGGTGTCACGCCGCCGGCAAGGAACACCGCCTGCCAGCCAAAGCTGTCGATAAACCCGGCGGCCACGAAACCGCCCGCCGCGCCACCGAAAGAGAAACCACACGCCGCCAGCGTCACCATCAACGTGCGCAAGCGGGGCGGTGAATATTCCGACATCAAGGCCATGGCGCTGGGCATCGCGCCGCCCATGCCGATGCCGCAGATGAAACGGGCGGCCATCAAGGTATTCAGGGAATTGGCGAACACCATCAGCACCGTGAGGCTGGCGTAGATCAGCACGCAACACAGCAGGATGCGCCTTACACCGAAGCGGTCCGCCAGCGGCGTGACGGCGAGGGAGCCGAGGGTCAGCCCCAGCAGGTTGGCGCTGAACACCGGGCCGAACGCAGCTTTTTCCAGGCCCCAGTCCTTGGCCAGCGCCGGGACCACGTAGCCCAGGACCTGGGCGTCGTAGCCGTCGGTGACCAGCAACAGAGCCAGCAACAGGAGTATCAACCACTGATAGCGCGACACCGGACGGGCGTCGAGTGCCGCACGAAAGCTGGCAATCTGATTGTGCATCGCAAGAGACCTGTGTTGTTTTTATAGTTTGGACACGCTGGAGCTCACATGTGGGAGCTGGGCTTTTGTGGGAGCTGGCTTGCCTGCGATAGCATCACTTCACTGTAACTGACACACCGAGGTGCCTGTATCGCGGGCAAGCCCGGCTCCCACAAAAACCCAGCTCCCACATTGATTTAGGGTGTGTCAGGGGCATCGGGTTGGTTGGCAGGATGAGCCGCCATGAACGCCGGGTGCTGCGCCGCCAATGCCGCCACCCGCTGAATGCGCGGATACGCCGCCAGCGACACCTTGAACCGCTCGGCCGCATACAACTGCGGAATCAAAAACGTATCCGCCATCCCCGGCTGCTCGCCAAAGCAATAACCCTGATCACCGATCAACTGCTCCACCGCCGCCAGCCCCTGGCTGATCCAGTGCCCGATCCACTCCAGCACCTGCGCTTCATCGTGCCCCCACTGCTTGAGCAAGTTCTGGGTGCTGGAGTTGTGCAGCGGGTGGATGTCGCACCCGATGATCGACGCCACCGCGCGCTCATGGGCGCGGGTCGCCGAATCCTTGGCGAGCAATGGCACCTGTGGATAACGTTCCTCCAGGTACTCGATGATCGCCGGCGACTGAATCAACACATCGCCGTCATCGGTGCGCAAGGCCGGCACGCGACCTTGGGGGTTGATCGCCAGGTACTCCGGCTGGTGGTTGGCGCCGCCCTTGGGCACCAGCAGGTTGACCGGCACCGCAGTGAAATCCAGGCCCTTGAGGGCCAGCGCGATGCGCACCCGGTACGACGAAGTGGAGCGGTAATAGGTATAGAGTTCCATGGCCCTGCCCTCTCAGCGCGCCGCGACCACGGTACCCCGGCACTCGCCGAAGCCGATGGAGGCAAACCCGTCGCGACTGGCGCGGGCACGCAGGATGATTTCGTCGCCGTCTTCAAGGAATTTACGTACCTCGCCAGACGCCAATTCGATCGGCTTTTTACCGCCTTCGGTGATTTCCAGCAGGCTGCCGAATTGGCCCGCTTGCGGCCCCGACAAGGTGCCCGAACCAAACAGGTCGCCGGCCTGTAACTGGCAGCCGTTGACGCTGTGGTGCGCGACCATTTGCGCCACGGTCCAGTACATGTGTTGGGTGTTGCTGAGGGTCAGACGATGGGCCGGCAAGTTCTGCTCGCGCATCGAGGCGGTGGTCAGCAGCACTTCCAGTTCGATATCAAAACCACCGGCGGCCTGGTCGCGCTTGTCCAGCAGGTAGGGCAGCGGTTGCGGGTCGCCTTCAGGACGCGCCGGTTGTGCCTTGCGGAACGGCTCCAGAGCTTCAGCCGTCACCACCCAGGGCGAAATGCTGGTGATGAAACTCTTGGACAGGAACGGGCCCAGCGGCTGGTATTCCCAGGCCTGGATATCGCGCGCCGACCAGTCGTTGAGCAGGCAGAAGCCGGCGATGTGGTCAGCGGCGTCGCCAATGGCAATCGAGTCGCCCATGGCATTGCCCTGGCCGATCCAGATGCCCAGTTCCAGCTCGTAATCCAGACGGGCGCAGGGGCCAAAGGTCGGCTCGGTCTGGCCGGCCGGCAGGGCCTGGCCTTTCGGGCGGCGGACGTCGGTACCCGACGGGCGGATCGTCGAAGCGCGCCCGTGATAACCGATCGGCACGTACTTATAGTTGGGCAGCAGCGGGTTGTCCGGGCGGAACAGTTTGCCGACGTTTTGCGCGTGCTCGATGCCCACGTAGAAGTCGGTGTAATCGTTGATTTTTGCTGGCAGGTGCATCTCGCAATCGGCCGCCGGGTGCAGCGCGCTTTGCAGTTTGCCTTGCAGGCTGCTGCCTTCCGCCAGCAGTTCCAGCAGGCGCTCACGCAGGGCCACGCGTGGGCCACGGCCGAGTTCGAAAAACGCATTCAGTTGACCGCCAGCAGTGGCTTCAACGGCACGGCGGGCTTCGCCCTCAAAGCATTCCACAGCGGCCTGCAGGTCAAGAACCTGCTCGCCAATCGCCACGCCACTGCGCGGTGCAGAACCGTTGAGGCTGAACACACCCAACGGCAGGTTTTGCAGCGGGAAATCCCGGTGACCGTTGGCGCAAGCGACCCAACTGCGGGTGAGATTAGGCTGAGTCATGGGTTATCTCCGATTCGGGTTGAAGGTTGCAGGCAGCGAGGCCCAGCAAGCGTCATAGGAAGGTTGCAGTTGCGGGCATTCCAGCGCGAACTGAGTAGGACGCAGCACCTGGCTGGTCTCGAACATGAACGCCATGGTGTTATCAATCTTGTGGGGCTCAAGCGTCGCGTTGATGGCCTTGGTGCAGGTCTCGCCATCCGGGCCATGGGCGCTCATGCAGCTGTGCAAGGACGCGCCGCCGGGCACGAAGCCTTCGGCCTTGGCATCGTAGGCACCCTGGATCAGGCCCATGTATTCGTTCATCAGGTTGCGGTGGAACCACGGCGGCCGGAAGGTGTTTTCGGCGACCATCCAGCGAGGCGGGAAGATCACGAAGTCGAGGTTGGCCAGGCCGTGCACGCTGGTGGGCGAGGTCAATACGGTGAAAATCGACGGGTCCGGGTGATCGAAACTCACGGTGCCGATGGTGTTGAAGCGGCGCAGGTCGTATTTGTACGGCACGTTGTTGCCGTGCCACGCCACCACGTTCAGCGGTGAATGATCCAGCTCGCAGCCCCACAGTTCACCGAGGAATTTCTGCACCAGGGTGGTCGGTTGCTTGAGGTCTTCGTAATGGGCGACGGGTGTGAGGAAATCCCGTGGGTTGGCCAGGCCATTGCTGCCGATCGGGCCGAGGTCGGGCAGGCGCAGTGGCGCGCCGTGGTTTTCGGCGACGTAGCCGCGCGCCTGGGCATCCAGCAGCTCGACGCGGAATTTCAGGCCGCGGGGCAGCACGACAATTTCCAGCGGCTCCACGTCCAGCACGCCCAACTCGGTGGCGATGCGCAGGCGGCCCTGCTCGGGAACAATCAACAACTCGCCGTCGGCGTTGAAGAACACGCGGTCCATGGAGCGGTTGGCGCGGTAGTTATAGATGCTGATGCCTGAGGGTTTTTCCGATCCCGAATTGGCGACCATGCCGACAAGCCCGTCGATGAAATCTGTCGGCTCGCCGGGAATATCCAGCGGGTTCCAGCGCAGGCGATTGGGCGTCACGGCGCCCAGCGGGCCACCGGCCAGTTGCCGCTCCAGCTTGACGAACGCCGGGTGGTTGGCCGATGGCTGGATGCGATACAGCCAGGTGCGCCGGGCTTCGCTGCGGGCCATGGTGAAGGCGGTGCCGGAGAAGAGTTCGGTGTACAGCCCGTAGGGCGCTTTTTGCGGAGCGTTCTGGCCGACGGGCAAGGCGCCAGGCAAGGCTTCAGTGGCAAATTCATTGCCAAAACCCGACTGGTAGACCGGCTTTGAAATAGTTGATTCGAGGGTCATGGATCATCCTCTGAGCGGAAGTTGTTTTTATCGTAATCCAGTTACGCATAACGTAATTTGATACCTGTTGACCGTCAAGCTATAAAGACGCCCATTCGTCCTTCGGATTCATGCCCTCCATGGAAAAGCCGCCCGCTCCCCGCGACACCGGTAAACAGAAAGTCCGCTCGGCTGAAGTGGGCACCGACATCCTCAAGGCCTTGGCTGAACTGTCGCCGGCCACCTCGTTGTCGCGCCTGGCCGAGCATGTGCAAATGCCGGCGAGCAAGGTCCACCGCTACTTGCAGGCGCTGATTGCCTCAGGTTTTGCCGAACAGAACACCGCCACCAACCACTATGGCCTGGGCCGCGAAGCCTTGCGCGTGGGGCTGGCCGCGCTGGGCAGCATGGACGTGCTGAAAGTCGCCGCCCTGCCGCTGGCGGAACTGCGGGACGAGTTGAATGAAACCTGCTTCCTGGCTGTGTGGGGCAACCAGGGCGCGACCGTGGTGCATATCGAACCGGCGGTGCGCGCGGTGACGGTGGTCACGCAATTGGGGTCGGTGTTGCCGTTGCTCAGTTCGTCCACCGGGCTGGTGTTCAGCGCGTTTCTGCCGTCGCGGGAAACCGTGGAGTTGCGTGAGCGGGAGATTCAGGCGGGCATCGCCCATGCGCTGGCGGATGACCAGGCGTACGCCAGCACCTGTGAGCAGATCCGCCAACGCGGCCTGCACTTTGTGCACGGTTTGCTGATGCCCGGCGTGGACGCGCTGTCGGCGCCGGTGTTCAACGCAGTCGGGCAGGTGGCGGCGGTGTTGACCGTGGTGGGGCCGACGTCGCTGTTCCATGCCGATGAAGACGGCCCGGCGGCGAAGCGTTTGTTGGCGGCGACCCAGGCGGTGAGTTGGCGGATGGGTTATCAGCTTCCCTGACACAAGGCCGTTCAACTGTGGGAGCTGGCTTGCCTGCGATAGCGGTGCATCAGGTTAGCTATCTGTCACTGACACACCGCTATCGCGGGCAAGCCCGGCTCCCACACTGGCCTGCGTAGCTTTCCGGATTGGAGTTCAAGCCATCAAGCCCAAGGTCTTGGCCTTGGCCACCGCCTGGGTGCGCCGCTCCACCCCCAGCTTGCTGTGAATCCGCCGCGCATGGGTCTTCACCGTGTGCAGCGAGATAAACAACTGGCCGGCAATTTCCAGATTGGAATTGCCCTGGGCAATCAACTGCAGCACCTCCAGTTCACGCTGGCTCAGAGGATTTTCCCCCGCCGCCGCCGGGCATTCCTGCGGCTCCAGCCCCAACGCGCTTAACAACCCCGGCTGCCTGAGGCGCAATTCGCGAATCGCCTGTTGCACCTGGCAACGCCCCGCCAGTTCCAACCCGGCTTCCAGCGAGCGCACGGCCAATGGTCGATCGCCGACTTGCCAGGCCACTTCCCCCAGCACCAACTGCAACTCCGCTTCCAGGCACAGCATGCCCCGCTGCCGGGCGGTCTCCAGTAGCACGCTCAGGCGGGCGACGGGCTCTTCAGCGCGACGCAATTTGACTTCGGCCAACACCTGCAAATACTCGAGGCGCGGGATCAACTCCAGGGTAGCCGGCGGCGCCTGTTTGGCTTTTGGTCCACGGTAGTGACGCAGCACGCGGGTCACTGCTTCCAGGGTCAGTTCAGCGCGGCCCTGTTGCAGCCAGAAATGCCCGCTGAGCAATAGCAGCACAGCGCGATACACCGTGTCGGGTACCTGGCGTTGCTGCATCAGGCGCTCGGCGTCCCGCAACTGGATAAACGCCTGGGCGTAATCGCCTTTGTTGGCGGCCAAGAGCGCCAGGCCGAGGTAGCCGTAGAGCACGCGCTTGTCCTGGCTGTGCAGGCACATTCCCAGGCCGGATTCGAAGCATTCGGCGGCCACCGCATCGTGCCCCTGGCGCAGGGCCAGATGTCCCCGTCGCAACGAAATCCGCCCCATCAACGGCCCGGCCTTGAGTCGCTGCTGCACCAGCATGCGCTGCACGTTTTCCAGCAGGCTCTGGGCCCGATACGGCGCGCCGCGTTGCTCCAGCAACTGCGCGTGATCCAACTCCAGCAACGCCTCCAGCAGCAAGGAGCCGTGGGACCGCGCCAGGCACAACGCCTCGCGGTTCAGCGCCTGGGCCACGTCCAGTTCGCCACGCAGCAGGGCCTGTTGAGTCAGGCCCGACAGGCACATCAACCGCGAGGTCCAGGCGCTTTCAGGCAAATCTTGCAGCGCTTCCAGAAAATGCTCGCGGGCCCGTGCGGCTTCGCCGCCAAGATGCAGCAGCCAACCCCATTGCGCTTGCCAGCGAGCCAGCAGATACCGCTGCAAGTGCGCGGTCGGTTGCGGGGTAAAGCGCGCCAATTGGTCGATACACAACGCCGCCTGATCGAAGCGCCCGGCAAACAGCAACGCCGCCGTCACCAGCCCCACCAGTTGCGCGGAACCCAGCATCAATTCATCACCATGCTGCTCATGCAGGCGCAACAGCAGCACGGCGTTTTGCTGGCGGAACAGGTCTTCAAAACTGAAATGCTGCAGCAGGCTCACGGCCACTTCGTATTCTTCGGCCAGCAGCGCCTGTTCAAACGCCGCTTGCCAGTCTTCGGCGGCGGTGAACCATTGGCAGGCGCGCCGGTGCCAGGAGCGTTTGGCCGGCCAGGGTTCGTCGCGCATAAGCTGCGCCAGCGGCGGGAAGATTTGCAGCCAGTCGGTGGCATCGTCCCAGGGTTCGATAAAGGCGCCCAGCGTCTGCAAGTCACGCAGGTAGGCGCCACCGTCGCCAAAGCCGAACAGATGGTCGCACAGGCTCGGGTTGAAGCGCGGCAGGTGCGCAAGCACGCGCCAGGCTTCGGCCAGTTCCGGCGCGAGGCCGCTGAACAGTTCGTGTTGCAGGTAGTCGAGCAAAGTTTTGTCGGGGTGCCCGTCGCCTTCAAGCAGTGCGATGCGTACACCGGCGCACCAGCCGGCGCTGAACGTCAGTACCTTGTCGACAGCAGTCCCGGCCAATACGTGGATTTCGTCGTGATCAAACGCCAATTCCGCCGCGCTGCATTCCCACAGTTCATCGTCCAGCAACAGCCGCGGCCAGTTACACGCCGGGCGCCGCCGGGCGCCGATCCACCAGGTCAAGGCCGGGCTGCTGGCGGCCAGAATACGATCGAGCAAGCCATCCAGCTCAGGCGCCGGCACACGGCAGAAGTCATCCAGAAACAGCCACGCAGGCGCTTGCCAGCGGTTGAGGGCCAGCAGCAGCGTAGGTTCATCGACAAAATCGAGGCCAAGGCTTTGGGCCAGGCGCTGGCACAAATCCAAAGCCGCGCCGTTCAGCGGCAACCAGTACACCTGGCAATCCGCCGGCGCCTGCAAGGCGCACTCGGCGAGCAGCGCACTCTTGCCGCTGCCGGCCGGGGCGCAGAGCAACTTCACCCGCGCCGAGGCGTTGAGCAACGGCCCGGCCAGGCGTGGGCGCAACAGATGATGGGGAGACAAGCGTGGCATGAATCCAGGACGATCCAGACAACGGGTCATGGCGGTCATTACTGCGTCCCTGTTTTTATTATTGGGCGGCGTGCGCCCTACCCTAGTCCTGTGGCTGGCGGTTGTTGAGGAGTATTCAGCAGGCTGATTGTCGGACATAAAAAAGCCGGGAGCCCAAAAGGCTACCGGCCTGAAACTGTAGGAGCTGGCTTGCCTGCGATAGCGGTGTGTCAGGTTAGGTATCTGTTACTGATACACCGCTATCGCAGGCAAGCCAGCTCCTACAGGTTGAGCGCATTTCAATCAGGTTTTAGCGCACGCCCTCCGAGCGCAATGCCGCCGGGGTGTAGTCGGCCGCCTTGGCCGCAAAGCCGAACACGAAGCTGCTCTTCTCTTCGTTCTTCATGCCCAGGGCGATGTAGCGCCCGGCGATGATGTCGTACAGAGTCTCGACGGTGTAGGCCGGCACCTGGTGGTCGTAGTAGAACTGCGCATGCCCCTCGGCCACACGCCACAGTTGGCCACGGCCGTCGTAGTGGTCCACCAGCGCCACTTGCCAGCTGTCTTCGTCGATGTACATGTGGCGCTTGGCGTAGATGTGCCGCTCGCTCGGCTTGACGGTGCCGATCACTTCCCAGACCCGGTGCAGCTCGTAGCGGGTCAGGTCCTGGTTGATGTGGCCGGCCTTGATGATGTCGTCGTACTTGAGGGTCGGCGAGTCGAGCTTGTAGCTGTTGTAGGGAATGTACATCTCCTTCTTGCCCACCAGCTTCCAGTCGTAGCGGTCGGGGGCGCCGGAGAACATGTCGAAGTTATCCGAGGTGCGCAGGCCGTCGGCCGCAGTGCCCGGCCCGTCGTAGGCCACTTGCGGCGCACGACGCACCCGGCGCTGGCCGGCGTTGTAGACCCAGGCCAGGCGCGGTTCCTTCACTTGGTCGAGCGTCTCATGCACCAGCAGTACGTTGCCTGCCAGGCGCGCCGGAGCAGTCACCGATTGTTTGAAGAAGGTCAGCACGTTGGCGCCCTTGACCGGGTCCATGTCCGGGATCAGTTGCGGCACGGCCACTTCTTCTTCGAAGCGGATCGGCGTGTAGCTGCCGTTGGTCTGTGGCGTGGCCTGGGTGATGATGCGGCGCAGGTTGCCGCCGTGGTAGCGGGTGATGTGGTTCCACAACACTTCCACGCCGTTCTTGGGAATCGGGAACGCGTAGTAGCGGTTGCCGGTGAAGTTCTCCAGGCCGTTGCCGTCGTTGATCGCATGCACGTTGAGCGCGCTGCGCTTGATCGACTCGTAGATCTCCGGCGGCAGGTTGACCGTGCGGTGGGTCGGGTAGACCGGGATCTTGTAGGTTTGCGGGTAGCGCTTGAACATCGCCACCTGGCCTTCGGAGAGCTTGTCCTTGTACTTGTCGACCGTGGCGGCGGTGATCACGAACAGCGGTTTTTCACTGGCAAACGGGTCGGCGAGGAAGCCTTTGCTGTCGACCGCGCCGGCGTTTTTCGGGATGCCGCCGGTCCATGCCGGGATCGAACCGTCGGCGTTGCCGGCCTTCTCGGCGCCCACCGGGGTGAGGGTGGTGCCGAGCTTGGCCGCTTCTTCCGGCGAAACAGCCGCCATCACGTTGGCAGCCAGCAGGCTCAGGGCCAGCACGCCGCATTGCAGAATCATCTTGCGCATAGTCTCTTGTCCTTCCTTAAACCCAATCAGAAGTTCACGCCAAAGCTTAAGGCGATGAAGTCGCGGTCGGTGAGGGTGTTGTAGTCACCGCCAAAAAAGTCGGTGTAGCTCAGGCTTGCGGTGTAGGTGTTGCGGTAGTCCGCGTCCACGCCAACGCTGATGGCCTTGGCGCCTTCGTTGAACAGGCCGTTGGGGCCGTAGCCGCTGACGTCCTGGGACCACGACACGTTGGGCTTGAGGTTGACCCCGGCGAACACGTTGTTGTAATCGAGGATGGCCCGGGCGCGATAACCCCAGGAGTTGGCCGTGACGAAACCGTCGGTGTCGCCGCCGAAGCCGTATTGGCCGTAGACCGAATCGCGGCCGTAACGCAGCTTGGATTTCGCCTCCAGGCCGCCGACGTGCACGAAGGCCGCTTCGCCCACCAGGGTCAGGCGTTCGGCGCCCAGCACCTGGTCGAAGAACTGGGTCATGGTGCTCTGGATCTGGGTGATTTCCTTGCGGCGGTAGCCGGCGTTGTCGGCACCGAAGGAACTGCTGATCGGTGAAGCGGCGTTACCGGCAATCGGGTTGACCAGGGCCAGCGTCAGGTCGGTGGTGTTGAGCTGTACGGGCGCATTCGGCCGGTAGCTGATTTCGCCGGTCCAGGCGGTGCCGGTGGGCAAGGTGGTGGAGAAACTGGCGCCGAACAGGCGGATGTTTTCCGGGTAGTCGAGGTAATACTGGCCACGGCCAAGCATCGTGCTTTGCGCCAGTCCGGAGCCTGATCCGGGGGCGATACTGTTGGCGGTATTGATGATGCGGCCAATGGTGGCCAGGTTGGTATTGGCGGTGATGGTACCGACGGTGGGCGTGCGACTGTGGTAGTTCATGAAGTACAGGCCGTACTCCGTGTCATCGCCCAGCCAGCGCAAGGCCATCCCGAACTGGCCGCCATCGCGTGCCTCGCGGTCTTTTGCACGCTGCACCACCACGCCTTCGTTCGTCACCTGGAAGCCCTGGCCAAACGCCGCCGCCACCGGTTGCAACGGCGCAATCGCCGGGCTGCCAACCGTGTAGTTGCCATTACAGCCGTGGGCCACCACGTCGTTGCCGAAGAACGTCCCGCAGTTATCCACCACGGTGTTTTCCCAGTTCAACTGGTAGAAGCCTTCCACACTCAACTGGTTGGTCAGGCTCTGGGACGCGAACAGCATGTTGACGGGAATCAGGCCTTCCTTGATCTCGGCGCCCGGACGGCGGAACGCGGAAACGTCAATCGGGTTGATGCTGTTGATGGAGTTGCCGATGAAGGTACTTTCGCCCCAACTGACCACCTGTTTACCGACGCGCACGTTGCCCGGCAAATCACCGATGGAATAGTTGTGGTAGACGAACGCATCCAGCAATTCGTAGCCGGAGGAACGCGCGCCCTCGTCGCGGTGGTTGTTGCTGATCTGCTTGAATTCGCGGTCTTCGTCCTGCAGCTCGAAGTCGTACCAGTACTTGCCGCGCACGAACACGCCGCTGTCGCCGTACTTGAGCTCCAGGTCGTGGATGCCCTTGAAGATCTTGGAGAAGGTCTCGCCCTTCTTGAAGTTCAGGCGGCCGTCGTCGCCCGTGGACGCCTGGCCGGTGCCGCCGTTGGGAATGCCCACCAGCTTTTTATCGGCGTCGCGCATGCCCCAGCTGGCACCCACCGACAGCGAGGAATCGAATTGCCCTTCGATCTCGCCAATGTTGAACGAAACAGCCTGCGCCTGGGCACAGCAACCCAAAGCAACCGCAGCGGCCAGCGCCTGTGGCCTGAAGATGGCGCGCATTGTTGTTCTTGTCATGCGTCTTCCCCGGTGGTGTGACAGAAGGTCCCACCCTACTGCCCGCAATCAGGAGCGATAAGCGCACCAAGGAGGTATTCGTGTTGTCGCCCGAAAGGATGAAGGGGCGCTCTGGCCGGGGTATTGGCGGGGGCATGGACGAGATGGATGAAGGGTTATCAGGGGGATGTATGAGGCGCCGGCATCACTGTTGCCGGTTTGGTAACAGTCCTTGTCCCGAATCGCTATTTTTCATTCTGTAACAAACGCCTATTCTTGCTTGGCTTTCAGGGCGAATCGCCCGCTTCCCTCACTGGGATGAACAGCAAGTTTTTATGGATTGATCACTATTTTCAATCTGTTACCGGTGTTCACTGACGTTGATTTATTGCTCCTTGATCAAACGTCTTACTTCAGCCGCTGCCTTTGCAGCGGCTTTTTTTTGCCGGAAATAAAACGGGGCGCCATGGCGCCCCGGGTTGATTAAAACTTTTTCATGCAACGATCAGAGGCTGTATTTCTGCAGATTGGCCATCATCTCCTTCAAGGCCTCGATGTTGTCCTTGGGGTGAGCGGCGCCTTCGAAGTCGCAGATCTGCTGCCAGTGGGCGGCGACGTCATCCGGCGAGAACCCGGCCTCAGGGTCGAAGCCAACGCCCAGGCTGCGCTCCCAGCGGGTCTTGCCGATCCAGCCACCGCCCACCTCAAACAGCCCCGACGTTTCCTGGCACGCTTCGCTGCCCAGGTACACCACCAACGGGCTGATCAATTCCGGCTTTAAGCGCTCGAAGACTTGCGGCGGGATCAGGCCTTCGGTCATGCGTGTGCCACCGGTAGGAGCGATGGCGTTGACCAGGATGTTGTTTTTGCGGCCTTCCAGCGCCAGGGTGCGGGTCAGGCCATACAGGCCGAGCTTGGCCATGCCGTAGTTGGACTGGCCGAAGTTGCCGTAGATGCCCGAGGTGGAGGCGGTGAAGATCACCCGGCCGTAGGCTTGTTCGCGCAGATGCGGCCAGGCGGCGCGGGTGACTTTGTAGGCGCCTTCGACATGCACGCGGTAGACCAGGTCCCAGTCGCTGTCTTCCATTTTGTGGAAGGTCTTGTCCCGCAGGATCCCGGCGTTGTTGACCACCACGTCGATGCGGCCGAAGGCGTCGAGGGCGTTTTGCACGATCTTGTCACCGTCGGTGACAGAGTCGTGGTTGGCCTCGGCGATGCCGCCTGCTTCACGGATTTCGGCAACGACGCGATCGGCCGCCGAGGCGTTGGCGCCTTCGCCCTGGGTTGAGCCGCCAAGATCATTCACCAGCACTTTGGCGCCGTGTCTGGCGAACAGGAGTGCGTGGGCGCGACCCAATCCACCGCCGGCACCGGTGACGATCACGACCTTGTCTTGGAACTGCACAGGCTCACTCATTGGGAACTCCAGGGGCGGTTAGGGATAGATGAGTGGAGTGTCAGGCACAGGGCTTTTGGTCACAATAAATACGGTTGGGGGTGAATGGTGCGCGATAAGGCTGGGGGATGATTGGTGTGGCGTGGGTGTGGGTACATATCCGTTATTTGGGAGATGGCCGGTTAGGGTTCCGCTCTTACAGCGGCTCACTTTTGAACAGCGCAAAAGTAAGCAAAACGCTCTTGCCCCACCACTCGGCACCTCGCCTAGGCTCGGTGTGCCCTCAGCTCCGGTAGCACGAAGCGGGCCGCCGCGACGGGGCGTCCCTGCCCCGTCGCGGCTAAACCGGCGTCCTGCCGGTTTACCCGCTCCGTACTACCTGCGTTCGGCCAGCGTGGTTTAACGGGGCGCCTAAGATCAAGATCAAAAG
>NZ_JACARE010000004.1 GCF_013386765.1 Pseudomonas yamanorum
GGCAAAGTAACCAAAACGCTCTGCCCCGCCTGTCGGCACCTCGCCTAGGCTCGGTGTTCCCTCACTCCGGGATTGCTCCGCGGGCCGCCGCGACGGGGCGTCCCTGCCCCGTCGCGGCTAAACCGGCGTCCTGCCGGTTTACCCGCTCCTCAATCCCTGCGTTCGGCCTCGGGCTGAATGGGGCAGTCAGATCAAAATCAAGATCAAGAGCACAGCGGCCTACAGGCCGGCTTGAGTGGTAGAAGCCAGAGCAAAAGCCAAAGCAAAAACAGAGCTGCTTTTCTGTAGGAGCCGGCTTGCCGGCGAAGAGCCTGAGGTCGCCGCGTTCATTCAGGACGCCAACGTCATCGTTAACGACCATCGCCGGCAAGCCAGCTCCTACAGTGGACCGTGCTCGCTTTAGATTTTGATTTTGCCTTTGCTTCACCACACTCAAGCCGGCCTGTAGGCCGCTGTGCTGTTGATCTGCTTTTGATCTTGATCTTAGGCGCCCCGTTAAACCACGCTGGCCGAACGCAGGTAGTACGGAGCGGGTAAACCGGCAGGACGCCGGTTTAGCCGCGACGGGGCAGGGACGCCCCGTCGCGGCGGCCCGCGG
>NZ_JACARE010000039.1 GCF_013386765.1 Pseudomonas yamanorum
GTGGTAAGGGGGCTTGCTGTGGCGAGGGAGCTTGCTCCCGCTGGAGTGCGCAGCGCTCCCGCTTTTTTTGGGGCCGCTGCGCAGCCCAGCGGGAGCAAGCTCCCTCGCCACAGCAAGCCCCTTTGCCACAACAAGTCCCTCATCACAAAAAGGTGCTTATCGCACAGGCATCAAGCCCCGTGGCACTTCTTGAATTTCTTCGCGCTGCCGCACGGGCAAGGATCATTACGACCCACGTCCTTCAAGGTGTTGCGCACCGGCTCCTGGTGAGCGTGGCCGCAGTTCGGGCCGTGGACATGGCCGTGGTCGTGATCATGGTGATCGTGATCGTGGTTGCAGTCAGGACCATGGACATGGGGTTGCTGAGTCATCGATGTCGCTCCGGAATAAAATCGCCGGGGATTATCTCGCCATTGCGCAGCACCTGCACGTCGTTCCCGATAAATAAACCGGTTTTCAACTCGCCTTCAAGACGATAGGGCACGGGCTCCCGTGGATTTTTCAACATATCGACCACATCGCGGATTTGTGGCCACAGGTTGGTACGCACCGAAATCCGGAAGAAAGCGTGGCTGTGGGGCGGCACGGTCAGCCATTCGTTGGACTCGCCTTCGGTCAGCACCATCGTGCCCAGGCTGACCTTGTACACCAGGCCGCGCACGGTCAAATCGTTGTCGTCGCGGTTATCCACGCGAAAGTACAACTTGAACTTCTGCTCCAGCAATTTGACCCGCACGGGGTCAACCTTCACCAGGCGCACTTCGGGGGCGGGGGCATCGTCGGCGAACCAGGACGCGCAGCCGGAAAGCCCTAGCATCAATGCCAGCAGAAGGCTGTAAGTCCTGGATACCCGCGCCTGAGAAACCATGCCGTTACTCCGTATGAAGAGTCAGCATAGCAAGCGTGAGCCTACTGGGTATCAATGAATGTCAGAGGTAGCTGGAACAGCACTTCTTGAATTTCTGCCCGCTTCCGCACAGGCAGGCGTCATTGCGTCCGGCCTTCACGTCTACCGTCGGGTCGATGAAGTACCAGTGTTCATTGTTCTGTACGAATGACGAGCGCTCGCGGTGGCTGTGTTCGCCAGTGCTGTCGTGCCAGCGGGCGGTGAAGGTCACGAAGGCATGTTCCGGCTGGCCGCCGAACACCTCGGAGCTTTCCACCGTCAGGCCCAGCCAGGTGCTTTGGGCGCTCCAGGCACCGATGGCAGTCGTGTCCAGCCCGGATTGTTGCGCAGGCAGGGTGGTTGCCACCAGGTAGTCCACCAGGCCCAGCACATAGGCGCTGTAGCGCGAGCGCATCAAGGCTTCGGCGCAGGGCGCCGGGTGGCCAGCGTGATAGTGGCCGCAGCAGGCATCCAGCAGGTTGCCGCTGCCGCAAGGGCAAATGGATGTACTCATCGGGTTACCACCAATACTTTCCGAAGTTTTGCGGATTGGCCCAGAAGCGGGCGTTCAGCCAATCCGGCACCTGTTTATAGTCAAGCAGATCATAGGTAAACAGCGTCAAAACCTGATCGTCACGCTGGAAACGCTCGCTGGCTTGCAGGGCCAGGGAGAAGAAGTCGGTGTCTTTCCAGTGGCAGGCGGCGAGGTCCACCAGCACTGCAATGCGGCTGGCATTGAGGTTGCGGATGCCGCCGAGCAGGGTCAGGCCCGCAGGTTTTGACAGGTGTTCCAGGCAGTCGACCACCAGCGCCAGGTCGAAACGCTGGGCCGCGAGGTCGGCGGGCAAGGCGCCGGGCTCGGCAAAGGACACCACGGTATCCGGGTGTGCCTCCTTGAACGCATCCAGCGCCGGGAACTGGCTGGCACCCAATAAAAGCAGGCGTTTGGGCGCGTGTAGATCAAGCAGCGCGGCGAGCGCTTGCTGGGGTGTACGGGCAGAAATACCGGCGGTCATCGAAGATCCTCACATCAGGACCGTAGAGACTAGCCTGCCTGAGCGTGCGGGCCTAGAGCGGGCGGCGAGAATAAACAGCCCGGCCCAATGAATACAGGGGTGTGACACGCTGGCGCAGATGAAAAGAGCCGTCTTTACTCCACTCGTCGGCCCCCGCCGATCCCCTCAGGAGAAAGTCAGATGAGCATCATGCGGACAGCTCTACCCTTGGTTCTGCTAACCGGAGTATTGACAGGTTGCGCAGGCTTGCAAAAAACCGACTGGCCCACGTGTGCCGCAGTAGGCGGTGTGACGGGTGCTGCCATTGGCGCCACCGAAAGCTCAGCCTATGCGGGCTATGGCGCGTTGCTGATCGGCGGCATGGCTGGCGCCTATTGCTGGGTGCATGGCGATGGTGACGAAGACGGCGACGGTGTGCCGGACAGTCGCGACAAGTGCCCAGGCACGCCTAAAGGGGTGCAGGTCGATGCCAATGGCTGCCCACCCGTGCCGGTAGCGGTGGTTCAAGAAGAAGTCGTGGTGGTCAAGGAAGAAACCATCGTGATTCGTGACGTGCACTTCGAGTTCGACTCGGCCAAGCTGACCGCCGCCGACAAAACCAAGCTCGACACCATCGCGACCCGTCTGAAAAAAGAGGCCCCCAGCGCGCAACTGCGGGTCAGCGGGCACACAGACAGCGTCGGTAAAGACGCCTACAACCAAAAACTCTCTGAACGACGCGCTCATTCGGTGACCGACTACCTGGTCAGTTCCGGCATCCCGCGCAGCAGTTTTGTCTCGGTGACCGGCGCCGGTGAAAGCCATCCGGTGGCGGATAACAAAACCGCTGACGGCCGCGCGCTAAACCGCCGCGTGGAAATCCAGATCAACCGCTGACACACCCTCAAGCCCCCTGTGGGATCCCACAGGGGGCCCTTCATCAATTTTTTTAACCTTCACTGGCACAACGCCTGTAGAAGTCGTTACTGTGCGCCCAAAGAATAATGTGCAAGGGGAGCGTGCGGGATGAAGGTGTTTTGGGGGCTGGGGAAGTTTTTGACGTTGCTGTTCTGGGTCGTGGTGGTGGTCAATCTGTTCTCGCCGCTGATCAACCCGTTCCACCTGTTGGTCAGTCTGGCCGGCAGCCTGTTGTTGTTGACCCATCTTCTTGAACTGCTGTTGTTCAACGGCAGTGTGAAAAACCGTGCCCATCCCTGGCGTGACCGCTTGCAGATCCTGCTGGTGGGTATGTTCCATGTGCAGAGCTTTTCGACGCCGACACCGGCTAATGATGTAAACAAGGAGGCCAATCATGCGTAAGGTTTTTCTGTTGGCCCTGTTGGTCAGCCCCATTGCCCTGGCCCAGAGCGTCAGCGTCGAGACCAACTCGTTGATGCGCCTGCCCAACAGCAGCGGCGTTTTGCAGCTGGAGCGGCTGGATGTGGCGGATTACGGCACCTTGCTGATTCCTGCCAATATCACCCAGGTAACGGTGGATGAGCTGCACCTGGGCCGCGAAGCGCGGATCGCCATTGTGCCCGGCAGCACCGCACTGCAATTGCAGGTGCGCCAGGCGCAGCTGGAGCATGGCAGCCAGATCACCTCCCGGGGTGCGCCAGGTACCCATGAGCGTCCGGCCAAGGCTGGGCGCGATTTGATCTTGCGCATTAACTCGCTGACGGCGGATGAGTTGTCGGTGGATGCCCGTGGCGGTGCCGGTGCCCAAGGGTATGCCGGGCTGGACGGTGCCAACGGCGAAGACCCGGGTTGCACCTGGGGCTCGGCCGGGCGCGGCGCCAATGGCGACAACGGTGGCGACGGGCTGCCGGGTGCGGCGGGTGCGCAGGTTCGGGTCGAGTTGCCACAGGACTTCCCGGGGGAAAAGATCAAGGTTTGGGTGGACGGCGGTGCCGGTGGCTTGGCGGGCACGGCGGGTAAGCCGGGTAAGGGCGGGCAGTCCAAGGGTTGCCTGGTGTACCGCGCCGATGGCGGCGAGAAGGGCCGGGCCGGGTTGGAAGGCCAGCCGGGGCCAGCGGGGCCTGCGGGCGCTGTGACCGTCCAGAGATTGTAAGTCGCCAGTACCGGCCTCATCGCGGGCAAGCTCGGCTCCCACAGGGAAATGCTTTCCAAATGTGGGAGCCGGGCTTGCCCGCGATGAGGCCCGAAAGGACGCCTCAGAACATCGGCCGAGCCGAAGCAATCGCCACCAGCACCAACCCCACAATCAAGTTAATCCCCACCAGCTTACGAATCTGCCCCAACGCCGCCGCCCCGGCCGGCCAATCCTCAGCCGCCACCGCCGTGCGCAACTCCGGCAGCTTCAACGCCTGGATCCGGATAAACAGCGCTGTCATCACCACATACAAACCCATCATGATCTGCACATAGCGCGGCGCAGTCTCGAACCCGTTGAAGCGCAGTTGCAGCAGGCCGACACCGCTGATCGGTAACACCAGCACCGCGACCCAGACCCACACAAAAAAACGTTGAAACACATTTACCCAGAGTTTCAGCCGGGCAGGCCCGTCCAGCGCGGCCATGGCGGCGGGGCGCAGGATCATCCAGGCGAAAAACATACCGCCGACCCAGATCAGGGCGGCCAGTACATGCAGGGTATAAGCAAGGCTAAACACGGTCATTGAGGTACTCCGTTCTGCGCGGGATTAATTAGCGGGGTATGATAGCGGCCGATCCGAACCACTGAAAATTTATCCAGCGTTTTTTGCGCCCGACTATCCATGATCAGCACTGAACTCAAAACCACGATCCAGGGCGCCTACTCGCGTTTTCTCGAAGCCAAGAGCTTGAAACCGCGGTACGGCCAGCGCCTGATGATCGCCGAAGTAGCCAAGGTCCTCGGGGATATCGACACCGACGACGAAGGCCGGCGCAGTGGCGACCCTGCGGTGGTGGCCGTCGAGGCCGGCACCGGTACCGGGAAAACCGTGGCTTACAGCCTGGCGGCGATCCCTACCGCCAAGGCGGCCGGCAAGCGCCTGGTGATTGCCACCGCCACCGTCGCCCTGCAAGAGCAGATTGTCTACAAAGACCTGCCCGACCTGATGCGCAACAGCGGCCTGAATTTCACCTTCGCCCTGGCCAAGGGCCGTGGGCGCTACATGTGCCTGTCCAAGCTCGACGTCTTGTTGCAGGAAGGCCACGCGCAAACCGCCACGGCCTCGCTGTTCGAAGAAGAAGGCTTCAAGATCGAAGTCGATGAGGTCAGTCAGAAGCTGTTTACCAGCATGATCGAGAAACTGGCGGGCAATAAATGGGACGGCGACCGCGACAGTTGGCCCAACGCCCTGGAAGACGCCGACTGGGCGCGCCTGACCACCGATCACAGCCAGTGCACCAACCGTCATTGCCCCAACTTCGGCCAGTGCGCCTTCTACAAGGCCCGCGAAGGCATGGGCAAGGTCGACGTTATTGTCACCAACCATGACATGGTCCTCGCCGACCTGGCCCTCGGCGGCGGCGCCGTATTGCCCGACCCGCGCGACACACTCTACGTGTTCGACGAAGGCCATCACCTGCCCGACAAGGCCATCGGCCACTTTGCCCACTACACGCGTCTGCGCTCTACCGCCGACTGGCTGGAAACCACTGCCAAGAACCTCACCAAGTTGCTCGCCCAGCATCCGTTGCCGGGCGACCTGGGCAAGTTGATCGAGCAGGTGCCGGAGCTGGCGCGGGAAATCAAGACCCAGCAGCAATTCATGTTCAGCGCCTGCGAACAGGTGGCAGACTTCAAACCCGGCGAAGACGTGGAAGGCCGCGAGCGGCCGCGTCATCGTTTCGTCGGCGGGCTGATTCCCGAGCACATGCGCGAGATGGGTGTCGAGCTGAAGAAGGGCTTTTCGCGCCTGACCGACCTGTTCACCCGCCTCACCGACCTGCTCAAGGAAGGCATGGACGGCGAGGTCAACATCGGCATCGCCAGCAACCAGGCCGAAGAATGGTACCCGCTGTTTGGCAGCCTGCTGTCCCGCTCCCAGGGCAACTGGGAGCTGTGGACTGCCTTTACCGTCGAAGACCCGGAAGACAACCCGCCCATGGCCCGTTGGCTGACCTTGTCGGAAAGCGGTGCGCTGTTCGATATCGAGGTCAACGCCAGCCCGATCCTGGCGGCGGAAATGCTCCGGCGTAACCTGTGGAACGTGGCCTACGGCGCCCTGGTCACCTCGGCTACGCTGACGGCCCTCGGCACCTTCGACCGCTTCCGCATGCGCGCCGGGTTGCCGAAAAAGGCCGTCACCGCCGTGGTGCCGAGCCCGTTCCATCATGCCGACGCCGGTGTGCTGCGGGTGCCGGACCTCAAGGCCGACCCGCGGGATGCGCCGGCCCACACGGCGGCGATCATCCGCGACCTGCCGTCGCTGGTGGAAGGCTCCCGGGGCACTCTGGTGCTGTTCTCGTCCCGCAAACAGATGCAGGACGTGTTCGACGGCCTCGACCGTGACTGGCGCAAGCAGGTGTTTATCCAGGGCAACCTGTCGAAACAGGAAACCCTGAACAAGCACAAGGCGCGGGTGGATGGCGGCGATTCCAGCGTGCTGTTCGGCCTGGCGAGTTTTGCCGAGGGTGTGGATTTGCCGGGCGCCTACTGTGAACACGTGGTGATCGCCAAGATCCCGTTCTCGGTGCCGGATGATCCGGTGGAGGCCGCGCTGGCCGAGTGGATCGAGGCCCGGGGCGGCAATCCGTTCATGGAAATCTCGGTGCCGGACGCTTCCCTGAAGCTGGTCCAGGCCTGCGGACGCCTGCTGCGTACCGAAGAAGATCGCGGCACCATCACCTTGCTTGACCGGCGCCTGGTCACCCAGCGCTACGGCAAAGCTATCCTGAATGCTTTGCCGCCGTTTCGGCGGGAAATTTCTTAAGACTCGGTGGGCGAAATCGCCCACTTCGTGGTCTATCTCACCATTGCTTCACGTCATCAGGCCAGTCACCGGCCGTTTGGGAGAACCTTGTTCACATGATTCGCACGCTGCCCGCTGTTTTTGCCTTGTTGTTTGCCGCGCCCTTGCTGGCTGCGCCTGCGGGGCAACAAACGTTGTTCAACTTTGTACGGCCCGCCGATGTGGTCAAGGTAGCGACCCAGGACGCCAGCCTGCCGCAATACAACGCCGAACAAACCCCTGAAGGCGAGGTGCTGCGCCGTATTACCTTCAACCCGGCGGCCGAGCCGAGCCTGGTACTCAGCCCGCAAACCGGCGCCTGGGACTGGTCGCAATCCGGTGCCATGAGCTTGCGCATCCAGAGTGCGATGGACTGGGCGTTGACCCTGTACGTCAAGGTGCAGAGCAATGACGGCCGGACGCTGTTCAGTCGTATCGACCTGCCGGCCGGCCCGGCGCAGACGCTGCTGATTCCGCTGCAAGCCAACTCGCCGCTGAGCCAGGGCATGAAGGCCGGCCCGCCGATGCCGATCACCGTCGACGGCCAGCGCGTGTTGCTGGCCAGCAGCGAAGGGGAGATCGATCGCAGCCAGATCGTGTCGGTAACCCTGTCGATGATCAAACCCAATGTCGCCCAAAGCATCTTGCTGGAGCGCTTCGGCGTGCAGGACATCGAGCCGGTGCTCAAGGCCACCTACAGCGACCTGGTGGATGCCTACGGGCAGTCCACCCGCGCCAGGTGGCCGGAAAAAGTCAGCAGCGACGACCAGTTGAGGGTCGCGGCGGTCAAGGAACAGCAACAGCTCAAGGGCTGGCTGGCCGAGCGCGACAAGGCTTCCCTGGACAAATTCGGCGGCTGGAACAAGGGCCCGGCCTTTGACGCCAGCGGCTTTTTCCGCACCGAGAAGCGCGACGGGCGCTGGTACCTGGTGACTCCGGAAGGCCATCCGTTCTACTCCCTGGGCGTCAACACCGTGGCCCCGGACAACAGCCAGACCTACGTCGCCGGCCGCGAATGGATGTTTGCCGCGCTGCCCAAGGCTGGTGAGCCCTTTGATAAGTACTACGGCAGCGGCGATAACCGTGGCGGCAATGGTGCCGATCAGGGCCGCAGCTTTAATGTCGGGCGCTGGTACGATTTTTACGGCGCCAACCTGCAGCGCACGTTTGCTCAACCCTGTGTGCCGCCAGCGCCTTGCGCCCCGGAAGGCTTCGACCAGAAACGTTGGGTGACCCATGCGCTGGATCGCCTGCAAGCCTGGGGTTTCAACACCGTGGGCAACTGGAGTGCGCCGCAGTTGGCCACCGCTGACCGCGTGCCTTACACCTTGCCGCTGTCGATCGTCGGCGATTACGCGAGCATCAGCACCGGCACCGATTGGTGGGGCGGCATGCCCGATCCGTTCGACCCGCGCTTCGCCATGGCCACCGAACGTGCGGTGGCGATTGCCGCCCGTGACCATCGCGATGACCCGTGGCTGATCGGTTTCTTTGCCGACAACGAACTGGCCTGGGCCGGTCCCGGTGATGATCCGAAGTCCCGCTACGCCCTGGCCTACGGCACGTTGCGCATGACCACCGACGTTCCGGCCAAGCGCGCATTTCTCAAGCAACTGCGGGACAAGTACCGCAACCAGGCCGGCCTGTCCAAAGCCTGGGGCATTGACCTGCCGGCCTGGGAGTTGATGGAAGACCCGGGCTTCGTGCCGCCCATGCCGAACCCCGAGCACCCGGAAATCGAAGCAGACTTCAAATACTTCCAGAAGACCTTCGCCGATGCGTACTTCAAGACCATCTCCGATTCGCTGAAATGGCATGCGCCCAACCAGTTGTTGCTGGGTGGGCGTTACGCTGTCAGCACCCCGGAAGCCGTGGCGTCCTGCGCGCAATATTGCGATGTACTGAGTTTCAACATGTACACCCTCAAACCTCAGGATGGCTACGATTTCGCGGCACTGCGCGAGTTGGACAAGCCGGTGCTGATCACCGAATTCAACTTTGGCTCGGCGGACCGTGGCCCGTTCTGGGGTGGCGTAACGCAGTTGGCCAGGGAAGAGGATCGCGGGGCTGCCTACGCCAACTTCCTCAAGCAGGCCATGGCCGAGCCGTCGATTGTCGGCGTGCATTGGTTCCAGTACCTGGACCAGCCGGTAACCGGTCGTCTGCTGGACGGCGAAAACGGCCACTTCGGCCTGGTGGGCATCACCGATGTGCCGTTCCAGGGCTTTGTTGACAGTGTTCGCAAAAGTAACCTGGCGGCGGTCGACCAGTTGGGCAAGGAGGCCGAAAAGGCCAAGGTGTCCAGCGCGGTCCACACCGGTGAAGGCGGTAAACCGGGGCATGAGGGCAACGCGGCTGGGCCTGGGGCAGAGCATGCCGGCGGACACTCGGGCAAGGGTCATTGATGGGGCCTGATCGACGAGTGCGGGTTCACAAAACACTCAATGGCTGGAACAATGTCGGCCACTTTTTGCGGTACTTTTCCGAGGGGGTTTAGGTGCAGATTCAGGGTCATTACGAGCTTCAATTCGAAGCGGTGCGTGAAGCCTTTGCCGCGCTGTTCGACGACCCTCAGGAGCGTGGCGCCGCGCTGTGCATCCAGATCGGTGGCGAAACCGTCGTCGACCTGTGGGCCGGTACCGCCGACAAGGACGGTGCCGAGGCCTGGCACAGCGATACCATCGCCAACCTGTTCTCCTGCACCAAGACGTTCACTGCCGTCACGGCGCTGCAACTGGTAGCCGAAGGCAAGCTGCAGCTGGATGCGCCGGTCGCCCGATACTGGCCGGAGTTCGCTGCCGCCGGCAAAGAAGCCATCACCCTGCGCCATCTGCTCTGCCATCAGGCCGGGTTGCCGGCCCTGCGTGAAACGCTGCCCGCCGAAGCCCTGTACGACTGGCAGATGATGGTCGACGCCCTCGCGGGCGAAGCGCCGTGGTGGAAACTCGGGGAAGGCCATGGCTATGCGGCGATTACCTACGGCTGGCTGGTGGGCGAATTGCTCCGTCGTGCTGACGGTCGTGGGCCGGGCGAGTCCATCGTGGCCCGGGTTGCACGGCCGTTGGGCCTGGACTTTCATGTGGGCCTGGCCGACGAAGAGTTTTATCGTGTTGCCCATATAGCCCGGGGCAAGGGCAATGTAGGCGATGAAGCGGCACAACGTTTACTTCAAGTAACGATGCGCGAGCCGATGGCGATGACTACCCGTGCATTTACCAACCCACCGTCTATTCTGACCAGCACTAATAAACCCGAATGGCGGCGTATGCAGCAGCCAGCGGCAAATGGTCACGGTAATGCGCGAAGTCTCGCGGGTTTTTATAGTGGACTGCTCGACGGTAGTTTGCTGGAAGCCGATATGCTTGAAGAATTGACCCGCGAACACAGTATCGGCCCGGATAAAACCTTATTGACACAAACCCGCTTTGGCCTGGGCTGCATGTTGGATCAGCCGCAGGTGCCAAACGCTACGTTCGGCCTTGGCCCACGGGCCTTTGGGCATCCCGGGGCAGGGGGTTCGGTGGGTTTTGCCGACCCGGAACATGATGTAGCCTTTGGTTTTGTGACCAATACATTGGGGCCTTATGTACTTATGGACCCACGGGCGCAAAAGTTGGTAAGAATATTGGCCGGTTGTCTGTAAATAGCTTGCTGTTCGGCGTTTTTTTGTTACAAAGACACCTACAAAAAGACGCTAGGCGAAATGTTGTAACTTTAATGTTCCAGAAGCGTCTGTTTAACGGGTCATTCAGGCCCCTGATTTTTTCTCATTTTGTGGATATCTCATGTTATCGAACAAGTCCTTGGCACTGGCGCTATGCCTCACTATTACTGGCTGTGCACAAACCCCACAAAATGATGCCGAAGGTGGGCATTGGTGGTCATTTGGCTCCGATAAGGCTGCTACCAAGGACGCAGTGAGCCAAGCCGACACCAAACCGGATGCCAAACCGGCCGTGGTTGCCAAGGCGCCTGCGCCGGTAGCACCTGCCGCTGCGGCACCGGCACCGGCACCGGCACCTGCGCCAGCACCGGCACCGGTTGCCAAGGCGGATACCGGCTCCAGCTGGTGGCCGTTCTCGTCGAAAGCCGACGATGCCAAGGCTGACCTGAAAGCCGACCTCAAGGCGGCAACGCCTGCGACCGGCGCACCGGCTGCCGCGCCAGCTGCTGCCCCTGCCGTTGCCAAGACAGATACCGATACCAAGTGGTGGTGGCCGTTCGAAAGCAAGCCAAAACCGTTGGCCAAGGTCGACGTTGCCAATATCCCGATGCCTGATCCAAAGATCACCCAGGCCTGGCTGGACGATTACGAGCCGCGCCTGCGTACCGCAATCAAGGACAGCAACCTGCAACTGGAGCGTCGTGACAACGTATTGGTCGTGATTGCCCCGGTCGACGGCTCCTACAACCCGAAACGCCCGGCGATGTTGCTGCCGGTGACCCTGGGTCCATTCACCCGCGTTGCCAAGGCCGTTGAAGGCGATCCGAAAACCGCCGTACTGGTACTGGGCCACGTCGATACCTCGGGTGCCGAGCCGGTAAGCCAGGCCCTGACCAAGGAGCGTGCGCAGTCCATCGCCTCGATCTTCAGCCTCAGCGGCCTGAAGCAGGACCGCCTGATGCTGCGTGGCATGGGCGACCTGATGCCGCGTGCCGCCAACGACAGCACCCAGGGCCGTGCCCTGAACCGTCGCATGGAAATCATGTTCACCCAGCGCACCACCATGCTGGCCCTGCTGAGCAAGTACAACTCGGCCAACCCGCCGAAGGCTGAAATGGTTGCTGTGCAGGACGTTCCTGCTCCAGCGGCTGCTCCGGTCAAAAAAGCTGCCCCGGCGAAAAAACCGGTCGCCAAGAAAGCCGCCGCCAAACCGGCTGCCAAGAAGGCCCCGGCCAAGCCAGCCGCCAAGAAACCGGCCCCAGCCAAGGCCGCCGCTCCAGCCGCTTCGAACGACCAGGCAAAAAACTGATTATTTGAGCCAGAAGGATAAAGCCGCATGACCCAGGCACTGGCCGATATGCGCCGTGACTACACACGGGACGGTTTGAGCGAGGCCCAGGCCCCGGACGAACCGTTTGCCTTGTTCCACCAGTGGTTCAGTGACGCGGTGAAAACCGAGCAGCCACCGGTGGAGGCCAATGCCATGACCCTGGCAACGGTCGACCAGGACGGGCGCCCCCATTGCCGGATCCTGCTGCTCAAAGGGCTGGATACACAGGGCTTTACCTTCTTCACCAACTATCAGAGCGCCAAGGGCGAACAGCTCGCGACGCGCCCGTTTGCCGCCATGACCTTCTTCTGGCCGACCCTGGAACGTCAGGTACGCATCGAAGGTCGTGTGGTCAAGGTCACGCCCGAGGAGTCGGATGCTTACTTCCAGGTCCGTCCCCTGGGCAGCCGCCTGGGTGCCTGGGCTTCACCGCAAAGCCAGGTGATCCGGGACCGCGAAGAATTGCAGGACCTGCTCAAGGCCACCGAACAACGCTTCAGTGATACCCAACCGGACTGCCCCGAGCATTGGGGTGGATATCGCCTGCTGCCGGAGCGCATCGAGTTCTGGCAAGGCCGCGCGAGTCGTTTGCACGACCGCTTGAACTACCGCTTGCAGGGTGCCGACTGGACCCGTGAGCGTCTGGCGCCCTGAGCCCACCTTTCGTCACCTCGCCTGAATGTAGCGCTGCACGCCGGAGTCTCTAGTCAGAGGCTTTGAAGGTGTAGCGCTGCGCCGCGTTTTGCAGCCATTCGCTACAATGATGAAACAGTCCACGAAGATGTTGATGACGGTGAGGTTTATACCGTTCGTCGAGTTTTTCGGTACAGGCAGACTGTACTAAGGCTGAATGAAACCAATTTTCTGCCCGGCATGGCGTGACAGGCAGCAAGCCGCAGCGGTTTAATGAATACCTGTCCTTTGGAGTTGATGCTATGCGTAAGTCTGTTTTACTGGTTGCCTGCTTTACCACCCTGTCGTTGCTGCTGGGTGGCTGCGCCTCGAGTCTGACCGGCGACTCGTACTCCCGTGACGAAGCACGTCGCGTGCAAACTGTACGCATGGGCACCATCGAATCCCTGCGTCCGGTGAAAATCGAAGGCACCAAGACCCCAATCGGCGGCGTGGCTGGCGCAGTGGTTGGTGGTGTTGGTGGCAGCGCTATCGGTGGGGGCCGTGGCAGTATCGTCACCGGCGTGATCGGTGCCGTCGCCGGTGGCCTGCTGGGTTCTGCTGCAGAAGAGGGCCTGACCCGCACCCAGGGTGTGGAAGTTACCGTCCGTGAAGACGATGGCAGCATGCGCGCCTACGTCCAGGCCGTTGACCCGAACGAAGTCTTCCGTATCGGCGACCGCGTTCGCATCATGACCGTGAACGGGACCAGCCGCGTTACTCGTTAAGAGTAAGGTTGCAGGCAAAGAAAAACCCCAACCGGGTGACTGGTTGGGGTTTTTTGTTGGGCGTATGTCTTGCGGGCTCAGGTAAACATCTGGATATCGTCAAGCGTGTCTTGGACGGCACCACTCAGAAACGGTGATTTTGTTTTTGCTTGTTGCAGTGCTGGCGAAATTTTCGCCATGTCCAGCTGACCGAAGCGCCGCGCGATGTGGCCTATCGCAATGATGGCAGCTGACGCGATGTCCTCGTCGTCATTACTCACATACCGGAGGCAGGTTTCTTGTGCCCACGTAGCGTCTGTCTCGTTGAGGCCAATGGATATCAGGGCTTCTGTGATCTTGTTTAGGTCGTTGGTGGCTAGAAGGCTTATAGCTTCATCGTGGCTCAAAGACGGGTCGTGATAACGCAAACTCATTTTTCAGCTCCTAGAATTTTTCCTTTTCGATCTGTTTTGTTCGCTTTTATTAAAGCGTTTTTCATCTCTTGTCTTAATTCACTCATACCGAGGGTGGCAGCGGGATCGATGGCAGGCGTCCAGATCAGCTCGACGCCGTCGCCCAAGTCCGCTACCTGTCGTGTGCCGCGCAGCGCAAACTGCACGACATCAACCATCTCCCAGTCGCGGTTTTCCCCTGTGTAAAAGGCGTATCCCTTAAGAGTCCCGTCAGCAAGTTGCTCGACGTGCAAGCGAACTCGTGTTCGCGCGCGTGGCATTGAGCGCAGTTGACGGTCGCTGTAGAGGGCGCTGTCGCCCAAGCTGGAGGGCCAGATAAGTGCTGCAATCCCAAGCATCAGGCCTGCGGCGACTGTTCCAGCACCGGCTGCGACGCTTGATGCCCCGCCGATCGCGGAACCGCCCAGTGCCAATGTTCCGAGCCCGGCCGGGAGGGCGCTGCCGCTGACCTTCTTGAGTGGCAGCAGCCCCTCACTGTCGGTTTCACGGCCACCAAGCAGCATGTGTTCGCCATAGTCCCCTATGCGATCAAGCGGTATGTAACCGGACGGATTGTTGTAGTCGATGAGGGCGTCGGGCAGGTTGCAGGACTTTGCGAACACGCATCCAACCACTGGGCAGTGGCGTTGGCGGCGACTCCACTTTGCGTCTGGCCTCGTAGGCCTCCTGTCGGGCAAGCATGGCTTCGTAGGCTCGCTGCCTGGCCTCTCGATCAGCCAGCTCGCGCTCGTTCATGTTCTCGAGCTTTCGGTAGCCCCCCGTGCCGGTCCCGTAGCATCGCCAGACTTGGGGTATGTCCTTGTTGTTTGCCATCGTGCCCTCCTGGCGTGTTGGCTAACGACGTCCGACGGTGGAGTCGGGAGCACGACGTTATGGCAAGCAGCGGAGGGTGGCTGTAGGACGGTTCTGTGAGATGGCGCCGAATGGGCCGAGAGGAGGTTGGAGCCGGCAGTCCGGCTCCAAAAAGCGATTACGCCTGAACGAGCACCTGCTTGCGACTGGCCATCGCCGTCACCGCATACCCGATCAACGCTGCCAATATGGACCCGGTCAGGATGCCCATCCGGTCCATACCCGCGTATTCACTGCTGCCCGGTAAAAACGCCAGTGAGCCAACAAACAGGCTCATGGTGAAGCCGATGCCGCACAGGATTGCCACGCCCAGCACTTGCCCCCAGTTGGCGCCGGCGGGCAGCGCGGCGAGGCCGGTTTTTACCATCACCCAGGTGAAGCCCAGCACGCCAACGGTCTTGCCCAGCAGCAGGCCGGCGGCGATGCCCATTGGCACGTGGTGGGTGAAGCTTTGGAGGTTGACGCCCGCCAGCGAGACGCCGGCATTCGCAAAGGCGAACAGCGGCAGGATCGCGTAGGCCACCCAAGGGTGCAGCGCGTGTTCCAGGGTGAGCAGCGGCGAAGGTTCGGCATTTTTGGTGCGCAACGGGATGCAGAACGCCAAGGTCACCCCGGCCAGCGTGGCGTGCACACCACTCTTGAGCACGCAGACCCACAGGATCAGCCCGACGATCATGTAGGGCCCCAGCTTGACGACACCGAGCCGGTTCATCGCAATCAACGCGATCAGGCACGCTGCTGCACCAGCCAATGAGGCCCCGGACAGGTCGGCGGAGTAGAAGAGGGCAATGACGATGATCGCGCCAAGGTCGTCAATGATGGCCAGGGTCATCAGGAACAGCTTCAGCGACACCGGCACACGCTTGCCCAGCAAGGCCAATACGCCCAGGGCGAAGGCGATATCGGTGGCCATGGGAATTGCCCAGCCGCCGAGGGCTGCCGGGTTGTCCTTGTTCAGCGCCCAGTAGATCAGCGCCGGCACCACCATGCCGCCGATGGCTGCCGCGCCGGGCAGTACGACTTGCGAGGGCTTGGACAGTTGGCCGTCGAGCAACTCGCGTTTTACTTCAAGGCCGATCAGCAGGAAGAACAGGGCCATCAGGCCATCGTTGATCCATAGCAGCGCCGGCTTGGCGATTTTCAGCGCGCCAATTTGTGCGACCACCGGCACGTCGAGAAAACTCGCGTAAAGGTGCGACAACGGTGAGTTGTTGATGATCAGCGCCAAAGCGGCAGCAGCGATCAGGAGCAGACCGCTGGCGGCTTCCAGCTGGAAGAAACGGGTGAAAGTGCTACGCAGAGGCAAGGGATGCTCTCCAATCAAAGTTCAATAGGTGGGTACCCTAACCCGTACCGTTAGTTGTTAAAACAAAAGTTATATTCTTATTTGTTATAAGAGATTGGCCTGATGAGTCCCACGGCAAACCCCGGAAATTGTGTGTCCAATTGAGTCATGACTGTATCTGTGTGGAGTGTAGGAAACATCCTAAGATCAGGTCTGAAATCCTTTGAGAAACCGATCATGAGCGACAATCGCCAATGGGCCCGCGAAGCCATTCGCATTATTGAAGCGGACTTCCAGCGCAGCGCCGACACCCACCTGATTCCCTTGCCGTTGCCGGGTTTGCCGGGTATCGAGTTGTATTTCAAGGATGAGTCCAGTCATCCCACCGGCAGCCTGAAACACCGGTTGGCACGTTCGTTGTTCCTTTATGCGTTGTGCAATGGCTGGCTCAAGCCCGGTGCGCCGGTGATCGAGGCATCCAGCGGATCCACGGCGATTTCCGAGGCGTACTTCGCCCGTCTGCTGGGCGTGCCGTTTATTGCGGTGATGCCGGCCACCACCTCCCAGGAGAAGATTGCGCAGATCGCGTTCTATGGTGGCAAGAGCCACCTGGTACAGGATCCGACGCAGATCTACGCCGAATCCGAACGCCTGGCGCAGGAAAGTGGCGGGCACTTCATGGACCAGTTCACCTACGCCGAGCGCGCCACCGACTGGCGGGCCAACAACAACATCGCCGAATCGATCTTTCAGCAGTTGCGCTTTGAACGTTACCCGGAGCCGAGCTGGCTGATTTCCAGCCCCGGCACGGGCGGCACCACGGCAACGCTGGGGCGTTATGTGCGTTATCGCCAGCACTGCACCCGGGTGTTGTGCGCGGACGCGGAGCGTTCGGTGTTTTTTGACTATTACCTGAGCGGCGACACCAGCCTGCGCCTGGAGTGTGGCTCGCGTATCGAGGGCATTGGCCGGCCTCGGGTTGAGGCGTCGTTCTTGCCCAAGGTGATTGATGCAATGGTCAAGGTGCCGGATGCGCTGTCCCTGGCCGCCATGCATTACCTGGCACAGCGCTTGGGGCGGCGAGTGGGCGGTTCCAGCGGCACCAACCTGATCGGTGCATTGATTGCGGCGCAGCAGATGAAGGCGGCGGGGGAGTCGGGCTCGATCGTGGCGATCTTGTGCGACGGGGGTGAGCGCTATGCCACGACTTATTACGATCAGGCCTGGCTGGCAGGGCAGGGGTATGAGCTGGAGGGTTTGATTGCGGCCGTTGCAGCCAGTGTCGAGCGGGGAGAAGTGCTGCCGGACAGCGTGTTGCGCGCCAATATCTGAAACACCCACTGTAGGAGCCGGCTTGCCGGCGATGGCGATCTTGAGGACGCCATCGCCGGCAAGCCGGCTCCTACAAGGTTTTAGGTCAGGTCTCGATACCCAACATATTCCGCGCCAACGCCTCGGCAATCCGAATTCCGTCGACACCCGCCGACAAAATCCCACCGGCATAACCGGCACCTTCACCCGCCGGGAACAAACCCTTCACGTTCAGGCTCTGCATCGACTCGTTACGGGTAATCCGCAGCGGCGACGAAGTGCGGGTCTCGATTCCGGTCAGCACCGCATCATGCAGCGAGTAGCCCTTGATCTGCTTCTCGAACGCCGGCAGTGCCTCGCGAATGGCTTCGATGGCAAAGTCCGGCAACGCCAGGGCCAAGTCGCCCAAGGCCACGCCGGGCTTGTAGGACGGCTCCACCGTACCGATGGCGGTGGACGGCTTGCCGGCAATGAAATCACCGACCAGTTGCGCCGGCGCTTCGTAGTTGCTGCCACCGAGGATGAACGCGTGGGATTCCAGGCGCTCCTGCAACTCGATGCCGGCCAGCGGGCCGCCCGGGTAATCCACTTCCGGGGTGATGCCCACCACGATCCCGGAGTTGGCGTTGCGCTCGTTACGCGAGTATTGGCTCATGCCGTTGGTCACTACGCGGTTCGGCTCGGACGTCGCTGCGACTACGGTGCCGCCCGGGCACATGCAGAAGCTGTACACCGAACGACCGTTCTTGGCGTGGTGCACCAGCTTGTAATCAGCCGCGCCGAGTTTCGGGTGGCCGGCATACTTGCCCAGGCGCGCGGCGTCGATCAGCGATTGCGGGTGTTCGATACGGAAGCCCACCGAGAACGGCTTGGCTTCCATGTACACGCCACGGCCGTGGAGCATGCGGAAGGTGTCACGGGCGCTGTGGCCGAGGGCCAGGATCACGTGTTTGGAGAGGATCTGTTCCCCGCCATCCACCACCACGCCGTTCAACTGGCCGTCTTCGATCAGCACGTCGGTGACCCGCTGCTCGAAACGCACTTCACCGCCCAGGGCGATGATCTGCTGGCGCATGTTTTCCACGACGCCGGTCAGGCGGAATGTACCGATGTGCGGCTTGCTGACGTAGAGGATTTCGTCCGGCGCGCCGGCCTTGACGAACTCGTGCAGCACCTTGCGGCCGT
The DNA here is from genome assembly GCF_013386765.1 of Pseudomonas yamanorum. Lineage (GTDB taxonomy): Bacteria > Pseudomonadota > Gammaproteobacteria > Pseudomonadales > Pseudomonadaceae > Aquipseudomonas > Aquipseudomonas yamanorum_A. The sequence goes on from NZ_JACARE010000039.1 coordinate 18,262, forward strand.
GGAATTTCGGGTCCTTGATCTGGCTGTAGAGCTTGCCGTCGGAGAACGTGCCGGCGCCGCCTTCACCAAATTGCACGTTGGATTCCGGGTTCAGCACGTTTTTGCGCCATAGGCCCCAGGTGTCCTTGGTGCGCTGGCGCACTTCGCGGCCGCGTTCAAGGATGATCGGCTTGAAGCCCATCTGTGCCAGCAACAGCCCGGCGAAGATCCCGCACGGGCCAAAACCCACCACAATCGGCCGCTCGGTCAGGCCTTCCGGCGCATGCCCCACGACTTTGTAGCTGATGTCCGGTGCCGGGTTGACGTTGCGGTCGTCGGCGAACTTGAGCAGCAAGGCCGCCTCGCCTTTGGCTTGCAAATCGATGGTGTAGATGAAGCACAGCTCCGACGACTTTTTGCGGGCGTCGTAGCTGCGTTTGAACAGGGTGAAATCGAGCAGGTCATCACTGGCGATGCCCAGGCGCTGCACGATGGCAGGCCGCAGGTCTTCTACGGGATGGTCGATGGGCAGCTTGAGTTCGGTGATTCGTAACATGACAGAAATCCGGTAGGCGGCGGGCAAAGAGGCCGGCTGTTTTGCAAACCGGCGATTATAAGCCCCAACTGCGGTTTCCCGTCATGTTAAAACAGCGCAGCGGGCAATCAGTCGTCCCGCGAACCGCCGAACGACGCGCAACCGCGCTGCACCTGGCCATTGACCCGCAGCTCGGCAGACATGTGTTGCAGGCTGCCGCTGGCGCTGTCGACACAGCGCTGCGGGGCCACCCACAGTTCGATGTGCTGGTTATTGGCTTCGGTCATCAGGTTGAACCGTCCGTCGCCTGATTGCTCTTCCACATAAGGTACGGCCAATGGCGGCTGGCCTTCGCGTTCCAGCACCATGCCCTTGGCGGTGACGTTCATGGCCCAGGCCGGCTTGTGGCCGTTGGCCCGCAGGATCATGCGCTTGAAGTCGGGGTCATCGCAGGCTGAGGTCGAGCGCTCGACGCGATACACCTGTTGCAGGTCCACCTTGCCTTCAGTGCCGCTGGCGACGCCGGAGAACTTGCCGCGTATGTCGGCAAACAGCGCGCCCTGCTGGCCGGCAAGAGAAGCGGCCTCCTGCAGGATGCTGGTGCCGCCGGTGTCGTTGACCACGTAGTTGCGTTTGTCGTTGCAGGGCTGGAACAGCAGTTTGTCACCCTGAGCCGTCAGCTCACCCTGCATGCGGGTCAGCCCGGCGAGAGAGGGCTTGGCCGGCTCGCTGTCGAACATCTGGCAGGCGGAGAACAAGGGCAACAGGGCAAATAAAACTAGGGTACGGGCGGCACGCATTATCGGGTCTCCTGATAAGTGCCGCCACGTTACGCAGGCTGGCGGTGCATCACAAGCCCGGGACACAGGTTGAATCAACCAACGATAAACGTCTGCCCGGTCTGTAGGCCTTCCACGCTTTTAGCGTAGGCCAGCGCCACTTCTGCACCCGGAGCGGGTTTGTACCCACGGAAGTACGGTGCATAGCTGCCCATGGCTTCCAGCAGCACCGTAGGGCTGACCGAGTTGATGCGCAGGCCGCGCGGCAGCTCAATGGCTGCGGCTTTTACGAAGGCATCCAGCGCGCCGTTGACCAGGGCTGCCGAGGCGCCGGTACGAATCGGGTCGCGGTTGAGAATGCCGCTGGTGAAGGTGAACGACGCGCCGTCGTTGGCGAACTCACGGCCAATCAACAGCAGGTTCACCTGGCCCATCAACTTGTCCTGCAGGCCCAGGTCAAAGTCGGCCTCGCTCATCTCGCCCAAGGGCACGAAGTTGACGCTGCCGGCGGCGCAGACCAGTGCGTCGAACTTGCCGGTTTGCTCGAACAGTTTGCGGATCGAGGCGCTGTCGCTGATATCGACCTGAAAGTCGCCGCTTTTGCGACCGATGCTGATCACTTCATGACGTTGTGACAGCTCTGCCTTGACCGCCGAGCCCACGGTGCCGCTTGCGCCAATCAACAGGATTTTCATCGTGCCTTCCTCCAGATATGTAGGTGAGATTTCAGTCTAGAGTGATTTTTCCTGAGGATAAGTGCACTAATAGGCAACCTTTGGTTTTCAAATGGAAACAATCCATGAGCGAAATGGATGACCTGGCGGCGTTTGCGGTGTTGATCGAAGCCGGCAGCTTTACCCTGGCGGCCCAGCAATTGGGCTGCAGCAAGGGGCAACTGTCCAAGCGCATCAGCCAGTTGGAGGCACAGTTTTCGGTGGTGTTGCTGCATCGAACCACCCGCCGTTTGAGTCTCACGGCGGCGGGCGCGGCGCTGTTGCCACAGGCTCAGGCGCTGGTGGTCCAGGTGGAGCGGGCGCGTCAGGCATTGGCCAGGCTCAAGGACGACCTGGTCGGCCCGGTGCGTATGACGGTTCCGGTTTCCCTTGGGGAAACCTTCTTCGACGGTCTGTTGCTGGAGTTTTCCCGGGAGTACCCGCAGGTGCAGATCGAGCTGGAACTCAACAACCAGTATCGAGACCTGGCACGGGACGGCTTCGACCTGGCGGTGCGCTCGGAAGTCGCGAATGACGAGCGATTGGTGGCCAAGCCGTTGCTGGCCTGGCATGAGATGACCTGCGCCAGCCCGGCGTACCTGGAGCAGCACGGCGAGCCGCTGACACCGGCTGAGCTGGTGGGCCACAACTGTTTACTGAACAGCCACTACAGCGGTCGTGAAGAGTGGCTGTACCACCAGCAACATGAGCTGTTGCGGGTTCGCGTTTCCGGGACCTTTGCCTCCAATCATTACAACTTGTTGAAGAAGGCTGCGCTGGTGGGGGCGGGCATCGCACGTTTGCCATCCTACGTGCTGCACGCGGAATTGGCTGACGGTCGCCTGCGCTGGCTCCTGCGGGATTATCAGACCCGCAGCATGCCGATGTACCTGGTCCATCCGTACCAGGGCGGGCTGCCACGGCGCACCCAGGTATTGGCGGATTATCTGGTGGGCTGGTTCAAGCGCAGCGGCGAAGCCCTGGATCGCCTTTAGCGGTAGCGCCGGGCGATCAGGTGATCAAGGGCGAAGCTGCCCGGCCCCTTGGCCATCAACAGCAACAGCAGCGCGATCCAGGTGCCGTGGGTCGGGTAGGCTTCCGGGTAGACGAACAGCTGGATGGTCAACGTCATGCCCAGCAACGCCAGTGCCGAGAAGCGCGTGGCAAACCCCACCAGGATCAGCACCGGGAAAAAGTGTTCAGCGAACGCGGCCATGTGCGCCGCTACTTCGGGCGACAGCAGCGGCACGTGGTACTCGCTGCGAAACAGCGGCAGTGTAGACGGCGCCAAGTGCGGCCAGCCCAGTTGGAAGGTGCCACCGATCAGGTCCACGGCGAAGCCTTCAACCTTGGTCTGGCCGGATTTCCAGAACACCGCTGCAATGGAGAAGCGTGCGACGAAGGCGATCAGGCTGTAGGGGATTTTCTCGAAGAGCTGAATGATCCGTTGGATCAGGCCGGGGGCGGTGGTGTTCATGGCGATACCTTTTGTTCTGTGTGCAAGTGGGTGATGGCGCCATGGCCGATCAGCAGGGCCAGGCATGAGTGCAGGTCAAATTCGGCGGCGGCATCGAGGGCGTAGGCCATGGCCATCCCCAGCGGCCAGCCGTTGTTCAGGCTGTTGATAAACGCTGCCGAGCCGCTGTCGATGTGAAATACCTGAACGTCCAGGCCGTTGCGCAGCACCAGCGCGCTTTGGGCGTGGAAGGGGTCGAGGGTGGCGAGGGATTCGTCCGTCTGGTGTGCGGCCCATAAAGCTACGACGGCATAGGCCGAGTTCAGGGTGGCCAATGACGGATGCAGTTGCAGGCGCAGATCGCTCAGGTCCGACTGCTGTTGCAGGGTGGCGATGACTTCCTGCTGATCCAGTGGCGTAGCGTCTGCCGCGTGATAGGCCCTGACCCGCAGCCGCTCCAGGCGAGCCACGTCAGCCAGGTACGGCACGCTGGCGGCGGGGGCGAAGCCCTGGATGAAGTCGGCCAGGTCGCCGCCGTACTCATTGATCAGCGGGCTTGTGGGCGGGAACTCCTGGACATACACGCCGGCCATCGCGCGAAAAAACTCATCGCCCACCAACTGCAGGGTCACCGGGTAGCCGGCGGCCAGGGCGTTGATCAGGGAGCTGTGAACATTGTTGCGATACACCGCAAAACGGCTGGCCGGGTCGGCGCCGTTGCGGCTGAACACACCTGGCGGGCACGTTTCGTCTGCCGACAACAGGGCGCTGGCAAATGCCTCCTGGCGGCTCATGTGCGCGCCTCCAGCAGATACCGCTCGGCCTGGCGCGCTTCGGCGTGCAGCACGCTGAAGGCCGGCACCTGGTTGTCGCGCTCGATCAGCGTGGCCACCGGCCCGGTGCGTGTGAGCACGTGCTGATACAGCTGCCATACCGCGTTGTCGATCGGCGCGCCGTGATCATCAATCAGCAGCCGGTCACCGAGGCTGTCGGTGTCTTCGGCAAAACCTGCCAGATGAATCTCGCCCACGGCGTGCAGCGGCAAGGCATCGATGTATTTCAGCGGGTCTTGCTGATGGTTGATGCACGACACATACACATTGTTCACGTCCAGCAGCAGCCCGCAGCCGGTGCGGCGGATCACTTCACTGATGAAGTCGGTCTCTTCCAGGGTGGAGCTCTGGAACTGCAGGTAGGTCGACGGATTCTCCAGCAGCATTGGCCGCTGCAGACGGGTTTGCACCTGGTCGATGTGCTCGCACACCCGCTTCAGGGTTTCATCGTCATACGCCAGGGGCAGCAAATCATTGAGAAACACCGGGCCGTGGCTGGACCAGGCCAGGTGTTCGGAAAAGGAGTGGGGTTGATAGCGTTCGATCAGCGTCGCAAGGCGCGTCAGGTGCTCGCTGTTCAGCGGACCTTCGCCGCCGATGGACAGGCCCACGCCGTGCAGCGACAGCGGGTACTGCTCGCGGATCAATCCCAGGTAATGATGGAAAGGCCCGCCGGCCACCATGTAGTTTTCGGCGTGGACTTCAAAAAAACCGATGTCGGGGGAAGTCTCGAGCACTTCACTGAAGTGCTCGTTCTTGAGTCCCAGCCCGGCCCGACGTGGGAGGCCGGGCGCCTGAGCCTGGGAGATGGAGGGGGTGCGTGAGAGCGTCATCGTCAGTACTCAGGCTGCGCAGGGTTTCAGGACTTGGCGGTGAAGGCCGCTTCCTGGCCGAAACCGGTTGGCGAGGTGGCGCTTGGGGTTTTCAGGCAGGTACCGGCCGGGACCAGTTTCCAGGCGTTGGCCTGATCCTTGACTTTCGAGGTGCCGGCGCAAGTGGTGCCAGCGCCTGCAGCGCAATCGTTCTTGCCGGCTTCGGCGACACCGAAGCATTTCTGCATGTCATCGGCGGCGTGGGCGGTGGTGGTCAGGGCGGACAGGCTCAGGGCCGAACCCAGGGCCAGGACGAGGGTAGCGGCGGACAGCGAGCGGGTTTTGGTAGTCATGGTGTATCTCCAGCAGTGGGTTGAGTTGGCAAGCATGTTCGCCTGCTTACACCACTAGAGAAAGGGGGAAGGGATTCGTTACAAACCTGGGGAAAATAATTTCTGGTTTCGCAAAACAAATGTGGGAGCTGGCTTGCCTGCGATGCTGACGCCTCGGTGTTTCAGGTACACCGAGGCGTCAGCATCGCAGGCAAGCCAGCTCCTACAGAGTCGGCATCAACCGCCCAGGTAAGCCATGCGCAC
>NZ_JACARE010000040.1 GCF_013386765.1 Pseudomonas yamanorum
GTCTTAGGCGCCCCGTTAAACCACGCTGGCCGAACGCAGGTATTACGGAGCGGGTAAACCGGCAGGACGCCGGTTTAGCCGCGACGGGGCAGGGACGCCCCGTCGCGGCGGCCCGCGGAGTAATGCCGGAGAGAGGGCACACCGAGCCATAGCGAGGTGCCGAGTGGTGGGGCAAGAGCGTTTTGCTTACTTTTGCGCTGTTCAAAAGTGAGCCGCTGTAAGAGCGGAACCATAAGCGGCCGTTACCGCAGCAACGGATATGCCCCCACCCTCCAGCAGGTCAAAAATTCTGCCCCATGGAAAACTGGAACACCTGCTTGGTTGCATTCTCCGGCGTACGCACCGGCAGCGCCAGGTTGATACTCAACGGCCCCAACGGGCTATACCACGTAGCACCAACGCCCACCGAGGCGGCCAACTGACTGAGGTCAACCCCATTGCAACCCTGAGTGGTAGTCAGCGCGCACTTGTCTGAGTACACGTTACCCACATCCCAGAAGACGGAGGTGCGGACCGACTTGTTGTCCTTGAGGAACGGCATCGGGAACAGGTATTCCGCCCCACCGGTGATCAGAATGTTACCGCCCAACGCCTCCGCATCCCGGTCTGAATAGTACTCCTGCCCCGCACTGGCATACGCGCCCGTGGCCGGCGTACTACGCGGCCCAAGCGTCCCGCTCTCAAACCCCCGCACCGAACCCTCGCCCCCGGCGGTGTAGTTTTCATAAAACGGCAGGCCGTCCGTCGAGCCGTATCCGTCGGCGTAACCGAGCTTGGTATGGAAGCGCAGCGTTGTCGAATTGGTAACCGGCAGGAACGCCTGCCCGGAATAATCGACCTTGTAGAAACTCAGGTCACTGCCCGGCACGGTCACCGTCAGGTTCAGGTTCTGCGAGTAACCACGGGTCGGCATCACGCCTTTGTTCAGGGTTGACTCCGACCAACCCAGGTTGGCCTTGAAGTTGGTGAACTCACTGCCGTTGTGCTGCAGAAAGTCGTAGATCTCGTCGGAGCTGTAGACACCCGGGTCGATGCTGTCGTGTTGCACCGTCAGGCCAAAACTCAACCGCGAGGTTTCATTGATCGGGTAGCCGAGTGTGGCCCCGGCGCCATAGCTGTTGATGGAGTAGTAGGAAACACCGCTGCCATCGTCGTAGTAGTTGTTGTAATCGGTGGCGCTATAGAACGCGTTGTAGCCCAGGCTCACCCCGTCCGGTGTGAAGTAGGGGTTGGTAAAGCCGATGTTGTACTTGCTTTGGTATTGCGAGCGGGTCAAGCCCAGGCTGGCGTAGTTCCCGGTACCGAGGAAGTTGTTCTGGGTGATGGAGCCGCCGAGGATCAGCCCCGCATCCTGGGCAAACCCGACGCTGGCGGTGATCGAGCCGGACGCCTGTTCTTCCACGGCGTAGTTCACATCCAGCTGGTCATCTACACCCGCCACGGCCGGGGTTTCAACGTTGACCTCTTTAAAGAACCCCAGGCGCTCCAGGCGGACCTTGGACTGGTCGATCAGGTAGGTCGAGGCCCAGCCGCCTTCCATCTGGCGCATTTCCCGGCGCAGTACCTGGTCGTCGGTCTTGGTGTTGCCACGGAAGTTGATGCGGTTCACGTAGGCGCGCTTGCCCGGGTCGACGGCAAACACGATGTCCACGGTGTGGTCTTCATCGTGGGGTGTGGGTACGCCGTTGACGTTGGCGAAGGTGTAGCCGTCGTTACCCAGGCGCCGGGTAATCAGGTCCGAGGTGGTGGTCATCAGCTTGCGCGAGAATACCTGGCCTTTCTGCACCAGCAACAGGGCCTCGAGCTGGTCCTGCGGGACTTTCAATTCGCCGCTGAGCTTCACGTCGCGCACCGTGTATTTCTCGCCTTCGTTGATGTTGACGGTGATGTAGACGTGTTTCTTGTCCGGGGTGATGGACACCTGGGTCGAGGTGATATCCATGTTGATATAGCCCCGGTCCAGGTAATAGGAGCGCAGGCGCTCCAGGTCACCGGTGAGTTTTTCGCGGGCGTACTTGTCATCGTTGGTGAAGAACGACAGCCAATTGCTGGTCTTGAGGGTGAAGGTGCCGGCCAGTTCCTTGTCGGTAAATACCTTGTTGCCCACTACGTTGATGTGCTGGATCGCGGCCACGGAGCCTTCGTCGATCTTGATCTTCAGGCCCACGCGGTTGCGCGGTTGCGGCAGTACTTCGGTGTCGACCGTGGCCGCGTAGCGACCCTGGGCCACGTACTGGCGCTGCAGTTCGTTGCGCATGCCTTCGAGGGTGGCACGCTGGAAGATCTCGCCCTCGGCCAGGCCCGACTGCTTCATGCCTTTGAGCAGGTCTTCGGTGGCGATGGCCTTGTTGCCTTCGAACTCGATGCTGGACACCGAGGGGCGCTCGACCACATTGATGATCAACACGGTGCCGTCGCGGCTCAACTGGATGTCCTGGAAGAAGCCGGTCTTGAACAACGCGCGGGTGGAATCCACCAGGCGCCGATCATCCGCTTCGTCCCCCACGTTCAGCGGCAAGGCACCAAACACGCTGCCTGCAGAAACCCGTTGCAGGCCGTTGATACGGATATCCGAGATTTTGAAGGCTTCAGCGTGTGCAAGTGTGACATTGAGCAGCAGCGCAACCGAGCAGAGCAGGCGCGAAAAATTCATCAAGATCTTTTCCAGAACACATCGACAAGCAGCGCAAGCGCGCCGGGATGACCCGCCGCAGACGGGTCACCACAACGCGGCCAGACGGGTGGACGGCAAGCATAAGAGCGCCGGGGGTTTGGTGCGGTTAACCAAGTGTCAAGTTAGGTAAAGGTTGGCCCCGGGGCGGTGACGCTGGGCGATACTGTGGCCAGACCCCTTCACGAGCTCGCCATGATCCGCGTATTGCTAGTCGACGATGACCAGGAACTGACTGAAATGCTGAGCCAATACCTGGAGCATGAAGGCTTTGAGGCGACCTGCGTGCACACCGGCGAGGAGGGCGAAGTGGAGGCGCTGTCGGGGCGCTACAGCATTGTGGTACTGGACGTGATGCTGCCCAGGCTGTCGGGCATCGAGGTGCTGCGGCGTATCCGCGCCAGCAGCCAGGTGCCGGTGGTGTTGCTCACCGCCCGCGGCGACAACATCGACCGCATCACCGGGCTGGAGCTTGGCGCGGACGATTACGTGCCCAAGCCCAGTTCCCCCGGTGAGCTGGTGGCGCGCCTGCGCGCCATCATGCGCCGGGTGCAGCCCGTGGGCCAGCCGACCGGGGAGGTCATCAAGACCGGCGCGCTGATGCTGTGGCCCGGCAAACGCCAGGCCCGTTGGAACGGTTGCGAGCTGGGGCTGACCAGCACCGAATTCAGCCTGCTTGAAGTGCTGGCCCGCTGCGCCGGCCAGGTGGTGAGCAAAAAGGACCTGTCCCTCAACGCCCTGGGTTGCCCGCTGACCCGCTATGACCGGCGCATCGACGTGCACATCAGCAGCATTCGCCAGAAGTTGGGCCCGCGCCCCGACGCCAAGGCCTGGATCCAGAGTGTGCGCGGCCTCGGCTACCTGTTGATCGCCGAATGATGAAACCCAGCCGGCTGTTCTGGAAACTGTTCCTGGCCTTTTGGCTGGCCACCAGCCTGACGTTCCTGGTGGGGTTGAGCATTCTGGTGGCGGGCAGCCTGGGGCCCGGGGATCATCACCTGGATGCGATCCTGGCCAGCGAAGAACAGTTGCTGGCGCAATACGGTGTCGATTCGGGCCGCCAGCTCCTGGCGGTGTGGGAGCCTGCCCGCGGCCAGGCCATCGGTGTCTATGACAGTGCCGGTCAACTGCTGGCCGGCATGCCGGTCCTGCGGCCGGCTTATGAAAAGTCGCTGATCAGCAAGGACGGCGTCGCGCTGTCACTGAGGTCGTCCCTGAAACCTCACGACCCCGGGCGGCTGGGCCATTGGATTCCGTTGATCATCGGCACCATGATGAGTGCGCTGTTCAGCGGGTACATGGCCTACTACCTGGCGTGGCCGTTGGCATTCCTGCGGCGGGCGATGGGCGAGGTGGCCCAGGGGCGCTTCGAAACCCGGGTGCGGCCGATGATGGGCAAGCGCCGTGATGAAATCGTCGACCTGGCCGAAGACTGCGACCGCATGGCCAACCAGCTGAGACTGCTGGTGGAAGCCCAGCAACAGCTGCTGCACGACATCTCCCATGAACTGCGCTCACCGTTGACGCGCATGCAAGCGGCCATCGGGCTGCTGCAGCAAGCCCCGGCACGCGAGGAAATGCTCGGGCGCATCCAGCGTGAATCGGCGCGCATGGACACACTGATCGAGGCGCTGTTGACCCTGGCGCGCGTGCAGGGCCGCCCCGAGAGCATCGAGCGCGAGCCGGTGGATATCGTCGAATTGCTGGCGGTGATTGTCGAGGATGCGCAGTTCGAGGCCGGTATCAAAGGCTGTCGTGTCAGCTTGCAGGCGTGCCCGGCCTTTGTCAGTTGTGCCAGCGGCGAGCTGTTGTACCGGTGTTTCGAGAATATCGTTCGAAATGCGGTGCGCTACACGCGACCGGATACGACGGTGCTGGTCACGGCGCAGATCAATCCCTACACACCCTGGCTGAGGGTTTTGATCAGTGACCAGGGGCCGGGGGTTGAACCGCTGCGGTTGCCGCGTATTTTCTGGCCCTTTGAACGCGGCCCGAACGACGCCGATAGCGGTTTCGGACTGGGCCTGGCGATCGCCTTGCGGGCTGTGGAAATGCATGGCGGTACCATCGTGGCGTACAACCAGCCACCCGGCGGGTTGACCGTGGAAATCAACCTGCCCCGGCTGGGATCTTTACACGAAATTACATTGGCTTGACCGCCCTGTACGCCCTGCGCCCTTAGACTTTCCCTCTGCGTGAGCTGATGTTCAGTGACGCCATTGGCGTGGAGGTGGCGATGTTTCAGGTGCACAAAAAGGGCTTCGTGGCCGGCAAGAAAATGGTCGATGGGTTGGTGCCCTACGATTTCTTCTGCGAAGACAGCCCGGCGATCAATCTGTTTGTGTTTACCGGTTCGGCCGCCCTCGGCCAAACCGTGGAAGAGCAAACATTGTGGGGCTTTACCCGGCTGGAGCGGTTCGAAGCCATGAGCGGCGCCCTGGTGGCAAACAGGAAGAACGACGGCTGGTTTCAAAGCGTCAACGTACTCACCGGGCCCAACCAGAACGGCACCCAAAGCGTGAAGTTCCAGCGGGTGCTGAAGATCATCAGGCATGTCACTGCAACCAAGTTTGAATACGAGATTCATACGGATGAAGGCGACACCTACTTTACCCGCCGGCCCGCTGCGCCCGACTGTGCGCAAACCATTATTTATGCAGCGGATCAGTGATGCCCGGATCGCCCCCAAGGCAGTCCACCAGGTGCACCAGGCAGCGTTCCAGCGCATCGGCCAGTTCCTCTAGCCTGCCCGGCGAAGCCTGTGCAGCAGCCTCAAGGTTTTCGCAGCACACAATCAGCTGTTCGTAGCGAATCAACCGGGCGGGGCCTTTCACCCTATGGGCAAACTCCGCCAACCCTTCCCGGTCATCCTCCCGGATCAGCGTGGCCAGAAGGTCGATATCCACGCGACTGTTGCTCAGTAACTCATCCTTCAATTCCTGAATCACCGCGGGGTTGTCGAAGGTGAATGCGCCCAGCTGTTTTTCGATGCATGTGATGCTGGGGTCGGCCCCTTGATCCTGTGCAAAGCACTCGGCCTGTAAAGGCTGCAAACGGTCGATCAGTTGCTGAAGACTCACGGGTTTGAACAGGCAGTCATTCATGCCCGAGTCGAGGCAACGCTGTTTTTCTTCCGGCGCGGTGTTGGCGGTGAAACCCAGCAGCAGGCAGTTGGGTTCCCCTCGTTGTTGCTCTTGCCGGCGAATCGAGCGCGCCAGTTCATAGCCGCTCATGCCGGGCATGTTGCAATCGCTGATTACCACGTCGAACGGTTGGCTGTTCCACAGTTCCAACGCGTGCGTGCCACTTTGCGCCTCATGTACGTCGTGCCCCAGGTAACTGAGTTGTTGGCGCAAGACCACACGGTTGGCGATGAAGTCATCCACGATCAGTACGCTTAATGCACCGCTGGCCTTTGGGGGCTGCGGTGGCTGCTCGGCGGGCGCGTCCATCAGTTGTTGGCGATCGCTCAGCCCCAGGTCGTCGGCGCAAATGCCTTCACATTCGTTGATCAAGTGTTTCAACACGCCAGCCCCTAAATAATACTATTGCGCCGCGCCATATCCGCGAGCTCAACCACCGACGTCACATTCAGCTTTGCGAAAAGCCGGGCTTTATAACAGCTGATGGTCTTGCTGCTGAGCAGGATATTGGTGGCGATGTCTTTATTGCTCATGCCGTTGGACAGCTGCTGGAACACCGAGAGTTCACGGTTGGACAAGGTCGCAATCAGTTGCTCCTCGTGCGTGAACACACCGACCTTGCCATTGAGCGGAACGCTGCTCTGGGGGAAGTACACATAGCCGTCCATCACGCTCTTGATGGCCTGGGGCAGGGTACTGAGCTCATCGCTCTTGCAGATAAAACCGGCGGCCCCGGCAGTGACGCAGCGCATGGCGTAATGCTCGGGTGACAGGTAGGACAGCACGATGATTTTGGGGGTCATTTCCAGCGCGCGGATTCTCTCGATCACCGTGATGCCGTCCATGCGCGGCATGGTGATATCCAGCAGTACCAGGTCGGGCGTCCATTCACGGACCGCGGTGATCGCATCAACACCATTGTCGGCTTCTGCCACGACTTTGTGCCCGGCCTGAGTCACCAGCGCGCGTACGGAAGCTCTGATAAAGGGGTGGTCATCGACCAGTACAACTTTATGCATGTGCAACTTCCCTGATCGTCTGATGGAGTTTGGCGCGGGATATTAACGCTGTTTCGATGTCAGTCATGTCTCTTAAAGATGTAGGAAATTGCCCGGAAATTTTGTCGCTCACTTAGCTCTACTCATTAGAGCTGTCTATAAGAAATTTCTTGCAAGAACGTAAGTGGCGGCTCACAGACTTCGTCCTTTCTTCCCGATAGGCTTTCTTTCCGTTGTTCGGCGTTACGCCGTGCAAAAGAACGGCGCCTGCCTGGCGTTCTCACTTGCAGTCTGGAAATAGTGATGAAATCAAAAATTTATAGCCGCCGTGCCGTCTTTACGTGCACGTCTTCGGCGGTTCTGCTGTCGGCGATGTTGGCCTCTCAAGGCGCCAGCGCCCACGGGCATGCGCAATACCCGCCATCGCGTGCCTATGCTTGCCAGCAAGGTTTGAACAACGACTGCGGCAACGCGCAATACGAACCACAAAGTGTCGGTGAAACCTTCAAGGGGTTTCCTGCCGGTGCTGGCGGCGGGCCTCTGCAGGGGCCGGTTGACGGCAAGATCGCCAGTGGTGGCAACCCGTCTTTTTCAGCGATGGACGCCCAGTCCGCCACACGTTGGTACAAGACGGAATTGAAGGATCGCAGCATTGATTTCCAGTGGAGGTACACGGCCGTGCACCCGGCCACCAAACATGAGTACTTCATCACCCGCAAGGACTGGAACCCGAACCAACCCCTGACCCGTGCCTCGTTCGACAGCGCGCCGTTCTGTGAGGTCGATGGCCGTGGCGAGAAGCCTGTGGCCGATACCAAGCATCACTGCACCATCCCGGATGACAGGTCTGGCTATCACGTGATCCTGGCGGTGTGGACGGTGGCTGATACGGATGCGGCGTTCTATAGCGTCGTCGATGTCGACATTCAAGCCGAAGCGGCGTTGCCTGGAGGCTGGTCCGCAGTGGGAAACATCGCCAGCGAGACCACCTTGCTGGCCGGTGACAAGGTCAAGGCCCGCGCCTTTAACGGCAGCGGTGAGAGCACCCCTTACAGCGTTGAAATCAGCATCGACAATGCTGAAGAAGGCAAACCGCAGGAGTGGGCATTCAAACTCGCGGAAAAAATTAACCAGACCCACGAGTTGGTACGTGCCGGTGTCCGTAACGATGCGGGCGACATCGAACCGGTCAAAGGCAGCAACACGATCTATGCCCAGAAAGAAAGCGGCGTAGTGCGCTACGAAATTCAGCAGGAGATGCAAGAAGACATCGCCGCCACCCTGGCGCTGGGCGCCATCAAGCCTGAATACGTGCTGGAAAAAGGGTTGGTCAAGCTCGATTTCGGCATGGTGGGCAACCGTCAAATGAACATCGAAGCCACCTTGTTCGATGACAAAAACAAAGCCACGGGCAGCCTCAAGCAGACCGTCGAGAGTGGCTCTGCAACCCTGGAGATGGACGTGCGTTCCAATCCGGGCCCGCACACCCTGACGCTGGTAGGCACCACTCTGGATGGCCGCACCACGCGCCAGGATACCCAGGCGGTGACCCTGTCGGGTGAAGGCGCCGGCATCGAGTACGACTTCGTCTTCCCTCAGGGCCTGGCAAGCTATAAGGCTGGTACCAAGGTGCTGCAACCCAAGACCAATGAGGTTTACGAATGCAAGCAATGGCCGGCCGACGGTTATTGCAAACAATACAGCCCGAGCGCCAACGGCTATGAGCCGGGCGTAGGTGCGCATTCGCACGCCGCATGGGACAAGCTGTAAATCCTGCCTGATGTTTCGGGCGGCCTGAGCCAGGCCGCCCGACTTTTTTATCCAGAGTCGAGTCACACATGTCAGTTTCCGGTTACTCGAGACAGCGAGTGCTGCTGCACTGGTTGTCGGCGGTGGTCATTCTGTGGACGCTGGTGTCCGGTTTTTATATCGCCAGCCTGCCGGTGCCTGCCGCAATCAAACACGCGGTCGGGTTTTTCAATGTGTCGCTGACCACGGTGTTTATCCCGGTGTTCGTCTGGCGCATCTTCCTCACGATTCTGCATGCCCAGCCTGCGCGCGTGATATCTCTGTCCCTTGTGCAACTGCTCGCAACGTTCGGCCATCTGTCGATCTACCTCATGGTGGGTGTGGTGCTGTTCAGCGGCGTATTGATGATGGACCGCCCGATCAGCGTGTTCGCGCTGCTGGAAATCCCCCAGCCCTTGAGCGACCCGGTGCTGATTGCCCGCTGTTTTGCCGTGCATATCGTGGCCTGCGTCATGCTGTTACTGCTGGTGCTGCTGCACATCGGCGCGGTGGTGGTGCATGAGCTGTGCGGCGACCGTGTGTTGCGCCGGATGTTGCTGCGCCCGCGCGTCCACCGTGCACAGCCCCGATACAGATGAGCTTGCCGTGAGCGTTGGATTACCGGGGCGGCGCTTGAGTGTGGCCGGGCTGCTGTTGTTGCCCGTGGCCTACGGGGCGTTTCTGGTCTGGCAAGAGCTGCGGTTTCGCCAGCACTTCACCGCTGCGCCAATCGCCGACACGTCGGCGCCGGTCGCCCCGTTGCGTGAGGCGCTGGATGCGACAGCCGTGGCGACCGTGCTGGGGCTGGTGCCGCAAACCCATCTGCGGGCGAGCACGCAGAACCTCACCTTACAGGCCAGTTTTATCGCGCGTAACGGGTTGTCGAAGGCGCTGTTGGCCGACGCCCAAGGCTCGCGGCTGTACGTGGTGGGCGAGCATTTGCCCGGTGGCAGCACGTTGCGCCGGGTGAGCGCCGACCATGTGGTGCTGTGGAACAAAGGCCGCGAGGAGCGGCTGATGTTGCAAACCGGCGGCGACCGTTTCCTGCAACGGCTTGAGGCGGGCACCGAGACGCCGATACCGGCGATTCCCACGCGTTTTCTACGCCCGATGGCCGGGCAATCAGAGTGATCAAGTTGATGAAGCGTTTTCCCAGCGTCAATACCCTGCGCTCTTTGCTGCTTTTTTCGGCCTTGTGCGCAGGGCTGTTTCATGACGCGACGTGGGCCGAAGAAGAAAAATGGCAACTGGCGATGAACAATGCCGAACTGCGGGACATCGTCGAAGAAATATCCGACATCCTCGGCACCACCGTGGTGCTCGACCCGCGAGTGTCCGGGCGTGTGACGGTGATGTCGCGCCAGGCCCTGGATCGGGAGGGC
The DNA here is from genome assembly GCF_013386765.1 of Pseudomonas yamanorum. Classification (GTDB taxonomy): domain Bacteria; phylum Pseudomonadota; class Gammaproteobacteria; order Pseudomonadales; family Pseudomonadaceae; genus Aquipseudomonas; species Aquipseudomonas yamanorum_A. Next base: position 9,983 of record NZ_JACARE010000040.1, read on the forward strand.
GTGCGCCGGCTGTTCTACTCGGTGCTCGATGCCCACAACTTCACCGTGATCGACGAGGGCGACCGGATCCTGATTGCCCCGGTTGCCGAGGCCAAGACCCGCGCCGGCCAGAGCGCCGGCAACAAAACCACGGCCTCGCAGTTCACCACTCAGGTCATCGCCCTGGGCAGCAGCAGTGCCGGTGACATTGCCGGGCTGGTGCGACCGCTGGTGTCGAGCAACGGCTATGTCGGCCCGTCGGTATCGGCCAACGCCCTGGTGATTACCGACACGGCGGCCAATGTAGGCCGGATCGCGCAGGTGGTGCGCCAGCTGGATTCCGGGAAAAGCCAACAGCATGTGGTGCTGCCCCTGCAACACGCCCAGGCCGCCGATGTCGCGCCGGTGCTCGAAGCCGCGATGGGTAAACGCAGCGCCGACACGGCGATCCAGGTGCTGGCCGATACGCGCACCAACCGCCTGTTGTTTGTCGGCCCGCCCGAGGTACGTCAACGGCTGCTCGACATGGCGCGCAGCCTCGATGTGCCGGCCACGGCGATCCTCGATAACGCCCGGGTGATTCGTCTGCGCCACAGCGACGCCAGACAACTGGCCGAGGTGTTGGACTCGATGATGCAGGGCAAGAAGCCGGCGGCTGCCGTGGCGGGTGCCCGGGATAACGCACCGGGTGCCAGCTTCATGATCAAGGCGGACGAAAGCCAGAACGCCCTGGTGCTGATCGCCGAGCCGGCGCAGATCCGTACCATCGAAAACATCGTCCGCCAACTGGACCAGCCCCGGGCGCAGGTGTTGATCCACGCGGCGATCGTCGAGATCACCGGGGATATTTCCGAAGCCATCGGCGTGCAGTGGGGGATCGACAAAGGGGACGCCAAAGGCTTCATCAACTTCCCGGGCGCCGGCATTCCGATCATTGGCGGGCTGAATTTCGACGGCGATAAAGCGGCCCCCGAAGCCGCCGTCCTGAAGCTCGGTACGGACCGCTTTGGCGCACTGATTTCCGCCCTGGCCAGCAATACCCGCAGCAACCTGTTGTCCACACCGAGCCTGCTGACCCTGGACAACCAGGAAGCCGAAATCATCGTGGGCCAGAACGTACCGTTCAAGACCGGTTCCTATTCCACCAACAGCAGCGGCGCCGACAATCCGTTCACGACGGTGGAGCGCAAGGACGTCGGCATCAGCCTCAAGATCAAGCCCTACATCAACGAGGGTTCAACCTTGCGCCTGGAGGTCGAGCAGGAAGTCTCTGACATTGCACCGTCGGTGTCGGGCATCGACTCCTCGGATTTGATCACCAACAAACGTGCGCTAAAAAGCACCATCCTGGCGGACGACGGCGAGATCATCGTGATCGGCGGTCTGATCAAGGACAGCGTGCGCACCCAGGCCAGTGGCGTGCCGTTGCTGCGGGACATTCCGTACCTGGGCGCGTTGTTTCGCTGGAGCCGCGACACCCAGACCAAAAGCAACCTGATGGTGTTCCTGCGCCCCACGATCGTGCGCAGCAAGCAGGATTTGTCGGCTGTCAGCCAGCAGCGCTACGACACCCTGCGTGAGCTGAGCAAGCCGGGGGCGCAGGAAAATAACTCACTGTTGTTGCCGCTGGATGCCAGTGAGTTGTTCGATCCACCGGTGGTGGACCTACGTAAAAAAGCGCCGAATCCATGACGGTGGCCTGCGAGCAATTGCCCTTCGGTTTCGCCAGGCGTTTTGGCGTGTTGCTGGACCGTGGCGAGGCCGGCTGGTACCTGGCGTTGCGCGCTGATACGCCGCTGGCGGCCATCGGCGAGGCCCGCCGGGTGTGTGGCCGTGACTTGCCGCTGCTGCGCCTGGACGCCGACACCTTTGCGACGCGCCTGGCGGCGGTCTACCGCGAAGGCCAAAGCGCGGCGCAGGCGGTCGCCCAGGGCCTGGACGACGAATTGGACCTGCTGAGCCTGGTGGACCAGGTGCCGCAAACCACCGATCTGCTGGAGCAGCAAGGCGATGCGCCGATTATCCGCCTGATCAACGCTCTGCTCAGCGAAGCCGTGCGCGAGCAGGCCTCCGATGTGCACCTGGAGACCTTTGAGCACTACCTGTCGGTGCGTATGCGAGTCGATGGCCAACTGCGCGAAATACTCCGGCCAAGGCGTGAGCTGGCGACGTTGCTGGTGTCGCGGATCAAGGTCATGGCGCGCCTGGACATTGCCGAAAAACGTATCCCCCAGGACGGCCGGATCGCCTTGCGCCTGGCCGGGCATGAGGTCGATGTGCGGGTCTCCACGTTGCCCTCGGCCCATGGCGAGCGAGTGGTGTTGCGGCTGCTGGACAAACAGGCCGGGCGCCTGCAACTGCCGCGCCTGGGCATGCCCGACGAGACCCTGGCGGCGTTGCGACAGTTGCTGGGCAAACCCCACGGCATCTTCCTGGTCACCGGCCCCACCGGCTCCGGCAAAACCACCAGCCTGTACGCGGCGCTCAGCAGCCTGAACGATCAGACCCGTAACATCCTGACGGTGGAAGATCCCATCGAATATCACCTGCCGGGTGTCGGCCAGATGCCGGTCAACCCCAAGGTCGACATGACCTTCGCCCGAGGCCTGCGTGCCATCCTGCGCCAGGATCCGGATGTGGTCATGGTCGGTGAGATCCGCGACCGCGAGACTGCCGAAATCGCGGTCCAGGCTTCGCTCACCGGGCACCTTGTGCTGTCGACGCTGCACACCAACAGCGCGGTGGGGGCGGTGACCCGGCTGGTAGACATGGGTGTTGATGCGTACCTGTTGGCATCGTCCCTGGTGGGGATTCTGGCCCAACGCCTGTTGCGTGCATTGTGCCCGCACTGCAAGGCCGCCGGCATCGCCGATGCCTGCGCCTGCCGGCGTCTGGGGGTCGACCCCCTGGCGGCGCCGCAGGTATTCAGTGCGGTGGGTTGTGAGCAGTGCCAGCAGGGCTATCGCGGGCGTATCGGGATTTACGAGTTGGTGTGTGTGACGCCGGCCGTGGCCGCGCTGATTCACCAGGGCGCCAGCGAGCTGGCACTGACCGATGAGGTGCGCAAGGCGTCGCGCAGCCTGTTTCAGGACGGCCGCCAGCGGGTACTCGACGGCATGACCAGCGTCGACGAACTGTTGCGCGTGACGCAGGAGGTTTAGGGGATGGCAACCTTCGAATACCGTGCCCAGGATGGGGCGGGCCGTGGCTGCCGGGGCCGGGTGGAAGCCGACAGCCCGCAACAGGCGCGCCAGCAAGTGCGGGCTCGCGGGTTGTGGCCGCGCAGTGTGACCGAGGTCAAGGCCAGCGGCGCCACACACACTACGCCCCGCGCAGGGCGCCTTAGTGCGGCAGACCTGGCGCTGCTGACCTTGCAACTGTCGACACTGGTCCAGGCCGGGCTGCCGCTGGAAGAAGCCCTGCACGCCGTGGCCCGGCAAAGCGCCAGGCGCCGGGTGGCCGGGTTGTTATCGGCGGTGCGCAGCCGGGTCATGGAGGGGCATTCCCTGGCCATGGCGCTGGGCCTGTTCCCCAAGGCATTCCCCGAACTGTTCTGCGCCACGGTGTCTGCTGGTGAGTGCTCCGGCCACCTGGGCCAGGTGCTGGCGCAATTGGCGGCCTACACCCAGGCGCGTCAGGCGTCACGGCAGAAGATCCAGATGGCCATGGTGTACCCGTTGATCCTGATGACCGCCAGTGTGGCCATCGTCGGCTTTCTGCTGGGCTTTGTCGTACCGGATGTGGTGAAGATTTTTGTCGAAAGCGGCCAGGCCCTGCCTGTGCTGACCCAACTGCTGATCGGCGTGAGTGACGGCCTGCGCCATCACGGTGTGCTGATGGCCGGGCTGCTGGCGGGTGTAATCGGAGCGTGGCGCTGGAGCTTGAAGCAGCCGACCTGGCGCCTGCGCTGGCATCACCTGGCGTTGCAGCTGCCGCTGGTGGGCAAGGTGCTGCGGGAGATGGAAGCCGCACGGTTCGCCAGCACCCTGGCGATTCTCGGCAAAAGCGCCGTGCCCCTGGTGGACGCCCTGGAAATCAGCGCCGCGGTGATCGGCAACCTGACCATCCGCGCGCGCATGGCCGATGTGGCCCGCTCGGTGCGCGAGGGCGGCACCCTGACCCGTGGCCTGGAACTCAGCGGCGACATCCCGCCGATGATGCTGCACATGATCGCCAGCGGCGAGCGAGCCGGTGAACTCGACGCCATGCTTGCCCGTGCGGCCGAACAACAGGAAAGCAGCCTGGCCGCACGGATCACCCTGGTGGTGAGCCTGTTTGAACCTTTCATGCTGGTGCTGATGGGCGGCGTGGTGCTGCTGATCGTACTGGCCATCCTCCTGCCGATTCTGAGCCTCAACCAATTGGTGAACTGACCCATGCAACCTCAACCCAATAACCTGCCGTGCCGACAGCGCGGTTTTACTCTGATCGAAATCATGGTGGTGGTGGTCATCATCGGCATCCTCGGCGCGATTGTGGTGCCGCAATTCATGAGCCGGCCCGACCAGGCCAAAGTCACGGCCACCAAAACCGATGTCCAGGCCATCGCCACCGCGCTGGAGATGTACCGCCTGGACAACCACGACTATCCCTCCACCCAGCAGGGCCTGGAGGCCCTGAGCAAACGCCCCTCCGGCTTGCCGGCGGCGCGGGGCTGGAACCCCCAGGGCTATTTGAAAAGTATCCCGGTGGACCCGTGGGGCACGCCGTATCAGTACCTCAACCCCGGCATGCACTCCCAGGATGGCAGCTATGACCTGTATTCCTTCGGCGCCGATGGTGTGGCGGGCGGGGAAGGGTTCGCCGCCGACATCGGTAACTGGAGCGACTGATGAGGCGCCGCTGTCGAGGCTTTACCTTGCTGGAACTGATGATTGTGATGGTGTTGGCTGGCGTGCTGCTGGGCATGGTCACGTTTGCCGTGGGCGCCAACCCCGGACGTATCGCCCGGCAGGATGCGGAGGCCATCGTGCGGCTGGTTCAACAATCGCGCGATCGCGCCGTGCTGGAAGGTGTGGAATACGGTGTGCGCTTGAGCACCGACGGGTATCGCGCGGTGCGCCTGGCCGGGCAGGATTGGCAACCGGTGAGCAGGCTCTACGCCTGGCCTGCCGAGCTGCGGTTGCGGCTTGAGCAAGAGGGGCAATTCATGAGCCTGGGCGCGGATCAAGGGCCGGCGCAATTGCTGGCCCTGAGCAGTGATGAAACCAGCGAGTTCAGCCTGACATTTTTTATTCAGGGCAAAACCGTGTTGCGCCTGTCCAGCGACGGCATCGGCCAGGTGGTGCTCGATGAATAGTCGCGAGCGGGGTTTTACCTTGCTGGAAGTGATGATCGCGCTCGCGGTGTTTGCCACTCTGGCCGCTGCGGTGTTGTCGGCCAGCCAGTACGTGCTCAAACAGCGCAGTGGGTTGCAAGAGCGGGTGCTGGCGACATGGATCGGGGATAACCACTTGACCGAGCTGCGCCTGCGGCGCGACGTCACGGTGGGTGAGCAGCGGCACGTGGTGCGCATGGACAGCCGCGACTGGCACGTGCGCCAGCAGATCAGTGCCGCACGCGACCCGGTGTTGTTGAGGGTCGACCTGTTTGTCAGCCTGGCCGGCAGCGAATACCCGCTGTACCAGACCCGTGGCTGGATGGCGGCCCGGCATGAATAGCCAGTCCGGTTTTACCTTGCTTGAGCTGGTGATCGCCATGGCGATTTTTGCCCTGTTGGGCCTGGCCAGCTGGAGCCTGTTCGACGGGTTGGTGCGGGTGCAACGCGGTACCGCGACCCACGATAGGGATTTGCGCAACCTGCAGCGGGCGATGGCCTTGATCGAGTGGGACGTGCTGCATGTCACCGAGCAAGCCGTGGTGCTGAAAAACACCTCCCTGCAAGTGCAACGCAGCAACTGGCGCAACCCCCTGGACCAGCCGCGCAGCCAGCGCCAGCAACTGACCTATCGCCTGGAAAACGGCGTGCTGTGGCGTGACAGCATGGGCGAGGGCTCGTCGCGGGTGCAGCGGCAAAAACTGCTCGAAGAGGTGCAGGCCGTCAGTTGGCGCCTTTACGATCCGGCTTCCGGCTGGCGTAGTCACTCGGTCCTGGGCCAATACGCACTGGCGCCCATGGCCCTGGAAGTGCGGTTGAGCGTGGGGCGGTTTGACGCGATCCGGCGCGTGTTGCTATTGCCCGCAGGTTTGCAGTGAGAGGGGGCCAGCGCGGTGTTGCGTTGATCAGTGTGCTGCTGGTGATGAGCCTGGCCTTGCTGTTGGTCAGCGGTTTGTTGCGCAGCCAGCGTTTGCTGTTGCAAAGCAGCGGGCAACAGATGCACCAGGTGAGCTTGCGCCAGCTTGGGGTCGCTGGCGAAACCCGGGCGTTGATGCAGTTGACGCAGGCCGTACAGTCTCGCCCCAAAACCGTCGATTTGACCCAGGAATGGGCACACGGCCTGGTGCTTGAGGACGGCGATGTCCAGGTGACGATCGAAGACCTTTCGGGCCGCTTGAATCTGAATGCCTTGTTGGCACCCGGCAAGGTCGATGCGGTCGCCCTTGAGCGCTGGCAACGCCTGCTGGGGGGGCTCGGCCTGCAGGATTTGCCACTGCCGCCGGTGGGCGCCGTGCGCGAGCTGAGTCAGTTGCGGTTGTTGCCGGGTGTCGACCAGCGCACCTTGGATCAACTGGAACCCTGGGTGGCGTTCCTGCCGGCCCAGGCCACGCTGAACATCAACACCGCACCGGCCCTGGTGCTGCGCACGCTGGGTGACCTCGACACCGAGGCTCTGATGCGCCAGCGCGCCACGCAGGCCTGGCCCAGCGTGCAGGCATTCACCCACGACCCGCTGCTGGCGGGCACCGCCCTCAACGGTCACGGGCTTGGGGTGCAAAGCCGCTGGTACCGCATAACGGTGCAGGCGAGGTCGGGCAAGCGCACTTTTCGCTCGGCCACCGATGTCGAGCTGAACCCCGAGACCCGGCGCTTTAACGTGCTTGCGCGGCGCATTCTCCCTTCGATGGCTAACGAGGTATCGCGATGAAACCCCGCCTGTATTTGAATGCCGAGGGCCTGGCTGAGCCCTCGGCCCAGTGGCCATGCACCCTCTGGTCAGCCGGCCAGCCCGGCCGGCCGATGACCCTGGCCCAGGGAGGCCGGGGACTGATTGGCCAGGCTGTCGAGCTGCTGCTGCCGATGGAACTGTGCAGTTGGGTACGCACCGATCCCTGGCCTTCGCGCCGCCATCCCGGTGCTCAGGCCATCGCGTTCGCGGTGGAAGACCAACTGAGTGAGCCGCTTGAGGCGTTGCACCTGGGCATCGGTGCACGTGACGCCCAAGGTTGTTATCCAGTGATGGTGGTGAACCGGGAGAGGTTTACCGCAGTGCTTGCCTTGATGGCTCAAGCGGGCGTGGCGGTGTGCGCGGTGTTCGTGGATGCCGACGTGCTGCCGGGGGACCAACCCGTGGCGCTGCACAGGGATGGGCGGTGGTTGCTGGGGGGCGGGCTGCCGGCCCGCCTGGTGCTCTGCGACGAGGGTTTGTCACAGCTTGAACCGGCATTGCCCGCCGACCTGCAACGCTTGGATGCCAGCCACATCGATCAATTTCTCTGCGCCCGCCCGGCCCACGCCATTGACCTGCTCAGCGGCGAATTCGCCCTGCGTCGCGCGCTGATGCCCTGGCGTAGCGCCGGCATATCGCTGCTGACCCTGGCGTTGCTGAGCTGGGCCGGCAGTGAGGCCCGGGTGAGCTTTTTGCAGGGTGAAACCCGAGAACTGGCGGCGCGCAACGAGCAGCGGTTCAAGGTGCTTTACCCCGACCAGCCGCGCATTGCCGACCTGGCCATGCAGCTCAAGGCCCTGCAACGGCAACGCGCCGAGCCACAACACACGCACATCGCACGGCTGGTGAGCTTGATGGACCGGGTGGTCGGCGCCAGCAGCGTGGAAGTGCAACGCATCGACTATCGCCAGGGCGAAGGCTGGAAAGTCCAACTCACCGCCAACAGCTTTGCCGAGCTTGAGCAACTGCGCGAGCGTGGCCGGCAGCAGGGCATGCCGGTGCGGCTGGAGAGTGCGAGTCAGCAGCACAACCGGGTGCACGTCAGCCTGGCGATGGAGGATGAGGCATGAGCCGTTGGCAGCAGATTTCCCCGCGTGAGCGCTGGCTGTTGTTGGCCATGGGGCTTTGCCTTCTCGGCGCGCTGGCCTTCAGCCTGGTGTGGCAGCCCACCGTCCAGCGGATGGCCGGCAGCGAGCGCCAGTACCAGCAGCAGATGATGTTGGCTGGGCAACTGCAACAGGCGCGGCCCGGCGGTGTCGCCCGACCAGCTTCCGACCGGCCGCTGTCCTTGCGAGTGAGTGACAGCGCGGTGGCGGCGACGCTGGACATCCAGCAGATGGACAGCGAGGGCGACTCTTTGCGTGTGACGCTCAGTGGTGACGCCCAGGCGCTGCTGGCCTGGCTGGACCGTATGGAGCGAGAGGGCGAGGGCCTGCAATCGCTGAGCCTGGAGAAACGCGACAACCAGTTATGGGCTCGCGTTGTGCTCAGGTAGCCGATAGGTATCTACACTCCATGGCTTGAGCGCCACCATCATGAATACACGCATTTCGCTAAACGGAGGCCCTGCAAGTCGATGTGCGCGACGAGGTGACCGTGCGCTGGCTGGTTGGGCAATCTGGTCCGGCCGGCACAGTGGGACAGGGGCGGGCGCAATTAAACTTCCTGCACCTGCGGGCTGCCGCTTTCCACCACAAACTGTTTGAGGGTCGAGACCGTGGCATTCGGGTCCAGCCGGTCCGAAATCGCCTGCATCTTCACCTCCAGCCGTTCAGGCGTCAGCTCCAATGACAGGTACCCGCGCGGGCGGCTGTCGTAGAAGCGAATCTGCGGGTTGTCCGGCAGGATCGATTGCACCGCTTCGTAGCTGGGGCCGTTGGAGGTGATGGAGGTGCCGACAAACTCCGCCGCTACCAGCCGTGAGTCGGGGTCTTCGGGCCGCTCGTAGAGATGGTTCGCCCAGAAGGAGTGGTAGTCGCCGCTGAGCACCACCGGGTTGGCCGCGCGGCTGTCCCGCAGGTTGTCGATCAGGCGGCCACGGGCGGCCTGGAAGCCGTCCCAACTGTCGGTCCAGTAACGGGCGTCGTCGCTGCCGGGTTTTTGCGCCCGCAGCGGTGCCACCAACAGGTCCTGGGCCAGCAGGTTCCAGCGGCTGTCGCTGCGGCGCAGGCCGTCATACAGCCAGCGCTCCTGCTCGAAACCCAACAGCGTGCGTTTGGGGTCGGCGAGGTCGACGCAACTGCTCAATTCCATATGGCCCTTGCCGAAGTTCGGTGCCTGGTAGCACGGCTGGCGCGAGCGATATTGTCGGCCATCGAGTACCGGGATCGCCGCCAGGTCGCCGTAGGTAAACCGTCGGTAAATCTGCGGGCTGCCATTGCTGCCTATCGGTGGCCGACGCACCGGCATGTTTTCCAGGAACGCCTGATACGCCGCCGCCCGCCGTTGCTGAAACGCGGCCACAGTGACGCTTGGGTCCCGGGAGGACAGGCCCGAGTAGTCGTCCTGCACTTCATGGTCGTCCCAGGTGGCGATCCACGGCGCGGCGGCGTGCAGTTGTTGCAGGTCCGGGTCGGTCTTGTGCAGCGCGTAGCGATAGCGGTAGCCGGCGAGGTCGGTGGCTTCGGGGGCGCCATAGCTGCGGGCCAGGCCCGGGGTGCCGGGTTTGTTGGTGTATTCGTAGATGTAGTCGCCGAGAAACAGCACCAGGTCGGGCCGCTCATTGGCCATGTGCCGATAGGCGCTGAAAAAGCCACGCTCGTAATGCGCGCAGGAGGCGACGCCGAGTTTCAGGCGGTCGACCCTGGCGTTGAGCGCCGGTAGCGTTAGCGCTCGACCCGCCGTGCCGCGTTCGCCCAACGCGATAAAGCGGTACCAGTATTCCCGCCCCGGCTGCAGGCCGTGCAGTTCCACATGCACCGCGTGGCCATTGATCGCCAGGGCCTGGGTGCGACCGCGCTGGGCGATGCGGCTGAAGTTTTCATCCAGGGCCACTTCCCAGTCCACCGGGATGCTTGCGGGTAACGCGTACTCGTTGCCGGGAAACAGCGGCAGGGTGCTCAGGCGGGTCCAGATGACAAAGCCGTCCGGCCACGGATCGCCGCTGGCGACCCCCAGGGTAAATGGCGTGGCAACACCGGCCAGGGCACTGCCGTAGCGCAGGATCAGCGGGGCGGCCGCCGCCCCGGCCAACAGGCGCAAGGCCTGCCGGCGATTGAGATCAACAGTCATGGTAGGTCCTCAGAATTTATAGCTGGCCTGGACGCCCACGGTGCGTGGTTCACCGGGGGTGGCGATCTGGGCGTTGGACAGGAACGAGCCGTGGTACAGGTCGTATTGCTTGTCGAACACGTTGCGCGCCCACAAGGCACCCGACCAGTTGCTGCCCTTGGGCGTTATGCCCAGGCGCGCATTTGCCAGCCAGTATTTCTGGGTGGTGGTGCCGTTGCTGCCGACGATGCGGTCGTGGAACGAGTAGTCACTCTCGGCGCTGAAGGTGAAGCCGCCGACGTCCCACACATATTGGAGCTGGCCGCCGTAGCTGATTTTCGGAAAGTTGGTCAGGCTGGAGCCGGAGAAGTCGTTGTACACCGGATAGGCAAAACCCACCGCCCGGGTGGCGGTGCTATCAAGGCCTTTGTAGTCGAGGTATTTGCCTTTTTTGGTGCCGAAGTACTGGCCCAGCGTCAGGCCCGGCAGCGGTTCCCATTGCAGCTCGAATTCATAGCCGTAGATTTTCGATTTGGGGATATTCACCAGGCGTCCGACGTTGCCGATCTGCTGGCTGATCCACACTTGGGACTGGTACTGCTGGTCGCGGTAGTCGTAGTAAAACGCCGAGCCGTTGATGCGCAGGGTGTCGCTCAAGTCGCTTTTGAAACCCAGCTCATATGCCAACAGTTTCTCCGGTTTGACCGGCGCGATCTGCTCGGCGTAGCTGGAATTGTAGGCGGTGAAACCACCGGATTTGATCCCGCGGCTGACCGTGGAATACAGCAGCGTCGATGGCGTGACCTGGTATTCCAGGCCCAGCTTCCAAGAGGTGGAGTTACTGTCGAGGTCGCTGTCGGCTGCCGGGAAACTCAGCTGGCCCAGGCTGTAGACGCCGCTGTTCACCAGAATGCGCTGGGTGCTGAAGTCTTGCAGTTCGCGGTGCTCTTTTTCCTGGCGCAGGCCCACGATCAGTTTCCAGTCGTCGGTCAGTTGGTAGTCGCCCTGGGCGAAGGCGCTGTAGGTGTTCGACTTCTGGGTGTACGAGGTGTAGGTGCCGTAGCCGAGGTTGGCGCTGAAGTCCGAATAGAAGTTTTCGTCGAGGCGGTCCTGGGCGAAGTACAGCCCGGTCTGCCAGTTGAAGCGCTCGTTGTCGTGGGAGGCAAGGCGCAGTTCCTGGGAAAAGACTTCGATTTTGGAGTCGAAGTATTCATCGGATTGCGGGATCACCGAGGCGTCCCAGTCGATGTATTCACGCCGGCGAAAACGGTCCGAGGCGGTGATGCTGGTGACGCTCAAATGGTCATTGAGGTCGAAGGTGCCGGTGAGGGCAAAGCCGGTGTTGTCGTTGTCGCGATGGGGCTTGTCACCGACCGACAGGCCCGTCAGCTTGGCAAAACCCGGGGTCAGGCCCCAGCCGGTTTTGCTCGGGTCGCTTTCGGAGCTGATCGCGGAATAGCCCCGGCCATTGGTCGCATTGGGCTTGAGGCCCTGATACAGGTATGAGCCCAGGCTGTCGGACTTGTCCTGGCCGGCGTGCAGTGTGAGGTTGAAATTGATGTCCGGGGTGGCGTCCCAGTCCAGCTGGCCGCGCAGCGAGGTGTTGTCCTTGTCTCCGAGGCTTTGCCCGGTCACGCGGTTTTCCTGCCAGGCGCCTCCTTGTTCGGTGATGAAGGCCAGGCGGGCGCGCAGGGTGTCGGTCAACGGGCCGGAGAGGAAGCCTTCGACGTTGCTGGCGTTGTAGGAACCGTAGTTGGTGGTCAGCCCGCCGTGGAATTCCTGGGTGGGTTTGTTGGTGATGAAGTTGATCGCGCCGGCGGTGCTGTTGCGCCCGTACAGCGTGCCCTGGGGGCCGCGCAAAACTTCCACGCGCTCCAGGTCGAAGAGTTGGCCCTGGGTCTGGATCGGGTAGGGCAAGGCCACCTGGTCGAGGTACACGCCCACGGTGGAGGTGTTGTTGCTGCCGTAGTCCTTGAGGCCTACACCGCGTATACGGAACAGGGGATTGCCGCCGCCGTACTGGGGCGCGATGTCGAGGTTGGGCACGTAGTTTTGCAGGTCGTTGACCTTGGTCACGCCCTTGTCTTGCAGGTCCTGGCCGCTGAGGGCGGTGAGCGCGATACCCACGTCCTGGGCCGATTCTTCGTGGCGTTGGGCGGTAACGGTGACCTGGGGCAGGGCGGTGGTGACAGGTTGTTCGGCGCCTAATGCGTCACCTGCCAGCAGGGCCATGAAGGGCGCACTGGCGAGGATGAAGGGGCGCGTGGGTCGGGTATAACGCTGATGACGGAGCAGAGGGTGCATGGCAAGGTCCCTTAAGAAATCCGATTCTTGAGCGTGGGGCCGGCGGGGTGCCGTCCCTTCACGCAGGGGCCGCTCTTTGAAGAGTAAGCTGGAAGAGGTGATAGCAAGCTATGTGCCATCATTTTGTAACAATTAAGTATTTGATTTGATTGGGTTATTTTTGAATGACGCGCAGGTTTCGCTGAAAAAGCAACAGTCAGGTGGGCAGGTTGTTTGGGAATCAACAGGCTGTGTATCCGTTATCGGGATAACGAATACACACCGTGGCCAGCGGCCTTTACCGATGCTGAAACCTCGGCAGCGCAGCAATGCGCAGCTTCGGTTCCTGCAGCCTGGCCAAGTCACTGGCAATCTGCGCCCGCCAGAAATGCGCCCCGGCCAACTGGGCATCCACCCACGCCTGGCGCAGCAACACCTTGGCCTTGTCTACCGACCCGTACTGCGCCTGGCGCAAAATCAACTGCGCCTTGATCCGCAGCATCTGCGGCACGAACCAGCGCTCATGCCGTCCGAGTGCCAATTGCAGCGTGTCTTCCAGCACCTCCAGCGCCAGCTTCTCCAGCCCGAGCCGCGCCAGCCCCAGGGCGTATTCACAACGCAGCAAGCTATACAGCTGGCTATCGCCTTGCCCATGCAGGTGATGCAAGGCCTCACCCAGCAACGGCACGCCTTCTTCGGGCGACCCCTGGCGGATCAACAGAATGCTTTCGAAGCACAGTCGAAACTGACGCCAGATATGCAGATCCTGCTGGGTCGTGCTGTCTTGCAGCAAGCCCAGGTAGTACCGCACCTTGGGCAGGTTGGACGCCAACAGCGCCAGGGGAATTGCCCCCAGGCACAGGGTGTACCAGAGGGTCGCGGGGTGATCGAGGGTGATGGCTTCATCGACGCAACTGCCGATCAAGCGCAGCGCCGGGTCGACATCGCCTTCCAGCAACTGCACCTGTGCCTTGAGGCAGCGAGCGGCGATGCGTTGGTCAAAATGCACATCGATTATGTGCGAGCGCGGGGCCGACGGTGAGCCCAGCGCCTCGTCGATATTCTGCCGGGCACCGGCCAGGTCGCCCATGTGAAACAACGCCACCGCGCGCATGCGTTTGCCCAGCAGTTGCTGGTTGCCGCTGCTGCTCAGGGTGATGTAGCGCTCGGCCAGTTCCAGCGCCTCGGCGTACTGGTTGCAGCCGCAGCGGTCACTCCACAAGCCCCACAGCGCCCGCAGCTTGTGCTCGGCATCGCCCAGGTCGCGGGCGTCTTCACGCACCTGGCGCCAGGCCTCGCGCATCGGCCCGCCGGTGCCGTAGGTCAGCATCAGCACACTGGCCAAGGCGGTTTGCAGCAGCATGCGCTGGCGCAGCGGCAGTGGGGTGGTGGCGGCACTGGCCAGGCCTTTGTCGACCCAGGTGCGGCACTCGCTCACCAGCGACAGGCGCAGCCACAACGGCACACCACCCAGGGTCAGTTCGATGCCGGTGGGCAGGTGGCCCGAGGCTGAAAAAGCCCACTCCAGCGCGGCGCGCACGGTGTTGATTTCCGGGCCGTAGAGGCCGACCCAGGTGTCGGGGGAAAGGCTGTCGAGGGTCTGCCCGGCTTCCTGCAACACCCCGAGGGCGAACAGCGCATGGCGCTGGCGGGTGGCATCGGCTTCGCCCTGTTCGTTGAGTTTTTCCAGGGCGTAGGCGCGGGTGGTTTCCAGCAGGCGGTAGCGCTTGAGCAACTGCGATTCACCGGCGATCAGCAGCGACTTGTCCATCAGGCTTTCCAGCAAGGGCAGGGCGTTGCGGGCATCAAGGGTGCTGCTGGCGGTCATGGCCTTGACCGCATCGAGGGTGAAGGAACCGGTGAACACCGCCAGTTGGCGCAACATGGCCTGTTCGTCGCCGGTGAGCATCGAGTAGGTCCAGTCCAGGGTCGCGCTCAGTGAGCGGTGGCGAGCCAGGGCGGTGCGCCGGCCGGTCATTTGCAGGCGGAAGCTGCCGTCGAGCAACCCCACCAGGTCCTGAATGCCAAAGGTGCGCACCCGCGCCGCGGCGATTTCGATGGCCAGGGCATTGCTGTCGAGCTTGCGGCAGATGGCGCTGGCGGCGGCGACGTCGGTGTCCTTGAACACGAAGCCGGGGTCCAGGGCCTTGACCCGCTCGATAAACAACGCGATGCCGGACCAGGTCATGGCTTGCTCGGCACTCAGGCTTGAGTCTTCGTCGGGCACCAGCAGCGGTGCCAGGTCGTGCACCCGTTCGCCTTCGGCCCGCAGCGGTTCGCGGCTGGTGGTCAGCACGCAACACTGGGGCGCGCAGCGCAGCAGCACTTCAACGGCATCGGCGGTGGCTTGCAGCACGTGTTCGCAGTTGTCGAGCACCAGCAGCAGCGGGCTGTCGGCGAGCATCGAGGCCACGCTTTGCAAGGGCTCGTCACTCACGCTCTGGATGCCCAAGGCGTTGGCGAGCATGCCCGCTACCCATTGGCCGCTGGTGGCGGGGGCCAGGTCGACGAAGCACATGCCCTGGTGAAAGCGGCCCTGCAGCAGTTGCGCCACGGCCAGGGCCACGGTGGTCTTGCCGATGCCGCCGGGGCCGGTGATGGTCACGAAGCGCTGGCTCAGCACCTGGTCGGCAAGGCTCAGGATCAGCTGTTCGCGGCCAATCACCGTGTTCGGCGGCGTTTGCAGGTTGGGTTCTTCCACGGTCGGCGCCGGCACCAGGGCCTGGGGCATGGCGCCTTCACTCACGGCCTGCAACGTTACGGGTGCGACAAACCGGTAACCCCGGCCAGGCACGGTGACGATGTAGCTGAAGTTGCCGTCATCCCCCAGCGCCCGGCGCAGCGCAACGATCTGTGCGCGCAGGTTGCATTCCTCCACCACCACCTTGGGCCAGGCGAAGGAGATCAGTTCGGACTTTTCCAGCAACTCGCCCGCCCGGCTGGCGAGGGCGATCAGCAAGTACAAGGCGCGGCTGCCGAGGGTCACCGGCTCGCCGTTGCGCAGCAAGACATGCTGGCGCGCCAACAAGAGAAAGGGGCCAAAACCGAGAGCGTTCTCGGTGTGGTCCGGGGCATGGGGGGCGAGGTCCATGAAGGACGCTGCGGGGTATTTGCTCGAACTCATCAATTTGTCCTTTTTTGTAGTCGGGCTTGTTATTGGCGATCAGGCCATTCGCCCTTTTGGGTGCTTACGTGCGGCAGCAGGCTTGGAGAGTTGAAGTCGATCAAAAAGGTAAGAATTGCCGCCCTCCTTTGGGGCATGGACATTGTTATAGGGCGCGGGGCCGTTGGGTTTCAGGCGATGAGACTGTTTCAATTTAGAAACATTTTATTACTAGAAAACCTGATGTAGCAGAATGTATGCCAGTTGGCATGTAACAAAGATGACAACAACCTTATGAAATTTATGGGGAATTTTGAGGTCGTCGACGGCGCGGGAAGGGGAGTGTTCGGAAAGGCGAATATTTCTAATTGTGTCGTTCGGGAAGCCGAATAAAACGGCGGTGGTTTGGCGGTGGTTTTTTGGCTGTGTATCAGACTGTGTATCAGCACCCACCTGATACACCGGCATGAATAGAAGGCGGGAACGCGACACAGACGGGATACACGCCTGGCTTTAAATCTGTCTACCAGATGGCGCAGGTGGTCACCCACACCGCACAAGCGCCCTGGCCACATTCAGTCAAGCCAGGAGTTCCAACCCATGAAGCGCCATTACGCGGCCCTTGCCGCCACCCTTGCACTGTCCCTCGGTGCCTTCGCCGCCACCGCCCATGCCGATGAGGCCAAGCCCCAGGAAAAATGCTTCGGCGTGTCCCTCGCCGGTGCCAACGACTGCGCCGCCGGTGCCGGTACTTCCTGCGCCGGTACGGCCAAGGCGGATTACCAGGGCAACGCCTGGGTGCTGGTGGACAAAGGCACCTGCACCCAGATCAAGACCCCCAAAGGCTTCGGCAGCCTGACGGAACAACCATGATTGCCCGGGCCCCTGCGGTGCTCAAGCGTGTGCTGCCTGAGGCGCTGCTGTTGCTGGTGGCTCGCGTGGGTATCGCTTCGGTGTTTTTCCTCTCGGGCCGCACCAAGGTGACCGGTTTCCTGCAGCTCAAGCCGTCGACCTACACCTTGTTTCGCTCGGAATACGCCTTGCCGCTGGTGCCGCCGGAATGGGCGGCGCACCTGGCGACCTACGCCGAGCATCTGTTCCCGCTGTTGCTGGTGCTGGGCCTGCTGACCCGTCCGGCAGCCGCCGCGCTGCTGGGCATGACCCTGGTGATCGAGGTGTTCGTGTACCCCGACGCCTGGCCGACCCACCTGACCTGGGCGGGGCTGTTACTGCCGCTGCTGGCGTATGGCGGCGGGGCCTGGTCACTCGACCGCGTGTTGTCCGGCCAGCGCCGTTAACCCTTTCACAACAATGATCAGGCCCCAAGGCCTGTGGAGAGTCGCATGCGTATTCTTTCTTCCCTGGCGATCGCCATGGCACTCGGTTCACCGTTATTGGCCTCGGCGGCCGATGCGGCCAAGCCCCAGCCGGGCACCGGCAAAAGCGTGGTGATCGTGCCCGGTTCCTTCGTCGACGGCTCCGGCTGGCGAGTGGTGCACGACATCCTGATTCACAAGGGCTACAAGGTGACCGTGGTGCATCAGGGCCATGAAAGCCTCGCCGCCGACGTGGCCGAAGCCCGCGAAGTGCTCGAGCAGCAAGTCGGCCCGGTGGTGCTGGTGGGTCACAGTTCCGGTGGCGGTGTGATCTCGATTGCCGGTGACCGCGACAAGGTCAAGTCGATGGTTTATGTCTCGGCCCTGCAACCGGAAGTCGGCGAGAACATGAGCCAGTTGCTGTCGTCGATGCCGGCGCCGAGCAATGACGTCAAGCAGACCCGCGACGGGCATCTGTTCTTTGACCGAACCAAATTCAACGCCGATTTCGCCGCCGACCTGACCACCAACCGCACCGACTTCATGGCTGCCTCCCAAGTGCCGGCCACCACCGCGCTGTTCGGCGGCACCATCTGGGCCGCAGCCTGGCACAAGAAACCGACCTACGCCGTGGTGTCCACCGAAGACCGCGCCCTGAGCCCGGATCTGCAGCGCTGGATGTACAAGCGCGCCGGCTCCAAGGTCACCGAAATCAAAGCCAGCCACTCGGTGTACATCTCCCAGCCTGAGGCTGTGGCGAAGGTCATCGAAGACGCAGCATCCGTCATCAAATAAACCCCACCCCGAGGAGTAACACCCATGAGTACGTCCATCAAATCCCGCTTGAGCCTGGCCACTGCTGCCGCCCTGATCGCCATGGCGTCCGCCTCTTTCGCCGCTGCCGCGAGCGCCGCCGACCAGCCGGAGCAGCCAGGCCGCTGCTACGGCGTGAATAACTGCAAGGGCGAAAGCCTGTGCGCCACGGCCAAGAACGATTGCAAGGGCCTCAACAGCTGCAAGGGGCAGGGCGTGGTCGTGAAGACTCCGTCTGAGTGCCTGAAGCTGGGCGGCACCACCACTGAACCGAAGTAAGGTCCATGAACACGCGGGGTGCCTGGCGCCCCGCGTTGTTCTCAGGTTTTTCGCGAGCAAGCTCGCTCCTACAGTTTTGTAACGGAGACCGTGTGATGCCGACATCCAATCCGCGTTTCCCGGGCTACGGCCTGGGGCTGCGCAAGGAGCACTACAGCGAGTTCCTGGAGACCTCGGTGGCGGTGGATTTCGTTGAAGTGATCTCCGAGAACTTCATGGTCGCGGGCGGCCAGCCACGGCATATCCTGCGCCGGATTCGTGAGCGTTATCCGGTGGCGCTGCACGGGGTGTCGATGTCGATCGGCACCGCCGAAGGCCTGGATCGCGACTATTTGAAGCGCCTCAAATCCCTGGTGGACGAGATCGAACCGCTGTTTGTGTCCGACCACCTGAGCTGGTCCCGCAGTGGCGGGTTCAACTCTCATGATCTGCTGCCGGTGCCTTACACCCTTGAGGCGCTGGACCGGGTCTGCGCGAATATCGACCTGGCTCAAGAGGTGTTGGGCCGCACGATGCTGTTTGAAAACCCGTCCAGCTACCTGGCCTTTGATGATGCGTCCATGAGCGAGTGGGAATTTATCGCCGCCATGTCCCGGCGCACCGGCTGCGAGCTGTTGCTGGACGTCAACAATGTATTTGTCAGCGCCAGCAACCATGGCTTTGATGCCCTGGCGTTTCTCGACGGGATTCCCGCCGAGCGAGTCCGGCAGATTCACCTGGCCGGGCACAGCCAGGGCCGCGAATTGCTGATCGACAGCCACGACAGCCCGGTGTGTGACGGGGTCTGGGATCTGTATGCCAAGGCCGTCGGGTTGCTCGGCCCGGTCGCCACGATGATCGAACGCGACGACGATATTCCGCCGTTGGCCGAGTTGCTGGAGGAGCTGTCGATCGCCCGGATGCTGGGAGCCTCCGAGGCCTACAAGCGTGCGCAGGTGCGCCCATGAACCTCGCGCAATGGCAGCAGGCTTTTCATGCCTGGCTGGTGAGTGCTTCGGACGAGTCGGCCCAGGTGCTTGGCAACAAGACCGCCGGCCTCGCGGTTTACCAGAACAACTACCGCGCGCAGTTGGTGGGTTGCCTGGAGCAGGCATTTCCCAACCTGCGGCGCTGGGTGGGGGATGAGGCGTTCCTGGCCGCGTCCATCAGCCATATCGACCGGTATCCGCCCCATGCCTGGACCCTGGACGTGTATCCCGAAGGCTTTCACCAGACCTTGGCCGAACTGTTCCCCAACAACCCGGACGTGCATGAACTGGCATGGATCGAGTCGTCGCTCAATGAGGCGTTTGTCGCCGCCGATGCCAGCCCGTTGCCCATGGACGCGCTGGCGGCGGTGGATTGGGACACCGCGTGCCTGCAATTCACGCCGTCGCTGCGCTGCCACGGGCTGACCACCAACGCCGAGGCGATCTGGTCGGCGTTGTGGCAACAAACCCCGGCGCCCGAGGCGGTGATGCTGGCCGAGGCCGGTGGGCTGCTGGTGTGGCGTCGGCAATTCACCTCGCGCCTGCGCCAAGTCGACGTCGTGGAGTACCAGGCGCTGGTGCACCTGCAGGGCAACGGCAGTTTTGTCGGACTGTGCGAGTTTCTGGTGGAGCGCCTGGGGGTCGAGGAGGGCGTGGCGAAAGCCGGTGAATGGCTGGCCGGCTGGATCGGCAGCGAGTTGATTGTGGGGATCGTTGACGATCTTCCTGTGTCGCATTTTTTGGAGCTATGACCCATGTCTTTTTTCAATCGCCGTCGCTTTCTGATGTCCACCGCCATTGCCTCTGTGGTGCTTTCACTGCCGGCCATGGCGGCGCCTGCGAAGTGGACGATCCGCCAGGTCAGCACCGACCTGCTGGATATCGGCTACTACGAGGCCGGCCCGGAGGAGGGCAGGCCGATCATTTTGCTGCATGGGGCGGACGGTGACCTTGAGCGTTTCGCCGAGGTTGTGCCGCACCTGGTGTCCGAGGGCTTGCGGGTCGTCGTCCCGTACCTGCGGGGTCATGGCAGCACCACGCCGCTGGACAAGGCTGCGCCCGCCAGCACCCAGGAAGTGGTGCTCGGCCAGGACGTGCTGGACCTGATGAACGCCTTGCACATCCCCGAGGCAGTGCTCGGCGGGTTCGACCTCGGTGGTCGGGCTGTCACGGCGGCGGCGACCTTGCGGCCGAGCCGTTGTGTGGCGCTGGTGACCGTCAACAGCGCGCCGCAGCCCGCGCTGGCCGAGGTGTTGGGGCAAATGGCGCGGATGGGGACATGGCGCACCTGAACATGAATATTTGGACAGCCGCGCATTTGTGCGCTGAAAAAAAAGGCCGCAGCCCTTACTCTTAACGCCTTTGCCACGTGTGCGGATTGTCCATGTCTTCAGTAGCTGATGGGTTGCCCAGTGATAAACGTTTAGCGGCGGTGGTCGCCATTTCCCTGGGGATCGGCATGGCGACCCTCGACACGGCCATCGTCAACACTGCATTGCCGACCCTGGCTGAAGGGATCGGCACCGACTCAGCCTCGGTGATCTGGGTGGTCAACGCCTACCAACTGGCGACCATCGCCGCCGTGCTGCCCTTTGCTTCCCTGAGTGACGTGGTGGGCCACCGTCGGGTGTTCCTCGGCGGCTTGCTGGTGTTTGTAATAGCGTCGCTGTTCTGCGGGCTGGCCTGGTCGCTGCCGACGCTGACAGCCGCCCGGGTGGTGCAGGGCTTGGGCGCGGCGGCGATCATGAGCGTCAACATTGCGCTGTTGCGGCATATCTATCCGGCAAAAATATTGGGCCGCGGGCTGGGGTATAACTCGCTGGTGGTGGGGCTGGCCTTTACGCTGGGGCCCACCGCGGCGTCGGCGATTCTGTCGGTGGCCACCTGGCACTGGCTGTACCTGATCAATCTGCCCCTGGGCGCGTTGGCTTTGTGGCTCGGGGTGCGGGCGATTCCGGTGATCCCGATTACCGGGCATGCCTTCGACCGGCTGGCGGCGATTCTCTGCGCCGGGTTGTTTGCCTTGTTGGTATTGGGGCTGGGGTCGGCGGTGCACGGTGCGCAGGCGGTGTTGACCCTGGGGCTGATCGCCGTGGCGCTGCTGTGCGGGGTGTTGCTGATCCGTCGTCAGGCCGGGCACCCGGCGCCGATGCTGGCGGTGGATCTGTTCAAGCGCCCGTTGTTCACCTTGTCGGCCCTCACCGCGATTTGTGCGTTCAGTGCCCAGGGCCTGGCGTTTGTGTCGCTGCCCTTCCTGTTGCAGACGGTGTTGGGCCACAGCCAGGTGGCCACCGGTTTCCTGATGACGCCGTGGCCGGCAGTGGTGGCAGTGATGGCGCTGATTGCCGGGCGCCTGGCAGACCGCATCTCCCTGGCGTTGCTGTGTGGCATTGGCCTGGTGATGTTGAGCGCGGGCATGGCCTCGCTGGCGACCCTGGGCAATGACGCCTCGACCTTTGATATCGGCTGGCGCATGGCCTTGTGTGGTGCCGGGTTCGGTTTCTTCCAGTCGCCCAACCTCAAGGCGATCATGACCAGCGCGCCTATCGCCCGCAGTGGCGGGGCCAGCGGGATTGTGGCCACGTCGCGGTTGATGGGGCAGACGCTGGGGGCGTCGCTGGTGGCGTTGTGTTTCCACCTGTCCCTGAGCAGCGGCCCGCAGTACGCGTTGTGGCTGGGCTGCGGGTTTGCGCTGGTAGGCGCGGTGGCCAGTGGTTTGCGCCTGATGCAGGACGGCACCAAGGTTTAATTATTCGGGCCTTGTAAAACAGAGTGATAGACGGCTACCGTGGCCGTCTAAATAATTCTGAATGTTTCAGCTTTTATGTCTGATCTGGCCCAACGCAGTGCTGATTCCCACTCCCGCCGTGCCGCGCTGACCCTCGGCCTGTGCCTGCCCAGTGACGTGTTGCTGTACCTGGTACTGCCGATGGAGTCCCAGGCGTTTGGTATCACCCTGGCCCAGGCCGGGGTGCTGCTGGCGGCCAACCGCCTGGTGCGGATCTTCGGCTACAAGCATGTTCTGAATTTCTATGCCCGTAACGGAGATCGGCTGACGTGCTCCATCGCCGCCGGCGCGGCTGCGGTGTGTGCGTTGGGCAACTCGATGCTGTCAGGCTTCGCCGCGTTGCTTGGGTTGCGGCTGATCTGGGGCCTGTGTTTTGCGGCGTTGAACCTTTCCACCCAAGTGTTGGCCACCTCCGAGCCGCTGGGTGCGGCGCGGCGGGCGGGGCGCTCGCGGGCGCTGATCGCCCTGGGGCCGATGCTGGCGTTGCCGCTGGGGGGATGGCTGACGTTACATGTCGGCCCGCGTCCGATTTTCCTGATTCTGGCGGGGTGTTGCCTGGTGGGATTATGGATGGCGCGGGGGTTGCCTACGGCCGGCCACAATTTGCACGGCACGCCCGGGCGGCGCTTCAAGCTGCCCGACAGCGTGGCGACCTGGTCGTTTATCGAAGGCGTGGCGCTGGATGGGCTGTTTATCTTTGGCCTGTCGATTCAGGCGCAGAAGATCCTCGGTGGTGATGCGGTGTTGATCGCCGGTGGCTTGATGGCGCTGCGGTATGTCTCGGAACTGCTGCTGAGCCCATTGGGCGGGCGGGCTGCGCAGCAGTTTGGCGCCACGTCGATGTTGTTGCTGTTTTCCTTTCTCAGTGCGCTGGCGCTGGGGGCGTTTGGCAGCCACTGGGTGATTGCCGGTGCGGCGGCGGTGCTGGTGCTGCGGGCGTTGCAACTGCCGTTGGTGACGACGCTGGTGGCGGAGCGCAATCCGGGCGCGATGCGGGTTTCGGCGTTGGCCTCGAATGCTGTGTGGCGGGATGTGGGCGCGGGGCTTGGGCCATTGCTGGCGGGGTTGTTGCTGCCGGTGGCGTCGGCGCCCTGGGTGTTTGGCGTGGCCGGTGCGGCCATTGCGGTCAGCGCGGTGTTTTGCTGGCGGGCGAAGATTTCGACTTGATGATGTGAGGCTGGTTGTGTCTTTTGACGAGCATTTTGTGCGGTTGCTGGATGAGGCTTATCGGCATTGGACCGGGCAGGGGTTGCCGGCGCCCGAGGGGTTGGGTTTGGAGCAGCGGTTGACGTGGTTGCATGAGCAGGCGCCTTACAGTCTGCTGGCCCATGATGGGGCGGTTGATCCGCGTTTTACCTATGTGAATGAGTGCGCGTTGCGCTGCTTTAAGTATCCGCGTGAGGATTTTATTGGGATGCCTTCGCGGTTCAGTGCCTCGGAGCTGGATCGGCCGGCGCGGCAGGTGCTGATGGAGGAGGTTGGGGCCAAGGGGATTGCTCATGGTTACAGCGGGTGGCGGGTGGATGCGCAGGAACAGCCGTTCATGATTCATGCCGGGGTGGTTTGGAATTTGTTGGGCGGGGTGGGGCAGGCGGCTTTGTTTTGGTTGGATGAGGGGGGGCGGGGTACATATCCATTCCTGCGGTAACGGCTGCTATTGGTTCCGCTCTTACAGCGGGTCACTTTTGAAAAGCGCAAAAGTAACCAAAACGCTCTGCCCCGCCTGTCGGCGCCTCGCCTAGGCTCGGCGTACCCTCACTCCGGGATTGCTCCGCGGGCCGCCGCGACGGGGCGTCCCTGCCCCGTCGCGGCTAAACCGGCGC
>NZ_JACARE010000041.1 GCF_013386765.1 Pseudomonas yamanorum
GGCCATGGATGGCCCGTCGCGGCGGCCCGCGGAACCGGGCCGGAGTGCGGGCATGCCGAGCCTAAGCGAGGCACCGAGTGGTGGGGCAAAGACCTTTTGGTTACTTTTGGCTGGGCCGGCATTCCGGGCGTTTGCCAAAAGTGACCCGCTGTAAGAGCGGAACCATAAGCCGCCGTGACCGCAGCAACGGATATGTACTCAACCCTCAGCCCCTCAGCCCCTCACGACTTCAGCGCCTTCTTAGGATAAATATCATACCGACTGGACTTCCCATCCAACGCATGACTCGGCTTCACCCCCTCAATACAAGGCGCCTTACGCGGCCGCTTGACCACCACCCGATGGCTGGCCAAAGCCAACGCTGCAGCAAGCAACGCCGGCGCGTCGGGATCATCCCCCACCAAAGGCCGAAACAACCGCATCTCCTTCTTCACCAACGCGGTCTTCTCCCGATGCGGAAACATCGGATCCAGATAGATCACCTGAGGCGGCTCCCCCTCCCAATCGCGCATCACCTCGATGGAATTGCCCTTGAGCAACTTCATCCGCGCCACAATCGGCGCCACTTCAAAATCCTCAGCCCCACGCGCCAAGCCATCCTCCAGCAAGGCACCAATCAACGGCTGACGCTCAACCAGGCTCATCTCGCAACCCAGGCTGGCCAGAACGAACGCGTCCTTGCCCAACCCGGCGGTCGCGTCCAACACCCGCGGCCGCACGCCCTGAGCCACACCCACCGCCTTGGCAATCATCTGCCCACTGCCACCCCCGTACAACCGCCGATGCGCCGCACCGCCTTCCACAAAATCCACCCGCACCGGTCCGGGCGCGTCCGGCCCCAGCTGTTGCAGCTGCAGGCCCTGCTCCCCCACCTGCAAGGCAAAATCCGCTTCATCCAGCTGCAAAGGCAACCCAAGCTCCTCGGCCCACTGCTGGGCACGGGCCTGAAAACCCTCGGCCAAGGCCTCGACCCGAATGCGGCTGGCCGCTGGTTGTTCGCTCATCGGTGACTACGCTCAAAAATATTAAGGATCGGCCAAAAGCGGCCGATAAAAAAAAGGATCCGGCATTTTGCCAGAGCTGAGCGACGATCGAGAGAAATGTCAGACATTCCTTCGCTATTCACCGGTGTACTGCCGACCCACAACCACTTCGGCCTGCGCAATACCCAAGCGCTGGCCGGGGTCAGTCATGTGTGGCAGGACTTCTTCGCCCAGGCGTTGGCCGAACAGCTCGGCGACACGCCGGGCGCGCTCGCCAAATCCCCGGCGAAGCCTGTGGATCCATCGGTTGAACCCAGCGAAGGCAGTGACCTGCTGTCACAGATCGTCACCCAGCGCGCGTGCGACGTAAAAGACACCGAAATCGCCCCGCCCGAGCCGCTGTTCCTGCCCATCGCCGAATTCGAACTGGACTTGCTGCCACCGGCACCGCCACCGTATCCGGCGCAAGAAGTGGTCGCCCAGCAAAAGCAGCAAAACTTCGAAAGCGGCTGGGTACGCCCGATCGTCCTGAACGCCGGACAACCGCTGCCCACGCCTGGCCCGGCGCCGCAACCACGACCGCTGCACCTGCCGATTGCCGAATTCGAACTGGACCTGCTGCCGCCTGCCCCGCCTCCGTTCCCGGCAGAAGAGCTGGTTGAGCAACAGAAAGCCCTGGACTTCGACAGCCGCTGGGCGCGCCCGCTGATCATCCACAACCTGCGCCTGGCGGCCTGATTCTCAGCGACACACCCACCAACGCCCCATATCCAGATGAAAGTGATTACGGTGGGCAGCGTTGTAATCCGGGCTCAACACCACGTTGAAATCCTTGCAGGCGCCATCGCGCACTTGCCGCAAAAAACGCGCGCCCTCCCCGTCACCCGGCCAATCCTTGAGCACACTGATGGTGCGTCCATCCGCCAGGCGAAACCCGGCGATATCCAAGGCATTGGCCGACGCGTGCTGGCTGAGTCGCCCATCGGCGCGGTTGTAGACGTTGCGACAGGCAAAGCTGCCCAGATGATCGACCCGCGTCACCGCCTGGCCAAATACCGCCTGGGCTGCCGGTTGCAGGCTGTGGCGCTCGAACAGGGCGAACGCCACGGCCAGCGGACAACTGGCGAGAAAGCTGCTGCTCAGCCCCACGTCCGCCCCCTGAACGCGCAAGGTATTGCGCAACGGGCAGGCTGCATCCGCAGGGCTGTCCGCCTGATGGGTGACCCCCAGCCCGGAGGTTTTCAGCACCTGGTCACACAGCGCGGGGTCATCCTGCAGGCGCCCCAGCTTGAACCGGGTCAGCAGGTTCGGGCTGGTACGCACATCCAGCGGCGCCCACGGGTTCCACTCATCGGGCAGCGGTAACCAACCCCGCCACACGCCGACCAGCAGACCACCCGCCAACACGAGCAGTACGCCCAGCACCTTGAAAAACCGCACGGCTGATTATCCCTTGAACAGCTGATTAGCCTGGCTGAACGGCATCGAACGCTCGGTAAAGGTAAACGTGCCCAGCTCGTGAACCTCCTGGGCCGCCCTGAAGAATTCCCCGTAAGCCGCCAGGGCCATGGCCGAGCCGACGCTGATGCGTTTGACGCCCATCTCGCTCAACTGCGCCACGCTGAGTTTCAGCGCACCGGACATCAGGATATTCACAGGCTTGGGCGCTACCGCCTTCACGACCGCCAACACTTCCTCGGCACTGCGCAGGGCCGGCGCATAGAGCACGTCGGCACCGGCTTCGGCGTAGGCCTGCAGGCGGCGGATGGTGTCGGGCAAATCCAGACGACCATGCAGGAGGTTTTCCGCACGGGCGGTCAGGGTGAAAGGGAATGGCAAGCTGCGGGCAGCAGCGACGGCGGCTTCGACGCGCTCGACCGACAGATCAAACGGATAGATCGGGTCGACGGCAATGCCGGTGGCGTCTTCGATGGAGCCACCGACAATCCCGGTAGCTGCGGCGCGCAGGATGGTGTCGGCGCAACCTTGCGGCGTGTCGCTGAAGCCGTTCTCCAGGTCGGCGGCGACAGGCAGCGAGGTTGCCTGAACGATCGCCCCTGCATTGCCGAGGGTGTCTTCCAGGGACAACGCACCTTCGGCATCCGGGCGGCCCAGGCTGAAGGCAAAGCCCGCGCTGGTGGTGGCCAGGGCTTCGAAGCCGAGGCTGGCGAGCATTTTGGCGGAACCGGCATCCCAGGGGTTGGGCATCACAAAGGCACGGTCACGCTCATGCAGCGCCTTGAAAGTTTCGGCGCGAAGGGTTTGGGCATCCATGACTGACTCCTGTCGGAAAGAGGAGCCTTAGAGTAACCCCAGTTGCTCCACTGCGGGTTCTCGATGCAGCGTGGGCAATGCTGGCAAGCCGGGCAATCGCGCCATCAACTTGTCATGAAAACGCAGGGCCAGTTGCGCGGCCAGGCGATTGTCCGAGGTGTGGAGAAACACGTAGGGCGTGCGGCCCTCTTCGATCCAGCCGGCGACCTTTTCAACCCAGGGCACCAGGAACGGGTCATTGGCTTCCAGCTCCGGATGGCCAATAAACCGTACTTGCGGAAACTGCGTCAACGCCGCCGGACGAGGTGGCACCTTGGGCTTTTTCGATTGGGCATGCAGCACGGCGGCCGAGGTGGACGTGCAACTGAACAGCGCCCGCGGGTCCAGGCAGATGCGCTCCACGCCACGATCACGCAGCAAGCGATTGAGGCTGCGCTCGGCGTCGCCCTTGGCGAAAAACTCCGAGTGGCGCACTTCTACCGCCAAGGGTCGCTCCAATCCGTCGATAAACCCGGCCAACTCACCCAGGCGTTGCGGGGTAAAGCTGGCCGGCAGTTGCAGCCACAACGGCGAAATACGCTCGCCCAACGGGCTCATCAACCCCAGAAAACTTTCCGCCGCGGGCAACTGCTCAATCAAATTGCCGCTATGGCTGATGTCACCTGGAAACTTGGCCGTGAAACGAAAATGCTCGGGCATGATTTCAGCCCAGCGCTGCACGGTAGCGACGGAAGGACGGGCATAAAACGTGGTGTTGCCCTCAACCGCGTTGAACACGTGGGAGTACAGGGCGAGGTAATCGCTGGAACGGGCGTCGGCGGGATACAGGTACTCGCGCCAGGCGTTTTCACTCCAGGACGGGCAACCGAGGTAGTAAGGCAGTAGCATCAGATGTGGATGTCGAGACCCAGCACTTCCATATCCCATTCGACAAAGCCGGCGGTGGTCAGGTAGCTGGCCAGGGCAGTGGCGACGTTTTTGCTCATGGAGCGGGGGAAGACCATGTCTTGCTGGCGGGCCGGTACACCGCTGATGCGTTCACCGCTGGAGCCTTGGGAACGAGCAGAAACCGCCGTTGAGTCGGACTGGATTTCAACAAAGTCGGGCGAGTCTTCGACGGAGTCGTCTACCGTCACGTTCGCCTTGCGAGGCTTACGCTTGAGGGGGTAGGACTGTGATGAAAAGCCGTCTATGCGCATACATGCGAACTCGGTATCGGTGATGGCATTTTAGTGGCGCTTTCCATGGCGCGCAAATGCTCTGGTGATAACTAGAACACATAATTTGAAAAAGGTTTAAAAGCCGGGGCAAATTCTGACGATTGGTGATTTTCAGCTGAATTTGCCCGCACTTTTGACGTCAAATAATCCCGCGTTCCGCCTTGGTCTGCGCCACTTTATCGCGTAGGTACACAGGGGCTGCCTGGTCGGCGGGAATCGCTTCGCCGCGCTCCCAGGCAAAGCGTGCCAGGGTCAGCAAGTCTTCGGCATGGGGCAACATTGCGGCATCCTGGCCGGCAAGCGTCACGCCAATGCGTTCGCCGTAACCCCAGCCGGTGCCAGCACCGAACCAGTCGCCGCTCGCATCAGCCGGCAAAGCCGCCGCTTCAGGGGGCAACACGGCTTCAACGCCGATCAGGCGCATCTCGCCAGCCGTTTCGCGGTAGCTGCCCCAATACACTTCGTCCATGCGCGCATCAATGGCCGCCGCGACCTGGCGGGCGCCGTGCTCGCGAAACGCCCGCTGCGCCAGCACTGCCAGGTTGGACACCGGCAATACCGGACGCTCCAGCGCAAACGCCAGGCCCTGGACCACGCCAATGGCGATGCGCACACCGGTGAATGCACCCGGGCCGCGCCCGAACGCGATGGCGTCCACGGCCGACAAGGTGGTGCCAGCCTCCAGCAACAGTTGCTTGATCATCGGCAACAGCTTCTGCGCGTGCAGGCGCGGGATCACCTCGTAGTGGCTCGTTACCTTGCCATCGTGCAGCAGGGCAACGGAGCAAGCTTCAGTCGCGGTGTCCAGGGCCAGCAAGGTGCTCATCGGTGTATGCATCCACGTTGAAAAAAAGTGCGCCAGTATAAACAACAACGGCCCGCAAGCGGGCCGTTGTGTAGGAGCAAGCTTGCTCGCGATTTGAGCATCAGCTCAACGCTTGCAGTACCTTGCCGGTGATGGACTCAACCGAGCCAACGCCTTCGATGTGGCTGTATTTCGGCTTGCCCTGGGCATCGGCCAGCTTCTGGTAGAAGTCCACCAGTGGCTTGGTCTGGGAATGGTAGACCGACAGGCGATGACGCACGGTTTCTTCGGTGTCGTCTTTACGCTGCACCAGGTCTTCACCGGTGATGTCGTCCTTGCCGGCCACTTTCGGCGGGTTGTAGACGATGTGGTAGACGCGGCCAGACGCTTCGTGAACACGACGGCCGGCAATACGCTGCACGATCTCTTCGTCTTCAACGGCGATTTCCACCACGTTGTCCAGCTCGACGCCGGCCTTCACCAGGGCTTCGGCCTGGGGAATGGTGCGCGGGAAACCGTCGAACAGGAACCCGTTCTTGCAGTCGTCCTGGCTGATGCGTTCCTTGACCAGGTTGATGATCAGGTCATCGGAGACCAGGCCGCCGCTGTCCATCACGCTCTTGGCGATCAGGCCCAGCTCGGTGCCGGCCTTGACGGCCGCACGCAGCATGTCGCCGGTGGAGATTTGTGGAATGCCGAATTTTTCAGTGATGAACTTTGCCTGAGTACCTTTACCGGCCCCGGGAGCTCCCAGCAGAATGACGCGCATCGATGTGCTCCTCAATTTTTTATAGAGATGACGCTCGGATTCGCCGCGTGGGGCCAATCTCGGAAATCTTGGGTCCAGGCCGCACAAACGGCCAAAGGCTGATCAAGATACACAGCAGGCCCAAACCACACAAGCCGCCGAAAGTAGGAGAAACCCGCGCCGCGCTGGCTTTATAGGCGGGTGCAACCCCGGCAGCAAAACGCCGGTCGCCAATTTTACGGCGACCGGCGCGGTGTGTCTGCAAGCTATTGAGAACACGCCATAAATGTCAGCCGGTGTTGCGCAATCCGGCGGCAATACCGGCTACAGACACCAGCAGCGCCTGTTCCAGAGGGCTGTCCTGCGCCGCTTCCTGCTGCCGCGATCGGGCCAGCAATTCGGCCTGCAACAGGTGCAACGGGTCCAGGTAGGTGTTGCGCAGGCGGATGAACTCAAGTGTATCGGGGCTATGGGCCAGCAGTTGCGACTGGCCGGTCAGGCCAAGCACCACACTGCACGCCTGCGACAATAGGTCGCGTAAGTGCGCGCCCAATGGCAGCAGATCGGGCTGCACCAGACGCTCGTCATACAGCCGGGCGATGTCGGCGTCGGCCTTGGCCAGTACCATTTCCAGCATATCGATGCGGGTGCGGAAGAACGGCCACTGCTCGCGCATCTGCCCCAGCAACTCGCCTTCGCCCCGCTCCAGGGCCTTGCTCAACGCGGCTTCCCAGCCGAGCCAGGCCGGCAGCATCAGGCGCGTTTGGGTCCAGCCAAAAATCCACGGGATCGCCCGCAGGCTCTCAATACCACCGGCACGGCGCTTGGCCGGGCGACTGCCCAGGGGCAAGCGGCCCAGTTCCTGCTCCGGGGTGGACTGGCGGAAATACTCGACGAACTGCGGATTTTCCCGCACCACGGCGCGGTAAGCGCTGACACCGTCAGCCGCCAATTCGTCCATCAAATGGCGCCACGCCGGTTCCGGTGGTGGCGGTGGCAGCAAGGTCGCCTCCAGCACCGCCGCCAGGTACAGGTTGAGGTTTTGCTCGGCGATGTCCGGCAGGCCGAACTTGAAGCGGATCATCTCGCCTTGTTCAGTGGTACGGAAACGCCCCGCCACCGAGCCCGGTGGCTGCGACAGAATCGCCGCGTGGGCCGGGCCGCCGCCACGCCCCACGGTGCCGCCGCGACCGTGGAACAACAGCAGTTCGACTTGTTGTTCGCGGCAGATGTCCACCAAGCGTTCCTGGGCCCGGTATTGCGCCCAGGCTGCTGCGGTGGTGCCGGCGTCCTTGGCGGAGTCCGAATAACCGATCATCACTTCCTGCGGGCCTTGCAACCGCGCGCGATAGCCCGGCAACAGCAGCAGTTTCTCCATCACCGGGCCTGCGTTGTCCAGGTCGGCCAGGGTCTCGAACAGCGGCACCACCCGCATCGGCCGCTGTACGCCGGACTCTTTGAGCAGCAGTTGCACGGCCAACACGTCCGACGCGGCACCGGCCATGGAGATGACGTAGGAGCCCAGGGAAGCGGCCGGCGCGGCGGCGATTTCCTTACAGGTGTTCAACACTTCGGCGGTGTCTGCCGAGGGTTTGAAGTAACCCGGCAACAAGGGGCGACGGTTGGCCAGTTCCTTGGTGAGGAAACTGATGCGCGCCTCCTCATCCCACTCTTCGTAACGGCCAAGGCCCAGGTAATCAGTGATTTCGGTCATGGCCGCGCAGTGGCGGGTGGAGTCCTGACGTACATCGAGGCGCACCAGGAAGAGGCCAAACGTGACCGCCCGACGCAGGCAATCGAGCAGCGGGCCGTCGGCAATCACGCCCATGCCGCAGGTGTGCAGCGACTCGTAGCACAGCTCCAGAGGGTCCAGCAGGTCGCGGTTGTTTTGCAGCACGTCGGCCGGCGCCGGCGTGGCGGTGGTCAACGAGGTGTGGGCCCACTGGCGTGTGGCACGCAGGCGTTCGCGCAGTTGCTTGAGCAGCGCGCGGTAAGGCTCCACGCTGTCGCCGACCTTGGCCTGCAAGGCCGGGCTGGCCTGTTGCATCGACAGCTCGGACGCGAGGTGGTCGATATCGCGCAGGTACAGGTCCGCCGCCATCCAGCGTGCCAGCAGCAACACTTCGCGGGTGACTGGCGCGGTGACGTTGGGGTTGCCATCACGGTCGCCACCCATCCAGGACGCGAAGCGAATCGGCGCGGCTTCCAGGGGCAGGCGCAGGCCGGTGGCGGCGTGCAAGGCCTGGTCGGCCTTGCGCAGATAATTCGGGATGGCGTGCCACAGCGAATGCTCGATCACCGCGAAGCCCCACTTGGCTTCGTCGACCGGCGTGGGCCGGGTGCGGCGGATTTCTTCGGTGTGCCAGGCTTCGGCGATCAGGCGTTGCAGGCGATTGCGGATCTGCTCGCGCTCGGCGGTGGTGAGGTCGCGGTGATCCTGCAGGGCCAGTTGGGCGGCAATGGCGTCGTATTTCTGGATCAGGGTGCGGCGGGCAACTTCGGTGGGGTGCGCAGTGAGCACCAACTCGATTTCCAGCCGGCCCAACTGGCGCGCCAGGGATTCGCTGCTGTGGCCTTCGCTCTGCAGGCGCGCCAGCAGTTCCGGCAGCACACGCGACTCGAAGGGCGCCGGCGTTGATTCATCCCGGCGGTGGATCAACTGATACTGCTCGGCAATGTTGGCCAGGTTGAGAAACTGATTGAAGGCCCGCGCCACCGGCAGCAGTTCGTCTTCTTTCAGTTGATTAAGGCTGGCGCTCAGCTCTTCGCCGGCGGCCTGCTCCGAGGCCGCACCACGGCGGTCGGCCTTGGCGCCTTTACGGATCTGCTCGATCTTGTCGAGGAATTCATCGCCGTACTGCTCTCGAATCGTGTTGCCCAACAGCTCACCCAGCAGGTGAACATCCTCACGCAAACGTGCATCGATATCGCTCATCAGCCAATCTCCAGCAGAAAATCCGGGACGCTTTGATCCTCAAGAGTGCCGCCCACAGCGGCGTCTTACAAGGAACTTTAAACCTTGTGAGTTGCAGCTAGTCTCAAGAGTAAGCCGCAGCGTTATCCGCGCTGGTCGGCTGGTCACTCATCATCGCCCGCTTACCGTGGGCTCCATTGAGGTTGCCATGAAAATCCGAGAACTGGCCCAGCATTGGGAAGAAAACGCCAAGGGTCGCCTGACCAAAACCGAATACGCCATCCATCTGGACGTAGAGGCCGCCGCGAGGCTGGCGGCAATCTGCGAAATGTACCCCAAACGCCATACCGAAGAACTGCTCGGCGAGTTGATTGGCGCAGCCCTCGAAGAGCTGGAAGCGAGCTTCCCCTATATCAAGGGCAAGCAGGTGATTGCCACCGATGAGGAAGGCGACCCGCTGTACGAAGACGTCGGCCCAACCCCGCGTTTTCTCTCTCTGTCACGGCGTTATCTGCACGACTTGTCAGCCCAATCCGACAAGCAGAAACACTAGTAAACCTCCGCTAAAAAAACCTTAACCCCCAGTATTCAGGGCCTCCCACAGGCCCTGGATACCCCTTCGCCGTGCAAAAGTTCCAACTTTTAAACGCTGACCGTTCAGTCAAATATTTTTTTAGGCAAATCGCCATCTCCGCTGAACTATTCAAAAAAGCCTCCGGTCACAGCCAGTAAGCCATCACTTGGAACAGCCGTTTGAATAGGCGTCCTGAGCCTTACCGCCGGACCCCGCAGACACTGCAAGCCGGAGATGGATTTTGATGTTTTTCAGGAGTTATCTAATGGAGTTGAAGACGATGAAGACCAGCACTGCCAAAACCTCGTTTAACCACCTGCGCGGGCTTAAATTGGCCGCGCTGGCAATCGGCACCAGCTTCGTACTGGCTGGCTGCGCCGGCAACCCACCGAGCGAGCAATACGCGGTTACCCAGTCGGCGGTGAACAGCGCCGTCAGCGCCGGTGGCACCGAGTACGCCGCCGTGGAGATGAAGTCGGCTCAGGACAAACTGAAACAAGCCGAAATCGCCATGCACGACAAGAACTATGACGAGGCCCGTCGCCTGGCCGAGCAATCCGAGTGGGACGCTCGCGTAGCAGAGCGTAAAGCCCAGGCTGCCAAGGCCGAACAGGCTGTGAAGGATTCCCAGAAAGCTGTTCAGGAGCTGCGTCAGGAAGGCATGCGCCCGGCTGTGATCCAGCCGCAGCAATAAGCCACCGCCCCTGATTGCACTGCACCCGAAACCGAATTGAAAGGACGACACGACTATGCGTAAACAATTGATGATCCCTGCCCTGCTGGCGATGAGCGTTGCTCTGGCGGCGTGCTCCACCCCGCCGAACCAGAACCTGGAAAACGCTCGGACCAACTTCTCGGCCCTGCAAGCCAACCCGCAAGCCACCAAAGTAGCGGCCCTGGAAACCAAGGACGCCAGCGACTGGCTGGACAAGGCTGACAAGGCCTACCGCGACAAGGAAGACCAGAAGAAAGTCGACCAACTGGCCTACCTGACCAACCAGCGTGTTGAAGTGGCCAAGGACACCATCGTCCTGCGTGAGTCCGAAGCCAAGCTGAAAAACGCCGGTGACGAACGCGCTCGCGCCCTGCTGCAAGCCCGTGACGCACAGATCAAGCAACTGCAAGACAGCTTGAACGCCAAGCAGACTGATCGCGGCACATTGGTGACTTTCGGTGACGTGCTGTTCGCCACCAACAAGTCGGACCTCAAGTCCAGCGGCCTGGTGAACATCACCAAGCTGGCGCAGTTCCTGCGCGACAACCCGGACCGTAAAGTGATTGTCGAAGGCTACACCGACAGCACCGGTTCCGACTCGTACAACCAGAGCCTGTCCGAGCGCCGTGCCGCTTCCGTACAGCGCGCACTGGCCAACCAGGGTGTGGATATCTCGCGCATCGTGACCCAGGGTTATGGCAAGGAATACCCGGTTGCCGATAACACCAGCGTTTCGGGCCGTGCCATGAACCGCCGCGTTGAAGTGACCATCTCCAACGACAACCAGCCGGTCAAGCCACGTTCTTCGATGGCCAACTGATCGACTGATGCTCCATAAAGAACCCCGCCAATTGGCGGGGTTCTTTGTTTAGAGCCACCGGCGCATCACGGCGATATCTCCAGGGCCTTTACACACTCAATACTGAACCTGCCCGCCGCCACCGCCGCCGTTTCCAGCCTGTGAACCTTGACCTTGGCTGCCTCCTTGTTGCTCGGCTTGCATCAGCATCTTCCTGAGCAATTCCAGAAGATCCTCTTTGCCTGCCCCCTGGGAGCCACCGGCGCCTTGGTCTGCCGCTGGCTGGGAAGAACCTGAATCCTGAATACCCTGAGTGCCGAAATTGCCACCGACTGGATAAGATGAATCATTAACTTGCATATAGATGACTCCACGATAAGTAACCGAATCAGCGACGCTGATCAGTTCGAAATATGTGGCAATCAATCCAGATTAGTTCCAGCCGGTTCCTCCAAGATTCGTCTTACTGCTCCAGTTGCGGCGTTTCCTGGCCGATGCAGCGCACTGCCTGTTTCTTGTTGTTCACCAGCACACCGGTCAGGCCTTTCTGTTCGGTGTCGAACAGCACCAGCACGCCATCGACGCACTGCGCCACCTGGGCGGCCGGGGCCAGGGAGATCTTGTAGTCTTCCCCCGGCACGGTCTTGAGCATGGTGAAATCGCTGAGCAGCAACGCATCCTCGGGCTTGGCGAAATGCAAATAGCCGTAGTACCACAGGCAGCCCACGGTACCGATGATGGTGCCGATGCCGGTGAGGATCAGGGGGATCATGTTGCGTTCTTCGCTCATTGCGGGTTCTCTGCGTTGGAATTCGGGGCCGCCGGGTAATTGGGGATTTCCCCCAGGCGGCGCAGCCCGTTGAAATGCTGCGGGTCATCGAGGTAGCGCAGCATCACGGTTTGCCAGGTCTTGTCGGCAAAGGTCTGCACGTGACCGCCCCGGGTCAGTTGCAGCACCCTGGGTGGCGGCGCAGCTTGATACAGGCGGATGCCGTTGGACAGCGGCACGATCGGGTCATCAAGGCTGTGGAACAACAGTTTCGGCACGCCGGTCAGTTGGGGCATGGCGTTGATCGCACTGTCGGCGTCCGGCACCAGCCACGACAATGGGACCTGGAACGGCCATGTTAGCCAGGAGGTGCTGAGGGCGAATTGTCCTACGTCACGATAACTGGCCGGCACACCGTCCAGCACCAACGCCTTGAGTTGCGGCTGACGTTCGGGATGCACCGCCAGATAGTGCACCACCAGCGCGCCGCCCAGGCTTTGGCCCAGCACGATCAACGGCTGGCCCTGGGTTTCGGGAGCGTTGTCGATCCATTTGAAAGCCGCATCGATGTCCTGATAAACCGCCGGCAGCGAAGGTTCACCTTCGGACAGGCCGTAACCGCGATAGTCCACCAACAGTACTTGATAGCCCTGCTCCGGCAGCCACCAACTGCCGCCGAGGTGCCAGGCGAGGTTGCCGCCATTGCCGTGAAGGTGCAGCACCGTGCCCTTGAGCGGCACGCCGGCCTTGGCGGGCAGCCACCAGGCGTGCAGCTTGAGGCCATCGGCGGTGGTCAGCGTCACGTCACGGTATTGCAGGCGGGCCTTTTCCGGGGTGAACGGCAAGCCGCGCTCGGGGTAGAACAGCAGGGAGCTGCAGCCGTTCAAGGTCAGTAGCAGGCAAAGAATGCCGAGGATTCTCATCCGTTGAAGCCTCGTGAATGGGTTGGAACAGAACCCCATGGCTGATGAAGATCAACTGTGGGAGCTGGCTTGCCTGCGATAACGGTGGTGGATTCACCATCGTCATCGCAGGCAAGCCAGCTCCCACATTTTGACCCGGTTCCTTCAAGGGAAATCCCTTAAAGGATATTGGAGTAATCCGCCTCGATCCGGTCCAGGCTCAGATGGTTGAGGAAGTTGGAGAAACACATCCACGCCGCCAACGCATTCATGTCGCGGAACTGGTCCGGCAGGTATTTGGGCGGCACCACCAGGCCTTCATCCACCAATTGACGCAAGGTGCGCATGTCTTCCAGCGTGGTCTTGCCGCAAAACAATAGCGGCACTTGCTCCAGCTTGCCTTTGCGCACCGCCAACTGAATGTAGTTGTAAACCATGATAAAGCCCTTGAGGTAGGACAAATCCTTGGTAAACGGCAGACCCGTAGGCGTCGACCCGCGGAAAACCCGGCTGGCGTTGCCGTAGCTTTCCGCCATCTCAAAGCCCTGCTCGCGGAAGAATTCGAACACCTGCAGGAAGTCGGCGCCCTGCTCCACCATGTGAATGGCGCGGGTGCGGTTGGTCAGCTTGCGCAAACGGCTGGGGTAGGAGGCGAAGGTGATGATTTCCATCAGGATCGCCAGGCCTTCCTGGGTCACGGTCGACGAGGGCGGGCCCTTGGACAGGAAGGTGCAGATCGGCTGGTTCTGGCCATTGAGGGTGGTGCCCACATGCACCAGGCCTTCATGAACTTCCAGGGCGCGCACGTCACGGTCATTGAACATCGCGTCGGCGCGAATCTTGATGTAGTCGGCACCCGCCGCCGCATCCGCCACGATACCGTCGGACTCGAACACCCGGATGGTTTCCTCGGCCTCGCCAAATACCTTGTTCAGGCGGCTTTGCAGCAGGTTGACGGCGTCCTTGGCGGTGAGGGTCTTGGCTTCGTCCTTGAGGTCGCCACGGCCGTCGATATTGTTCAGGTAGTCCGACATCATCAGGCCCAGGTCAGCCAGGGTCGGGTCACCGGCGTGGAACGCATCGGAGGCGGCGCCGTACAGTTCCTGGGAAATCAGGCCGAAATCCTCGGTGCCGCGCGCTTCGAGCATGCGCACCACCATGCGGTATTCCTTGCACATGCGCCGCATGATCTGCCCGACCGGGTTGAACTGGCCAAGCTGGCGCGTGATGTCACGCTCGATATTCTGGAATTCCAGCTTCACCGCGCTGGAATCAAACGACAGCGGCCGGGTCAGGTAGTAGTCGCGGTTCACCGCCGGCATTTCCTTGCCCTTGGCCTTGAGGAATCCCTGGCGAATATTCTCGTCCCACTTCACGGCGTCGAGGACGCGAATCGGTGTTTGTGCCAGCACAATGCGATCGGACAAGGTGCGTATCGTCTGCTGGTAATCGTCCACCCGGAGCTTCCTCTTTAAACGTTATTTTCCCGCACGCTGGTAGCGCACGGCTTCGACGAACACGTCGGCATTGGCCGGGTCATCCAGGTAGGCAAATACCCGGGCCATGGAACTGTCGACCCGCACACCGTCGCCTTCGACGGTTTCAACGGTGCTGCCGCTCAAGACCTTCTGGCCGATGGCCTGGTGGACCTGATCCAGATCGAGGTTGTAGACCACCAGCTCGTGTTCATCATTCAATTCGAACCCGGCGAGGAAATAATGCCCGCCGAACCTGGCCGGCAACGGTGCCGACAAGTACCAGCGGCTGCCATGGCGGGAAACCGTGAACAGGTATTCATCAAGCTGGCCCGGCTTGGCTTTAGGGTAGCTCACGGCTTTGTAGCGGTGCTCACCCACGCGGCTGATTTGCAGGTTGAGGGGCTCACCCCAGGCATTTTTGCTGGCCCATTTGCCCAACAGGGCATCCGGCGCCGCCTCGCTGGCGGGCAGCGGGTCCTTGAAGGTCACCAGGCAACCGCTGAGCAACAGGAACGACAAGGCGATCACAACGACACGCCAGGCTTTCATTGGACACTCCCTTGGATGTTTTTTGTGGGAGCTGGCTTGCCTGCGATGCGGGCAACTCGGTCTGCCAGTTGAGCCGAGGCGATGCTATCGCAGGCAAGCCAGCTCCCACATTTGAGCTTCATCGCACCCGGAACAGTTATACCGAAGCCAACACCAAATGCATGTAACGCTTGAGGATCTCAAGCATTTCGTCGCTGGTCAGAGGCTCTGCACCGCCCAGCAGGCCCTGATATTCCATCCGACCGATAATCGCCGTCAACACTTTGGCATCCTGTTGCGGCTCACGGGAACCCAATACCTGGAAAAACTGGCAAGTGCCCTGCAGCAGGATTTGCTGGTGAGAGCGCACCAACTCCGCCAGGCGCGGGTTCAGCAGCGCCTCCTGGCGAAACGCCTGCTCGGCCATCAGATGCTCACGACGGTTGAGCAATTGGCGTTGCACGTAGTCGGCGGTCAGGCGCGCGATGTCATCGGCCAGTTGCGAGCGCGACTGCGGGCTGCCGTCGCCGTAAGCGACCATCTCCCGCAGCAGGCCTTCGTTGCGCACCCACAGCTTGCCCATGAACGCCGCGCTGCGCTCCACGTATTGGGCGAAGGTGTCGGTGAGCAGGTCATCGATGTCCTTGAAGTAATAGGTGGTGGCCGACAACGGCACCCCGGCCTCCGCCGCCACCGCGCGGTGACGCACGGCGCGCACGCCTTCGCGCACCACGATGCGCATCGCCGCATCGAGAATGTCCTGCCTGCGTTGCTCACTGCCCCGGCGACTGGCCTTGCGGCCCTGGTACTGAACACTTTCAGCCACGGCAGCGGCAATGCCGGCGGCACCCTTTTGAGCCATTACGCGGTTCACGACGGATCTTCCTCTCACATCAATGAAAACCTGGCGCTGTAAGCTTGACGCTTGTGCAGGCCACATAAAAAAGCCGCCTTATAAAAGGCGGCTTCGGATTTCGCTACGGTTACGCTTGTGGCCGCATGTGCGGGAACAAGATCACATCGCGGATCGACGGCGAGTTGGTCAACAACATCACCAACCGGTCGATGCCGATGCCTTCACCGGCCGTTGGCGGCATGCCGTATTCCAGGGCGCGAACGAAGTCGGCGTCGTAGTGCATCGCCTCGTCGTCGCCGGCGTCCTTGTCGGCCACCTGGGCCATGAAGCGCTCGGCCTGGTCTTCCGCGTCATTCAACTCGGAGTAGGCGTTGGCGATTTCGCGGCCACCAATGAACAGCTCGAAGCGGTCGGTGACGTTCGGGTTGTCATCGTTGCGACGGGCCAGCGGCGACACTTCGAACGGGTACTGGGTAATGAAGTGCGGCTGTTCCAGCTTGTGCTCCACCAGCTCTTCGAAAATCATCACCTGCAATTTGCCCAGGCCTTCGAAGCCCAGCACCTTGGCGCCGGCTTTCTTGGCGATGGCGCGAGCCTTGTCGATGTCGTTCAGGTCGTCGGCGGTCAGCTCAGGGTTGTACTTGAGGATCGAGTCGAACACCGACAGGCGCACGAACGGCTCGCCGAAGTGGAATACCTTGTCGCCGTACGGCACGTCGGTAGTCCCGAGAACAAGCTGCGCCAGCTCGCGGAACAGTTCTTCGGTGAGGTCCATGTTGTCTTCGTAGTCGGCGTAGGCCTGGTAGAACTCCAACATGGTGAATTCAGGGTTGTGACGGGTCGAGACGCCTTCGTTACGGAAGTTGCGGTTGATCTCGAACACTTTCTCGAAGCCGCCAACCACCAGGCGCTTGAGGTACAGCTCAGGCGCGATACGCAGGAACATTTCCATGTCCAGCGCGTTGTGGTGGGTTTCAAACGGCTTGGCCGCAGCGCCGCCTGGGATGGTTTGCAGCATCGGCGTTTCCACTTCCAGGAAGTCACGCTTCATCAGGAAGCTGCGGATGTGCGCGATAACCTGCGAACGCACGCGGAAGGTCTGGCGCACTTCTTCGTTGACGATCAGGTCAACGTAGCGCTGGCGATAGCGCTGTTCGGTGTCGGTCAGGCCGTGGTGCTTATCCGGCAGCGGGCGCAGGGATTTGGTCAGCAGGCGCACGCTGGTCATTTCGACGTACAGGTCGCCCTTGCCGGAACGGGCCAGGGTGCCTTCGGCTGCAATGATGTCGCCCATGTCCCAGGTTTTCACCGAGGCCAGGGTTTCTTCAGACAGGGTTTTACGGTTGACGTAGACCTGGATGCGACCGGTCATGTCCTGGATCACCATGAACGAGCCACGGTTGAGCATGATGCGACCGGCAACCTTGACCGGGATTGCAGCCTCTGCCAGCTCTTCCTTGGTCTTGTCCGCGTACTGTTTCTGCAAGGCATCGCAGTAGTTTTCGCGGCGGAAGTCGTTCGGGAAGGCATTACCCTTGGCGCGCTCGGCAGCAAGCTTTTCCTTGCGCAGGGCGATCAGGGAGTTTTCTTCCTGTTGCAGGGCCTGGTCGAGTTGTTGGTCGCTCATGTCTTTAATTTTCCATCAGGTTCGTTGTCCCCGACCTGCGGCCGGGGATCGCCGGCAAGCCGGCTCCTACAGTCTTTTTACAGGCCCGATTTCAGGCTGGCTTCCAGGTATTCGTCGATATCACCGTCGAGCACCTTGTCGCAGTCGCTGCGTTCGATGTTAGTGCGCAGATCCTTGATCCGCGACGCATCGAGCACGTACGAACGGATCTGATGACCCCAGCCGATATCCGACTTGGTGTCTTCCAGCGCCTGGGAAGCCGCGTTGCGCTTCTGCATTTCCTGCTCGTACAACTTGGCCCGCAGCATTTTCATGGCGGTGTCCTTGTTCGCGTGCTGGGAACGTTCGTTCTGGCAGCTGACCACGGTGTTGGTCGGTACGTGGGTAATCCGTACGGCCGAGTCGGTGGTGTTTACGTGCTGGCCACCGGCACCGGAGGAACGGTAGGTGTCGATGCGCAGGTCTGCCGGGTTGATCTCGATTTCCACCTTGTCGTCGATCTCTGGCGAGACGAACACCGCGCAGAACGAGGTGTGACGACGGTTGCCGGAGTCGAACGGGCTCTTGCGCACCAGGCGGTGCACGCCGATCTCGGTACGCAGCCAGCCAAAGGCGTATTCGCCCTTGATGTGCACGGTCGCGCCCTTGATGCCGGCGACTTCACCGGCCGACAGCTCCATGATGGTCGCGTCGAAACCGCGCTTGTCAGCCCAGCGCAGGTACATGCGCAACAGGATGTTGGCCCAGTCCTGGGCCTCGGTGCCGCCGGAGCCGGCCTGGATGTCCAGGTAGGCGTTGTTCGGGTCCATTTCGTGGCTGAACATGCGGCGGAATTCTAGCTTGGCGAGGTTTTCCTCGAGACGGGCCAGCTCGGCGACGACATCGCCCACTGCGCCTTCGTCGTCTTCCTCGACGGCCATGTCCAGCAGGTCGCGGCAATCGCCCAGGCCGGTGTTCAACTCGTCGAGGGTCTCGACGATCTGCGCCAGCGCAGCGCGCTCGCGGCCCAGTTCCTGGGCGTATTCAGGTTTGTTCCAGACAGCCGGATCTTCAAGCTCGCGATTGACTTCGGTCAGACGCTCATGCTTTTGATCGTAGTCAAAGATACCCCCGAATAGTTTCGGAGCGCTCGGACAGGTCCTTGATGGTGTTAAGGATCGGGTTGATTTCCATGGCGGGCAGCACTCGTTGGCGAACTTTTGAAAGCCGACGAGTATAACGACAAACGGCTGATAACGGCAGTCCGCTTGGCCGAAAAGGCGGGGTCGCATCCGCAAATACGCGTTCAAGAGCCCCTGTGGCGAGGGAGCTTGCTCCCGCTGGGCTGCGCAGCAGACCCTTGTAATGTCATTGTGGTGTGTCAGGCAATGCCCGGTTGATGGTTTGGGGCTGCTTCGCAGCCCAGCGGGAGCAAGCTCCCTCGCCACAGCAAGCTCCCTCACCAGAGCAAGCTCCCTCGCTACAGCAAGCCTTGCCGTCGTTACTCGATACCCACCTGATTGCGCCCATTGTGCTTGGCCAGGTACAAGCCCTTGTCCGCCGCCGAGATCAACTGCCGGCAATCGGTGCCCTGCACCGGGGTCATGGTCGACAGGCCGATGCTGATGGTCAGGCTCGCCCCTTCAGCCGGGCTGATGTGCGGGATTTTCAGCGCCGCCACCGCCTGGCGCAGTTTTTCGGCCACCAACCGTGCCCCGCCCGGCGAGGTGTTCGGCAGCACCAGGGCAAACTCTTCACCGCCGTAACGCGCCGGCAGGTCCGAAGGGCGGCTGCTGGCATCACGAATGGTCGCGGCCACCTTGCGCAGGGCCTCGTCGCCTTCCAGGTGGCCGAAGCTGTCGTTGTAGGTCTTGAAGAAGTCCACGTCGATCATCAACAGCGACAGTTGGGTCTGGTCACGCATGGCACGGCGCCACTCCAGCTCCAGGTATTCGTCGAAATGCCGGCGATTGGACAGCCCGGTCAGGCCGTCGGAGTTCATCAGCCGTTGCAGCACCAAATTGGTGTCCAGCAACTGCTGCTGGCTGACCCGCAGTGCGCGATACGCCGCGTCCCGCTGCAACAGGGTCATGTAGGAGCGCGAGTGGTAACGGATGCGCGCCACCAGTTCGATGTTATCCGGCAGCTTGACCAGGTAATCGTTGGCCCCGGCGGCAAAGGCCGCGCTCTTGATCAGCGGGTCTTCCTTGGTGGAGAGCACGA
Organism: Pseudomonas yamanorum; assembly: GCF_013386765.1. Taxonomy (GTDB): domain Bacteria; phylum Pseudomonadota; class Gammaproteobacteria; order Pseudomonadales; family Pseudomonadaceae; genus Aquipseudomonas; species Aquipseudomonas yamanorum_A. The sequence goes on from NZ_JACARE010000041.1 coordinate 19,395, forward strand.
TGATCGGGATGTTCTGGGTCGCCGGGTGGTTGCGGTATTCGCGCACCAGGGTCAGGCCGTCGAGGCCCGGCATCACCAGGTCCTGCAGGATCACCGTCGGCTTGATACGCACCGCCTGGGCAATGGCCTGGTGCGGGTCGGCGCAAAAATGGAAGTCGATATTGTCTTCATGGGCCAGGCCCCGGCGCACGGCTTCGCCGATCATGGCCTGGTCGTCGACGAGCAGCACCATGGCGGCATTTTCGTCGGTCTTGAAGTCGTCGAGCTGTAAATCATTCATTTGCAGTCACCTGAATTACTACCTGCAGGCCAGGACAGCGTGTGATATCGGTCATTTTGCGAACACTTCCAGCAATCGTGGCGCAATTCTGTCCAATGGGCGAATTTCAACAGCCGCGTCGATCGCCGCTGCCGCTTTGGGCATGCCGTAAACGGCACAGCTTTGCTGGTCCTGCGCGATGGTCAGGTAGCCTTGCTGACGCATCGTTTTAAGTCCCTGGGCGCCGTCACGGCCCATGCCGGTCAGCAGCACACCGACGGCATCGCCGCTCCAGTAACTGGCGACGCTCTCGAAAAACACGTCGATGGACGGCCGGTAAATCTCGTTCACGGGCTCGGCGGTGTAGGCCAGCGTGCCGTTCTTCAGCAGGCGAATGTGATGATTGGTGCCGGCCAACAGCACCACGCCGCTTTGTGGCGGCTCGCCTTCCCGGGCCAGGCGCACCGGCAGGCCCGAGGCACTGCTCAGCCATTCGGCCATACCCGCGGCGAACACCTGGTCCACATGCTGCACCAACACAATGGCCGGCGAAAAGTCCCGGGGCAAGCCCTTGAGCAGGGATTCCAGGGCAGCCGGCCCACCGGCAGACGAACCGATGGCCACCAGGCTCTGGCGTTTGCCCATGGCTCGCTGGGGGGCCGGCTCGGCCCGCACGCGGTTGCCGCGCTGACCAATCAGCCAGCCGATATTGAGGATCTTGCGCAGCAGCGGCGCAGCGGCGTCCTTGGGATTACCCACGCCCAGCGCGGGCGTGTCGACCACGTCCAGGGCGCCATGGCCCATGGCTTCGAACACCCGGCTGACATTGGCCTGGCGGTCGACGGTCACGATCAGAATGGCGCACGGGCTCTCGGCCATGATCTGCCGGGTGGCTTCCACACCATCCATTACCGGCATGATGAGGTCCATCAGAATCAGGTCGGGGGTGAGTTCGGCGCAACGCTGCACCGCTTCCAGGCCGTTGTTGGCCACCCACACCACTTCATGGGCCGGCTCGAGACTCAGCGCCCGGCGCAAGGCCTCCACGGCCATGGGCATGTCATTGACGATCGCGATCCTCATGCCCGGGCGCCTCCAATCAGCTCCACTACCGCATCCAACAGCGCGTCGTCATGGAAGCTGGCCTTGGCCAGATAATAGTCGGCGCCGGCGTCCAGCCCACGGCGGCGGTCTTCTTCCCGATCCTTGTAGGAAACAACCATCACCGGCAGCGATTGCAGGCGAGTATCTCGGCGCAAGAGTGTGACCAATTCAATACCGTCCATGCGAGGCATATCAATGTCAGTGATCAACAGGTCGAAGTCTTCGGAGCGCAGCGCGTTCCAGCCATCCATGCCATCGACCGCCACGGCCACTTCATAACCGCGATTAAGTAACAATTTGCGTTGCAGCTCACGCACGGTCAGTGAGTCATCCACCACCAGAATACGCTTGCGCGGGGCTTCCAGGGTTTGCTGGGTGCGTCGGGCGATGCGCTCCAGACGACCGGTATTCAGCAGTTTGTCCACCGAACGCAGCATGTCTTCAACATCGACGATCAACACCACCGAGCCGTCATCGAGCAAGGCCCCGGCGGAGATGTCCTGGACCTTGCCCAGCCGGTCATCCAGGGGCAGCACCACCAACGTGCGCTCGCCGATAAACCGTTCCACGGCAATCCCGTAGACCGCGTCACGCTCGCGGATCACCACGACCTTGAGGGTTTCCTGATTGCCCTGCCCCGGCGGGCGCTGCAGCAATTGGCTGGCGGCCACCAGCCCGACATGCCGGCCTTCGTGCCAGAAATGCTGGCGGCCTTCCAGTTGCACGATGTCGTCGGGTTCCAGGTCGCGCATACGCTCGATGTGCGCCAGCGGGAAGGCGTAGGCCTCTTCACCCACTTCCACCACCAGGCTGCGCACCACCGACAGGGTCAACGGCACTTCCAGATGGAAACGGCTGCCCTGCCCCGCCGTCTGCTCCAGCACCACCGCACCGCGCAACTGGCGCACCATATGCTGCACCGCGTCCAGGCCGACACCGCGCCCGGAGACCTCCGTGACCTTGTCCCGCAGGCTGAAACCCGGCAGGAACAGGAACGTCAGCAACTCCTCTTCGCTCAGGCGCAGGGCGGTTTCCACTGGCGACAAATGCCGGTCGACGATGGTGCCGCGCAGGCGCTCAAGGTCGACACCGTTGCCGTCGTCGCTCAATTCCAGCACCAGCAGCCCGGCCTGGTGCGATGCCCGCAGGCGGATCAAGCCTTCTGCCGGCTTGCCCGCCAGCAGCCGCTGCTCGGGCATTTCAATGCCGTGGTCGACGGCATTGCGCAGTAAATGGGTCAAGGGCGCTTCGAGCTTTTCCAGCACGTCGCGGTCGACCTGGGTTTTTTCGCCTTCGATTTCCAGGCGCACCTGTTTACCGAGGCTGCGGCCCAGGTCACGCACCATGCGCACCTGGCCGGCCAATACGTCGGCAAACGGACGCATGCGGCACGCCAGGGCGGTGTCATACAAGACCTGGGCGCGCTGCCCGGCCTGCCAGCCGAACTCATCGATCTCAGCGGTCTTTTCCGCGAGCAACGCCTGGGCTTCGCTCAGCAAACGGCGGGTGTCGGCCAGGGCTTCCTGGGCTTCCAGGCTCAGGTCGACGGTCTTGAGGTGGCCGTCGAGGTTTTCCAGGGCGCGGGCGCTGTTGCTCTGGATGCGCTTGAGGCGCTGCAGACTGGCGAGGTAAGGCTTGAGCCGCTGGGTTTCCACCAGGGATTTGCTGGACAGGTCCAACAGGCTGTTCAAGCGTTCGGCGGTGACCCGCAGTACACGCTCGCCGCCTTCGGTCATGCGCTTGTTCTGGCGTGGCAGCTCCGCGCTGACCGGCGGCGCGGGTTCGGGTTCCGGCGGCAAGGTCAGCAGCGCTTCCATCGACACTTCAGGTGCTGGCGGCGGCGCAGCGGGCGGCGCGACTTTCTGCGACGGGTCGAGCAAACGCTCCATCAACGCCACATAGGCTTCAATGTCCGTCGGGCCCACGGTGTTGCCCGGCGTGGCGATGCGCATCAGCAAATCGGTGCCTTGCAGCAGTGCGTCGATATGTTCCGGCAGCAAGTACAGCCGGCTTTCCTGGGCGCTGACCAGGCAATCTTCCATCACGTGGGCGACGCTGACACCGGCGTCCACCCCGACAATCCGCGCCGCGCCCTTCAGGGAATGGGCGGCGCGCATGCAGGCTTCGAGCTGATCGGCCTGGGTCGGGTTGCGCTCCAGGGCCAGAAGGCCGGCGCTGAGCACCTGGGTCTGGGCGTCGGCTTCCAGGCTGAACAGTTCCAGCAGCGAGGCGTCGCGCATCTGGTCGGGGGTCATGTGAGGCTCCGGGTCACGGCAGACAACAATTGCGCCTCGTCCAGCCAGCGCAGGCTGCGGCCTTTCCACTGCAAGACGCCTTGGGTGTAGCGGGCGCTGGCCTGGGTGCCGGAGGCGGACGCCGCGTTCAAGGTGCGTTCATCAATGGCATGGATGCCGTCCACTTCATCCACCGGCACCACCACCGGGCCGTCCTGCGCCGCGATAATCAGCATGCGCGGCATGATTCGCCCGCCACTTGGGCCATTGCTGGTGCTGTCCAGCCCGAGCAATTCCACCAGGGACAGGCACGCCACCAGCGCGCCACGCACGTTGGCCACGCCCAATAACGCACGGGAGCGCTGGTGCGGCAGGGAATGGATCGGTTGCAGCGGCGCCACTTCCACCAGGCAACGGGTGGCGATGCCCAGCCACTCTTCGCCGAGGCGGAACATCAGCAGCGAACGGGTGGCGACATCGCCCTCGACGTCCGGCGTCGCCACCGGCCGGTGATCGTCCTGCTGCAAGGCGTAGCGGTCGAGCAGGCGCGTGGCGGCGGCGGAATACACCGAGCAATTGCGGCAGTGGATGTGTTCGGCCAGCAGCGGGCAGGACTTGTCACCGTGGATGCCGATGCGGTTCCAGCAGTCGTCGATGGCCTGGGTGTCGGCCAGGGTCAGGTTCAGCGCGGGGTCCAGGGTCATGATTTACGCTCACTGTCAGCGCGCTCGCTGCGCGCGGCACGGGCCTGCAAACGGCGGGCGCCGGCGACATCGCCCTGGGACTCGAGCAACGCGGCCAGGTGCATCAAGGCCTGCGGGTGCTGGGGTTCCAGGTACAAGGCTTTTCGATAATAGCCCTGGGCTTCCAGGGCGCTGCCGGCCACATCGCTGAGCAGGCCCAGCCAGTAAAACACCTGGGCTGCCGGCGGGTGGCTGTGTAAATAACGCTCACAGGCCGCACGGGCTTCAAGGCTTTTGCCTTCATTGGCCAGGGTCGCGATCTGGCTGAGCAGATCGGCGGCGTCCGACTGTGGGGGCGGCGGCTTGATCGGCACCACTTGGGCGCCGACCGTGCTGAACGGCCGGGGCCGGGTCGGAATAGGCGCGGCACTGCGCTGGGGGATCGGCGCGGGCATCGGCACAAACACCGGTTCAGGCGCAGGTTCGGCATGACGACTGAAGGCAAACGACTGCGGCACCCCAATCGAACGCATGCCCAGGCGCCCCAGCAAACTGCCTTCGGCAGGCCCGATAAACAGCACGCCATCGACTTGGGTCAGGCCCTTGAGCACTTCAAACACCTGCTTCTGGGTCGGCTGGTCGAAGTAGATCAGCAGGTTGCGGCAGAACACAAAATCGTAGGCAGGCTCGTTGGCCAGCAGCCTGGGGTCCAGCAGGTTGCCCACTTGCAGGCGCACTTGCTCACGCACCCGCTCGGCAATGCAGTAGCCATCGCTTTGCTCATTGAAGTGGCGCTCGCGGAACTCGATGTCCTGGCCGCGAAATGAATTCCTGCCGTACACCCCACGTCGGGCGCGCTCAACCGACAGCGGGCTGACGTCCATGCCCTGCACCTTGAACTGATGCGGCGCCAGGCCGGCGTCGAGCAAGGCCATGGCAATCGAATAGGGTTCTTCGCCGGTAGAACATGGCAGGCTGAGGATCCGCAGGGCGCGCATGTGCTTGATTTCGGCCAGGCGGGCCACGGCCAGCCGGGCCAGGGTGGCGAAGGATTCGGGATAACGGAAAAACCAGGTTTCGGGGACGATCACTGCTTCGATCAGCGCTTGCTGTTCGTCCGCCGAGGCCACCAACTGCTGCCAGTATTCATCTGCCGTCTGCGCGTTGAGGGCCAGGCTGCGCTGGCGCACGGCGCGCTCGATGATCGCTTCGCCCACCGAGGCCACGTCCAGGCCGATGCGCTCCTTAAGGAAGTCGAAAAAGCGTTGATCGCTGCTCATCAACCCTCCTCGCCAGCGGCAAACAGCAGCGCCTGCACGTCGGCGGTCAACAGGTCGGCCACGCCGATCCACTGCATCAGCCCGCGCTCGTCTTCACGCACCGGGCCCAGGTACGGTGCCTGGCGGTTGTCCAGGCCATAAGGCTGGAACTGCGCAGGATCACACCGCAGGGTGTCAGTGGCTTGCTCAAGGATCAGCCCCAGCCAACGTGCCGGGACGAGTACATCGGGCTGATAGTTGACCAGCACCAGGCGCGTGCTGGTGCGGGCCTGGGCCGGTGTGCCGAAGGTCAGGGCGCTGAGATCGATCACTGGCACCATCGCCCCGCGATGGGCAAAAATCCCCGCGACCCAGACAGGTGCATGGGCGATGAGCTTGAGCGGCAGGCGCGGCAGCACCTCGGCCACTTCCGTGGCCTTGAGGGCGTACCGTTCGTTGCCGATGTGAAACACCAGGAACAGCGCTTTTTTCACTGCCGCAACGGCACCGCGTTTAGCCGCGAGGTCGCTCATCAGACTTTGAAACGCGACACGCCGCTGCGCAGGCCGACCGCGACCTGGCTCAGCTCATCGATGGCAAAGCTGGCCTGGCGCAAAGACTCGACGGTCTGGCTGCTGGCATCGCCCAACTGCACCAGCGCATGGTTGATCTGCTCGGCGCCGGTGGCCTGGGCCTGCATGCCCTCGTTGACCATCAACACCCGCGGCGCCAGCGCCTGCACCTGATGGATGATCTGCGACAGCTGCTCGCCCACCTGCTGCACTTCGAACATGCCGCGGCGCACTTCTTCAGAGAACTTGTCCATGCCCATCACCCCGGCCGACACCGCCGACTGGATCTCGCGCACCATCTGCTCGATGTCGTAAGTGGCCACGGCGGTCTGGTCAGCCAGGCGCCGCACTTCGGTGGCCACCACGGCAAATCCGCGGCCGTACTCACCGGCTTTCTCGGCCTCGATGGCGGCGTTGAGGGACAGCAGGTTGGTCTGGTCGGCCACCTTGACGATGGTGACCACCACCTGGTTGATGTTGCCGGCCTTCTCATTGAGGATCGCCAGCTTGGCGTTCACCAGGTCGGCGGCGCCCATCACCGAATGCATGGTTTCTTCCATGCGGGCCAGGCCTTGCTGGCCGGAACCGGCGGCCACCGATGCCTGGTCGGCGGCGGTAGACACTTCGGTCATGGTGCGGACCAGGTCCTTGGACGTGGCAGCGATCTCCCGGGAAGTGGCGCCGATCTCGGTGGTTGTCGCGGCCGTTTCAGTGGCGGTGGCCTGTTGCTGCTTGGAGGTGGCGGCAATCTCGGTGACCGAAGTGGTGACCTGTACCGAGGAGCGCTGGGCCTGGGACACCAGGGCGGTGAGCTCGGTCATCATGTCGTTGAAGCCGGTTTCCACTGCGCCGAATTCGTCTTTGCGTTCCAGGTTCAGGCGCTTGCTCAAGTCACCGGTGCGCATGGTTTCGAGGATATCGACGATGCGTTTCATCGGCGCCATGATCGCACGCATCAGCAGCAGGCCGCAGAGGCCGGCGGCCAGGATCGCGAGGATCAGCGAGACACCCATGCTGATTTTTGCAGCAGACACTGCGTCGTCGATGGCATTGGTGGCGCGGTCGGCGACGTTTTTGTTTTCGGTGATGATGTCGTTGAGCTTCATGCGGCCTGCGGTCCAGGTCGGGGTCAGCTCGGCGTCGAACAGCTTGCGGGCGCCGGCCACGTCGCGGTTCTGCAGGTGGTCGAGGACGCCAAACAGGGCCTTGTTGTAGGACTGGTGCAGGGCTTCGAATTTATCGAATTCGGCCTGATCGTCGCCGCCGTTGATGGTTGCTTTGTAATTGGCCATCTGGGTGAGGATGCGGGCTTCGAAAGACTTGAAGTCGGCCTTGTCGGCGTCGGTGAGGCCCTTGTCTTCCCGCAGGCCGATGATGTCGAGGGTTTGCAGGTAGCTGTCGACCCAGGCGCTGCGGATCATCGAGCTCAGGTACACCCCGGGGACTGCGTCGTCGCGGACCGATTCTTCGCTGAGTTCGATCTTCAGCAGGCGTGAGTACGAGACCACTACCATCAGCAGCATGATCGCGATGATGACCGCAAAGCTCGCCAAAATCCGTTGGCGCAAGGTCCAGTTCTTCACAGTAATTCCTCGAGGGCCATTCAAATGGAGGGGAGTATAGCTGAGCGGGTGGCATCATTAATCAACGGGTTGTGGGATCGGGGGGGCTCGGGGTGAAAAGGTTTTCGGGAGGGGGGGGACATATCCGTTGCTGCGGTAACGGCCGCTATTGGTTCCGCTCTTACAGCGGCTCACTTTTGAAAAGCGCAAAAGTAAGCAAAACGCTCTTGCCCCACCACTCGGCACCTCGCCTAGGCTCGGTGTGCCCGCACTCCGGCATTACTCCGCGGGCCGCCGCGACGGGGCGTCCCTGCCCCGTCGCGGCTAAACCGGCGTCCTGCCGGTTTACCCGCTCCG
>NZ_JACARE010000042.1 GCF_013386765.1 Pseudomonas yamanorum
AAATAACGGATATGCCCCCCACCCCACGCCACTACAAATTCCGACTATGCCGATAATCGCTGACCGCCTCATACACCGCCTTACGCAACCGATTAATCCCCCCAATCGGCCGATGCGCCTCCACCCCGAACCACGGGTTAAACGACTGATTATCACAAGCCAGATTCAACGCCGGCGTATCAAAATCCTGCGCCGGAATCACCACCTTGGCCACCGTCTCAAACGGCGCATCGCTCTCCTTCCACTCAATGCTGGTGTCCTCGATCGGCATGAACTTCTGCGGATTCTGCCGCTGAATCTGCAACACAAAACACGCCGCCACCCGGTCAGTCGATAGTTGCTGATTCAACGCACTGCGCAAAAAGTTCGGCAGATCCTGATTCTGCTTGGGCAGCACGTACGCAGGACAACCCTGGGGATCCGGCGCCACCCGAAACTTCGCATTCGCCGTCCCGAACTTATACGGCGACACCGAGAAGTAAGTCGTCTGCGTAGGACTCACCGGCGGCGGCGCCAACGTCGCCAGCGCAATAAACAGATGCCGCACCTGCCAACTGCGCGGATCCACCGAAGGGAAAAACGCCATGACCTTCTTGCCATCAGCCTGGGCCGAAACGTTCTGCGCATACTCCGCCACATCACTGACAAAAAAGTTCGGATGGCTGAACATCACAAAATCCTGCTCACCCCGCGCCTGTTGATCCGCCAGCAACTGCTTGCCCGGTACATCCAGCAATTTGATCGCCATACCACGTGCATCGCGGATGCTGTCGAACTGCGGGTATGCATTGCCGTTGGACAGCCGCATCATCGCCTGCCAGGTCTTGCCCGGCTCGGCAAACACACCCTGGCGCAGGGCCGGGTCGAGGTCCGGCAGTACGCTGACCTGCGCCTTCACGCAACCATGGGCCTTGGCATGGGCATCGCGCAGGTAGCGTGTGCCTTCACGGTGCTGGTCGACGATGCGCACAGCGGTCTGAATGATGCCTTGGGTCATGGCGGCTTCCCCAGGCGGGATCTGTTCATCCGGCGACACCGGGCCGCTGTGCTGCCAGGCAAACCACAAGGTGGACAACAACCAGCCCAGCAGCCCCAGGCCCACCAGCCACAACAGGGTTTTGCCGAGAAACGCGCCGAGGCGCAGCCAAAGTCGAGCGAGCATTTTAAAATCCTTTTCTGCGAAGTCGGTGGGTCAGGGCAGTTGCTGTTCCAGCGGGCCGCCCAGCACTTTCAAATATTCCAGCAGCGCCCAGCGTTCCTGGGGCAGCAAGCCACGGCCAATCACCCCGTTGCCACGCTGGCCGGCACGGAATTCGTGGCCGCTGTTGTGGTTGCCGGTGATGCGCGTATCGAACAGGAAGGCGTTGGGGAACGCCGCGGTTTGATAGCCCAGGTGACGCGGGTCGTATTCGAAGGTGCCTTTATAGAAGGTCGGGCTGCGCTCGTCCTGGGGCGAGAGCAATTGGTAGATCGTCGGCACCGAGCCGTTGTGCAGGAACGGCGGTGTCGCCCACACCCCGGCCAGCGGTCGAGCCTTGTAGGCGCGCAGTTCGCGCACGCCGATGGGCAGGCCGAAACCGTCCAGCTGTGAGCGTTCGGCAGGCGTTACGCCGGCGGCACGGTAGGCGTGGTCTTCGACAAAGGCGGTGATGTAGGCCAGGCCCTTGGCTGAAGAAATGCTGCGCAGGTCCAACGGTTCAGTGGGCGTGGGGTGCAGTTCGACGTTCATTTTGGCCAACTCCGCCGGGTCCCATTGCAGGGCGCTGAGGTCGAAGCGGTGGTCGGCGATGTTGCTGGCGGCAGTAGGGTCGGTGCCGATCACCTCCACCGGGAGCATTTTCAGTTGTCGCACCGGACGGCCATCGACCTGGGACACAGTCGGCACGTGGCAGCCGGCGCAGTTTTCTGCGAAGAGTGCACGGCCTTGGGCGGCCAATGGTTTGTCGATGGCGCCGAACAGGTCTTCCGGCCAGGTTGGCGGCTTGAGGCGTTGCAGGGTTTCTTCGAGGGTGCTCAGGTCGCGCACCCGCACGCTGGAGGGATAACGCGCGTCGCCCTTGAGCGGCTGGCCGGCGTTGTCGAAGAAGTCCAGCGTGGCGCCGACGCCCAGCGCTTCGCCGATATTGCGGGCCATGGGTTGCTGGGCCGAGCCGTTCCATTGCACCCAGTCGAAGGTCCAGATGTCCCACAGTTGCGGGTAGTCCACCGGTGCATTGGCGATACGATAGTTGTCCGGGGAAATGGCGTCGCCGAAGCTGGCGTTGGCAATGCGGCCAAAGGCGTCGGTACGGCCCGGGCCTTCTTCGGTGGGGTAGAGGCCACGGTGGGTATCGTTCCAGGCGACTTTCAGGAAGGTGTTCAGGGCCTTCTTGAAGTCCTGGCGCAGTTGCGCGGCGTTCCGGTCGTCGTAGTCGTGGCCCAGGACGGTGCGGGCAAAGCGCTCGAATTTCCATGGGTTGTAGTAGGTCGAGGCGAGGCTGGCGACGAGCGCCTGGCCGAAGCTGCCGCCGCGCAGGGTCGGTACGCTGGAGGGCAATACATGTTGCGCCGGGCCGCCGTCGACACGCAGGCCCTGGCCTTTGAAGTTCAACTGGCCGGTGTGGCAGGCGGCGCAGGTGATGTCGAGGAACTCATCATTGCCGCCAGGGTTATTGTGCCGGGTGAAACCCACCGGCAGGTTGCCGGGGTTCTGTGCAGTGGGTACCTGTTTGGGGTCTACCAGGAAACCGAAGCGCGCCAGGTATTCGGGCGTGGCGAAACGCTGCTCGGAGAACGGCAGTTCCAGGGCAGTGAACCAGTCATAGCGCAGGCCCTTGACCTGGGTGCCCTGGGGCGTGAAGTAGTACGTCTGGCGATCTGCGGCGCTCCATTGATCCTGGTAGTGCACCTGTTCCACCGGCACGTAGTCCGGCAGCTTCGGGTTGACCACAAAATAGAGCACCACCGCCAGGATCAAGCCCAGCAGTATGAAAATCAGCAGCAAAACACGGGAAAAAATGCGCAAGATAACTATCCTTGTCGAGTTGTGTCGTTCTTATGCCATCAGGCCAGCAGTGCGGCAAGTGGCCATGAGCGTGGTTCCAGCGGTCCTGCCTTCCGTTGCAGAGCCATAGAATGAATGAAAATGCTTTTAAACACGTGAACTTATCAGAAGTTTCCTGCTCACATGCCGGTAGCCATTGGTCGTGGCCGCCTGATAAGCTCGCGACTTTACTCGAATGCCCTTTTGGCACACGAACAAGGAAATAGCATGAAACAGCATCGGTTGGCGGCGGCGGTGGCCCTGGTTAGCCTGGTACTTGCGGGTTGTGATTCGCAAACCAGCGTAGAGCTGAAAACCCCGGCGCAAAAAGCTTCCTACGGTATCGGCCTGAACATGGGCAAAAGCCTTGCTCAAGAAGGCATGGATGACCTGGACTCCAAAGCGGTAGCCCAAGGCATCGAAGATGCTGTCGGCAAGAAAGAACAGAAGCTGAAAGACGACGAGTTGGTCGAAGCGTTTGCCGCACTGCAGAAGCGTGCTGAAGAACGCATGGCCAAGATGAGCGAAGAGTCGGCAGCCGCCGGCAAGAAATTCCTCGAAGAGAACGCCAAGAAAGACGGCGTTGTCACCACCGCTTCCGGTCTGCAATACAAGATCGTGAAGAAAGCGGACGGTGCCCAACCGAAGCCTACCGACGTAGTGACTGTTCACTACACCGGCAAGCTCACCAACGGCACGACCTTTGACAGCTCCGTGGATCGCGGCAGCCCGATTGACCTGCCGGTCAGCGGCGTGATTCCAGGTTGGGTCGAAGGCCTGCAACTGATGCACGTTGGCGAGAAGGTCGAGTTGTACATCCCGTCCGACCTGGCCTACGGTGCCCAGAGCCCGAGCCCGGCGATTCCAGCCAATTCCGTACTGGTATTCGACCTGGAACTGCTGGCCATCAAGGACCCGTCCAAGGCTGACGCGCCTGACGCACCGGCTGCCAAGAAGTAACCAGCGCCTGAACACACAACGCCCCGTCTCGACGGGGCGTTGTTGTTTCTGGCCTGTGTATAACTTTTCCAGTTGAATCCAGGCCACATTCAACCGAACCCACGCGGTCTAGAGCAGTCTGATAAAAGACGCGAGTGTGGCTAGACGCAGATCAACGCCAAGTCAATGAATTCTTGGGTTTTTTTTATGTGCGCAAAAAACGCCCGATCTGACTGCAGGCCTTGTATTACGTGGCTTTCAGCCTGGAAAATAGGCTCTGTTCACAAGGTTATCCACAATTTGTGTGGATAACCTTTTCTGTCGCCTGGAACTGGAGTGACGATGAAAGCCCCGTTTAATTTCACCCGCTTCCTGCCCATGGCCGCTCGCCTGCTGGGCCGCGGGCGCTTGCCCACGCTGCTGTTCGCGGTGGCCGCCAAAGGTTCGAGCCAGGGCAACCGGCTGGGCAAGCTCAAGGACGACCTCAAGCTGCTGCAGGCCTTGTGCCTGGCCTACTGGCGCGGCGAGTACCGGGCCATCAGCCCCAAGGCACTGATTTCGGTGGTGGCGGGGCTGATGTACTTCCTGAGCCCGATTGACGCGATCCCGGACTTTATCCCGGTGTTCGGCATGCTCGACGACATTGCCGTGCTGGCGTGGGTCATGAAGACCCTGGACGGCGAGCTGAGCGCTTTTCGCGCCTGGCGTGAGCGTCAGCGACCCGAGAAGCTCGCGGTGGTTGAGCGCCTTCCTGCGACCCCTCAACTGCTTGCGCAGGAAAATCCACAAAAAAACTGAACCTTGCGAATATCCCCCTGCGCTCTTTGTGGCTGTTAGGATTACACTCCTAAGGAAAGTACTTACGAAGTAAGTGTTGTGATCCTACGGGGCAGTCATGGATATTCAGATAATTACAAAGGATGGCGAACCCGAATATGCGGTTCTGCCATGGGCTCAGTATCAGGCGCTGTTAAAAGCCGCCGGTCCGCAACAGCCAACACCTCCTGCTTCGACCATCAGTCAAACCGCTGCCGAACCGGATCTGCGCCCCCTGGAGCAACTGCGAAGCCTGCGCGAGGCCAAAGGCCTGGCCATCGAGACGTTGGCTCGCACAGTGGGCATCAGCCCTTCTTACCTGGGCTTGATCGAAAGTGGTGAACGCCAGCCGGACGCTGCCATCCGCCGCAGCCTGGCTTGGGAATTGGGCGTTGCAGGTTGGAGGGACGAAACGTGAGCGTACGTATCAGCCGTCAACATTGGGATGGATTAATCAACGAACTGGACCAGGCGCGCCGACAGCGCCACCTCCTGACGTACCGCGCGTTGCTGGAGCGCCTGCAATTTCCCACGCCGGCCATGCAAACCCTGACGGCGGCGCTGGAACACCTGGCCGCGCTGGATGCCAAGGCTGACCAGCCACTGCGCAGTTCCCTGGTGATCAGCCAGGGTGCGAGCCGCCTGCCCCGCACCGGTTTTTTTGAATGTGTGGAGCGCCTTGGGCGCTTCTGCGGGCCGTCCGATGGCGTGGCCGCGGCGTCGTGGCACGCCTCGGAAGTGGTGCGGGTGTTTGAGTACGATTATCCCGAGTCTGCCGAAGCCTAGCGCTTGGTGTTACAGGGATTCCGGCTCTTCCAGCTGCAGGCTGTCGATCACATGAATGCTGTAGCCCGCCACGTTCTTCGCGTGGTGCTTGGCTTGGGAGGCCAGTTCCGCCAACTGGCTGGCATCGAGTTGTCCACAGGCCTGTGGATATAAATGCACCACGCCGATGGACAGCGACAGCAACGCAAACTCCTGGCGCACGCCCTGGCGGTTCAGCGCGACAAAACACCCCGCGTCCAGGTGCTCGCTGCGATAGAAACGCCGGCACTGGGTGTGGAAGTCGTCCAGCAACTGGTTGAGCCGCTTGCGCCAATCCTGCGGGCCCAGCACCAGCAAAAAGTCATCACCGCCGATATGCCCGACAAAGTCGCGGCTGGGGTCTACCCGGTCGTTCAGGCATTGCGCCAGGCACAGCAGCACTTCATCGCCGCGGCCATAGCCGTAGATATCGTTGAACGGCTTGAAACTGTCGATATCCACGTAGCAGATCACCGACTCTCGCTGTTGCTGCAACAGCCGCGTCAGGCACTGCTGGATCGGTACGTTGCCCGGCAATAAGGTCAGCGGGTTGGCGTAACGCGCCTGCTGGATTTTTAGCTCGGTAATCAGCTTGAGCACATCGATCACCCGGCCCAGTCCCAGGTAGTCGCCGTTGAGGGTGATGATGAAATCTTCCTCGATCCGCTGGCGCGCGCGGCTAGTGAGCAGGCGGCTGACTTGCTGCAGGGACTGGCTCAGCTCCACCGCGAGGAAGTCGTCACTCATCAAGCGGCTGATGGGCTTGCGGGCGAACAGGTCGGTGGCGAACGGCTTGAGCAGCGCGTCCGACAATGAGTGCCGGTGCACGATGCCGATCGGGTGGCCGCGCTCATCCAGCACTGCCAGGGAATTGAGGTTGGCCTGGCGGCGGAAGGCCTCCAGCACCTGCGCCGTGGCGGTGTGCTGGCCCACGGCCGGATGTTCGTTGAGCAGGGCGCTGAGGTCGCTGCCTTCGTCGTTCAGTGCGACGTTGGCGCTGTCGGGTTTGGGCAGCATCAACCGCGCCTCCTGCGGCGGGTTTTCCTGGGGGCGGCAGAGCAGGTAGCCCTGCACCAGGTCGACACCCATTTCCGTGAGTACCGCCAACTCTTCAGGCAACTCAATGCCTTCGGCGATGACCTGTGCCCGGGAGGCCTTGGCGATTTGCAGGATCGAGCCGACAAACTCGCGCTTGAGGGCGTCCTGGTGGATGCCGTCGATAAAGTGCCGGTCGATCTTTACGTAGTCCGGACGCAACTCCGACCACAAGCGCAGGCTGGAATAACCCGCGCCGAGGTCATCCAGGGCAATTGAAAAACCCATGGCGCGGTAGTGATGCAGCGCGGTTTGCAGCAGTTGAAAATCGTCGGTCGGGGTTTGCTCCGTCAGTTCGATCACCACCTGGCTGGGCGGAATGCCGAAGTCGCTGAGCAGTTGCAACGTGCGGCCCGGCTGGTGCGCGGTTTCCAGCAGGGAATCAGGCGAGACGTTGAGAAACAGCTTGCCCGGCAGTTTCTGGTCGCTGAAACGCCGGCAGGCACTTTCCCGGCAAAGCATCTCCAGCTCGCTGAGTCGCCCGGCGTGACGGGCCACCGAGAACAGCGCGATCGGGGAGTGCAACGGGCTGTTGGACGGGCCGCGACTCAGGGCCTCGTAACCGACGACGCGTCGTTCAGACAGAGAAATGATCGGTTGGAACAGGCTGTGCAAACTGCCTTGAGCCAGGATTGAGCCCAATGCATTCAGCTGTTCGGTCATGGTCATGATTTTCTCGAGTCGAAAAAAAAGGACCTGCTTTGGCAGGTCCTTCATTTCACGACAGAATGATGTCTATTTGATGACACTCCGAGGAGCGTTCACATTAAATTGCCATCATTTACTGCTTGGCCACCGTCTTGCTGATTTTCAAGTAGTCCAGCAGGATGCGCCCGGTCTCGCTCAGGTAGGCATCATCTTCCGGCTTGGTTTTATCAGGCTCGGCAGCGATCGCGTCTTCGTCTTCTTTCTTCAGTTCCTTGAGTGGAGCTTCGCCTTTGGCCTTGCGACGGGCGTTCTCCAGTACCAGTTGCTGATTCTCGATGTCGGTGTGCTGCGCACGACGGTCGGCTTCGTTCAGGCTGACGGTTTTCTCTTCCATCAACTTCTTGGCCAGGGCCAGTTTGTCGCGGATGAAGATGAACTCGGCATCCTTGGCGGAGCGGGTTTCGTGATCCGTTTTCAGCTGGGCCACGTAGGGCTTGAACGGGTCTACCGCCGGCTTGATCGCAGGACGGATGGTGTCCCACGGCATTGCCTCGGGCAGGGCGCTCTCGCCGATTTCCTTGGTGTCGATGATCGACGGGAAATCGATATCCGGCAGTACGCCCTGATGCTGGGTGCTCTGCCCGGAAACCCGGTAGAACTTGGCCAGGGTCAGTTTCAGCTCGCCATGGTTCAGCGGCTGGATGGTCTGCACGGTGCCTTTGCCGAAGGTCTGGCCGCCGATGATCAGCGCACGGTGGTAGTCCTGCATCGCGCCGGCAAAAATCTCCGAAGCGGATGCGGAGAGGCGGTTGACCAGCAACGCCATCGGCCCTTTGTAGAAGGCACCTGGGTTCTCGTCTTCCAGCACGTCTACACGGCCGTCAGCGTTACGCACCAGCACGGTCGGACCCTTGTCGATAAACAGACTGGTCAGCTCGGTGGCTTCCTGCAGGGAACCGCCGCCGTTGTTGCGCAGGTCGATGACCACGCCGTCGACTTTTTCCTTCTGCAGCTCGGTCAGGATTTTCTTGACGTCGCGAGTGGTGCTCTTGTAGTCCGGATCGCCAGCGCGGAACGCCTTGAAGTCCAGGTAGAACGCCGGGATCACAATCACGCCCAGCTTGTAGTCCTTGCCATCCTGCTTGAGGTTCAGGATCTGCTTCTGGACGGCCTGGTCTTCGAGCTTCACCGCTTCACGGGTGATGGACACGATCTTGCTGGTCTGGTCGTTCGGTGCGTTGGTGTGCGGAATCACTTCCAGGCGCACCACGCTGCCTTTCGGCCCGCGGATCAGTTTGACCACTTCGTCCAGGCGCCAGCCGACCACGTCGACCATCTCTTTGTCGGCCTGGGCCACACCGATGATCTTGTCGGCCGGAGCGACCTGCTTGGTCTTGTCGGCCGGGCCTGCCGGCACCAGACGCACGATTTTCACCTGGTCGTTATCGCTTTGCAGGACGGCACCGATGCCTTCCAGCGACAGACTCATGTTGATATCGAAATTTTCTGCGTTATCTGGCGACAGATAATTAGTGTGCGGGTCGTAGGACATCGCGAAGGTGTTGATGTAGGCCTGGAAGATATCTTCGGCACGGGTCTGGTCCAGACGTGCCAGCTGATTCTTGTAGCGCTTGGTCAACAGCTCCTGAATGGCCTTCGGCTCTTTGCCGGCGATCTTCAGGCGCAGGACTTCATCCTTCACGCGCTTGCGCCACAGGTCGTCCAGTTCGGCTTCGGTGGTCAGCCAAGGAGCGTCCTTGCGGTCAACCAGCAAGGTCTCTTTCTTGGTGAAATCGAACTTGTCGACGCCCTTGTTCAGCTCACCAATGGCGAAGTCCAGACGCGCCTTGACGCGGTCCAGGTAGCGCTTGTAGATGGTGAAGCCGGGCTGCAGGTCGCCGCTCTTGAGGAAGTCGTCAAACTGCGTCTTCCACTTGTCGAATTCGGTGATGTCGCTGGCCAGGAAATAGCTGCGCGAGGGATCCAACAGCTTGAGGTAGCTGTCGTAAATGATCACCGAGCGAGCGTCGTCCAGCGGCGGCTTGCTGTAATGATGGCGCTTGAGCAACTCAACGACGTTAAGGCTCGCAATCACCTCATCGCGATCAGGCTGAAGGTTGTCCCAGCTGTTGGCTGCGAACGTATTGCTCGATAGCGGCAAAAGGCCGATACCAATAAAAAGAGCGAGGGCGGTGCTGGGGAACAAATGCTTCATGCTGATTCGACGCGGGGGCAATTGATAACGCATATTAGGCCGTCTTTGAAGTCGCCGGTTCCATATGGGCCGGTCGCATAATGCAAAAAGCCCGGCGCTACAGCAACGGGCTCAGTCCAGACTCACTATGGAGGCACTGTGAAAGCATTGCAAGGCGTTGAAGGTCATGTGGAGTGGCAAGAAGAGCCGAGTCCTACATGCGATGTAGGCCAAGTACGCATTCGTGTGGCGGCTGCGGGCCTGAATCGGGCCGATTTATTACAGCGTTCGGGGCTCTATCCGCCGCCTCCCGGTGCCAGCCAGGTGCTGGGCCTGGAGTGTTCCGGGGTGATCAGCGAAGTCGGCGCCGGTTCGTCGTGGCAGGTAGGTGATCGGGTTTGCGCCTTGCTGGCCGGCGGCGGGATGGCCGAAGAAGTGGTGGTGGATGCCCGTCATGTGTTGCCGGTGCCGGAAGGCGTGTCCCTGGCCGAAGCCGCCGGGTTGCCTGAGGTGTACAGCACCGCGTGGCTGAACCTGTTCCAGTTGGCCGGCCTCAAGCCCGGCGAGAAGGTGTTGCTGCATGCCGGCGCCAGTGGCGTGGGCTCGGCGGCGATCCAGCTGTGCAAGGCGTTTGGCAGCCCATGCTGGGTCAGCGTCGGCTCGGCGGATCGCCTGGCTTACTGTGAAGCGCTGGGGGCCCAGGGCGGTGTGGTACGTACCGACGGTATCGAGGGCCTGAGTGATTTTGGCCCGTTCGATGTGATCCTCGATCCGGTGGGCGGCAATTATGCTGCGCTGAATCTCAAGCTGGCGGCCCGTGATGGCCGTTGGGTGTTGATTGGCTTGATGGGCGGCCGTGAGGCACAGCTCGACCTGGCGCAGGTGTTGGCCAAGCGTGTGCAGGTGTTGGGTTCGACCCTGCGCAGCCGGGATGACCAGTTCAAGGCGGACCTGTTCAGCGACTTGAGCCAGCACGTATGGCCGCTGTTTGCCGAGGGTCGTTTGAGCCCGCAGTTGGCCAAGACGTTTCCGATCAAGGACGCCGAGGCCGCGTTTGCGGAACTGGCGACTAACCAGATTTCCGGGAAACTGGTGTTGGTGATCGACGAAAGCCTGGTCTGATCTCAGCTGCGTCTATGTGTTGGGGCTGAGCTGGGGCGGGGGGCATATCCGTTATTTGGGTGATGGCGACTATTGGTTCCGCTCTTACAGCGGCTCACTTTTGAAAAGCGCAAAAGTAAGCAAAACGCTCTTGCCCCACCACTCGGCACCTCGCCTAGGCTCGGTGTGCCCGAACGCAGGTATTACTCCGCGGGCCGCCGCGACGGGGCGTCCCTGCCCCGTCGCGGCTAAACCGGCGTCCTGCCGGTTTACCCGCTCCGTACTACCTGCGTTCGGCCAGCGTGGTTTAACGGGGCGCCTAAGATCAAGATCAAAAG
>NZ_JACARE010000043.1 GCF_013386765.1 Pseudomonas yamanorum
GCCCTAGCGAGGCGCCGACAGGCGGGGCAGAGCCCTTTGCTTACTTTGGGGCTTTTCCAAAGTGAGTCGCTGTAAGAGCGAAACCATAGGCGGCCGTTACCTAAATAACGGATATACACCCCAAAAGCCTCCGGCAAAAACTTTCCCCCCAGTTAAAAAACTTTCCCAAACCCCTAGACGCCCCGCCCCCATTCCCCTATAAAGCCACTTCAGGAATATTTTATTCCCCACAAGAAACCGCGCTCATGGAACGAGCCAGCTGTCCTCAGACATTTTTTCGCTATGCGATGAGCTGCCGCCATCATCCCGAGGACGTGTCATGCAACACGAAAAAAACCATTTCATCATCAAGGTCACCTGTCCTGCGGTGTCCGGCATCGTCGCAGCCGTGACCACCTACCTGGCAGACAACGCTTGCTACATCGGGGAGATGGCGCAATTCGACGACGACTTCAGCGGCCGCTTCTTCATGCGCGCCGTGTTCCGCTTCAATGACGGCCACCCCGGCGACCTCGAACAGATCAAGGCCGGCTTCGCCGACATCGCCCAGGCCTTCGACATGCAGTGGGAACTGCACGACACCCGCGAACCCATGCGCGTGATGCTGATGGTCAGCAAGTTCGACCACTGCCTCACCGACCTGCTCTACCGCTACCACAAGGGCGAGATGGACATGACCATCACCGCCATCGTCTCCAACCACCTCGACCTGCGGCCCATGGCCGAGCGCGAGGGCATTCGCTTTATCTACCTGCCAGTGGCCAAGGACAACAAAGCCACCCAGGAAGCCGAACTGATGAAGATCGTCGACGACACCCGCACCGAACTGGTGGTGCTGGCGCGCTACATGCAGATCCTGTCCGACGACCTGTGCCGGCAACTGTCGGGGCGAGCGATCAACATTCACCATTCGTTCCTGCCCGGTTTCAAAGGCGCGAAGCCCTACCACCAAGCCTATCAGCGCGGGGTGAAGCTGATCGGGGCCACGGCGCACTACGTCACCAGCGACCTCGATGAAGGCCCGATCATCGAACAGGAAGTCCAGCGCGTAGACCACGTGTACAAGCCTGACGACCTGGTCGCCATCGGCCGTGACACCGAAACCGTCGCCCTGTCCAAGGCGGTCAAGTACCACCTCGAACACCGGGTATTCCTCAACCAGGACAGAACGGTGGTGTTCCGGTGAGTGACCCTAAACTGATCGACGGCAAAGCCGCCGCCGCCCGGGTGCTGCTGCAAGTGCGCGAGGATGTGGCACGCCTGCGTGAGCACGACATTGAACCGGCACTGGCGGTGATCCTGGTGGGCAGCGACCCGGCCAGCCAGGTCTATGTGCGCAACAAGATCCTGCGCGCCGACGAGGTGGGCATTCGCTCACTGGAGCACCGGCTGCCCGGCGACACCAGCACCGAACAGTTGCTGATCCTGATCGGCCAGTTGAATGCCAACCCGGCGATCAACGGGATCCTCCTGCAATTGCCGCTGCCGCCGCAGATGGACGAATTACGCGCCCTGGAAGCCATCGCGCCGGAGAAGGACGTGGACGGCTTCCACAGCCAGAATGTCGGCGGCCTCAGCCAGGGTCGCGCGGTGCTGACGCCTTGCACCCCCAGCGGTTGCCTGTATTTGCTGGAACAAACCCTGGGTGATCTGCAGGGCAAACATGCGGTGGTGATCGGCCGTTCGAACATCGTCGGCAAGCCCATGGCCGCCCTGCTGCTCAAGGCGGATTGCTCGGTCACCGTGCTGCATTCCCGCAGCCAGAACGCACAGGCCTTATGCCGACAAGCCGACATCGTGATCGCCGCCGTTGGTCGCCCGCGCTTGATCGATGCCAGCTGGTTGAAGCCCGGCGCGGTGGTGATCGACGTCGGCATCAACCGCATCGACGACGAGGGCCGCAGCCGTCTGGTGGGCGATGTCGACTTCGACGGTGCCCTGCCCCATGTCGCCGCCATCACCCCGGTGCCCGGCGGTGTCGGCCCGATGACCATTGCCTTCCTGATGAAAAACACCGTGGCCGCAGCCCTTGCGCAACACCACGCCTTACGCAGCCAATCGGAGGCCGTATGCCATTCAATCTATTGAAATACGGACTGAGCTCGGAGTACCCGGTGGAGGTGGACCTGCCACCGCCCAAGGAACTCAAGGCCAGCTACGACGTGGTGATCATCGGTGCCGGCGGCCATGGCCTCGCCACCGCTTACTACCTGGCCAAGTACCACGGCATCACCAACATTGCCGTGCTGGAAAAGTCATACCTGGGCGGCGGCAATACCGCGCGCAATACGGCGGTGATCCGCTCCAATTACCTGACCAGCGAGGGCGTCCGTTTCTATGCTGAGTCGGTGAAGATGTTCCAGTCGCTGTCCAACGAATTCGACTTCAACATCATGTACTCCGAGCGCGGTCAGCTGACCCTCGCGCATACCGATGCCACCGTGCGTTCGTTTCGCCAGCGGGCCGAGGTCAACAAGCACTTTGGCGGGCGTACCGAGATGATCGACCGCCAACAGATCCGCGAGTTGGTGCCCAGCCTCAACCTCGACCCCGGCCACTTGCCGGTGATCGCCGGGCTCTGGCACATCGACGGCGCCACCGCGCGCCATGACGCCGTGGCCTGGGGCTACGCCAAGCAAGCGGCCAAGCGTGGCGTGGAAATCCACCAGCTCACCGAAGTGCAGGACCTGATCATCGAAAACGGCGCGATCACCGCGGTCAAGACCAATCGCGGCACCATCAAATGTGGCTGCGCGGTGCAGGCGATTGCCGGGCACAGTTCGTTGCTGATGGCCAAGGCCGGCATCCGCTCGCCGATCCAGACCTTCCCGCTGCAGGCAATGGTGACCCAGCCGTTCAAGCCGTTCCTCGACCCGCTGGTGAGCTCCTCGGCCCTGCACTGCTACGTGCAGCAAACCAGCCGTGGCGAAGTGGTGTTCGGCGGCGGTTCCGACCCTTATCCGCTGTTCAATACGCGCTCGACCCTGGACCTGAAAGAAAGCCTGCTGGCCCATGCCATCGAGATGTTCCCGTTCCTGGCCAACGCCAGGTTGATGCGCCAATGGGCCGGGATCACCGACATGACGCCCGACTACAGCCCGATCATGGGCCTGTCGCCCGTGAAGAATTACTACCTCGACGCCGGCTGGGGCACCTGGGGGTTCAAGGCCACGCCCATTTGCGGCAAGACCATGGCCGAACTGGTGGCCAGCGGCGGCAAGGTGCCGGAGCTGATCAAACCCTTTGGGCTCGAACGGTTCTCAACCTTCCAGCAAGTCAACGAAATGGGCGCCACGGCGGCCAGTCACTAAGTGGAGAGCGGACTATGAAAATCATGACTTGCCCGCTCAACGGGCCGCGCAATATCAGCGAGTTCACCTACGGCGGCGAGTTCAAGCCGATGCCCGATCCGGTGAACTGCAGCGACGCCGAATGGGCCGACTACGTGTTCAACACCGACAACCTCGCCGGTGTGGTGCGCGAATGGTGGATGCACACGCCATCGAGCTATTGGTTCCTCGCCGAGCGCCACACCGTCACCGACGAGATCCTGCGCACCTTCGATCCCAAGGAACTGTTCAGTGCCCGCGTCGACTTCAACACCGCCAGGGAGATCGCCGGATGAACCGCCTACCCGCCCCCATGGGCTTGCTGATCCAGCGTGATCAGTTGCTCGATTTCAGTTTCGATGGCCAACGCTACCAGGGCTTGCAAGGCGACAGCATCGCCAGCGCACTGTTGGCCAACGGGCGTTTCCTGATCTCCCGTTCGTTCAAATACCACCGCCCCCGCGGCCCGCTGACCATGGCCGGCCAGGACGCCAACAGCCTGGTGCAGTTGCCCCAGGAGCCGAACGTGCTGGCCGACGCCCACGCGCTGTCCGGCGGTTTGCAGGTGAGTGCGCAGAACGTCAACGGCTCGCTGGACCACGACCGGGATGCCTACCTGGGCAAGTTCTCCAAATTCATGCCGGTGGGGTTCTACTACCGTTCGTTCTACAAGCCCAAGGGCATGTGGAAAGTCTGGGAACCGATCATCCGCAAAAAGGCCGGCCTGGGTGTGCTCGACCTGAAATTCCAGCCCGAGTACTACGACAAGGCCTACCTGTTTACCGACCTTGCGGTGATCGGCGCCGGCCCCGCCGGTTTGCAGGCGGCCCTCACCGCCGCGAATGCCGGGGCCAAGGTGTTGCTGATCGAGCAGCAGCCGATCCTGGGCGGCTCGCTGACCTATGCCCGCTTCGATATCGAAGGCACGCGCGCCGACGCCCTGCGCCGCGAGCTGCTCGGCGCAGTGCAGCAACACGCCAATATCCAGGTGCTGACCGAAGCCACCTGCAACGCCTGGTTCACCGACAACTACCTGCCGGTGATCCAGGGCAAGCGGATGTACAAGGTGCGCGCGCGCCAGTGCCTGGTGTGCAGCGGCTCGTTCGACCAGCCGGTGATCTTTCGCAATAACGACCTGCCGGGCGTGATGCTGACCAGTGCCGCACAACGCCTGATGAAACTGTACGCGGTCAAGCCCGGCAAACGTGCCGTGGTGCTGACCGGCAACGATGACGGTTACCTCGCCGCCCTCGACCTGCACGACCAGGGCGTGGACGTGGCCGCCGTGATCGACCTGCGTCACGCCCCCGCCGACCAAGCACTGCCTGGCGCCCTGGCCCAACGCAACATCCGTTGCCTGAACAACAGCACGGTATTCGAGGCTTTGCATGAAAAAGGCATGCGCCATGTGAAGAGCGTCGATGTGCGCCAGATCACTGGCCAGGGCCAGGTCAGCAGCAGTGGGCAACTGATTGACTGCGACCTGCTGTGCATGTCCGCCGGCTATATGCCGGTCTATCAACTGCTGTGCCAGGCCGGCGGCAAGCTGGCTTATGACGACCAGCGTGCGGCGTTCAGCCTCAGCGGTTTGCCCCATAACCTGAATGTGGCGGGTTCCGTCCACGGTCGGCACCAGTTGGACAACGTGCTGGTGGACGCGACCAATGCCGCGGCCAACAGCGTGCTCGCCCTCGGCTTGAGTGCCGCCAGCCCTCAGTTGCCGTTGCACAGCGAAGCCCAGGTGAATTTCAACTGGCCGATCTTCCCGCACCCCAAAGGCAAGGATTTCGTCGACTTCGACGAAGACCTGCAAGTGGCGGATATCGTCAACGCGACCCGCATCGGCTACCGCGACGTGCAGTTGGTCAAACGCTACTCCACCGTGGGCATGGGCCCGTCCCAGGGGCGTCACTCGGCGCTGCCGACGGCGCGGCTGGTGGCTTGGGCGACCCAGCGCAATATCAGTGAAACCGGGGTCACCACGGCGCGGCCGCCATTCGTGGCGGAGAAACTGGCGCATGTCGCCGGGCGCGCTTTCGACCCATACCGGCAAACGCCGATGCATGCCCGGCATGTGCAGGCCGGGGCGAAAATGATGCCCGCCGGCATCTGGCAACGCCCGGCGTATTACGGCAAGCCGCAGGATCGCGAGGCGTGCATGCAGGCCGAAGCCCTGCAGGTGCGCAACAAGGTCGGCCTGATCGATGTCTCGACCCTGGGCGGCCTGGATGTGCGCGGCCCGGACGCCGCCGAATTGCTCAACCGGATGTACACCTTCGCGTTTCTCAAGCAGCCGGTGGGCCGGTCGCGCTATGCGCTGATGACCAATGAGCATGGGGTGGTGATCGACGACGGTGTGTGCGCAAGGCTGGGCGACAACCACTTCTACGTCACCGCGACCACCAGCGGCGTCGACCGGATCTACCAGCAGATGCTCAAGTGGAATGCACAATGGCGCCTGGACGTGGACGTGGCCAACGTCACCGCCGCGATCTGCGCGGTGAACGTGGCCGGGCCGGATTCGCGCAAGGTGCTGGAGCAAGTCTGCAGCGACCTCGACCTCAGCGCCGAAGGCTTCCCCTACCTGGGCGTGCGCCAGGGCACAGTGGCCGGGATCAAGGCCCGGTTGCTGCGGGTCGGTTTTGTCGGCGAACTGGGTTACGAAATCCACGTGCCTGCGCGCCACGGCCTGGCGTTGTGGGATGCCTTGATGACGGCCGGCAAGGCCTTTGACATTCGCCCCTTTGGCGTCGAAACCCAGCGCCTGCTGCGCCTGGAAAAAGGCCACGTGATCATCAGCCAGGACACTGACGGCATGACCCACCCGGCAGAAATCGACATGGGCTGGGCAGTCAGCCGCAACAAGCCGTTCTTCGTCGGCCGGCGCTCGGTAGACATCCTTGAAGCCCAGCCGCTGAAACGCAAACTGGTGGGTTTCACCTTGCCCAAGGGCAGCGTGCAACCGCTGGAAGGCCACCTGGTGCTCAACGGCCCGGACATCAGCGGCAACGTCACCTCCTGCGAGTACTCCACCACCCTGGGCAAAATAATCGGCCTGGCCTACGCCGGTATCGACCAGAGCACGCCGGGGCAGCGGATTGCGATTCGCGTCGAGGGCGGCATTGTCGTCCAGGCCGAGGTCGTGCCATTGCCCTTTTTCGACCCCACCAACCAACGCCAGGAGGGTTAAGCCATGACCAGTCTGAAAGCCCACGAGATGCTCACGCCGGCGTGCCGCCTGGTGGACCAGACCGACCTGCCCCGGGTTGGTTTTCGCGGCGCGCAGAGCGCCGAGTACCTTACGGCGCGCGGCTTCACGTTGCCGGGCGCGCCCAACCAGGCCTGCGCGCAAGCGGATGGCAGTTGGGTGGTACGCCTGTCGCAGAACGAATACCTGGTGCTGGGCAGCCCGCAGGATCAGGGGCAGCGGATTGCCGATGAAGAAGCGCGTTGGGAACTGGACCACCGCGCCAATTACCTGCTGCCGCGCCAGGACAGCCATGCCTGCGTATGGCTCAGCGGCGATGTGATTGCCCAGGTGATGGCGAAGCTCTGTGGTGTCGACCTCAGCGCTGCCGCCTTCAAGCCCGGGGCGGTGGCGCAGACATCGGTGGCGCGGGTGAATGCGATTGTCATCCACACAGGGAGTGTGGAGGTGCCGGCGTTTCATATCCTGTGGGATCGCGCCTCGAAGGAGTACTTCGATGGCGCGTTGCGGGATGCGTTGCAGGAGTTCGGCGGGGTGGCTCAGTCGGTGTAGCCCAACCGTGCCGCCCTGACCTTTTGGCTGCGTTGACGTGTCGCCAGGCAGTAATACAACGGGCACGTCACCACCAACCCCACCAGCCACGACAGGTCTGCGCCTTCCACCAGGTTGGCGTAGGGCCCCACATACAGCGACGTATTGGCAAACGGCAGTTGCACGATGATGCCGATGAAATACGCCACGATCGCGTGCAGGTTAAAGCGCCCGTAAATCCCGCCGTCCGCCTGGAAGATCGAGGCAATGTCGTAGACGCCGCGCTTGATGACATAGAAGTCAATCAGGTTGATCGATGCCCACGGCACCAGCACGATCAACAGCGCCAGAATCAACCCGATGAATTGCGAGATAAAGTCCGCTGACGCGCCCAATGCAACCACACAGCATCCGGCGAGCACCACTGCCGACAACACCACCCGCACCTTGATGCTGGGTGTCCACTGGCTGGCAAAGGTCTGTATCGAAGTAATGATCGACAGCACCGCGCCGTACAGATTCAGCGCGTTGTGGCTGATGATATTGAGCAGGAACAACACCATCAGGATCGGCCCCAGCCAGCCTGTGGCCTGCTTGACCGCGACCATCGCTTCGGTGCCTTCAGGGGTTGCCAGGGCGGCGACCAAGCCAAAGGAGAACGACAAAATGGTGCCAAGGGTGGCGCCCAGGTAGGTGGCGACAAAGGGTCGGGTGATGCCGATATCCACCGGCAGGTAGCGCGAATAATCGCTGGTGTAGGGGGAGAAGCTGATCTGCCAGATCACCCCCAGCGACACCGTTGCCAACCAGCCGGCCAGGTTGAAGCCGCCACGGGTGAGGAAGTCGGCCGGCAGGTCATGGGCAAAAATGTAGAGGAAGCCCGCCAGCAATGCGCTGCCCATCACCCAGGTGCCGATGCGGTTCAGGGTATGGATAAAGCGATAGCCGATGACGCCAATGGCCGTGGCGCTGAGCGCGCCGATCAGGATGCTGGCCGGCACCGGTACCGACGGCACGATGCCGACGATGGATTTGCCAGCCAGCACGATGTTGGAGATGAAGAAGCCGATGTAGATCAGGGCCGCGAAGAACACGATCAGCAGCGCGCCGTAACGGCCGAACTGGCCCCGGCTCTGCACCATCTGCGGGATGCCCATGCGCGGGCCCTGGGCCGAGGCGAGGGCAATCACGATGCCGCCGAGCATGTGCCCGAGGGCAATCGCCAGCAGCCCCCACACCAGGTTGAGATGGAACACCTGGGCCACCATGGCGCCGGTGACGATGGGCAGCGGTGCAATGTTGGTGCTGAACCATAAGGTGAACAGGTCGCGGGCCTTTCCATGGCGCTCCGCGAGGGGGACGTAATCGACCGTGTGATTCTCGATCAGGGGATCTTGCCGGGACATCTGGGGCATGGAAATGAACTCGCGTTTGTCTGATCTTATAGTTGTTTGACGCCAAACCGGGGGAGCTCTCTGGCCGCCCCTCAGATGAACACCATATTATGGTATTCCAACATTTTCACAAGACTGATCCGTAGTCTCAAGCTGCATCTGATCCGTAATTGTGCCACATGCCCTCTCGCGCTTTCGCGCCTTAACCCCCGTATTTATTGGTTATAAGACCAAAGGCTGACGTTGGTCGGCGGCTTGAAAAAGCCCTTGATTAGATTGTATTACGGTATACCATCAGACCTACAAATCCATAAAATCCGCTTCACCGCCAGAGGACCGTCCCATGATCGATGCCGCCATCTACAAACAAGTGATGGGTTCGTTTCCGTCCGGGGTCACCGTGATCACCACGCTCGATGACGACGGGCAAATTGTCGGGTTGACCGCCAGTGCCTTCAGCTCGTTGTCCATGGACCCGGCCCTGGTGCTGTTCTGCCCCAACTACAGCTCCGACTCCTACCCCGTGCTGATCAAGAACAAACGCTTTGCCATCCATGTGCTGTCCGGTGGGCAGCAGAGCGAAGCCTATGCCTTCGCGCGCAAGGGCAAAGACAAGGCGCAGGGTATCGAGTGGACCTTGAGCGAGCTGGGCAACCCGATCCTCGCCAATGCCACGGCGGTGATCGAATGCGAGTTGTGGCGCGAATATGAAGGCGGCGACCACGCCATCATGGTCGGTTCGGTGAAGAACCTGATCGTGCCCCAGCAGAACGCCGGGCCACTGGTGTATTGCCACGGCAAGATGGGCGCCCTGCCCGTCATTGCCTGATCGTTGCGCTGGCAGGCGCCCGGCAGGCCGGGCGCCCATCGGTCATGTGCGAAAACGGCTGACCAACTGATTCAACGTCTGCGACAACGCCGTCAACTGCTGCGCATCCTGGCGCGTGGAATCGGCCAGGCTCGCCACCAACTGCGCATCCCCGTGAATCTGGCTGATATGCCGATTGATGTCTTCCGCCACCTGGTGCTGCTCTTCGGCGGCCGTGGCGATTTGCGTATTCATGTCGCGGATCACGTCCACCGACTCGCGAATCAAGCCGAAGCTGGCCCGTGCATCGTTGATCGACACCACCGTTTCCTGGGACACCTCCAGGCTGGCATGCATCTGCTTGCCCATCTGATGGGTGCGCCGCGCCAGGTTGCCCAGCAGCCCGTCGATCTCGCCGGTGGAGTCTGAGGTGCGCTTGGCCAAGGCCCGTACCTCGTCCGCCACCACGGCAAATCCACGGCCCTGCTCACCGGCCCGTGCGGCCTCGATGGCGGCGTTCAACGCCAGCAGGTTGGTCTGCTCGGCGATGGAGCGGATGGTGCCGAGGATCGACTGGATGTCGTTGCTGTCTTTTTCCAGCTGCTCCATGGACTGCGCGCAATGGCCGACTTCTTCGCTCAGGCGCCCGACGCTGCTTACCGCCGCGTCGATCTGCTGCTGGCCGGTGTGCGCCTGGCGCTGGCCGTTGTCGGCCGAGTCCGCGGCCTGGCTGCAGGAACGCGCGACTTCGTTGGAGGTGGCGACCATTTCGTGAAACGCCGTGGAGACCATGTCCACCGCTTCGCGCTGGCGTTCGGCGACCTCGGCCATTTCCACCGAGACTTCGGTGGCACTGCCGGAGCTGCTGTGGATCTGTGCGGCCGCCTGGCCAATGCGCTGGATCAGTGTGCGGATGGCTTCAAGGAACTGGTTGAACCAGCCGGCGAGCTGCGCCGTCTCGTCGCGCCCTTTGACGGGCAGGCGCGCCGTCAGGTCGCCTTCGCCCTGGGCGATGCCTTCCAGCCCGCTGGCCACGCCGCGAATCGGCTTGACGATCAGCCCGGCAAACCAGGCGCCCACCACCGCAAACAACACCGCGCACACCAGCGCGATGGCCGCAATCAGCCAGGTGAGCCGCGCTGCGCCGGCCATCACTTCACTTTCCCGCACCACCCCGACAAACCGCCAGCCCAACGCCTTGGACGGCCAGACAAACGCCATGTAGCGTTCCCCGGCCAACTCGACCTGCACCAGGCCCTGGCCGGCCTCGCTCAGCTGCCGGTAACCGTCGCCCAACTCGCCGAGCTTCTTGAAGTTGTGGGACGGGTCATTCGGGTCCACCAGCACTGTGTTATTGGCTTCCATCAACATCAGGTAGCCGCTGTCACCCAGCTTGATCTGTTTGACCAGGTCGGTCAGTTGCTTGAGGGAAACGTCAATGTTCACCACCCCGCTCGCCTTGCCCTGGCGGTCGTTGAAGCTTTGCACCGTGCTGACCAGCACCACGTCATCGGCGGCCCAGTAATAGGCCTCGGTGCGCAGGGTCTTGCCGGGTTGCGCCATGGCCGTCTTGTACCAGGGCCGGGTGCGCGGGTCGTAGCTTGCGAGTTTGGGATCGCCCGGCCAGAACACATAACCGCCGTCTTCGGTACCCAATGACAAGTAGGTGTAGGCCCCATGACTCTTGGCCAACCCCTCGAACAGCTTGAACAACTGCTGGTCACGCTCACCGGGCGCGACCTGGGCGGCATCGCTGGCCAGGTAGCGTTTCACGTCGCCATTGATGCCCTGCAACTGCGGGTGCGCCGCCAGGTAGGCGACGTTCTGACTGATGCCTTCGAAAAACAGCTGCATGGCGTTGTCGACCTGGCGAATCTCACGTTCGCTGCCGTCGATAAAGCCGTCCCGTGCCTCATGGCGCACGTTGAGGATGATCATCACCGCCACCAGAATAACCGGCAGGCTGGCGATCACCGCAAACGCCAGGATCAATTTTTGTTTTATGTTCATCGAGCTCGCTTTCCTTGTGAGGTAAGTGTGCGACCGTTGGAGAGAAAAGTTTTGCGGATATTCCGTATTATGGTATACCAACAATCAATCCGCCGAACAGCCGTCATCACTGGCACGCTTCACATTGGCGAGAGCACTTAAGGGCCCGCAGTCGACAGGCCGATCACAATAGATCCGAGGTAAGCGTCATGAAATTTTCCCTGTTCGTGCACATGGAACGCTGGGATGAAAGTGTCAGCCATCGCCAGTTGTTCGAAGACTTGACCGAACTGACCCTGATGGCCGAAGCCGGTGGTTTCAGCACAGTCTGGATTGGCGAACACCACGCCATGGAATACACCATCTCGCCCAGCCCGATGCCGCTGCTGGCTTACCTCGCAGCCAAGACCAGCACCATTCACCTGGGCGCGGGCACGATCATCGCGCCGTTCTGGCACCCGCTGCGGGTGGCAGGCGAATGCGCGCTGCTCGATGTGATCAGCAACGGGCGCATGGAAGTCGGCCTGGCCCGTGGTGCCTACCAGGTCGAGTTCGACCGCATGGCCGGCGGCATGCCCGCCTCCAGCGGCGGCCAGGCCCTGCGCGAGATGGTGCCGGTGGTGCGTGCGTTGTGGAAAGGCGACTACGCCCACGACGGTGACATCTGGAAATTCCCCACCTCCACCAGCGTGCCCAAGCCCATCCAGCAGCCCAACCCGCCGATGTGGATTGCCGCTCGCGACCCCGACTCCCACAACTTTGCGGTGGCCAACGGCTGCAACGTGATGGTCACCCCCTTGATGAAGGGCGACGAAGAAGTCCTCGACCTGAAGAACAAGTTCCAGGCCGCGCTGGACAACAACCCGGACGTACCGCGCCCGCAACTGATGGTGCTGCGCCACACCCACGTGCACGCCGTGGACGACCCTGAAGGCTGGAAAGTCGGGGCCAAGGCCATCGCCCGGTTTTATCGCACCTTCGATGCCTGGTTCGGCAACAAGACCGTACCGGTCAACGGCTTCCTCGACCCGAGCCCGGAAGAAAAATTCGCCGGCCGCCCGGAGTTTGAACTGGAGAGCCTGCACAAGACCGCGATGATTGGCACGCCGGAAGAGATCATCCCGCGCATCCAGTATTACCAGTCCCTGGGGGTCGACGAGTTCAGCTTCTGGTGTGACAACAGCCTGCCCCACGCAGAGAAGAAAAAATCCCTTGAGCTGTTTATCAAGCACGTGGTGCCGGCATTTCGCTGAGGTCAATCCCTGAGCCGCACACCGCGCCGACAAAAAAAACGCCACTCAATGAGTGGCGTTTTTCATCCCCTGCTGGACGTCAAGACCAAGGCCCGGCTCGAAGCGCTACCCCACCCAACTGATCGCAGTCTTTGGAATCACCTCGGACTCATCCAGCTTGGAAGCAAACATGCTCACGGCCTCGACCGCGTCGCTGGTGCCATTGCGAATCTGCAAAATCACCGAGCCGGCTTGATCGGCCAGGGTAACGCCGCGCTGCGCGCCTTCCTGGGTGGCATTCATGCTGACGACGGCGTCGCGTGTCTCGGCGAGTATCTTGCTGATCATCTCGGAAATTTCCGCCGTCGAACGACTGGTGCGCCCCGCCAGTTGCCTGACCTCGTCGGCAACGACTGCAAACCCGCGCCCTTGATCCCCCGCGCGGGCCGCCTCGATGGCCGCGTTGAGTGCCAGCAGGTTGGTCTGGTCGGCGATCCCGCGAATGGTGTTGACGATCGCCGTGATCTGCTCGGAGCGATCGCCCAGTTGCCCCACCAATCGCGCGGACGCACCGATATTGTCGGCAATTCGGCGCATCTCGCTGGCCGTCTCTTGAATGACCTGAGTGCCCTGCTCGGCGAACTTCTCCGTCTCGGCAGAGATATGGTAAGCCCGAGAGGCTCCGCGGGAATCGGCCTCGAATTTCTCGACCCGCTCGGTGATATCGCTGGCGAACTTGACGATTTTGGTTAACTTGCCGTCGGCGTCATAGACCGGGTTATAGCTTGCCTCCAGCCACACGACGCGGCCGTGCTTGCCGAGGCGCTTGAATTGCCCGCTGAAAAACTCACCCGCATTCAGGCGACGCCAGAAGTCCGTGTACTCACTGCTGTTAACAAGGCCGGGTTCGCAAAACAGGCGGTGATGCTTGCCCTGAAGTTCCGCCATCCCATACCCATCACATTCAGAAAGTTTTCGTTGGCAACCAATACATTGCCGCTCAGGTCGAATTCGATCACCGCCATGGCCCGGTCCAGCGCCACGAGCTTGCTGCGGGTAGCGGCCTCCTGCGCCACCTTGTCGGTGACGACAAGCGCGTACTTGACGATCCTCAACACCTGGCCACGCTCGTCCAGCACCGGGTTGTAACTGGCCTCCAGCCAGACCGTCTGCCCCTCTTTGTTGACCCGCTGAAACGTGCCGGAGACGAACTTGCCGGCCCGAAGCTCTGCCCAGAACTGGCTGTACGCCGCGCTGTTCGTCAACGCCGGCAAACAAAAGTCCCGGTGTGACTTTGCGCTCCATTCATCCGCGCGATACCCCAACGCCTGCAAGAAATTTTCGTTGGCGCGAAGCACCTTGCCGTTCAAGTCGAACTCGACCACGGCCATCGAGCGCTCAAGTGCAGCCATCAGTCCTTTGTACCCTGCAACATCGGCCGTCCTGGCCGCCAGTTCCGTTTTTAACGTTTTATTGAACATGACGTACCCCTTCAGAGCAGTGGACTCTAAAGGCGCTATCGGCTGTCAGGCACGGAACTGAACGCAGCTCGCTGAATTTTCATTTGACGTCAATTTAACGACTGAAGCACCGATGTTAAAATATGTTATTTGAAAAAATAACTTCACATAATCTGATCACTGGTGGATTATCAGCCGTACACGCAACACACCCTGACCACAGAACAGGAACCCCCATGAATAATAAAAACGTAGGCGTTATCGGACTTGGCGCGATGGGCCTGGGCATCGCCCGCTCGTTGCTGCGCAACGGCTTCAATGTGCATGCCTGTGACGTGCGCGAAGCCGTCACCCAACAGTTCGCCAGCGAAGGCGGCGTGGCCTGCAGTTCACCGGCCCATATGGCAGGTGAATGCGATGTGATCATCACCGTGGTGGTGAATGCCGAACAGACCGAGACCGTGTTGTTTGGCGAGCACTCAGCGGCCGCTGCATTGCGCCCGGGAAGCCTGGTGATTGGCTGCGCCACGGTGGCACCGACCTACGCCGTGGAGCTGGGCAAGCGCCTGGCCGACGCCGGGTTGCTGTACCTCGACGCCCCTATCTCCGGGGGGGCCGCCAAGGCCGCCGCCGGCGAAATGACCATGATGACTTCCGGCCCGGCCCAGGCCTATGCCAAGGCTGACCACGTTCTCGCGGGCATGGCCGGCAAGGTCTATCGCCTGGGCGACGTGCATGGCCTGGGCTCCAAGGTCAAGATCATCAACCAGTTGCTGGCGGGCGTGCACATTGCCGCCTCCGCCGAAGCGATGGCGCTGGGGCTGCGCGAAGGGGTCGACGCCGATGCCTTGTATGAAGTGATCACCCACAGCGCCGGCAACTCCTGGATGTTCGAGAACCGCGTGCCGCACATTCTCAAGGCCGATTACACGCCGTTGTCCGCCGTGGATATTTTCGTCAAGGACCTGGGCCTGGTGCTGGATACCGCACGGGCCAGCAAGTTCCCGCTGCCGCTGTCGGCCACCGCACACCAGATGTTCATGCAGGCCTCCAGCGCGGGGTTCGGGCGTGAAGACGATTCGGCGGTGATCAAGATTTTCCCGGGCATCGAACTGCCGACCGCCAAGCCTGACTCCGTATAAGGACCGCTCCATGAACCGACCTGCCGCACGCCCCTTGCTGGGCTGCATCGCCGACGATTTCACCGGGGCCACCGACCTCGCCAACATGCTGGTGCGCGGCGGAATGCGCACCGTGCAGAGCATTGGCATCCCGAGCGACGAAGTCGCGGCCGGGCTGGACGCCGATGCCATCGTCATTGCCCTGAAATCCCGCACCCTGCCGGTTGCCGAGGCCGTCGCCGACTCCTTGGCGGCCCTGGAATGGCTGCGCGCACAGGGTTGCGAGCAGATTTTCTTCAAGTACTGCTCCACGTTCGATTCGACGCCCGCCGGCAATATCGGCCAGGTCAGCGAAGCGCTGCTCAAGGCGTTGGGCAGTGACTTCACCCTCGCCTGCCCGGCGTTTCCGGAAAACGGTCGGACGATTTTCCGCGGCCATCTGTTCGTGCAAGACCAGTTACTCAACGAGTCGGGCATGCAGCACCATCCGCTCACCCCCATGACCGATGCCAACCTGGTGCGCGTGCTGCAATCGCAAACCTCACACAAGGTCGGCCTGCTGCGCTACGACAGCATCGCCCAGGGCGTGTCGCAGGTTCGCGAGAAGATCGCCGAGCTGCGCGCCCAGGGTGTCGGCATGGCGGTTGCCGATGCCCTGTCCGACCAGGACCTTTATACCCTCGGCGCTGCCTGCGCCGACTTGCCCCTGTTGACCGGCGGCTCGGGCCTAGCCCTGGGGCTTCCGGAAAACTTCCGCCGTGCCGGCAAGCTGCGCGACTTCGATCCGGCCTCGCTGCCAACCGTGAAAGGCGGCGAAGTGGTGCTGGCTGGCAGTGCGTCGATCGCCACCAACGGCCAGGTTGCCGCCTGGATCGAGGCCGGGCGTCCGGCGCTGCGCATCGACCCGCTGGCCCTGGCGGCCGCAGAGCCGGTGGTGGCAAACGCCGTGGCCTTTGCGCGCAACCAACCACACACCGTATTGATCTACGCCACCAGCACCCCGGACGAGGTCAAGGCCGTCCAGCAACAACTGGGCGTCGAGCGGGCCGGTGAGCTGGTAGAGAACGCCCTGGGCGCCATCGCCCACGCCCTTCGCGACAGCGGCGTGCGGCGCTTTGTGGTGGCCGGCGGTGAAACCTCCGGTGCCGTGGTGAAAGCCCTCGGCGTACACCTGTTGCAGATTGGCGCACAGATCGACCCCGGCGTACCGGCCACCGTCAGCAACAGCGCCGAGCCGCTGGCGCTGGCCCTCAAGTCCGGCAACTTCGGCGGCCGGGACTTTTTCGACAAGGCCCTGAAGCAACTGGCCGGAGGTGCGCAATGAGTCGCGAAAACGCTCTGCGCGAGGAGATTTGTACGGTCGGGCACAGCCTCTACCAGCGCGGGTTTACCGTGGGCAGCGCCGGCAATATCAGCGCCCGGCTCGATGACGGCTGGCTGATCACCCCCACCGACGCCTGCCTTGGGCGCCTGGACCCGGCGGCGATCGCCAAGGTCGATCTGACGGGCAAATGGGTCTCGGGTGACAAGCCCTCGAAGACCCTGGCCCTGCATCGCCAGGTCTACGATCGCAACCCCGGGGTCGGTGGCGTGGTGCATACCCACTCCACCCACCTGGTGGCACTGACGCTTGCCGGCGTGTGGAGCCAGGACGACATCCTGCCGCCGCTGACGCCGTATCAAGTGATGAAGGTCGGTCATATCCCGCTGATCAACTATCAACGCCCTGGCGCACCCAATGTCGCCGAACAGGTGGCGCAGCTCGCCAACCGCGTGCGTGGCGTGATGCTCGAGCGCCTGGGGCCGGTGGTCTGGGAAAGCTCCGTGTCCAGGGCCAGCTATGCCCTCGAAGAACTCGAAGAAACCGCACGGCTTTGGCTGATGAGCAACCCGCGCCCGGCGCCACTGGACCAGGCCGCCCTGGACGAACTGCGGGAGACGTTCGGCGCCCAGTGGTAGGCCCCGGGATTTACCCGCAACCCCCTTGATGCACGCCTTCGCGACGAGAGGCAGCCAAGCTGTCGCGACAACGTGCCTGAACAATAAAAACAACAGGACATTCCAGCATGACCCAGCCCTACTGCAGTGTTGACGCTTACCGTGGCACTCACCCTTCACACGTTCAACGTGGCGGGTGGGTGCTATGAGCCCGCTTATTCTGATGGCAACCGCCGGTCTCGGGATCGCCCTTCTGCTGTTCCTGGTCCTCAAGTACAAGTTCCAGCCGTTTGTGGCGCTGATGCTGGTGAGCATCCTGGTGGCGCTGGTGGCCGGGGTGAAACCGGCTGACCTGGTCGCCACCATCGAAGGCGGAATGGGCAAGACCCTCGGCCACATCGCAATCATCATCGCCCTGGGCGCCATGATCGGTCGCATCATCGAACTGTCCGGCGGCGCCGAGGCGCTGGCGAAAACCCTGATCGAACGCTTCGGCAACCGGCGCACGCCCCTGGCGCTGACCATGGCCGGCTTCATCATCGGTGTGCCGGTGTTCTTCGAAGTGGGGGTGATCATCCTGATGCCGCTGGCGTATGGCGTTGCCCGCCGGGCACGCAAGCCGCTGCTGATGTTTGCCTTGCCGATGTGCGCGGCATTGCTCACGGTGCATGCGTTCCTGCCGCCGCATCCGGGTGCCGTGGCAGCCGCCAGCCAACTGGGCGCCGACCTGGGCCGGGTGCTGATGTTCGGGCTGCCGCTCACGGCATTCCTGTGCTACGTCGGCTACCGCGTGGCGGGATACATGACGCGGCGTTTCTACCCGATGTCGGATGATATCCGTGCGGAAGTCTACGGGCCGCACGTGACCAACGATGACCTGCGCGCCTGGCATGACGGCAACGCCCAAAACGTTGAAAGCAGCACTGCCGCCGTGGCACACATGGGGCTAGAGGAATCCACCAGCAGCATCGTTGCCAAGCTGCCACCCGCCCCGGCGCCGGGTTTCGGGCTGATCGTCAGCCTGATCCTGTTGCCCATCATTCTGATCCTGCTGGGCACTCTGGCGACGTCGCTGCTGCCCATCGAATCGACCCTGCGGGCGATCATGACCGTGCTCGGCGCACCATTGGTGGCGCTGCTGCTCGACACTTTGCTGTGTGCCTGGCTGCTCGGCTCCCGTCGCGGCTGGAGCCGTACCCAGGTGTCCGACGTGATCGGCTCGGCATTGCCTGGCGTGGCCATGGTGATCCTGATTGCCGGCGCCGGCGGTGTGTTCGGCAAGGTGCTGGTGGACACCGGGATCGGTGCAGTGGTCTCCGACCTGCTGCGCACCACCGGGTTGCCGGTACTGGCGCTGGGCTTCTTGCTGACCATGCTGCTGCGTGCGGTGCAGGGCTCGACCACCGTGGCACTGGTGACGACTGCGGGTATCATCAGCCCGCTGATTGCCACGCTCAACCTGACGCCCAACCATATGGCGCTGCTGTGCCTGGCCATGGGCGGTGGCGGGCTGGCGATGTCGCACATCAACGACGCCGGCTACTGGATTTTCACTAAACTGGCCGGGCTCAACGTGGCTGACGGCCTGCGCACCTGGACGGTGATCACCACCCTCCTGGGCACCCTGGGTTTCCTGATCACTCTGTTGATCTGGCCTTTTGTCTGAAGGAGTTCACATGCCTCGCTTTGCTGCCAACCTGAGCATGCTCTACCCCGAACACCCGTTTCTGGAACGCTTCGCCGCGGCCGCCGCCGATGGGTTCGAAGCAGTGGAGTACCTCTTTCCCTATGAGTACAGCCCACAGGATCTCCAACAACGCCTGACCGATAACGGCCTGGTGCAAGCCCTGTTCAACGCGCCGCCCGGTGATTGGGCCGCAGGCGAGCGTGGCATCGCGACCTTGCCGGGCCGCGAGGACGAATTTCGCGCCGGTTTCGACCGGGCGCTGGAATACGCCGCCGTGCTGGGCAACACCCGCATCCACGTGATGGCTGGTTTGCTGCCGTCGGAAAATGAGCGTGCGCGTCACCACGGCGTGTACCTGGAAAACCTCGCCTACGCTGCCGCCCAGGCGCAGCAGGCCGGCGTCACGGTGCTGCTGGAGCCGATCAACACCCGGGACATGCCGGGGTTTTTCCTCAACCGCCAGGATCAGGCCCAGGCCATCTGCAAGGAGGTCGGCGCCAGCAACCTGAAAGTGCAGTTCGACTGCTATCACTGCCAGATCGTCGAGGGCGACCTGGCCGTCAAGCTGCGGCGCGACATGGGCGGCATTGGCCATATCCAGATTGCCGGCGTGCCTGACCGGCATGAGCCAGACCTCGGTGAGCTGAATTACCCATACCTGTTCGCGCTGATCGATGAACTGGGGTATGACGGCTGGATAGGCTGCGAATACCGACCGCGGGGCGACACCTCGGCTGGCCTGCAATGGTTGCGGGACTGGAAGGCGCGTTAAGCCAAACCCGTGGGCATGGCACCACGGGCATGGCGACGTTCTATGCGAAAGAGTTGGGGCAGTTCATGCAGCAGACCGAAAAAGCGCGCTAGGCCGGTTCGTGGTCGGACGGCAACATCAGTTCGACCCCTTGCTTGCGGATGCCGTCTGCGGCGGCGGGAGCCAACGCGGCGTCACTGATGACGATATCGAACTGCTCCAACCCGGCGATCTTGTACATGCTGAAGGTGCCGTACTTGGAACTGCTGGCCACCAGTACCGCTTGCGACGCCGACTGCATGGCGACTTGCTTGACCTCCACTTTCAACGCCGAAGGCGTGGTGATGCCGCGCAGAAGGTCCCAGGAACTGGTGGAGATGAAGGCGATGTCGGTGACCACCTGGCGCAGGGTGGCCACCGCGAGCCCGCCGACACACGAATGGTTGGAGTGATCCAACTGCCCGCCCGTGTGAATCACCGTCACCTGCGGGGCATCCATCAACGCCTGCACCACCCCGAAGTCGTTGGTCACCACGGTCATGCCGGCGAGTGCCTTGATGTAGGGAACGATCTCCAGCGTGCTGGTGCCTGCGTCCAGGTAAACCGTCATGTCCGCCCGCAGCAAGCGCGCGGCAAGCCTGGCCATGGCCTGCTTCTGCGGCAACTCAACCACCGCCTTGAGTTGATGGCTCGGCTCGCTGTGAAGCTGGCTCGCAATGCGCACCCCACCGGTGACCGAATACGCCCGGCCTTCCTGCTCCAGCAACGCGATATCGCGCCGCACGGTCATGTGGGAGCAGTCGAACATCTCCATCAACTGATGAACACTCAGCACTTGATGCTTGCGCAACTGACGCAATATCAGCTCACGGCGCTGATCAGGAATCATCGGTGCGCCGCTCTCGGCGGTGATGTCCTTCTGGCTTGGCATTCAAGGCTCCAACGAGTACGGCGGGTGGGTTCGGGTGAACCACATAGTAGCGAATCCACCGTGACCCGCGCGAGCCTGGCAAAAAAACAGTCGCCCCACGCAACTACTTCAACCGCCCTGCCTCGCCCAGCCAGGCGGGTGCGCTTTTCTGCAGCCACTCAGTGGCCGCGGGATTGTGTTTGACGCGGCTGTCCAGGAACGCCACACCAATGGCCTGGATCGCTGCGACCTGCTTGGGATCGGGGGCAGGCTCGCCCGCCATCGAACTGTTGCCGCCAAGTTTGGGGCCATGCTTGTGGCCTCGACCTTTGGGCGCATCGCCGGACGCATCACTGCCCTTTTCGGGCTGCTTTGCCGGTCGGCTGAATAACTCGCTGCCCGCCAAGGTCTTGTGAGTCGCGCTGTTCAGGTCCAACCGGACACTGCCGGCCACCGTCACCGAGTCACCCAGGACTTCCCGCTGGCGATAGGAACTGACCCAGTTGAACGGGTCTTCATCCTGCTGGCCGGTCATCGACAGCACCGGGGCCGATATTCGGGCGTACATGTCTGGACGGGCGTCGGCGTCCACGTAAGGGCTGAGCAACACCACCGCCTTGGGCTGGATCGCGACGCCCGACGTAGCGCCAGGCTCCAGCGCCCCGGCGAGCGCCTCGGCGGTCTGTGCGCCAAAGTCGAAGCCGGCGACCACCACCTGGTTCCAGTCGATGGCTGCCAACTGTGCATCACCCTTGGCGGCCCTTGCCCGAACTTCGGTCAGGACCTTCTGCAAGGTGGACAGCCTTTCGCGTAAAGCGGCGGCGGAATAATGGGGGCTCGCCATTCCGCGAAAGTCGCCATACGTCGCCTGCTGCGAGGCAAACACCGACTGATCGTGGGCGTGTTCCTGAACCGACAGCACCGCATAACCGGCCTGTGCCCAAGCCTTGCGCCACGCCACGCCGCCCGAGGCCGACTCCCCCAGGCCAGGCAAATAAATGATCAGTGGCACACGCTCCTGGGTCACCGGCGCCAGCCACGCCACATTCACCGATTGCTGATCGACTTGCCAGGTCGCGCCCCAGCCGGCCGTTTCGTGGTGGGCGGGTTGATAAGCGGTGCTCAACTCTTTATCGACCCGCTCGCTGAAAGCGGCTCGCGGGTTGGGCGGATCGCCCGCACACCCCGCGATCAATCCCAGGCTGCCCACCAGGGCGCCCACCGCCAGCCAGTACCGAGGTTGAAGGTTCATTCGATTCACACCGCCGTTCAGTTCAAGATGAGTGGCAGCCTAACCGACCCGCGGGTTAACGAATCGCAAGCGCGGGTAAAGAATGGGTAAAGCGTGACGGCACGATGGCCTTCCTCGCAGGTCTTTGTTTTATGAACGTCGGAAAATTTTCAAGGAGACGCCTGTGAGCATCAGAGACAACCCCGAGGACTACCAGGATCTCAAGCGGGCCGTCGGCTTGCTGGAATCCCCCTCCCTGACGGCCAGGCTGTCCGGCATGATCGGCTCCCCCATCGAAAGCGCGGTAAAGGCCTTGCCGGGAGTGGTTTCAAAACGGATCAATGGCGCAGTGGCGGCGGCCCTGCATTCATCCGCTGACGCGGCGTTGTGGAGCCTGGAGAACAATCCGAAAAAAACCGCCTCGACCCGGTTGCACAAGTTTTACGCGGCAACCTCGGGCGCCATCGGCGGAGCCTTCGGTATTGCGGCGCTGTTTATCGAGCTGCCAATCTCCACCACCATCATGATGCGCTCGGTCGCCGACGTCGCGCGCAGCGAAGGTTTTGACCTGGCAGACTTTGCCACCAAGCAGGCGTGCATCGAAGTGTTTGCCATGGGCGGCAACAGCCAGGCCGACGACGCCACAGAGACCGGTTACTACATCACCCGCAGCTTCACCACCCAGACCATGCAACAGCTGTCGAAGGAGCTGGCGGGAATCGCCGCCAAGCAGGGTTCCAAGGCCATCGGCAGCCTGTCCCCGGGGCAAGCCGGGAAATGGCTGGCGATCCTGATCGACAAGGTCGCGACACGCTTTGGCTTTACCATTTCCAGCAAGTTCGCGGCGCAGGCCGTGCCGGTGATGGGCGCGTTTACCGGGGCGACGATCAATGCGCTGTTTACGCATTTCTATCAGGACATGGCGCGGGGGCATTTCATCGTCAAACGGCTTGAGGAGAAGTATGGGTTTGAGGCGGTCAAGAGTGAGTACATGGCGATCAAGGCGACGCCATGAAACTTTGACCGACCGTCTCAAGCGCGCAATATCGCACCAATAGTATGATAAGTTTTCACCACTGCTTATATCTTGGGAGCTACTCATGGCTACTGTTCGAAAAACCATCACCGTGACCGACCAGCAAGATGGCTGGATAAAGGCGCAGATCGAAGCGGGTCATTACACCAATGACAGCGAGTACATCCGCGATTTGATTCGTCGCGAACAGGAGCGCAGTGCGGAAGTAGACGCCATTCGTGCCGCGTTACTTGAAGGCGAGGCCAGTGGCAAACCACGTGCATTTGACCCCGCAGCGTTCAAACAGAGGATGTTGAATGCCCATGGCTGAATACCGTCTTACACCCGCTGCCGAGCGTGACCTTGAAGGCATTTGGGTTTACACCGCTCGGCAGTGGGATGTGGACCAGGCAAATCGCTACATCGATATCTTGACGACAACGTTTTCTGATCTGGCACAACACCCTAAAACGGCCCCGGCCTGTGACCATATACGGCTTGGCTACCGAAGACGCAGCATTGAGCAGCATATGATTTACTTTCGGATCACCACGTATGGGGTATCGATTATCCGTATTTTGCATGACCGAATGGACGCGCCACGCAAACTATGACCCTACCTATCGGCTGTTGCAGAGCCAGGGCCTGAGCATCAGGCCTTCCCCAGCGACTACCACTTCGTCTCGATGTCGCAGATCGTGCTGCTGATGATCTACCCCAAAAATGAACGGCAGGACCTCGCTCCGATCTTCAGGACGAAAAAACCTCACCCCGCGGCCGCACAGACTTCTTGCATCTGGGCGCCTGCTGCCTCACAAGCTGCGCCTGCACCCCTGCAACCGCATCCAGAACAGCCTGGGCCCAGTTCTCATCCTGCGGATTAACCACGACCACGCGAAAGCCGTGATCATGCCCCTCGGCCCGCACGCCCTCGGAGTCATCCACGTGCAGGTCGATATCAAAGGCCGGCGGAAATTTCGAAGGTGTGTTCGACAGCCCGCGCACCGTCAGGGCGCGGGTGTGCAGCACGCTGTTCACCACCCCGTCGACACGGATGCCGTACAGCATCAACCAACGCCTGATGTAGGAAGGCGCCCGGCCAGACGACGTGTAGACCCAGATGCTGCACCCCTGGCGGCGCAGCTCCCGCGTCAGGGAACGGGTGCCGCTACGCAGCGGCTCGCCCCACCAGCGATGAACGCAATTGGGTAGCCAGCTTGCCTCGACGGCAGAATGATGGAGTTGGCAGGCCAGCGTGTCATCGATATCAAACGAGATACGCACGCGCGGGCGCTTGAGCACACCCGTGGGCATGGCATGCCGCACGGCTTGCAAGACTCGCCTGCCGGAGGTCCGGCATTTGCTGGCAAGCGTTGGATACCCGCTCATTAATGGCCTCCCTGATAGATAGGCTGCGGTGTGTCGCTCAAGAAAAACGCCTGTGGATCAGGTGCCTGTTCCTCCAGGAAGGCGGCGTATTTTTTCTTGATCTTGGGCAATTCGTACAACGCCTTGACTCCATGCTTGGCAGAGTTGCGTATCACCGAGGAGGGATTGAAGTAGCCCTCGGCATTTTCAAGTGTCAGCACGAACGGCGGCAAACCTGCGCGCATCAGCAAGTAGCTGACGATCAGCGAGCCGCTGCGGTTGTTGCCTTCGATGAACAATTGCGGCTTGCTGAGGATTCGCACATAGACACCGGCTGCGCGCTTCCAGACTGATTCGCTGCGATACGCGCAGTACCAGTTGTACAAGTCCTTGATACCGCCTTCAACGTTGTTGAAGAAGTGCTGCTCGGTGGCCGCCAGGTGGTGACTGTACTCCTGGCGACGTGCCGGGTCCTTGCCGCAGAGCACGGTGGCATTGATTTCCAGCATCAGGTCCAGGTGCTGAAGGTCAAACAGGTCGACACCCCGAGCGACATAATCGTCAATCAGCGCGTAGCCCTCAAGCACATTGAGCAGCACTTCGTCGGTCAACGGGTCGCGCTGCTCGGTAAAGTGCTGGCTGAGCTCGGCAAAGCGGCGCTGTACCTCACGCAGTGCGCGTTCAATGGCAGGTAGATCAAGGCGACGTGGAGCGGGCATTGGCAATCCTGGGAAACGGTAAAGGGGCCGGTCAGCTGAACTTGCCGCTGATGTAATCCTCGGTCATTTGTTCACGCGGGCTGCCGAAGATCTGGGCAGTCGGGCCCATTTCAACCAGGTACCCGGTGCGCGTGCCCTGGGAGATGTCCACCGAGAAAAACGCGGTGGTATCCGCCACACGGATGGCCTGCTGCATGTTGTGGGTCACCAGGGCGATGGTGTAGTCCTTCTTCAACTCGACCATCAACTCTTCAACCCGGCGGGTGGCGATCGGGTCGAGTGCCGAACACGGCTCATCCAGCAGGAGTACTTCGGGCTCGGTAGCGATGGCACGGGCAATACACAGCCGTTGCTGCTGGCCACCGGAGAGGGACAGGCCGCTGACCTTGAGCTTGTCCTTGACCTCGTCCCACAGCGCAGCACCTTGCAGGGCGTGCTTGACGCGGTCGCCCAGGTCGCCTTTGTAGCGGTTCAGCCGCAGGCCGAAGGCGACGTTGTCGAAGATGCTCATGGAAAACGGGTTGGGCTGCTGGAACACCATGCCGATGTAGCGGCGTACGACCACCGGGTCGACACCCTTGCCATACACGTCCTGGCCGAGGAAATGCACGTGGCCTTCGAAACGAAAGCCCTTCACCAGGTCGTTCATGCGGTTCAGGCTGCGCAGCACGGTACTTTTACCGCAGCCGGAAGGACCGATGAAGCCGGTGATCTTGTTTTTCTCGATCGGCACATGGCTGTCACGTACCGCCATGAAGTTGCCGTAGAAAATCTTGTCGAGCTTGCAGTCCATGACCACAGGCTCCTGGGTGACAAACGGAGCGGCTATTTGCGCAGTTGATACGTTCAAAATTCAGGTGCTCCCGTTCTCAATACTTGGGCTTGCCGAAAATCCGGCTGACAATATTCACGACCAGCACGATCATCACCAATACCAGCGAGGCCGCCCAGGCGAGCTCGAGCTGGTTGTCGAAAGGCATGCCGGAGAAGTTGTAAATCAGCACGGCCAGGGATGCCGTGGGATTCATCACCTCCAGGCTGCCGTCGTGGAAGATC
Organism: Pseudomonas yamanorum; assembly: GCF_013386765.1. Classification (GTDB taxonomy): domain Bacteria; phylum Pseudomonadota; class Gammaproteobacteria; order Pseudomonadales; family Pseudomonadaceae; genus Aquipseudomonas; species Aquipseudomonas yamanorum_A. Next base: position 25,748 of record NZ_JACARE010000043.1, read on the forward strand.
CAGTAGTTGCTGAACAGCGCGGTAAACAGCAACGGCGCGGTTTCACCGGCAGCACGTGCCACGGCGAGCATGACGCCCGTGAGGATCGCCGGCATGCCGGTTGGCAAGATGATTTTCCAGATGACCTGGGAGCGGGTGCAGCCCATGCCGTAGGCGGCGTCCTTCATGATCTTGGGCACCATGCGCATCGACTCTTCGGCGGTCAGCACCACGATGGGCAGCATCAGTACCGCCAGTGCCACGCCACCCGCCGGAGCGGAGTAGGTACCGGTGGTCATCACCACCAGGGCGTAGGCAAATACCCCGGCCAGGATCGAAGGCAGGCCGGTGAGCATTTTGGCGGCAAAGCGCGAGGCGTTCGCCAGTTTGCTGTCCGGCCCCAGTTCAGCCAGGAAGACGGCGGCCATGATGCCCACCGGCACCGCGATGGCAGCGGCGATGCCGACCATCACAAAGGTACCGGCCATGGCGTTGCCGAAACCGCCGCCGGTCTCGAAGCCGGTCGGCGGCAGTTCGGTGAACACTTCCAGGCTCAGGCGTGCGCCGCCACGGGTGATCAGCATGTAGAGCACGGAGATCAGCGGCACGCTGGCCACCAGTGCGCCAAGCCAGACCAGCGTGGTCAGCACCAGGCTGCGCAGGGCGCGACCTTCAAATTTGCGCTGCAGGCTGGGCACAGCGCTGATTGGGGACGTGAGGTCTGTCATTGTTTGGTACCCCGCTGGGCGTAGAGCATGATCATCGAACCGATGACGTTGACCAGCAGCGTGATGAACATCAGCACCAGGGCTGCGTACATCAACACCTCGATCTCGTTGGGCCCGGCTTCGGGGAAGTTCAGCGCCAACAAGGCGGCCAGCGTGTTGGCCGGCGCAAACAGGGAAAGCGAAATGTTGTTGGCGTTGCCCACCAACATGGCCAGGGCCATGGTTTCACCCAGTGCGCGGCCGAGGCCAAGGACCAGGGAGCCGAAAATACCGGTGGCGGCGGATGGCACCATCACTTTGAGAATGGCTTCCCAGTGGGTGGTCCCCATGCCGTAGGCGGCCTGCTTGGTTTTCATCGGGACGCTGGTGAGGGCGTCCTGGGAAACCGCGGCAATGGTCGGCAGAATCATGATGGCCAGTACCAGCGCGGCTGGGAGCAACCCAGGCCCGCTCAAGGACGTGCCGAAAAAAGGTATCCAGCCCAGCTCGCTGTTCAGCCAAGCCGTCAATGGACGAATCGCCGGAATCACGACGTAGATACCCCACAGGCCGTAGACGACGCTGGGGATGGCTGCGAGCAATTCGACAATGGTGCGAAACACGGCTGCCAGCTTTGCCGGCAGAAAATCCTGGGTCAGGAAAATCGCCATGCTGACGCCGAAAAAGCCTGCAATCAGCAGCGCGATCAGGGCGCTGTAGAGCGTGCCCCAAATGGCCGGCAGAATGCCGTACTTGCCTTGGTTAACGTCCCAGACACTGCCGAACAGCACGTCAAAACCGTGCTTCTCCATGCCGGGAAGGGCCTTGCGTCCCACCTCGAATACCAAGGCGGCGACCAATGCCAGAATCAGTACCACCCCGATTCGGGCAAGCGCACGGAAGGTGCGGTCAACCAGGAAATCCTTTGCGGAGGGGGGTTGGCAGGCAGAATCCGGGTTAACCGGTACGACGAAGGGTTTGTTCATTGGCTAATTCCGGACCAGGGGGGAAACTCTCCCGGCGTGGCTGACAGCACACACCGGGAGAGGCCTCACGCGCATTACTGGATGTTGGCGGACGCTTTGCGAACCTGATCGACAACCGATTGCGGCAGAGGGATGTAACCCATCGAGTCGGCGATTTTCTGCCCCTCGGTCAGGCTGTATTCGACCATTTCACGCATGGCCTTGGCCTTGGCCGGGTTGCCGTTGTCCTTGCGGAAGATCATCCAGGTGTAGGACGTGATCGGGTAGGATTTGGCGCCATCCGGGTCCGGCAGCCAGGCCACCAGGCTTTCCGGCATCTTCACCGCTGCCAGTGCCTCGGCACCGCTTTCGGCGTTCGGTACAACATAATGGCCGGCCTTGTTCTGCAACTGGGCGAAGTCAACCTTGGCCAGCTTGGCGAAGCCGTATTCGATGTAGCCGATGGCGCCAGGGGTCTGGCGTACGGTGGCGGTCACACCGTCGTTTTTAGGCGATTTGATGAATTTGTCACTGGCTGGCCAGTTAACGGTGTTGCCTTCACCCAGTTCCTTCTGGAACGTCGGGTTGATCGCCGCCAGGTGCTTGGTGAATACCGCGGTGGTACCGCTGGAGTCTGCACGCACGACCACGGTGATTGGCGTATCGGTCAGCTTCAGGTCCGGGTTGGCGGCGACGATCTGTGGATCGTTCCACTTGGTGATCTTGCCCAGGAAGATGTTGGAGTAAACATCACGTGGCAACTTCAACCCTTTTGGGTTGCCTGGCAGGTTATAGGCCAGCACGATTTCACCCGCGGTCATCGGCAGCAACTGCACGCCTTCGGCAACCTTGGCAATGTCTTCGTCTTTCATGGCCGAGTCGCTGGCGGCGAAATCGACGGTTTTATTCAGGAAGTCCTGCACGCCCGCGCCGCTGCCCTTGGACTGGTAATCCACCGTGACACCTGGGGTCTTCTTGCTGAAATCCTTGAGCCAGGTCAGGTAGATCGGTGCCGGGAAGCTTGCACCGGAACCGGTCAGGCGAACGCTTTCGGCAGCAAAAGCCATGGAGCTGGCACAAAGAGATACCGAAACGGCGAGTGCAGCGGACTTCATCAAGCTCTTCATTAAGGAAACTCCTTGTGATAATTGGCCTCCGCACTCTGCAATAGGGTTGTTACAGTTTTATGAAAATTGAGTGGCGACGTGCTTTTGTCCCTGTTTTTCGCCTCAGCGACAGGGTTTGCGCGTGCTGGTAGTTGTAACAAGTTGCGACTAACGCTCAGCCACGCCCCTTGGACTCATGGGGCGTCGCCGGTCATTCAGTGCTCAAGGACATGAGTTCACTGACACGGGAAACCAGGGTTTTGACCGCAAACGGCTTAGTCAGCACCTGCATCCCTGCTTCTAGCTGGCCGTTGCCGATGGCGGCGTTTTCCGCATAACCCGTAATGAACAGCGTCTTCAGGTTTGGCCGGACGTCCCTGCCCGCATCCGCCATTTGCCGGCCATTCATTCCGCCTGGTAAGCCCACGTCGGTGATGAGCAAGTCGATGTGTGTGTTGGAGCGCAATATCTCCAGCCCGGCGATACTGTCGGCCGCCTCTATCAGCGTATAGCCCAGTTCACCCAGCACTTCCGTCAGGAGCAGCCGAACGGTGGGTTCATCGTCCACCACCAGGATCGTCCCCCCGGTTTTGCTGACCGTGGCTAGGCTTTTTTCTTTATCGTCGCGGTTTTGCCCGGCTTCCCCGAAGTAGCGTGGCAAGTAGATGCACATCGTCGTGCCTTGACCCACTTGCGAATAGGCTCTGACCTGACCGCCGGATTGTTTGGCGAATCCATAGATCATCGAAAGCCCGAGGCCTGTGCCCTGGCCGAGGGGTTTGGTGGTGAAGAACGGGTCGAATGCCTTTGCGATGACGTCGGGTGTCATGCCCATGCCGGTGTCGGTGACACACAGAGAAAGGTATTCGCCTTCGGGCATGTCGTGGGCGCTTGCAGCCTCTGCGCCCATCAACCGATTGGCCGTCTCGATGGTGATGCGCCCGCCATCGGGCATGGCGTCGCGTGCATTGATGCAGAGATTCAGCAGCGAGTTCTCCAGTTGGCTTGCGTCCACAAGCGCGGGCCAAAGCCCCGTGGCTTCGACGGTTTCCACCACAATGCCGGGGCCCACCGTGCGCTGAATCAGCTCAGTCATCCCTTCCATCAGCGCATTCACATCGGTGGGCCGCGGGTCGAGTGTCTGTCGCCGGGAGAAGGCCAGAAGGCGATGCGTGAGGGCCGCCGCTCGCTTGGCGGCGCCCTGTGCAGTCGTCATGTACTTGTCGACCTCCATCAAGCGGCCTTGGGCTATCCGGGTGCCCATCAGCTCCAATGCCCCTGAAATCCCGGCCAGCAGGTTGTTGAAGTCATGCGCGATGCCACCGGTCAGTTGTCCAACCGCTTCCATTTTTTGAGACTGGCGCAATTTCTCTTCGGTTTGCATCAGTTCGGCCGTTCTTGCCAACACCCGCTGCTCCAGCGTTTCGTTGAGCGTCCTCAACGCCGCCGTCGCCCGATCTCGCTCGGCCTCCATCGCGCGACGTTCTTCTACGTCGATAAGCACGCCGGGGAAGCGCAGCGGGCTGCCATCCTCGGCGCATTCAATTCGTCCGTTCGCTTCAATCCAGTAGTACTTCCCGTCAGCCCGACGCACGCGATATTGGTGGGAATACGCGCCTCCTCGCGTAATGGCCTCATTCAAGGCCCCCGAAAGTCCCTCTCTGTCGTCAGGGTGCACGTTTCTAACAATCTGATTGAGGCTGAGGCCTTCAAGGCCCAGCGTTGGGTCCAGGTCAAAAACCCTGGCGAAGGCTTCGTCCACGGTGAAGCAGTCGGTGGGCAGGTCCCAGTGCCACGTGCCTAAAATGGCACCCGCTGCGAGGGCGAGCTGGACGCGCTCAATGTTTTCGCGCGCAACCGCCTCGCTTGCCAGAAGGCGTTCCTGGGCATTTCGCCGTTCGGTGACGTCGCTGAAGAAGATTGCGATCTGCCGGTCGGCTGGGTCGCCGACACGGACCGCGCGAACATCGAACCATCGTTCGAACGTATTGGCGTAGCTCTCGAAATTGGCCGGCTCTCCGGTCTTGGCAACGTGCCCGTATTTCTCGAACCAAAAGCTCTCCAGATTGGGGGCAAACTCGGTCACCCATTTGCCCCGCAGGTTGACGCCGGCTTGACGCTCGAAAGCCGGGTTGGCTTCGACGAAGCAGTAGTCCACCGGCCGGTCGTCGGCATCGAATTTGACTTTGACGATAGCGAACGCCGCCTCGATCGTTTCCAGGATCGTGCTGAAGCGCTCTTCACTGCGGCGCAAGGCCGTTTCGGCGCTGCGGGAACGGGTCATGTCCAGCATCGCGCCGATCATTCGCTCGGCCTGGCCGTCGGTGTTACGGATCACGTGTCCTCGGTCAAGCACCTCGGCGTAGGAACCGTCCTGGCAGCAAAAGCGATATTCGGCGCTCCACGTGGTGCCATGCCCCTCAAGCGCGGTGCGGATCGAGCTCTCTACACGATCCCGGTCCTGAGGGTGAATTTGGCTGAAGCGCCACTCAGCCGTGGTATCGACGGTCTCCAGCGGGAATCCGTAGGCCTGTTGCAGTGCTTCGTTCCAGATGATCTGGTGGGTATTCAGGTCCCAGTCCCAGACCGCATCGCTGGTGGCCTTGACGGCCAATCGATAGCGTTCCTGTGCATCGACAATCGCGCGGCCGGCCAGGTGCTCGTTGGTGCGATCACGCAGGATTTTCACGAAACCAAGGTGGGCCCTGGCGTCATCATAAAGTGGCAGCAACTCGCCTGAAGCCCAGAACCGCCGGCCATCCTTGCGAAGGTGCCAGCGCTCATCCGAGGCGCGGCCCTCCAGGAGCGCATTTTGCATTTCCCGCTCAACCTGCCCGCTTGCGCGATCAGCGGGGGTGAAGAACAGCGCAACGCTCTGACCGCGCACCTCTTCGGCGGTCCAGCCCATGACATGAGTGGCTCCCGAATTCCAATCGGTGATGTACCCGAGCGGGTCGATCACGACCATCGCGAAATCGACCGCACTGTCGAAGATCGCCCTCTGGCGTGCCTCGCTCCCGGCAAGTGCCGCTCGACTGGCTTTCAGTTGAGCCGCCATGTCCTGAGTGTCAGGGGCCTCGATCCCGGCGTTACCGAGAGCCAATCGTAAGCGCTTGATCTCTGACTCAAGCTCCTCGCGGGTCATACTTTTCAAGATTTTCACCGCTCGTTCATTATTGGCTTTTTGGGGGGCAGGCCTGAATCAGTAGGCGTCACGGAATACAGCCAGATTTGGAATATAGACTCACAAGGCCATTGGCAGCTTGAACCCCCAGCAATGCCCATTGCCCATGATCAATCGTCCTGGTGACGTCGCTCAGCGTTGTGACAAGAACTCAGCGCTGCAAGTTTCTTGCGAAGCTTGCAAAAGCGCGACTCCGCCTGGCGCCTGCCCCTCCCTCGCACGCAGGTTCGCCGGGAGAAATTGCCCGAATGCATCCCCTTGAGCTATTCGGGGCATAGAAAAAAACAACATCATAATGATGGCACTGTCTGATACCTTATCGTACGAATACAGCCACTCCGAGGATTGTCATGGGCGAAGGCGCTCCTATTCCGCCGAATGAAATTGAACGGCTAAAAGAGGTCGCAAGATTTTGTCCAACCGACAGCGATGAAGATGATGTGTTTGATAAAATCGTCGAGATGGCGGCTGCCTACTACAACGTCCCCATCGCACTGATTTCAATCGTCGAAAAACACCGGCAATGGTTCAAGGCACGGGTGGGTCTTAAAGAAACGCAGACTCCGCGAGAAGTGTCTTTCTGCGCCTACTCTACGCTGGACAACTCCCTGTTGGAGGTGTCGGACGCAACGCGGGATGCCCGCTTCAAAGACAATCCCCTGGTAACAGGCCCGCCGCATATTCGTTATTACGCGGGCGCCCCCTTGATCACCGAGGATGGTTTTACCCTGGGAAGTCTCTGCATCATCGATACCGTCCCCCGCCCGCCCATGAGCGAGCGTGACAGTGCAATGCTCAACGGCTTCGCTGAGCTTGTAATGATGCGCATACAGGGCATGCGCTCGCGCAATTTTGTGGACCAACCCACGGGGCTGTTTAACCGGCTCAGGCTTGAGGAGGATATCCGTCAAGCGGTCAAGCTTAACAACCGGTGCCAGGTGTATGCCGTTGACATTATCTCGCCAAAATTCCTCAACGATATTGTAAAGGCCCTGGGTTATAGCTTTGCGGGAGACTTGGTGCTGGCGATCAAATCACGCTTGCAAAAACTCTTACCCGCGCGGTGCCTGCTTTACAAAATAAGCCCGACCCGGTTTGGCTTCCTCCTTGAGGAGGATCAAACCACCGCACACATCTGCGAAAGTATTCTCACCGACTTCAAAATGCCGGTTGAATGCCATGGCATCCCCATACTCATGCAAGTGGGGATTGGTGTGCTGCCTATTCATGGTGCAGGGCAGCAAGACTGGCTGCGCCTGCTGGTGAGCGCGGCAGATGAGGCGCGTGACCGCAAGCTGGGATGGTCGCTCTACGAACCCCAGTTTGACGCTGCTCAACAACGCGCTTTCATGTTATTGAGTTCGTTGCCGGAAGCGGTCAGCTCCGACCAACAGTTCAGCCTGGTGTATCAGCCCAAGATCAAACTGCCTTCGGGAACCTGTCATTCGGTCGAGGCATTGCTGCGGTGGACCCATCCGTTGCTTGGTCCCATCAGCCCTGCCGAATTCATACCCCTGGCTGAAAAAACCGCCCTGATACCCTCCGTCGGGTTATGGGTGCTCAACGCAATCATCCGGCAAGCGATTGTCTGGAAGGCGCAAGGCCTGCGCCTGCGGATCGCGATGAATATCACCGTCAGCGATCTGGAAAGCGCCGAGTTCGTGGACGCCATGATTCATGAAATTCAAACCTGCGGCCTGGACCCGGCCGGCTTTGAGCTTGAGTTCACCGAAAGCATGCTGATGACCAACCCTGAAGAAGTCATCCGGCAGCTGGAGCGTGTGCGCAGGTTTGGCGTAGAGGTTGCCGTGGATGATTTCGGAACGGGCTACAGTAACTGGGCGTATTTGAAGGAACTACCGGCCACCACCGTCAAGCTTGATCAGTCACTGATCAGCGGGCTGGGCAGCAATCAAAATGACAAACAATTGGTCAAAACCCTGATCGGCCTGGCGAAGGGGCTCGGCTACCGCATCGTTGCCGAAGGCGTGGAAAATCAGGAAATCCTGGACCTTTTAATACAGTGGGGATGTTCCGAAGCACAGGGCTACCTGATAGCAAGGCCCATGAGCGCAACGGACCTGGAAACCTGGATCAATCAAGTCAGCGACCGCGAATCGGCACAGTAGCCACCCTCAGACGCTAAGGTTTGTTCGGCGTTGCGGGCGCTTGCAGAAAGCCCCGCGCCAACTGCTGGTATAACTCCGGCCCCATCCTCGCGCTGACCGCTTTGGCAATCAGGGCGACGGCCATCAGACTGATCACCATCCCATGGCTGTCGATCATCTCCATGACGATGATGGCGGACGTGATCGGCGACTGTGTGACAGCCGCCAGGAAACCCACCATGCACAGCGCAATCATCGGTTGGGCCGCCACGTGGAAAAAGTCGGCGGCATTGGCCCCCACGGCTGCGCCTACTGCCAGGGACGGAGCAAAAATACCGCCGGGGATACCGGAAAAATAGGTCACGACAGTGGCAAGAAAACGCGTGATGGGCGCATGCCATGGCAGGCCGATGTCGGACACGATGATCTGTGAAGTGATGCCGTAGCCGCTGCCAAATGACATACCGCCGCTGAGCCAGCCGAGCACAGCCACAATCAGCCCGCAGCCACCGGCGAACCACACCGGGTGCAAGCGGCGCCACTCCCAGAGCACGAACCGATGATGCCGTTGTGGCCACAGCAGCATCCGGCTGAATAATCCTCCGAGGAGGCCGCAACCGATTCCGGATGCCAGCGCCGGAACGATGATGTCCAAGCTGAGATCTTGCACGTCCAGGTGGCCGAAATAGTTGTAGTTGCCCTGTAAAGCGATCGCGACCATCCCCGACAGGATGATCGTGCTGAGCAGCACGCCACTGGTCCGGGTTTCCAGCTTTCGCCCAAGCTCCTCTACTGCAAAGGCCACACCGGCCAACGGCGTGTTGAATGCAGCAGCAATGCCCGCGGCGCCTCCGGCCAGGATCAGGTCTTCGGGGCGGATAATCCGCGCATTGGGCAGGTAGCGGTGAAAGAAGTGCATGATCGACGCAGCCACCTGAACCGAGGGACCTTCGCGCCCCGCCGAAAAGCCCCCCGTCAGCGCCAGTGTTCCAAGACCGATCTTGGCAAACGCAATACGCAAAGACACCAGTTGGCTGACAGGTTTGCCCTGGTGGGCCAGCCGCGTGGCAGCGATCACCTGGGGAATACCGCTGCCCTGGGCCCCGGCAAAAAACCGGGTCGTCAGCCACACCACCAGCATGCCGACCAGCGGTGTGTAGATAAATGGCAGCCAAGGGCGCCCTGTCGTCTGCTGAGCAAACTGCATCAGTGCCAGGTCGGCCAAGCGGGCAAACATCACCACCAGCAGGCCCGCACAGGTAGCCGCCGCCCAGAGCGTCACGCGGGTGCGCCAGCGGATAGAGGTAAAGCGACGGCGTAGCAACAATAACGGTTTGATCACCCGAGCAGATTCCCGTTGAGGTTCGATGGCATGCAGCGTCAAAAACCCCGGATGCCCTTGCTTCAGACGCGCCGATATCCAGGCGCAACCACTCTAGTGCGCGCGCAGCAATGGTGTCACGAGTTTATCCCGCAACGGCCGATCGATTTTGTGAGCTATGACGCGGCGGGATAGCTGCCAGGCCAGGCAGAAAAAAGGCCCACATCGTGGGCCTTCGCAAGAAACGCGTGAATGTCAGGCCAGTTCGAAACGGTCCAGATTCATCACTTTGGTCCAGGCCGACACGAAGTCCTCGACGAATTTGTCCTCGGCGTCGGCACTGCCATAAACCTCCGACAGCGCCCGCAGCTGGGCATGGGAACCGAACACCAGGTCGACACGTGTACCCGTCCACTTGACTGCACCGGTCTTGCGGTCGTGGGCCTCAAAGGTATCGTGGGAGCCTGGGGCTGGCTTCCATTCAACCCCCATGTCCAGCAGGTTCCTGAAGAAGTCATTGCTCAGGGTCCCCGGGCGATCCGTGAAGACGCCGTGCCTGCTCTGCCCGACATTGATATTCAAGGCCCGCAGGCCGCCCAACAGCACGGTCATTTCGGGTGCGGTCAATGTCAGCAACTGCGCCTTGTCGACCAGCAGCGCTTCAGCCGACACCTTGTAGTGGCCCTTCTGGTAGTTCCGAAAGCCATCGGCGACCGGCTCAAGGAAGCCGAACGACTCGACATCCGTCTGTTCCTGAGAAGCATCCGTACGCCCGGCCGTGAAAGGCACCGAGATCTGACGGCCCGCATTTTTTGCCGCCAGCTCAACACCCACACTGCCCGCCAGCACGATCAAATCGGCCAGCGAAATCTTTTTGCCCCCCGCCTGTGCGGAGTTGAAGTCGCTCTGAACAGCTTCCAGACGCTTCAACACGCCCGACAGTTGCTCAGGCTGGTTGACCGCCCAATCCTTCTGCGGCGCCAGGCGCAGGCGTCCGCCATTGGCGCCCCCGCGTTTATCGGAGCCACGGAAGGTGGAAGCTGCCGCCCATGCCGTCGAAACCAGCTGCGAAACCGTAAGCCCCGATGCGAGCAGCTTTTGCTTGAGCGCAGCGACGTCCTGTTCGTCCACCAGCGGATGATCGACGTTGGGAATCGGGTCCTGCCACAGCAACTCTTCCGTCGGGGTTTGCGGGCCGAGATAACGGGCAAGCGGGCCCATGTCACGGTGGGTCAGCTTGAACCAGGCGCGGGCAAACGCGTCGGCCAGTTGGTCAGGGTTGGCGAGGAAACGTCGGGAAATCTGTTCGTACGCCGGGTCGAAACGCAGCGCCAGGTCCGATGTGAGCATGCTCGGCGCATGCCGCTTGCCAGCGTTATGGGCATCCGGAATCTTGCCGGCGCCCGCCCCGTTCTTCGGTGTCCACTGATGTGCGCCCGCCGGGCTCCTGGTCAGCTCCCATTCAAAGCCAAAGAGGTTTTCGAGGTACTCATTGCTCCATTTCGTCGGTGTAGACGTCCAGGTCACTTCCAGCCCGCTGGTGATGGTGTCACCGCCCTTGCCGCTGCCGAATGTGTTTTTCCAGCCAAGCCCCTGCTCTTCCAGGCCTGCCGCCTCCGGTTCCGGGCCGACGTTATCAGCCGGGCCTGCGCCGTGAGTCTTGCCAAAGGCGTGACCGCCGGCAATCAGCGCAACGGTCTCTTCATCATTCATCGCCATGCGACCGAAGGTCTCACGAATATCCTTCGCCGAGGCAACCGGGTCCGGAACACCTTCAGGCCCTTCCGGGTTCACGTAGATCAGGCCCATCTGTACCGCCGCGAGGGGGTTTTCCAGATTGCGCTCACCGCTCCCGGTGCGGCTTTCTTCGCTGCCATGAATCTGCGGCTCGGCCACCAACGTACCGTCGCCCGGCTGCTGCATTTTCTTTTGCGCGCCGTAACGCTCCTCTCCCCCCAGCCAGGTGGTCTCGGAGCCCCAGTACACATCTTCGTCCGGCTCCCACACATCCGGGCGACCGCCAGAGAACCCGAAAGTCTTGAAGCCCATGGACTCCAGCGCAACGTTACCGGTGAGTACGATCAGATCGGCCCAGGAAATCTGGCGGCCGTACTTTTGCTTGACCGGCCAGATCAGGCGACGCGCTTTGTCCAGGCTGACGTTGTCAGGCCAGCTGTTGAGCGGTGCAAAGCGCTGCTGTCCCGCACCGGCACCGCCACGACCATCAGCGGTACGATAGGTCCCGGCGCTGTGCCAGGCCATGCGAATGAACAGCGGGCCGTAGTGGCCAAAGTCCGCCGGCCACCAGTCCTGGGAGTGCGTCATGACATCGCGCAAATCCCGCTTGACGGCTTCGAAGTCAAGGCTCTTGAATGCCTTGGCGTAGTCGAAGCCCTCCCCCATGGGGTCGCTGAGGGACGAATGCTGGTGCAGGATCTTGAGATTCAGTTGCTGTGGCCACCAGTCCCGATTCGTGGTGCCGCCACCCGCAGCGTGGTTGAACGGGCATTTCGATTCAGTTGACATGCTTGATCTACCTTTCCGTCATGTTCATCCGTACCATCGCGCCCATTGCAGCACTTCAGACATTGATGGCTGAATCTCAAGATTAGCCTTGATCGCAGAAAACTCTAATAGCCAGAACGTTATCGCTCGATAGGCAACGTTAACTGAATGCCCAAAAAAAGAGGCAGGTGCTCAAGGTGTCGAGTGACCTCCTCATCGGGCAGGCAATTTTATCGGATGCGACACCGTCGCTGACTTAGTCGTACTTAGTCGTACCGTTGAAAAATCTTCGAGATGATTTTCCATTGACCCTCTATTTTGAGCAGCGAAAGAAAGTCATGGAAGCTCGCGCCCAAAACGTCATTCTCCATGTCCACGCGCACGACTGCCGCTGTGGGTGCGATAGCCAGGATATCCAGACGACTGCGAGCGTCGGGTGAGGCACCCAGTGCGTTGAAGAAGCCCGCAAATGCCGGAATAGCTGGACCTTGCAGCAGCTCGTCGCCGCTATAGCCCCACATGATCGCATCTGCGTGGAAGGCCTTCTCAATTCCGGCGATATCCCCAGAGCGATAGCCGTCGATATAAGCCTGTGCTGCCTGAATCACATCATCGTACTCAGTGGTGTCCACTGGTTTTATATGCAAAGTCATGTTGAACCCTCGAAAGCTACTTAGCGAAAGATGTTGTTCGTGCCAACAACTTTACGTATGAGTACGGGAAACGAAAACGACGTTTATCCCTCACTTCAGGCCAAAAAAATATCACTCCTGAGAGCCATCAAGAACGCCAGGCCCCGTGGCGTTACACTAGGGCTCCCGGTAACCTGGGACTGAAAACGCTGGAGCTGAGCTGCGATGTACCGAATTGGATTTTTTGTCTGCCCTGGTCACGATGCCCTTGATCTTGCTGGGCCATTGTCTGCGTTCAATCAAGTGGCGACAGCTGTTGGTTATAAGCCGTATGAGCTTCGCGTCGTATCGCGCTTCGGAGGGTCGGTTATTGGCAATTCAGGCCTTCCGGTCGAAACAACTCCCTTTGGCAAGGACACCTTTGACACCGTCATTTTTGTGGGTGGTGAAGTCGAACCAATGCTGACAGCAGAGAATCTCGACGCTGCAAGGCAATTGATCGTCAACGCTTCGCGAGTCGCAAGCGTATGCACGGGTGCGTTCTTGTTGGCAGAAATCGGCCTGCTGAACGATCGCCGGGCCACGACGCACTGGTTTCACACTGCACAACTGCAATCGCGTTTTCCCCGCATCAAAGTTGAAGGGGACGTTATTTTTATAGAGGACGGACACGTCTGGACGTCGGCGGGCATTGCTTCCGGGATCGATCTGGCGCTCTCTATGATTGAGAAAGATATGGGTGCTAATGTAGCGCGCGATGTCTCCAGATTGCTGGTCGTTCCATACCGCCGACTGGGTGGCCAGTCGCAGATTTCCGCGATGTCGCAAATGGAACCAGAGTCAGATCGCATCCGTATTGCGCTGAAATTCGCCAGAGAGCATCTGTCTGAGGCGTTACCAATCGAGCGACTCGCCGATGCGGCGAGATTGAGCCTGCGACAGTTCGGACGAGCATTCCGCCGAGAAACGGGAGAAACACCCGCTAAAGCAGTAGAACGCTTACGCGTCGAAGCGGCGTGTTTACGCCTGCAAGAAGGCAGCGAGCCGATCGAGCAAATTGCTCTGGCGGTGGGCTTTACTGACCCAGAACGGATGCGTAGGGCATTCGTTCGGCTGCATGGATATTCACCGCAATATGTCCGCCGCGAGAATCGGTTGAGTGAGGAGCGGTGAGCCCTCGATGGTCAATTGGCGGTACTTAGCCCGCGTCCATACCCAGGAACTGACCGTAGAGCAGCCCCCGCCGGATGGTCCGCCGAGAACAGCGCTACGAAACCAAGATCAGGTGGCAGCCAGTTTTGATAATTGCGCTCGACGCGCCATATGCTCATTCGCGACTCTCACCGCTTCGTCAGTCCGCCCCCACAGCCCCGTTATCTGTGCGACGATCTCTGGCCGCGCGGTACGTGGATTCCCCGAGTTCATTGTCGGCTGCGGGTCGTACTCGAGCACGAGTTGCGTAAACTCAGCCGCGTCCCGACCTTTGAGTTCGGCGATGACCTGCAGCGCAAAGTCGATACCTGCCGTTACACCGCCGCCTGTGATTCGGTTCCTGTCGACGCATACCCGTTCGTAGCTCGGTTCGATACCCAGTGCGATAAGGGGTTCGTAGAAAGGCCAATAGGTCGCTGCACGGTAGCCCTCCAATAGTCCCGCCATAGCAAGAAGTACAGAGCCTGTGCATACAGCGGTGACATAGGTGGCAGTCTTGCCTGCGCGAGCAATAAAATCGAGCAGCTCCTGGTCCTTCATGATCTCAGGCGTTCCTCCGCCACCTGCGACAAACAGCACGTCCAGGTTATCTGGAACGTCATCAATCGTGATCGTGGGGTTCATGGTGACGCCCATATCCGTGGGAACGGGCTCCAGGGTCTTCCAGATTATGTGGGTTTTGGCATGAAGGCCGAATGCCGTCTGTGGGCCGGCCAAGTCCTGCAGAGTGAAACCAGGAAAAATCACCATGCCAATCTGCAGTTGGCGGCCTTCACTCTCATTGCTCATCTCATCAGACATTACCGTCTCCTCTCGTCGTACTTGACTAAAAGAGTATTCCTGCCGGACGCTGCACGTGAGTGGCTTAAATGACATCGAGCGATCGTTTTCTGCCAGTTATTTTGATTGTGAGAGCGGAGGTCGACGCCGTGCATAAAATTGCGGTTCTGGTATTGAATGACGTGGTGCCGTTGGACTTTGGTATCGCTTATCAGGTTTTCGCTTTGGCTTCTCAAGTTGATGGGAGCAAAGCTTACGAGGTGGAGGTGTGCGCACCCGAGCGGACAATTCGGGCCACTGGCTTTGATATGAATGTGCGGTACGGCCTCGACCGTCTTGAGCTGGCCCACACCATTGTCATTCCCGGGTGTGAAGACCCGTTTGGAGAGGTTCCAGAGGCGGTAAGAATTGCTCTTCGCCAGGCACACGCTCGTGGTGCAAGATTAGCGTCAATCTGCACAGGAGCTTTTATCCTTGCCGCGAGCGGTCTTCTAAGCGGAAAGCGCGTCACGACGCATTGGCGCTTCGCCGAGGACTTGGCCAGGCTTCACCCAGAGATAAGAGTAGAACCTAATGTTCTATTCGTTGATGAAGGTAGCATCGTGACTTCGGCGGGAGCGTCAGCAGGATTGGATATGTGTTTGCATCTCGTGCGACGCGATTATGGTCAGTCTGTTGCGGCAAACACTGCCCGCCTAGCGGTCGCGCCACTGTACCGTGATGGTGGTCAGGCCCAGTTTATTCGTCAGGAGCTTCCAGGCTCTCCAACAAGCTTGGCGCCCTTGATCGAATGGATACGAGACAATTTGAACAGTTCGCACACGGTCGATAGTCTTGCGGCTCGCGCCAACATGAGCTCCCGCACCTTTGCTCGGCGATTTCAAGAACAGACCGGTACTACTCCTTTACAGTGGCTTCTCACCGCTCGTATTGATCGAGCGCGTGCATTGCTTGAGGAGAGCGAGACATCGATTGATCAAACAGCATTTCTTTCCGGATTCGGGTCTGCAGTGACCTTCCGGTCGCGGTTCAGAAAAGTCGTTGGCCTCACGCCAACTGAGTACCGTCGTCGTTTCAGCCCGGCCAACTAAATCACAGGCAAAAAAAAGCCACTCGTTAGAGTGGCTTTTTCTTTGTGTTTGGAGCGGGAAACGAGACTCGAACTCGCGACCCCGACCTTGGCAAGGTCGTGCTCTACCAACTGAGCTATTCCCGCGTCTTGGTGATGCGCATTCTATAGAATCCTCATCACCCGTCAACCCCTTGATTCAAAAAAGTTTTATTTCTTTTCAACCTCGGTGCGCAGATGCGGCCAGGCGGCGCGCAAATATTGCAGCATGGACCACAAGGTCAGGCCTGCGGCGATCAGCAGCAAGGCGTAGCCCAGCAATACCCAGAAGGAGAAGTCCGACGGGTTGGCCAGCAGGATCACCAAGGCCAACATCTGCGCCGCGGTTTTCCATTTGCCCATGTTGGACACGGCCACATGGGCTCGGGCGCCGATTTCGGCCATCCATTCCCGCAGGGCCGAGACGACGATCTCGCGCCCAATGATCACGGCCGCCGGCAAGGTCAGCCAGAGGTTGCCGTGTTCCTGCACCAGCAGCACCAGGGCCACCGCTACCATCAATTTGTCGGCCACCGGGTCGAGGAACGCGCCAAACGGCGTGCTCTGCTCCAGGCGGCGGGCCAGGTAGCCGTCCAGCCAGTCGGTGGCGGCCGCAAAGGCAAACACCGAACTGGATGCCATGTAGCTCCATTCGTACGGCAGGTAAAACAGCAAAATGAAAATCGGGATGAGCAGGACGCGTAGTACGGTGATCAGATTAGGGATATTCATCGGCACAACTGGCTACGAGGTGAGAAGGCATTCTACTCGCTGTGCAGATTTGCATAAATCAACTCTGCGAGCTTTTTACTGATACCGGGAGCTTTGGCTATTTCTTCGATGCTGGCACGGGACAGCTCCTGCAAGCCACCAAAATGTTTTAACAAGTCGCGCCGCCGTGTCGGCCCGACCCCCGCCACCCCTTCCAGGGTTGAGGTACGCCGGGTTTTGCCACGCCGGGCACGGTGGCCGGTAATGGCGAAACGGTGGGCTTCGTCGCGGATCTGCTGGATAAGGTGCAGCGCCGGGGAGTCGCCCTTCAAGGTGAACTCATGGGCCGCATCATTCAAGTATAAGGTTTCGAAACCGGCCTTGCGGGTGGCGCCCTTGGCCACGCCGAGCAGGATCAGGTCGGGCACCGCCAATTCGTTGAGCACGTCGCGGGCCATGGACAACTGCCCCTTGCCGCCGTCCACCAGCAGGATGTCCGGCAGCTTGCCCTCGCCGTCCTTCAGCTTGCTGAAGCGCCGGGTCAGGGCCTGGTGCATGGCGGCGTAGTCATCGCCCGGGGTGACGCCTTCGATGTTGTAGCGCCGGTAATCGGACTTGATCGGCCCCTCCGGCCCAAACACCACGCAGGAGGCCACGGTGGCCTCGCCGCTGGAGTGGCTGATGTCGTAACACTCGAGGCGCTGGGGCGGCTCGTCGAGCTTGAGCACTTCGGCCAGGGCGTCAAACCGTGCAGCAACGTGTTGCCGGTTGGCAAGGCGCGCGCCCAGGGCCTGTTCGGCATTGGTCACGGCCAGTTGCTGCCAGCGGGCACGGGTGCCGCGCACGCGGTGGCTGATGTCCAGCTCGCGGCCACGCAGTTCGTGAATCGCTTCGATCAGCGCCGGGAAGTCCTCGTGCACCACGTTGACGATCAGCTCGCTCGGCAGGTCGCGCTCGGGGCTGCTGACGTAGTACTGGCCGAGGAACGCCGCCATGACTTCGGCGACCTCCTCTTCTATACCGGTCTGGGGGAAGAAGTTCTTGCTGCCCAGCACCCGGCCGCCGCGCACGCTGATCAGGTGCACACAGGCGCCGCCCGGGTTGACGAAGGCAGCGATGACGTCGACGTCGCCGGTGCCGCCTTCCATGCTCTGCTGGTCCTGGACGCGGCGCAGCAGGGATATCTGGTCACGCAGCTCGGCAGCACGCTCGAAATCCAGGGTGCTGGCCGCTTGCTCCATGGCACCGGACAATTCATCGGCCAGGGCGTTACTGCGGCCTTCGAGGAACATCACCGAGTGACGCACGTCCTCGGCGTATTCCGCCGGCTCAACCAGGCCCACACACGGCGCCTTGCAGCGCTTGATCTGGTACTGCAGGCACGGGCGGTTGCGGTTCTTGTAGAAGCTGTCTTCGCACTGGCGCACGAAAAATGCCTTTTGCAGCAGGCTCAGGCTTTCGCGGATGGCGCCGGCGCTGGGGTAAGGCCCGAAATACTTGCCCTTCTGCTTCTTGGCCCCGCGATGGATGCTCAGGCGCGGGAAGTCGCCGTCCGAGAGAAACACGTACGGGTAGGACTTATCGTCACGCAGCAGGATGTTGTAGGGCGGCCGCCATTCCTTGATCAGCGTCTGCTCAAGCAGCAGCGCCTCGGTTTCATTGGCGGTGATGGTGGTTTCGACCTGGGCGATACGCGCCACCAGCGCCGCAGTCTTGGGCGCCAGGCCCGTCTTGCGGAAGTAACTCGCCAGGCGGCTCTTCAGGTTCTTGGCTTTACCGACGTAGAGCAGGCGCGCTTCGCTGTCGAACATGCGATACACGCCGGGGCGGCCACTGCAGGTTGCAAGAAACGCACTCGGATCGAACAGGAATTTTATTTCAGGTGCTGTCATTTCAGGCGCTGGCGTCAACCATGCCGTGGCGTACCGCCAGCAGGGTCAATTCAACATCACTGCTGATGGAAAGCTTCTCGAAAATCCGATAACGGTAGGTGTTCACGGTTTTCGGCGACAGGCACAGCTTGTCGGAGATCGACTGGACTTTTTGACAGCCGACGATCATCAAGGCGATCTGGATTTCCCGCTCCGACAGCGCGTCGAACGGCGAGTCGCTGGTGGGCTGGAATGACTTGATCGCCAATTGCTGGGCAATCTGCGGGCTGATGTAGCGTTGGCCGGCAAACACCAGGCGAATGGCCTGGACCATTTCCGCCAGGCCCGCGCCTTTTGTCAGGTAGCCGGCAGCGCCCGCCTGTAGAAGCCGTGTAGGAAACGGATCTTCCTCACACACGGTGACTACGACGACTTTGATATCCGGATGGCTGCGCAACAACTTCGTAGTGGCGCCAAGACCGCCGATCCCGGGCATCTTGACGTCCATCAAAACCACGTCGGGCTTCAACTCCCGGGCCTTGATCAGAGATTCCTCCCCTGATTCGGCCTGGCCGACTACTTGCAGGCCATCGATGTCAGCCAGCATTCGTGTAATGCCTGTACGAACGAGATCATGGTCATCGACTACTAGCACCCTAATCAAGCAGACACCTCGCGATATGGTCTTATAGGTTGCTGAACACCTTAGCAAAAAACCAAGGCGCAGACCTAGCTGCAAGCGTCATATATATAGAGTTTCAATGCACGACAGACCGTCGCCGAGCGGCTGGCGGCTTAGTTTCCTGGGTAAAAGGTCAAGAATCCTGGGCCGACGACCTGTTTTTCCCGTTGCTCAAGGTTGAATGCTCGGCCAGCGTAGAGGTTAAACGATGGATTGCATCCTGGTCTTCCTTGAACATCGCCCGGTAGTTGCCCAGCACTTTCTCTTCGACCTGACTCAGGTTTTCAAGTTGAGTCGGCGTTGGTGTGCCGGTCAACACGTACAGGATATCGACACCTCTTTCTGCTACGCGAGACAGGTAATCAGCCTTGGGCGCGCGGCCGCCATTTTCATATTTACCCTGTGCGTTTGCCTCTACTCCTCCTATTTCACCAAAATTTTTCTGCGACAGGCCGAGCCGCTCTCTTTCTTGCCTTAACCGGAAACCGATTCCACTCATTTGGATGTATGATCCTATTTGGCACACCTCAAGAGGTGACACACTCATCTCGTTTTACACAAACTTGAACGGTTTTGAACTATGCCCGGTATTCGCACTGCTGCACAAGCCAAGGCCTGGCTGGAACATCAAGGTAAGTCTGTTCAAGCGTTCGCCCGGGAACATGGCGTGGACCCGGCAACCACTTATCAAGTGCTCGCTGGGCGCAAAAAAGGACGGCGCGGAGAAGCCCACAAGGTGGCGGTCCTGTTGGGCATGAAGGACGGCATCATTCCAAATGATGATGAAGTCGTGAGGCAAGAGCAGGAAGTCACTCCGTGAAGTCAGTATGCGCTTATTAAAACCACGTGCCTGTTTTCCTGAAATCAGACAAATCCGCACCTGATCACGGCTGGCAATTGCGCTCCATGCGCCAGAAGCAATCCTCCGCATCCACGATGTCCAGGCCCTTGCGCTGATAGAGCCTTCGCGCCGGGTTGGTCTTGAAAACGGTCAACCGTAAAAGACCCAGCCCTTCGGCGCGCGCCTTGTACACCATCTGCTCGATGACCCAACCGCCCGCCCCTTGATGACGAAATGCCTCTAGGATGTGCAATTCGCGGATATACAGCGCCTTGGGGTCACGACTGAGGCTGACAAACCCCAGCACTTCGTTATCGCGGCACACCAGCCAATTCTCCCGACCGGCCCAGGCGGTATCGAACCCGGCGTCGGACCACGACAAGTCGTATTGGCGATAGTAGTTGCCCATGGCCTGATGAGTCAGGGTTCGGGCGAACGCCAGATGTTGGCTGGTTGCGGCCTGCAGTTGAAACGCCATGAGCCTGCGCTCCCTAAATCGCCAGCTGTTCCCCGTGCCACTGGCCGGCCGTGTTGCGGCGTGCAATCACCAGCGTATCGCCCACACCCGGGGCAGCTGTGATCAAACCGCCATCAGCGCCCCAGATTGCGCTGCGCCCGGCGCACGCCCAGCCACCGGTTGGGCCGCCATGGTTGGCCATCAGCACCACCATGTGATGCTCGGCGGCGTAGCCCTGTAGCACGGTGGTATCAGGAGCGTAGCCGCCTTCGCTGATCAGCACACCGGCGGCATAGATATTCGCCCCGGCCTCGGCAGCCTGCCGTGGATGACTGGCATGGGAGAAATCTGCGCATACCGCCAGGGCGATGCGGTCGTCGCCCCACTCAAGGGCATCGCCGCCCTGCCCTGCCGCAAACGCCGCCTCTTCGCCGGGATGCAGATGCTGCTTGGTATAGACAGCCACCGAGCCATCCGGCCCCAGCACCAGCGCGCCGATCAGCACCTCACTGGCCGCCCCCAGGCGAATTGGCATACCCACCACGGCGGTGATGCGCAGCTCGCGGGCCATCTCCCGCAGCGGCGCCAGCACGCCATCGTCCGGCGCGATCGCCAACCCGGCGGCCAGCGACGGCTCATAGCCGGTCAGGGACAGCTCAGGAAACACCAGCAACTGCACGCCGTGCTCCGCCGCCTTGCGCATGAATGCCAGGTGACGGGCGATATTGCCCGGCACGTCGCCCGCAATAGAGATGGATTGGGCAGCAGCAATGGTCAAGGCAGTCATGGTCGCATCCTGGCAATCATTGGGAAGTCCGTGCAGCATATCGACACTTGGGTCATAGCCGTAAGTACCCAGCCGCGATAGAAATTACTGATTGAATCCACCCGCTCGCCTCAGTTAAGCTCCCTCCCATAATTTGGAGAAACACCATGTTGCAACTCACCCACACTCAGGTTTGCCCTGCTGCCAGCGCCCAGCGCTCGGTCGTGGCTACCCGTGTGAGCGGTTTGAGCGCACTGGTCAGCTTTTATTTTGGGTATTGGTTTAGCCACTGGCGCGCCTGATACCTGAAATCGGCGCCCACTACTCAAGGGGTCGCCTACCAGAGAAATCTAACCCCCGGTCGGCTCCCCGACCGGGGGTTTTGTTTTTTCAGCCCTTATTACTTTTGCCACACACCGAACACTTAAAGGACTCACGACATGAACTACGCCACCTATTACCGCTACGACACCTCCACCGCCTGGCGATTTAGCAAGCTCCGTTCGGGACAGCCTGCCGCCTCCGATCGGTCACCTATTGGTGGCAAGCCAACACACGTAGCCAATACGGCCAATTGTCGAACACCCCAGTAGGGCAGAGCGTGCGGGAACAGCCCGCCGCTTGCCCAGGAAGCCCGAATATGAACTCCTCGATCGCCGCTCTGCCTGTTTCTACCCTGTCCTGCGCCAATGAAGCGCTGACCCAGCGTTTGCCCAGTTCCCTTGAGCTCAAGCACCAACTGCCCCTGAGCCCGTTCCTCAACGAACAGATCCACGCCCATCGCCAAGCCGTGCGCGCCATCCTCAAGGGTGAAGACTCACGCCTGCTGGTGATCGTCGGCCCCTGCTCGATCCACGACCCGGAATCGGCCATGGACTACGCGCGCAACCTGAAGAAACTGGCCCATGAAGTCAGTGACCAGATGCTGCTGGTAATCCGCGCCTACGTCGAAAAACCCCGCACCACCATCGGTTGGAAAGGCCTGGCCTACGACCCGCGCCTGGACGGCAGCGACGACATGGCCGCCGGCCTGAGCCTGTCCCGGGAACTGATGCGCGAAATGCTGCGCCTGGGTTTGCCGGTCGCCACCGAACTGCTGCAACCCATGGCTGCCGGCTACTTCGATGACCTGCTGAGCTGGGTCGCGATTGGCGCACGTACCACCGAATCGCAGATCCACCGCGAAATGGCCAGCGGCCTGGGCATGCCCGTGGGCTTCAAGAACGGCACCGACGGCGGCGTCGCCATCGCCTGTGATGCCATGCGCTCCGCGGCTCACCCACACCGCCACTTTGGTGTCGACAGCCAGGGCCATCCGGCGATCATTCAGACCCCCGGCAACCCCGACACGCACCTGGTGTTGCGCGGCGGCCACCGTGGGCCGAACTACGATCGCCAGAGCGTGGCCCAGGTTCACGCCGACCTGGCCAAGAGCAAAGTCGCGCCACGGATCATGGTCGATTGCAGCCACGCCAACAGCGGCAAAGACCCGCTGCGCCAACCGGCGGTGTTCAACGATGTGCTGGAGCAGCGCTTGCAGGGCGACACGTCGCTGATCGGCATGATGATCGAAAGCCACCTGTTCGAAGGCTGCCAGCCGCTCGGCCCGTCGATGAAATACGGCGTGTCGATCACCGATGGCTGCCTGGGCTGGGACGGTACCGAGCAGTTGCTGCGCAGCGCTGCCGAGCGCTTGCGGGCACACAACCCCGGCGGACAATGAGGATCAAATGTGGGAGCTGGCTTGCCTGCGATAGCGGTGTATCAGTGAACTAATAGGCTGACTGATGCACCGCCATCGCGGGCAAGCCCGACTCCCACAGTGGATCTTCACTGAGTTCAAGGCAGTGGATACAGCCCCTCATCAAACTGCGCCAACTTGGGAAACACCAACGGCTGGTCATCCGCCAGCCGTTCCAGCCGCCGCTGGTAACTTTGCAGAAACTCCTCCCGGGCCTCGGCGCTGATATACGGCACATGCCACGCCACAAACGGCTCCAGCACCTCAAACCCGACATACGCCAGCGTGCCCCGCAGAATCGGCCGCAGCATATCTTCCAGCGGTCCATGAATCGCCCCCTCGCCAAACATATGCTCGCGCCCGCCGAGGGTGACCGTGACCAGCGCCTTCTTGCCGGCGAGCCCGCCCTGATCATAAAAGCGCTTGCCGCCATAGCACACGCCCGACACCAGCACCCGGTCAATCCAGCCCTTGAGCATGGCCGGCGCCGAGAACCAGAAGATCGGGAAGTTGAGGATCAGCAAATCGGCCCACAGCAGCTTGTCCAACTCCTGCTGGATATCCGGCGCGATGGATTGGCTTTTCACCCCCAGTCGCTGCTCCAGCGCATACACCAGGTACTCGGGATTCTCCCGCGCGGTGAAGTCCGAGGCACTGGCCACCGGGTTCCAGTTCATCGCATAAAGATCGCTGACCTGCACCTCATGCCCCTGCGCCTGCAGGGTGGAAATCGCCTGGTCGCGCAAGGCCGCGGTAAACGACTGCGGCTCGGGATGGGCGTGGACAATCAACACCTTCATAAAAACTCCTCAGGAAGTAAGCGCGGCCCGTTCGGCCAGCAAATGGTCGAGCCAGTCGGGGTCCATTTCCGGCTCCGATGAAAACAGCAGGCCGGTGTAATCCTGATACGGCGGGGTGAAGATCGCGCTGCGGCTGCCCTGGTCCACCACCCTGCCCCGCTGCATCACCACCACTTCATCGGCGATGGCGCGCACCGTGGCCACGTCGTGGGTGATAAACAGATAGGCCACGCCCAACTGCTGCTGGATACGGTTGAGCAGCTTCAGCACGCCTTCGGCCACCAGTTGGTCCAGGGCCGAGGTCACTTCGTCGCAGATAATCAGTTGAGGGTCAGCCGCCAGGGCGCGGGCGATGCAAATCCGCTGTTTCTGGCCGCCGGACAGTTCACGGGGCTGACGCTCCATGAAGGTGGCCGGGTCCAGTTCGATCATCTCCAGCAACTCGGCGACCCGGGCGCGCATGGCTTTGCCCTTGAGACCGAGGTAGAAGGTCAGCGGCCGACCGATGATGTCGACGATGCGCTGGCGCGGATTCAGGGCCGTGTCGGGGATCTGGTAGATCATCTGGATCCGCCGCAATTGCTCCTTGCTGCGCCGCCGGAAGTCCGCCGGTAACGCTTCACCGTCATACAACACCTGCCCCGCCGTGGCCGGCAGCAATCCGGTGATCAGCCGCGCCGTGGAGCTTTTGCCGCTGCCGGACTCCCCGATCACCGCCAGCGTCTGGCCGCGATACAGGCTCATCGACACGTCGTGCAGCACCGGCTGATGCCCGTAGCTGGCACACACCTGGCGCACTTCCAGCAGCGGCACTTGCTGCTGCGGACAGGCCTTGGGCTCGGTGCGAAAGCTGCGCACCGCCCACAGGGATTTGGTGTAGTCCTGCTGCGGTGCGCTGAGCATGGTGCGGGTCTCGGCCTCTTCCACCAGCTTGCCGTGACGCAGCACCATGATACGGTCGGCCATTTGCGCGACCACCGCCAGGTCATGGCTGATATACAGCGCGGCGCTGCCGAAGGTTTTTATCGCATCACGAATCGCCGCCAGCACTTCGATCTGGGTGGTGACGTCGAGAGCGGTGGTGGGTTCATCGAAGATGATCAGGTCAGGGTGACAGGCCATCGCCATGGCGGTCATCACCCGTTGCAGTTGCCCGCCGGACACCTGGTGCGGATAACGTTGGCCGATGGTTTCCGGATTCGGCAGGCGCAGCACACGGTACAACTCCACCGCCTCGCGTTCGGCCTGGGCACGGCTGATGCCGCCGTTGATCACGGCAGTTTCCACATGCTGGTCAATCAGCCGGTGCGCCGGGTTGAACGACGCGGCAGCGCTTTGCGCAACATAGGCAATGCGCAGGCCGCGCAGCTTGCGCAAGGCTTCGGGCTTGGCCTGCAACAGCTGGATGCCGTCAAAGCACACCGAGCCCCCGGTGATGCGGCAACCATCGCGGGCAAAGCCCATGGCTGCCAGGCCAAGCGTTGACTTACCCGCGCCAGACTCACCAATCAGCCCCAACACCTCGCCCCGTTGCAAGGTCAGGTCGATGCCCTTGATCAGCGGATGCCAGGCGTCCTCGTAATGCCCTTCAATCTGCAGGTTGCGGATTTCCAGCAGTGGCTTGTCCATCCTCAACACTCCTTCAGGCCGCTGGATTTGTGCAGCATCCAGTCGACGACAAAATTCACGCTGACGGTGATCAGCGCCACCGCCAGGGCCGGCAGCAACGGGCTGATGTCGCCGAAGGTAATCAGCACCGCGTTGTCGCGGACCATGCTGCCCCAATCGGCGGTGGGCGGTTGAATCCCCAGGCCAAGGAACGACAGCGCGCTGATAAACAGGAACACGAAACAGAACCGCAGACCGAACTCGGCAATCAACGGCGCCGCGGCGTTGGGCAACACTTCGCGGGTGACCAGCCACCACAGCCCTTCCCCGCGCAGCCGCGCGGCTTCGACGAAATCCTGCACCACCACGGTCATCGCCACGGCCCGTGACAGGCGAAACACCCGGGTCGAATCCAGCAGGGCAATCACCAGCACCAGCGAAGTGGCATTGGTGCCCACCACGCTGAGAATCAACAAGGCGAAGATCAGTTGCGGGATCGCCATCAGGATGTCCACCACCCGCGACAATCCCTGGTCGACCCAGCCACCCTTGATCGCCGCAACCAGGCCACTCAAGCCCCCCAGCAAAAACGCCAGCACCGTGGTCAGGAACGCGATGCCCAGGGTGTTGCGCGCGCCATACACCAGGCGGCTGAACATATCCCGCCCGAGGTTATCGGTGCCCAGCAAAAACTGGCCGCTCCAGGGCGCAAACCCGTCGCCCACCACCTGGGTTTCCCCATAAGGCGCGAGCACCGGTGCAAACAGCGCCACCAGCACATACAGCACGATAATCAGCAGGCCGAACTTCGCGCTCAATGGCGCCCGGGCCAGTTGTGTGAGAAGGCTCATGGACTACCCCTTGGGATGCATCAGGCGTGGGTTGGTGGCGATGGACAGCACATCGGCGCCGGTGTTGAGCAGGATGTAGGTGGCGGCGAAGATCAGGCTGCAGGCCTGCACCACCGGGATATCGCGCTTGGACACCGAGTCCACCAGCAACTGCCCGAGCCCCGGGTAGACAAACACCACTTCGACCACCACCACGCCCACCACCAGGTACGCCAGGTTCAGCGCGATCACGTTGACGATCGGCGCCAGGGCATTGGGCAGCGCGTGGCGCCAGATAATCCGCGATTGGCTGATGCCCTTGAGCCGGGCCATTTCGATATAGGGGCTGGCCAACAGGTTGATCAGCGAGGCGCGAGTCATGCGCATCATTTGCGCGATCACCACCAGGCTCAGGGTGGCGACCGGCAGGACCGAGCGTTCGAGGATGGTGCCGAATGAGGCGTCCGGCGCCAGGTTGGACAGGCTGGGAAACCAGCCCAGCTTGACCGAAAACACCAGGATCAGCAGGTAGGCAACAAAGAACTCCGGGAACGACACCGCACTCAAGGCCGAGGTATTGAGCAGGCGGTCGAACCAGCTGTTGCGGTACAACGCGGCGAGCATCCCCAGCACCAGCGCCAGGGGCACCGAGACCAGCGCGGCCAGTGCCGCCAGGCGCAAGGTGTTGCCCAGGCGTGCGCCGATCAGTTCGGCGATGGGCCGCTGGTTGGCCAGGGAGGCGCCGAGGTCGCCGTGCAGCAGGCGCAGCAACCATTGCACGAAGCGACTCAGGGGCGGCAGGTCGAGGCCCAGTTGGGCGCGAAACGCTGCGATGGTTTCCGGCGTGGCGGACTGACCGAGCATGGCCTGGGCGATATCGCCGGGGAGCATGCCCACGGCCAGAAAGATGATCACCGAGACGGCGAACAAGGACAGCAGGCCGAGGGCCAGGCGTTGGAGCACCAGTTTGAACAGGCTATTCATCGTGCAGTTCCTTGAGTCGGGCACGCTTGTGTAGGAGCTGGCTTGCCGGCGATGGCATCGCCTGGATATTCCTGAAACACCGAGGTGCCTGCATCGCTGGCAAGCCAGCTCCTACAGTTGAGCTTCATTGCCTGAGCTATAGCGCCCTGCACAAGAATCACGCCTGCCACCACCGCTCGATCAGCCGCAACCCATCCAGTTCCCCATACGGCGCCGTCAGCGGTCCATGGCTGACGCGGTTCGAGCGTGCCGCCACCGAGCTGGCGAACAGCGGCACAATCGCCCCGCCATCGTCCCGGCACAGGCTCTGCATTTCGTTGTACATCTCCTGGCGCAGCGGCGCGTTCATCTCGCCCCGCGCGGCGTTGAGCAACTGGTTGAAGCGGGCGTTATCCCAATGGGTTTCGTTCCACGCCGCGCCCTTGGCGTAGCCGATGCTGAACATGCGGTCGGCGGTCAGGCTGCTGTACCAGAACGAGGTGGTGAACGGCTGCTTCATCCAGACGTTGGAGAAGAACCCGTCCGCCGGCTCGCGCACCACGTCGATATCAATCCCGGCCTGGCGTGCCTGTTCCTTGAACAGCACCGAGGCGTCCACCGCGCCGGTGTAGGCGGCGTCGGAGGCTTGCAGGCGTACCTTGAGCGAATCCACACCGGCCTTGCGCAGGTAGAAGCGTGACTTGTCCGGGTCGTAGGTACGCTGCTCCAGCGCGGCGTTGATAAAACGGCTGCCGGGCTGGATCGGGTGGTCATTGCCCACCAGGCCATAGCCATGCAGCACCGACGCCAGCAGGGTTTCACGGTTGACCGCATGCTTCATTGCCATGCGAATGTCGTTGTTCTTGAACTCGTTGCTGTCGCACAACATAGGGAAAGTGTAGTGCTGAGCGCCCTTGGTTTCTTCGATGACCAGCGTGGGATTGCGCTTGAGCAGGGCCACGGTTTTCAAGTCGACCTTGTTGATCACATCCACTTGCCCGGTGACCAGCGCGTTGACCCGCGCCGCGCCGTCGGCAATGGCGATCAGCTCGGCACTGGCGAAATGTGCCCTTCCCTGTTTCCAGTAATCGGGGTTGCGTTCCAGGTCCATGCGCACGCCGGGCTCGAAGCTTTTCAGGCGATAACCGCTGGTGCCGATCCCGGCCTGCCAGTCGGCGGCGCCGTCCTTGGCGGGCATGATCACCAGGTGGTAATCGGCGACCACATAGGCGAAATCGGCATTGCCCGAGTGCAACTCGAACACCACCGCATCGCTGCCCTTGGCGCTGACACTGGCCACATCGCCGATCACCGTCTTGGCCGCCGAGGTGGAGTTGGCGGCGAGGTGGTGGTTGATCGAGGCCACCACGTCTTCGGCGGTCAGGCTCTTGCCGTTATGGAAAGTCACGCCCTGGCGCAACTTGAAGGTCCAGATACGCGCGTCGGGGGTTGACTCAAAACTTTCGGCCAGTTCGGGGATGGCACTGCCGTCCACTGCGATTTCAGTGAGGGTGTTGTACACCGCCGAAAAGCCGACGAAGGTGAAAGTGTCGACCCACGAACCCGGGTCGCGAGAGTCGGTGGTGCTGCCCCCGGCCAGGCCCATGCGCAGCACGCCACCCGGCTTGGGCACGGCCTCTTCGGCGAAGGCCTGCAATGGCAGGCCCATGGAAAACGCGGCGGCCACCGCACCGGCTACGGCACTGTGTTTGAGGAAATCCCGTCGGTGCATCGCTTGAGTCATTTTGTTGTTGTTTTCGCTCATGGTGTCGCTCCTCTAAAGGTTCACACAGGCATGCTTCAACTCGATCAAGGTCACGCCGTTGCGCTTGAAACCGTTACGCAAATCCGTCTGCAGCTCATCCAGGTTCTGTGGCTCGCTGACCGTGCAACCGAAGGCCCGCGCCAGGGCGGCAAAGTCCGGGTTGCGCGGCAACACGCCGATGGGTTCGATGTCCAGGTTCAGCATGTCGTCGCGAATCTGCCCCAGGGCGTCGTTGTTCCACAGCAACACCACCAGCGGGCTGTCCAGTTCTTCCACCGCCGTGGCCAGTTCCTGGGCGGTGTAGAGAAACCCGCCGTCGCCCACCAGCACCAGGCCCGGGCGTTCAGGCGCGCCGAACTTGGCGCCGATACCCGCCGGCAGGCCATAGCCCAAGGTGCCGTAGCCGGTGGGATGCAACCAACTGCGGGTGGCGTTGCTGGCGAAGGCATAGTTGCCGGTGTAGGCCAGTTGGGTCATGTCGCTGCTGATGAAAGCATTGGCCGGCAGCTCGGCGGCCACGCGGTCGAGAATCGCCTGGTGAATGCGCTGCAACGGACCATGCCCGGTGCTGACTGCCTGGCGTAAGGCTGCAACTGCTTCGGCCGCTGCATCAGCATTGCGCGGCGTGGCCGGCAGGCGCTCCAGCAAGGCCAGTGCGGTTTGTTGGGCGTCACCGTGCAAGGCCACGGCGCAGGGATAAAAGTCGTTGAACTTGCGCGGGTCGATATCCACTCGCAGCAGCTCGCCATTAATCGGCAGGCGTTCTCGCCAGAAGTCGGTATCGGCCATTTCGGTACCGATGGCCAACACCACATCCGCCTCGGCGATCAACTGCCAGCCGGGCTCGACACACAAGGTCGAACCGGCATTCAACGGGTGCTCCACCGGCAGCAATCCCTTGCCGGCCACACTGCTGAAAAACGGCGCCGCCAATTGCGTGCTCAAGCGTTGCAAGGCATCCGCCGCCAACAATGCGCCGCCACCGGCGATGATCATCGGGCGCTTGGCCGCAGCCAGTTTCGCCACCGCCTGATCGAGGCTTTCAGCCGATGGCAAACCACGTCCGGGACGGCGCACCACTTCATTGCTCCAGTCCCTTTTGATCGGCGCCGACAGCACATCCAGCGGCACCGAAATATGCACCGGGCGTGGCCGCTCACTGTCGAACACAGCGTAAGCCCGCGCGATCAATTCCGGCAGGTCCTCGGCACTCAACGCCACCGCCGAGAACGCGGTGATGGGCGCTGTCATCGCCCGCTGGTCCTGGGTTTCATGCAGGCAGCCCCAACCCTTGCCGAGGCTGGCGGTATGGTTGACGCTGGAAATCACCAGCAGCGGAATCGAATCGGCATAGGCCTGGCCGATGGCCGTCGCGGCATTGGTCACGCCGGGCCCGGTGATGATGAAGCACACCCCCGGTTTGCCGCTGACCCGCGCATAACCGTCAGCCATGAAGCCGGCGCCCTGTTCGTGGCGCGTCAGGACGTGACGAATGCCGCTGCCGGGCAAGCCGCGATACAGCTCCAGGGTATGCACGCCGGGAATCCCGAACACGGTGTCGACGCCATAGTTGGCCAGCAATCGCACCAGGGCCTGGCCGCCCGTCAAGGTTTTGCTTTGCATCGTCATCTCCTTCACGCGTGGGCGAGACGGATCAATGCATCGACCGCCGTGGCGCCCCGGGCATTGACCAGCAATGGGTTCACATCCAGTTCCAACAACTGCCCGGCATTGGCGCAGGCGTAGTCGGCCACGGCACGAATCGCCATCACCAGCGCTTCCATGTCGGCCACTTCACGCCCACGAAAGCCTTGCAGCAATGCCGCGCTGCGCAGGCTGAGCAAGGCATTGCGGATCGCGTCGTCGGTGGTCGGCAGCAACAGGCTGCGGCTGTCTTTGAGCAATTCCACGAGGATTCCACCAGCGCCGATCACCAGCGCCAGGCCGAAGTCGTTTTCGCGCTTGATGCCCACAATCAACTCGGCCAGGGGTGGCGTGGCCATGGATTCCAGCAGCAGGTGATCGAACGACACATCCGGCGCATAGGCGGCGATTTGCTCGCGCATATGCGCCAGGGCGGCAGTCAAGGCGAAGCCGTCTCGCAGGTTGAGCGCAACGGCACCGGCTTCGGTTTTATGCGGTAGATCGGCGCTGACGGCTTTGAGGACCAACGGGTAGCCCAGCAGTTTTGCATCGGCAATGGCTCGCTCGGGCGTGCTCAACACACCTGCCGGCGTGGTCAGCCCGAAAGCCCGTAGCGCCTGCTTGGAATCCCATTCATTCAGCGGCTGCCCGAGGTCTGCAAGCGCTGGTGGACACAGCGGAACCAGTATCGATTCACCCCGCGCCAGGAGCGCCCGGCGATTGTCCTGGTAATCGGCAATCCGGCCCCAGGCCGCCAGCGCATCTTCCACGCCCTGCAGCGCTGCAACACCCTGGGCATGCAGGCGCTCGCGGGCGTGGGCCGGCAGCAATTCCGGGAATGCCGAGGTGACAAAACCGGTCTTGCCGTGGCGGGCCAGCGCGCTGCAAAACAGCTCCAGCAGCAAGTCGCATTCCTTGCGCTCGCCGGTAAATTCCGCCGGGTAGTCGAGCACCAGCATCGCCGCATCCGCTTCGGTGCGCAGCGCCGTGTCGAGCATGCTGTTGAGGGCTTCGCGGTTGCCCCAGATGGCCGTGGTGAAATCCAGCGGGTTGACCAGGTTGGCGTAGCTGGGCAGTACCTGCGCCAGTTCCGAACGCTGGGCTTCATCGAGTTTCGGCAGGCTTAAATGGTTGCGCTCGGCATAGTCGGCAATCAACCCGGCATCGCCACCGGAACAGGCCAGGGCAATCAGGCTGTTGCCTGCCGGCAAGTTACCGCAGGCCGCGGCTTTCAGGGTTTCGACAAAACTCACCGGCCCGCTCACCCGAATAACGCCGAGGCGTGCAAACAGGCTGTCGTACAGCGCATCGGAACCCGACAACGAACTGGTATGACTCAAGGCCAACTCGGCGCCGATCTGCGACACGCCGGTTTTCAGCGCGATGATCGGAATGCCTTTTTCCAGCGCCTTGTGGGCCGCCCGGGCGAACCCCGGCACATTCTTCAAGCCTTCCAGGTGCAAGCCGATGGCCGTTACGCGCGGCTCATCCAGCAGCACGTCCATCAATTCGGCCACGCCCAATTGCGCCTGGTTGCCCACCGACGCCATATAGGCCACCGGCAGCGAGCGGTCGCTCATGGACAGGTTGTAGGCGAAGTTGCCGCTCTGGGTCAGCACCGCAACGCCCTTCTCCACCGGCTTGCCGCCATGGGCTACCGGCCACAACGCAGAGCTGTGCAAGTAATCCAGCAGCCCGTAGCAATTGGGGCCGAGCAACGCCATCTCGCCCGCCGCCTTGAGCAGTTGTTGCTGCAAGGCCAGGCCCTCGGCACCGGTTTCGGCAAACCCGGAGGCGTAGCAGATGGCGCCGCCGGTGCCGATGGCCGCCAGTTCGGCGACGCAGGTCAGGGTCAGCTCGCGGTTGGTGGCGATAAATACCGCGTCCGGGCCACACGGCAAGTCGGCCACACGGCGCACGCAGGGAATGCCGTCGAGGCTGTCATGCTGCGGGTTGACCAGCCACATCTGGCCGGCAAAACCACCCTCGGCACAGCGCTTGAGGGCACGAGCCATGCTGCGCCCGCCGACAAACGCCAGGTGCCGGGGCGCCAGCAGGCGCTTGAGATTGTCGCGAATAGCCTGGGACATAAGCGTTCTCCCGCCCGATCAGCGCAACAGCGGCCGCAACAGTTCGCGGGCAATAATGTGGCGCTGGATTTCCGAAGTGCCTTCCCAGATCCGCTCGATCCGCGCGTTGCGCCAGATGCGCTCCACCGGCCCTTCGTCCATCAAGCCCATGCCACCGTAAATCTGCACCGCCTCGTCAGCGACCTTGCCCAGCACTTCGCTGGCAAACAGCTTGGCCATGCCGGCCTCGCCATCGGTCATGGTGCCCTGGTCCATTTTCCAGGCGGTGTTCAGGGTCAGCAGTTCGGCGGCGCGGATTTGCGTGGCCATGTCGGCGAGCTTGAACGAGATGCCTTGATAGGTGCCGATGGGCTGGCCGAACTGTTTGCGGTCCGCCGCCCATTGCAGGGACACGTCCAGCGCACGCTGGGCCTGGCCGACGCAGTTGGCGGCGACCATCACCCGGCCTGCGGTCAGCCAGGCGTTGGCGACATCCCAGCCCTTACCGACTTCACCGAGGACCTTGGAGGCCGGTACGCGGCAGTCGTCGAAGAACATTTCATAGGTGTGATAGCCGCGGTTGCTGACGCACTTGGGGCCCCGGCGAATGGTCATGCCCGGCGTGCCACGGTCCACCAGGAACGAGGTCACGGCGTTGCGCTGGCGGCCGTTGTGTTCGTAGGTGTCGGTGACGGCAAACACGATGGCGAAATCCGCGTGGCCAGCGTGGCTGATGAAGTGCTTGCTGCCGTTGAGTACAAAGTCATCACCACTGCGCACGGCGCGGGTCTTGATGGCATTGGCGTCGGAACCGGCGCCCGGTTCGGTCAGGGCGAAACAGTCGATTTTCTTGCCCTGCACACACGGCAACAGGTACTCGCCAATCTGTTCGCCGGTGCAGGCCATGAGGATTTTCGACGGCCGGGCGACAAACACATGCAGCGCCCAGGACACCTTCGACAACTCCCGCTCGATCAACGCCTGGGACAGGTAATCCAGGCCGCCACCGCCAACCTCTTCCGGCATGTTGAAGGCATAGAAGCCGGCGGCGATGGCCTTGTCACGGATCTGCGCGGCGAGTTCCGGCGAGACCTCATCGGCGCGGTCCACCGCCTCCTCGTGGGGCAACAACTCCTTGGCAACAAAACTGCGTACCGCGTCCACCAACATGTCTTGTTCTTGGCTGGGCTGGAAATTCATGGCGCTACCTGTCGATCGTTCGAGGGTGTTTTGAGGAGGGGCTATTTGCCGGAGAATTTGCCGGAGAAATTCGCAGGGCGCTTTTCCATCGAGGCGCGCAAGGCTTCGGCACCGTCGGCGCTGCGGCCACACAGCAAACCGGCGGCGAGTTCCGCCTGAAGCTGCTCGGGCAGGCTGCGCCCGGCGCCTTCGCGGATCAGGATTTTGGTCTGGGCAAAGGCGAAGGTCGGGCCGATGGCCAAGCGAGTCGCCAGGTCGGTGACGTGGGCGTGCAGTTGTTCATCGGCGACCACTTCGCCCACCAGGCCGGCGGCCAGGGCGCGGTCGGCGCTCCATAGCTCATCGAGGAACAGCAGGCGCTTGGCCTGTTCGCTGCCGATCAGGCGCGGCAGATGCCAGCTGGCACCGGCGTCCGGCGAGTAAGCCATGCTGGTATAGCCGGCCTTGAAGCGAGCCGATTGCGCGGCCACACGCAGGTCGCAGCACAGGGTCAGGTCCATGCCGGCACCGACTGCCGTGCCGTTGATGGCGGCGAGGGTGGGTTTGTCGAGGGTGTGCAAGCGGGTCATCAGGGCATGGGCGGTTTCGGTCCAGCCGTAGGTTTCGAGGGCGCCACGGGCTTCGGCGTCGGCCCATTCAGCCAGGTCGGCACCGGCACAGAAGCTGCGACCGCTGCCGGTCAATACCACCACGCGTACGGCCGGGTCGCTGTTGAAACCGTCCAGCAAGGCATGCAGGTGCTTGAGGGTCGGGATGTCCAGGGCATTGCGCTGGGCGCCGCGATTGAGGGTGATCCAGGCAACGCCTGCTTGCACTTGAGTGAGCACGGACGGATCTGTAGTCATGAAATCCTCGAATTATTTTAATTGGCTTGAGGGGTGCGACATGGGGCGATACTAAACGAGTGTTCAGTAAGGAGGCAATCGGGTAGCTGCAAATATTTTTCGAGGGAGGAATGCCGGCCTGGACATTGCGCCCAGGCGGCGAGAAATCGTCAGTTCAGGGTGTGATCTGGAAGCGCTGGCGGCCGCCAGACTGCAAACCATCGACCCAGGCTTCGCAGATCTGGACGCCCTGCTCCGGGGTGAACGTGCCGGGATTAAGCCCCGATTCCAGCCACAAACCGTCGAGCAAGGCGCTCAAGGCAATGGCGGCCAGGTCGGCGTCGAAACGCTTCCAGCCTTCTTCCGCGGCCATGTCCACCAGGGCCGAACGCATGATGGTGCGGTACTCGCCATAGGAATGTTCGTGGGCCTGATTGATCGCCGGCGCGGTCTTCACCGCGCCCCAGAACACCAGCCAGGCATCCAGCAGTTGCGGGTCCAGCAACTCGGGGGAAAACGAGCCGCGAAAGAACGCCGACAGCCGTTCCCGCGGGCTGGGCGGCGCCTTGGCCATGGCATCACGCAGCAGGTCCATCACTTGCCGGGTAATCGAACGATAAGCCTCGGCCACCAGTTCATCCTTGCCCGAATAGTGGTGACTGATCAGCCCCACCGACACCCCGGCCTCGGCGCTGATCTTGCGGATCGACGCGCCCTGGAAGCCATCGCGCTTGAGGCAGGCCAATGTCGCCTGGACCAGATTGGCCTTGCGCAACTCCGGGTCCATGCGGGAGAAACGGGATTCCTGGGTCATGAGGCGGTGTCCTTGGGTTGAGTCGGCTGGACGACTCTACCTCACTCCCGGAACCCCGGCGACACCCGATCCAGCAAGCGTAGCAATGCCGCCCATGCCAACTGCATCGCGTCCAGGTCGGCCAGTTCGCCCTCTTCCAGCGGTCGGCCCGGTTCATTGAACTGGCGCTCGGTGTATTCGCACACATCCGCAGGCGGCAGGATCAGCTTGCCGCAGGCCTGGGCGGCGATCTGGATATCGCAGGCCTTTTCCAGGTAGTACATGCGCAGGAACGCCTGGCTGACCGTCTCCCCCACCGTCAACAGGCCATGGTTGCGCAGCATCAACACCGGCTTGTCGCCCAGGTCGCGAACCAGTCGCTGCTGCTCGTCCATGTCCAGCGCCACGCCTTCGTAGTCGTGGTAGGCGACCTTGCCGTAGAACTCCATCGATATCTGGTTCACCGGCAACAGCCCGCATTCCAGTGCCGCCACCGCGCAGCCGGCGCGGGTGTGGGTGTGCAGCACGCACTGGGCATCTTCGCGAGCCCCGTGAATCGCGCTGTGGATCACAAACCCCGCCGGGTTGACGCCATGGGCCGAAGCCTCAACGGCGCGCCCGTCCAGGCCGATTTTTACCAGGCTGGACGCGGTGATCTCCTCGAACATCAGCCCATAAGGGTTGATCAAAAAGTGATGCTCGGGCCCCGGGATGCGCACCGAGATATGGGTGAAAATCAAATCGCTCATACGAAAATGCGCGATCAGCCGGTAGCAAGCGGCAAGCTCTTCGCGCAGGTGTTGTTCGGTGGCCCCAGTCATTTTTATTCTCCAGGCGGGTGGGTGATGTGGCTGACGCTAATCCAGTCGCCAGTAAAAAAACAAGTTGATTTTTTACTGGGGCTGACCTCCTATAGAAAAATAATAACAACAGCGCCTGGAGTATCCGCACCATGTCGCCCCATGCCTTCCCGCATCTTTTTGAACCGTTGACGCTGCGCGGCAAACGCCTGAAAAACCGCATCATGTCCAGCGGGCACGACACCTCGATGCCCACCGACAACCGGGTCAACGAGCAGTTGATTGCCTACCATCGAGCCCGCGTCGAGGGCGGCGTGGGGCTGATTGTGTTGCAGGTGGCCGGGGTGCACGACAGCGCCCGCTACACCTCCCATGTGCTGATGGCCACCGATGACAGCTGCATCGACGGCTACCGCCGACTGGCCGACACCTGCCATGCCCACGGCACCGTGGTGCTGTCGCAGATCTTCCATCCGGGGCGGGAAATCATGGAGTCGGCCGACGGCCTGCTGGCGGTGGCCTACTCGGCGTCCGGGGTGCCCAACGAGCGGTTCCGGGTGATGCCGCGTGCGCTTGACCAGGCGATGATCGACGAGATTGTGGCGGGCTACGGTGCGGCGGCGAGGCGCCTGCATCAGGCGGGGATTGACGGCGTGGAAGTGGTCGCCAGCCATGGTTATCTGCCGGCGCAATTTCTCAATCCGCGGGTGAATCGCCGCACCGATGGCTACAACGGCGAGCTTGAACAACGCCTGCGCTTCCTGCGGGAAATCATCGCGGCTGTGCGGGCCGCAACCGACGAACAGTTCATCATCGGCCTGCGCATTTCTGCCGATGAACGCGACCCCGAAGGCTTGACCGAAGAGGACTCCCTGACCGCCGTGCAACAGCTGCAATCCGCGCTGGACTATGTGCACATCGTCGCCGGCACCTCGGCCTCCCTCGGCGGCGCAATCCATATCGTCCCGCCCATGGCCATCGCCCCGGCGTACCTGGCGGCAGAAGCCGCGACGTTCAAGGCCAGCCTGTCGATTCCACTGTTCGTCACCGGCCGCATCAACCAGCCCCAGGAGGCCGAACTGATGCTGCAACGGGGCCAGGCCGATGTGTGCGGCATGACCCGCGCGCTGATCTGCGACCCACGAATGCCGACCAAAACCTCAAGCGGCCATGCCGAGGATGTGCGGGCGTGCATCGCCTGCAATCAGGCGTGTATCGGCCACTTCCACAAGGGCTTGCCCATCTCCTGCATCCAGCACCCCGAGACCGGCCGCGAATTGCAATTCGGCCAGTTGCAACCGGCACTGCAACGCAAGCGGATCATGGTGGTCGGTGGCGGCCCGGCGGGGATGAAAGCCGCCGCAGTGGCGGCGCAACGCGGGCATGAGGTGACCCTGTATGAAGCCAGTGCCCAACTGGGCGGCCAGGTGCTGCTCGCGCAGTTGCTGCCACGGCGCAGCGAGTTCGGCGGCGCCAGTACCAACCTGCAGCGCGAGATGGAACTGGCCGGCGTGCGGGTGATGCGCAACACCCGCGTCGACCGTGGGTTGGTGGAGCGCGAACAACCTGATCGGGTGATCATCGCCACCGGCGCCGAACCCTATTGGCCCGCCTTCGAGCGCGGCGGCGAATTGCAGGTGGTGGATGCCTGGCAAGTGCTGCGCGATGAGGTTCCACTGGGCCGTTCGGTGGTGGTGGTGGATTGGCGTTGCGACTGGATCGGGCCGGGCATCGCCGAGCGCCTGACCCGCGCCGGCCATCAGGTGCAACTGGCGGTGAACGGCACCCATTGCGGGGAAAACCTGCCGCTGTACGTGCGTGACCAACTGGCCGGTGAACTGCATCGGCTGGGCATCCCGATCATCCCCTACGCCCGGTTGTACGGCTGCGACGACACCACCGTCTACCTGCAACACACCGCCAGCGGCGAGCCGATGTTGCTGGAAAATATCGACACCCTGGTGTTGTGCCAGGGCCACCAGCCGGTGGACACTCTGGGCGCAGAACTGGAAGGCCTGGTGGCGTTCACGCGCATCGGCGATTGCCTGGCGCCGCGTACCGCCGAAGAGGCGATTTATGAAGGATTGAAGGTAGCGTGGGACATTTGAACGACCAACCACCCCAGCTGTTTCTCGGCACGCGCATCCGTGGCTTGCGCAAGGCCCGCGGCATGACCCTCACGGCGCTGGCTGAACTCAGTGAACTGACCGCCGGCTACATCAGCCAATTGGAAAGGAACCTCGCGTACCCGTCGATTCCGGCACTGTTCAATATCGCCCGCAGCCTGGGGGTGACGATCCAGTGGTTTTTTGCCAGTGAGACCACCCCGGCAGCGGAGGATGAAGGTTTTGTGGTGCGCAAGAACAATCGGCAGAGCATTCATTACGAAGACGGCATCGTCGACCAGTTGCTGACGCCCCTGCCCAATCATCAGTTGGAAATGCTGCATTCGCGCTTTCCTCCGGGCAGCTACAGCCAGCAGAGCTATAGCCATGAGGGTGAAGAAGCGGGTTATGTGCTGAGTGGGAAATTCGAGCTGTGGGTGGGTGAGCGGCATTTTCAGCTGGATGAAGGGGACAGTTTCAGCTTCCCCAGCAGTGAGCCCCATCGGTATGGCAACCCAGGGAAAGTGGATGCGGTAGTGATCTGGGTGATTACGCCGCCGACGTTTTAGACCGTTGGAGCAACTGAGGACGTTTCCTACGATACGTGGAGAATTCTGAATGGGGGCCATCAGTAGTCTGTAAAAACGACTCTTGCTATAAAACCGACTACTTCTTTTCGAGGGTGCCGGTCATGTTTGAGTCGTTTGCGTGGTTCAAGAAACCCACTGAGGAGGATCTGGAAAATATCAGGGCTATCAAGCGATACAAAACCATGAGGATAGTGGGTGACTGGGGCATTGCGGTTGATCCTGAAGAAATTGCCAATTCGCCCGAATTCAAGGAGCACAAGCGCAAGATACGTGAGCTGATATTCAAATAACCCATGGGACTACTACTGATACTGCCATTGCTGGTGAGTGGCTATCTGGTGTGCCTGAAACACCCGGGCCATTACTGCCGCCTTCACCGCTTTGAGGGCCAGTTACTCTATCTACAGGTCGCAAGATTAGGCTGGACCTGCCTCGTACTGTCATTCGTACTGACTACCCTGATTCTTTGCCTGTCGAAACAGCCGCTGCAACTGGCTGGTCAGGCAATCCCAATTGATTACAGTGCTTATCTGGGCAAGCTGCTGGTAGAGCTGGATATTGCCACCGAGAGAAATCATGGCCTCTGGGTATTTTTGCTCCAGGTAGGCCTGACAGCCATGATTATTCCCTACTGCCGGGCCCGATTATTTGTGCGTTGGCGTCTGCGGCGACTGCAACTTGCTTCAGAGGAGGAACTGAACCAGCAATTGATGCTTGAGCTTCTAACGGGCCGCCCCCTCAGAACACTGCTCAGGGAGTCTATTGCGCGCGGCTCTCAATGTATGTTCACGCTGAGCGATCGAAACGTTTATGTGGGCGTCGTTTCGTCCATCTGCGAGCCAAATGAGTCCGAAGGTATAGATCACGCCTTCAGTCTGATTCCGACCTGTAGCGGGTATCGAGACAAGGACACCCTGGAAATCGTCCTCAATACTGAATACCCGGATGCGTCAGACGCCATTTCCATCATGCTGCTCCAGGAAGCGGTGGTATCAGCGACCCGCTTTGACCCTGCGACGTGGATGTCTTTCCAATCCCGCACAAGGGCAAAACCCCAGCCTATCCGGAGCTATCGTCGTACGTCGGCACACAAGAAAAAGACCCCAGGCGCCTGTGCCTGAGGCCCTCCTGCCGAGCAGTACAACTTCCAGCCATATCCCGTATCTACCCACCGGTCTCAGTGCACACAAAAACGCAACACTGAACTGCACCGATTGTGATGGCCGCGCCACACTCGGGTTTATATAGTCAGCCCTACTGCAACCCGCCATGAGCCACCCGGCCCATCCCAAGGAAGCGTTCGATGACTGACCTGCACACCCTTACGGCCGCCGAACTGCTGGCGCAATTCGCCAGCCGGCAACTCGCGCCCATCGACTATTACGACCAGCTCCTGGCCCATATCGACCGCTGGGAGCCGCAGATCAACGCGCTCTACGCCTTCGACCCGCAACAGGTACGCCAGCAGGCCCAGGCCTCCACCGAACGCTGGAACAAGGGCCAACCCAACGGCGCTCTCGACGGCATACCGGTGACCCTCAAGGAATTGATCGCCACCGAAGGCGTGCCCATTCCCCTCGGCAGCGCCGCCACCCGCCTGACCCCGGCCCTGAAGGACGCACCACCCGCCGCCCGTATGCGTGAAGCCGGCGCAATCATCCTGGCCAAGACCACCAACCCGGATTTCGGCATGCTGTCTTCCGGGCTGTCGAGCTTCCATGGCGTCACCCGCAACCCCTGGAACACCGCCAACAACACCGGCGGCTCCAGCTCCGGTGCCGCCGCAGCTGCCGCCGCCGGTTACGGCCCGCTGCACGTGGGCACCGACATCGGTGGCTCGGTGCGCCTGCCCGCTGCCTGGTGCGGCCTGGTGGGATTCAAGCCGACCCTGGGGCGCATCCCCATCGACCCGTATTACACCGGCCGCGCCGCCGGCCCCATGACCCGTACCGTCGACGACTGCGTGCTGCTGATGCAACACCTGGCCCGCCCCGATGCCCGCGACGCCACCAGCCTGCCGCCGCTCAGCACTGCGTGGAGCAACCAGCCGCTGTCGGTGAAAGGCCTGCGCGTGGGCCTGATGCTCGAGCCCGGGGTGGGCATGCAGCCGGAAGGCTTCGTGTGTGAAGCCGTGGAGCAAGCCGCGCGGCTGTTCGAAGCCCATGGCGCCAAGGTCACGTTGATCCCGCCGATCATGGACCGCGCACAACTCGACGGCCTCGACCACTTCTGGCGCGCCCGCCAGTGGGGCGATTTGTCGGGCTTGAGCAGCGAACAGTTCGAAAAGGTCTTGCCGTACATTCGCGACTGGGCCGCGCCGGGCGCCGAAATCAGTGGTGTACAGGCCGTGAAGGGCTTCAACCAGACCTTCGAAATGCGCCGCCGCGCCGCCCAGGTGTTCACCGAACTCGACCTGGTGCTCTCCCCCACCAACCAGGTCAACGCCTTCCCGGCCGAGTGGCCGTCACCAAGCAACGACCCGCAATTGCCGTTCGAGCACATCGTGTTCACGGTGCCCTGGAACATGGGCGAACAACCGGCGCTGTCGATCAACTGCGGTTTCGCCGCCGATGGCATGCCCATCGGCCTGCAGATGATCGCCCCGCGCTTTGCCGATCAATGGCTGCTGCAAATCGCTAAAACCTACGAGAGCTGGCGTGGCGCAATCCACCACTGGCCGAATCCTTCCTGACTTTGACGCTGTAAGAACTGCCCACCCACACGCCAGCTCCGGGCCACACCGGCCGGGAGCTCGGACGACCTATAACTAAAATCGAGGGGCTGGTATGCACACTGAGCAATTGACACGATCCGATCCTGATCACGCACCCGAAACACCGTCCCCGGACGCCGGCAAAAAGAGCATCTTCGCCGTGGTCCTGGGTAACGCCGTGGAGTTTTTCGACTTTGGTGTGTACGCAACCTTTGCGGTGATGATCGGCCACACGTTTTTCCCGTCCGACAGCGCCTTCGTCAGCTTGATGCTGTCGGTCACCGCGTTCGGTATCGGCTTTATCGTCAGGCCTTTGGGCGCGGTGTTGATCGGCGCCTACGCCGACCGCGTCGGGCGCAAACCGGCGATGCTGCTGACCCTGGTGATGATGGCCGTGGGCACCGGCAGCATCGCAATATTGCCCGGCTACGAGACCATCGGCATCGCCGCGCCGATCCTGCTGGTGGTCACCCGCATGATCCAGGGCCTGGCCTGGGGCGGTGAAGCCGGCCCCGCCACCACCTACATCCTGGAAGCTGCGCCCCCTCACAAACGCGGGACCTATGCCTGCTGGCAAGTGGTCGCCCAGGGCGTCGCGGCCATGGTGGCCGGGCTGGTGGGTTTCACCCTGACCAAGGTCATGTCCCCGGAAGACCTCAACAGCTGGGGCTGGCGCGTGCCGTTCGTGTTCGGCCTGCTGGTGCTGCCGATCGGCATCTACATCCGCCGCAACCTCGCCGAAACCTTCCACGGCCACGGCGAAAAGACCAGCACCGGCGACCTGGTGCGGGAAGTCTGCGGCAAACACCGGCGCGCACTGGTGCTGGGGCTGCTGATCCTTTCCGGCAGCACCATCACCCAATACTTCCTCAACTACATGACCACCTTCGCCCTTACCGAGCTGAAGCTGCCCACCAGCATCTCCATGCTCTCGACCCTGGTGGCCGGTGCCGCCATGGCCGTGTGCGCGGTGGCCGGCGGCATGCTCTGCGACCGCTTCGGGCGCCGGATGATTCTGATGACACCCCGGGTGGTGTTGCTGTTGATCCTGTTCCCGGCCCTGCAACTGATGACCGAGCATCCGAGCCCGGCGACCTTCCTGCTGACCCTCGCAGTACTCTCGGGCCTGCACGGCATGAGCGGCGCGGCGTTGATCGTCCT
The DNA here is from genome assembly GCF_013386765.1 of Pseudomonas yamanorum. Classification (GTDB taxonomy): domain Bacteria; phylum Pseudomonadota; class Gammaproteobacteria; order Pseudomonadales; family Pseudomonadaceae; genus Aquipseudomonas; species Aquipseudomonas yamanorum_A. The sequence goes on from NZ_JACARE010000043.1 coordinate 68,289, forward strand.
GCTGGTGGAAAGCTTCCCGAAATCCGTGCGCTCCACCGGCTTCTCCATCGTCTACGCCTTCGGTGTGGCGGCGTTTGGCGGCACTGCGCAAATCATCATCACCTGGCTGATCGGCACCACGGGCGACCCGATGTCGCCGGTCTGGTACCTGCTGATCGCCAACCTGGTGTGCCTCACCGCCGCCTGGTTCGCCAAGGAAACCCGCCCGCCGCTGCCCGGCAGCCCGGCCCGCGAAACCCGGCTCACAGAAGCCACGGTTCGCTGATACACGCTTCCCACTGTCCCGCGTCTTTTCGCCACCGACCGGCAGCGCCTGAGGGCCTGCCGGGACGGTCGCCTTACGTCTGATTTGTATGGGGATTTACCATGTATCCACGTCTTTTGCTGGCCGTCACTCTGGCGTCCAGCACCCAGGCTTTTGCCCAGGACAACGCTCAAGCCAGCGCACCGGGTTTCCTCGAAGGCAGCACCCTGGACCTGAACCTGCGTCATTACTATTCCAACCAGCACACCCAACGCACCACTCACTTGAGCATCAAGAAAGCCGGCGGCATCGAGCCCACCCGCGTGCGGGAAACCTGGGTACAGACCAGCATGCTCAAGTACAGCTCCGGCTATACCCAGGGCCTGATTGGCGTGGGTGTGGACGCGGGGATCTTCAGCGCGGTCAACCTGGAACGCGGCCACGGCAAGGTGGCCAATGGCGGCGACCGGGTGCTGGTGGACGGTGACGGCGACGCGATTCCTACCTGGAGCCGCCTGGGCGTGGGCGATGTGCGTTTTCGCCTGTCGAGCACCGAGATCAAGGCCGGCCGGCTGATGACCGACAACCCGATCCTGCGTTACAAGGACAACCGCGCCCTGCCCTCCAGCTTCCAGGGCGTGGGCCTGTTCAGCAACGAATTCGACTGGCTGTCGGTGCAGGGCGGCAGCTTTGAACGGGCGATCCCCCGCACCGGCACCGGCGCCGAAAAGCTCACCACCACCTTCGGCAACCGCGCCTACACCGGTGCACGCATCAGTTACCTGGGGGCCACGGTCAAGCCGGGTTACGGGCTGGAAGCCAGCGTCTACGCCTCACGCTTCGAAGACATGTGGGACCAGACCTACGTCGGCCTGACCCACCGCATCGGCGACAAAAGCGACGTGGCCCTGAAGACCGCCTTCAACTACTACCACACCAGCGATTCGGGCGACAAAAACCTCGGCTACATCGACAACAACGCCGCCAGCCTGGCCTTCACCGCCACGCACCTGGCCCACAGCCTGACCCTGGCCTGGCAGCAAGTGTTCGGCAACGAGTACTTCGACTACGTGTGGGAGTCCACCGGCAACTACATGGCCAACTCGCTGTACTCGGACTACAACGGCCCCAACGAAAAATCCTGGCAACTGCGCTACGACCTGGACTTCGCCGCCTACGGCGTGCCCGGCCTCACCGCCAGCCTGTGGCACGCCAAGGGCTGGGACATCGACGGCACCCACTACGACGGCGACCGCAACGGCCACAACACCGGCTACAACGTGCGCAGCCTGGATGGCGCCAAGCACAACGAAAACGGCTTGATGCTGGCGTACGTGATCCAGTCGGGCACCCTCAAGAACACCGTGCTGCGCACCATCGTCTACAACCACCGCGCCAGCGGCGGGCAGATCGACGGCAGCTACGACGAGTTCCGCCTGGTCGCCAACGTGCCGATCAATATCTTCTGAGGCTCAGTTCAACGAACAACGCTGCATCGCCCCCGCCAGCATCTCCTGGCACTTGAGCACCGCCACCGAGCGGGGGCGGTTGCGGTATACGCAGAGGTCGATGCGGATGCGGCCGAGGTCTTCATCGGCGATCGGCACGGCGACCAGGCCGTCACCCAGGTCCCGCACGTCTGCCTCTACCTGGGGCAAAATCAGCACGGCTGCCCGTTGTCGGGCCAGGCTCTTCTGCACTTCCAGGGAGCTGGTGGTGAACACTGGCTCGAGGGTCACTCCGCGTTTTTTCGCGGCCACTTCCAGAGCCTGGCGCACGCCGTAGGCCGAGTCGGGAATCGCCAGGGGTTGGCCTTCCAGTTCGCTCAATTCGATGCTTTCGCGCTGGGCGAAGGGGTGTTCGGCGCTGACCAGTACCCGGTGCCATAACTGGCAGTGGGCGGTGACTTCGACGTCGGCGCGCTCTTGCAGGTAGAAGGCCAGGCCCAGGTCGGCTTCGCCGCTGCACAGGGCGTCGAGGGTGGCGGAGGCGCTGGCGATCACGATGTTGAAGGTGACTTTGGGGTGAGCGCGGTAGAAGGTGGCGAGTACCGGGGCGAGCACGGTGGAAACGATACTTTCTGACACATGGATGCTGATGTTACCGGCCACCTGGCTTTGGCGGCTGGCGATGACCTCGCGTACCTGGTCGAGGCCGCGCAGGGTTGAGGTGACTTGTTCGGCGAGGCATTCGCCTTCGGCGGTGAGGCGGATGCCTCGGGGGCCGCGCTCAATCAGGGCGGCGCCGAAGAAGTGTTCCAGGTGTTCGATCTGGCGGCTTACGGCGGTTGGGGTGACGTATAGACGCTCCGCCGCTTTACGCAACGAAGCGCAGCGGGCGACCTCGTGGAAATAGCGCAAGGCGCGTAGTTGCATGGCGGGGTGCTCCTTTTTTTTGGGGCTGGGGTTGGGGGGGACGCAATTACTGCGCCATGCATGTGTACATATCCGTTTCTTCGGTAACGGCCGCCTATGGTTTCGCTCTTACAGCGACTCACTTTGGAAAAGCCCCAAAGTAAGCAAAGGGCTCTGCCCCGCCTGTCGGCACCTCGCCTAGGCTCGGTGTTCCCTCACTCCGGGCTTGCTCCGCGGGCCGCCGCGACGGGGCGTCCCTGCCCCGTCC
>NZ_JACARE010000044.1 GCF_013386765.1 Pseudomonas yamanorum
GCCGGTTTAGCCGCGACGGGGCAGGGACGCCCCGTCGCGGCGGCCCGCGGAGCAATCCCGGAGTGAGGGAACACCGAGCCTAGGCGAGGTGCCGACAGGCGGGGCAGAGCGTTTTGGTTACTTTGCCGCTTTTGCAAAGTGACTCGCTGTAAGAGCGAAACCATAAGCCGCCGTTACCTAAATAACGGATATGTACCCGGCCCAACCCCCAAATCTAGGCCACTTTTTCAGCCGCCTGACGCTCCCGCTCAGCCACCAACTGCCGAGTCAGCGGAATCAGCCGCTTGCCGTAGTCAATCGCATCATTAAGCGGATCAAACCCGCGAATCAAAAACGTCGTGATGCCCAAGTCGTAATAATCCAGCAACGCCTCGGCCACCTGGTCAGCCGTACCCACCAGCGACGTCGAATTCCCCTGAGCCCCCAGCAACCCCGCAATCCCGGTCCACAACCGCTTATCCAGCCGTGACCCCTGGGCCGCCGCCGCCAACAACCGACGCGACCCCTCATTCGGCGGTTCACGCCTCACAAACCCATTCTGCTCAGCCAACGCCGTCGCCTGCTCCAGGATGCTGTCCGCACGCTCCCACGCCAGCGCCTCGGTCTCTGCCAGAATCGGCCGCAACGACAAACTGAAGCGAACCGTACGCCCATGCCTGGCCGCTTCAGCGCGCACCTGGGTAACCACTTCCTTCACCTGCTCGTAGGTCTCACCCCACAGTGCATACACATCCGCATGCTTGCCCGCCACCGCAATGGCCGCCGCCGAAGACCCGCCAAAATACAACGGAATATGCGGCTGCTGCGGCGACTTCACCGTGGAAAACGCACCCTCGTACTGATAGTAAGTGCCGTGATGGTCAAAGGGCTTTTCACTGGTCCATTCCTGCCGCACCACGCTCAAATATTCGTCGGTGCGCGCATAACGCTCGTCCTTGTCGATATGGCTGCCATCGGCCCGCAGTTCACGGTCGTCACCGCCGGTGATGATGTGCACGGCGGTGCGCCCGCCGTTGAACACATCCAGCGTCGCGAACTGCCGGGCGGCGAGGGTGGGTTGGGCAAAACCTGGTCGATGGGCAATCAGGAACTTCAGCGTACGGGTCACGCTGGCCGCATGGGCGGCGATCAACGTGCTGTCCGGGCTGTTGGAGTGGAAGGCCACCAGCGCACGGTCGAAGCCGGCCTCTTCGTGGGCGCGGGCCACGGTTTCCACGTAGTCGGGTTGCAAGGTCGGGCCGCTGCGAGGGTGGATCTCGGAGGCGTGGTGGCCGCCGATATAGCCGATAAATTCGATGCTCATGGTCAGTCCTTGTTGAGGGCAGGAATAAAGCTGCTATCGAAAATAGGGGCCGCAACCGGGCCTGTAAAATGCCGATTGGTTCTATCCTAATTATAAAAATACAGAATCATATTTTTATATAGTTATCAGTAATGCGCATTTTAATCGCATTAGGTTATTCCCAAATAGAATTTCACTGAGGTTTTTTATGCGAATAGCATGAAACCGCAGCGGCGCTCCTGGCCGTGTTCTTGATGAGGAAGGAAGCCCGATGACTGAAAAGTCCCTTAACGCCAGTTCGTTTTCCGTCGACAAGGCCGAGGGTCAAGCCGGGGTTGCATCCCGCTTGATTCCGCGCTGGCTGCGCAACTGGCGCACCCCCGAGGTGTTGCTGCGGCTGGTCAGCCCGGTTGTGTTGTTGCTGCTGTGGGAGCTGGCCTCCGAGCTGGGTTTTATCCCGGCCCGGATCATTGCCGCACCGTCGCAGATTGGCGGCACCTTGTGGGCAATGATCGTCTCCGGCGAGCTGGGCAAGCACTTGCTGGTGTCCCTGCAACGGGCGCTGCTGGGGTTGAGCATCGGCGTGAGTATCGGGGTGGTGGCCGCGTTGATCACCGGCCTGTCCAAGCGCGGCGAGGTGATCCTCGACTCGCCGATGCAGATGCTGCGCACCATTCCGTCCCTGGCGCTGGTGCCGTTGTTCATCCTCTGGTTCGGCATCGGTGAGTTCACCAAGATCGCGCTGATCGTCACCGGCACCACCTTTCCCGTTTACCTCAATCTGTTCGCCGGCATCCGCAACATCGACCCCAAATTGATCGAGGCCGCCAACACCCTGGGCCTCAACCGTCGCGAGCTGATCTGGCATGTGATCCTGCCGGGCTCGCTGCCGTCGTTTTTTGTCGGCTTGCGTTATTCCCTGGGCATCTCGTGGCTGGCCCTGGTGTTCGTCGAGCAGATCAACACCACCGCCGGCATCGGCTACCTGGCCAGTGATGCACGGGACTTCATGCGCACCGACGTGATCGTGATCTGCCTGCTGATCTACAGCGTGCTGGGCCTGCTGATCGATGGCCTGATCCGCACCCTGGAGCGTTTTGCCCTGGCCTGGCGCCCATCGTTTGTGAGGAACTGACATGTCGATTCTCGAAGCTTCAGTAGCACCGGTGCAGTTGCGTAATGTGGTGCGCCAGTTCGGCCAGCAACGGGTCATCGATGGCCTGGACCTGGACATCGCTCCCGGGGAGTTTGTCGCATTGCTGGGCGCCAGCGGTTCCGGCAAGACCACCTTGCTGCGCAGCCTCGCGGGCCTGGACAGTATCGACAGCGGCCAGCTGCGCGTGCCCAAGGCCCGGGCCGCAGTGTTTCAGGAGCCGCGCCTGATGCCCTGGAAGCGCGCCTGGAAAAACGTGATCCTCGGCCTGCGGGTGCCCGACGCCAAGGCCCGTGCCGTGCAAGCTTTGACCGAAGTCGGGCTGGCCCATCGGCTGGAGGCTTATCCCGCCACCCTGTCCGGCGGCGAAGCCCAGCGCGTGGCATTGGCCCGCGGCCTGGTGCGCGAGCCCAAGCTGCTGTTGCTGGATGAACCCTTCGCCGCCCTGGATGCGCTGACCCGCATCAAGATGCATCGCCTGATCATCGAGCTCTGGCGCAAGCACACGCCGGCCGTGTTGCTGGTGACCCATGATGTCGACGAGGCGATCCTGCTGGCCGACCGCGTGATCGTGCTGGCGGATGGCAAGATTGCCGAACAACTGAGCATCGATCTGCCGCGTGCACGGGATACTGGCCAGGACGGGTTCCAGGCGATTCGTGCGCGCTTGCTCAGCCTGCTCGGGGTGGAAGTGGACGCCCCGGCGGCACAGCCCGCAAACGCCAGCGTACGGCGGTTTGCCCATGGTTGAGCTCAGGGCGGTTCTGCTGTTGGCAGCGGCGTTATTGATGGGCGGCTGCGAAAAGGCCGCCGAAGCCCCGAAGTCTTCTTCGGATTTGTCCGGCGTGACCTTGATCCTCGGTGACCAGGCCAAGGGCTTGCGCACGGTGGTGGAGGCCTCTCACGCCCTGGACGGCATCGACTACAAGGTTCAGTGGGCCAACTTCCAGGGCGCCGCGCCGCTGTTCGAAGCCTTGCGCGCCGGTGCCGTGGACCTCGGCCCGGCGGGGGATACGCCGGTGCTGGCGGCGGCCACGGGAGGCACGCCATTGCGTATCGTCGCCGTGCGTCGTAGCCAGGCGCGCAGTATTGCGATCCTGGTGCCGCCCGATTCACCGATCCACAGCGTGGCAGACCTGAAAGGCCGCAATGTGGTGGTCTCGTCCGCCCGTGGCAGCATCTCCCAGTACCTGTTGATCCGCGCCCTGGAGAATGCCGGCGTGGATGAGAAGGACGTCAACGTCGGCTTCGTGCTGCCCACCGATGCATTGCCCGCGTTCAACGCCGGCAAGATCGAAGCCTGGGCCACCTTCGGGGTGTACCAGGCATTCGCCGAGCAGAAGGGCGCGCGCGTGCTGATCAGCGGGGAGGGCATCAACACCGGCCTGACCTTTATCACCGCCTCCGACGAAGTGCTCACCGACCCGCTCAAGCGCAAGGCGTTGGGTGACGTCTTGCAGCGTTTCGCCAAGGCCTTCGAGTGGGCGCAGCAGAACCCCGAGGAATACGCGCGGGTGTTTGCCAAGGTCAACGATATCCCGCTGGAGGTTTCACAGTTGCTGCGCAAATGGGGTGATGAGTCGCTGTTGCCGGTCGAGGAACGCGACGTGCAGGCGTTGCAGCAGGTGGATGATTTGTTTGTGGAAAAGAAGATTTTCCCGCACCGGGTAGAGGTGCAGGCATTGACCGATACCGAGGTTTTTTCGCCGCAATCGTTGGCTGCCGCGCCCTGAAGTCGTTGTGTTTTGCCCGGGTCTGAGGTCTCATGGGCCCGGGAAAACTCGCAAGTAGGGAACAGCACGTGATACGGGAAGAACTTGCGCAGTATGGCGGTATCACCGTCATGATTCCGGCCGCCGTGGTGATCGCCGTCTGGCTCTGGTATTCCCGGCCCCAGGCGGTCAAGTGGTGGCTGATGACAATCGCCTGCACCTATTCCATCGTGGCGTTCAGCAAATTGCTGTTCAAGGGCTGGGGCGTGGCGCTGCATCAGCTGGATATTGCCGTGCTCAGCGGTCACGCGATGAATACCTCGCTGATGGTCCCGGTGGCGATGAGCCTGGTGGCGCGACGGATCAATCCCGATTGGCGCTGGCCGGCGGCTATCGCCGGGATGTTGATTACCGGCTGGTTCAGTGCTTATTGCGTGGCACCCTATATTCATCCGCTCAACGAGGCGCTGGCCGGTGGCTTCCTGGGCGGGATGGCGGCGCTGGCGTTTCTATGGCGCCTTGAGGTGGTGGAGGTGCGGGTTTCCCCATCCTTGATCGGTGGGGGAATGGTGATTCTGTTGTTAAGTGCCATGGCGCCCAAGTACAACGCCGAGAAGCTGCTCAATCATGTGGCCGTCGCCGTTTCAGGGGCCGACGAGGCCCATCAGGAGCCTTCCTGGCGGGCCGCTCCCACCCTGTTGAACGCCGAGTAAGTGGCCAGGTCCACGGCCATGTTGCTTTCCACCAGCAGCCCCAGCAGCACCGTCTGTGAATTGAAGCGCCGGGCATCGCCACGGCGCTGGGCGCGCCTCATTTGCTTGAACAGCGTGTCGGTAATGTCCAGCGGCGAGTTGCCTCGCAAATGATCCAGCCAGCGGGACATGACCTGGGTGTTGCGCGCATATTGCTCCGCCGGCAGGTGCTCGTTGGGCGCCAGGCCCGCGAACCCTTCAAACGCGGTGGTTAGCCCTTTCAGGGCATAGGCGCGTTTCAAATCCCCATAGATGCTCATGGCCGCTCCTCGGTGCAGGAAATATTGGCCAGCAATTCGGCTGTCTTGGTTTGCATCAGGTGGCTGTCGCCGCGGCTTTCCACGCACAGGCAAACGGACAGGGGATTGCTGACCTGCAACTTGAAGCGCCAGTCGGCAAAGACCATTGAAAGCCCCGAGCAGGATTCGTCGCTGTCCAGCGAGTTGCCGGCGTACAACACCTGCATGCGTTCTACAACGGTGGTTGAACTATTTACCTTGACGTGAATGTTTCCCGAAGAAGGAAACAGGCCGATACGCTCTACCAATAGCTTTGAACTTTTCATGGCTGTTCCTCGCTGTTTATTCAGGTATTACTCTATTCTGAAGAGGCGAAAAAGTAAGGCGATGTTATTTTTAGTCTGTTAACAAGTTGATTGTTATTTTTAGTCTGGGATTGCTTATATCAATAAGTTGCCTGAACTCGACTGACGTCCGTCAACGGCAGGCTGATGCGCTGTTCCCGTTGCAGGAAGTTCATCAGCAACACCACACGCTCCTCGCCGTCCATTGCCAGGAAGACCGCCTCCAGCTCGGCAAACGGGCCTTCATGGATGCGCACGCTTTCCCCCGGCTTCAACAGGGCGGCCACCACGGCCTGGTGGTCGCGTTCCTGGAGTTCGTCCACCAGGGCATCGCTGATGGGCAGCGGGTGTGCGCCAAAGCCCACAACCCGCGACACACCGCGGGTCGAACGCAGGGAGCTCCAGCTGTCCTGCAGGCTCATCTGAATAAACAGGTAGCCGGGAAACAGTGATTCGCGGGTGGTCCTGCGCTGGCCCTTCAACAGCCGTTCGCGTTTATAGGTCGAGCGAAAGCAGGTATAGCCCTGGCGCTGCAGATGCTCTTCGGCGCGCTCGTCCTGCCGGGATTTGCACTGGACCAGGTACCAGGCCTTGTTGGCATTTGCGCTCATGGGGCGTCCCTCTGTCTATATAAAACGATAGTGCGTAGTTGGGTAATTTAAAGCCGATAAATGCTGCAAAGTCACGAATGTTATAAATTGTCTGGTTGTGCGTAGGGGTTGTTATTTTTCGTCCGGAGATAATTTTGGGGGAAATTAAAGTTCCGTGTTAATAAATACTGCCGTGAAGTTACTAGTTGTTTCATGGGTAATGGATGCCCCGGGGAATATCGCCTTGTTTAAAAGAGTGTTGATCGTCTGTATTGGCAATATTTGCCGTAGTCCCACCGCGGAAAGTCTTTTACGTGGCGCACTCGCGCGCTCCGACATCAAGGTCAGTTCTGCAGGTATTGCCGCATTGGTCGGCAAGCCGATTGAAACCACCGCACGTGCGGTACTCCAAGCTCATGGCCATCCCGCCGATGAGCACCAGGCCGTGCAGCTGGCGCCCCAGGCGATCAGCGAAGCCGACCTGATCCTCGTGATGGAGCGCCAGCACATCAGTGCGGTGCTCGGCATGGCTCCCGAGGCACGAGGCAAGGTCTTGCTGTTGGGGAAATGGCAAAACGAGCGAGAGATCAGCGACCCCTACCGTCAAGGGAAGGCCGCATTTGTGCACGCTTATGCGTTGATCGAAGAAGCCGTAAACGCATGGGCACAGCGGCTAGCACGTTGATCGCCACTACTTTTTGAATCGATATAAAGGCTAAGAATCCGACTTATGCAGCAAGCGCCAGCAGTCACCGCACGGGAAGACGAAAACGAGGAGATCGATCTCCTCGGTCTGTTTGGAACACTGATCGACCATAAATGGTTGATCGCCGCGGTTACCGGCGCGTTTATGGTGACCGGCGCCGCGTATGCGGTGCTGGCGACCCCGGTCTATCAGGCGAATGCCCTGTTGCAGGTCGAAGCGAAAAAGAACGACTTGCTGGGCTTCTCCGATATCGGCGGCATGCTGGGCAAAGAGTCGCCTTCGGCCACCGAGATCGAGCTGATCCAGTCGCGCTACGTGATTGGCAAAACCGTCGATAACCTGAAACTCGATATCGTCGTACAGCCGATGTATTTCCCGGTGGTGGGCGAGTTCCTGGCGCGCCGCTTTCAGAAGACCAACCCCGGTGTGATCGCCGAGCCCTTGCTGGGGCTGGACAGCTTTGCCTGGGGCGGCGAGTCGCTGAAGATCTTCAAGCTGGATTTGCCCGACGGGCAACTGGGCAAGAAGCTGACCCTGACCGTGGGTGAAAACGCTCAATTCACGCTGGTGGATGAGGACGACCAGGTCCTGGCTGCTGGCCACGCCGGGCAACTGATCGAGCAAAACGGCGTCGCCTTCCAGATTGAAGAGCTGCGCGCCAAACCCGGCACGCGTTTCCGGGTTATCCGTAATCCCCGCCTGAGCAGCATCCTCGACTACCAGGAGAACCTGGACGTGGTTGAGCGGGGCAAGGAGTCGGGCATGATCGGGCTGGCGCTGGAAAGCACCGACCCGGACCAGGCGATCAAGATCCTCAATCAGATCGCGGCCATCTACGTGCGGCAAAACGTGGAGCGCACCTCGGCTGAAGCGGCGCAAAGCCTGGCGTTTCTCAAGGAGCAACTGCCAGAGGTCAAGAAGGACCTGGAGAAAGCCGGCAAGGCCTTGAATGAATACCAGACCCGCAGCAAGTCGGTGGACATCACCCTCGAGACCAAGGCGATTCTCGACCAGATCGTGGGGCTCGACACCAGCATCTCCGAGCTGAAGTTGCAGCAGGCCGAGATGGACCGCAAGTTCACCCGCCAGCACCCGGCGTATCGCGCGTTGCTGACCCAGATCGGTGAGTTGACCAGCAAGCAGCAAAGCCTCGCAAGCCGGGTCGAAAGCCTGCCTTCCACCCAGCAGGAACTGCTGAGCCTGACCCGGGATGTGGAGGTGGGTACGGCGATTTATACCCAACTGCTGAACAAGTCCCAGGAGCTCGACGTGATGCGCGCCGGCACCGTGGGCAACGTACGCCTGATCGACACCGCCGACGTCAATTACCTCAAGCCGATCAAGCCGAAAAAGATCCTGATCGTGCTGATCGCGACCCTGCTGGGTGGCTTCCTGGCGGTGGCGCTGGTGCTGCTGCGCAAGGCGCTGAACCGCGGCCTGGAAAGCCCCGAAGCCATCGAGCAACTGGGCTTGCCGGTGTACGCGTCGATTCCCTACAGCTCTCTGCAAAAGGTTGAAGAAGACAAGATCACCCGCGCCCGTGGGCGTGCCGATGCCGGGTCTTCATTGCTCGCCATCAGTCACCCCACTGACCTGGCGGTGGAGGCCTTGCGCAGTTTGCGTACCAGCCTGCACTTCGCGATGCTCGAGGCGCCGAATAACCGGATCATGATTTCCGGCCCCAGCCCCGAGGTGGGTAAAACCTTCGTCTCGGTCAACCTGGCCGCGGTGATCGCGCAAACCGGGCAGCGCGTGTTGTTGATTGACGTGGATATGCGCCGCGGCTACCTGCACAAGGTGTTGGGTGTGTCCGCCAAGGGTGGCCTTTCCGATGTCCTCTCCAACCAATGCACGCTTGAAACCGCGATTCACAAAACCGGGATTGAAAACCTCGACCTCATCAGTCGCGGGCAGATACCGCCCAACCCGTCTGAATTGCTGATGCACCGCAACCTGACCGAACTGTTGTCGCAGGTCAGCGAGCGCTATGACCTGGTCATCCTGGATACACCGCCGCTGCTGGCCGTGACCGACGCGGCGATTGTGGGCAGGCAGTCGGGCACCAACCTGATCGTCACCCGCTACGGCCTGAACCCGGCCAAGGAGATCGAACACACCATCCGCCGGTTTGCCCAGAACGGCATTGTGCTGCGGGGCGCGATCTTCAACGGCGTGGAAAAGAAAGCCTCCGCCAAATATGGCTACGGCAACTACGGGTATTACCAGTACGAGTACCAGGCTGATCGAAGCTGATTCACCTCGTTACGCACCATCGTCCTACGCAGTATCAGCAGGATAGAAGCCCCGTTTTCAGGAAATGAACGAAAAATCCTGGGGCGGTAGCGTGCCAAATTCAAATCAGCCTGAAGAATAGCCAGCCATGTTTTACCTGTTATCCCTTGTCGCGCTGTCTGCGGGTTTGCTCGCGGCAAAAAGCCCGAAGTACTCCATTGTGCTGTTCGGGGTGATGCTGTCGGTGATTCCCACGGGCAACTCCTACAGCGAAATAATCTCCCTCAAGGGGATCTACTTCTTCGACTTTTATATCGTCGGCGGGCTGGGGGCGTTGCTGATCAGGCAGGTGCTCACGCAGAAGAGCCAACTGACCGCGCCGGGCGCGCTTCTCTTCGGCTGTGGCCTGTATGTGGTGCTGCTCGCCTGCGGTCTGCTGGAGTCTTCGAACAAGTACCTGCTGAAGGACGTTCGGCCTTTCATCATGATCCTGTCGTTTATCGTGCTGACGAATATCGCGACCCTCGCCGCGAAAACCCTGAAGCTGCAAACGGTGCTGAAGCTGTTGATTGCGATGACCGCTTTCAACGTGCTGGATATCGCCTGGCTGCGGTTGGGTTTGTACAAATTCCAGGACGTGTACTACGAAGAAAACGCCTATCGCTACCTGGATGGGGGTACGTACGCAGCGGTTGCCTACCTGATTTATTACTTCATCGACCCACGGCTGTTCGAGCAGCGCAAAAAGCTCGCACGCATCTGCCTGGCGACCTCGCTCATCTGTTTGTTTATCGCCAACTCGCGGTTCATTTTTGTGTCGGTGTTTGCGGCGATCATCATTCACCAATACCAAAAACCGGCGCGCATGATCGGTGTCGCCCTGGCGGGCGCGGTGGTGCTGATGGCGTTTATCGGCATCAGCACTATGATCGGGGCCGACCGAATCAATGACGGTTTGTCGTCTGAAGGCATGGCCGCGCAGCTGGCTACGCGCTTCAGCCCTGCGCTGGAGTTGATCCGGGGCATGAACCCCATGCACTACTTTGTGGGGTTGGGAGCCGGGACGCCGTTCGAGATTCCGTGGTTTGAATACCGTGGCCTGGATGACAAGAACTCGAATATCGACAGTGCCTACCTGACTTACTTTGTTAAGTACGGGCTGATCGGGCTGTACTTGTTGTACGTATTTGTCACCTCGATCACCCAGCACATGAACAGCCGGGTGGCCGTCTCAATCGGGATCTTCCTGGGCGTGATGTTCATCGTTTCGGCCACGCCGTATCAGCCCTACGCCATCGGCATCGCGTATGGCGCCATCGTCCTGCGGGTGTGTGCCGAACACGCCGCCAGGCAACGCAAAAAAATCCTCAGCCCGCGTCAGCCGCTGATAACCACGCCCTTGCAGGTGAATGCCGGATGAACAGCACACTGTTGAAAAAATTCGTGTCCAGTACGGCCTGGAGCTTCATCTCCGCCGTTGCCACGAAAGTGTCGGTGGTGATTACCGGGATATTGGTTGCGCGTGTATTGGGCGCGCAATCGTTTGGCGAGTACGGCCTGATCCAGAGCGCGATCGTGATGCTTGCCAACGTCGCCGCCCAGGCCACCACCACGGCGACGGCCAAGCATATTGGGCAGTTCAAGGACCTGAGCCCCGAGAAAACCGGCAAGGGCATCGCCCTGACGCTGGTTTTTTCGGTGTTGTTCAGTGCGCTGATCATCGGGACAGCGCTGTTTTTCCCGGATTTCTTCTCCAGCGTCATCCTGGGCACCGACAGCCTGAACGCCGCGTCGCTGATCGTGTTGTGCACCATCACCCTGATTATTTTGTCGGGTTGGACCCAAGGCTGCCTGACAGGCTGGGGGCAGTACCGCACGATTGCGACGATCAATGGAATCATCGCGATTGTCGCGATCCCGGCCACGTATTTCCTGACCGTGCAGTTCCGCTTGAACGGCGCGCTGTTGGGGTTGGCCGGTTCTCAGTTATTGATCGTATTTTTCAGCGCGTTGGCGTGCTGGAAAATCCTCAAGGCCAGGGGCACCACGCTGAGTTTCAAGGGCGCGATCACTGAAAAGCACGCGGTGCTGTCGGTGGGCCTGCCGGTGTTGTTGACGGGCTTGATGGTGGCCCCGATGAACTGGTTTGCGAACAAGCTGTTGGCGGAAGCCAGCAACGGCCTGGCTGCGCTCGGTATGTACGCCGCCGCCATGCAATGGAACGCGATCTTTTCCCATGTTTCCGTGGTATTGGGCTCGGTACTGGTGCCGATGCTGGCGGCCGCGCTGGGAAGCAAGAATCGCAAGTTGGACGCCTTGAACTTTCTGTCGGGCTGGTTAGTGGTGTTGGTCATTATCCAGCCGGTGATCATGTTTCCCGAGTTATTGGCGAAGCTCTACGGCAGTAGTTTCCTGGGGCGGGATTTTGAAGTGACGTTGACCCTGGTGATTCTTGGCTCGCTGCTCAGTGCGTTCAAGTCCGGCATTTCAAGAAAGATGATCGTGATGAACCTGGCCTGGTTCAGTGTCATGAGTAACGTGCTGTGGGGCCTGTTATTCATCGCCGGGGCGCTATGGCTTCGGGAGGAGGGCGCCGTCGGGATTGCCAAGGCATTTATCGGCTCCCAGTTCATCCACTTCCTGCTCGGCCTGCCGTATTTCGTCTACAAGAAAATACTCCCGCTGGAGTTGCTGGTTTCTCCCAGGATATTGATCTTGTGGACATTGCCTTTTGTCAGTTTTATCTCAAGTGCCTACGTTGAAAGTATGGTCTATCGCTTGATGATACTGGCGTTGATATTTATCTACATTCTCGCAACGACGTTTGCCTTGAATACCGTGTTTAACGACCCCGTGGAAAATGGAAGCCCAGCATGAATGTCAGCAAAGTATATATCCGGGGGGCATACGGTCCTGGTAATTTGGGTGATGACGTATTAATGCTATGCGTGATCAATATTCTGAAAAAACGCTTTAAGGAATCGGATATCGCCGTGGGTGTCGATCACCCGGAGATCGCCCGCAACTTCAACCCGCGTATCAAGTGGCTGCACATCAAGGAGCCGGTCAAGGCCGACCTGGTGGTGCTGGGTGGCGGGGGCCAGTTCTTCTCGTTCATCCCGCCGGCCAAAGCCGCCACCGCCCGTCAGGGCATCGTGGCGAAGCTGCACAAGAGCCTCAAGGCGCAAACCGACCTGAAGTCCACGCTTCTGCGTTTGTATGTCGGCCTGCGCGGCGGCGTCGACCGGATCTATTTCCACCAGCGTCTGGCGGCGTTCTGTATCGGCCTGGGCCCGTTTGATGGCGGTGGCAAGTTGCTGGACCGCGCCGTCAGCGTGATCAATCGCTGCGACTACATCTCCGTGCGGGACGGCACCAGCCAGCAGCATTGCAACACCTTCGGCAAGTCCGACGTCGAGGTGTACACCGACCCCAGCCTGCTTTCCGACTTGTGGATCTCCAGCAAGGACCTGGAAATCGGCAGCCTCAAGAAGGGCAAGTACCTGTCCTTTATCCTGCGGGACTGGCCCCACGACGCGAACGGGCAGCAGTTCATCAAGGCGATGGTGCAGGCGGCTGATCAACTGGCCAGGCGCGGCGAGCAGGTGCGCCTGGTCTCGCTCTACAAAGAGCGTGACCAGCACCTGATCGACAAGTACGACCAGTTCGAATGGCTGTGCTGGGACGCTGCCGGCGAAACCCCTGAAACCTTCATGGCGAAACTGATCATCGAGTCCGACGTGATCATCAGCGCCCGTGCACACGGCGTGTTGCTGCCGGCGTCCCTGGGCTTTCCGACCATCGCGGTCGAGATCGAAAACAAGCTGAAAAAGGTCCATGAAATGCTGCCCCGCGGCACCAGGCTCGTCAGCACCCCGGACCCTGAGGTGATCCTCTCGACCATCGCTGAGTTCAGGCAATCCAAAGTGCAAATGGCCGAGCACCTAAAGCAGGAGATCGCCCAGCGTTCTGCCCTTGCACAAAAAGCGGTGGACGACTTTTTGAACTGGGTCGATGAAAAATAGAGTTGAGGGGCAACCGACGTGAACAAGACAACCTCGACGCTACTCACCTTGGCGTGCGCTCTGCAGATGGCTGCCAGCGGCGCATCGGAGCTGAACGACCGTTGCGAGCAACCCATCAAGAACATCTACCCGTCACTGCCGGATGTTTCGCAGATGATCGACGGGCCCCAGGCGCAGCGCAGCATAAAGGGCAGCGCCAATCTGACGAACAAGGCCTACAGCCAGAAGATCAAGGACATCGCCGTGCACTTTCCGGCCGGTTCCTACGACCCGGGCTCGATGGTGCGCCTGGGTTTGCCTTACGGGGGCATTGAATTCAAGTCGCCGCTCCCGCAGCCGGGCCGGGAATGCCTGGTGCTGACCTACGAGTTGAAGTTCGACAAGAATTTCAACTTCGTAAAAGGCGGGAAGCTGCCGGGCCTCTACGGGGGCACCGGCAATACGGGCGGGAAGATACCCAACGGCCATGACGGTTTTTCCACGCGCTACATCTGGAAAGAAAAGGGCGCCGGGGCCATTTATGCCTACCTGCCCACCAGTAAAACCTGGGGCACCGCCGTAGGCCTGGGTACGTGGATCTTTACCGTCGGGCAATGGCACACCCTTGAGCAACTCGTGAAGTTGAATACGCCGGGTAGGGCCGATGGGGTGATTTCCATCTGGTACGACAAAAAACTGGTGCACACCGAAACCGGGCTGACGTTCAGGGACACCCCGGACATCACCATTGATGGCCTGCTGTTTTCGACGTTCTTCGGCGGCAATAACCCCTCGTTCGCCACACCGGTGAGTACCAATATCCGCTTCCGCAATTTTGTGATGAGTTCCCAGCGCGTGACGGATACATCAGGGCAGGGCGACTAGATGAAGAACCTGAAACTGAATATCAAGAAGGCCGCCTTGGCCCTGTTCAACACGCTGCTCAGCCTGGCGCTGTTTTTCAACCTGCGGCGTTTTCTGCTGCGGGCAACCGGGTGCCGGGTGGGCGCCAATACCACGGTTCACCGCAAGGTGGTGTTGTTCTCGTTCGGCAACTGCTCGATCGGCAAAAACTGCACGATCAATTACGACTGCTACCTGGATAACCGTGCGGGCATCCGCATCGGCGACAACGTCAATATTTCCCATAACACCCGGATTTATACCCTGGGCCACGATATTGATGACCCGATGAGTTGCCTGGTGGGCAAGCCGGTGGTGATTGAAGACAACGCCTGGATCTTCCCCAATGTGATGGTGATGCCCGGCGTCACCATCGGCGAAGGCGCGGTGGTTTATCCAGGCAGTGTGGTGACGCGCAACGTTGAAGCCTATTCGATCGTGGGCGGCAACCCGGCCAAACCTATTCGCTCGCGAAATAAAAACATTCTGTACCGCGCCGACTTTCCTGTCTGGTTTGCCTTGTAAAGCACCCCGTGTGCCCACCCTTATTTATGCAGGATTCTTAAGTGAAATCATTAATGATTGCATGGATCGGCTATCAACGACGCGCCGATACCATGAAGCAATATTGGGCGTATGACATTCTGCATCTGCCCAACCGGTTCAAGAAGAAAGCGGCCCGGCCACTGGACTATTTGATCAAGTCTTTTAAAACCCTCAAGACGCTGTTGGTCGGCTCGCCTGAAGTGCTTTGGGTGCAGCTGCCGCCGAGCCCGGTCTTGCATATAGCACTGGCCTACAAGTATGTATTCAACCGGCGCCTGAAGATTATTGCCGACGCCCACAACAGCCTGTTGCGTAAACAATGGATCGGTTTTCCGGGAACCGTGTCGCTGCTGAACCGGATTGATGCGGTGGTCGTACATAACTTCAAGGTCAAGGAAGAGTTGACGGGCCTGGGGGTCAAGGACGCGAACATCTTTATCCTGGAAGACCTGCCGTGCGACTTTCCGGCGGCCCCCGCCAGTGAGCGCGAGAGGCCGTATGTGCTGTTCCCTTGCTCCTTTGATATCGATGAACCGATCGAGATCGTGATCAACGCCGCCCGGGAAATGCCGGCGGTCGACTTCCTCATCACCGGCAAGCATCAGGGCAAGCTTTGCGAGGAGCTCGTGGCCTCGCTGCCCGGGAACATCAAGCTGACCGGCTTCCTCAGCAAAGCGACTTTCGAGCAGTTGCTGTGCAACGCGAATGTGGTGCTCGGCCTCACCACCCGCGACAACGTGCAGTTGAGCGTGGCCAACGAAGCGGTCAGCGCCGGGCGGCCCATGGCCCTTTCGAACACCACGGTGCTGCGCTCGTTGTTTTCCGAGGCGGCGGTGTTTGTGGAGACGCTGGACCCGCTGTCCATCAAGGCCGGTGTTTCGCAGCTCATCGCCAATCAAGACACTTATAAAGAAAAGTCAGCCTTGCTCAAAGCCAAGCGAATTACCCGCTGGGAAGGGCAGGCGCAATTGTTAAGAACTGCCGCTGCTATTTAATGATGTCTATTAATTCTGACAGGAAGGGAACCGTCATGAGTCAATCAAGTGATGTTTTATTGATTTGTTCTGGAGGTGGACACTGGGTGCAAATGAGCAAGTTGCTGCCTGCCTTCGAGGGTCAAAAAGTTACGATTGCCACCGTCGATGTCAGTATTGGCTCGCAGTACCCATTGCATAAGTTTGCGCAAGTTCCGGACTTTAACCGCAGTGAACCCTTGAAGATCATCAAGGGCTTTTGCCAGATCTTTGCGATCGTCTACCGCAGCAAAGCCAAATACGTGATCTCCACGGGCGCCGCTCCGGGTTTGCTGGGTTTGATCGCGGGGAAACTCATGGGCAAAAAGACCCTGTGGATCGACAGCATCGCCAACCCCAAGAAACTCTCTTTGTCCGGAAGAATCGCGGTTTACTTTGTCGACGAGTTGCTCACCCAGTGGCCCTCGCTGTCACAAAACAGTCGGGCCCAATACAAAGGGAGGATCGTATAAATGATATTTTGCAGCGTTGGCACTCAAGCACCGTTTGAAAGAATGCTCGGCTACCTGAATGAATGGAGCCATGCCAATCCCCAGGTCCCGATTGTGGCGCAGGTGGGCAATAACGAAAATGACCTGGGCCGTATTACCGCCTACAAGACCATTGCCGAGCCGCTGTTTTCCAAGAACTTCAATGCCTCAAAGGTGATCGTTTCCCATGCGGGCATGGGCAATATCATTCGCTCCCTTGAACTGGGCAAACCCATCGTTATCGTTCCGCGCGACAGCCGACGGGGTGAACATATCAATAATCACCAGTTCGATACCGCCGAGAACTTTTCAGACCTGCCGTCTGTATTTATCGCCCATGATAAAGATGGGTTCTTTTCGGCGATTGATTCGGCGCTCAACTACAGCAGTGCAGAAAGTTCGTTGGACTTTACTGAGAGAAATCGTTTGATCAGTTATGTAAAGTCATTTACCTCTTAAGTCCTGATTGCTTGTCAATAAGCTCTTATTGCCTTTAATCATCGAGTAATCGCTATGATCCCAGTTATATTGTCTGGCGGCTCAGGCACGCGCCTGTGGCCGCTTTCCAGGGCACTTAAACCCAAGCAGTTTATTGCCCTGCACGGTGACTTGAGTTTGTTTCAGGCTACTTTGGAGCGAATCAAGAACTTGTCCATCGAGGGCGAGAGCGTCAGCCCTGCGATCATTGTGTGTAACGAAGAACACCGGTTCATCGTGGCCGAACAAAGTCGTTCGCTGGATTTGATCCCGCAGAAAATCCTCCTGGAACCCACTGCCCGCAATACCGCCCCGGCCATTGCGGCCGCGACGCTCTCGGCGCTGGCGGACGGGGATGATCCGATCCTGCTGGTGCTGGCGGCAGACCATGTCATCGGCGATACCGACGCCTTCAACGCAGCCCTGACGTCGGCCAAGGCGGAGGTCAACAAAGGCAAGATCGTCACCTTCGGGGTGGTGCCCACCAAACCGGAAACCGGCTACGGCTATATCCGCACTCAAGCGGCGGCGGTCGACGGCGCGGCGCATGTCGAGGCCTTTGTCGAAAAGCCTGACCTGGCGACCGCCCAAGGCTACCTGGCCCAGGGCAACTACTTCTGGAACAGCGGCATGTTCATGTTCCGCGCCTCGGTGATGAAAGCGGAGTTGGAGCGCCTGAGCCCGGAGATCATGGTGGCCGCCGAGTTGTCCCTGTCCAATGCGGCCCATGACCAGGATTTCACCCGGCTCAGCCAGGTGGATTTTGTGAACGCGCCCAACGTGTCGATTGATTATGCGGTGATGGAAAAAACCGCTATCGCCTCGGTGGTCATCCTCAACTCCCCGTGGAGCGACCTAGGGGCCTGGGACTCGGTGTGGGAGGCGGGCGCCAAGGATGCCAACCAGAACTGCACCAAGGGCGACGTCTTGCTGCAAGACGTCACCAACAGTTATGTGCACGCCAGCCACCGGCTGGTCACCGTGGCGGGCATCAGTGACGTGGTGGTGGTCGAGACCGCCGACGCGATCCTGGTGACCACCAAGGAGCATGCCCAGGACGTGAAGAAAATCGTCACCGAGCTGACTAAAAACCACCGGATCGAAAGCGCGAGTCATCGCGAAGTCTATCGGCCGTGGGGCAAGTACGACTCGGTGGACCAGGGTTATCGGTACCAGGTGAAGCGCATCACGGTGAAGCCGGGGCACAAGCTTTCCGTGCAGCTTCACCACCATCGTGCCGAGCACTGGATCGTGGTGTCCGGCACCGCGAATGTGCAGATCGGCGACAAGCAGGTGCTGCTCACCGAGAACCAGTCCACCTACATCCCCATTGGCGTTGTGCACTCTCTCGAAAACCCGGGACGCATCCCGCTGGAGCTGATTGAAGTTCAATCGGGCTCCTACCTCGGCGAAGACGACATCATCCGCTTTGAAGACCGCTATGGCCGCCTCGAGCTTGTTTAAAGGAATATTGAAATGAATGTAACTGTATTTGGAATCGGCTATGTGGGCCTGGTGCAGGCGGCAGTGCTGGCTGACGCGGGGCATGAAGTGTGTTGCGTGGACATCGACGCCACCAAGGTCGAGAACCTCAAGAGCGGGATTATTCCGATCTTCGAGCCGGGCTTGAGTGCCCTCGTGCAGAAGAACCATGACGCCGGCCGCCTGCATTTCACCACCGATGCCGCCCAGGGCGTGCGCCATGGCGAGGTGCAATTCATCGCCGTGGGCACGCCGCCGGATGACGACGGCAGCGCCGACATCAAGTATGTGCTCTCCGTGGCGGCGACCATCGCACAGAACATGACCGAGCCGAAGATCATCGTTAACAAGTCGACCGTGCCGGTAGGGACAGCCGATAAAGTCCGCGCGAAAGTTGATGAGGTACTGAAGTCCCGTGGGCTTGAGGTGGAGTTCCACGTCATTTCCAACCCCGAGTTCCTGAAGGAAGGTTCAGCGGTAGCGGACTGCACGCGCCCCGACCGAATCATCATCGGCAGCGACAGCAACTACGCCGTGGAGCGCATGCGGGAACTGTATGAACCGTTCAACCGCAACCACGAAAAAATCATCACGATGGACATCCGCAGTGCCGAGCTGACCAAGTACGCCGCCAACTGCCTGCTGGCCACCAAGATTTCCTTCATGAATGAAATGGCCAACTTCGCCGAACGACTGGGCGCAGATATTGAGGCGGTGCGTAAAGGCATCGGTTCTGACCCACGGATCGGCTACGACTTTATCTACCCCGGCTGCGGCTACGGCGGCTCGTGTTTCCCGAAAGACGTGCAGGCCCTGGAGCGCACTGCATCGTCCATCGGCTACCACGCCTCGCTGTTGTCAGCCGTCGAGGAAGTCAACAAGCGCCAGAAGCAGCACCTGTTCGGGCATATCCACCATCACTTCGGCGGGCAACTGGAGGGCAAGACCTTTGCGATCTGGGGCCTGGCCTTCAAACCCAATACCGATGACATGCGCGAAGCCTCCAGCCGCGTATTGATCGAACAATTGCGCAGCGTAGGCGCGCGGATTCAAGCCTTCGACCCGGAAGCGATGGCCGAAACCCAGCGCATCTACGGCATGAACGAAGACCTGCTGCTGATGGGCACCAAGGAAGCCGCGCTCCAGGGCGCCGATGCGTTGGTGATTGTGACGGAGTGGCGCGAGTTCAAGGCCCCGGACCTGGACTTCATCAAAGAAAAACTGAGTACGCCGGTGATCTTTGATGGCCGCAATATATTTGATCCGCAGCGCATGAAAGCCAATGGATTCGAGTATTACGGTATTGGTCGCGGGTTATCCGTACGGCCAGTCATCTGATACTGACGATTATTAACATTGGTGGTTTGCAGTATCCACAAGTGAGATGATTCCGAGGAGGCTAATTGCGCGGTTCACTCTATTGTCGTGCAGTTTTCATGGCCTCTTTATCTCCGTTCCATCACTACTCCCTTATTGCAAAGTTGTATAAGGGGTAAATATCGAGAAGGAGTCTGATATGAGGACATTACTGTTGGCCGGCGTGCTGGCTTTCACAAGTACGGCGGCACTGGCGGCGGGTGAAGTCGCCGGCGCTGCGGTGAGCGAGGCGGCCAGTACAGGCGGCGAGTCACTGTCGTTGAGCACTCCGCTGGTGGGCGGCGTGACGCTCGGTGAAACCGTCGGGGTCGGCACCGCAGTTGTCGGCGCTGCCGCTGCTGCGTCCAACTCGGGCGGCAGTTCCAATGGCGGTACTTCCGGCACTGGCGGCACAACCGGTACAGGTGGTACCACCGGTACCAACTAATCACCCGCAACTTGTGTTGTTAAAAGATCACCCGGAAGTTTCTGGGTGATCTTTTTTAGACTCGCCCTCGACTAGCGTAGTGCCATTATGATTCGTAGGTTACCTGTTCTTTTGCTGGCAAGTATCAGCTTGCACGGCTGTATGTTTTCGCCTGGTCAACACATGGACACGCGTCAAATGTCCAGTGAGGGTTCTCCCGAAAGTACCCGGGTGGAGTTGATTCCCATCACCCCCAAATTGATTGCCATGGATGCCGCCACTCACGTTCGTGAGTCGGTGCCCGCGGAGTTGTTGTCTTATGTGCCGGGCGGTTATCGCGTCGGCGCCAATGACCTGTTGTTCATCACGGTCTGGGACCATCCCGAGTTGACGGCGCCCTCGGGGCCGCAACAGCAGCTCGACGCCAACGGGCGCCTGGTGCGTCCGGACGGCACACTGTTTTATCCGTATATCGGCAATGTTCCGGTGGCCGGTAAAACCATCGAGGAGTTGCGCGCCTTTATCGCCGGGCGCCTGGCGCAGTTTATTGAAAGCCCTCAGGTCGACGTCAGCGTGTTGCGTTTTGCCAGCCAGACCGTCGTCGTCACCGGTGCGGTGATCAAGGCCGGCCAACAGCCGATCACCACCACGCCCTTGAGCGCCGTGGAGGCTATCGGTGCTGCCGGTGTCGACCCGACCAATGCCGACCTGTCGGGCCTGACACTCACCCGGGACGGCCGTGAATACCGGTTGGACCTGGACAGCCTCAATCGCCAGGGCTCGCAACTGCAGGGCATCTACCTCAAGGGCGGCGACCGGTTGTACTTGCCCTATAACGACCAGAAACGCGTCTATCTCATGGGCGAAGTCAACCAGCCCCGGGCACTGAGCTTCAAGGGCAAATCGATCAACCTGACCGATGCGCTGGGCACGGCAGGGGGCTTGAACCAGACCACCTCCAATGGCAATGCGGTGTACGTGATTCGCGGCGTGGACAACCTGGAAGCCGAGCCGGCCAAGGTGTTCCAGCTCGATGCCCAGTCACCTTCGGCGCTGGTGCTCGCCACCCGATTCGACTTGCAGCCCCAAGACATCGTGTACGTCGGGCCGGCCGGCGTGACGCGCTGGAACCGCCTGATCAGCCAACTGCTGCCTACCGCCACTGCCATTGGGCTGGGTGCCCGATCGGCCAATGACCTCAGCGAAGTCAACAGCAGATAAGGCGCCATCCTGTCGTGAAAATTTTGCCTACCTGTGCCGGTCTGTCGATGGCGCTCTTGTTGTGCGGGTGTAACCCGTTGATGAGGGCGTCCTGGTACACCCTCGAAACCTCCGTCACCGGCCCTGAGCCGATCAATGTCACCCAGGCCCAGGTCGATGCGGTGCCGTATCCGCAGATTCTGGTCACCACGGCCGTCAGCGAAGGGGTGATGGCCATGGCCCGCCGCCGTGGCGACCTGAAGTTCTGGGTCGCCTCCGGCAAGCAGGTGGTGATGATGCGCGACGGCCTGGTGGTACGCACTGTCGGGCTGGGTTTTTCCCTGGACGGCACCCGCTTCAGTGGCGAGTCGCCGTTCAAGCGCGGCCTTCAGCATTTGCCCGACGGCTATACCAGCACGCGCTGGATCGACCTGTATGACGGCAACCGGATCGGCGTCGCCGTCAACAGCCGTTTCAGCCCCCACGACATCGAGACCCTTCGCATTCTGGACAAGGATTACGCCTTGCTGCGCATCGACGAGCAGGTGGATGTTCCCACCTTGAATTTCCACGCTACCAACCATTATTGGGTCGACCCGCAGGATGGTTTCATCCTGCGCAGCGAGCAGCATTTGACGCCCCGGTTGACCCTGAAGATCGTGCAGTTGCGCCCTGACAGGGAGGCTGCCCGGTGAAGTGTTCCGAGCTTTTATGCCTTGGCCTGTTGTTGGTTGGCCCAGGCGTTGGCCAGGCGGCGGTCACGGTCAGTGGTGATGTGCGCAGCCCCGGCGCCTTCGAGGTCAAGCCGGGGGCGCGTTTGCTGGACGTTATTCGCCTGGCTCAACCCAACGCCGAAAGTTACTGGTTGGGCGCCGCCTGGCTGCACCAGTCGTTGATGGACAAGCAGGCACGGTTGAAGGCGGGTGTGCTGTTCGACCTGAAACTGCTGCAACGGGGCGCCTTGCTGGATGACCGGCACTCGCGGGCGGACTTGAGTGCGCGCCTGTACCAGCAGGTGGAGCAGTTGCCCGTCACCGGCCGCCAGGTGACGGTGCTGGACCCGATCGCCGTGGAGGCCGGGTTTGCCCGCAACGCCTTGCTGGATGATGGCGACCAGCTGGTTTACCCCGCGAGACCGTCCACCGTGGAAGTGCTCGGGGCGGTCGCGCAGCCCTGTGATGTGCCGTACCAGGCGATGCGCGAAGTCCGGGAGTATGTCCGCGGCTGCACCGTCCTCGATGACGCCGAGCGTGATGACCTGTGGCTGATCCAGCCCGACGGCCAGGTGCGCCGCGTGGGCGTGGCGGCATGGAATCGGGAGGACGGCATTGTGGCTGCACCCGGTAGCCGGATTCTGGTGCCGATCCGCAGCGATGACCTTGAGACGCCGACCCCCGATCTCAACCAACAACTGGCCGAGTTTTTCGCCACCCAACCGTTGGCTGAGGTGAACCCTTGAATTTACGTTTTGCTGCTGTATTGCTCTTGCCCTGCGGACTGGTTCACGGTGAACCCCGTTACACCCAAAACGACTTTGGCGGCGTGGGCCTGCTACAAACCCCCACTGCACGCATGGCCCCGGCGGGCGAGTTGAGCGCCAACGCCAACCGCACCGATCCCTACTCACGCTACAGCTTTTCATTGCAGCCGTTCGATTGGCTGGAGGGTTCGTTTCGCTACACCGCCATCAGCAACCGCCGTTACGGTGCCGAGGCGTTGAGCGGAAGCCAGAGCTTCAAAGACAAAGCCATCGACTTCAAGGCCCGCCTCTGGGAAGAAAGCCACTGGGCGCCCCAAGTGGCGTTCGGCGCCAGGGACATCGGCGGTACCGGGCTGTTTTCCAGCGAATACTTCGTCGCTAACAAGCGCTATGGCAACCTGGATTTCAGCCTCGGCCTGGCCTGGGGCTACCTGGGTAACCGAGGGGATTTCAGCAACCCGCTGTCGGTGTTCGGCAGCAAGTTCAACGACCGGCCCAAGAGCACGGCGGTGGTCGCCAGGGCAGGGGACGTGAACTCCAATGCCTACTTCAGGGGACGTCCTTCGCTGTTTGGCGGGATTGCCTATCAAACGCCCTGGGAGCCTTTGAGCCTGAAGCTTGAATACGAGGGCAATGACTACAAGCACGAGCCGTTGGACAACCCGATCAAGCAGGACTCGCCGGTCAACATCGGCGTGGTCTACAAGCTGGCCGACAGCGTCGATTTGAGTGCGGCCTGGGAGCGCGGCAACACCGCGATGTTCGGCATCACCCTGCACACCAACTTTGTCAGCCGCAAGGCGCCGGTCAAGACCTACGACCCACCCGCCGAACCGTTGCCGGCACGCATGCCCACCACCCCGGCCGACCAGGTCAACTGGGCCAATGTCGCGGACCGACTGCAGCAGAATGCCGGCTACAAGGTAGAGCGCATTGCCCAGCGCGGTTCGGAATTGATGGTGTATGGCGAGCAGCAACGCTACTTTTATTCCGCCAAGGCCGTGGGGCGTGCCAGCCGCATTCTCGACAACAGCGCCAATCAGGACGTCGACTGGTTCACCCTGGTGAACAAGCGTTATGACATGCCTATCGAAGAAACCAGCGTGCCCCGTGACACCTTCCGTGCGGTAGTGAACAACGAGCAACCGCTGACGGATCTGCACCGTGCCACCGAGGTCAATCCGGCGATCGCCCATCGGGAAACCACGCTCTACACCGCCAAGCCTGCGCCGTTCAGCTACGGCCTGGGCCTGGGTTACAAACAGAACATCGGCGGCCCCGACGGGTTGCTCTACCAGTTCACCGCCGACGCCGACGCGGAGTACCGTTTTACCCGCAACACCTGGTGGAGCGGCTTGCTCAGTGCCAACCTGCTGAACAACTACGACAAGTTCACCTACGACGCGCCAAGCGGGTTGCCACGGGTGCGTACCGACCTGCGCCAATACATGACGACGTCGGATGTGACGATGCCGAACTTCCAGGTCAACCATGCGCAGCGCCTGGACCGCGACCTGTATGGCATGGTCTACGGCGGTTACCTGGAGTCGATGTACGCCGGGGTGGGCGGTGAAGTGTTGTTCCGGCCTACGGGCAAGCACTGGTCGGTGGGCGCAGACCTGAACTTCGTGCGCCAGCGCGATTTCAACCAGGGCTTCGGCCTGCGGGATTACCAGACCATCACCGGCCATGTCACCAGCTATACCGAGCTGCCCTTTGACACCCTTGCGGCAGTCAGCGTGGGGCGTTATCTGGCACGGGACTGGGGCACCACCGTCGACATCTCCCGGCAGTTCAAGAACGGTGTGAAATTTGGTGGCTGGGTGACGCTGACCACTGCCTCGAAGGAAGAATACGGCGAGGGCAGCTTCGACAAGGGCATCTATATTTCGGTGCCGTTCGACGAGTTGATGAGCACCTCGACGATGCGTCGGGCGAATGTCGTATGGGCACCTTTGACCCGTGACGGCGGGGCTCGCCTGAACCGTGCCTACTCGCTGCAGACCATGACCGACGGGCGTGACAGCGAACTGTTCTACAACAACTTCGACAAGATCACTGAGTGACGCCAAGGTTATCCGCTGCCCGGTGCTGAATGCGCCGGGCAGCGCAAGGACTTGCAGCCACACAACGCCAGGTGCAATGCCGGCGGGCAATACTCCCCTGACTTTCCCTCTGTGATTTCTATGCGAATGGCGTGGGCCTGGATGCCCAGGCGCTGCTGTGGGCGGTATCGTTGCGCATGGCGGGGGTTGTGGCGGGGAGGAACGACAAACGCCCCGCAGGGCGCCTGGTGCCCCGCGCCGCCGGTGTGGCGGTGCGGGGTAGGGAGGGATCAGTAAATGTCTTTGGAGAGCAGTGTAAACGGCGTTTTGAAGAGGATCTTGATGTCGAGCCACAGCGACCAGTTGTTGATATAGCTCAGGTCGATATCGACACGTTTTTGCATCTTCTCCAGGGTCTCGGTTTCGCCACGGCAGCCGTTGACCTGGGCCAGGCCGGTGATGCCGGGCTTGATGCGATGCCGCGCCATGTATGCGCGAATCTTGCCCGAGTAGTAGTCGTTGTGGGCCACGGCATGGGGGCGTGGGCCCACCAGCGCCATATGCCCTTGCAGCACGTTGAACAGCTGCGGCAGCTCATCAATGGAGGTGCGGCGGATAAAGCGCCCCACCGGGGTAATGCGTGAGTCGTTGCGGCTGGCCTGGCGCACCTCGCGGTCGTCATGCACGCGCATCGAGCGGAACTTCCAGACCTTGATCACTTCGCCATTCCAGCCGTGCCGGTCCTGCTTGAAAATCACCGGGCCGGGGGAGGTGAGCTTGATCAGCAAGGCGAACAGCAGCAGCAATGGGCTGAGCAGCACAATCGCCAACAGTGCCAGGCTCTTGTCCAGCAGCGATTTGCTGAGTGCTGCCGTCGGGCGACTGGTGAGCGGGCTCTCGTTGAGGAAGATCGCGGGCAAGCCATCCACTTCGGCCACGCTGTGATTGAGCAGGAGCATGTTGTTGAGGTCGGGCACCCAGATCACGTCCACGCTGATCTCCAGCAGGTTGACGTACAGCTCCTCGATATGAGTCGCTTCCTGGAGCGAGTGAGTGATGTACAGCCGGCGAATACCGTGTTGCCTGATCAGCGTGGGAAGGTCGGGCAAGTCGCCGAGAATCTGCGGTTGAGTGCTGTTCTGTGGCGACGCTGTGTCTGGACCTACGAGGCCGACCAAGGGCGAGCGTTTTTGCCTGGAAAGTGTGTTGGCCAAGTCCGTTGCAAGTTTCCCGGTACCAATAATCAGTGATTTCTGGCGTTCGTGAAGTTGTCGATGGTAATACCTGGACAGACTGTGAATCGGAATGTAGCAAAGTGCTAGTATTGGATAGCTGACGGCAGCCCAGAGTAGCAGGATCTCCAGCGGAAACAGCGAACTGGCATTACAGGCCATGCCCACGGCCAACAATATGCCCAAGGTCAATAACCAACCGGTGAATAACCGTCCCAGCCCAACAAAAAAGTCATCTTTTTTGCTATAGACATCACATAACATGTAGGCCGGGATAGATGCCAGTATTGTAATGGCAGCCAATATCCGGTAGTGGGATTCCAGTTGTCCGGTCTTGAACAGTGCCAGTGAAAACAAAAGTACAACGACCATACTCACAGCAATAGCCCACTGCCCCCAAAAGGTGAGGCCCTTGGGTGTAAGGTTACGATGCATTCTTCTGTTGTTAAGCATACTTCTGCTCCCTGTGGTATCCACTCACGTGCTGGCAGGTTAAAGCGAGGCGTGGTTTTAATGACTATCAAATGGCAGGCGCACGCGTAGGCGTGCGTATTGATAGTAATGAATGGCAGGGAGCAATGGCTGACGACTTATAACGCGGGCATGTTGTTATAAAATGGCAGATAGAAAGGGATTTTAATAGGCAGGGTGAATTGTAATTTTTATGAAATAATTATTGTTCGGCGACGTTGTTGCGGTTGCTCAATGGGCTTTTTATTTTTTGTGTGAGGCAATAACCGCGGTTACGTACCGCCCGGAACAGGCGTTCGCCATCGTTCACCCGCTTGAACTTGTCCTGGAGCCGGCTAAGGCACATTTCGAGCCCTCGATAGATATCGGGTTCGCGCCCGATGTTGCGGATCAGCTCCTCTTTGCTCACCACACGTTCTTCATGATTCAGCATCTTTTTGATCAGGGCCGACTCAATAGTGGTCAGGGAAATTCGCAATCCGCCTTTTACCAATGCCCGGTCTTGGTGGGTAAGTAACCAGACATCCGGGGCGCGCAAGGCGGACGTTGTATTAACCATTTCCGCTGTAGTGTTATTAAGCTCATGGCGCTCAGGTTCTGACTTCAGTACGCTGATTTTCGGGTTTTTTGCGGTGTCTTGAAGGTGTCGGGTTAGTCGGTTGTTGGCCTCATAAAGTCTTTTGGCGGCGACATAATTGCTTAGCCATAGATTGAAGTTCTGTTCACTGGTCACCGCATAGGAACTGGCCGAGGCATCCGATGCTTTTTCCGCGGTTTCGACCAGCGGGCCGCTGTCAACGTCGTAATGTAAAAATGCCACGTTGGGCGTGAAATCATGTAGCGCGATGGACGGGTACGTGGATGTAAATGTGTGTTTCTTGAGAGAACTCATGGCATTCACCGATTCCAGGAAAGTACGGGGGTTCATAAACTATCAGCAGGGGAGAAGTAGGGGCCCTGAAAATAGTCAAATGGCAAGCGTCTGGCGAGAAGCGCGCTGTCGGCATACTCGACGTTGTCGGCGATGAACGAGACCCGGGTGGTGCTGATTAGTCCCAGCATCTGGTCGTAAAGCCGGTCGAACAGGCCTGAGCGCGTATTCAGACTGAGCCGGAGGGCCGAGTCTGGAAAAGGCATTTTTATATAGTCATAAAGACTCAAGTCGATCAGCAGGTCGGTGTTTTTTGTATGCAATGTGTAATTGTTATAGGCAAGTTTTACGTCGCTACGGTCTTTCAGGTTATAGAGTTGGCGGATCATGTTTCTGCGTTCTGCCGGACCCGCGAGAGTATCCAGTGTATTTTCAATGCTGACAATAAGTTGTTGTTTGTGTTTTTCCAGTGCGTTGGAGGTGTTGATGATTTCCTTGAGCAGGTCTTCATTCATCAATAAGGATTGCTCTATCCGGAGAAACTTGTGCGGCCCCGGGCCTTTATCCACACGCAAACGTTTTCCTTCTCGGGCAAATGAGTTGGGCTTTGTGTATTGCAGAGCTTCGCTGTAAGCGTCTTTTAGCTTTTTGGAATAAAAGGGATACACATCATCAGGCAGGCTCTCAAGCGCCTGCTCGGCATGAACCCTGATCTCGCTGCCCCATAACGTACAATTTCGTTCAAGTATCGCTTGCCGCGAAAACCTGAAGTCGAATGACTCCGCAAGTAATTGAGTTCCGCTATTCACGGTTCGGCCGCTCCTTGACGGGGTGGATATGGTTAACCGAAGCCAGCCCTCTGCTTAGTTTGTAGCCGTAACCCCGAATGCTTTGAATAATATTACTTCCGTAGTGTGATTTTATTTTGCCACGCAAGCGGCTAATCGATTTTTCCAGCGCGCGCGAGTCATAAAATCTGGCGTTAAGTCCCATCACCACGGCAATTTCATCGTGACTGAGCAGGCGATTATGAATGAGGGCTTCGAGTACCTTCATTTCGACGAAAGACACTTCAAGCTTTTTGCCGCCGCCGTAGATGCACATGCGGTCCTGATCGAGTAGCAAATCAGTATTACTTAGCCAGTATGTCTCGCTGAGGAACGCGGCGAAGAGCGCAAGTTTTTTCTCGGGCGAGCTCTCGACGACCTTTATGCAGTAGTCGGCGCCTGCGAGATAATATTTGGTTTTGCTTAGTGTGGTGGCAAAGGTGACAACCAGGAAAATCGTGCTGCCGGGGTTTTCGGATCTGGTTTTTTTAATGATGTCCAGCGTTTGAGTGCTGGCAGAGGGGGTGTCGATCTCTATGATGATGGCACGGTAATGTCCATGGCTTTCATAGGGACCAATTAGTTGGCCGTAGGAGCGTGTATCGACTTTTAGATTTTTCGGTACAGTACGAACTATAAGCTCGCTGAAGTCCTCGGATTTCGATGGGGTCCGTGCAATAGCGAGGACGTTGGAAAAATGCATCACGTTGCTCCCTTTTCCGGCATGCGAGGCCGTCAATTCAATCGCTGCAGGCGTTTAGATGTTAATCGAATTGAATACGCCAAAACGTGACAAATTTTAACATTCGGCACTTTATTTACGGGGGGTAAGGCGGTTTTCGGGTGGGTATTGAAAGCGGATTTCTGGGCGGGAGTTCTCATATGCTAGTGCAAATTTTTAGTGTGCGATAAGTATTTTAGGCCGGCTTGATTTTTCTGGCCGGAATGATTTAACCCTTCTAGTCCTTAAGCTCTAAATGCTTAAAATTCGACTATTTATAATAATCCAGCAGGGCGATAGCGGGCGTTGTGCGCTCGGATATGCCTGCACGGTCTGCGAGGTAGCGCGCCGGTGGTTTGCCGATAGCCTTGCGGAACATGGTGATAAAGCCGCTGGCGTTCTCATAGCCCAGGTCCAGCGCGACCGTTTGCACACTTTCACCTTTGGCCAGGCGCTGCAGTGACAGGATCACATGCAGCTGCCGGCGCCAGCGGCCGAAACTCAGGCCGAGCTCCTCCAGCAACAGCCGCGTCATGCTGCGTTCGCTCATGCCGATGCGCACGGCCCATTCACCCAGGGTGGCCTTGTCGCTGGGGTTGGCCAGCAAACTGTCGGCCAGGCGCCTGAGCCGGATGTCCCGGGGCATGGGCAGGTGCAGGGCCTCGACCGGTGCCAGTGCCAGTTCGTCCAGCAGCGTCGCCACCAGCCGTCCCTGGGCGCCATCCGTGTCATACAGCGGCGGGAAGCTGACGGCCTTGCTGATCAATTCGTGTAACAGCGCTGATACGGCGAGCGTGCAGCATTGCCGGGGCAGGGCGCTGGCAGCGTCGGGATCGACCAGCAGGCAGTAGACATCCGCGGCTCCCGACCCGCGTGCGGCGTGGGACAGGCCACCGGGAATCCACAACGCACACTGGGGTGGCACGATCCAGATGCCTTCTTCAATGACGCAATGGATCACCCCGCGCAACGTGTACATCAACTGACCCTTGCGGTGCTGGTGGGGTGCGTGCTCCCAGCTGGCGGAGGTACTCGAGGCGCTCACCGCTACCACGGCGCGGGGGATCGCATCGGCAAGGGCCGGGCGCAGCGGGTCACGGGTTTCGAGGCGATGGTTGTACATGGCGGCGAGAGCCTTGGCTGGAATGCGAAACATTCTGGCCATTCTGTGCAATGGCGTCCAGTGGCGGCTTGGCTATTATGAGAACCATTCTCGTTAAAGGAGCTTCCCATGCAACTCGACAGTTCAACATTCCCCGTGGTGAAAATCGTGTTTGACGCCCCAAGCGACACGCCACCGCCCGATACCTTTGCCGCGTTCGAGGCCTTGTTGCAGCGTGAGGAGCCCTTCGTCCTGCTGCACGAAAAAGCCGTGGACGAAAGCACACACGAGCACTCCCACGAAGAACGCAAACAGGCCTCGATCTGGATGAAGAAGCACAAGCCGGCCCTGCGGGCTTTCGTCAAAGGCATGATTCAGGTGGAGCCCAGCGCAGCCAAGCGCCTGGCGCTCAAGCCGTTTGCCGTGATGTTTGGCAAGGCGTGGGGCTACCCGCTGCTGGTGGTGGAGTCCAGGGATCAGGCCTGGGCCTTGGCGCGGGACGTGCTGGATACCCAGGTGTCGGATGTGGCGCACTACTGAGTCTTGGGCGCTGCCGTGCTGTCGCGCAAGGTGAGTTCGAACGGCAACACCACCTGGCGTTCCGGCAGCGACGTTTTCTCGATCAATGCGATGAGCATCTCCACCGCCTTGCGGCCAAAGGTTTCGGCAGGCTGGGCGATGGTGGTCAGCGGCGGGTCGCAGTAGGCGGCGAAGGGGATGTCATCAAAGCCCACCAGGGAAATATCCTCGGGCACGCGCAGGCCCTGTTGCTTGATGCGCTTCAAGGCACCGATGGCCATTTCGTCGTTTTCGCAGAACAACGCCGTGGGGCGTTCGGGCAGGGCTAGCATGATGCCTGCGCCCTCGAAACCGGCGTGCAACGTGAAGTCGCCGTGGCAGATAAGTGCCGGGTCGCGCGGGATGCCCGCGGCGTGCAAGGCGTCTTCATAACCGGCCACGCGGTCCTGGGTCAGCGGGCTGCTTTTGGGGCCCTTGATCAAGCCGATGCGGCGGTGGCCGAGGTCGATCAAGTGCTGGGTCATGGCGATGGCCGCGCCACGGTTGTCGAGGCTGATGGTGGGGTGGCGGCCGTGCTGGATCACCTCGCAGGCATTCACCAGCGGCGGCGAGTCGGTGCAATCACTGAACGGGTCGGATGCGCGCAACTGAATCACCCCATCGGCCTGATGGGCGTGGACCAATTCGGCGAACTGCTTTTCGATTTCTGCCTGGCCCCGGGTGTCGCATAACAGCAACCGGTAACCCGCCGCTTGCGCCGCTTGCTGTGCACCGCTGATGACCCGGGCGAAAAACGTGTTGGCAATCGCCGGCACCAGGATCACCAGGTTGCCGGTGCGCCGCGAACGGAATTGCACCGCCATGCGGTTCGGCCGGTAGCCGGTCTGTTCCACGGCGGCGTTGACCTTGTCGCGGGTCTCGGGCAGCACACGTTCGGGGCTGGCCAGGGTCCTGGACACGGTGGCCACCGAGACCCCGGCCAAGCGGGCGACTTCACGAATATTGGACAAGACCACCTCGTTATCAGAGCAACAGCCGCCAAGTTTACCGCAGCCGGGGTTTGACACCGCGTGCAACTGGGCCTAAATTTCCGGCACGATGTAACCGGTTACATCATGATCGGTAAACGCCCCAAAAGAGAAGACTTGCGATGACGGCAGTGGTGCAAAAAATAAGAATGGGCTTTGTGGGCGGCGGCGAGGGCGCCTTCATTGGCCAGGCTCACCGCCAGGCGGCGGGCCTGGATGGCGGTTATGAGCTGGTGTGCGGAGCCTTCAGCCGCCAGCCCGAGAACAACCGCAATACCGGCAACGCCCTGGGCTTGCCCGCGGCCCGCTGCTACAGCGACTGGCAGCAGATGCTGGCCGCCGAGCAGGCGCTCCCGGCCGACCAGCGCATGCAGTTGCTGGTGATCGTTACCCCCAATCACCTGCATGCGCCCATTGCGACCCAGGCGTTGCAGGCGGGCTTTCATGTGTTCAGCGAAAAACCTGCCGCCCTCAACCTTGCTCAAGTGCAGGCGCTGGCAGAGGTCGTCAGCACCAGCCCCGGACTCTACGGGCTGGCACACACCTACCTGGGCTACCCGATGGTGTGGCAAGCACGCGACATGGTGCGCAGCGGCGTCATCGGCACCCTGCGCAAGGTGATCGTCGAGTACCCCCAGGGCTGGCTCAGCCAGGACGTGGCCGGGCAGGGCAACAAACAGGCGGACTGGCGCAGCCGTCCCGAGCTGTCGGGAGTGGGCGGCTGCATCGGCGACATCGGCACCCACGCCTTTTCCCTTGCCGAATTCATCGCCGACCAACCAATCGAACAGCTCTGCGCCAGCCTGGGCATCCACGTACCTGGCCGCCAACTGGACGACGATGCCGCGATGCTGTTCAAGATGGCGGCCGGCGCCAGCGGCGTGCTGATCGCCAGCCAAGTGTGTGCCGGTGAAGAGAACCCGCTGAAGATCCGCCTCTATGGCGACAAAGGCGGCCTGGAATGGCGCCAGGAAGAACCCGCCAGCCTGATCCACCGTTCCCTCGATCAACCCCTGCGCATCCTGCGCTCCGGCACCGGCCAGCCTTGGCTGTGCGATGCGGCGGTGCAACGTATGCGCCTGCCCGCCGGGCATCCCGAGGGTTATCTCGAAGCCATGGCCAACCTCTACCGCGACTTCGCCAGTGCCATTCGCCAAGGCACCGAAGCTGTCGGCGTGCCCGGCATCGAAGTCGGCGTACGCGGCATGGCCTTTATCGAAGCCGTGATCGCCAACCATCGCGGTGACGCGAAGTGGACGACCCTGGCCAGCCACCTATGAAGGAGATCACAGACATGCGCGGCCCCGGTATTTTTCTCGCCCAGTTCATCTCGGACGAAGCGCCTTTCGACACCCTCGCCAACATCGCCCAATGGGCAGCGTCCCAGGGCTACAAGGCGATCCAGTTGCCCACACTCGGTACCCGCTATATCGACCTGGCCCGCGCCGCAGAAAGCCAGGCCTACTGCGACGAACTCAAGGCGACCTGCGCCCACGCCGGCGTCGAAATCAGCGAGCTGTCGACCCACCTGCAAGGCCAGCTGGTGGCCGTGCATCCGGCATTC
Organism: Pseudomonas yamanorum; assembly: GCF_013386765.1. Lineage (GTDB taxonomy): Bacteria > Pseudomonadota > Gammaproteobacteria > Pseudomonadales > Pseudomonadaceae > Aquipseudomonas > Aquipseudomonas yamanorum_A. Next base: position 32,770 of record NZ_JACARE010000044.1, read on the forward strand.
GACACGCTGTTCGACGACTTCGCCCCCGCCCACCTGCGGGGCCAACCCCTGGCGCGCACCGAGTGGGCCATCGACCAACTGAAACTCGCCGCCCGCGCCAGCCAACGCCTCGGTTTGACAGCCCACGCGACGTTCTCCGGCGCGCTGCTCTGGCCCTACATCTACCCGTGGCCACAGCGTCCCGGCGGCCTGGTGGAACAGGGCTTCGCCGAGTTGGCCAAGCGCTGGCTGCCGATCCTCGATTGCTTCGAAGCCGCCGGTGTCGACCTGTGCTACGAAATCCACCCCGGTGAAGACCTGCACGACGGCGCCTCTTTCGAGCGCTTCCTCGAGGCCGTCGACCACCATCCCCGGGCCAACATCCTCTACGACCCCAGCCACCTGCTGCTGCAGCAAATGGACTACCTGGGCTTCATCGACCGCTACCACGCGCGCATTCGCATGTTCCACGTCAAGGATGCCGAGTTTCGCCCCGATGCGCGCTCCGGTGTCTATGGCGGCTATCAGGGATGGGTTGACCGCCCCGGGCGTTTCCGCTCATTGGGCGACGGCCAGATCGACTTCAAATCGATCTTCAGCAAGCTCACCCAATATGACTTCAAGGGCTGGGCCGTGCTGGAGTGGGAATGCTGCCTGAAGGATGCACAGCAAGGCGCGGCAGAAGGGGCGGCGTTCATCCGGCAGCACATGATCCGCAAGACCACCAAAGCGTTTGACGACTTTGCCGGTGTGACATCCGACGAGCAATCCAACCGACGGCTGCTGGGCCTGCCCGACGCCTGAACACCGCTTCTGACCCAAAATAACAATAAAACGGTGACCACAATGAAAGCGCGACTGAGCGTCATGATGTTCCTGCAATTCTTTATCTGGGGCGGCTGGTTCGTCACCCTCGGCACCTTCCTCGCCAGCAACCTGGGGGCCAATGGCGGGCAAATCGGCATGGCGTTTTCCACCCAGTCGTGGGGCGCGATTATCGCCCCGTTTATCATCGGCCTGATCGCCGACCGCTACTTCAACGCCGAGCGCATCCTGGCGGTGCTGCACCTGATCGGCGCGGTGCTGCTTTACCAGCTGTACCGCGCGCCGGACTTTGTCGGCTTTTATCCCTACGTACTGGCGTACATGGTCATCTACATGCCGACCCTGGCCCTGGTGAACTCGGTGGCCTTCCGGCAAATGAGCGACCCGGCCCAGGAGTTCTCGCGCATCCGCGTGTGGGGCACCCTGGGCTGGATCGTCGCGGGGTTGGTGATCAGCTTTGTGTTCGCCTGGGATTCCCAGCAGTCGATCACCACCGGCGCGTTGCGCAACACCTTCCTGATGTCTGCCATCGCATCATTGGTGCTGGGTTTCTACAGCTTCACCTTGCCGCGTACCGCGCCGTTGAAGGCCGAGGCGGGCAGTGGTGGTATCAAGCAACTGCTGGGGCTGGATGCGCTGGGCTTGCTCAAGGATCGCAGCTACCTGGTGTTCTTCATCGCCTCGATCCTGATCTGCATTCCCCTGGCGTTTTACTACCAGAACGCCAACCCGTTTCTCGCGGAAATCGGCGTGACCAACCCCACGGCAAAAATGGCCATCGGGCAAGTGTCCGAGGTGTTGTTCATGCTGCTGTTGCCGCTGTTCATCCAGCGCTTCGGTATCAAGATCGCGTTGTTGGTGGGCATGCTGGCCTGGGCGCTGCGCTATGCACTGTTCGCCTATGGCAACAACGGTGAGCTGGCGTTCATGCTGTTTACCGGGATCGCGCTGCATGGCATCTGCTACGACTTCTTCTTTGTCTCGGGGCAGATCTACACCGACGCCAAGGCACCGGAGCGCTTCAGGAGTTCGGCCCAGGGGCTGATTACCCTGGCCACGTATGGTGTGGGCATGTTGATTGGGTTCTGGGTGGCAGGGCAGGTGACCGACCACTACGCGGCGGCCGGTGGCAGCCATGACTGGCGCAGCATCTGGCTGTTTCCGGCGGGTTTTGCGTTGCTGATCTTTTTTTGTTTTTCGGTGGCGTTCAAGGGGCGGGAGCGGGTGGCGGGTCAAAGGTAGGAGCTGGTTTGCCTGCGATAGCATCACCTCGGTGCAACTGATACATCGAGGTGTCTGCATCGCAGGCAAGCCAGCTCCCACATTGATTTTCTTTGCTTGTTGGAACGCCTGAAGGCCCTTTTTTTGCGCTGTCAGCGAGATTGAACACACCCGTAAGTCCCGGCGTTTCAGGTATCCTCCGCGCCCGCCAATCATTATTTTCCAAACCATGCCCGAACAAAACATGCAGTCCCTGTTGGAGTCGATCCTCGACGAAGTCCGTCCACTGATCGGCCTCGGCAAGGTCGCCGACTACATCCCCGCGCTTGCCGACGTGCCGGCCCAGCAACTGGGCATTGCCGTGTATGGCAACGACGGCTCGTCCTACTGCGCGGGCGATGCCCACACCTTGTTCTCCGTGCAGAGCATCTCCAAGGTGTTCAGCCTGGTGCAGGCCATCGACCATGGCGGCGAAAGCATCTGGGAGCGCCTGGGCCACGAACCGTCGGGGCAGCCGTTCAACTCCATGGTGCAACTGGAGTTCGAGCGCGGGCGGCCACGCAACCCGTTTATCAATGCCGGCGCGCTGGTGATCTGCGACATCAACCAGTCGCGCTTTGCCGTGCCTATCCTGTCCATGCGCGACTTCGTGCGACGGCTGTCGGGCAACCCGCAGATCCTGGTCAACAGCGTTGTGGCCGAATCCGAAGCCCAGCACGGTGCGCGTAATGCTGCGATGGCGTACCTGATGAAGTCGTTTGGCAACTTCCACAACGATGTGGACGCGGTGCTGCACAGCTACTTCAACTACTGCGCGTTGCAGATGAGCTGCCTGGACCTGGCCAAGGCGTTTTGCTTCCTGGCGAATGAAGGGGTTTGCACCCACAGTGGCGAGCAGATTCTGACGGCGCGCCAGACCAAGCAGGTGAACTCGATCATGGCCACCAGCGGGCTGTATGACGAGGCGGGGAATTTTGCGTATCGCGTCGGCTTGCCGGGCAAGAGCGGGGTCGGCGGCGGGATTCTCGCGGTGGTGCCGGGGCAGTTTACGGTGTGCGTGTGGTCGCCGGAGTTGAATGCGGCGGGGAATTCGTTGGCGGGGATGAAGGCATTGGAGTTGTTGAGTGAGCGGATTGGGTGGTCGGTGTTCTAGGGCTTGATTGCTCCCACGCGTGTGGGAGCAATCATTACGATCATTAGCGCGGGCAGGTTTGCGCGCATCTATCCAGTGCTTTGTCGACCAGCATCTGCACACCTTCCAGCATCCGGCAAATGCCCAGCGCTACATTGCGTTGGGTGCCGTCGACTTCGAAGGCCAAGTGAGCGGCGATGACATTGATCGACGCCAGGTCTTGCGAGGCGTTGGCCAGCAAGGTTTCTGTGTCCAGGTCCTTACGCACGGTAAATAATCCATCGAACGGTAGCTCGGTGGGTTCGGGCGTTTGGGGTTGGGCGTCAGGTTTCAGATAGTGATGAATGGCGCGGTAAGCGGCTTCTTGAAGCCGGTCGGCATGACTCGGGGGATTTGGACTGTCTTTAATCATGGTGAAGCTCCTTTGTGAATGGAGCTGCCACTATTCGCGGTCAAACGATTAGGGTGGCAGCTATACGCGGGTTGACCGACCGGCCCAAAGAACAAAACCGGCATACCCGAAGGTATCCCGCGTACAGCTGCCGCGACACAATACATCAGGCGTAAAAAAAACGCCCAAGATCGGTTTTGGCGCAGTTGTTCTATGGTTGCGGACGGTCAAATCCGGTCGCTGAATTGGCAGCGACTGCGGGAGGTTAGTCAGCCCGAGTCCGACCGACAACCTGAAATAGTTGTCGGAAAAATCCGAGCACGCCTCCCTGTCACTGAGCAAGGTGCTGATACTATCGACGCAATCACCCATCAGTCAGAGACGGTCCATGTTGCCCAATCGTGTCGTCCAGGCCGCCGCCAAGTCGGTGCTGCAGCAGCTCGTTACGCGAATCACCCCACATTCAACCGAAGCCTCCATCGCCCAAATGGCAGCGCAGATGCTCGCGGATTCCGGCTATCCGCAGACCTGGTATTACGACTGCCCAGCCTTCGTATTACTGGGTTCACGCAGTGCGCTTTCGGTGTCGGGCCGCGACTATCGGCCAAGTGACGAAGCGGTCGGTTTGCACAATCTGATCACCGTGGATTTGAGCCCACGCTCCGGCAATGTATGGGGCGATTGCGCCCGCTCTTTCTATGTGGAAGAGGGTGTGTGCCGGGCGGTGCCGACGGGGGCGGAGTTCAGCAAGGGCTATGAAGTGGAGCACCGGTTACACGCGATGATGCGCACATTCGCCCGGCCCGGGACCACGTTCAATGATTTGCATGCGTTCGCCAATGACCTGATCGCCTCCGAGGGTTTCGAGAACCTCGATTTCGCCGGCAACGTCGGCCACAGCATCTGCGAGCAGCGTGACCAACGGCTCTACATCGAAGCGGGCAATCACCGGCGCCTTGAAGAGGTGACGTGCTTCACCTTCGAGCCTCATATTCGCGAGCAGGGCGGTCGCTGGGGCTACAAGCATGAAAATATCTACAGCTTCAATGATGCCGGCGAACCCAGCGAGCTTTGATCTTCACCGCTGACCTTTCCGGCGCCACGGCAGCACCATGCCGACCTCTTTCTGATAGCGCCGGTAGGTCTCCCCAAACAGCGCCACCAGATCCTTTTCTTCAAAGTGCGCCCCAATGAAGATGTACGCCGTGAAGGCCAGCGCAAACAGCAGATGCCCGACGGTCATGTCCGGGGTTGCCCAGAACGCGATCAGGAACCCCAGGTACAGCGGGTGACGAACAACCTTGTACAGCAACGGTGTCTTGAACGGTTGGGCGCGGGGTTTTGCGCCCCGAAGGTGATCAATCGCTTGCTTGAGGCCGAACAGTTCGAAGTGGCTGATCAGTAACGTTGCCACAAAAACCACCACCCAACCTGCCCAGAACAGTGCGGTTATCAACGCCCTTGTGAGTGGAGAGTCCGCCGTCCAGACAGGTGCGGTGATGGGCTGCCACAGCCAGAACATCAACCCGAGTATCAGGCTGCTGACCAACACATAGGTGGAGCGCTCAATGGTCGCCGGAATGAACCGGGTCAGGCGTGTCTTGAAGCCCGTTCGGGCCATGACCGAATGTTGAATCGCAAACAGCGTGATCAGGCCAAGGTCGGTCAACGCTGCCAGGCGCCAGTCAAGGCGGGGCCCGTCATCAATATGTTTGGGCACTGCCAGGTGGCCAAGAAAGCCGATCAGGTACACGACGCTGAGCAAAAAGATCCCATAGCTGACGGCGCTATAGAACAGCATGGCCAGGCGTGCTGCCAGGCCGTTTGCCGTTGTTCCACTGTTCACGGACGACTCCTTTCGTACAGGTTGGGGTTGGGGGCCGGGGCAGGGGCGCGACGAAAAGCGCGCCCCTCGTTCTCAGCTCACATTCAAGCGATCGAGCAAGCTGTACCACGCCACGCCCGCGCCGATGTAGAACCGTTGCAATCCATGCAAGGGTAGTCGCTGCAGCGGGGTTACCGGATAGGAAAAGTCCGAGCGGCTGTCACATAAACGTCCCGCCAGTTGCTGGCCCAGGCTGGTGCACAACGCAATCCCGCGTCCATTGCAGCCCAAGGCCAGGGTCAGCCCCGGCGCAGGTTCGTGAACGTGGGGCATAAAGTCCCGGGTGATCGCGATCCGTCCCGCCCAGCGATACTCGAAGTCCAGCTTGCCCAGCTGCGGAAACAGCAGCGCCAGCGAGCGCTCCAGGTGCGCAAAATCTGCGGGACCGGTGGGGTCGTTGAACAACCCGCGCCCACCCATCAGCAGGCGACCGTGGGCGTCCTTGCGAAAGTACAGCAGCAGGCGTTGGGCGGTTGAGACGGTTTCCTGCCCGGGCAAAATGCTGTCTGCCGCAGGCCCGTTCAATGGCCGGGTGGCGACGATAAAACTGTTGGCCGCCAGCACGCTCTGGGCCATGCCGGGCCACAAGTCGCCGCTGTAGCCATTGGTAGCCAATACCACCTGGCCTGCCGACACCTGTGCGCCGCTGGCGGTCTGCAACTTCCAGCCGGCGCCCGCCTGTTGCATCGCGGTCACTGCGCTTTGTCCGTGAATGCGCACCCCCACCGCCTGCGCAGCGCGCACCAGCCCGCGTGCATAGGCCAGCGGTTGAATGGCCCCGGCGCGGCCGTCCAGCCAGCCACCGGCAAACGCCTGGCTGCCCATGCGAGAGGACACTGCGTTGGCATCCAGGCGCTGCACCGGTACCCCGCGTCGCTCCCACTGTTCGGCCCGGGCATGCAGGCCTGCCACGCCTTTTTCCGAATAGGAAACCTGCATCCAGCCCTTGCGTGTGGGCGCGCAGTCGATTCCATGGCGCTGGATCAGGTTGAACACCAGGTCGGCCGAGTTGGACACGGTATGGATCAGCGGCTCGGCGCGCGCGGCGCCGTACATCTGCACCAGTTGATCCGGGTCGTATTTGAGTGTCGGGTTGACCTGCCCGCCATTGCGCCCGGACGCGCCCCAGCCGGGTTCGTTGGCTTCCAGCACGCACACGCTCACGCCGCGCTCCGCCAGGTGCAGGGCCGTGGACAAACCGGTGTACCCGGCACCGACGATGGCCACGTCGACCTTGATGGATTCCGCCAACGCGGGCGTCGGCGGGGCGGCAGGTGCTGTCGCTGCCCAGAGTGACTTCATGACAGGCTCCGGGTGTTGGCCGTCGGGTGCAGCACGCGGCGCAGGAAGTCCTGGGTACGCGGCTGTTGCGGGTTGCCCAGCACTTGCTCCGCTGGCCCGCTCTCCACGATGTAGCCACCGTGCAGGAAGCACACGCGGTCGGCCACTTCCCGGGCAAAGCCCATTTCGTGGGTCACCACGATCATGGTCATGCCTTCATTGGCCAGGGTGCGCATTACCTCCAGCACGTCGCCCACCAGTTCCGGGTCGAGGGCCGAGGTGGGCTCGTCGAACAGCATCGCATCGGGCTTCATCGCCAGCGCACGGGCGATGGCGACACGTTGCTGCTGGCCGCCGGAGAGTTGCTCCGGGTAGGCATCGGCCTTGGCCGACAGGCCGACTTTATCCAGCAGCGCCAAGGCCTCTTCTCGCGCCTGTTTCAGCGGTTCGCGTTTGACGTACACCGGGCCTTCCATCACGTTTTCCAGCACGGTGCGATGGGGGAACAGGTTGAAGCGCTGGAACACCATGCCCATGCGGCTGCGCAGGGCGTGCACGGTCTTGCTGCCACGTTGCACGGTCTCGCCGAACACGTTGATGGTGCCGCCGTCGTAGGCTTCGAGGGCGTTGATGCAGCGCAGCAAGGTGGACTTGCCCGAGCCGGACGGGCCGATCAGGCACACCACTTCGCCCTTGGCCACGTCCAGGTCAACGCCGTGCAGCACACGATGGGTGCCGTAGTGTTTTTGCAGTTGGCGAATCTCGATCATGCTTTTTTCCTCCGGCCCAGGTGCTGTTCCATGCGGCGCAGGCCATACACCAGTGGCAGGCTCATCAGCAGGTAGAGCAGGGCGACCAGGGTGTAGACGGTCATGTTCTGGAAGGTGGACGAGGCGATCAGTTGGCCCTGGCGCGTCATCTCGGCCACGGTGATGGTCGACACCAGGGATGAGTCCTTGAGCATCATCACCAGGGTGTTGCCGTAAGGCGGCAGGGCGATGCGAAAGGCCTGGGGCAGGATCACCCGGCGCATCATCAGCACCGCGCGCATCCCCAGGGCTTCGGCGGCTTCACGCTGGCCTTGCTCCACGGCGATGATGCCGGTGCGGAAGTTCTCCGCCTGGTACGCCGAATAGGCGATGCCCATGCCGATCACACCCGCCTGGAACGCGCTGAGGTGCACGCCCATGTCCGGCAACACGAAGTAGATGTAGAACAGCTGCACGATGATCGGCAGGCCGCGAATCACGTTGATCACGGTGCTCGCCGCCCACGACAGCGCCTTGATCGGCGACAGCTTGAGCAGCGCCAGCACCAGGCCGATGGCGCTGCTGAGCAGGAACGACAGCACGGTAATCTGGATCGTCACCCACGCGCCTTGCAGCAGGATCGGCAGGAAGTCCTGGGCGTTCTGCAGGAATTCAGCCGGGTTCATGGCTGCACCTGGGCATCAAGCCCCCACTTCTTCAGGATCGCCTCCAGGGTACCGTCAGCCTTGATGCTGGCGATGGCCTGGTTCAGGCGTGCGAGGGTTTCGCTGTCGCCCTTGCGCACCACCAGGCACACCTCGCCGACGTTGACCGGCTTGTAGTCGGCCGCGAGCTTCACGCCTTTGAAAAGCTTCTGGCGGATCTGGTACGCCACCACCGGCTGGTCGCCCACGGCGGCCTTGATACGGCCCAGGCTCAGGTCCCGCACCATTTCACCGATGGAGTCGTAGGTGCGGATTTCCTTGAAGATGCCCAGCTTGTTGAGCATGTCGTAGAAGATCGTGCCGGCTTGCACGCCGACCACCTGGTCTTTCAGGGAGCTGAGATCGGGATAGGCCGCGTTGTCGTCGGCGCTGACGATCAGGCCTTCGCCGTAGGCGTACACCGGGGCGCTGAAGTCGACGACTTTGGTGCGCTCTTCGGTCTTGAGCATGCCGGCGGCGATGAAGTCGAGCTTGCCGGAGGTCAGCGAAGGAATCAGCGCGGCAAAGTTGGTCTGCTCGATTTCGCTGGTGAAACCGCCGGCCTTGCCCACGGCATTGGCGACATCGACCATCACGCCCTGGATGCTGTTGCTCTTGATGTCGAGGAAGGTAAACGGTGAGCCGCTGGCCGTTGCACCGACTTTGTACGAGGCTGCACCGGCGGCGTGCACGGTTGCCACGCAAAAGGTGGCGCAGAGGCCAAAAGCGAGGCGGCGAAACAAGGGCGAAAGACTGTTCATCAGGTTACTCCAGAAGGAAAACGGATCGTCAGTACCGCAAGCGGCTGGAGAGGAAACCGCAAGCTCTGTGCCATTTCGATTCAATAAAATCGTTTAGTGGTATAGAAAATCGATAAAATGAACCATTCGTATCGATATGCGATTTTTAGTGGTCGGATTTCGCGCTTTGGTGTAGAAATATCGCCACGCTTGATCGACCTGACCGCGAGTCCGCCATGTCTGAAGAACGCAACAGCTTGCACAACCAATCCCTGGAAAAAGGCCTGTCGGTGCTCAAGGCATTCAGCGCACAGCGCCGCAGCATGAGCCTTGCAGAGGTGGCGGAGGCTGCCGGCATGACCAAAAGTTCGGCCCAGCGCATGGTGTTTACTCTGGAGAGCCTGGGTTACCTTCGGAAACACTCGCGCACCCGTCATTACCAACTCACCCCCCGGGTGCTGGAGTTGGGCTTCAGTTATCTGGATGCGCATTCGCTGATTGAACTGGCCAACCCGTTCTTGTCGGAATTGACTCGCCTGACCGGAGAAACCTCGTGCCTGACGGAGCCTGCGGGTTACGACATGACGTACATCGCGCGCTTCGTCAGCTCAGGCTTTGTGCCGGTGCACATGCCGATTGGCTCGCGGGTGCCGATGTACTGCACGGCGTCGGGCCGGGCGTATTTGAGTGCGTTGCCGCAGGATGAGGCGTTGGCGTTGATCGAGCACAGCCAGCGGGTGGCGCATACCAGCCAGACGTTGACGGACGTCGACAGGATCATGGAGTCGTTGCAGCAGGTGCGCGAGCAGGGCTATGCGGTGAATGGGCAGGAGCTGTTCCTGGGGGACATGACCATCGGCGCGCCGGTGCTGGGGGCGAATGGCCGGCCGGTGGCGGCGGTGCATGTGGTGGCGCCCACCAGTCGCTGGAGCCGGGCGGATGCCGAGAAGCAGCTGGCGCCGGCGTTGTTGCAGTGTTCAAGGGCGTTGAGTAATTCGGCGCGCAATCTTGAATAGAAGTGAACACCGTCAGTGTGGGAGCTGGCTTGCCTGCGATAGCGGCGTGTCAGGCAATATAACCTGCACTGACCCACCGCTATCGCAGGCAAGCCAGCTCCCACATTTGATTTTCATTGGGTTTGAGGTTTGGGTTGGCCCCAACAAAAAATGCGCCCCTTCGGGCGCATTTTTTTGTGCGGTCAGCTATCGCCTGTCAGGCAATCGCATCCCAGGCACGGTCACCGTTCTCGTCTTTGATCCGAGTCGGCAAGCCCATCACGTCCAGCGCTTTGAGGAACGGCTCAGCCGGCAGTTCCTCGACGTTGGCCATGTGCTTCACATCCCACTCGCCACGGGCAACCAGCAGCGCTGCGGCTACAGGCGGAACGCCGGCGGTGTAGGAGATGCCCTGGCTGTCGGTCTCGGCGAAGGCTTCTTCGTGACAGGCCACGTTGTAGATGAACAGCTCGCGTGGCTGGCCATCCTTGGTGCCCTTGACCAGGTCGCCGATGCAGGTCTTGCCGGTGTAGCCCGGTGCCAGCGACGACGGGTCAGGCAGCACGGCCTTGACCAGTTTCAGCGGCACGACTTCCAGGCCTTCGGCGGTAGTGACCGGTTTTTCGGAGAGCAGGCCGAGGTTTTTCAGCACGGTGAACACGTTGATGTAGTGTTCGCCGAAGCTCATCCAGAAACGCACGTTGGGCACGTCGAGGTTTTTCGACAGCGAGTGCACTTCATCGTGGCCGGTCAGGTACAGGTTCTGCGAACCGACCACAGGCAGGTCGTCGGTACGTTTGACTTCGAACATGGTGTTGCTGGTCCACTGGCTGTTCTGCCAGCTCCACACCTGTCCGGTGAATTCGCGGAAGTTGATTTCCGGGTCGAAATTGGTGGCGAAATATTTGCCGTGGGAGCCGGCATTGACGTCGAGAATGTCGATCGAATCAATGCGGTCGAAATGCTTTTGTTGCGCCAGCGCTGCATAAGCGTTGACCACACCCGGGTCGAAGCCCACGCCAAGAATGGCCGTGATGTTCTTCTGTTTGCACTCTTCCAGGTGGTTCCATTCGTAGTTGCCGTACCACGGCGGGGTCTCGCAGACCTTGCCCGGCTCTTCGTGGATGGCGGTGTCGAGGTACGCCACGCCCGTGTCGATGCAGGCACGCAGTACCGACATGTTGAGGAACGCGGAACCGACGTTGATGACGATCTGCGATTCGGTCTCGCGGATCAGAGCCTTGGTCGCTTCCACGTCCAGAGCGTTCAGCGCGAAGGCCTGGATGTCGGCGGGTACCTTGAGGCTACCCTTGGCCTTGACGCTTGCGATGATGGCCTGGCATTTGGAGATGTTGCGCGACGCGATAGCAATACGACCGAGTTCGTCGTTGTGCTGCGCGCACTTGTGGGCCACCACCTTGGCGACACCTCCTGCACCAATGATAAGAACGTTCTTTTTCAATTGCTTTATCTCTCCTTTATCTGTCCGCTTTACGAAAGGCTGGACAGGTAGTCGTCGTAACCAAATTCACGAACCACTTCGACTGTACCGTCGAGTTGTTTCACTACGATGGACGGCATTTTCAGGCCGTTGAACCAGTTTTTCTTGACCATGGTGTAGCCTGCCGTGTCGATGAACGACAGTCGATCGCCGATGGCCAGCGGCTGATCAAATTGGTATTCGCCGAAGATGTCCCCGGCCAGGCACGACTTGCCGCACACCATGTAGGTGTGTTCGCCACTGCTTGGCGCCAGCTTGGCGTTCAGGCGATAGATCAGCAGGTCCAGCAGGTGGGCTTCGATGGAGCTGTCTACCACGGCGAGGTTCTTGCCGTTGTAGAGGGTGTCGAGCACGGTCACTTCCAGGGAGGCGCTGTTGGTGATCGCCGCTTCGCCGGGTTCCAGGTACACCTGCACGTCGTACTTCTGCGAGAACGCCTTGAGGCGCTGGCAGAAGGCGTCGATGGCATAGCCTTCACCGGTGAAGTGGATGCCGCCGCCGAGGCTGACCCAGTTGACCTTGTGCAGCAGTGCGCCGAAGCGTTCTTCGATGGTGTTGAGCATCTGGTCGAACAGGTTGAAGTCACCGTTCTCGCAGTTGTTGTGGAACATGAAGCCGGAGATCTGCTCGATCACGCCTTCGATCTTCACCGGGTCCCATTCGCCCAGGCGGCTGAACGGGCGCGCCGGGTCGGCCAGCAGGTAGTCGGAGCTGCTCACTTGCGGGTTGACGCGCAGGCCGCGGGTCTTGCCTTCGCTGCGCTCGGCAAAGCGCTGCAGTTGGCTGATGGAGTTGAAGATGATCTTGTCGCAGTTATCCAGCATCTCTTCGACTTCATCGTCGGCCCAGGCCACGCTGTAGGCGTGGGCTTCACCTTCGAACTTCTGGCGACCCAGCTTGAGCTCGTACAGCGACGACGAGGTGGTGCCGTCCATGTATTCCTGCATCAGGTCGAACACCGACCAGGTAGCGAAACACTTGAGGGCCAGCAGAGCCTTGGCGCCGGACTGTTCGCGCACGTAGGCGATCTTCTGCATGTTGACCAGAAGCTTCTGTTTGTCGATGAGGTAGTACGGCGTTTTGATCATTTTCAGAGCCTGCGGCGGTGCCTGCCAAAAAAGGACACGCATTGTGCCCGCACTTGGGACAGATCGAAAGGTTAGTCAGCGGAATTTGCGCGCCCGGTTATAAGCTGACCTGTGAATATGACAGCCTGTGGGTATGATGAGCCGCATTGGATACGGATCCCGGCTTTGGCGACGAGAGGTGAGAATGGACGCATGGACACTATTTGCTCGCCAGTTTTCGCAGCGGCTCCCTGCGTCGGCATGTGGTGCATGAAGTGCATCATTGCCTGCGCATGGCGGGCCCGGGTTATGGCTGGACGCTGGGAGAGGCCATGGTCAGCGAAGGGCTGGCCGGGCAGTTTGTGCGGCGGGTGCTGAGCAGTGAGCCGGAGCTGTGGGAGAGGGCGCTTGCACCCGAGGAGCTGCTGAGTTCACCGGTAGAGTTCCAGCTTCTGGAGGCCACGTATTACGACCACAGCGAATGGTTCTTCGGCACCGGGACGCGGCCGAGGTGGCTGGGGTACACGTTGGGGTATCAGATGGTGGAAGCCTGGCTGGCAACGCTGGGTGAGGTGGACGCTGCCACGTGGGTCAACGTGCCCGCGCAAGACATACTCGCCAACGCCGCCAAAAAGGGGCTGGTGGCCTGACCATCCAGCAACATCGGTCCCCTGTGGGAGCTGTCGAGCTTTAGCGAGGCTGCGATGGCGGCGGCACATTCAATAGAAGTGTCGCCTGACCCACCGCTATCGCAGCCTCGCTAAAGCTCGACAGCTCCTACATGAGATGTTCAGCGAACTCCCAAACCCCGCCCACGCTGACATCAAACCGTCATCTCCCCATCGCCTGACTGCCACATTCCCCCGTTACTGTCCTCGCCAATGAGATCGATCTCAAGCGAGTGACAATGACTGATTTGAAAGACGTAGCCCGGTTGGCCGGCGTATCCCGCGCCACCGCCGCCCGGACCTTTGCTTCCCCCGAGCAGGTACGCCCGGCCACCCGCGAGCAGGTCTTCGCCGCCGCCCGCGAGCTGGGCTTTCGGCCCAACCTGCTGGGCCGCCAACTGCGGCTGCAAACCACCAACCTGATCGGCGTGGTGGTGCCCAACCTGCTTAACCCGGTGTTCGCCGAGCAGTTCCAGGCCATGGAGCGCGCGGCACGCCTGCGTGGCTATAACCTGTTGCTGGCGACCACCGACTACAGCGCCGAGCGCGAAAGCAGCGTGGTGGAAGAGCTGCTGCGCCAGCGCGTCGACGGCCTGGTGCTGACCGTCACCGACGCCGAAAGCAACAGCGTGCTCCACAGCCTGGCCACGGAAGAAACGCCGTTCGTGCTGGCCTACCACCAACCCGACAACCCCAACTACAGCGCCGTCTCGGTGGACAACCGCGCCGGCATGGCCCTCGCTACCCGTTATCTGCTGGAAGCGGGCCATCGCCGCATCGCCATGGTCGCCGGCCCTGCGTTGCAGTCCGACCGGGCGCGCCTGCGTTATGCCGGGTATTGCGATGCCATGGGCGAGTACGGCCTTGATAGCCAATCGGTGATCGAAATGCCGGCCCATACCCAAGCCGAGTTCGCTGCCGTCGAGCCCTTTTTGCAAGGCCCGCAGGCACCCACGGCGCTGGTCTGCTCCAACGATTTTCTCGCCATCAGCCTGATCGCCGAACTGCGCCGGCACGCCTGGAATGTGCCCGAGCAACTTTCGGTGATGGGGTTTGACGGCATTTCCCTGGGCACCCAGATGCACCCGACGTTGTGCAGCGTGGTGCAGCCCATCGCGCTTTTGGCCAGCACCGTGATCGACCAACTGCTGGCGCAGATCGCCGGCAACGCCCCGGTTTCCCATTGCCTGCCGTGCCATATCCGGCCGGGCGAAAGCACCCAACCCCATAAAGGAGACGCTTGATGAGCATGCTCAGTAAAACCCTGGCGGCATTGCTGCTGTGCGGCGCGGCCAGCCTGGCCCAGGCCGCCGACACCGCGATTTGCTACAACTGCCCGCCAGACTGGGCGGACTGGGGCACGCAACTCAAGGCCATCGCCGCGAGCACTGGCGTGCAGGTGCCGCTGGACAACAAGAACTCCGGCCAGTCCCTGGCGCAGTTGGTGGCCGAGAAAGCCGCGCCGGTGGCCGATGTCGTCTACTACGGCGTGACGTTCGGCCTGCAAGCGCAGAAGGCTGCGGTGGTGGAGGGCTATAAACCCAAAGGCTGGGAACAGATTCCCGCCGGCCTGAAAGACCCTGACGGCCAGTGGTTCGCGATTCACTCCGGCACCCTGGGCATCATGGTCAACGTCGACGCCCTGGGTGGCCTGCCGGTGCCGCAAAGCTGGGCCGACCTGCTCAAGCCTGAGTACAAAGGCATGGTCGGCTACCTCGACCCTTCCAGCGCCTTCGTCGGCTACGTCTCTGCGGTGGCGATCAACCGCGCCATGGGCGGCGACCTCGACAACTTCGCCCCGGCCATCGACTACTTCCAGAAGCTCTCGAAAAACGCCCCCATCGTGCCCAAGCAAACCGCCTACGCACGGGTGCTTTCCGGCGAGTTGCCGATCTTGGTGGACTACGACTTCAACGCCTACCGCGCCCGCTACAAGGACAACGCCAACGTGGCCTTCGTGATTCCCAGGGAAGGCAGCATCAGCGTGCCGTACGTGATGAGCCTGGTGGCGAACGCGCCGCATCGTGCCAATGGTGAAAAGGTCCTGGATTTCGTGCTGTCCGATCAAGGCCAGGCACTCTGGGCCAAGGCCTACCTGCGCCCGGTGCGGCCGGTGAAGATGCCGGCGGACGTCGCCGCGCAGTTTCTGCCGGACAGCGACTATGCCCGGGCCGGCGTGGTGGATTACCAGAAAATGGCCGCTGTGCAGGAAGCCTTCGCCGCGCGCTACCTGAGTGAGGTCAAGTAAGTGAAGGCACTTTTGCGGCCAAATCCCGCCTGGGCGCTGGCCCCGGCGTTTGCGGTGCTGCTCGCCTTCTGGCTGTTGCCGTTGGCGCACCTGCTGGTGCTGGGGGGCGAAAGCCGTGACAGCAACGGCAGCGGTTACTGGCAGGTCCTGAGCAGCGCGCAATACCTGGGCAGCCTGGCGCAAACCTGCGTGCTCGCGGTGCTGGTGACGTTGGCGGCGCTGCTGGTGGGCGGCATCGCCGGTGTGTTTCTCGCCCGCCAGCAATTCTTCGGGCGTTCGGCGCTGGTGGCGCTGCTGACGTTTCCCCTGGCGTTCCCCGGTGTGGTGGTGGGCTTCCTGGTGATCCTGCTGGCGGGCCGCCAGGGCTTGTTTGCCGCCCTGGGATTGCAGTTGGCCGGCGAGCGCTGGATCTTTGCCTATTCCCTGGCAGGGCTGTTTGTCGGCTACCTGTACTTCTCGATTCCACGGGTGATCCTCACGGTGATGGCGGCGTGTGAAAGCCTCGACCGCAGCCTGGAGGAAGCCGCCCATTCACTGGGTGCCGGGCATTGGCGGGTGGTGTGCGATGTGATCGTGCCGGGCCTGGCGCCGGCGTTGGCCTCGTGCGGGGCGATCTGTTTTGCCACGTCCATGGGCGCCTTCGGCACCGCGTTCACCCTGGGCACGCGGCTGAACGTGACGCCCGTCGCCATCTATAACGTGTTCACCAACTACGCCAATTTTGCCGTGGCGGCCGCGCTCTCGGTGGTGCTCGGTGCGGTGACCTGGGCCGTGCTGTTGCTCACGCGGCGCCTGGTGAAAAACGCGGGGACGGTCCTGTGAAGCGCTCATCGCTGTTTGTCATCCAACTGTTGTTTACCTTGCTGGTCTGCGCCTTCATGTTGGTGCCGGTATTGATGTCATTGCTGGCGGGGCTGACGCGCAATTTCTTCGTCGGCCTGTCCAGCGGCCTGACCTTCGACTGGTTGATCCAGGTGTGGCAGGCCTACTCGCCGACGGTCTGGCTCTCGCTGCAATTGGCCCTGGCCTGCGCGGTATGCGTCTGCGTGATCGGCGTGCCGGCGGCGTACGCTTTGGTGCGCATGAACAACCGCTTCAGCCGCGCCTTCGAGGAATTGATGGTGCTGCCGGTGGCCATGCCCGGCCTGGCCAGTGCCCTGGCGTTGTTGCTGACCTACGGCCAGTTCGGCGGGTTTCGCAGCAGTTGGCTGTTCATCCTGGTGGGGCATGTGTTGTTCACCCTGCCGTTCCTGGTGCGCCCGGTGATGGCGGTGATGCAACGCCAGCAACTGCCGGTGCTGGAAGAGGCGGCGGCCAGTCTGGGTGCGGGGCCGATCAAGCGCTTTTTCAGCGTGGTGGTGCCCAACTGCCGGGCGGGGATTCTCGCCGGCGTGCTGATGGTCGTCACCTTGAGCCTGGGTGAGTTCAACCTGACCTGGATGCTCCACACGCCGATGACCAAGACCTTGCCTGTGGGCCTCGCCGACAGCTACGCCTCGGCGCGCCTGGAAATCGCCAGCGCCTACACCCTTATCTTTTTGCTGATGATCGTGCCGCTGCTGATTGCGTTGCAGGCCATCAGCGCTCGTCTGTCCCGTGGAGAGCGTCGATGACCGCTATCACCATTCGCCTGAAGGGTTGCCGCAAGGCATTCGCCGACGGCACCGTTGCCGTGCAGAACCTCGACCTGACCATCGAGGGCGGCGAAACCCTGGCCATTCTCGGCCCCTCCGGTTGCGGCAAGACCACCACGTTGCGCTTGATCGCCGGCCTTGAACGTCCCGATGTGGGCCAGGTTTTTTTCGGTGACAGCGACGTCACCCGCCTGCCCATCGAGCGGCGTGACGTGGGCATGGTGTTCCAGAACTATGCGTTGTTTCCCAACCTGGATGTGGCCGGCAACATCGTTTATGGCTTGAAGATTCGCGGCATCGCGCCGGCGCAGCGCAACAAGCGCTGTGACGAACTACTGGAGCTGGTGGGCCTGCAGAATCATGGCAAGCGCAGCATCCATGAACTGTCCGGCGGCCAGCGCCAGCGTGTGGCACTGGCCCGCGCGTTGGCGCCTCGCCCCAAAGTGCTGTTGCTGGACGAACCGCTGGCCGCCCTCGACGCACAGTTGCGTGAGCGTCTGCGCAGCGAGCTGGATCAGCTGTTGCGCGGCCTGGGCATCACCTCGGTGTTCGTCACCCACGACCAGGGCGAAGCCATGGCCCTGGGGGATCGCATCCTGGTGATGGAGCAGGGGCGTATCGCGCAACTGGCCAGCCCGCGAGAGATCTACCAGCAGCCGGCCAATGCGTTTGTCGCAGGCTTCGTGGGCAACCTGAATGCCTTTTCGGTGATCGATCGCACCGCCCATGGCCTGACGGTGTGCGGCGGCGAACTGCCGTGGCACGAACCCCATCTGCCGACCACCGTGTACTGCCGCCCCGAGCACCTGCGGGTGATGGAGAGCGAAGGGCACCTGCACGGGCACCTGCTGGCGCAGTTTTTCCAGGGCGCGCAAAGCCGTCTGCTGGTGGACGTCGGCGGCCCGCAACCGCTGCTGGTGGACAGCAACGATAACCAACTCCACGCCGTCGGCGCGCCGATTGCCCTGGCCATCGCCCCACACAAGCTGTTCACCCTGCATGCCTGACTTCAGAGAGCCTATTTTGAACCGTCCGTTTCTTGTTGCGCAGATCAGCGATCTGCACCTTAAAGCCGGCCAGCGCCTGACTTATGGGGTGGTCGACACCCTTGGTGCGTTGCGCCGCGCGGTCGACCATTTGAATGCCAGCTATCCACGACCGGATATCGTGGTGATCAGCGGCGACCTGGTGGACTTCGGTCGCGCCGATGAATACGCCGTGCTGCACCCCGAGCTGGCCCGCTTGCAGATGCCTTGCTACCTGGTGCCGGGCAATCACGACCACCGCCGGCATTTGCTCGACGCATTTGCTGATCACCGCTATTTACCGGCGAACGCCGACTGCCCGCTGGACTGGGTGGTGGATGACTACCCGGTGCGTTTGATCGGCCTGGACTCGACGATTCCCGACGCCCATGGCGGCCAGTTACTCGACAGCCAGTTGCAGTGGCTTGACGAGCAACTGGCGCTGCGCCCGAACGTGCCGACCCTGCTGATCCTGCATCACCCGCCGTTTATCAGCGGCATCGGCCATATGGACCGCGAGCCGTTCCGTAACGCCGCCGCGCTGGAAAAGATTATCGCCCGTCACCCCCAAGTGGAGCGCCTGTTGTGCGGGCATCTGCACCGGCCGATGCAGCGACGTTTCGGCGGCAGTGTGAGCTGTGTATGCCCGGGCACGTCCCATCAAATCGTGCTGGATTTGCAGGAGGCCGCACCGGCGCATTTCAACCTGGAGCCGGCGGGTTATCTCTTGCATCGCTGGGATGAACAGCAAGGGTTGGTCAGCCACAACGGCGTGTTCGGGGACTACCCGGGGCCGTATCCGTTTTATGACGCGGATGGGCTGATTGACTGAAGTCTGTTAACGCTTCTGGGCACTTAATGGTTTGGCATGAAGTGCCATTGGCATCAGACGGCGTGGTCACTGATCATGCAGTGGTTTGGGCAGCAGGCGCGGCATGCTAACGTCACCTCTTAACTTTCCAGCGTCAGCCCACCCATGAAAATGCCCGATATCGACGCCATCCAGGCGTTCGTCCTGGTCGCCGAACTCCAGAGCTTCACCCGCGCCGCCGATGCCATCGGCGGCACTCAGGCGGCCATCAGCCTGAAGATAAAACGCCTCGAAGAAAACCTCGGCCGCAAGCTGCTGGAGCGTACGCCGCGGCGGGTCACGCTGTCGGCCCACGGCCAGATGTTCCTGGCCAGCGCCCGCCGTTTGCTCGACAACTACCAGGATGCAATGAACTGCTTTGGCCCGCAGAAGCGCACCTTGCGCGTGGGCGTCAGCCATCACATTGTCGGCGCCGATCTCAGCCTGTGGCTGCGACGGTTGGCCACCACCGACCCGGACGTCATCGTCGCGTTCAGCCTCGGCACCTCGCGGGACATGCTGATGAACTACGAGCAGGGCAAGCTGGATGTGGCGATGATCCTGCGCCATGACAACCGTCGCCAGGACGGCGAAGTGGTGGGCGTTGAACGCTTCGGCTGGATGGCTTCACGCGACTTCGAGTTGCGCCAGGGCGGGGCGTTACCCCTGGCCATTCAGCCGGAGCCTTGCGGCATGCGCAGCATGGTGATGGCGGCGCTGGCCCAGCAGAACCGTGCCTGGGAAGAGGCGTTTGTGGGCAGTGGCATCCTGGCGATCGGCGCGGCGGTGGTGGCGGGGATTGGCATTGGTGCGATGGTGGGGCGGATGGCGCCGAGTGGCTGCGTCGACGTGGAGCAGCGCTTCGACCTGCCACCGCTGCCCAGTCGCGAAGTGGTGCTGTACACCGCGCAGCGGGACGCTCAGGCGCACGCGCTGATCCGTACCTTGAGCGCCGACATTCCGGCCGACTGACCTAGAAAATCAGGCGCCCGGCCCAGGCCATCAATAGGGCCAGGCTACCGATGCCGAGGATGGCCACGCCCAACGCGGCGAAGTGAACGAGCAGGGTGGTAACAGGCGCAGGCTGATGAGGTTCCATGTGAGGGCTTCCTTGGAGGTTCGGGAAGCAAAAGTATGGGGAGCGTGCGGTAGGTGAAACAGACGCTGGCGGCTATTTCAGTGATAAGCAAAACAGGCGTGATGTAGAGCGAAGCAAAGGCATACGCGGTCTACTGTGGGAGCTGGCTTGCCTGCGATAGCACTCTGTCAGTTGATAGTAGTGCAGCTGACCCACCGCAATCGCAGGCAAGCCAGCTCCCACACTTGATTGCGCTGGCATCATGAATAGAACTTGTGATCATCTGGAATAGAATGAGTTTGTCTCACTATCGTTCGATCCCGACAATAGCTCCCATACACACACACATTGGAGCTTTATGTCATGGCTGTTGCCCATTCCCTTGGATTCCCGCGCATTGGTCGCGATCGTGAACTGAAAAAAGCGCAGGAAGCGTTTTGGAAGGGCGAACTCGACGAAGCCGGCCTGCGCGCCGTAGGCCGCGAACTGCGCAAGACCCACTGGGACCTGCAAAAGAACGCCGGCATCGAGCTGCTGCCCGCCGGTGATTTTGCCTGGTACGACCAGGTGCTGACTCACTCGCTGATGTTCGGTGTGATCCCTGAGCGTTTCCGCCCGGCCGACGGCAAAGCCACTCTGCACACGCTGTTCGGCATGGCCCGTGGCGTCAGCGACAACTGCTGCGGCGGTGCCCACGCCCAGGAAATGACCAAGTGGTTCGATACCAACTACCACTACCTTGTGCCTGAATTCAGCGCCGACCAGCAATTCCACCTGGGTTGGGATCAGTTGTTCGAAGAGGTCAAGGAAGCCCGCGACCTCGGCCACACCGTCAAGCCGGTGGTCATCGGCCCGCTGACGTACCTGTGGCTGGGCAAGGCCAAGGGTGGCGAATTCGACAAGCTCGACCTGCTGGACCGCCTGCTGCCGCTGTACGGTCAGATCTTCCAGCGCCTGGCGGACCTGGGCGTGGAGTGGGTGCAGATCGACGAGCCGATCCTGGTGCTGGACTTGCCGCAGGATTGGAAGAACGCGTTTGAGCGTGCCTACAACCTGATCCAGCGTGACCCGCTGAAGAAGCTGGTGGCCACCTACTTTGGCGGCCTTGAAGAGAATCTTGGCCTGGCCGCCAACCTGCCAGTCGACGGCCTGCACATCGACCTGGTGCGTGCACCGGATCAATACCCGACCATCCTCGATCGCCTGCCGGCTTATAAGGTGCTGTCCCTGGGCGTGGTCAATGGCCGTAACGTGTGGCGCTGCGACCTGGAAAAGGCCCTGGCTACCTTGCAGCACGCTCATGAGCGCTTGGGTGATCGCCTGTGGGTCGCGCCGTCCAGCTCGTTGCTCCACAGCCCGGTGGACCTGGGCCGTGAAGACAAGCTGGATGCCGAGCTGAAAAGCTGGCTGGCGTTTGCCGTGCAGAAGTGTGAAGAAGTGGCCGTGCTGGCCCAGGCCGTGAATCAACCTGAAGCGCCAAACGTTGTCGCCGCCCTGGCCGAAAGCCGCGCCGTGCAGGCTGCCCGGGCCGCTTCCCCGCGTATCCACAAGCCTGCTGTTCAAGCCCGCGTTGCCGCTATTACCGCCAAGGACAGCCAGCGTCACTCGCTGTTTGCCCAGCGTATCGAGAAACAACGGGCCGGCCTGAACCTGCCGCTGTTCCCGACCACCACCATCGGTTCGTTCCCGCAAACCGCCTCGATCCGCCTGGCACGCCAGTCGTACAAGGCCGGCAAGCTGAGCGAAGCCGAATACGTCGAAGCCATGCACAGCGAGATTCGTCACGCGGTAGAGGTGCAGGAAAACCTTGGCCTGGATGTGCTGGTACACGGTGAGGCCGAGCGTAACGACATGGTCGAATACTTCGCCGAACAGTTGGACGGTTATGTATTTACCCGCTTCGGCTGGGTACAGAGCTACGGTTCGCGCTGCGTGAAACCGGCGGTGATTTTTGGTGACCTGAGCCGCCCGAAAGCCATGACCGTGGAGTGGATCCGCTACGCTCAAGGCCTGACCAACAAGGTGATGAAAGGCATGCTGACGGGCCCGGTGACCATGCTGATGTGGTCGTTCCCCCGTGAAGACGTGAGCCGCGAAGAGCAGGCCCGGCAACTGGCCCTGGCGATTCGTGACGAAGTGGTGGACCTGGAAGCCGCCGGGATCAAGATCGTGCAGATCGACGAAGCCGCCTTCCGTGAAGGCTTGCCGTTGCGCCAGGCGCAGTGGAAGGAGTACCTGGACTGGGCCACCGAAGTCTTCCGCTTGTGCGCCTCCGGCGTGCGTGACGAAACCCAGATCCATACCCACATGTGCTACAGCGAGTTCAACGACGTGATCGAGTCCATCGCGGCCATGGATGCTGACGTGATCACCATCGAAACCTCGCGCTCGGACATGGAATTGCTGGAGGCGTTCGAAGCCTTCGCTTACCCGAACGACATTGGCCCTGGTGTGTACGACATCCACTCGCCACGGGTACCGGATGCGTCGGAAATGGCCAACCTGCTGCGCAAGGCGGCCAAGCGTATCCCCGCTGAACGCCTGTGGGTCAACCCGGATTGCGGCTTGAAAACCCGTGGCTGGCCGGAGACGGAAGCGGCGCTGATTCACATGGTGACGGCGGCGCGTCAACTGCGGGCTGAACTGGCGTAATCCAAGCGCCCGGATAACACGCCGGGCGAAGCTCAAAAATGTAGGAGCTGGCTTGCCTGCGATGGCGGCGGCCCAGCTTGCATCGTTGGCGACTGACACACCGCCATCGCAGGCAAGCCAGCTCCCACAGGAATCTTCAGCGCTGAAAAAACTGTGAAATTGCCAGCACCCTCGATGCAGATTAGAATGCGATCAATTCTTAATTACGCTTGAGCCTCACCGCTCCGGCGCGCCCCGGTGATCGGCATGTCGTCTCCCCTCAATCTGCATATCCAGGACCTGTACTGCGAACACCATGGATGGTTGCACCGTTGGCTGGACCGCAAGCTGGGCAACGCCAGCGATGCGGCCGACCTGGCCCACGACACCTTCATGCGCCTGCTCACCCGACAAACCACCAGCAACCTGGGCGCCGAGCCACGAGCGTTGCTCACCCATATCGCCAAGGGCCTGATGATCGACAGCTGGCGCCGCCAGGAGGTGGAGCGCGCCTACCTGGAAACCATCGCCCATCTGCCCGAGCAGCACGTACCCTCGCCGGAAACCCGCTGGCTGATTCTCGAAGCGCTGTACCGCATTGAAGCGATGCTGCGGGACCTGCCGGAGAAGACCCGCCAGGCATTCCTGATGTCGCAGATCGACGGCCTGACGTATCAGCAGATCGCCGATGCCCTGGGCGTGTCGCTGGTTTCGGTCAAACGCTACATGCGCGATGCCTTCCTGGCCTGCCTGAGCGTGGCATGAGCCAGCCGATTGATCCGCTGATCCTCGGGGAAGCCGCCGACTGGATGGTGCAGTTGCAATCCGGCAGTGCCACCGATGAAGACCGTCGCGCCATCGCCCAGTGGCAGGGCCGCAGTGTCCAGCACGCCCAGGCCTGGCAACGGGCGCAGGCGATTCTCGGGGACTTCAACACGGTGCCGGCGGCGATTGCCGGCGATACCCTCAAGCGCATCGGCCGCAAGAAACCCCTCGGCCGACGCCAGGCCCTCGGGCTGTTGCTGGCGGCGGGCCCGGCGACCTGGCTGGCGTATCGGCAATTGCCGTGGCAGCAATGGACGGCCGACCAGCACACCGCCATTGGCGAACAAAAGAACCTTACTTTGCCCGACGGCACGCGTGTGCTGATCAACACCGGCAGCTCGCTGAATATCGCGTTCTCCGATCAGGTACGGCGCATTGAGCTGCTCAAGGGCGAAGTGCTGATCACCACCGCCAAGGATGCGGCCCATCGTGCTTTTATCGTCCAGACCCGCCACGGTACCGCCCGGGCCTTGGGCACGCGTTTCAGCGTGCGGGTAGGTGAGCAGGCATGCCGAGTGGCCGTGACCGAAGGCGCGGTGGAGTTGCTGCCGGAGCATGCGACCCAAGGCGTGATCGTCAAGGCGGGCGAGCAGGGCGCCTTCGGTGCGGACCGTGTGGCCGCCGTGGAACCGCTGGATGTCAGCGCCCTGACCTGGGAGAACGGCATGCTGCTGGCCCAGCACATGCGCCTGGCGGACCTGCTGGATGAGTTGGGGCGTTATCGCGCCGGTGTGTTGCGCTGCCACGACTCGGTGGCCAACCTCACCGTGTCGGGCGCGTTTTCCCTGCGCGATACCGACGCCAGCCTGCACCTGTTGCAGGAAACGCTGCCGGTCAAGGTCAGCAGCCTCACCGGGTATTGGGTGACGGTGGAACCTCGCTGAAATTTTTCAAGGTTCGCTGATACCTTTTTCGTGGTCGTTCGGTGTAGGGGAGAACCCTCAACATTGCTCCGCGCCGACAGGAATGCCCATGACCGCCAGACCGCTCCCGTACTGCCCCCGCCCCTTGAAGGCATTGAGCCTGGCAGTCGCCCTCGCAGCCCTCGCGCCACTGCAAAACGCCCAGGCCGAAGAGGCAGCGCAAAGCACTGCGGCGCGCAGCTATAACATCGCGCCGGGGCCACTGGGGAATGTGCTGGCGCAGTTTGCGGCGTTGTCCGGGGTGCCGTTGTCGTTCGATTCCACCTTGCTCAACGATCAACAAAGCCCTGGGTTGCAAGGCAGCTATAGCGCGCAATCCGGCTTCGCCCAGTTGCTGCAGGGCAGCGGATACACCCTGCAAGGCACCGGCACCCATGGCTACACCGTGGTGCCCCAGGCCAGTGGCGACGCGTTGGAGTTGGGCGCCACCACCATCAGCGGCGAGGCGAGCGGGGCGCAGGCGGACACCTATGCCGGCGGCCAGGTGGCGCGGTCGGCGCGCCTTGGCGTGCTGGGCAACCGGTCCATCAACGACGTGCCATTCAGCGTGGTCAGCTACACCTCGAAAACCATCGCCGACCAACAGGCGCGGACCGTGGGCGATGTGTTGCTCAACGACGCGTCGGTGCGCCAATCGTCCGGGTTCGGCAACTTTTCCCAGGTGTTCACCATTCGCGGCTTGCCCCTGAGCACCGACGACATCGCGTTCAACGGCCTGTACGGCGTGCTGCCCCGGCAGATCATCACCACCGAAGCCCTGGAGCGGGTGGAACTGTTCAAGGGCCCCAATGCGTTCGTCAACGGTGTGTCGCCCTCGGGCAGCGGGATTGGCGGCAGTGTCAACCTGGTGCCCAAGCGCGCCGAAGACACGCCCACCCGCAGCGTCACCCTCGACTACGCCAGCGACAGCCAGACCGGCGGCCACATCGACCTCGGCCAACGCTTTGGTGAAGACAACCGCTTCGGCGCCCGGGTCAACCTGGCACGGCACGGTGGCGAAACTGCGGTGGATGACGAAAACAAAAGTTCGCAGTTGGTTGCCGTGGCCCTGGATTATCGCGGCGATCGGTTGCGGGTCTCCACCGATTTTGGCTACCAGAAAGAGCGCATCAATAACGGCCGCTCGGTGGTTTACCTCACCGGCACCAAGGTGCCCAGGCCGCCATCGGCCAAGGACAACTACGCCCAGGACTGGAGCTGGTCGCAGCTGGAAGACACCTACGGGATGGTCAACGCCGAATATGACTTGAACGACAACTGGACGGCCTACGCCGCGGGCGGTGCCAAGCACACCCGGGAGAACGGTCAGTATTCGTCGCTGTATGTCGGCAACGATGGCAGCGCCAAGGTGGGCTTCCTGTATTCGCCCCACGACGAAGACAACAAAAGCGCAATGGCCGGCCTGAACGGGCACTTCGCGACGGGGCCGGTGACCCATCAGATGAACTTCGGGTTGTCGGGGATCTGGGGCGAGCAGCGTTCGTCTTATGAAGCGATCCTGCAGGCCAACCGTCAACCCGGCAACCTGTACAACCCTACGCAAACACCGCGGCCGACCAACACCTATTTCGGCAGTGATATCCACGACCCAAGGGTTGTCGGCAAGAACCGGATCAAGAGTGCGGCGGTGTCCGACACCCTGGGCTTCATTGATGACCGGGTGCTGTTGACGCTGGGGGTGCGGCGCCAGACCATCGAGGTGGACAGCTGGAACACCGCCACCGGTGTGCGGGGCACGCCGTACTCGGAGTCCATCACCACGCCGGTCTATGGCCTGGTGATCAAGCCGTGGGAGCACGTGTCGCTCTACGCCAACCGCATCGAAGGCCTGGCCCAGGGCCCGACGGCGCCGCTCACTAACGTCACCAACCCGGGCGAAGTCTTCCCGCCCAAGCGCAGCAAACAGACGGAAGCCGGGGTCAAGCTGGACTGGGAAAACTATGGCGCCACCCTGGGCGTTTACCGCATCGAACAGCCGAACAACGCCACTACGCGCTTCCCGGGCCAGAGCCAGGACACCTTCACCGTCGACGGCGAACAGATCAACAAAGGCGTAGAACTCAACGTGTTCGGCGAGCCTATCGACGGCCTGCGCCTGCTGGCTGGCGCCACCTGGATGGACACCGAACAGAAGAGCACCTCCAACGGCGCCACCGACGGCAACCGCGCCGCCGGTGTGCCGCGCTTCCAGTACAACGTCGGTGCGGATTGGGATGTGCCGGGTATTCAAGGCGCGGCGGTCAGCGCACGGATGCTGCGCACGGGTGGTGAATACGTCAACGCAGCCAACAGCCTGAGCATCCCGGCCTGGACCCGTGTCGACCTGGGGGCGCGGTATGGCTTCAAGGCAGACGACAAGTACATCACCTTGCGCGCCAATGTGGAGAACGTGGCGAACAAGGCGTATTGGTCGTCGGCCTCGACCGCCAATAACTACCTGACCCAGGGTGAGCCACGGACGGTGAAGTTATCGGCGACGGTGGATTTCTAAGCTGCCAAAAATCTATGAAGACCCTGTGGCCAGGAAGCTTGTTGTGGCCAGGAAGCTTGCTGTGGCGAGGGAGCTTGCTGTGGCGAGGGAGCTTGCTCCCGCTGGGCTGCGAAGCAGCCCCCAAAAGGCCCCAGCGTTCTTTCAGGTGGATCGCAATTACCTTGTTGGGGCCGCTTCGCGACCCAGCGGGAGCAAGCTCCCTCGCCACAACAACAGCGCCAAAAGGTCAACCCGCCTTGACTTCAATCCGGTCAAACCCCTTGAGGCGATACAGCATCACCGATATCGCCCAACTGGCCACGAAGATCCCGATGATCATGTAGCCCAACACCCCGAAACTGTCGTTCAACGCGCCGATAAAGCCCCAGAACGACCCCTTCAGATCCAACTGGTCACCAATCAACCCCAGCGCTTCAATGCTGCCGATCACCACCGCAACCACCACCGACACCAGGGTGATGGTCATGTTGTAGTAGATCTTGCGGATCGGCTTCATGTACGCCCAGCCATACGCCCCCAGCATCAGATGCCCGTCGAGGGTATCCACCAGGGACATGCCGGCGCTGAACAGCAGCGGGAACACCATGATTGACCACGGCGACAGCCCTTGAGAGGCCTGTGTTGCAGAGATGCCCAGCAGCCCGATCTCGGTGGCCGTGTCAAAGCCCAGCCCGAACAGGAATCCCAACGGGTACATGTGCCAGCTGCGGCTGACCAGGCGAAACACCGGGCGGAACATCCGCGCCATAAAACCCCGGTTCGCCAGCAACAGGTCGAAGTCATCCTCCACATACGCGCCGCCCTGGCGCACATGGCGCCAGGCCTTGTAGATGGCGTGCAGGATCACCAGGTTCATCAAGGCGATCACCAGCAGGAACGTGGCCGAGACCGACGTGCCGATCACCCCGCCAATGGCCTTGAACCCTTCAAACCGTTCCTGCATCGCCGATGCCGCAAACGCGACGCCAATGGACGCCAGCACCACCACCGAAGAATGCCCCAGGGAGAAAAAGAACCCGACCGTCACCGGACGTTTCTTCTCCTGCATCAGCTTGCGGGTGACGTTGTCGATGGCGGCGATATGGTCGGCGTCCACCGCATGCCGCAGCCCGAAACCGTAGGCCAGCAACGCGGTGCCGAGCAGCACCGGATGCTCGTGAAACGCCACCAGCGCCCAGAGCCAGGCCACCACGTTAATACCGATCAACACCCCGTAGATGCCAAACAGCTTGGCGCGGACCCTGGGGTTGGAGTCACTGAAAATCTGGGCAAGGCGTAGGATCATCAACGGGACCTTTGTACAGTGGAAACATTCAGACATATTCCGGAACTTTAAAGGTTTTGTTTAAGGCGATGATGAAATCTGTGGGCTTATCGAGGAGAGGGCAGTGACGACTATCGAGAATGGAGCGCTGGCAGTTATTGAGTTCTGGAAGCAGGCAGGGCCCAAGCGTTGGTTTGCCAAGGATGAAGCGTTTGACCGGCGCTTTCGCGAGGCTTTTCACACGGCGCACTTCCAGGCCGCCCGGCGCGAGCTGGAGAACTGGATGCAATCACCGGAAGGCGCGCTGGCGCTGCTGTTGCTGCTGGATCAGTTCCCGCGCAATACCTTCCGCGGCACGGCGCATATGTTCGCCACCGACCCACTGGCGCGGCTGTACGCGCGGCAGATGGTCGAGGCGGGGATGGATCAGTTGATTGAAACCCCGTTGCGGGCGTTTTGTTATTTGCCGTTCGCGCATTCTGAAGATCCCGAGGATCAGAAATTGTCGGTGGCGCTGAACAAGGACCTCGATGCCAATACCTATCACTGGGCTAAAGAGCACGCTCGCATCATCGAGCGGTTCGGGCGCTTTCCCCATCGTAATGAGGTGTTGGCCAGGGTCACGACAGAAGAGGAGCGGGCGTTTCTGGAGGGCGGTGGCTTTTCGGGCTAGACCTCTGGTTCGGCGACTGTGTTCCGGACACCCACCTGACGAAAACGCCGCACACCCTTGAGGTCAATTGCCCAGCGCAGCGCTTGCGTCGCCGACGGGCGTTCGCCGTGGGTGATCGCGGTTTCATCGGTGGTCAATTGGCTGAGGTAACCCTGTTTGCCGCCGCGTTCGCTCCAGTAGTGGGTGTGGCTGAGCCAGGACCTGGCCAGCCAGCCTTTCCATTGGCCCACGGTCACCGGCAGGTCCAGCACGCCGGCGCCCATTACCGGGCTGACCGGGCCGCCGACGATATCGCCAAACAGGCCCATTGGCGCAGGGAAGTAGAGGTTGGTCCAGCGGGTCACGGCGAAGGCCGCTGCGTGGTGCAGGTACAACGGTGAAAAGGGGCGCTGGCCCACGGTGATGGACAGCCGGCCGCTGTAGCCGTAGCCCTTTTCGTCGAGGGTCGGCGGGCACGCGGGCGCCTCGCGGCGTTCGATGCGCCGCTGGAAGTCGCTCACGCTGCGGCCCAGCAGCAGGCTGGCGTGGGCCATGGGGCTGCCGACGGTGACGAGGTCGGTGATGCGCCACGGGTTGCCGAGGTTGCTTTGTTCGATAAAGGCTTCGGCCTGCTGCTCGCGGAATCGGAGCAGGCTTTGCAGGCGGCCGTCGAGGGCACTTCCGGCCTTGGGCAACGTGTCCTGGACCACCGGTTGCAGGCGCTCGTGGTTGGCGTAGCGGGCGGCGAGTTCCGGGCTGTTGGGGTGCAACTGGTCGTGATGTTCGTGCCACAGGTAGCCGACGATATCGTAGGCAATCACGCTGCCCAGGCTGTGGCCGACGACGATGATGCGGTCGTAGTCGCCCTTGTCGTGCAGGGCCCGCAGCAGGTCGACGCCATCGGCGCGGATCTGTTCGCGCACCGCCACGTTCTGCGGGTTGGGGCTCAGGTAGCGGGCGGCATCGCCGAGGTAGGAGAGTGCCGAATACTTCAATGCCAGGCCGATCACGGCCAGCAGCACCGGGACCAGGGCAAACGGGTTGTCGCTGTGGGGGAAACGTCCATACAGGGTGGCCAGGGTGCCGCTGACCAGCAGCACCAGCAGGGCCAGCACCGTCCAGCGGGTGGCGCGCCAGATCGGCACGATGGCGGTGGGAATATCCCGGCGCGGGCGCTTGAAAATGTCCCATAGCCAACTCAGCAGGTGGCCGACCTTGGTGCCCTGCATCTTGTGGGCCCAGTAGTATTCGTAGAAATCGGTGGTGTTGCGGCCGGCCGACTTCAACACGCGCAAATCGAAATTGCGCGAAAAACGGTCGGGTTTGCTCCAGTAGAAGGGTGTGGCCTCGGGGGTGTCCGCCGGGATCATCGCTTCCACGAAGCCGCGCAGGGTGTCCATCGGGCGCTGCTCGCCGATGCCGTGGATGACGACTACCGCTTGTTTCATCGTTTGATCGTTCCTTGATCTGGTTTTGGGGCACCTCAGGTGGGGTGGCTAGACGCCATAGTATTGCCATTATCGGTGGTATTCCAGCCAGGAATGCCCCCATAAAAACCGCGCATTTCATTTGCGCCGCGCGATCTCGTAGTGTGGTGCTCCCACCAAGGAGATGTCGCCGTGAACCATCGCCCGCTGAGCCTGTACGTTGACGCCCACTTCACCAGTCCCTACGCGATGTCGGCGTTTGTGACCCTGCGGGAAAAAGGCCTGGAGTTCGAGTTGCTCACCCTCAACCTCGACACGGGCGAGAACCAGTCCGAGGCGTTCGGCCAGTTGTCGTTGACCGGACGCGTACCGACCCTGGTGCAGGGAGAGTTTGCGTTGTCCGAGTCTTCGGCGATTACCGAGTACCTGGAGGATGTGTTCCCGCAGGTGCCGGTGTACCCGGCAGAGCCTCGCCAGCGGGCGAGGGCGCGCCAGGTGCAGGCGTGGCTGCGCAGCGACTTGATGCCGATCCGGCAGGAGCGCTCGACCCTGGTGGTGTTTTACGGGCTTAAAGGCGAACCGCTGTCGCCGGCAGCGCAAGCGGCAGCCCACAAGCTGATCAACGCGGCACAGGCGCTGTTGGCCGATGGCCGTGACTACCTGTTCGGCGAGTGGTCGATCGCCGACGTGGACCTGGCCGTGATGCTCAACCGCCTGATCCTCAACGGTGACAGCGTGCCCGCCGGCCTGGTGGCGTACGCCGAGCGCCAGTGGCAACGGCCTTCGGTCCAGGAATGGGTCAAGCAGGCACGACCGTCGCTGTAGTCATCTTCTCCATTACAAAGTGAATCCTGGTCCATGAATATACTGTCGAGTGACTCCCGCCTGCCGCTGTACCAACGCTTTCGGGATCATCTGATTGAGCAGATTGCCAATAATCACTGGCGCGCCGGTGCGGCGATTCCTCCTGAGGCGGTGCTGTCGACGCAATACCAGCTGTCGACCGGCACCGTGCGCAAGGCGATCGAGGCGTTGGTGGGCGAGGGCATCCTGGAGCGTCAGCAAGGCCGGGGCACGTTTGTGCGCCGCCCGAAGTTCCAGTCATCGTTGTTCCGGTGTTTCCGCTTCCAGGGTCCGGGCGGTGAATGCCAGTTGCCACAAAGCCGGATCCTGTCGGTCAAGCCGGTGGCGGCGCCGTTGTCGGTGAGCGAGGTGCTGGGCCTCGAGCCGGATGCGCCGGTGATTTGTATCGTGCGGGTGCATGTGCTGGACACGGGGCCGGTGCTGGCCGAGGAAATCTGGCTGCCGCGCGCGCGGTTCCAGGCGCTGTTGGACGTCGACCTGACGCGGCAGGGGTTGTTGCTGTATCCGACCTACGAAGAGGTCTGCGGGCAGGTTGTGGCGTCTGCCGAGGAAGCCCTTACCGCCGAATCCATCGATGACGTGTGGGCGCGTTGGCTGCAGGTGCCGGTGGGCAGCCCGGTGATGGTGATCGAACGGCTGGCCCGGGATTACGCCGGTCAACCCCTGGAACTGCGGCGCGGCCGTGGCCATGCCGAACACTTCCGTTACCGCGTGGATATTCGCTGAGCCGCTGGCGTGGCGCTATTCGGCTTGCTGCAACACCAGCCACGCCTGCACCACCCGGCGGTCGAGGTCTTCCCAGTCGGCCATGCCCAGCACCCGGGTGGTGTTCAAACCGCGCAAGTAGCCGCGTAGCTGCTGGGCGATGGCGTAGAGCACTTGCGGCTCGGCGGCGGTGTCCAGCAGCACTTCCTCATAATCGACCAGGTAATCGGCAACCCGGTCGCGAAATTCCGGCAGCACGGCTTCACGGATGCGGTCGAAGGTTTTCTGATGGCGGTTCATAGGCATTCCTTATCGTTTTGTATGGGGCGGCCTGCACAACACTATTGCTCCAGATAATAGTCACCATCAAGCATTGCGAGTTCTGTTTTTCTGGAAAAGGAGGACAATTGCCCTCATCGGAAATGATGTGCAAGGACCCTGCGATGCGGACTTTTACTGGATTGGCCCTGGTGGCGCTGCTGATGAGCGGGATTGGCGTGGCAGTACCGGCTTTGGCCTCGGGCCTGCAAACCAGCCATTTGTTGCCGATCGCCGCCAGCCCGGTGAGTTTGCAACACTCGCAATCGGTCGGCGTGCTCTACAGCGACAACACCCTCGACAACCTGCAGTACCTGGCGCGCTACCACGACATGGCGGCCAATGGTGCCAAGGGCCAGTTGGACGAGCAGATACGCCAGGCCTTCGTCGACAGCTCCGACCCGGACCTGGCGATTGACTGGCTGATGACGTCCCTGCGGCACACCTTTGCCTCGGTCACCCGCTACGACAACCTCGATGCGCTCTTGCAGGCGCACCCGGACGTGGTGGTGATGCTCGACACCTACAACCAGTTGCTGACCCAGCGTAATGACCTGGTGGAGGCGCGGTTTGTGGCGAAGTTCTACGACCTGGACCTGCAATACATCGCCAAAGCCGAAGGTTCGATGCAAATGCACTTGCCTTCTGTATGGGTCCATGACAAAACGGCGCCCCAGATCGCTGCACAGATTGGGCAGCAGCGCGACGTTCAGTTGAATGCATTGAAACAGTTCGATGCCTCGCTCAAGGCGTTGGTCGCCGCCGGTTAGCCCACTTCTTATATTTTTCAGGATTTTTTATGCGCGTGTTGTTAGTGCCTGCGATGGCTTTTGCTTCTGTTTTGATGACGGGCTGTGCGTCCGCCCCCAACGCTCCATCCCTCACCCTGCAAACCGCCAAGGACCCCGAAGCCTATGTGCAGTGTGTGGTGCCCAAGTTCGAGAAAGACGGCATGACCTCCACGGTCACGCAGAACTCGCGTCATGCCCGGATCGTGGTGAGCAGCAAGATCGCCGCGGACAACATTCTTGAGGTCTACAAGGCTCAGGACGGCGGCAAGGTGTTCCTGTACGAGCGCAAGCCGGTAGCGTCGCCGTTCAAGCCGTCGCGTTTCGAGCATGCGGCGCGGGATTGCCTGTAAACCCATGACCCTGTAGGAGCTGGCTTGCCAGCGATAGCATCGCCTCGGTGTATCTGATGCACCGAGGTGTCTGCATCGCTGGCAAGCCAGCTCCTACACTCGAATGAATCAGCTCGGTTTTGGCTCGCTGCTGAACGTATCCACCGCCTTCACCAAGCCCTTGGCCGCCAACGCCACCAACTCACCGCCTTTTTGCGGGGTGGCCAGCGCCGGGTCCGAACCCATGCGGCCATCGGGGAAACGTGCGCGGAAGTCGCGGGCTTCGCGGATCGGCCCGGTGTTGGCGATTTGCGGTGAGTAGTCTGCCGACTTGATCGCGTCCGGATAAGCCCATTGGGTCACCGCGATTTCCGACGGTGTGGCATGGCTGCCATGGCCCACTGGGAATTGCTGGTGCGCCAGGTCAGTCACGCCTTCCAGGTCCCACCAGTTGCACAGCTTCAGCGCATAACCCGACGGGCGCCCGGCAAAACTCGCCTCGGCGTACAGCTCGGAGAACGCCGCTTCAATCGAGGCGATGTTGCCGCCGTGGCCGTTGAGGAACAGGATCTTTTCGAAACCATGGCCCGCCAGCGAACGCACCCAGTCACCAATCGCCGCGATAAAGGTCGACGGGCGCAGGGAGATGGTGCCGGGGAAGCCCAGGTGGTGTTGCGCCATGCCGATATTGAAGGTCGGGCCGATCAGGATGTCGGCATTTTTTTGCGCTTCATGGGCGATGATTTCCGGGCACATCCAGTCGGTGCCCAGCAGGCCGGTGGGGCCGTGTTGCTCGTTGGAGCCGATGGGAATCACGATGCTGCGGCTGCGTTCCAGAAACTGACCAATCTCGATCCAGGTGGATTGATATAAAAGCATCTCGGGGTCTCTCTCTCATCAAGCCCAGGAACACGGTGAAGTTCCTGGTGGCGTGAGCCGCATGGTGCACGCCAACGGCGAGACCATCAACCGCCTTTGACGGTGCCGGCGCTCGCCATCTGGCGCGGCTTGCAGTTGAGGTACGCCGAGGACTTCAGCCAGCGCTGGTCGGGGTACCAGGAAAACATGAACTGGCCGTCCTTGAGTTTATCCACCACCTGGCGCGCCACTTGCGGGCGCACGGCGGGGCAACCCTGGCTGCGGCCGATGCGGCCTTCGCGCTTGCTCCACAGGGGGCTGACGTACTCGGCGGCATGAATCACGATGGCGCGGTCCCGCGCACGGTCATTGAAACCCGGCTCCAGGCCGTCCATGCGCAGTGAGTAGCCATGGGCGCCTTCATAGCTCTCCTGGGTGCGGAACAAACCAATGCTGGACTG
This sequence comes from Pseudomonas yamanorum, assembly GCF_013386765.1. Taxonomy (GTDB): domain Bacteria; phylum Pseudomonadota; class Gammaproteobacteria; order Pseudomonadales; family Pseudomonadaceae; genus Aquipseudomonas; species Aquipseudomonas yamanorum_A. The sequence goes on from NZ_JACARE010000044.1 coordinate 67,282, forward strand.
GTAGCTGCCCTCGCGGTTGGAGAACTGGGTGGCGAAGTTTTCCCCGGACTTTTGCCCGTGGGCCACCAGGTCCCGCAGCACTAACGTCTTCTTGCGCAGGTCAAAGATCCACAGGCGACGGGCGGTCGAAGGTTGGGAGTAGTCGATCACGGCCAGTCGATCGGACTGTTCAAGGCCGTTTCCTACAGCGCACTGCATGGCCGTGAGGGCACTTTTAAGAACGGCGGGGTTGAGTTCTGGAGCGGCGTGGGCGAGGCTGCTATACAGAGTAAGAGGTTTACCCGTGTCTGCGAGCGCAACGGTGCTCAGCGAGGCAAAGGTCGAGATGATCAGGCCGAGTCGGCAGCAAAAGGTCAGCATGTATAGAGCATCTCCGCCGTGGATGGGAGCTAAGCGATTGTTCAAAAAACACGCATGTTACTTGAGCATTTGCCTGCTCGTTGCACCGCTGGTCGCGACAGCCGAAGACCTGTTGGTGGTGTCGCCGGCCCCGGTGCAATTGGCGCTCTCGCAATTGTCCAGCGTTTGTCCCGATCTGGGCGGGCAAGTCGATGCGCCTTCCCTGGCACGCTTGCAGGCTTTTTATCAGCAGCAGGGCGACGGGGTGCTCTGGTCCGAGGGGGATCGGCGCGCCGCGTTGCAGGCCCAACTGCTGATGCTGGCCGATGACGGCCTGGACCCGGGTCACTATAGATTGCCTGCGGTGGATGCCACGGCCAACGTGCTGTGCAGCGACATCGGCACCAGCCGGCAATACCTGCAAGCGCTGCAGGATCTGCATTTTGGCCGCTTGCAGCAGTCGCGCTTCGAGCCTGTGTGGCACTCGCAGCCACCGGCCCCGGACCCCGACACCCAATTACTGGCGATGGCCGAAGCCGGTATGCAGAACGTCGCCCAAGCTTTCGACCAGGCCCGCCCGAGTGCGCCGCTGTACCTTAGCCTGCGCAGCGCCTATGCCGCCTTGCGCCAGCAACCGTTGCAGCATTGGGAGGCGGTAGCCAGCGGCCCGTTGTTGCGCCCGGGCATGGACGATGCGCGGGTGCCGCAACTGGCGCGGCGAATGGTCAATGGCGGCTACCTCACCGGTACATCGTCCGGCACCCAATACCGTGGCGAGCTGGTGAACGCGGTCAAGACCTTCCAGCAAAGCCATTCCCTGCAAGCCGACGGCGTGATCGGCCCCGGCACCGTCACCGAGCTGAACATCAGCCCGGCGATTCGCCGCGAACAACTGCGCATCAACCTTGAGCGGTTTCGCTGGCTGTCCCGGGACCTGGAGCCCGAAGGCGTGCTGGTGAACGTTGCGGCGGCGCAACTGAGCTTCTATCAGGGCGGCGTGCCCGTGTGGCAAACCCGCCTGCAAGTCGGCCGCGCCGACCGCCAGACGCCGCTGCTCAAATCGCGTATTACCCGGCTGACCCTCAACCCCACCTGGACCATCCCGCCCACCATCATGCGCGAGGACAAGCTGCCGGCCATCCGCCTGAACCCCGAATACCTGCGTCAACAGAACCTGCAAGTGCTCGACAGCCAGGGCAACCTGCTGATGCCCGAACAGGTCGACTGGTCGCGGCCCGGCAACATCCTGCTGCGCCAGGGCGCCGGCCCGCGCAACCCGCTGGGCCGGATCGTGCTGCGCTTTCCCAATCCGTTTTCTGTGTACCTGCACGACACCCCGAGCCAGCCGCTGTTCTCCAAGGGCCCGCGAGCCTTCAGTTCGGGGTGTGTAAGGGTTGAGCAGCCGCTGCTACTGCGGGATTTGCTGGTGAGCCCGGCGGAGAAGATCCGTACCGAAGAATTGCTGGCGACGGAAACGACCCACGAGTTCCGGCTGGCGACGCCAGTGCCGGTGCTGTTGGCATATTGGACGGTGCAGGTCGATAGCAAGGGCGCGTTGTTGTACGCGCCGGATATCTACGGGCGGGATCCGGTGCTGATGAAGGCGATGGAAAGTACGCTTTAACTGCGTAATCCCTGTGGGAGCTGTCGAGCCTTGGCGAGGCTGCGATGGGATCACCGCGGTGTGCCAGGGAGACTGAGTCGCCAGCATCGCGGGCAAGCCCGGCTCCCACAGAGGTGGCATTGCACCTCC
>NZ_JACARE010000045.1 GCF_013386765.1 Pseudomonas yamanorum
ACCTTGCGCAACTACAAACGCAACGTGCTGCGCACGCCGGCCAATAACAAACTGCGCATGGACGACACGCGGGGGCAGGAGCACGTCAAGCTCAGTACGGAATACGGTGGGAAAAGTCAGCTGAACCTTGGGCATTTGGTGGATGCCGGGAAGAAAAAGCGCGGGGAGGGGTTTGAGCTGCGAACCGACGACTGGGGTGCCATTCGGGCGGGGAAGGGGTTGTTTATCAGTGCCGACAAGCAGGTCAAGGCCGGCGGTGAGCAACTTGAAATGGAAGCTGCCATTACGCAGTTGGAAAGCGCGCTATCACTGGCGCGTTCCCTGGCCGATGCGGCTCGTAATGCACGAGCTCTCCCCGGTGATATCGATAGCCAACGAGGACTGGTTCAGGCGCTCAGCGAGTTGGGGCGATCAGGCGTATTGCTGCATGCCCCCGCAGGCGTCGGTGTGGTCAGTCCCAAAGCGGTATGCCTGTCATCCGGGGGCGAAAGCGTGGGCATCATGGCGGCGCACAACGCCGACATCAGCGCCGGGCACAACATCACGGCCGCTGCCGAGGGGGGGATTAGCGTACTTGCGCAACGTGCAGACATGCAGCTCAAGGCCGCCTTAGGCAAGATTGAGCTGCATGCCCAGGCCAGCAATCTGCATGCGATGGCGAAGACCGATATCAAGATCGAAAGCGTGGAAGGCCGCGTAGAAATCAGCGCGCCACAAGAGCTTGTACTCAACTGTGGTGGCGCCTATATCCGCCTGAAGAATGGCGAAATTGAGCTGGGTGCGCCCGGCAATATTTACCTCAAGGCTGCCCATGTCGACAAGCTTGGAAGCGCCAGCCTTGATACGCCGGTATCACCGCTACCAGCGGGATATTCCGGTAGCTATGCCCTGAAGGATGAAGCCCGGGTGCCCCTGCCGTTCACTCGTTATCGGATTACCACCCGGCAGGGAGAGGTGTTCAAGGGGGTGACCGATAAGGCAGGCAAGGCCATGCCGATCCATACACTGGTCCCGGGAGAGTTGAAAGTTGAGTTTCCGGCATCGGAGAAATGGATCTGCTTTTGCGCGCCGGTTGAATTGAATCATCAAGGCATCAAATGCACTGCGACGATGGACGATGGAACCGTTTTGCAAGGTGAGTTCGATCATCAGAACAAGGCGAGCTTTTATTCTTTTGCTGGTAACACCTGTGTCAAGTTTGAGGTGGCTGAACTTGCGCCACAGGAAACGGGTATTAGCTGCGCCGAAGAAATACTGAAAAGGATTATGGAGTAATCAATATGGATGCCCCTTATCGAAATTACCTGGCTCGAGAAAATCACTCGGTTGATGCTGAGGTTCTGGAGCGTGCGCTAGAGAGCTTTGAGGGAGTTGCCGTTAAGTTTTCTTCGGATTTTATAGAAGATGCAAGGCAGCGTGATAATTACAATCGTAACGTCAAGAGGGTCAAGGTTGAGGTTTTGAAGCAAGTAGCAAATGGGAGCATTTCAGCAAAGGAAGGTGCTGAGTTTTGCTATGAAATGAGAAATAAAATCATGGCGGAAACGCGCGCCAGAACTTCGGTGGCGGGGCGCGCCGTTGCTGAGAAAGAGAAAGTAATTTCTCCTGCTCTGGAGAAATTGCTGGACGAAAAGTCCGGCAGGAAATTTGGAAAAAGGTTTAATGAGCTGGGCCCTAGGCAAAAAAGTACTGTTCATTACGAGATCATTGAGTCTTCCGCCAGGCCAAACACCAAGTTCAATATAAGAAACAAAGCATTAAGAACGATAGGGAAAGTGCTGATAGTGGTGACTGTTGCGTATGTTGTCTACGACGTTGTCAATGCGCAAAACAAAGTGAAAGAAGTGATCAAGCAAGGCGCTGTAATGGCTGGCGGGCTTTCAGGCACGATTTTAGCCGGCTCTGCCGCTTCGCTGGTGTGTGGCCCAGGAGCTCCCGTGTGTGCTGTTGCACTATTGATTGGTGGCGGGATCGCCGCAGGATGGGTTGCGTCAGAAGTTGTAGAGCTTTTTGATGACGAGCTCGAGGAATTTACTCGTTGGCAGGTGAAGTAGTACGCCAGTCAGTGTGTGCGGTCGATGGAGATACTCATGACGCTTGTTTTATTGAAGTTATTGTTTTCATTGTTCGCGCCTCTGGCCCTCGGATTGGCGGGTGCCGGGGTGAATAGTTATGTCGCATGCCGTGATTTGGAGGTGGTGTTAAAGGTTTTTAAAAAAAGCTCCATTGTGACGTCTTATGCTGATGTATGGGCGGGTGGTTCTTTTTTTTCACGCAGCGCCTTATCTATGGTAGTGGCCGGAAGTGTGATGTGGCCGTACAAGCATATACGCAACGGTTCGCTCGACGCTCAGGAACTGGCTTGTTTGCCTGGCTCTATCAAACTACGCATGAAATGGTCAGTCGGACTTGTGGTGGGTGGAGTTGGATGGTTATTTTTTGTTTTTCTTTTGTCGAAGTTTTTCAGTTAGATGGAAAAGCAAATCTACGCACCATTGATTATGGATTTAACCCATCATAACTAGAGATGCTCAGGGGCTTGTATGAGTGACGAATTTTTGCATCGCACGGATACACTCGGCACCGTCAAAGTGGTGACTTGCGGTCCACAGAAAAAGCACTGGGTTGAATTCCAGTTGGTGGATGAACAGGGTGAACCACTGGCGAACCTGCCGTGGCGAGCGGTGAACGATGCCACACGTGCCGACTGTGCGCCGCCGTACTCAGGTGTGAGCGATGCCCAAGGAGTGGTTCGTGTAGACGGCCTGCACCCCATCCCCATCACCTTGCTGGTGTCCGCCGACCCGCTGGCCGAGCAACTGCAAACCCGGCGCTTGCGTGCCGAAAGGCCCGAACCGGAGTGGCCAATTATCGGTGACCGCAGCGCGCCCTACGGTCCGCAGCGCCCGGGCTTTTCGCCGATTGAGGCGCAGTCGATCGCGGCGGGGCATGGCTACCACTATGTGCGCATTGGGCAGTTATGCGATCAAGCGCCGAACGTTGACCCGCCGTTGGCAGACCCGGAGAAACTTCCGGCGTTTCACTTTCCGGACCCGACTTTCAGTGGGTTTACCGTTGAGTACGAGGAGCTGAATCGCCGGCATGTGGTGGAGGTGTGTCCGTTTCGTGCTTGGGCGTTGGTGTTACATCATCAGCCTGAGTACAGCTTGGTTAATGCACACAATTTGGGGCTTATGAGCATTTTGGCTTATAGCAGGGATCCTCAAAAAGAACGCGGTTCACCTGAGCGGTTTTTTCTCCATCAATGCCTGGACCTGTCACGTACGCCGCGCGTATTGGATACCGGGAACAACTGGGTTTGCGTGGTAACGGATGTGCCCTTTAGTGAGCGCTATACGTTGGCGCGGACGCTGGATACGGGCAAGGCCAATCCCCCGGAAGGCAATACTCAATTTTTCTACGCTATCAACGCTTCCCAGGTATTGGTCGCTTGGCGCGGTACCGAAATGGCATGGCCGTTTACCGATCTGGCAACGGATGTAACCTTTCGGCCAGTTAAGCCAGAAGTGCAGGCCACTTGTGAACCCAAGGTACCCTGCGCCGACTTGACACCGCAGGGCAGTGTTCATCTGGGGTTTCGTGATGCATTTGAAAAGGCCAGAAGGATTTATGCCGAGAATCTAGGCGAAACGATCGGTAGTGAGATTCGCGACAAAAAACTGTTCATTTGCGGCCACAGCCTGGGCGGCGCCCTTGGCCTGATCCACGCCGCGTCGCTAAAAGATCAAAAACCACTGCTCTACACCTACGGCATGCCCCGCACCTTCACCCTCAAAGCCGTGCACGGCCTAGCCGAGATTCGACACTTTCGTCATGTCAATGACACAGACACGATCCCCAGCGTCCCGCCCGAAGCGGAGTTGGACAACCACCTGTACAACCTGTACGGCCAACTGGGCACCTCTTTGGGCTTCGCCTGGTCCCTGGTTCAACTAACCGCCAGCCAACTGTTCCGGTACGGCGACCCGTTCTGCCATCACGGCGAAATCGCCATGCTTTACTGGGCCGACCAGCACCGCCAAGCCAGAGGCTCGCACTATCCGGCCTATCTCAACAAGGAAGGACTGGGCGCGCCCTACCACACCACGATCAACCATCGCCTGGCGCAACGATCCCTGATGTATGTGGTACCCAGCCTGAGCACCGACGACAGCCAACAGGCCGAACACGCCCAGCAGCGGTTTTTCACCTCATTGGCCACCGAGAGCCGGAACAGAATCTTCCCGCCCAATGGCAACCTCAGGACCGGCCGGTTCACCGGGCTCGGCAACCATTTCATGGGGGTGTACCAACCCCATATCCGCAACCAGTTGCTGGAACTGCTCAACCCTGGGCGCGACCCGTTGCTGGAGCGGCAGGTGCAGCGGCAGAAATTCAAGCAACAGATGCGGGAGAACGCCTTGAGCGCGCCCGAAGATGAGCTGACGCGTAACCGGGTGTTCCTCGAACTGCAAAACCAACTGGAGCAGGCCCTGCGCGTCACGCGGGAAATGGAGGGCGGCGCCGAAGCGCTGCAACGTTTCGATGCGGTCTCGGATCCCGAGAGGCACCACGAAACCATTAAGGGTTAAGCCCGTAAATACCGGCCAGGACAAGACCATGATCAGGAACACCACCGTCGTTTTATTCGCTCTACTCACCAGCCTGAGCGGTTGCGCCATGGACCGTAGTTTGGCGCCGCCGCGCGAAAGTGAACTAATGACCATCACAGTGAAAGTCCCCAAAGCTTTGAAAGCGCGCACACTTGAAGTGATGTACCGCTCGCCCATCTGCAAACGCATTACTTCCGGAGCCAGCGGTCAACGCATCGAGTTGGAGGGTTACAACGGGATTGACGTGCAACTACAACAGCAGGGACAGAGTGATCTCTACGAGGCCAAGTTGCCGATTGATGGCGGCGGTGCGTGCCAGTGGCGCTTAAGTGACGTCGTCTTTGGCGTTGCCTACCGCGACCCAACACGCTTCGGCGAAAATGTAACTTACGGAGCGGGAGGCGGTGTTGTGGTGCAGTTTGACCACAACCGCGGGCTGAGAAGCGCGGGTATGCCTATTGAAGTCGAAGGGAATTTGATGATCAAGAAGGACTATTACCCTTGGATCGATGAAGAGTTTTTGGGACCTTACAAAAAAACCCTAAGTTTGGCGGGTGAAGGCGATATTTATCTCGGCTATCAGGCATTGCAAGCTCGCCAAGTATATTTCGAGCCGGTTCTGCACTCAGGTTTCGCGGTCTATTCGGCTGGACCGAAGATTAAAAAGGAAGGTAACCACACCGCCTTCACCTACCCCGATGGCAGCACCTCAGCCAATGGTCGCTCCAAACCCGACTTCCGCAAATTACAAGCCATCCGCCTGGCTGCGGAGGCGCAAAAATGAACATAGTTCTTCCCCTCACCATGATCACTCTATTCACCGGCCTGAGCGGTTGTGCTATGGACCGAAGTTTGGCGCCGCCTCCGGACAGCGAACTCATGACCATCACGGTGAAAGTGCCCAAGGAACTTGAAGCCGAAACGCTGGAAGTGATGTATCGCTCGCCCATCTGCAAGCGCATTACTTCCGGAGCCAGCGGCCAACGCATTGAACTGCAGGGTTATCACGGAATTGACGTGCAACTGCAGCAGCAGGGGCAGAGTGATCTCTACGAAGCCAAGTTACCAATGGACGGCGGTGGTGCATGCCAGTGGCGCTTGAGTAACGTCATCTTTGGCGTTGCCTACAGCAATCCCGCGCAATTTGGCGAGAATGTAACTTACGGCGCGGGAGGCGGTGTCGTGGTGAAATTTGACCACAATCGCGGGCTCAGAAGCGCAGGTATGCCTATTCAAGTCGAAGGGGATTTGATGATCAAGAAGGACTATTACCCCTGGTTGAGTGAGGCCTTTCTTGGCGGTTACAGGAAACAAATTAGCCTGACAGGTGAAGGTGATATCTATCTTGGCTATCAAGCATTGCAGGCCCGACGTGTTTATTTCGAACCTGTCCTGCATTCTAAATTCACCGTTTACTCCATACAGCCAAAGGAGAAGAAAGAGGGTAACCACACCGCCTTCACCTACCCCGACGGCAGCACCTCAGCCGACGGTCGCTCCAAACCCGACTTCCGCAAATTACAAGCCATCCGCCTGGCTGCGCAGGCGCAAAAATGAACATGGTTCTTCCCTTCGGATTCATCACTCTATTTACCGGGGTCACGTCACCCGTCTGGCTGCGCGGTACAAGGCTGTTCGCCCCCGTCACCGTGCTTCTTCCCTACGACCCTTACAGCCAGTCATTGGCCCAGTCTTAACCATTGGAATTAATTCGTATGTCCCAAGAATTTGTTTTGCTGGGTGATAAAACCACCCACGACGGCGAAGTGATCTCGGCGTCTTCCACTATGTTCGTAAATGGCAGGCTCGTGGCTTTAGTCGGTGACGAAGTCAGTTGCCCCCTGCATGGGCGTAACGCGATTACCGAGGGTACCGATCAATGGTCTGAAAACGGTCGGGCGATGGTGGTCAACGGCTGTCACAGCGAGTGCGGTTGCCAGGTGATTTCCAGTGCTTCCGATTGCAGGGTGGATTGAGCCATGGGCTGGGATCGTCAGGCACCCGATAGGGGGGAAGTTCCGGCACCGATTGTGGTGAGCCGCTGGATATTGGCGGCGGTCGTGGCGGTGCTGGCCAGTGTGCTGCTGTTCTTGCTGTACGCCTCTGAGCGCGTGCCGCCGCTGCACGCCGTGAACATCTGGGCGGTGTCCGGCTCACCCTTGCTGATCTGGCTCCTCGCGTTTGGCGCGCGCGCTTACTTCTACGGTAGTGCGCTGAGTCATCAGCAGTTTCTTGAGGAGGAGGCACTGGTTGCGCAACAGGCCTGGCAGGGCTGGGCGCAACGGTATATGGCGGTGTGCGGCAGTTGCGTGCTGCTGCCGGATCAGGTGTCTGCCAGCGCGCTGGCGCAAGGCGCTGTCAGCTTTCCAAACCGTAGCGGGCAAGCAAGGCGCATTACGGCATTGTTGATCCCGCATGTGCGTGCGCTAACGGGGTTGCAGTTGCTGCTTCAGGCGCTGGACGCGACATTGCTGGCTCTGCCTGCGGGTCGGGCGCTGCACATCACCTTGTTGAGTGATGTCGAGCCCATGCATCACTTGGCGCTGCGCGATGCCTGGAAGCAGAGCTGGGTGGCCGTGATGGGCACGCCCATACCGGAAAAACTCACCGTGACTGATGAACTGCCCTACCAGTGGATTGACGACATATTGAAGACGGCCAGCCCGGCCCTTCAGTTGATCCTGGTGTTGCAGGTACGCGGCGAGGTGGCGTATTCCGATGGATTGGCGGCTTTGCTTTTGTGTCCGGACAGGCTGGCATCTGAGTGGGAGCTGCCTGTGCAGGGAAGGTTGTTGCGACCGATGCCGTTGGACACCACCCAGTTAAAGAACGAACTGACGCTGTTCATGCAAACCCAGCCCATCGCGCGTCAGGCCTCAAGCGTGTTGGCGGACGACGCAGACTGGCATCCATTGACCGGCGATGTCGCGGCTATCAGCGGCCATTGCGGCGCATCACTGACGGCTGGGCAACTATGGATTCAGGAATACCTCTGGGGACGCTCGGGACCTTTCAGCCACTGGCTGGTGGCAGCCCTTGGGATTGAAGTCGCCCGACATCAGCAACGGCCTTTGCTGTTGCTGACTCGGGACGAAACGCGGCATTGGATCAGCACCGTTACCACTGGAGAGTTGGCATGAAGCAGGGAAGCAATTCGTGGCGCCTGATTGGCACGTCGGTATGGGCCGTTGCATTGACCTCGGTGTTAGGTTGGGTGATCTGGAGGTATGGTCAGGAGGTGGGATTACTGGAGCCAGGGCAAAGGATTTCTGTTTTCTTGCTGATCATTCTTATGGCTGCCGTCGGGCTTTTTGCACCACGTCTGTTGATACAGCTCAAGCGACTCAACCATCGTGATCAGGGCCAGGTGGATAAGGTCTATCCTCAACCGGACGCGCCTTTGACGCCATCGCATAAGCCGGCTTTTAAGCTCGATGAGCTTATCTGTTCGCTTCACGTGAAATACGGCTTCTTCTGGCGCCTTAAGGTGCGTTTTTTTATCGTCTTCGGCGAGCCTGAACAGATTGCCGCCATCGCCCCCAGCCTGACCCAGGACCACTGGCTGGAAGGACAAAACACCGTCCTGTTGTGGGGCGGCAGCGTGCATACCAAACTGGATGAGTCATTGCTGGCGCAGTGGCGTGCACTGAGCCGCTGGCGCGCCCTGGACGGTGTCGTCTGGGCGCTCAGCAGCGATCAAAGCGCTGACGATGCTGCGATGGCCGCCGGTGTTCGCTACTTGCGGTACCTGTCCGCTGGGCTGCGCTGGCAACTCCCGCTCCATCTTTGGCAGGTCTGCGACAGCCAATGGCCGCAAGCCAAACGTCAGGTCGACGCCGTCGGCTGTCGGCTGCCGCCAAAACTCACCGCCGCCGCCCTCGAAACCCGTCTCGCCGCCCTCATCGAGCCCCTGCGCAACGCCGGCTGGGCCCAGATGAAAATCAACAACGCCCACGACTTCCTCCTGCGTCTGGCCCGCGATCTGGGGGCCGAAGGCATTTCCCGCTGGTGTCAGGCGCTCGCACCGTTATTCGGTCAGTTCGCCCGTGGTGTGCCCCTGCGTGGCTTGTGGTTCAGTCTGCCGGTGGAGCGCATTTCCAAGGATCATTTCTGGCCCATCGACCCGGCCTGGGAAGGCGTTCTGCGGGACAAACCCTCTATCAGCCGCGTCGGCTGGAGCACCCCGCGTATCGGCTACGCCCTGGCCATGAGCCTGGCGCTGGTGTGGGCCGCCGGCCTGCTGCTGTCCTACGCCAGCAACCGGGCCCTGATCAGCCACGTGCAAACCTCGCTGACTGCGTTGCAACACTCCAGACAAGGCGACGAACAGTTCCGGGCCTTGCACGAGCTGACCCGCGAACTCGGGCGGCTGGACTACCGCGCCGAAAACGGTACGCCCTGGCACCAACGTTTTGGCCTGAACCAGAACCAGGCCCTGCTCGACACCCTGTGGCCGCGCTATGTCGACGCCAACCACCGCCTGATGCGCGATCCGGCTGCGGCTAACCTGCAACGCCAACTCATGGCTTTGATCCAGCTTGCGCCGGACAGTCCCGAGCGCGCCAGCGAGGCCCGGGTCGCCTACGGCCAGCTCAAGGCCTACCTGATGCTGGCGCATCCGGAAAAAACCGACGCCGAATTCCTCGCTAAAACCCTCAATGACGCCGAACCGTTGCGTCCCGGCGTCTCCCCCGGCTTGTGGCAAACCCTGTCGCCCGATCTCTGGCAGTTCTACAGCGAGCAACTGTCCGCGCATCCCGAGTGGCGCATCCCGGCCGACCCGAAGCTGATCGCCCAGGCCCGGCAAGTTCTCCTCGGCCAACTCGGCCAGCGCAATGCCGAAGCCAGCCTGTACCAACAGGTGCTCGACGCCTCCATCAATCACTCACCCGCCCTGGAGCTGCGCCAAATGGTCGGTGCCACCGACGCCCAGGCGTTGTTTTCCAGCGATGCCCGCGTACCCGGGGTGTTCACCCGACAAGCCTGGGAGGGCCAGGTGAGTCGGGCCATCGACGACATTGCCGAAGCCCGTCGCGAACAAATCGACTGGGTTCTCAGCGACCAGCTCAGTGATATCGCCAGCGACCTGACGCCGGCCATGCTGAAAAAACGCCTCACCGAGCGCTACTTCGACGACTACGCCAGCGCCTGGCTGGACTTCCTCAACAGCCTGCGCTGGCATCCCTCAGACAGCCTGCCCGATGTCATCGACCAATTGACCCTGATGAGCGACGCCCGCCAATCGCCGTTGATCGCACTGATGAACACCGTGGCCTACCAGGGCCAGGCCGGCACCCGTGGCCAAGGGCTGAAAGACACGTTGGTGAAATCCGCCCAGCAACTGATTGGCCAGGACAAGGTGGAGATGATCGACCCACCACTGCAAACCGGTCCATTGGAGGCGACGTTTGGCCCGTTGCTCTCCCTGATGAGCCAAGAGAAGAGCCTCAACCTGCACACCTTCCTCACCCAGGTCACCCGTGCCCGTCTGAAGCTGCAACAAATCAGCCACGCACCTGATCCGCAGGGCATGACCCAAGCCTTGGCGCAAAGCGTGTTCCAGGGCAAGAGCATCGACCTGACTGACACCCAATCCTACGGCAGCCTGATCGCCGCCAGCCTCGGCGCCGAGTGGTCTGGTTTGGGCGAAACGCTGTTCGTGCAGCCACTGGATCACGCTTGGCAGCGCGTGCTGCAACCCTCAGCCGCGAGCCTCAATCGCCAGTGGCAGCGTGCGATTGTCACGCCTTGGCACAGCGCTTTCGCCAGCCGCTACCCGTTTGCCGCCACCGCCAGCGACGCCTCGTTACCGATGCTCGGCCAAATGATCCGCGCCGACTCGGGGCGCATCGAACAGTTTCTCCAGAGCCAACTGGGCGGCGTGTTGCGTAAGGAGGGCAACCGCTGGGTGGCCGACCGGCACAGCCAGGGCCTGCGCTTCAATCCGCAGTTTCTCGCGGCTATCAACCAACTGAGCGACCTTGCCGATGTGCTCTACACCGACGGTGGCATGGGCCTGAGTTTCGAACTCCAGGGCAAGGCTGCTCGAGACATCGTGCAAACCACCTTCATCCTCAACGGCGAACGGCACCACTACTTCAACCAGCAAGAAAGTTGGCAACGCTTCAACTGGCCCGGGCGCAGCGACTATCCGGGAGCGAGCCTGAGCTGGACCAGCGTGCACACCGGAGAACGTTTGTTCGGTGACTACCAGGGCACCTGGGGCTTGATTCGCCTGCTGGAAAAAGCCCGGCTTACCGCACTGGACGATGGCGATAGCCGCTACCGCATGGTGCTCAAGGCGCCGGACGGCCTGGATCTGACCTGGCACCTGCGCACGGAACTGGACGCCGGACCGCTGGCGTTGTTGAAATTGCGGGGTTTTACGTTGCCGGCGCAGATTTTTCTTACGGGGGAGCGGAGTGAAGGATGAACCCCGGGGATGTGATCTTCCCGGGTACGTTTGGCCACAGGTCCGCCACCAGGAATAGCCGTTCAGCTTCTTCCCACTCGCCCTCGCTGTTTTCCACCAGGCGCACCAGCAATTGTGCAGGTGCCATGGGGTCCAGTTCGGTGAGCCAGTGCTGCATCCGGGCTGCATCCCAGGCTTCGTCCGCCGCGTAGTGCGCCGGCGCCAGCCATGCGTGGCGGGGCAGCGGTTGCCAACGACCGGCGGGACTCTGCTCGATAAACCTCGGCCAATCGCGCTGATGCAGCCAGCGCCCGTTCAGGTGCTGCGGATGTGCGCCCACCGGCGCGTGCGCCATGCCAGGCCATGGGTAGAGCAAATACCCGCCCAGCCATAGATGCGCATCAAAGGCCTGGATATCCAGGGCCGCCAGCACTTCCCGGCTCTCTGGCCGGGCGGAGATCGGCAATTGATGCTGGGCCAAATGCGCGAGCTTGCGGTCCAGCCGGTCATGGCAGCCGGGGCCGAGCCATTGCTCGGTGTCCCGGCCGTCGCCGTCCTGGGGCCCCAGGTAGAGTTTGATCGCCAGTTCCAAGTGGTGCACGCCGTCGCGGTCACGCAGCAGCATGTCCAGTTCGCCCAGGGTATGCCCGGCCTGGCGGATCGGCAGGTTGGCCGCCAGTAACTCCACGCCCGGCGCGTGTTGCACCGCAAACTGCCACAGCCGTTCGTAATACAGGCCCAATCGGCGGGTGCGGGCCTGGCTCAGCCAGTGCAGCAAGGCGCTGCTGTCCTGGTCCAGTTGCCGTAGCCAGTGCTCCAGCCTATGCGGGGCCTGCACCCAGTCGCTGCCGGTCAGCGGGTGACGCTGCGGCCACGGCGTCTGCGCGAGCATCGGCGGGGCGAGCATCACCCACGCGAGGTCGCGCACCTCGGGGTGACGCAGTTGGCGGGGCAGGTGCTGCAGATCAGGGAACAGGGTCATGGTCCGAGCATAGCCTTTTACAGCCGGGAAGGGGGCTGAGAACCGTTGTCGTCTGGGGTTTGCGGCGACAAAGGATTTTGTGTAACGCCGGCTTTCGCCCATAATCGTTCTTTTTTGCAGAACCCGAACCCCGCAGGAGCCCCATGGAGCAATTTCGCAATATCGGCATTATCGGTCGCCTGGGCAGTACCCAGGTGTTGGACACCGTCCGCCGGCTGAAAAAGTTTCTGCTCGAGCGCCACCTGCATGTGATCCTCGAAGACACCATCGCTGAAATCCTCCCGGGCCATGGCCTGCAAACCTCGTCGCGCAAGATGCTCGGTGAAGTCTGCGACATGGTGATCGTGGTGGGCGGCGATGGCAGCCTGCTGGGCGCCGCCCGTGCACTGGCGCGGCATAACGTGCCGGTGCTGGGGATCAACCGCGGGAGCCTGGGGTTCCTCACCGATATTCGCCCCGACGACCTGGAAGTCGAAGTGGCCAAGGTGCTGGACGGCCACTACCTGGTGGAAAACCGCTTCCTGCTGCAAGCCGAAGTGCGCCGCCACGGCGAAGCCATCGGCCAGGGCGACGCCCTCAACGACGTGGTGCTGCACCCCGGCAAGTCGACCCGGATGATCGAGTTCGAGTTGTACATCGACGGCCAGTTCGTGTGCAGCCAGAAGGCCGACGGCCTGATCGTCGCCACGCCCACCGGTTCGACGGCCTACGCGCTGTCTGCCGGCGGGCCGATCATGCATCCCAAGCTGGATGCCATTGTGATCGTGCCGATGTACCCCCATATGTTGTCCAGCAGGCCGATTGTGGTCGACGGCAACAGTGAGCTGAAAATCGTGGTGTCCAAAGACATGCAGATCTACCCGCAAGTCTCCTGCGACGGGCAGAACCATTTTACCTGCGCCCCCGGTGACACCATCACCGTGAGCAAAAAGGCACAGAAGTTGCGGTTGATTCACCCGCTGGACCACAACTACTACGAAGTGTGCCGCACCAAGCTGGGCTGGGGCAGCCGCTTGGGGGGTGGAGGCGACTGATGCTCGATCCCGCGCGTAGCTACGACCTGATTGGTGACGTGCACGGTTGCGCTCATACCCTTGAGCACTTGCTTGAGCAACTGGGTTACCACAAGCAGGGCGGCACCTGGCGCCATCCGTCGCGAATGGCCGTGTTCCTCGGCGATATCATCGACCGTGGCCCGCGCATTCGCGAGGCGCTGCATATCGTCCACGACATGACCGAGGCCGGCCAGGCGCTGTGCATCATGGGCAACCATGAGTTCAACGCGTTGGGCTGGAGCACGCCGGCGACCCCGGGCAGCGGCAAGCAGTTTGTGCGCGAACACACGCCACGCCATGCGCGATTGATCCACGAAACCCTGACCCAGTTCGAACAGCATCCGGCGGACTGGCACGACTTCCTCGGCTGGTTCTACGACATGCCGCTGTTTGTCGATGCCGGGCGATTCCGCGTGGTGCACGCCTGCTGGGACAACGGCTTTATCGAACCCCTGCGCGCGCATTTCCCGGACGGCTGCATCGACCAGCACTTCCTGCAAGCCGCCGCCGTGCCCGGCAGTTTTGCCAGCAATGCCTTCGACCGCCTGTTGCGCGGCACCGATATGCGCCTGCCGGACGGCATGACCCTGACCGGTGGCGACGGCCTGACGCGCTCGTTTTTCCGTACCAAATTCTGGGAAGACGACCCCAAGACCTACGGCGACATCGTGTTCCAGCCCGATGCGCTGCCAGAACCGGTGGCCGCCACGCCACTGTCGTCCACTGAAAAGAATTCCCTGCTGCGCTACGGCGTCGACGAGCCGTTGCTGTTCGTCGGCCACTACTGGCGCAGCGGCAAACCGGCGCCGATCCGCCCGAACCTGGCTTGCCTGGACTACAGCGCGGTGCTGTACGGCAAGCTGGTGGCCTACCGGCTGGATCAGGAAACCCGCCTGGACCCACGTAAATTTGTTTGGGTCGATGTCGAGCGCCCTGAGGTTATTTCATGAGTACCGTGGCTGTTTTACGTTTGCCGCTGGCGGTGGACTTGAGTGGTTTCGTCAAGCTGCTGCAACGCATGCAAGTGCCCCATCGCGTCAGCGAAGAGGCCGGGGAGCAGGTGTTGTGGGTACCCGACTCCATCAGCGAAGACGTGAAGGTCTTGTACCAGCGTTTCCCGGCCGGCGACCCGGACCAGCAACTGGATATTCCGGTGCAGGAAACGTCGACCAGGCGTCCGGGTTTTGTCCAGCAGTTGCGCCACAGCCCGGTGACCGGACTTATCCTGCTGCTGAGCATCATCGTCGCCGCCGTCACGCTGCTGGGGGACAACCTGCAAGCCATGAGCTGGCTGACGTTCCTGCCGTTCAGCGTGGTGGGCGAGTACATCCGTTTCACCCCGTTGGCCGACAGCCTGGCCTCGGGGCAGTGGTGGCGGTTGGTCACGCCGATGCTGATCCACTTCGGCATCCTGCACCTGGCCATGAACGGCATGTGGTACTGGGAGCTGGGGCGGCGCATCGAGCTGCGCCAGGGCAGTATCAACCTGCTGGGCCTGACGCTGTTGTTCAGCCTGGTGTCGAACTACGCTCAATACTATTTTGGCGGCCCCGGCCTGTTTGGCGGGTTGTCCGGCGTGCTGTACGGCTTGCTCGGGCATTGCTGGATCTATCAACTGTTGTCGCCGAATCCGGCGTATCGCCTGCCTCGCGGGGTGTTGGTGATGATGCTGGTGTGGCTGGTGCTGTGCCTGTCGGGCCTGGTCTCGATGATCGGCTTCGGCGAAATCGCCAATGCGGCCCACGTGGGCGGCCTGGTAATCGGGTGCCTGACCGGTTTGCTGGGTGGCTTGTACAGCCGCCGCAAAATGTCTCCTATTTAGTTAAGGAAGAGTCTTATGTCCTCTTTTGTCGAAATGATCGAAAACATCACCCCGGACATCTACGAGAGCCTCAAGCTCGCCGTGGAAATCGGCAAATGGTCCGATGGCCGCAAGCTCACCGCCGAGCAGCGTGAACTATCGTTGCAGGCGGTCATCGCCTGGGAACTGCAGAACCTGCCGGAAGACCAGCGCACCGGCTACATGGGCCCGCAGGAATGCGCCTCGAAGTCGGCGCCGGTGCCGAACATCCTGTTCAAGTCGGATGCCATCCATTGATTGAGATTGGCCGTGGTGCAGTCAGCAAAATGTCGGCGCAGTTGGGTGAGCCGACCGTTCAATACGCGTTTCGCCTCGGCGATACCGAGGTGCCGGTCAACCCGTTGATCGGCACCACCGTGCGCCTGGAATACCTCGGTGCGATCCATTGCACCCATTGCGGTCGCAAGACCAAGACCAGTTTCAGCCAGGGTTACTGCTACCCGTGCATGACCAAACTGGCCCAGTGCGACCTGTGCATCATGAGCCCCGAGCGCTGCCATTACGACGCCGGCACCTGCCGCGATCCGGCCTGGGGTGAAAAATTCTGCATGACCGACCACGTGGTGTACTTGGCAAACTCGTCGGGGGTCAAGGTCGGCATCACCCGTGCCAGCCAGCTGCCAACCCGCTGGCTGGACCAGGGCGCCAGCCAGGCGCTGCCGATCATGCGCGTTGCCACGCGCCAGCAGTCGGGCTTCGTCGAAGACCTGTTCCGCAGCCAGGTGGCCGACAAGACCAACTGGCGCGCGCTGCTCAAGGGCGACGCCCAGGCAGTCAACCTTGGCCAGGTGCGCGACGAACTGTTCGCCAGCTGTGCCGAAGGCTTGCTCGGTTTGCAGGAACGCTTTGGCCTGCAGGCCATCCAACCGGTGAGCGACATCGAACCGATCGAAATCCGCTACCCGATCGAGCAGTATCCGACCAAGATCGTCAGCTTCAACCTGGACAAGAACCCGATTGCCGAAGGCACGCTGATGGGGATCAAGGGCCAATACCTGATCTTCGATACCGGCGTGATCAACATTCGTAAATACACGGCCTACCAGCTCGCCGTGCATCAGTAGAAGGACGACAGACATGCGCACCGAACAGCCGAAGATGATTTACCTGAAGGACTATCAGGCGCCGGACTACCTGATCGACGAGACGCACCTGACCTTCGAGTTGTTCGAGGACCACAGCCTGGTCCACGCGCAACTGGTGATGCGCCGCAACCCCGAGCGTGGCGCCGGCTTGCCGCCACTGGTGCTGGACGGCCAGCAGCTTGAGCTGTTGAGCGTGAACCTGGCCGACCAGGAACTGACCGACGCCGACTACCAGTTGAGCGACAGCCACCTGACCGTGCACCCCGCCAGCGCGACCTTCACCCTCGACACCACGGTGAAGATCCACCCGGAAACCAACACCGCCCTGGAAGGCCTGTACAAATCCAGCGGCATGTTCTGCACCCAGTGCGAGGCCGAAGGCTTCCGCAAGATCACCTATTACCTCGACCGCCCGGACGTGATGAGCGTGTTCACCACCACGGTGATCGCCGAACAGCACAGCTACCCGGTGCTGCTGTCCAACGGCAACCCGATTGCTTCCGGCCCCGGCGAAGACGGCCGGCACTGGGCGACCTGGGAAGACCCGTTCAAGAAACCGGCGTACCTGTTCGCACTGGTGGCCGGTGATTTGTGGTGTGTGGAAGACACCTTCACCACCCTGACCGAGCGCACCGTGGCGCTGCGCATCTATGTCGAGCCGGAAAACATCGACAAGTGCCAGCACGCCATGAACAGCCTGAAGAAGTCCATGCGCTGGGACGAAGAAGCCTATGGCCGTGAATACGACCTCGACATTTTCATGATCGTGGCGGTCAACGACTTCAACATGGGCGCCATGGAGAACAAGGGCCTCAACATCTTCAACTCCAGCGCCGTGCTGGCCCGCGCCGAAACCGCTACCGACGCTGCGCACCAGCGTGTGGAGGCGATTGTCGCCCACGAATACTTCCACAACTGGTCGGGCAACCGCGTGACGTGTCGCGACTGGTTCCAGCTGTCGCTGAAGGAAGGCTTCACGGTGTTCCGTGACTCGCAATTCTCTGCCGACATGAACTCGGCGACGGTCAAGCGTAT
This sequence comes from Pseudomonas yamanorum, assembly GCF_013386765.1. Taxonomy (GTDB): domain Bacteria; phylum Pseudomonadota; class Gammaproteobacteria; order Pseudomonadales; family Pseudomonadaceae; genus Aquipseudomonas; species Aquipseudomonas yamanorum_A. Next base: position 17,044 of record NZ_JACARE010000045.1, read on the forward strand.
CCAGGACGTGGCCTACCTGCGCACTCACCAGTTCGCCGAAGACGCAGGCCCCATGGCCCACGCCGTGCGTCCAGATGGCTTTATCGAAATTTCCAACTTCTACACCCTGACCGTGTACGAAAAGGGCTCGGAAGTCGTCCGCATGATCCAGACCTTGCTCGGCGCCGAAGGCTTCCGCAAGGGCAGCGACCTGTACTTCGAACGCCACGACGGCCAGGCCGTGACCTGCGATGACTTTATCAAGGCCATGGAAGACGCCAACGGTGCCGACCTGACCCAGTTCAAACGCTGGTACAGCCAGGCCGGCACGCCACGCCTGGCGGTGAGCGAGTCCTACGACGCGGCGGCCAAAACCTACAGCCTGACCTTCCGTCAAAGCTGCCCGCAAACCCCGGACAAGGTGGAAAAGCTGCCGTTCGTGATTCCGGTCGAACTGGGCCTGCTGGACGGGAAGGGCGCGGGCATCGCCTTGCGCCTGGCCGGTGAAGCCGCTGCTGGCGCCACGTCCCGGGTGATCTCGGTGACCGAAGCCGAACAGACGTTCACCTTTGTCGATATCGCCGAACATCCGCTGCCTTCGTTGCTGCGTGGCTTCTCGGCGCCGGTGAAGCTGAGCTTCCCGTACAACCGCGACCAACTGATGTTCCTCATGCAGCACGACAGCGATGGGTTCAATCGCTGGGACGCCGGCCAGCAACTGTCGGTGCAAGTGTTGCAGGAGCTGATCGGCCAACATCAGCAAGGCAAGGCGCTGGTGCTGGATCAACGCCTGATCACTGCACTGCGCAGCGTATTGAGCGATGAAAGCCTGGACCAGGCGATGGTTGCCGAGATGCTGTCGCTGCCGAGTGAAGCCTACCTGACTGAAATCAGTGAAGTGGCGGATGTCGACGCCATCCACGCGGCCCGCGAGTTTGCCCGCGAGCAACTGGCCGAGAATCTGTTCGAAGGCCTGTGGTTGCGCTACCAGGCCAATCGCGACCTGTCGAAGAAAACCCCGTACGTGGCCGAGGCGGAACACTTTGCCCGTCGTGCCTTGCAGAACATCGCACTGTCGTACCTGATGCTCAGTGGCAAGCCTGAAGTGCTGGCGGCGACCCTTGAGCAGTTCGATGCCTGCGACAACATGACCGAGCGCCTGACGGCCCTGGCGGTGTTGGTCAACTCGCCGTTCGAAGAAGAGAAGGGCAAGGCCCTGGCGGTGTTCGCCGAGAACTTCAAGGACAACCCGCTGGTCATGGACCAGTGGTTCAGCGTGCAGGCCGGCAGCGGTTTGCCGGGTGCGCTGGAGCGGGTCAAGACGTTGATGCAGCACCCGGCGTTCAATATCAAGAACCCGAACAAGGTGCGCGCGCTGGTCGGCGCGTTTGCCGGGCAGAACCTGATCAACTTCCACGCAGCAGACGGCTCGGGTTATCGCTTCCTGGCGGACCTGGTGATCCAGTTGAACGGCTTCAACCCGCAGATTGCTTCGCGGCAGTTGGCGCCGTTGACCCGCTGGCGCAAATACGACAGCGCGCGGCAGGCGTTGATGAAAGGTGAGCTGGAGCGGATTCGCGCTTCCGGCGAGCTGTCCAGCGATGTGTTTGAAGTGGTGAGCAAGAGCCTCGCGTAACTGAGACCGCCGCTTTTTTAAGGCTGAGCACTCATATGTGGCGAGGGAGCTTGCTCCCGCTGGGCTGCGTAGCGGCCCCAAAATCTTGGGAGCGCTGCGCACTCCAGCGGGAGCAAGCTCCCTCGCCACAAGTGTTTTTAGATAACCGGCGGCCAGCGCAGGTCCTGGGCCTCGTCAGCGGTGTAGCGCGGGAAGCGCTCGGCGATCATCTCGTGGGGCACGCCCAGCGGTATCGCGCTTGCAGCGTCCAGGCGGGCCACTTGCTCGGCCGAAAGTTGCACCGTCAGCGCGCCCAGGGTGCCATCCAGTTGTTCGCGGGTACGCGGTCCCAGGATCGGAATCAGCGCGGTGGTAGAACGACGGGCTTTTTCCCGAAGCCAGGCGATGGCGATATGCGTCGGCGTGGCGTTCAGCTCGCCGGCAACCGCCAGCAGGGTGTCGAGCACTGCCGTTTCCCGTGTACTTTTTTCCGCATGAACCAAAATCCCCAGCTTGCTGGCGCGGGTATCGCCCTGGCTGTTGCGGTACTTGCCGGTCAGAAAACCACCCCCCAGCGGTGACCACAACGTGGCCGCCAAACCCAGTGCTTCGGCCATGGGCAGCAGCTCACGGTCGGCGGTGCGTTCGGCCAGGCTGTATTCGGTCTGGATCGCTACCAGCGGAGCAAAGCCGCGTACTTCGGCGAGCAGGTCGGCGCGGGCAATGCGCCAGGCCGGGAAGTTCGACAAGCCGGCGTAGTGGATCTTGCCGGCACGCACCAGGTCATCAAAGCCCCGCAGGATCTCTTCCATCGGCGTGACGTTGTCGCTGATATGCGCCCAGAACAGGTCGATGTGGTCGGTGTTCAAGCGCTTCAGGCTTTCCTCGACAGCGCGCACCATGTTCTTGCGATTGTTGCCCAGCTTGATCGTGCCTTCGTCTTGCGGCTGGGTGCGCAGGGTGTACTTGGTGGCAATCACCAGGCGATCGCGTTCCGAGGCGATGAACTCGCCGAGCAGCACTTCCGATTGGCCGAACTGGTAGCCGTTGGCGGTATCAAGGAAATTACCGCCGGCTTCCAGGTAACCGTCGTAAATCCGCTTGGACTCTTCGCGCTCGGCGCCGTGGCCCCAACCTGTGCCGAAATTGGCGGTGCCCAGGGCCAGCTCCGACACCCGCAGGCCGCTACGACGGCCAAAGACTTTATTGCGCATAAGAGAACTCCTGACGCTGTGATTGTTTTAAATGTTTTGCAACATCTATTTAATATGATGTGAGTCATATTTTTCGTCAAGGGGCTTTTTTTGTCTTCTGAAGGGAAGGGCGCTCCTCCTGACACTTTCTGACGGAGGCCTCTGCTAAGCTGCGCCACCTTCCTCTTTCGAGCGTGATCACCTTGTCGCGTACCAGTCGTCTGCTGACCTTGTTGCAAGTCCTGCGGGGCAAAAAACGCCCGGTAACGGCCGCCGTGCTGGCGGCGGAGCTGGAGATTTCCGAACGCACGCTGTACCGCGACATCGCCGAGCTGACGGCCCTGGGCGCGCCGATTTTCGGCGAGGCGGGTGTGGGTTACGTGCTGCGTGCCGGCCTGTTCCTGCCGCCGCTGATGCTCAATGCCGACGAAACCGAGGCCATTGTGCTGGGCTTGCGGTATGTCGATCAGCGTGGCGATGACGTGCTGAGCCAGGCGGCGGCCAATGCCCTGGCAAAGATCGCCGACGTGCTGGACCCGGCCGCACAGGAAGCATTGCGCAATCCCACGTTGCTGCCGGGCCCCCCAGGCTTCGGCTACCCGGAAAACCGCGTGCCGTTGAATGTGTTCCGCGAGGCCATTCGCGGCCAGGCCAAGCTGCATATCGACTACGCCGACGCCAGCCAGACCCCCAGCCAACGCTTGATCTGGCCCCTGGCTCTGGGCTTTCTGAACGAAGTGCGGGTGATCGTCGCGTGGTGCGAGTTGCGCGGTGCCTATCGCACCTTCCGCACCGACCGGGTGGCCGCCGCGCGCCTGCAAGGTGAGCGTTATCCGGGCCGGCGCAGTGACTGGTTGCGGGGCTGGCGCAAGCTGATGGAACAGAACGAATCCGGGCCGTTTACTCCTGACAAGAACTGACACAGTGCTGCTTTAGCATGGCTCCATAAATCACCAACAAGGAGCTGTCACCATGTCCCAACCCACCCCTGAACTGGCCCCGGCGATCGCCACTTACATTGCCGCTGCGAATACCGGTGACACTTCGCTGGTAGTCAACTGTTTTGCCGAGGATGCCAACGTGTTCGACGAAGGCGAGCACCAGGTCGGTACCGCCGCCATTGCCCGGTGGATGGAAGACACCGGGCGCCGCTATCAGCCCAAAGTGCAGGTGCTCAATGTGCAGCATCGCACGGGCAAGGTGCTGGTCAGTAACCTGGTCACCGGCAGCTTTCCCGGCAGCCCGCTGGAACTGCGCTATACCTTCCGCCTCAATGAGCAAGGCAAGATTTCCCGATTGGATATTTCCCTGTAGCCGTCATGGCATACTGCCGGGCATGACTTTCGACTCGCCACTCGCCGCCTACCAGCACGCCATCACCGAACAGGGTTTTGTCCCCGACGACGCCCAGCGTGAGGCGGTGCAAGCCCTGCAAGACTGCCATCAGGCCCTGCATCACGGCCATGGCCCCGTCACCGGCGTGTACCTGTGGGGTCCGGTCGGGCGCGGCAAGACCTGGCTGATGGACCAGTTCTACCAGAGCCTGCGGGTGCCTGCGCGGCGCCAGCATTTCCACCACTTCATGGGCTGGGTGCATCAGCGCTCGTTCCAGCTCACCGGCACCCACGACCCCTTGCAGGCCCTGGCCCGTGAGCTGAGCCGGGAGGTGCGGGTGCTGTGTTTTGATGAGTTGTTCGTCAATGACATCGGTGACGCGATCATTCTCGGCCGGCTGTTCCAAGTGATGTTCGAGGAAGGCGTGGTGATGGTCTGCACCTCCAATCAACCTCCGGATCAGTTGTATGCCGACGGTTTCAACCGTGACCGCTTCCTGCCGGGGATCGAGGCCATCAAGCAGCATATGCGGGTAGTGGCGGTTGACGGTGGCGAAGATCATCGCCTGCATCCCGGGACTGCGCTGCAGCGTTACTGGGTTGACCAGCCCGAGGCGTTGGCCGAGGTGTTTCGCCAGTTGAGCGAGGGGCAAGCCGTCAGCCGCGCGCCGGTTGCTGTGGGCTACCGCTCCATCGTGGCGGTGCAGTCCAGCGATACGGTGCTGTGGTGCCGCTATGCCGACCTGTGCGAACAGCCCCTGGCCGCCATGGATTTCATGCTGCTGTGTGATCGTTTCAAGGCCATCCTGCTGGGAGAGGTGCCCAACCTCAGCGCGCAAAAACGTCCAGGGCGCATCGCCCGAGGCACGGAAGACGCCGCCCAGCGCGTGGATGCCGGTGACCGGGAACTGCCGGAGCTGTCGGTGCATGACGACAGTGTCCGGCGCTTCATCGCGCTGGTGGACGAGTGCTACGACCGCAAGGTGCCGTTGTACATCGAGGCCAAGGTGCCATTAGAAACCCTCTACACCGAGGGTTACCTGGAGTTTCCATTCCGGCGCACCCTGAGCCGCTTGCAGGAGATGCAGCTGGCGCGCTTTGGTGAGCCTGACGCGCTTTCACGCGGGGAAATGTAGTTAATCTCCTTCAGCTAATGCCCGCTCCCCGCTTACAATCGATCCCTTTTATGGGGACCGAGTCCCTGTTGCACCGTTAATGAGGAAGGAAATGGACACCGCAGACATCCTGGTGCTGCAAGCCAGCTACACCAATCCGGTTCATGCCGAGGCCATTGGCCTGGTGCTCAACCATTACGCCGAAGACCCAATGGGCGGCGGCCACAGCCTGCCGGCCGATCGCCTGGAGCAACTGCCGGCCGAGTTGGCCAAGCGTGCCCATGCGTTCAGTGTGCTGGCGTTTGTTGGCGGGACGCCCGCCGGCCTGGTGAACTGCTTCGAAGGGTTTTCCACCTTTGCCTGCCGCCCGCTGGTGAACGTGCACGACGTGGTGGTGATGGATAAATTCCGTGGCTTGGGCCTGAGCCAGAAGATGCTGCAAAAGGTCGAGGAAATCGCTCGTCAGCGTGGCTGCTGCAAAATCACCCTTGAGGTGCTCGAAGGCAATGCGGTGGCACAGTCGGCCTATCGCAAGTTTGGTTTTGACGACGCGGTATTTGATCCGGAGCATGGCCGGATGTTGTTTTGGAGTAAGCCGCTTTAATTAATGTTTAGTTAATCAAAGGCAAAAAAAGGCGCCAGCAAGTGGCGCCAAGTTGACCTTAGCTATCAGAGCGGAATAGCACAGGGTATTACGGGTAAATCAGCTGTTGGGTGTACTGGTAGTTTGATCGGCTGCTGCGGGCTTGGCAGTCTTGCCGTCAGCCAGCGCGGTTTGCTGCGCCGCGCCGTGGGTTTGTTCCTGAACGAACGTGAAGTTGTTGTAGAACTCCTTCGAGCGCTCTGAACCGCCTTCTGCGAAGGCAGCTACGGAGGTCATGGTCATCAGGCCGGCAAGGATAACAGTCGAAATTTTCATGGCAGTGTCTCATTTAAGTGTGTTGGGTTCCGCGCGTTGTGGTCAGCGGCGGGATGGGGAGACTGTGAGCCAATAGTATTAAGTAAGGGTTAACCTCGGGCTGACCGGAAGTTAACGATTTCGTTAACTTCCAATCTGTTTCGACAATGAACTCAGAGCTTCCAATCCAGTGCAAGGCTGATGGAACGTGGGTCTCCCCAATACACGCCATTATAAAACCCGACGCGTTCGTAATATTTTTTATCAAATAGGTTGTTGATATTAAGTGACGCCGACAAGTGGTCGTCGAACTGGTAGCGGGACATCAGGTTGACCACCGTGTAGGCCTGCTGAGTGATCCGTGTACGTTCCCTGATCAGCGTTCCACTGGTGTCCCGGCCCACCGGGCGATAGGCAAAGTCGTAGAAGTCACTCTGCCAGTTCACCGCGCCGCCCACGGTCAGCGCATGCCACTCGCCGGGCAGGCGGTAGGCCGTGGACACGCGGAGCAGGTTCAGCGGCAGGTTGGTGTTATTGCGCTGCTTGTCGCCGTTCAGGGAGTGGGTGTAGGTGTAGCCGGCGGTCAGGTTCCAGTCAGGTCGCACCTCCCCGGAAACTTCCACCTCGAAGCCCTGCACTTTGTTGCCTTTGCCGCCGGATTTGTAAAACTGCTCACCCGTCTCCTCGTCCGGTTGGGCCGAGCTGTCCAGTTCCGCGACGTTGTCCTGCTTGCTCCAGAAGTACGCGGCTGCCACGTTCACACGTTCCTCCAGCAGGCTGCCCTTGAGGCCCACTTCATAGTTGCTGCCCACCACCGGCTCCAGGTACTTCTTGCTGGCGTCGCGCTCGCTTTGCGGGTTGAAGATATCCGTGTAGCTGGCGTAGACGGTGTACTCCGGCGTCAAGTCGTAGAGCAGGCCCGCGTAGGGTGTCCACATGTCGTTGTGGGTCTGGCTGGATTTTGACGCGCCGAGGTACTGGTCGGTGTCCTTGTCGTAGTTGTACGTGGTGCTTTCAATCTCCCAACTGCCGTAACGGCTGCCCAGTACGGCATGCAGGCGATCGGTCAGGCTCAGGCGGGTGGCCAGGTAGCCGGCCTTCTGGCGGGTGCTGCCTTGTTCGCCCTTGAGGCCGGTATTGGAGTCGGGGAATTTGCCGATTGCGCCCATGTGTTTCCAGTCGTCGATGCTGGTGTAGTCCTTGGGCACCGGGCCGTCGCGCAGGTGTGGCGAAGAATCGTGCTGCTCGGATTCGCCGTAGCCCACCATCAATTCGTGCTCACGCCCCAGCAGCGAGTAGGAACCGGCCAGGTTCAAGTCCACCACGTCCATTTTCGAGGTGCCGAGCATGTGGCTGGTCCAGGCGGTCATGCCGCTGCGGTCGGCATTGGGAAAGCCCGAGCCGCCGTAGTAGACCTTGCCGTCGGTGTCGCTTTCGCGGTGGGTGTACGCGGCCTTCAGGTGCCAGTCACCGGCCAGACGGTGGTCGAGGGTGGCGAAGGTGGTTTCGTCTTTCAGTGGCCATGAACTCCAGGTGGCCGCGATGTTGGCGGAGCGGGGCAGCTTGGCTTTGCTGCCGTCGCTGTTCCAGTAGGGCAAGGTGCCCCAGGCCGTGCCCTGCACATGCTTGTTCTGGTAATCGAAGCCCACCGCCAGCACGGTGTCGTCGGTGAGGTCGCCCTCGAGGATGCCGTAGCCGACTTCCCGCTGCAGCGCGTAGTTGTCGCGATAGGACTGGCTGTCCCGGTAGGCGAGCACCGTACGGCCCCGCAGGCGCCCATCGAAGGCCAGGGGGCCGCCAACGTCCAGGTAGCTGTAGTAATTGTCATGGGAGGCGCCACTGACGCCCGTCTTGGCCTGCCACTGTGCGGTCGGGCGTTTGCGCACCATGTTGACAGTGGCCGAGGGGTCGCCGGCGCCGGTGGTCAGGCCGGTGGCGCCGCGTACCACCTCGACCCGGTCGTAGATGATGGTGTCGGCATCGGACTTCATGCGGCCGAAGGTGTTGAGCATGCCGTCAATCTGGAAATTAGTGATGCCGTAGCCGCGGGAGGAGTAGCCGACACGGTCGGAGTCCAGGTGCTGCACCACCACGCCGGTGGTCTGGCGCATCACTTCGGTGAGGGTGTTGAGGTTGAAGTCGTCCATCTGTTGGCGGGTGATCACCGAGACCGACTGCGGGGTTTCCTTGATGGACAGGTTCAACTTGGTGGCGGTGCTCATTGAGCCTGTGGTGTAGGCACCGGTATGTTCGGTGTTGGCGCCAAGGCCTTCGGCGGTGATGCTGGTGCTGCCCAACTCCAGCGCTTTGGATTCCTGGTCGGGGTCGTTTTCGGCCAGCAGGTCCGGGCTCAGCACCACGCTGAAGAGGCCCAGGGTCAAGGTCATGGAACGGGTAATAGGCGCGAACATCGCGGCGAACTCCTTGTCGTCTATGAAAAATGCCATTGGCTCAAAGACGAAAGGAGGCGGGGAACTTTAGCGCTAAACGAGAATAATTATTATCTTGTTGCCGCAGCCAGGTCGGGTTTCACCACATTGCGCGGATGAAACCCGGGCTGTTCAAGCTACTTGAGGACCACGTTGGCGGCGTCGGTCTTTGGCTTGATCAGGCTGAAATCAATCAGCGGCTTTTGCTGGCGTGCATACGGATCGCCAATCAGCAACGGTCGTGGCTTGAAGCTGTCACTGACCAGGCTCTTGCTGTGATCCAGTTCATCGAAGCTCAAGCCCGCCATGTCGGCCCAGGTATGGATCAGCTGCGAGCTGCTGTAGGGCCGTTGCAAGTCACCGGCAAAGCTCCAGTCATGGCTTTCGCGCCACTTGGGCGAGGCATAGGCCATGAATGGAATGGTGTACATCGGCGCCGTCGGCTTGCCTTCGTTGCGGCCCAGGGTGCTGTGGCCGGCCGAGTCGAACACGTCTTCACCGTGGTCCGAGAGGTACAGCAGGAAGCCGTTCGGGTCGGTCTTGGCGTAATCCTTGATCAGGCTCGACACCACGAAATCGTTGTACAGCACGGCGTTGTCGTAGCTGTTGTAGGTCGGCAATTGTGCGTCGCTGATCCCGGCCGGCACGCCCTGGCGATCGGTGAACTTGTCGAAGGTCGGCGGGTACCGGTACTGGTAGCTCATGTGGGTACCCAGCAGGTGCACCACGATGAATTTGCGCTCGGCGGTGTCAGACATCGCCTTGGCAAACGGCTCCAGCACGTCGCCGTCGTACTGGCGCGCGTTCTGGTTGCGGTTGTTGTTCAGGTACACCTGCTCGTCGGCCTGTTCGGAAAAGGTCGTGAGCATGGTGTTGCGCTTGGTCATGGTCTGCTGGTTGGTGATCCAGAAGGTCTTGTAGCCGGCCTGCTTCATCACGCTGACGATGGACGGGGTTTTCAGGTACAGGTCCGGGTTTTCTTCGTCGGCGAAGGTCAGCACCTGTTGCAGCGCTTCGATGGTGTAGGGGCGCGGGGTGATGACGTTGTCGAACACCGCCAGTTGGTCGCGCAGCTTGTCCAGTTCCGGCGTGGTGTTGCGCGGGTAGCCGTACAGGCTCATGCGCTGGCGGTTGGTGGACTCGCCGATCACCAGCACCAGTGTCGAGGGCTGGCCGGCCATGCTGTCCTTGAGGTTGGTCAGGGGCGGGATCTTGCTGGCGCTGGTCAGCATGCCTTGCATGTTGTCCAGTTGTTCGGTGTAGCGCCGGTAGGCGACGATCATCTGCCATGGCACGGCCGGTTCGATGCGGGTTTCGAAGCGGTCGATGGCCAGTTCCATGGTTTCGCTCTTGGCGATCTGTTTGACCAGCGGGTAACCGACGATGGCAATCACGATCGCCGTGGCCGCCAGTATTGCCTGGCCACGGGGCAGGTACACCGGACGCACACGGGTCCACAGGAAAATGGCCATGGCAGTGTGGGCAATGAACGCCAGCACGATCCACCAGGCAAAGTATTGGGTGGCGTACTCGCCCGCTTCAGAGATGTTCGACTCGAACATGATGAAGATGACGCTTTGGGAGAATTCCTGCTGGTAGATGAAGAAATAACCCAGGGCGGCCATGGAGCAGGCCCACAGCACCACGCCAATCAATCCCGCCAGCAGGCGCGCGCGACGCGGGAACAACAGCATCGGTGCCAGCCACAGGGCGCTCATGAAGAATGCCTGGCGGAAACCGCTGAAGCCGGAGGTGCCGGTCAGCTGGATCAGCAGTTGGGTAATGCCCGAGAAATACCAGAAGAACAGGAACATCCAGCCGAGGCCGGCCCAATCAAAACCTTTCGCAGACGTGGTGCTGCGTTTGAACATCGACATCCAGCGCTCCAACCCAATGATTTTTCAGTCGCCGCGCGAGCAAGCACGCAGCAGAAGGCCTGCGCACGTGGCGCGGCCTTAATGGGCGGGAGTATCGGGAGGGGGATGTGAAAACTTCGTGAGTTATTCCTGAACGGTTCGTTCAGCTCACGTTCAGCAAAGGGCGGGCTGGTTGCCGGACGGCTGGTTGAGCTGGCCCTGCAAGTGTGAACGCAGACGCATGACTTCCTGCTGCAGTTGATCGCGTTCGTCTTTCAACTGGCGCAATTCATCACGGCGAATGGTGACGTAGAGGGTCTGTGGCGGACGGGTCATGTGTGCAGTGCTCATTGCTTACCTCGCAAATAGCCGGTGTATCGCGGTGCCAGAGCGCTCGATTCAAGGCTCTCGGCAGCAGTCGGGGCAATTCTGAATTCTTTTTTTAACGAAGGGAACTTTTTTATTTTTGATGGTCGTTGTGACTTTTATCGCACTGAAGGCTAAAGGATGGCCACTTTTTGTCATGAAACTATGCCAATCCGCTCTGGACTAACCCTCATTAGCCTCATTGCGCTATAAACTGTGACACACATTTATTCGTAGTAAGGAGCATCAGCACATGCAACTGGGGATTATTGGACTAGGCCGCATGGGTGGCAACATTGCGCGGCGCCTGATGCTCAATGGGCATACCACCGTGGTTTACGACCGCAATGAAGCATTCGTGAAAGGTTTGGCAGGCGAGGGCGCCACGGGCGTTGCCGACCTGGCTGGCCTGGTGGCCGGGCTGCAAAAGCCCCGGGCAATCTGGGTGATGCTGCCGGCAGGCGACCCGACCGAGAACACCATTGAAGAATTGAGCCAACTGCTGGAAGACGGTGACGTGATCATCGACGGCGGCAACACCTTCTATAAGGATGACATCCGCCGGGCCAAGGCCCTGTCGGAAAAAGGCCTGCATTATGTCGACGTCGGCACCTCGGGCGGCGTCTGGGGCCTGGAACGCGGCTACTGCATGATGATCGGCGGCGACGTCGAGACGGTTAAGCTCCTGGATCCGATCTTCGAAAGCCTGGCCCCGGGCCTGGGGAACATCCCGCGCACCAAGGACCGTTCTGCCACAGCGGACAGCCGTGCCGAGCGTGGTTATATCCACGCGGGCCCAGCCGGTTCCGGGCACTTCGTGAAGATGATCCACAACGGTATCGAGTACGGAATGATGCAGGCCTTCGCTGAAGGTTTCGACATCCTCAAAACCAAGAACTCGGAAAACCTGCCGGAAGATCAGCGTTTCGACCTGAATGTTGCCGACATCGCCGAGGTGTGGCGCCGTGGCAGCGTGGTCTCGTCCTGGCTGCTGGACCTGACCGCCGATGCACTGGCCACCGATCCGAAGCTCGACGGTTATTCCGGTTCTGTCGCCGACAGTGGCGAAGGCCGCTGGACCATCGAAGCCGCCATGGAGCAATCGGTGCCGGTACCGGTGCTGTCGAACTCGTTGTTCGCGCGCTTCCGCTCGCGTCAGCAGAGCACCTACGGTGACAAAATGCTTTCTGCCATGCGCTTCGGCTTTGGCGGCCATGTGGAGACACCCAAAAAATGACCGCCAACGGCAAGAAACCAAAGGCCGAACCCGCTCCGCCCACCACACTGTTTCTGTTTGGTGCCCATGGTGATTTGGTCAAGCGCCTGCTGATGCCGGCGCTGTACAACCTCAGTCGCGACGGGCTGCTGGGCGATGGCTTGCGCATCGTGGGGGTTGATCACAACGCCATCAGCGACGCCGACTTCGCCAAGAAGCTCGAGGACTTCATTCGCACTGAGGCCGCCAGCAAGGTCAAGGGCAATGCCGAAAACGCCCTGGATCCTGTGTTGTGGGACCAGTTGGCCAAAGGCATCAGCTACGTCGAGGGAGACTTCCTCGACGACGGCACCTACGCCGATATCGGCAAGAAGATTGCCGACAGCGGCACCGGCAACGCGGTGTTCTACCTCGCGACCGCGCCGCGCTTCTTCGCCGAAGTGGTGCAGCGCCTTGGCGCTGCCGGCTTGCTGGAAGAAACCCCGGAGGCGTTCCGCCGGGTGGTGATCGAGAAGCCGTTCGGCTCCGACCTCGCCACCGCCGAAGCGCTGAACGCCTGCCTGCTCAAGGTGATGAGCGAGAAGCAGATCTATCGCATCGACCATTACCTGGGCAAGGAAACCGTCCAGAACATCCTCATCAGCCGTTTTTCCAACGTGCTGTTCGAGGCGTTCTGGAACAACCACTACATCGACCACGTGCAGATCACCGCTGCCGAAACCGTTGGCGTGGAAACCCGTGGCAGTTTCTTCGAGCACACCGGCACTTTGCGGGACATGGTCCCCAACCACCTGTTCCAGTTGCTGGCGATGATCGCCATGGAACCGCCGGCCGCCTTTGGCGCAGATGCGGTACGGGGCGAAAAGGCCAAGGTGATCGGGGCCATACGGCCCTGGTCGCTGGAAGACGCACGGGCCAACTCGGTTCGCGGCCAGTACACCGCCGGTGAAGTCAACGGCAAGCAATTGCCGGGCTACCGCGAAGAGGCCAACGTTGCGCCCGACAGCAGCACCGAAACCTTCGTCGCCCTCAAGGTGCTGATCGACAACTGGCGCTGGGTGGGCGTGCCGTTCTACCTGCGCACCGGCAAGCGCATGAGCATCCGCGACACCGAGATCATCATCTGCTTCAAGCCGGCGCCTTACGCGCAGTTCCGCGATACCGAGGTCGATGAGCTCAAGCCCACGTACCTGAAGATCCAGATCCAGCCCAATGAAGGCATGTGGTTCGACCTGCTGGCGAAAAAGCCCGGGCCGACCCTGGACATGGCCAATGTGGAGCTGGGGTTTGCCTACAAGGACTTCTTCGAGATGCAGCCGTCGACGGGTTACGAAACCCTGATCTACGACTGCATGACCGGCGACCAGACCTTGTTCCAGCGCGCCGACAACATCGAAAACGGCTGGCGTGCGGTGCAGCCGTTCCTCGATGCGTGGAAGCAGGACGACGGTATCCAGGCGTACAAGGCGGGTGAAGACGGCCCGGCGGCGGCTGACGCGCTGCTGGCCCGCGATGGCCGAACGTGGCACAGCCTCGGATGAGTGACTTGCCGAGTCAACCCATCCGGTTTGTCCTGAGTGATATGGATGGCACGTTGCTGCATCCGGATCACAGCCTCAGTCAACGCACCATCGAGACGGTTCGCGCCTTGCGCGCGGCCGGGGTGTTTTTCAGCCTGGCCAGCGGGCGCCCGCCCAAGGCCATGCGTCAGCAGGTCGAAGCACTGGGCATTGATGTGCCCATTGCCGGCTTTAATGGCGGCACGCTGGTCAATCCCGACGGCAGTATCCTGGTGGCGCATCACTTGCCGGCGGAAGCCGCGCTGGTGGCATTGGCCTTGTTTACGCCGCAGCCCGACGTGGAAGTCTGGCTGTTCGCCGACGGCGATTGGCTGCGCCGCGATCCTGGCGGGCCGATGGCGGTTCGCGAGGAGCACGGCCTGGGCTATGGGGCCATCGTGGTGGAGAGCTTCGAGCCGTATCTGGATCGGGTCGACAAGATTGTTGCCGCCAGTACCAATACCCAACTGCTGATCGAGCTTGAGGCGCAGTTGCAGCCCAGGGTCGAGGGATTGGCCCAGGTGTCGCGTTCACAGCCGGTGTTCCTGGATGTGACCGCCATGAAGGCCAACAAGGGCGAAGCCTTGAGAACCCTTGCGGCGCACCTCGGTGTGCCACTGGAACAGACGGCAGCTATCGGTGATGGCGGCAACGATCCGGCGATGTTTCACGTGGCCGGGTTGTCGATTGCCATGGGGCAGGCTGACGAGGTGGTCAAGCGTCAGGCCAGCGTCGTTACCGGCAGTAATGTCGATGATGGCGCGGCGGAAGCCATTGAGCGGTTTATTCTCTCGGCCTATTAATTGGCAAGCAGCGTAATAAGTAGCCAGCTATGCAAAGTTGCAACTTGCATGGCTGGCTACTCACTCGTGTTAATAGCAGTCAATATACTGTGCGGTCTGGCGGCGTACTTTCCAGAGCCGCCGAGCGCCAGTTTCAGTTACTTGGGCATCGCCCAGGATTGCAACTGATAGCCATCTTTGTCGAGTTCGGCGCGGGCCTGCAACAGCAAGTTCTCTAGCTGTGCCGGGTCCGAATAAGTGCTCGAAGACAGCTGTTTGCGTCCGATACGAGTATTGGTGCGGTCGATGACGCTCAGGCTCAGGGCGCCGTTGCCGTCGTGCCAGGCCACACATTGAAAGGGCTGGAAGGCACGGTCTGCGATCAAAAGAGCTTCGTTGATGCGGAGCGGGGCGTTCATGGGGTCTTCTCTCTAAGTGCCCATTCAAGTGAAGTCGTTGGTTGGGCGTGCCTGACGACTGGTTACTTGTACTGATGCACGATCACCGGGTACGGGTCACATGTTAGAAGAAGATTTTTTAACTTTCCCTGATTAAAGTCATGTAAGGGCTATTTTGAAAGCTTCTTGAAAGTTACGCCGCGGCAATTGACCGCAGGGTCGTGACCGAAAAGCGCGGTTTACCTGTGACTTATAGCGAATCGGTACAAAGGCTGCGTCAAGATCTTGCTAGGGTTACCAGCAGACTTTCCAAATAGCTGTTTTTAAATAACTTTAACGATTTTGACGCCAAGGAATAGTCATGATTGTTACACCTGCCCAGCGTCGCCTGCTTGTGGTTGATCCTTGTGATGACTGCCACCGGCTATTGCCGGGTTTGCGCACGGCGGGGTGGGACGTAGACAGCTGTGCCCTGGAGGCGGTGGGTGAGCGCTCCTGTGACGTGGGATTGTTGCGCCTGCAGCCGTTTCACCTGGAGCGACCCGAAGCGGTCAAGGAACTGATCAGCCGCAGCGGCACCGAGTGGATCGCCGTGCTTAACCAGGAAGTGCTGCGCCTGCAGAACGTCGGCGATTTTGTCTGCGAATGGTTCTTCGATTTCCATACCTTGCCGTTTGATGTGTCGCGGGTGCAGGTCACCCTGGGCCGCGCCTTTGGTATGGCGCGTCTGCGGGGCAAAGGCAACAACGCGCCTGCCGGCCAGCCCGAACACGAACTGTTGGGCGACAGCCGCCCCATCCGGGAACTGCGCAAACTGCTGGCCAAACTGGCGCCCACCGAGTCCCCGGTGTTGATTCGTGGCGACAGCGGCACCGGCAAGGAGCTGGTCGCCCGCACCTTGCACCGCCAGTCCCAACGCCACGCCAAGCCCTTTGTGGCGATCAATTGCGGGGCGATCCCTGAGCATCTGATCCAGTCGGAACTGTTTGGCCATGAGAAGGGCGCCTTTACCGGTGCCCACCAGCGCAAGATCGGACGGATCGAGGCGGCCCATGGCGGCACCTTGTTTCTCGATGAGATCGGTGACTTGCCCATGGAACTGCAAGCCAACCTGTTGCGCTTTCTCCAGGAAAAACAGATTGAGCGGGTCGGGGGCAGCCAACCGATTCCGGTGGATGTGCGGGTACTGGCGGCCACCCACGTCGACCTGGAAGCCGCGGTTGAAAAGGGCACTTTTCGGGAAGACCTGTATTACCGGCTCAACGTCCTGCAAGTGGTGACTGCGCCGTTGCGCGAGCGCCATGGTGATGTGGCGATGCTGGCCAACCATTTTTCGCACTTCTACAGCCAGGAAACCGGGCGCCGCCCCCGCAGCTTCAGCGAAGATGCGTTGGTGGCCATGGGCGAGCACGGCTGGCCGGGCAACGTACGTGAATTGGCCAACCGCGTGCGCCGGGGCCTGGTGCTGGCGGAAGGGCGGCAGATCGAAGCCGTTGATCTGGGTTTGCAAAGCCAACAGGCAATCGCGCTGCCGATGGCTACACTGGAAGATTACAAACACCGCGCCGAACGTCAGGCGCTGTGCGATGTGCTCAACCGGCACAGCGACAACCTGAGTGTCGCGGCCCGTGTGCTGGGGGTTTCCCGGCCGACGTTCTACCGGTTGCTGCACAAACACCAGATCCGCTAGGGCGGGTAAACCGAAAAGCCCCGCAACGACCCTTATCGTTGCGGGGCTTTTCCCGTTGTCATGCCTTAAAAATAATACGGGAACTTCAGGCTGAAGCTGAACGAAGGCGCATCCGGCGTGATCCCGATGGCCAGGTTCGGCACGATGGTCAGGTTGTCGGTTGCCGCAATCGTCATGCCCACGTTGAAGTAACCCGCGTTGGCGTCGCTGGAAACCACCGATTGCCAGTCGCCGCCATCCTGCTTGAGCTTGCTCTTGCGTTGCACCAGGTCGGACACCGAGAACGACATACTCATCTTCTCGTTCAACGCAAATGCAACGCCGGCGCCGATCTGGAAGCTGTCGCCCAGTCGTACCTTGCCGGGGATCTTCTGGGCAGGGTTGGAGCTTATGTCGCTGAACGAGTCTTCGAGGTTATGGGTATACGACAGCGACCCAAACAGCACCGCCGGGTCGAACGTCTTGACCAGCGAGATGCCTGGTGTGATCGACCACACGCCATTGCCGGTGGGCAGGTTTTCCGGCACGTAGAGATTGGTGTTGCTCGGCGACTGGATCAGCTTGATGCCAAACGGGTCTTCGCCGGTAGGCGCCTTGACGCGCACCGACACGACCGCATCCGGCAGGTTGACGCTCTCGTCGAGGAACTTGTAGGCAATCCCGAAGTTGATGTCCCCGATAGTCGGGTCGCGGGTGACCGATTGTTCCGAAGTCTCCGTGCCACCGCCGCCGTTGGCACCACCGGACTGATAAGTCGACTCGCGATACACCACCGGCACGTTCACGTCGAACTGCCAGCGGTTATCGAGGTTGTAGCGGCCAGTGAGGTCGAGGGTCCAGCTGTCCGACTTGATCCGGTCCAGGTTGATATTGCCAAGGAAGATCGAGTCCAGCGCCAAAAAGCCGTTGAGGGTCAACTGGCGGGCATCGTAGCGGGAATAGGTGACGCCGGTTTCGAAGCTGAACTTGCCATTGCCAAAGAAGCCACTGGCCTCGTTGTACAGGTTGCTCACGCTTTGTGCCGGGGCCGAGTCGTCCTTGAGGGATTGCCCGTACGACGCACCACCGGCAGCGCCGCCGGAGGCTGCAGCTGCGCCCACTCCAGGCGTGTTGCCAGCCACGGTGGTGCCGCCTTTCTGGAAGTCTGCCGGGGATTTGGCCAGGCGTTTCGGTGGCGGGGCGGCCGGCTGTTCTTCCACCTGACGCACCCGTTGTTCCAGCACCGCCAGTGCTTTTTGCTGCACTTCGTAGCGTTGCTTGAGTTCCAGCAATTCCTTTTTCAATGTGTCGATGTCGGTGTCCGGCGCGGCATACAACATGGATGCGGGCAGGAGCGTGCTTAAACAAATTACAGCCCGTAGCGATAGCGATCGATGCATGAAATAAGCCGTCCCTTTCTATTGCACAAGTGTCGAGGCACAGCGTAGTTCAATAACCGTTAGTGCGTAGGGCCCTGAGCTGATTCAAGTTGAGGTTCTGCCCCAAATTGTTCAAACCGTTGTTGCCCAGCACTACATTGAGTTGGGTCATGTTGCTGACAAAGTTGCTGTTACCCTGCAAAACCGTGCCTTGCAGTACGTTGCCGCCGCCAATTTGCTGGACCACGTTGCCTTGATTGTTGGCCGCCAGGATCGCCATTTGCAGCCCGCCATTCTTCGCCGAAACGCTGACCTGGCCAGCACCGCTGTTGCCGGTAATGGTTTGGCCGGCGACCAGCGCCTGCCCGGATTGCACGATATTGGCGGGAGACAGGCCGTTCTGGCTGACGTTGATGTCGACGTTGTTGTTCGCGGTATTGCCATCGCCCGCTGCGCGTACGCTTTGGGTGACGCCCTGGCCGGTGCCCAGCCCTGAGCCGCCGACGACCGTGCCGGTGCCGGTGTTGGGCGTTGAACCGTTGCCGGTGGTGCTGGTGGTGGTCACATAAAACTGCGGGGTGATGGTCGACGAATTGATGTGCATGCTGGCCGAGCCGGTGATGCTGTCGCCCACGGCGTTGGTCCAGGTGCTGCTCATCACAATCCCGAAACTGATGATCCGGCCCGGCATCACGTAGCGACCGCGCAGGTCAGCCAGTTCCGAATCCTTTATTTCAATCGGTTTGAACACCGATGACGCGTAAGCGGGCATTGAGGCTGCCAGGCACATGACCGTCAGCCAACGGTAAGTGTTCATCGTTTGCTCCTGGAGCGTCCTGCCCCTTATTGCGCTTCTAGAAGAAGTCGCTCTGGATAAAACCGAAGTCCATCAATTCACTGTCCCGGACCGGACTGAACTCATTGAGCCGGTCTTTCGCGGTCAACGGAGTGGGCGGGTCGAGCAGGGTGTTGGTCTTGTCGTAGCCCTCGCCCAATACGGCGAAGACGATGCCATTCCAGCCTTTGACGAAGTCGTCCTTGGCATAGCGCTTGTGGCCCAGTACCGGGTCGCCAATGTAGACCCAGTCCTTGTCGGCGCGCTGCATCACCACGAAGTGCTTGTAGCCGCGGATCTCCAGCAGTACCACCACCGGGATTTTCACCGTGAGCAGCGTGTCTGCATTGATCCGGTAGCCCCGTGCGCGCATGCCGATGCTTTCCAGGTACCGCTTCATGTCCAGCATGGAAAAGCCCTGGGTACGCACCAGGTCTTGATCGGCGTTGACCAGCATGCCCTTGATGACGTGGTCTTCATCCACATCCATCCAGTAGGCCTGGCGCAGGATGGTGGCCAGGGAGGCTGCACCGCAGCTGAAATCGGTTTTCTGTTCCACCAGGTTGGCGAACTTGCGTTCACGGATGCTCTCGACCTTTTTGTAGATCACGCCACCGCCGGGCATGGCAGCAATCGCCATTTGCCCCGCCCAGGTCGGGCCGGTGAGCAATAACAGGAAGGTGAGGGCGATGATCCGCATGATCGAATGGCCTGGAGGACACTGGAATAAAAAGGGGCCTTGTTGCCAAGGCCCCGTTGGATCAGAAGCGCACGCCAGAGGAGATCACAGTGGTGTTGCCTTGCTGATTGCCCACGCCAGCCGAAATGTTTGCGCCCAGGTTGCCGGACGAACCATTAAGGGAGTTATTTGCGCTGGCGTTGTTCACGACAGGCAGATAAGTGGTGCTGTGGTGACCGGATTGCACAGCCACGGTGTTCAGGTAGGCATTGTCTACGCTGGTTTGGGTGGTGTTGCTGGAAGCCGCTGCAGCAGCGCCGCTGGCACTGGCAATCGCCAGTTGGTTTTTCTGTTGGTTGAAGTTGCCGGCGGTAGCGTTCACACCCAGGTTACCGGAGCTGCCGTTACCCGAGTTGTTGAGCGACGCGTTGTTGTGGGTAGCCACTTGTACGGAGATGTTGTTGCGGTTGTCCTGGGTAATGGTGCCCAGGGCAAACACAGCGTCCGCATCGCCGGCGGCAATGGCGGTCTGGTTGTCTTGTTGGTTGCCGTCACCCGAGGCGATGTTGGCCTGGGCGTTGCCGCTGCTGCCATTCAACGAGTTGTTGGCCGAAGCGTTGTTTTGAGTGCCGAGGTTGAGCACGCCGTTGCCGTGGCTCGACTGAGCATCAGACACCGCTGCAACTGTCGCTTCAGGGGCAGGTTGAGGATGACCGCCACCGCCATGGCCGCCAGCGTTTGCAGCAACAGCCATGAGAGCAGTCAGAGCGAAAACCAGTGGTTTAAGAGCCATTGTAGGTTTCATGGTGTATCTCCTTGCTTCTAATTAGTTGGTTAAGTGTTGGTACGGTCCAGCTTCAAGCTCCAATGAGTCATTGGATGTTCACATTCAGGGCGTTAGCCATGCGGTTCCCCACCCCGGCACTCTGATTCACCTGTACCACTCCACGGCTGCCGGTGAAGGCCTGGTCGCTTGTGACGACCTGGCGGCTGCCAGTGGTAGAGGTGAACCCTGAGTTTGGTGACAGCGCCACGTTCTGTTGCGACATGACGCCGTCGTCGATGCTCTGCGGGCCAGCATTCACGCTGATCCGCACGGC
This sequence comes from Pseudomonas yamanorum, assembly GCF_013386765.1. GTDB lineage: Bacteria > Pseudomonadota > Gammaproteobacteria > Pseudomonadales > Pseudomonadaceae > Aquipseudomonas > Aquipseudomonas yamanorum_A. The sequence continues at coordinate 37,446 of NZ_JACARE010000045.1, forward strand.
ATTGATCATCTGGTTATTGGCCCCGGCCGACTGGTTGATGCCCAGTACACCGCTGCCATTGCTGAAAGAGTTGCCCTGGATCGTCACCTTGGCGTTCTGCGAGCGGTCGGCAGGTGCGCCGCCGATGGTCTGAGTGATCGAGACCCCAGACTGGGCATTGCCGCCCGTTGAAATCACCCGGTTGTTGGTTTGCTGTTGTTGATCCCCGGCCGCTTGGTTGATCGAGACGATGCCGTTGTATTGTTTGCCGGAGTTGTCGATCACTGCGCTGTTGTCGGCCATGGCCGATGTACTGCTCAGGATCGCGAGGAATAACCAGGAATATTTCATCTCATTGGCCTCCCATCAGGCTGCCGATGTTGTTCAGGGGGGCCATGCCGCGGGAGATCGAGCCGTTGATCTGGCCGGAGAGGCTGGAGCCGCCACCATGGCCGGCCGCTGGGCCGCCACCGAGGCCCACGCCACCGCCGTTGTTGGTCAAGCCGGGAAGGTTGCCGCCAGGCAGGATGGCGCGAGTGATGCTGGAACCGCTGCTGATGTTGGCGTAGTCGTTATCGCTCAGCTCGCTGGTGGCCCGCAGAATCTGTGGCGCCGCGTTGGCATTGACGGTGACGGGATTGGGGTCGACGCCGGCGGAGCGGCCGGCCATGTGGCCCTGAACAGTGCGTTGGATCACGATCACGCCGTCGCCTGCCGCGAGCACTGGAAGGCTCACGCTGGTACTCAGTACACAGCTGATCAGCAGTAGGCTCAATGAGCCTGGATTAAGTGTCTTCACGACGGCATTCCTTATTCTTTGGCGCTGACCCTAAACAGCGTTGTCAGGAAGAGAGCAGGAGCTGTGCCGCTTTTGATTTTGTGAAGAGATTCAAAGCGTTATGAATGCGAGATAAGAAATGCCGGCGGGATGTGTTCCAGAAGTGAGACAGCAGGCCCGCACCCAGCCCGCCCGGCAGGTGTCTCAGGGATGAAACACTGCGCGCCACAAACCCGGCAGTCCGCAGCCGGCTGTCAACTCAGCCGGTGCAAGTGTTTCAAAAGTGGACGGTTCCAGGCAGCGGGCACCCTTGAAGAAGGGCGCAGGCCTTCCCTCCAGGCTTAGCCCTTCGGAGTTTTACGCGGAATGGAGTTGAGTACGGGGTTGCCGTCCTGGTTCTGGGTCAGGTAGACCGGCAGGACCTTGGGCAGGGAGGGCACGAGGTTGGTCACTTCGTTGATGTTGTAAATGCCACCGATGCGAATAGCACCAGTGCCGGCGTCGGCGAGCATCACCGGTTTGCTCAGGTAGCGATTGATCAGCGGCAGCGCATCGGCCAGGGCCAGGTTGTCGAGGATCAACTTGCCGTCACGCCAGGCCAGGGCCGTGTCGCCGGGGGCAATGGGTTGCAGTTGAGGACTGGCGTCGCCATGGGTATAGCTGGCCTGCATGCCGGGAGACATGCGCAGCCCGCTGTGGATATCGTCACTGGTGACCATTACCGAGCCTTCCAACAGCATCACCCGCACATGGTCTTCATATTTCCAGACGTTGAACTGGGTACCGGTCACCCGAACCTGCCCGTCGCCGGCGCGCACTACAAACGGGTGTTGCGCGTCATGGCTGACCTTGAAAAATGCTTCGCCCTTTTTCAGGATGACCCGGCGCTGGTCCTTGTAATTGCTGTAGACCAGCTCGGTGCCCAGGTTCAGTTCCACCTGGCTGCCATCGTCGAGGGTGACCTGGCGCAGGGTATTTTCGGCTTCGTAATGCTTGTACGAACTGGGCAGCCAACCGGCTTCCCAGCCGGTGAAGGCTGCCAGTGGCAACGCCACCAGGCAGACCGCCGCTGCCACTGCGTAGTGGTTTAAACGGCGACGAGGTTTGAATGGCGCCACGACAGGTGCCGGAGCGCTGCGTGGCAGGTGATCGGCCACGTCCCAGATTTCCAGCATGGCGGCGTATTCGAAGGCGTGCAGTGGATGCGCATCGTGCCACTGCTCGAAAGCCTGGCGCTCGGCCGTCGTGCAATCACCCGCATGCATGCGCATGCACCAGTGCGCAGCGGCATCGGTGATGGCGTCGTATTCGGCTTCTGAAAGGGACTTATCTGTCATTAACTCATCCTGATTTCCCACATTCTAACCTCCACAGCAGGAGTGGGAGAACAGCCATCATGGCGAATGAACATCAATTGGAACTAATTCTCGTCTGCAAGGCCCTAAAAATCAGGACAGGTCACATTCTTTCCCTCAATGGAGTACGAAAATGCTTAAGAAAACCTTAGCCGCCCTCGTTGCAACATCAGCCTTGCTCAGCGCCGGGGCCGCCTTGGCCGACAAGCCGGGCGCGGGATGGATCACCATCGAAAAAGCCATCGAGACGGCCAAGACCAAGGCCGGTTATATCGAGATCTACAAGATCGAAGCCGACAACGATGGCTACTGGGAAGGGGAAGGGCGCAAGTCCGATGGCATCGTCTATGAGTTCCGCATCGACGGCGCTTCAGGTAACGTGTTGCGCGACCAGAAAGACTGATAGGCGTTGATTTGATTGACCCTGCGCAGACCCGGCCGGGCCTGCGCAGGCATGCTCTTCACGGCGTTTGATGCCCTATGGCCGGTATCGGGTCCAGTTGACGTCCCAGGGTGGTAATCAGCAGGGTCAATGAGTCGGCGTTGTCCATCTGGGTATCGAAGCGCCGGGTCAGGTTGGTTTTGAAAATTCCTCTCGCATTGCTCAAGTCCACGCCACCGGTGGTCTGCAGAATCTGCTCCTTGATGTAATCGTCCTCGGGATCGGTTCCCAAGTCATCCCCAAACGCACCCGTAGCATCCATTGATTTGAACAGCTGCCTGAAGGGCGTGCTCACCGAGTAGGCATTTTCCTGTATGTCTTGTATCCAGTCGCGAAGCTCGCGCCCGTCCTGGGTCTGGACTTCCATGAGGTCGGAAAAAGGCACGACCGTATTGAGGTACGCCGCGTCGACGGTGTTGCAGACAATGTGGGTCAACTCGTGGATCAGCGTGGTGGCGCGCGCGTGCACTTCCCTGTCGAAGTAGCCGGTCAACTGGCTCTCGAAGAGTGACAGGGGCGTATTGAAGAAATTCTCGGAGAGGTAGATGCAGCGATCCGGGTCATCGTCGATGGTAAAGGCCCAGTGCCGTTCGGGCTCTGCGATATGCGCGCCGGCAATGAACCGTTTGGAATTGAGTGAGTAGAGCGACGGGTCCAGCACCTCTTCGAGGATGGCATCGACGGTGGCCTGGAGCTTTTTAACCAGCGCCTGAGGAAATTCCCCCGGCCCGGTGTCGGTGTCTGCCGGGATGCCAAAGAAGCGGTTGACGAAGCGATGGATGCGGGTGACCCGCGGGTATTGGGGGGCCAGCAACTGGAGATTCTGCTGGCAGTTGTGCAGGTAAAACGTCGCCAGGTCCAACGCATCGACTATCGCCTGGGCTCTGCGTGGCGAAAGGCGCCGAATCGCGGCCATGCCCCGCGCTTCGATGTTCATCACATCACGTGCCACGTTCCTGACGGCCCGCCGTTCGAGCATTCGGCTGAATCCGGGGCCGTGCCGGCGTATCAGCGGGCGCGTATCCAGGTGCCATTTGCGCTCGGTGTCCAGGCGCATGTGAGGCCCTTTGGACTGCGCATTGAACAGCCGCCAGTCGCTGCCGCTCTTTTCGGCGTGATACACCTTGCCCTCATAGGGAAGGTAATGACGGTTGGTTTTTGTGGTGAAAACTCCGGTGGTGGCACTCGGTGATTCCAGGCTTGGCTCGTGGGCCTCGTAGGCTTGCAGCCGGGTGCGTGCCTGGGCAGTCAGGTCGATCTCCTGCCATGTGCGGCTTTTTTTCGTCATCTCTGAGGGTGGTTCAGCGTTGTTTGTAACCGCCGGCGTGTGCATCAGATCGCGCAACGTGGCCATTTGTCCGACGCCATCGATAAACGTCTGCAGTGCCAGGCGCCATTGGTGTTGCTGCAAGGCTTCGGCGGAAGCCTTGAACAGGCGGTAGCTTTGCCAGACCACTATCGGCAGCATCAGCTTGCCGGGCAACAACTCGAGTGCCTGCTGCAGGCCGCCGGTAAACAGTGCCTTGATGGTGTCCCAGCCGGACTGGCCGTCAGGCTGGTTCTGCTGTTCAAGCATGTGCGACATCAGGGCGATGTTGTCCCGGTACAGGTGTTTGAGCGCATGGCCCTGGATCGGCGTGGTAGCCACGGAGATTTCGGAAACGCTGCCTGCCGTACTGGCCCAGAGGTTTTTGTAGGTGGCCTGTTCGGTGGTGGGCAGCAGGCCGATGACCCAGTCCTGCAACTGGCCGGGGAGGTTGAGGCGATGCAGCAGGCTGGCCGGGTTTTCAAACTCCTGGAACGTCAACTGCGGGCAATACGGCGTGTACAGCACCAGTGGCTGTTTTTCGGTCGCGCTGATCACGTAGACCCCGAGGGCCTTGATAGCGCGGGCGCCCACCGTGGCGATCAACTCCAGCGGGCGGATGATCGCGGTGGCGCCTTCGACGGCGGCGCGGGCGATGGCGTCGGGCATGTCGACGATCTGCTGAATCAGGCTCAAACCTGCGGGTGACAGGCGCTCTTGCAGCATCAGCGCGTGGGCATGTTGCAATAATTGCCAGGGCAACTGCCGGATAAACCGTTGCTCGCGAGCCGCGGCACCGGGTTTGCCCGGGGTGAGTTTCTCGGCCAGATAGGCCTGTTTGTCCTGCTTGAGTGTCAGGCGTGCCAATAGCTGGCGTATGACTACGGGCGTCAGGCCGGTGACGGTGGAATCGACGTCGAAGGTGGCGGCTTGCTGCGTGATGTGATTGAGGGCGTAATCCACCAGGTTCTGCCGTTGCCCGGCGAGGACTAGACGGGGCTTGATGTAGACGTTTGTCGGGGACACGGTGTAGTCCATCAACAAGGTACTGAGCTTGTCGTGGACATACTGGGACAGTGATGAAAAGTCGTGCAGGTAATCGGTGTCATCGTTGAGGTTATGGCGGTATTGCTCAAGGATTTCCATATGGCGTTGCTGCTCCATGACCGGCGCCATGCCCAGCCAGGCGGGCAAGGACTGTTGCGCCATCAGGGTTTGGGCGATCTGTGCGGTGTGTCGCAGGCCGGTGACGGGCAAGGCCTTGTCCAGCGCTGCGAAACGGTTTAACAGTGCGCTACCGGGTAAATTGAGCGTCAGGCAGTGGACGCGCTGTGCGATGCAGTGGTCTATCCAGGACTGCTGGCGATGTTGCGCCACATCGCCGTTGATCAGCATGAAGCTGCCCAGGGCGTAGTGCAGATGCGGCTTGCGTTGGCGTGGATCGAGGTTGTCCAGGAGCGAGCCGCGCCGCTCGGGATCGGCGAGCCGGCGTTCAAGCTCGGCGCGCAATTGGGCGATGTTGGCGAAACGTTCCAGGCTACGTGCCGGTGTCCACATCAGCGCCCTGCCGGAATGGGACGGGTCCAGGCCACCGCGTTCGGTGAGTATCAGGCAATGGGCCAGTGGCACCCGTTGCGCTTGGCCCGACGGCTCGACGGTCAGGGCATAGGCGTCCGGAACGAAACCATCCAGCCCCTGGCGCCGGCGCCGATCCGGGTATTGATGATCAAACACCGTGTTGACCAGTGCCTGGTCACGGGCGTCCAGGCTGTTGTTGAGACGCCGCAACCGGGCTTCTCCCTGGATGGCCACCGACATGGCATGGGCCATGGGGGCCTTGAGGTTTTCCAGATACACACGGGGCAGGCTCGCAATGTCGTGGTTGCGCAATTGAACCAGCGCCGCGTCCAGCATGGTGTTGGCCCGCGTAATGTCCAGGCGGGTGGTTTTTTTCGCCAGGCTCTTTTTCGCTGGGTGATACAAACCGTAGTCGGAGGTTTGGGGGATTGGTCCGAGGCCTCGGGTCAAGCGCCCGACGAGGTAACTGGACAGGCTTTGACTTTCCAGGGGCGGTGCCGCTTGTGTTGCACCTGCGGTACCGGCGTATCGGTTGATGTAGATCGCATCGGCGTCCAGGTCGCTCAGCAGGTGAAGGTTGAACTGCGCTGCCAGTACCTGACGGATGCTGCCCGCCAGGGTCGGTTGGGCGCGGACCTGCACGGCCAGTGACTCCTCGATGCTGTCCATCTGCTTTTGCAGCAGCGTGGCGCGCTCTGCGGTGAGCGATACCGGACGTGTGGGGTCGGCGAGCACCGAGTGCGCGGTCCAACGGCCCGCGGTATCCAGGCCCGGCAGTTGGCTGTCAATCATGTAGCGCACGTCCAGCGCATAATCCACCAGGGCCGAGGGCTCTATGGCGGCTCGCGTGCGCCGGTACAGGTCCAGGGCATAGCCGAGGTTCTGCTGTTGCTTGACGACGATCTCTTCGAACAACTGCTCAAACAGGTTGCCTTGCAGGCGCACGCCGGAAAACTGCGGCGCCTGGAAGCCGGCAAACAGCGCCCGCTCTTGCAGGGACATCAGGTTGTAGAGGCCTTCGTCATAACCCGGCGCCTTGGCCATCGACTTGAGGGCGTTCATCAAGTCATCGTAGTTTCCAAGTACTTGCAGGCCCAGGCCCGGGGTGTAGAAAAATGTCTGGGTGTTACCGATCATCAAGGTGCTGGCCAGTGAGACGGTGTTGGACGGGTGCTCCCAGATCTGCACCTTTTCGAAGCGCAGCGTATCGGCGACGTTTTCGGTTTGGTACAGCGCGGCCAGCGCCTGGTTTTGCGCGGCACTGATGATCGAGTTTTGGCGTTTGAGCAGCAGGTCCAGCCGTGCATTTGCCGCCATCGCGCGGGCGAAAAAGGCCCGACGGGAAAGACCCGGTGATAGCTCGCTGTTCCAGAACGTCTCCAGCGCGCTTTGCAGGAACGGTGTCAGTTGCCCGGCGGCCTGGCGGATCGCGGTTTCCCAGCGTTGCGCATCCTTGGGATCGGGTGTGCGCCTGGGATGGAGAAACTCCCGGGTTTGCCCGGGCGGCCACGCTTGCTCGCGGTAAAACAACAGTACGGCATCCGTGATCTGCAGGGAGTCAAGCCAGTGAGGTGTGCGGTTCTGCAGTGGTTGGCGGGCGAAAAAGCTGACACGCGCGGCGCTGGGGTCAAGTTCGGGGAACAGCGGGCGACAGACCATGGCCAGCAGTTGCGACAGCAAGCTATTCAGCACCGGTAGCTGTTTCAACTCAGTCAGCATCGCCTGGCGATTTTTGTCCTGATAACCGCTGAGGGTCGCTTCCTGCTCTTCAAAAACCCCCTCAAGTATGGCTTCGGCGGTCAGTACTCGCGTGCTGTCTGGTACCTGCGCGTCCTGTGTTTGCAGGGGCAGGAAACACAGCAGCTGCGCCGCTTGATCCGGGACTTTCATACGCTCGCTCAATGCGGCCAATATTTGCGTGCGGTTATCGAACTTTTCCAGGCCGCCGTAGGGCGTGTAGAGGAACGCGTGGGGGTAAGCAGTGGTCGAGCTCAAGATAAAGCTGCCCGCCAGCTCGACCGCGTCGGGGCGGTGTTTATCGAGCCAGATGCGCTGGGCAATCATTGGCGGCGATTGCTGGCGGCGCGCAGTGTCGGTGGCGAAAAACACCTTGCCGAGAAATTCATGGTCCTTGCGGTCGAGGCCCAGCTGCCGTTCACGATCCGAAACGTTCCAGCCATCACGCAGCGCTTCAGGGAAAAAATAGGGTAGGGGAGTCTGGCTCATGCTCCGGGTCCTTGGGCAAATTGAGGTGTTGACCCTACCCACCCGCAATCGCCCCAGGGCGCTAGATATGTCTGGTGTTGCCTGTCGACAGCCATGGGGCAAACCCTGTCTAATCGTCGGACCGATTCTTTGTACGCTGTTGCCCTTTCCAATAATTAAACGGGAGCTTCAGATGTCTGCATCGCCTTTGGATGTCGAGTCTTCATCAGAGCGACTCAGTTATGCCCAATTGACCGACCTGCTGCGCCAGGTCTTCGTGCGTCACGGCACATCGGCCGACGTGGCCCAGGTACTCGCCGAGAACTGCGCCAGTGCCGAGCGCGATGGTGCCCACAGTCACGGCGTGTTTCGCATTCCCGGTTATGTGTCGACCCTGGCCAGTGGCTGGGTCAATGGCAAGGCCGTACCGGTGGTCGAGGATGTGGCCAGCGGTTTCATTCGTGTCGATGCCGCCAATGGCTTCGCCCAGCCTGCACTGCAAGCCGCCCGCCCGTTGTTGGTGGAGAAGGCCCGCAGCGCCGGGATCGCCTTGCTGGCGATTCACAATTCCCATCACTTTGCGGCGCTCTGGCCGGATGTCGAGCCCTTCGCCGAAGAAGGCCTGGTGGCCTTGAGCGTGGTCAACAGCATGACCTGCGTGGTGCCCCACGGCGCCGACCGGCCACTGTTCGGCACCAACCCGATCGCCTTTGCCGCGCCCCGCGCCGATGGTTTGCCGATCGTATTTGACCTGGCTACCAGCGCCATCGCCCACGGTGACGTACAGATTGCCGCGCGCAAGGGCGAACGCCTGCCGCCGGGCATGGGCGTGGACGGCCTCGGCCAGCCCACCCAGGACCCCAAGGCGATCCTCGAAGGCGGTGCACTGCTGCCGTTTGGCGGGCACAAGGGCTCGGCCTTGTCGATGATGGTCGAGTTGCTGGCAGCGGCCCTCACAGGCGGCAATTTCTCCTTTGAGTTCAACTGGTCCGATCACCCGGGTGCCCGCACCCCGTGGACCGGCCAATTGCTGATCGTGATCGATCCGAGCAAAACCGCCGGGCAGAGCTTCGCCGAGCGCAGCCAGGAACTGGTGCGACAGATGCATGCGGCAGGTTTACGGCGTTTGCCGGGGGATCGACGCCATCGCACACGGGCGAAGGCCTTGGTCGACGGGATCGAGCTTGATAGCCACGAATTGAAGCGGTTGCGGGTGCTGGCACAGCTATGAAGTGCGCTGCGCCCGGGGAGGGCGCAGGCATTTTGTCAGGTCAGTTGCGGCGGCCCAGCAACAGGCCGACCACCAGGCCAAACCCGGCGGAAATCGCCACGGTCTGCCACGGATGGCCACCGATGTAAGTCTCAGTGGCGTCCACCACCGGCTTGCTGCGCTCGCGCACGTTGGACACCGAGTCCAGCGCCTGCTTCAGCTTGATGGCGACCTGTTCACGCAGGGTTTCACCTTCTTCTCCCACCAGTGACGCGCTGCTTTTGAGCAGCTTGTCCGATTCTTCGATCAGTGCGGTCAGTTCACTGAAGGCTTGATCCTTGATTTGCTCTTCGACGGCTTGGGCGGCAGATTTGCGGGCCATTGGGTTAACTCCTTGCAGGTGGATGTGGCAATGAACAATGGAGTGTTTGACGCGGGCAAAAGTTGCAGCTTTTTTCCCCTGACGTCAGTTTGGGTTAAATCCAGACCCGGAAATTTCGACCTACAGTGTAAGATGTCACCTATTTGTGCAGCAGGTAATTCAACATGAGCTTCAATCTGGCCAACAAGCCCCTCGCCGAGCGCGCCGCGCTGGAAGATGAAAAGTCCCGTCTCTACGACCTGTGGCAAAGCAACCTGGGCAAGGCCAAGGGCGAGGCCGCCCGCCTGTTTGGCGAACGTGCCAAGCGCAAGGGCAAATGGGCCGAATGGGTACGCGCGGAACTCGACGGCATGTCGCCGCCGGAGTTTTCCAACATGGTGCGCAGTGAAGTCAATCGCCTGATGGCGGCGAAGTAAAACACGCCTCTATCGCCTCACGTACCAGGCGCTGCAAGGGATCGAGTTGCGCCTGGGTGCGCCAGCCCAGTTCTACCGGGTAACGCGGCAACGCCAGCGGGCAGGGCAGCACGGTCAGCCCGGTCAGCCGTGCGATGGCCTGGGCAGCGTGACCGGGAATGGTCGCCACCGCCTCGCTGCCCTTGAGCAGAAACGGCAACGCCGCAAAATGCGTGGTTGAAGCCCCTATGTGCCGGCTCAGGCCCTGGGCGGCCAGGCCCTCGTCGGTAATCCCGATAAACCCGCCTGACGACACCAATACATGCTCACGCCTCACGAACTCGTCGAGGTCGATGGCCTGCTGCCCCGGCGCCAGGCTGGCGGGGTCCACCAGGCACGCATAATGCCCTTCCCCGAGTACCTGGCGGCTCAGCCGGCGCTCGGCAAAACCGCCGGCAGTGATCGCCAGGTCCAGGCTGCGGTCGAGCAGGGCACCAGCGACGATCTGGCTGTGGGTCTGGCGGAAAATCAGCCGCAGCTTCGGCGCGCGTCGGGCGATCTCATCGATCAGCTGGCGGCCGTAGGCAATCTCGAAATCATCCGACAACCCCAATACCACCGAACGGCCCTGATAGTGGCTGCCCTGGGGGTCGACCATCGCCAGGCTTTGGCGGCAGCGATCCAGCGCCTCGCTGATCACCGGCTTCAACTGGTTGGCCCGCAAGGTCGGCGCCAGTCCCCGACCGGTGCGCACGAACAATTGATCGCCATACACATCGCGCAAGCGGCGCAGTGCGGCACTGATGGCCGACTGCGTGACCCCAAGGCGCAGGGCGGCGCGGCTGGCGCTGGACTCGTCGTGCAAGGCTTCGAAGGTTTTCAGCAGGTTCAGATCGACGTTAGCGATATTCATCAGGTTCATAGTGCGTGGCCGAATATGCCCCGAATGTATAACGCCCCTACACCAGCTGCAATTTTCTCTTGGCCACCCACAGCGCACTGATACTCAGCGCGGCTGCCGCAATCAGGTAAAAGCTCGGCGCCAGTTGCGAGCCGGTCAGCGCGATCAGCCCGGTTGCGATCACGGGGGCAAAGCCACCGAAAATGGTCACGGCCAGGTTGTAGCTCAGTGACATGCCGGTCACCCGGGTGCGCACAGGAAACACATCGGCCATGAGTGATGCCAGCGGTGCAAAGTAGACCGCCTTGATCAACGCCATCATCGACACCACCAGCAACAACGAGGTTGCGCTGGCGACTTTGTTGAGCCAGACGAATGCCGGGAAAATCGCGACGATATAGATGGCCGAGGCCCAGAGCATGATTTTGATCCGGCTGACGTAACCGGTGATGAACCCCACCACCGGCGTGACCACGGTCAGGATGAGCCCACCTGACAGCGTGGCCAAAAAGCCTGTGGACTGGGGAATGTTCAAGGTGGTGGCGGCATAGGACGGCATGTACTTGATCATGAAGTTGGACGCCGTCGACACGATCAGTACACCCATGGCCACCAGCAGCAAGGTCTTCTGCGAGAACAGCACTTCCCGCAAAGGCCGCGAGCCGGGTTCGCTTTCCTTGAAGTCGGGCGACTCATCCACCGTGCGGCGGATGTACAGGCCCACCGGGGCGAGGATCAAGCCGAAGAAAAACGGCACGCGCCAACCCCAGTCGAACATCTGTTGATCATTCAGGTTGGTGGTCAAGAAGTAGCCGAACAACGAGGCGATGACCACGCCAAAACCCTGACTTGCAAACTGCAGGCTCGCGACAAAATTGCGGGTCTTTTGCGGCGCATGTTCCATCATGAAGGCGGTTGAACTGCCGAACTCACCGCCGGCCGAGAAGCCCTGGAGCAGACGGGCCAGCAGAATGCCAATCGGCGCGCTAATCCCGATGGCGGCATAGCTGGGCATGACCGCGATCATCGCCGTGCCGATCAGCATCAGCATGATCGACAGCGTCAACGCTTTCTTACGGCCCTCACGGTCGGCATAGGAACCCAGCACGGCGGCGCCCAGCGGCCGGATCAGAAACGACAGCCCGAAGGTGGCGAAGGCGAGAAACAGCGAGACCGCCGGGTCTGCGGCCGGGAAAAATACCTTGCTGATGGTCAGCGCAAAATAGGCGTACACCGACAGGTCAAACCATTCAAGCGTGTTACCGATCAAGGCGGCGCCCACGGGTTTCCAAAGGGGCGTGGCCTTTGCGACCGCGGGTGAAACGGTGGGGGACGATAACGCTGTCATGCTTGACGCTCCTGATTTTATAAGGGGGTGAGCGGCAGATAAAAAGGGTCGACCTGACCCCTGCTTTTTATTGTTGTTGGGTTGGCGCGAGGTGACCCAGGTCCCAGAAAAGCGAGGTCATGATTTGCAGCCCCTCGAGGACTACCGAGCCCAGCAGATGTTCATCCGGAGCATGTTGTGAACAGCCGGGGTAGGAGTGAGGTATCCACAGTGTGGGCAGGCCCAGCAGGTCAGCGAAAATATCGTTGGGCAGGGTGCCTGCCAGGTTCGGTAACACGGCGACAGGCCGGTGGGTGGCGTCGGCAATCGACTGCTTGGCAAAGCGCACCCATGGGTTGTCAGGGTCCAGCCGGCTGGCAGGTGTGCAACGGTCTATCACGATATTGACCTGTTCAAAGCCCTCGGCATCCAGGTGCTTGCGCAGCAGGCTTTCCAGGTGTTGCCAGTCGGTACCCACCACGAAGCGCAACTGGCAATGAGCGATGGCGCTGGGTGGAATGGCGTTAACGGGTTTGGATGGATTACCGGCGGTAAACGCCAGGATCTCGAGGGTGTTCCAACCGAAAAGTCGCTCACCCAAGGTCAAGCCGGGCTCGCCCCACTGCATATCCAAAGGTCGGCCCAGGGAATGCTGATCGATACCCAGGTCGCGAATGGCTTCGCGCACCGACTCGGGGATGGCGCCCGGCACCAGCGTTCGGCAGCGAATACGTCCGTGCTTGTCCACCAGGCTGGCCAGTGCGTTGCTCAGTACCACGGCGGGGTTGGACATCACGCCGCCCCAGTTGCCGGAGTGCAGGCCCTTGTCCCGCGCCTTGACTTCAAGGGAAAACAACGCAGAACCCCTGGAGCCCAGGAATATCGTCGGGCGGCTGTCGTTCAGGCGCGGCCCATCCGAGGCGATGAATACATCCGCTTGCAGCAGCTCCTTATGCATTGTGCAAACCTCGCGCAGCCCGGGAGAACCACATTCTTCGCCGGTTTCGAACAGCACTTTGACGTTAAAGCCCAAGCGCCCCTCGCGCTGCTGGATGACGTGTTCGAGGGCGGTCAGGTTGATGCTGTGCTGGCCCTTGTTGTCGGCGGTGCCGCGGCCGTACCAGCGGTCGCCTTCCACGGTCAGCGCCCAGGGGCTGAGCCCCTCGCGCCATTGCTCGTCATAACCGAGTACCACATCGCCGTGGCCATACATCAATATCGTCGGCAGGTCGGCCCCTTCGTGGCGCGATGCGAACAGCAAAGGCCCGGCGTCGGAGGGGTTGTCGAGCATTTGGCACTCAAAGCCCATGCCTGCCAGCGCAGGCTGTATTTCCTGTTGCAGGTACCGCGTCAGTTCGTGGGCCTGGGCGGGGTTCTGGCTTTCACTTCGAATCGCGACCCGACGGCGTAAATCGGCTTCAAAATGGCCGTCGGCCAGGTACTGGCGAACATTCGCGAGCGCTTGTTGCTTGGACATGACAGTTCCGGTGCGGGCTGAGATTCAGTCCAATATAGAAGTCACGTAGCGCACTGTATATTGCTGTTTTTTGACGTTTGACTTCTAATAAATAGATGCCTTGGTAAGGAATCAAACCGTGGACTATCGCTATTTCCTGGCCGTGATCGATTCAGGGTCCCTGGCCGCTGCCGGTGAGCGTTTGCATATCGCCCCCAGTGCCGTGAGTCGCCAAATTGCCCTGTTGGAAGAAAGTATCGGCGTGCCGTTGTTCGAACGACGGCCACGTGGCATGCAGCCCACAGCTGCCGGCAGCGCCTTGGCCGATCACGCACGACGTGCCTCGCTGGAGGAGCAAAGCCTGCTGTCGGAGCTGCGTGCGGGGGATTACCCGGGGGCGAAAGTGGTGCGGCTGGTATCCACCGAGGGGCTTTCCCGTTACTTCCTGCCTCAGGTCCTGATCCGGCATTACCAGCAAAATCCGGCCTTCCAGTATGTGCTGGAGGTGATGTCGCCTCACGAATGTGCCGAAAAAGTGCGGCGCGGCGATGCCGATGTGGGGGTGGTGTTCAGCACCGAGCCTGTCGAAGGTGTGGAGGTCCTGCATTCAAGCCGCTCGCCGATCCGGGCCGTGATGCGTGTGGGGCATCCACTGGCCACGCTCAAGCAGGTGCCGCTCCGGTCGCTGTCACCTTATCCGTTGGCGCTGACCCCAAAGGGTTCCACCCAGAGGCAGCTATTCGACCTCGTTTGCCAGATGGAAGGGCTGTCTTTCAATCATGTGATGACGTGCAACTATTCGGGCGCTATCCATGAATTCGTTCGCAACACAGACACCATTGCGTTTGGCGGCGCGATCAGCCATCGGGCGAACGGCAGCGACGACCTGATCTCCGTTGCGCTGTCGAACCCTCAATTTTCGGACCGCGCAATCCAGGTGCTGACGATGCCCAAACGCGCGTTACCGGCGGCGCTTGAGCTTTTTATCGAAACCCTTATCGGTTCCCTGAAAGACGTTAACTGAGGGGATTTGATATTTATCTGGCTCATGTCATTTAGCAGTGAAGTGGGCTTTATTCATGATTGCTGTCGGCCGGAGAATGGGTAACCCCCATTGATTCGGAGTGATCGTGATGCCTGTTTCTACCGTGGCTGCGCTGCAAATCGGTTCCTTGCCCGGTGGCAAGGCCGAGACCCTGGAACAGATCCTGTCTTACGAGGACGAAATCCTGCGCAGCGGTGCGCAACTGGTGGTGATGCCTGAAGCCTTGCTCGGCGGTTACCCAAAGGGTGAAGGGTTTGGCACCCAGTTGGGTTATCGCCTGCCTGAAGGCCGTGAGGCCTTTGCCCGTTATTTTGCCAACGCGATTGACGTGCCGGGTGCCGAGACCGAGGCGCTGGCCGGATTGTCGGCGCGTACCGGGGCGAGCCTGGTGCTGGGTGTGATCGAGCGCAGTGGCAGCACCCTGTATTGCACGGTGCTGTATTTCGAGCCAGTGGGCGGGTTGGTGGCCAAGCATCGCAAGTTGATGCCCACCGGCACGGAGAGGCTGATCTGGGGCAAGGGCGATGGCTCGACGTTGCCGGTGATTGATTCGGCGGTGGGGCGCATTGGCGGCGCTGTGTGCTGGGAGAACATGATGCCGTTGCTGCGCACGGCGATGTACGCCAAGGGCGTGGAAGTGTGGTGCGCGCCGACGGTGGATGAGCGCGAAATGTGGCAGGTGAGCATGCGGCATATCGCCCATGAGGGCCGGTGTTTTGTGGTCAGCGCGTGCCAGGTGCAGGCGTCGCCCGCGGCGTTGGGGGTGGAGATTGCCAACTGGCCGGCGGAACGGCCGCTGATTGCCGGTGGCAGTGTGATCGTCGGGCCCATGGGTGACGTTATTGCCGGGCCCTTGCTCGGTGGCGCGGGGTTGCTGGTGGCGCGGATTGATACTGATGATCTGGTGCGGGCGCGGTATGACTATGATGTGGTTGGGCATTATGCCCGGCCTGACATTTTTGAGTTGAGCGTGGATGAACGGGCTAAGCCGGGGGTGCGGTTTATTGCTGATTGAGTGCATATCCGTTGCTGCGGTGACGGCGGCTTAGGGTTGCGCTCTTACAGCGTGTCACTTTTGGCAAACGCCCGGAATGCCGGCCCAGCCAATCTGAAGCTGAATCAGAGCTGCTTTTCTGTGGGAGCTGGCTTGCCTGCGATGCAGACACCTCGGTGTATCAGGTACTCCCAGTTGATGCCATCGCAGGCAAGCCAGCTCCCACAGTTGACCGTGCCCGCTTTGGCTTTTGATTTTGCTCTACAACACTGACGCCCCCCGAATCCTCAGCCATTCCTCGCGGGTAATTTCCCAGATCTCCCGTGGGAAATTACCTTCGACAAATTGCCCCTCGTCGGTCCCGACCAACCGCATCCCCGTACGCTCGGAAATCCTGCGCGAGGCCAGGTTCGGCGCTGCCTTGGGCACGCGCATCAAAGGCCGCCCCAGCACCTCAAACCAATACTCGGTCACCGCCGCACTGGCCTCGGCCATCAACCCCTGGCCCTGCCATTGCGGCGCGAGCCAAAAGCCGCGGTTGTTGTCCACCTCATCCATCAGGCTGACATTACCGATCAACCCCCCGGGCGCGCTTTTCAGGCGGATCGACCAATGCCACTCCTCACCCCGCGCCATGGCCGGCAACGCGACATTCTCCAGATAGCTGCGTGCGCCATCCGCCGGGTACGGCCAGGGCACCAGGGCGTTCAGATAACGCACCACTTCCCAGTGAGGAAATTGCTGCTGCACGCCCTCGGCATCTTCGAGGGTCAGTGGCCGCAGGATCAGGCGTTCGGTATACAGCGTAGGCAGGGCGTCCATGTCGTTACCAGGTGGCAGTGTTGGGGAAGTCCAGTGTCCCGCGATCCACAAAGCGCATGGTGCCAAACAGGCCACCCGCCAGTTTTCCGCGCAACACGTAGGGCAGGTTATTCAAACTCTGGGTCTGGCTCAAGCCGAGGGTCTGGCGCAGCACGGAAAACGCCGAAACACTCACCGGCACCGTCAGCAACGTCTCGGAAAAGCGTGGAATCGAACCACGCTGGTCACTCACCCCGGAAGCCAGGGGCCGGCCATTGACCTCCAGGTCCAGGGCCACGCCGTCGTAGTCGATCGCGGTTTCATTCGGGTTTTGCACCCGTATTTTCACCGCGAAACGTACCTCGAGGTCCTGGCTTTGCAGCGGCTCGATGCCCACCACGTTGATGTTCAGCGGGTCGCGGTTGGGGAACAGCGCGCAGGCGCTCAGGCTGAGTAGCAGCAGTGACAGGACCATGAGCTTGCGCATAAAACGGGTTCTCCTAGTGCGTGACGTCCGGGTCCTGCATCACCTTGAGGGTGGAGGCTTCCGGATCGAATTCATCTTCTTCCAACTCTATGAACTCCTCAGGCAGGAAGATGTTCAGCAAGATAGCGCAGAACGCCCCCACGGTGATCGGCGACTCGAAGATGTTGTGCAGCGCCTTGGGCAGCTCGCGCAGCACTTCCGGCACGGCGGCCACACCCAGGCCCATGCCCAGGGAGATCGCCACGATCAGCACATTGCGCCGGTGCAGGCCGGCCTCGGCGAGGATCTTGATCCCGGCCACCGCCACGGTGCCGAACATGATCAGCGTGGCGCCGCCCAGTACCGGCTTGGGCATCAGTTGCAACACCGCGCCGATCATCGGGAACAGGCCCAGCAGCACCAGCACCCCGGCAATGAAGTACGCCACGTAACGGCTGGCCACGCCGGTCAACTGGATCACCCCGTTGTTCTGGGCGAAGGTCACCATCGGCAGGCTGTTGAAGGTGGCCGCCATCACCGAGTTGAGGCCGTCGGCCAGCAAGCCGGACTTGATGCGCTTGATGTACAGCGGGCCCTTGACCGGCTGTTGGGAGATCATCGAGTTGGCGGTCAGGTCACCGGCCGCTTCCAGGGGCGAAATCAGGAAGATCACCGCCACCGGGATAAACGCCACCCAGTCGAACGAGAAACCGTACTTGAACGGCACCGGCACGCTGATCAACGGCAGTTGGGGCAGGGCGCCCAGGTCGACGCGGCCCATCCACCAGGCCACGACGAAGCCCAGGGTCAGGCCGATCACGATCGAACCCAGGCGCAGGAACGGGTTGTTGAAGCGGTTGAGTACCACGATAGTGAGCAGTACCAAAGCCGCCAGGCCCATGTTGCCGGCGGCGCCGAGGTCGCTGGCACCATATCCGCCAGCCATGTCGGTGACGGCCACCTTGATCAGCGACAACCCCATCAGGGTAATGATGGTGCCGGTGACCACCGGGGTGATCAGCTTGCGCAGCTTGCCGATGAACTGGCTGAGTACCACTTCGATAAACGCCGCGAAGAAGCAGATGCCGAAGATCGTCGACAGAATCTCATCGGTGCCGCCGCCCCGGGCCTTGACCATGAAGCCGGCGCTGAGGATCACGCTGATAAACGAAAAGCTGGTGCCTTGCAGACACAGCAACCCGGAACCCACCGGGCCGAACTTGCGAGCCTGCACAAAGGTGCCGAGCCCCGACACGAACAACGCCATGCTCACCAGATAGGGCACTTCGCTTTCCAGGCCCAGCACGCCACCGACGATCAGCGTCGGGGTGATGATGCCGACAAAGCTGGCCAGCACATGCTGCAGGGCGGCAAAGATCGCGGCGCTGAAGTGCGGACGGTCGTCGAGGCCGTAGATCAGGTCGGATTTATAACGGGGGCGAGGGGTTTGAACGTCAGACAAAATACGGGCCCGATTAGGAAAAAGGAGGCGCAGGATGCCAGAAAGTGCCAGTTGTCAGAAGTGTGGAAATATATTTCTAAAGACCCTCGATTAAATCCCCATGCCTGCCGATATCTCCTATAGGCCCACATACCTATTACAACAGTGGTGCCAATCGGTCAGAGCCGCGCGTTGACGCAGGCTGGCCGTGTCGCGGCAGGGATGCTCGCAGCCACTACTTCTGAGAGCGCCCCCTATGTCCCTCCGCCAGTTGAATATCGCCCCTCGGGCTTTCCTTGGTTTTGCCTTCATTGCGTTACTCGTCATTGTGCTGGGGGTGTTTGCAGCCAACCGCATGACCCTGATCCGTCAGGCGTCGGTGGACATGGGCGCGAACCAACTGCCCAGCGTCGGCTATCTGGCCACCATGACCGAGAACGTCCTGCGCCTGCGGATATTGTCGTTTCGCGTCCTGGTGAACCGTGAGCCGGCCGCGCTGGATGAGGCACGTACCCGTATGGGAGTGCTGGAAGGCAAGGTCAAGACTGCCCAGGCTGCCTATGCCGCCATGCCCGCCGGGGATGAAGAGGCTGCGCTGTACAAGACGTTCGCCCTTACGCTCGATAATTACCTCAAGGCTCAGGCTGAGATGGTGAGTTTTTCGCAGCAGAACAAAGTGGAAGAGATGCGCGCGCTGATCAACAGCCGCATCAAGGACGGTACCGACCAAATGGGCGAGCAGCTGAATAAGTTGATCGCCATCAACGCTGCCGATGCCAAGCAGGCCGGTGACGAAGCCGGGAAAAGTTATCAGGACGCCATCACCGGGATCATCGTCGTCTCGGTCGTTGCGGCGTTGATGACCGTGTTGCTGGCATGGCTGCTGACCCGCAGCATCGTGACCCCTTTGCGCAAAGCCCTGGAAGTCGCCGAAACCATCGCTGGCGGTAACCTGAGCAAAGTGATCGAGGACGACGGCAAAGACGAGCCGGCCCGCCTGATCGGCGCCTTGGCCGCTATGCAAAGCAACCTGCGCCAGACCATCCAGCACATCGCTGGCTCGGCCACGCAGTTGGCCTCGGCAGCCGAAGAACTCAGCGCCGTTACCGAAGAAGCGTCCAAGGGCTTGCAACAACAGAACAACGAAATCGACCAGGCCGCCACCGCGGTGAACGAGATGACCGCCGCCGTGGAAGAAGTGGCGCGCAATGCGGTGTCCACCTCCGAGGCTTCCAGCCAGTCCAACCAGGCTGCGCGGGAAGGGCGCGACCGTGTGGTGGAAACCGTGGGCGCGATCCAGACCATGACCCAGGACGTACAAAACACCTCGGTGCTGATCGAAGGCCTGGCCACTCAGGGTCGTGACATTGGCAAGGTGCTGGACGTGATTCGCGCGATTGCCGAGCAGACCAACCTGCTGGCGCTCAACGCGGCGATTGAAGCGGCGCGTGCCGGGGAAGCCGGGCGTGGCTTCGCGGTGGTGGCGGACGAAGTACGGGCCTTGGCCCATCGCACCGCGCAGTCGACCCAGGAAATCGAAAAAATGGTCGCCGGCATCCAGAGCGGCACCGGTGAAGCCGTGCAGTCCATGCAGCAGAGTAACCAGCGCACCCAAAGCACCCTGGAAATCGCCCGGGCCGCCGGTGTGGCGCTGGAGCAGATCACCCAGTCCATCAGCCTGATCAACGAGCGCAACCTGGTGATCGCCAGCGCCTCTGAGGAGCAGGCCCAGGTGTCCCGCGAGGTGGATCGCAACCTGGTGAACATCCGCGACCTGGCCACCCAGTCGGCAGCGGGTGCCAACCAGACCTCAGCCGCCAGTCACGAACTGTCGCGCCTGGCGGTGGATTTGAACGCGATGGTGGCGCGCTTCGTCATCTGACAGGCACTACACCCCAAATGTGGGAGCTGGCTTGCCTGCGATGCAGACACCTCGGTGTATCAGGTACACCCGGTTGATGCCATCGCAGGCAAGCCAGCTCCCACAGTAGTCAGTGTTTCCAGGCGGTCGGGTTCACCAGGTTCTTCGGTCGCTCACCCGCCAGTGCCGCCAACAGATTGTCCACCGCACACTGGGCCATCGCCTCCCGCGTCTCATGGGTGGCCGATCCGATATGCGGCGTCGCCACCACATTGTTCAAGCGCAGCAACGGCGAATCATGTTGCAGCGGCTCACGCACGAACACATCCAGCCCCGCCGCGCGAATCGTGCGCTGTTGCAGCGCCTCGATCAGCGCTTCTTCGTCCACCACCTTGCCCCGGGAGATATTGATAAAGATCGTCTCCGGGCCCATCAGTGCGAACTCTTCAGCGCCAATCAAGCCTTCGGTTTCTGCCGTCAACGGCAAGGTCAGGCAGACAAAGTCGGCCTCCCGGAGCAGGTCCGGCAGGCTGCGGTACTCCGCACCGAACCGCTGTTCCACCGCAGGCTTTGGCGAGTGGCTGTGGTAGATCACCGGCATGCCGAAACCGAAGTGCCCACGCTGGGCCAACGCTTCGCCAATCCGGCCCATGCCGATAATGCCCAGGGTCTTGCCATGCACGTCGCTGCCAAAATGCAGCGGGCCGATGTTCTGGTTCCAGTTGCCGGCGCGCACCATATTGGCCAGTTCCACCACCCGCCGGGCGGTCGCCAGGATCAGCGCGAAGCCGGTATCGGCGGTGGTTTCAGTCAGTACATCGGGGGTGTTGCTCAGCAGGATGCCGCGTTGGGTCAGGTAGTCGATGTCGTAGTTGTCGACACCCACCGAGACGCTGGCGACGGCCTCAAGCTTCGGCGCCAGGTCGAGCAGCTTGGCGTCCAAGCGCAGGCTGGCACCGAGCAAGCCTTGGGCGGCCGGCAAGGCCTCGCGCAGCTTGGCCAGGCCGCTGTCATCCAGCGCCTCGATCAGCGTGACCTCGGCCTGCTCATGCAGGCGCGCCATCAGCGGTGCGGAGAGTTTCTTGTAGAGCACGACAGACTTTTTCATCAGGTCTTTACCTTCAATTCAAGGGAATGCAGCGGGGCGCGTTCGCGGTCACTGGCGCCCGGCTTGAGAAAGATCGTCAGCACCACCGACACCAGCAGCGCGCCGCTCATCAGCAGGTACGAGGCGCCGGGCGAGCCGGTGCTGCTGTTGAGGTAACCCACCAGGTACGAGCCGCCGAACGAGCCGAGGGCGCCCATGCTGTTGATCAGCGCCATGGCGCCGCCGGCGACGTTGGCCGGGAGGATTTCCGGGACGATCGCGAAAAACGGTCCGTAAGGCGCATACATGCATGCCCCGGCGATCACCAGCAGGGTGTACGACCACCAGAAATGTTCGGCGCCCAATACGTAGGAGGCATAAAACGCGATGGAGGCGATCAGCAGCGGCGGCCACACGAAGCGTTTGCGTTTTTGCAGCTTGTCCGAGCCCCACGACACCACCAGCATGCCGATCACCGCCGCCAGGTACGGCAGCGCCGAGAGCCAGCCGGCCTCGACCATGTCCATTTTCAGGCCGGCCTTGAGAATCGACGGCAGCCACAGCACGAAGCCATACACGCCAATGCTCCAGCAGAAAAACTGCAGCGCCAGGATGATCACCTTGGGCGAGCGGAAGGCTTCGGCGTAGTTCTTCACGGCCTTGATGCCCACCTGTTCTTC
Source organism: Pseudomonas yamanorum (assembly GCF_013386765.1). Lineage (GTDB taxonomy): Bacteria > Pseudomonadota > Gammaproteobacteria > Pseudomonadales > Pseudomonadaceae > Aquipseudomonas > Aquipseudomonas yamanorum_A. The sequence continues at coordinate 59,135 of NZ_JACARE010000045.1, forward strand.
GGCCAGCGCGGTTTCCAGGTCTTTTTTGTGCTGGGCGCTCAGCCACTTGGCATCGGCGGGTTTTTCATCCGCCAGCTTCCACCAGATAAACGCCCACAGCACCGCCGGCAGGCCTTCGATGATGAACATCCAGCGCCAGCTGAAATGCTGCACCAGATAGCCTGACACCACCGACATCCACATCATGGTCACCGGGTTGCCGAGGATCAGGAAGGTGTTGGCCCGGGAGCGTTCCGCGCGGGTGAACCAGTGGCACAGGTACACCAGCATCGCCGGCATCACCGCGGCTTCCACCACCCCGAGCATGAAGCGGATCACGATCAGCATGTAGGCGTTGGACACCATGCCGGTCAGGGTGGCCAGGCCGCCCCAGAGGATCAGGCTGACGAAAATAAGTTTTTTAACGCTGCGCTTTTGCGCGTAGATCGCGCCGGGCACCTGGAAGAAAAAGTAGCCGAGGAAGAACAGCGCCCCCAGCAATGACGACATGCCCGGGGTGATCATCAGGTCTTCGGCCATCCCGGAGGCGGCGGCGAAGCCGTAGTTGGCGCGATCCAGGTACGCCAGGCTGTAGGTGATGAACACGATGGGCATGATGTACCACCAACGGCGGGTGGCGAGTTTCAACGGTTCCATAGGGTTGCTCCTGAGCTTGTTGTAGTTGTGGCAACAGGTAACGGGTAAATCTGATCAACCGGCTTTTTGCGCATGCGGCAAATCGGTCCTGAACGGCAAGCCTTCCATGTCGCCACGGCTCTGCACCGCCCGGCTGCCGATCCAGTTGCCGCGCTGCACCGCCTCGACAAAACTGAGGTTTTCCAACAGCGCGCTGATCATGCCCACGGCAAAACCATCGCCGGCGCCGACCGTGTCGACCACCTTGGCCACCGGTACGGCGGCGACGAAACCCTGGTCCAGCTGCGTGCGGTAGTACGCGCCGTGAGGGCCGAGCTTGATGGCCACGGCTTCCACGCCCTGGTCCAGGTAGAACGCAGCGATGTCGGCCGGGTCTTCAAAACCGCTGAGCAAACGGCCTTCGCTCAGGCCCGGCAACACCCAATCCGCCAGGCAGGCGAGGGCGTTGATTTCGCTGATCATGCGTTGCTCATTGGCCCACAGGGACGGGCGCAGGTTCGGGTCGAAGGACACGCTGCGGCCAGCCTCGCGCATTTGCGTCATCAACTGGCGCGACAGGTCGCGGGTGGCGTCCGACAGCGCCGGCGGAATCCCTGTGGCATGCAGGTGCCGGGCTTGCAGCAGCTCGGGCTTGATCGCCTCCACCGACAAGTGGCTGGCGGCCGAGCCACGGCGGAAGTATTCCACCTGAGGGTCAGCGCCGGCTTCTTCCCGGGACTTGAGTTGAAAACCGGTGGGATGCAGCGGGTCGACCGCCACATGCCGGCAGTCCAGGCCCTCGTTCTGGAGGGTGTCCACCACAAAGCGCCCGAGGGAGTCGGCGCCCACGCGGCTCAGCCACGCCACGTTGAACCCCAGGCGCGACAGGCCGATGGCGACGTTGCTGTCGGCCCCGGCAATGCGCTTGTGAAACTGCGCAACCTGGGCCAGGTCGCCGGTCTGTTCGGCGACAAACATCGCCATGGTTTCACCAAACGACAGGATATCGATCTCAGACATGGGCATTCTCCACGCGGGGCTGGCCAAGGACGGCGAGGGCGGCGACCTGCTGTGCGGTGACCTGCACCAGGTCATCGCCTTGCAGCGGAAATTCCACGGCCCGGGTAATACCTTGAGTCATGTGCCTCAGCAGTTGTTCCCACAGATGCAGGTCGGCGGCGCCCGGCGGCAGGGCTACCAGTTTGCCGTCGGCGCGTCGGGCGACGGCCTTGCAGTGCAGGTAATCCACGTGCCGGCCCAACAGGCGCGCGGCGGTCAGGGCCGATTGGTCCTGCCATTGCCAGTTGCCGATATCGAAGGTCATTTTCACCGGCACCGCCAGGCGTTCGACTTCGTTGAAAAAACGCTGCATCGGTTCGATGCGTCCGCCGTGCAGGGTCTGGTCGTTTTCCACCAGCAGCTTCACCGGATGGCGGTTGAGCAGGGCGCTCAAGCTGTCCAGGTCGTTGGTGTCGGTGAAGTAACCCAGGGAGACTTTCAGCCAGCGGGCGCCGAACGCCTGGGCGCGGTCGAGGGTGGCGGCCAGTTCGGCGTTGGGCTGCGAGCGGCCGGCCACCCAGAGTTCGAGGGGCGATGAGAATACGCATTCCAGGCCTTGATCCGCTGCGGCCTGGGCCAGTTCAGCGGGCTGTTCGGTGGTCAGCAGTTCTTCGCGCCACTCGATGCGTTGCGCGCTGGCCCGGGCCAACACATCAACAAAATTCAGTTGGCCGCGATCGCGGACCAGGTCGGCGCCGTAGCTGGAGAGGCTGATGGAAACGGGGTATTTATGCATTGTTGTGTACCTCTGAAACCGGTTTCATTTTTATACGCAAAGCAAAACTGTAGGAGCCGGCTTGCCGGCGATGGCGGTGTGTCAGTCGACTACTGTGTCGCCTGAGAAACCGCCATCGCAGGCAAGCCAGCTCCTACAAGGGATTGGGTGGAGCCCCGGATCATGAGTTGCGGCAGGAAATCCAGGGTGCGTGTGGGAGCTGTATCCCCGCGCAACCGCTTGAGCAAACAGTCAAACGCACTGGCGCCAATCGCCTCGGTAGGCTGGGCGAGGGCGGTGATGCCGCTGCCCACCAGCGGGTACCAATCCAGGTCATCCAGGGCGATCAGGCCGATATCTTCAAACAGCTTGCAGCCCAGTTCTTTCAGCGCCCGGGTGCAGGCCAGGGCGGCGATGCCGTTTGCGCAAAACAAGGCTTTGGGGCCGGCGTGATCACGGGAGAGAAAGGCGTGCAGGTGGCTGTTCAAATCATCATCGATCTCCAGCACCGAGCCGGTAAGCAGCGGGCGCTCGCCGATTTCGGCCTTGAAACTGTCCAGGCGTTCCAGGCGTGAGCTGGTGCCATCGGTGGGTTCGCTGACCAGCAGCAGGTCGCGATAGCCTTGCTGTTCGAGATGCTCCACCGCCATGCGCACCGCTACCGCGTTATCCAGCCCCACCAGGTCGCTGTGCAATGGCTCAACCTTGCGGTCCACCAGCACCAGGGGCATTTCCCGTTGCAGTTCCAGCAACTGGTCGAGGTGATGGCCGAGGGTGTTCACGATCAGGCCTTCGATGTTGTAGGCGCGCAGGGCGGCCAGGTGCTGGCGCTCTTGCTCGTCGTCGCGGTCGGTGTTGCACACCACCAGGCTGTAGCCGTGCTGGCGGCAGGCGGTTTCCACGCCGTGCATCACGGCAATCGAATAGGGGTTGCGGATATCGGCCACCAGCATGCCGATCAGGCGGGTGCGCCCGCGCTTCAGGCCGCGAGCCATCTGGTTCGGGCGGTAGCCGAGTTCGTCGATGGCCTGTTCGATGCGCAGGGCGATGGCGTCGGAGAGCAGGGCGCGGTCTTCACCGATAAAGCGTGAAACGCTGGCTTTGGAAACGCCGGCACGCTCGGCCACGTCAAGCATGGTCACGCGGCTGCGCTGGGCGGCGGAAAAAGTGTTCACGGTCATAGACCTTCTTTTCTTATTGGAATGACTGAAACCGGTTTCAGGAAACCACTAAAGTAGGAAAGTCGTCAAGAATTTGTAGGACAAGGCCCGATAGTCGGTGCGATTCAGAGCAGCACGCTCAACCAGGTCGACCCCAACAGCAGCCCCGCCATGCAACGGTTAAAGCGCTGCATGGCCTTGGCCGAGCGGAACACCCGGGCCGAGCCGATACCCAGCAATGCCCAGGTGGCCAGGCAGGGAAGGGAGATCAGGAAAAACGCGAGGGACAGGTACACCACGTGGCTTTGGCGTTCCTCGCCGTTGCCGGCGAACACGCTGACCACCGCCAGGGCCATCATCCAGGTCTTGGGGTTGACCAGTTGCAGGCTGGCGGCACCGGTGAGGCCCAGGCGTTTTCCGGGCGCATCGGGATGGATCGCATGGGCCGGTGCGGTGAAGATCTGCCAGGCGAGGTAACTCAACCACGCGACGCCCGCCCATTGCATCGCGGTTTGTACTTTCGGCAGGTGTGCCAGGGACTGACCAAACCCCGAGCCCACCATCAATACAATTGCGGCCGCCCCCGCGCAGGCGCCGAGAATAATTGGCACGGCCGCCTTGAAGCCGTAACGGGCGCTGTTGCTCAGCACCAGGATATTGGTCGGGCCGGGGGTGATGGAGGCTACGAATGCAAACAGCAAAAACGGCAGCAAGGTAGGGAACATGGCAGCGCGACTCCAGTGAGTAGATCAATGGCGTCGATCTTCACAAAGGCGTGGTTATCTGTCTGGAAGATTTGAGCAGCGCTTGCGGTAGGCCGCCGGTGTAAGGCCATAGGCCCGCACGAACCAGCGGCCCAGATGGCTTTGGTCGGCAAACCCCAGGGCGGTCGCCACTTCGGCGGGTTGTTCGCCCTTGGCGAGCAGGTTGCGGGCGCGGGCCAGGCGCAGTTGCACCAGGTAAGCGTGGGGCGGCAGGCCGAAGGCACTCTTGAAGGCGCGGGTCAGGCGGAAGCGGTCGACACCGGTGGTCAGCGCCAGCTCGTCCATGCCGATGTCTTGATGCAGGTGGGCGTGCAGGTATTCCCGGGCCTTGTGGGCTACCAGCGGCAAACGAGGGTCTTCGTGATAGCGCTGGCGCCACTGCAACTGGCCGGTCAGGCGCTCCAGCAGTTGATCGAGGGTGCTTTGGCGCACGATGCGCAGTTCGCCGTGGTGCAGGCTGTGGAAGGCGTGACTGGTGGCCTGTGCGAGGCGCGGATCAGTGGTCAGGGTGCTGGCAAAGCTCAGTTGGCTGTTGGCCGGCGCTTCCTCGAACACGGCCGATACTTCGCGCTCCAGCCAATGCGGGTCGAGGTACAGCATGCGGTAGGTGAAGCCCTCGGCGGTGGGGGCGTTGCCGTCATGGATTTCTCCCGGTTCCAGCAAAAACACTTGCCCCGGGGTGCTGTGATGGCGGGTGCGGCGGCAGTTGAATTGCTGCACCCCTTGTTCGGTAACGCCCACCAGGAAACTGTCGTGCCAGTGGGGGTCATAGGCATGCCCCTCGAAATGCGCACGCAAGGTCTCGATGCCGGTGTCGGCGTCCTGAGCCAGGTCGATCCAGTTGTGGGCGGTCATAAAGCACCGATGGGTTGAAAGACTGTAGGAGCGAGCTTGCTCGCGAAGCACCTGAGAGCGCCACGTCAAGTCAGGCGGCCAGCGTTATCGTTGACGTTCTTCGCGAGCAAGCTCGCTCCTACAGGGGTTGGTGTCTAGAAGGTTTGTGCTGCTTCAGCCAAATAACCCGGCGGCAATGTTGATCGAGAAGCCGAGAATGGCGGTATTGAACAGGAACCCGATCAACGACTGCCCCAGCACCACCTTGCGCAGGCCGCGGGTGGCAACGCCGACGTCCGCGGTTTGTACCGCCACCCCGATGGTGAACGAGAAGTACAGAAAGTCCCAGTAATTGGGCGTGCGTAAATCCTCGGCAAAACGCAACGCCGGCTCGGGGCCGTCCCAGGTGTAGTAGAGGCGGGCGTAATGCACACTGAAAATCACCCCGATCAGCAACCACGAACCGATCACCGTCAGGCCGGTAAACCCGTAGTGCAGCAGGCGCTCGGTACTGCTCAGGTCCTTGCTGCCCACCAGTTCAAAGGTAATGGTCGCCAGGCTGGCAATCGCCGCGATGCACACCATGAACAGCACCAGGCTGGCGTTCTCGTCTTCGATCTCGGCGATGCGCTTTACGTCGTCGGCCCGGGAATGGCTGGTCAGCCACAGCATCAGCACCAGGTAGGTCCAGACCCCGGCATTCCAGCCGATAAGGATTTTGCTGATGATCGTGTCGGCCGGAGCCAGGAGGCCCACCGCCAGGCCCAATACGGCGGCGGAGGACAGGCGAGGGTGGGTGCGGGCGAGGAAGGGCATGGGAGCTCGATGGGCCAGGGTTTGCATTACCTTAGCCCACCTGAGTCCTTTGTTCAGCTGTCTTTGTGGCGCTTCTTCACCAGCTTCATCACCACCACAAAGAACACCGGCACAAACACCACCGCCAGCGTCGCGGTGATCATCCCGCCGATCACCCCGGTACCGATAGCCTGTTGGCTCGCCGAGCTGGCACCCGTGGCAATCGCCAACGGTACCACGCCGAGGATGAACGCCAGGGACGTCATGATGATCGGCCGCAGACGCAGGCGTGCGGCTTTCAACGTGGCATCGATCAGGTCTTCACCCTGGTCATACAGGTCCTTGGCAAACTCGATGATCAGGATCGCGTTCTTCGCCGACAGGCCAATAATCGTAATCAGGCCGACCTTGAAGAACACATCGTTGGGCATCCCGCGCAAGCTCACGGCCAATACCGCGCCGAGTACGCCGAGGGGCACCACCAGCAGCACCGAAGTCGGGATCGACCAGCTTTCATACAGCGCCGCCAGGCACAGGAACACAATCAACAGCGACAAGCCGAGCAGCAGCGGTGCCTGGGAGCCCGACAAGCGCTCCTGCAGCGACAGGCCAGTCCATTCCTGGCCCAGGCCGGCGGGCAGTTGGCTGACCAGCCGCTGGATTTCCTCCATCGCCTCACCGGTGCTGTGGCCCGGCGCAGACTCACCGGAAATCGCGATGGCCGGGTAACCGTTGTAACGGGTCAACTGGGCCGGGCCCTGGATCCAGCGCGCTTCAACGAAGGCCGACAGCGGCACCATCTTCCCGGCGTTGTTGCGCACATGGATCTTCATCAGGTCGGCCACCTGGCTGCGCTGATCGCCTTCGGCCTGAACGACCACGCGCTGCATGCGGCCCTGGTTGGGGAAGTCGTTGATATAGGCCGAACCGATGGCCGAGGACAGCACATTGCCGATATCGGCAAAGGAAATGCCCAGGGCATTGGCTTGCTTGCGGTCCACTTCCAGTTGCACCTGAGGCGCCTCGGCCAAAGCGCTCTCCCGCACGTTGGCCAGGATCGGGCTTTTCTCGGCGGCGGCCAGCAGTTCGGTTCGGGCTTCCATCAGCGCGGCATGGCCGACGCCACCACGGTCCTGCAGACGGAACTCGAAGCCACTGGAGGTGCCCAGGCCATCCACCGGCGGCGGCAGGATTGCATAGGCGATCGCATCCTTCAGTTCGCTGAAGGCTGCGTTGGCGCGGTCTGCAATCGCGGCGGCGGAATCCTTGCTGCTGCGTTCCGACCAGTCCTTGAGGGTGGTAAACGCCAGCGCCGCGTTCTGCCCCGAACCGGAGAAGCTGAAGCCCATGATCATCGTGGTATCGCCCACGCCCGGCTCGCCGGCGTTATGCGCCTCGATCTGCTCGGCCACCTGCACCGTGCGGTTCTTGCTCGCACCCGGCGGCAGCTGGATATCGGTGATGGTGTAACCCTGGTCTTCCACCGGCAGGAACGAGGAGGGCAGGCGGCTGAACAACACCCCAAGGCCCACCACCAGCACCAGATAGATCACCAGATAGCGCCCGCTGCGCTTGAGGGCATAGGCCACCCAGCCTTCATAACGGTCGGTGAACTGCTCGAAGCGCCGGTTGAACCAGCCGAAGAACCCGCCTTTCTCATGGTGCTCGCCCTTGGCAATCGGCTTGAGCAGGGTCGCGCACAGGGCCGGGGTCAAGGTCAGGGCGAGGAACGCCGAGAACAGGATCGAGGTGGCCATCGACAACGAGAACTGCTGGTAGATCACCCCCACCGAACCCGGCATGAACGCCATCGGCAGGAACACCGCCACCAGCACCAGGGTGATGCCGACAATCGCCCCGGTGATCTGGCCCATGGCCTTGCGCGTGGCTTCCTTGGGCGACAGGCCCTCGGTGACCATGATCCGCTCGACGTTCTCCACCACCACAATCGCATCGTCCACCAGGATGCCGATTGCCAGCACCATGCCGAACATGGTCAGCACGTTGATCGAGAAGCCGAGCAACAGCATCGTCGCAAAGGTGCCCATCAACGCAATCGGCACCACCAGCGTCGGGATCAACGTGTAGCGGATGTTCTGCAGGAACAGGAACATCACCGCAAACACCAGCAACATCGCCTCGCCCAGGGTGTACACCACCTTGGTGATCGAGACCTTCACGAATGGCGAGGTGTCGTAAGGGATCTTGTATTCGACGTTGGCCGGGAAGTAGCGCGCCAGTTCGTCCATCTTCGCCCGCACCAGGGTCGCAGTGCTCAAGGCGTTGGCACCAGGGGACAGCTGCACGCTGACGGCGGTGGACGGCTTGCCGTTCAGGCGGGTGGAAAACTGGTATTCCTGGCTGCCGATTTCCACCCGTGCCACGTCACCGACGCGCACGGTGGAGCCGTCCGGGTTGGCCTTGAGCACGATGTCGGCAAATTCGGCCGGGGTCGAGAGCTGGCCTTTCACCAGGATCGATGCGGTGATTTCCTGGGTCTTGGTGCCCGGCAAATCACCGATGCTGCCGGCCGATACCTGGGCGTTCTGCGCGGCGATGGCGGCGTTGACGTCGGCCGGGGTCAGGTTGAAACCGATCAGCTTCTGCGGGTCGATCCAGATCCGCATCGCGCGCTCGGCGCCGTACAGCTGGGCCTTGCCCACACCGTCCAGGCGCTTGAGCTCGTTCATTACGTTGCGCGCCAGGTAATCGCTGAGCGCCACATCATCGAGCTTACCGTCGCTGGAGGTCAGCGTGACCAGCAGCAGGAAGCCGGCGGAGACTTTCTCTACCTGCAAGCCTTGCTGGGTCACTGCCTGGGGCAGTCGCGGCTCCACGGCCTTGAGACGGTTTTGCACGTCGACCTGAGCCATCTCCGGGTCGGTGCCCGGCTGGAAGGTCGCGGTGATAGTGGCCGAACCCAGGCTGCTCTGGGATTCGAAATACAGCAGGTGATCGGCGCCGTTAAGCTCCTGCTCGATCAGGCTGACCACGCTTTCGTCCAGGGTCTGCGCCGAGGCGCCCGGGTACACCGCGTAGATCTCGACTTTCGGCGGGGCGACGTTGGGGTACTGCGCTACCGGCAACTGCGGGATGGCGAGGGCGCCGGCCAGCAGGATAAAGAGTGCGACCACCCAGGCGAAGATCGGGCGGTCGATAAAGAATTGCGGCATGGAAAACGATCCTTATTGGCCGGATGCCTGGGCGATTGGCGCGGGGCTGTCGTCAACCTGGACTTTCTCGCCAGGGCGGGCGTGTTGCAGGCCTTCGACGACGATACGGTCACCGGCCTTGAGGCCGCTGGTGACGACCCAGCGGTCATTGACCACCGAACCCAGTTCCACCGGCTGCTGGCTTACGGTTTGCTCGGCGTCCAGCAGCAACACCATCGGGATCCCGGCGCTGTCGCGGGTGATTGCCCGTTGCGGCACGCTGATGCCTTGCTGGTCGACGGCTTGCTCCAGGCGTACGCGGATAAAGCTGCCGGGCAGCAGGTCGAGGTCCGGGTTGGGGAACTCGCTGCGCAGGATGATCTGGCCGGTGCCCGGGTCGACGCTGATCTCGGCGAACAGCAACTTGCCCGGCAACGGATACAGGCTGCCGTCATCCTGGATCAGCGTGGCCTTGGCCTGGTCCTGGCCGACCTGCTTCAAGTGCCCGGCGCGGAAGGCCCGGCGCAGGTCATTCAGCTCGCGGGTGGATTGGGTCAGGTCGGCGTGGATCGGGTCCAGTTGCTGGATCAGCGCCATCGGCGTGGCTTCGTTCTGGCCCACCAGTGCGCCTTCGGTCACCAGCGCGCGGCCGATGCGCCCGGAAATCGGCGCAGTGACGGTGGCATAACCCAGGTTCAATTTGGCGCGCTGCACCGCGGCCTGGTTGGCGGCCACGTCGGCGGCGGTCTGCCGGGCGGCGGCGCGGGCGTTGTCGTATTCCTGGCCGCTGATGGCGTTGCCTTCCACCAACTGGCTGTAGCGCTGCTCTTGCAGGCGCGCCTGGAAGGCATTGGCCTCGGCCTTGCGCAGGCTGGCCTGGGCGCTGTCGAGGTCGGCCTTGAACGGCGCCGGGTCAATCCGGAACAGCACATCGCCCTGTTTCACGTCGTGACCTTCCTTGAACACCCGCTGCAACACCACGCCGGCGACCCGGGCGCGCACTTCGGCGATGCGTGGGGCGGCAATCCGCCCGCTCAGCTCGCTGGTGATGGACAGGGGCTTGGCTTCAAGGGTTTCGATCCGCACCTTGGCCAGTGGTGCCTCGGCGGTCTCACTCGCGGACTTGCCACACGCGCTCAGCGCAAGTGTCAGGGCCAACAGGCAAGATGGCGCAAACAGATTCTTCGACATGCTCATATCCCAATATTGACTGGCGCATCCTACGGGCGCCCCCGCCACAGTGCTGTGAAGCTCTGTAGGTGGTGTGTGAAGAAATGTAAGGTGCGGCCCACAGGTGCGCGGGGGCGTATATCCTTCATATCCGCCGAACCTTACACGATGTTCCAGGCACCGAAGATCTAATGTGTGGGGCTTGTGTGAGAGCTGGGCTTTTGTGGGAGCTGGCTTGCCTGCGATGCAGACGCCTCGGTTTATTCAGTAAAACCGCGGAGATGCCATCGCAGGCAAGCCAGCACCCACACAAGCCCGCTCCCACATTGGATCTGCGTACGACTTAGAAATTGTATTATTTGGAAATACCATGCCCAACATTCTCCTGGTGGAAGACGACGCCGCGCTCTCCGAATTGATCGCCAGTTATCTGGAACGCAACGGCTATCACGTCAGTGTGCTCAGCCGGGGCGACCACGTACGTGAGCGCGCACGGCTCAACCCGCCGGACCTGGTGATCCTCGACCTGATGCTGCCGGGCCTCGACGGGCTGCAAGTCTGCCGCTTGCTGCGGGCCGATTCGGCCACGCTGCCGATCCTGATGCTCACCGCCCGCGACGACAGCCACGACCAGGTACTGGGCCTGGAAATGGGCGCCGACGACTACGTCACCAAACCTTGTGAGCCCCGGGTATTGCTGGCCCGCGTACGGACCTTGCTGCGCCGCAGCAGCCTTACCGAACCCCAGGTGGCCAACGACCAGATCCTGATGGGCAACCTGTGCATCGACCTGTCGGAGCGCACCGTGACCTGGCGCGACCAGGCGGTGGAGCTGTCCAGCGGTGAATACAACCTGCTGGTGGTACTGGCCCGGCATGCCGGCGAAGTGCTCAGCCGCGACCAGATCCTGCAACGCCTGCGGGGCATTGAATTCAACGGCACCGACCGCTCGGTGGATGTGGCGATTTCCAAGCTGCGGCGCAAGTTCGACGACCACGCTGGTGAAGCGCGCAAGATCAAGACCGTGTGGGGCAAGGGCTATCTGTTCAGCCGATCCGAGTGGGAATGCTGAGCCATGTTTCGCGTCCTGATTCGCCTGTACCTGATTACCATCGTCACCTTCGCCGCCGCGATCTACCTGGTGCCGCGGGCGGTGATCCAGCTGTTTGAACACCGTTACATGAGCTACAACATCGAGCAGTCCCGAGGGATGCAGAGCCTGATCGTCAAGGAATACCAGCGGGTGCCGGTGGAGCAGTGGGCCAATGTCACCGTGCGCCTGGCGGCGGATTTTGCGCCGCTGAAGGTGCAACTGCTGCGTATCCAGGACGCCAGCTACACCCCGGAAGAACAGCGCCTGCTGGAAAAGGACCAGATGGTGATTCGCCTGGGCGAGTGGGGCTGGGCGGACGACGTCAGCTCGGCCCTCGACGACCAACTGGTGGTCAAGGTCTCGGTACCGCCGGACCCGCTGGACATGAACCTGCTGTACTGGAGCATGAACGTACTGATCGGCGCGGCGCTGCTGGCGTGCCTGCTGTTCTGGCTGCGGCCCCACTGGCGCGACCTGGAGCGCCTGAAAAGCACAGCGGCCGAACTCGGCCAGGGCAACCTTGCGGCACGCACCAAGATCCCCCCCAGCTCCAACATCGGCAGCCTGGCGGCGGTGTTCGACACCATGGCCAATGACATCGAGCAACTGCTCAACCAGCAGCGCGACCTGCTCAACGCGGTCTCCCATGAACTGCGCACGCCACTCACGCGCCTGGATTTCGGCCTGGCCCTGGCGCTGTCCGACGAGCTCCCGGCTGCCAGCCGCGAACGCCTGCAAGGCTTGGTGGCGCATATTCGTGAGCTGGACGAGCTGGTGCTGGAGCTGCTGTCCTACAGCCGCCTGCAAAACCCGGCACAAACGCCGGAGCGGGTGGAAGTGGTGCTGGATGAGTTTATCGACAGCATCCTGGGCAGCGTCGACGACGAACTGGAAAACCCCGACATCGTGATGGACGTGGTGCTGGACTGCGCGGTGGAGCGCTTCACCCTGGACCCGCGCCTGACTGCCCGAGCCCTGCAGAACCTGCTGCGCAACGCCATGCGTTATTGCGAGCGAAGGATTCAGGTGGGGGTGAAGGTGTGTCCCAAGGGGTGTGAGATCTGGGTGGATGATGACGGCATCGGCATTCCGGCGGATCAGCGAGAGCGGATTTTCGAGCCGTTTTATAGGCTGGATCGCAGTCGTGACCGCGCTACTGGCGGTTTTGGCTTGGGGTTGGCTATCAGTCGGCGGGCGCTGGAGGCACAAGGTGGAACCCTTACGGCCGAGGCTTCGCCATTGGGCGGCGCACGCTTCCGCCTCTGGCTACCGAGTTAAAGAACACCACAAAACCATTGTGGGAGCTGGCTTGCCTGCGATAGCGGTGGGTCAGCTTGCATCTTTGTTAACTGATACACCGCCATCGCAGGCAAGCCAGCTCCCACATTTGATCTTCGCTGTTCTTCAGTCCTGTTTTTGGCGCATGCACAGCCTTACCCGCCATCACACACCCTTGATATAGTTCGGCCCTTACCCCAGCCGCCAGTCAAGGATCACTGCCATGTCCGAATACCAAGCCTTTGTCGTCGAACTCAGCGGCAACGTCGCCCATGTGCAGCTCAACCGCCCGGAAAAGATCAACGCCATGAACGCCGCGTTCTGGACCGAGATCATCGACATCTTCCAATGGATCGAAGACACCGACGCCGTACGGGCCGTGGTCATCAGCGGCGCCGGCAAGCATTTCTCCTCCGGCATCGACCTGATGATGCTGGCCTCGGTAGCCAACGAGTTCGGCAAGGACGTCGGCCGCAATGCGCGGCTGCTGCGGCGCAAGATCTTCGAACTGCAAGCCTCGTTCAACGCCGTCGACAACTGCCGCAAGCCGGTACTCGCGGCGATCCACGGCTACTGCATCGGCGGCGCGATCGACCTGATCAGCGCCTGTGACATGCGCTACGCCGCCGAAGACGCGCAATTCTCCATCAAGGAAATCGACATCGGCATGGCCGCCGACGTCGGCACCCTGCAACGCCTGCCCCGAATCGTCGGCGACGGTATGCTCCGCGAGCTGGCCTACACCGGCCGCCAGTTCGGTGCCATCGAGGCGCGCAGCATCGGCCTGGTGAATCGGGTGTACAGCGATCACGAGAGCCTGCTGGCCGGCGTGATGGAAATCGCCCGGGAAATCGCCGCCAAATCACCTATAGCAGTCACCGGCACCAAGGCGATGATCAGCTACATGCGTGACCACAGCATCAATGATGGTCTGGAATACGTTGCCACCTGGAACTCAGCTATGTTGCAATCCAACGACCTGCGCGTGGCCATCGCGGCCCATATGAGCAAGCAGAAACCCGAATTCGTGGATTGACTGAACATGACCCCAGGCTGGATTACCACAACGCTGCTGGACAACGACGCCCCGGGCGGCTGGGCTGTGGCCCGCAGCCGCGAAGGCTTTTTGCACGACCAGAACGGCCCGCTGTTCCCCCGTGAATGGCTCAAGCGCCAGGACCTGTCGGTGTTTGCCGAGCATGGCATCGGCCATCTGGACGGTGAGCCGGTGTACCTGCTGGAGCTCAACAGCCCCGCCGATGTGCCGGGCTGCGGCTGGCAGGGCCTGCGCGGCTTCATGCTGCAAGGCGACCACACCCTGTACAAAGTCCTGGGCTACGCCGCGCAAATCGGCACCTGGGCGCGTGAGCATCGTTTCTGTGGAAGCTGTGGCCAGGCGATGGTGCAGGTGCCACGGGAGCGGGCGATGTTCTGCCAGGCCTGTGACCTGCGCAGCTACCCGCGTATCTCGCCGAGCATGATCGTGCTGGTGACCCGTGGCGACGAGATCCTGCTGGCCCGTTCGCCGCGCTTTGTCACTGGGGTCTACAGCACCCTGGCAGGGTTCGCCGAGCCGGGTGAGTCGGCCGAAGACTGCCTGATTCGCGAAGTGCGTGAAGAAGTGCAGGTAGAGGTCAAGAATATCCAGTACATGGGCAGCCAGTGCTGGCCGTTCCCGCACTCGATGATGCTGGGCTTTCATGCCGAGTACGCGGGCGGCGATATTGTGCCCCAGGCCGACGAGATCGAAGACGCGCAGTGGTTCAACGTCCATGAGCTGCCGCCGTTGCCGGCGTCCCGCTCGATTGCGCGCTACCTGATCGACCTCTACCTGGCCCGTCGTTTAGGCCACGCTGAACCAGTGCTGCCAGGCTAGGCGCACCGTCAGGCCGAGCACCACGGTGATGAACACCGGGCGAATGAACTTGGCGCCGCCGCTGATTGCGCTGCGTGCGCCAAAGAACGCACCGCACATCACCGACACGCCCATCGCCAGGCCGACAATCCAGTCCACCGAGCCATTGAAAATGAACACCGTCAGCGCCGCCGCGTTGCTGACGAAGTTCATGCTGCGCGCCACACCGCTGGCTTTTACCAGGTCGATGGGGTGCAGCAGCATGGTGCTCACGGTCCAGAACGCCCCGGTGCCCGGGCCGGCCACGCCATCATAGAAGCCCAGGCCAAAGCCCTGGGTGGACTGCCATTTCTTTTTGATCGGCGCGTCGTTGTCCAGCGCCGCCTTGGGCGTGCCGCCGAACAGCAGATACAAACCACAGCCGAACACAATCACCGGGAGCATCTTGTTCAGGGTTTCGGCGGGCAGGTAATGGGCGACCACCGCGCCGGTGAGTGCGCCGATCAGGGTACCGACGATGGCATGCACCCACTGGCGCGGGTGAAACAGCTTGCGGCGGTAGAAGGTAAAACTGGCGGTGGCCGAGCCGAAGGTGGAACTGAGCTTGTTGGTGCCCAGCACCAGGTGGGGCGGCATGCCGGCGGTCAGCAGGGCGGGTGTGGTCAGCAGGCCGCCACCGCCGGCGATGGCGTCGATGAAACCGGCGATGAAGGCAACAACGGCGAGGATCGCCAAGGTAGTGAGGTCGACGCTGAGTTCGAAGGGCATGGGCAAGACTTATTCGGCAAGGCGCAGAAAGGGCTGCGCGAAAGGCCGGTATCTTACCCATAACCCGGGTATGAGGCGATCCAAATGTGGGAGCGGGGCCGCTTGCTTATTTGTGTGTCCCGACCCACTCCAGCGCGGTACGCCAGATGCAGATTCCCAGAAAGTACGCCGACATCAGCGACCACAACCCAAAGGTCCACGGGTTGGTATTCGGGTAATCCACCACCATCAAAAAGCTGCACAGCAGCCAGATGGTGGTGACGGCGATATTGATCGGCATGAAGCGCTTCACCCGGAACGGGTGCAGGAACTTCATCGGCGTCACGGTCAGCAACGCCAGGCCGATCACGGTGAGCAAAGTGACCCAGGCATCCGGCTGGATGATATAGACGCACAGCGCCACCACGTTCCACGCAGCGGGGAAGCCGACGAAGTAGTTGTCCTTGCTCTTCATGTTCACGTTGCAGAAGCAGAACAGCGACGACACCAGGATCACCGACACCGTAAACAGGTGGGTGAACTCCGGCAGATCGATGTAGCGATAGATGAACAGTGCCGGGATAAACACGTAGGTGAGGTAATCGATCACCAGGTCCAGCACCGAACCGTCGAAGCTTGGCAATACCGTGCTGACATTCACCCGTCGCGCCAGTGAGCCGTCGACACCGTCCACCACCAGCGCCAGGCCCAGCCACAGCAGGCAGGCCTTGGGTGAGTTTTCCAGCAGCGCCAGGGTGGCCAGGAAGGCCAGGACCACGCCGGTGGCGGTAAAACCATGGGCGCCCCAGGCCTTGAGACGGGCTACATGCAGGGTCGATATCACAGGGGCGTTCTCCAAAGGGTGAAACAGGGCAGCCGACGGGGTAACACCGTCGAATCTGGCCAGAGTGTGCAAGTATCGACCGGGAAGGGTGGGATAAGGTTCACCACCCGGCGTAGGTTAAGCGTAGCAAGCGTAAGACGTTTCGGCATCAGCCTTGACGGAACACCAGTGCCTTTAATCCGCTTTGCGGGTCGATATCGGGAAATTCCGGCGGGTTTTCCAGCCGCTGGTCAAAGCGCAGGCCAGGCGCTTCGCGGGTTACGCCGTCGATCAGGAAGTCTTCGCCGAAGGCCGGGTCATTCATGCACGCCAGCACTGTACCCTGGGCCGTGAGCAAATCCGGCAGGCGGCGCAGCACCCGCTGGTAGTCCTTGGTCAGCAGGAAACTGCCTTTCTGGAAGGAGGGCGGGTCGATGATCACCAGGTCGTACGGGCCGCTGTGGGTGACCTTGGCCCAGGACTTGAACAGGTCGTGGCCAAGAAAGCTCACCTTGCCCAGGTCATGGCCATTGAGGCGGTGATTGTCGCGGCCCCGGCTCAAGGCGCCACGGGCCATATCCAGGTTCACCACATGCTCGGCGCCGCCTTCGATGGCGGCCACGGAGAAGCCGCAGGTGTAGGCAAACAGGTTCAGCACCCGCAGGCCCCGGGACTGTTCGCGTACCCAGTTGCGACCGTAGCGCATGTCGAGGAACAGCCCGCTGTTCTGCTTTTTGCCCAGGTCGATGAGGTAGCGCAGGCCGCCTTCGGTGATGATCAGTTCGTCGACCGCCTCGCCCAGCAGCCATTCGGTGGTGCTTTGCGGCAGGTAGCGGTGTTGCAGTGCCACGGTATGGGCACCATAGGACGACCAATCGAACTGCACCAGCATCTGCTTCAACGCCTCAAGCTGTGCAGCCTCGGGCTCCTTGAACAGCGAGACCAGCACCACGCCTTGCAACCAGTCCACCGTCAGCTGTTCCAGGCCCGGCCAGCAGCGGCCACGCCCGTGAAACAGGCGCCGGGTCTCGGCGGGGACGGTGTGCAGGGCGGTCAGCAAATGGGCGTGCAGGGTGGCGAGTGCGTCTGGGTTCATCGGGCAACGTCGGTCATTGAGCGGGCGGCATTTTAAACACAATTGCGGGCTTTCAGGGAGTTGAAGCACAACGTGCTCTGAATTAGACGATTGGCAGTGATTTGTGCTCAAAAGGATTGGTTGGACGGCTTACAACAGTCAAAAAATCCCTTGGCACCGACATAAACTGGAAAAAAAGCCCGGAGGTGCCCATGAACGGTTTTGCGAGTGCAGTGAGTCACACAGCGATGGACCAGGAAGAACTGGCGGAATGGCGCGATGCCCTGGCCTCCCTGGTGGCCAACGCCGGCGCCGCCCGGGCCCGGGAGATCCTCGACATGCTGGCGGACGCCGGCGGCGCGCCGCACATCGCCTGGAAACCCCGGCACGGCACGCCTTATATCAATAGCATCGCCGTGGACCAGCAACCGCCGTTCCCCGGCGACCTGGCCACCGAAGAGCGCCTGGCCTCGGTGGTGCGCTGGAACGCCCTGGCCATGGTGGTACGCGCTAACCAGGCCTATGGCGAGCTGGGCGGCCATATCGCCAGCTACGCCAGTGCGGCGGATTTATTTGAAGTGGGCTTCAACCACTTCTTTCGCGCCCGCAACGACGGTTTTGGCGGCGACCTGGTGTTCTACCAACCCCATTCCGCCCCTGGCATCTATGCGCGCGCCTTCCTTGAAGGCCGCCTGAGCGAAACCGACCTGGCCCACTATCGCCAGGAAATCGGCGCCGGCAAGGCGGGCGCCCGGGGCCTGTCCAGCTATCCGCACCCGTGGTTGATGCCCGACTTCTGGCAATTTCCCACCGGCTCCATGGGCATTGGCCCCATCAGCTCGATTTTCCAGGCGCGGTTCATGCGCTACCTGCAACACCGTGGTTTGCAGGACACCACCGACCGTCACGTGTGGGGCGTGTTCGGCGACGGCGAGATGGACGAGCCGGAAAGCATGTCGGCCCTGACCCTGGCGGCCCGTGAAGGCCTGGACAACCTGACCTGGGTGGTCAACTGCAACCTGCAACGCCTCGACGGCCCGGTGCGGGGCAACGGTCGGATCATCGACGAGCTGGAAGCCTTGTTTGCCGGGGCCGGCTGGAACGTGATCAAACTGGTCTGGGGTTCGGACTGGGACGCCTTGCTGGCCAAGGACACCGACGGCGAACTGGCGCGCACCCTGTCGCAGACCGTGGACGGACAATTCCAGACCTTCGCCGCCAAGGACGGTGCCTATAACCGTGAACACTTCTTTGGCCAAAGCGAGGCGCTGTCCAAGCTTGTCGAAGGCATGAGCGATGAACAGATCGACCGCCTCAAGCGCGGTGGCCATGACATGGTCAAGATCCACGCCGCCTACCACGCCGCACGCCGGGTCAGCGGCAAGCCCACGGTGATCCTGGCCCAGACCAAAAAGGGCTTCGGCATGGGCGAGGCCGGGCAGGGCAAGATGACCACCCACCAGCAAAAGAAGCTCGACCGCGAAGCCTTGATCGCCTTCCGCAATCGCTTTCAGTTGCCGCTGTCGGATGAGCAGACCGAATCCCTGAGCTTCTACAAACCGGCGCCAGACAGCCTCGAAATGCGTTACCTGCACAAACGCCGCGCCGACCTCGGCGGGTATGTGCCGAGTCGCGGCCAGCAGGCGCCTACCGTGAGCGTGCCGCCGGTGTCGGGCTACGGCGCGTTTGCCACCCAGGCGGACGGCAAGGAAATGTCCACCACCATGGCCTTTGTGCGCATGCTCACCAATCTGCTCAAGGACAAGGCCCTCGGCCCGCGCATCGTGCCCATCGTCGCCGATGAAGCGCGCACCTTCGGCATGGCCAACCTGTTCAAGCAGATCGGTATCTATTCCAGTGTCGGCCAGCGTTACGAGCCGGAAGACATCGGCTCGATCCTCAGCTACCGCGAAGCCACCGACGGGCAGATCCTCGAAGAAGGCATCAGCGAAGCCAGCGCCATCAGCTCCTGGGTGGCGGCGGCCACCAGTTATTCGGTGCATGGCCTGCGGATGCTGCCGTTCTACATCTATTACTCGATGTTCGGTTTCCAGCGCGTCGGCGACCTGATCTGGGCCGCCGCCGACCAGCGTGCCCGTGGCTTCCTGCTGGGCGCCACCGCCGGGCGCACCACCTTGGGTGGCGAAGGCTTGCAGCACCAGGACGGCAGCAGCCACCTGACCGCCGCCACGGTGCCCAATTGCCGCGCGTACGACCCGGCGTTTGCCGGTGAGTTTGCGGTGATCCTCGACCATGGCATGCGCCAGATGCTGGAGCACGATGTGGACGAGTTCTACTACGTGACCCTGATGAACGAAAACTACCCGCAGCCGAGCCTGCCGGAAGGCGTCGAAGTGGCGATTATCAAAGGCATGTACCGGTTGAGCGGGCAGACCGGCGGCAAGGTGCGCCTGCTTGGCTCCGGCACGCTGGTGCGTGAAGCCCAGGCCGCGGCGCAGTTGCTGGCAGATGATTGGCAGGTTGAAGCTGAAGTGTTCAGTGTCACCAGCTTCAGCGAACTGGCGCGAGATGCTCGGGAGGTGGAGCGCTGGAACCGTCTGCATCCGCAACAGCCGGCGCGGTGCAGTCATCTGGCGGAGTGTTTACCCAAGGGCGCGCCGGTGGTGGCGGTGTCTGACTATGTAAGGGCGGTGCCGCAGATGATTGGGTCGTACGTGGAGTCGGCGTATACGGTGCTGGGCACTGACGGCTTTGGTCGCAGCGATACCCGGGCGGCGCTTCGGGATTTCTTTGAGGTGGATCGCTATCACATCGTGCTGGCGGCGCTGACAGCGTTGGTGGAGCAGGGGAGTCTGGACAGGCAGGTTTGCCAGCAGGCGATAGAGCGGTACGCGTTGCAGACGGAGCGGGATGCGTCCTGGGTGTGCTGACACAACAAAACTGTGGCGAGGGAGCTTGCTCCCGCTGGGCTGCGAAGCGGCCCCAAAATCCTGGGAGCGCTGCGCACTCCAGCGGGAGCAAGCTCCCTCGCCACATTAGTCGGTGTTTATCCCAAGGTACTGGCTATCAACGGCGCCCCAAAAGACTCACGCAGAAACCCCGGCGCGATATACCGCTCGTAATGCGCCTCGGACAGCAGGAAAAACTCCCGGTCAATCGCATCCCGCAGATCCGCCAGATTGCGCTCGCGAAACTCTGGCAACAGCGCCAACCCATACGCATCCAGCTTGGAAATCACCCGCGCGCCCCGGGCAATCAACTGATACGCCCAGCAGTACGGCGACTGGTGGGGCACAAAGCGAATCTTGCGGTCTTCCAGTTGCTGGCGCAGGCGTTGCGGGTCCAGCACCTGCAGCTTGCTGGTCATCACCTGCACCAGCAGCTGTTCCAGGCGCAGCCAC
Source organism: Pseudomonas yamanorum (assembly GCF_013386765.1). Taxonomy (GTDB): domain Bacteria; phylum Pseudomonadota; class Gammaproteobacteria; order Pseudomonadales; family Pseudomonadaceae; genus Aquipseudomonas; species Aquipseudomonas yamanorum_A. Next base: position 79,632 of record NZ_JACARE010000045.1, read on the forward strand.
ACCGCCTGTTTCTCCTCGGCGTTGTAGCCGTTCCACTGAATCACTTCATGGTGATAACGCTTGCAACCCCGGCACACCAGGTCTCCGTAGACGGTGGAGCACAGGCCGACGCAGGGTGTCTTGATGGTTTGATTGGGCATAAAAAAGCATCGACAGTTAAAACAACACGGCCCCCGAAGGGGCCGCTTTAAATCAATCCCAGCTCAGCGCGCCGCCGGTCTGGTACTCGATCACACGGGTCTCGAAGAAGTTCTTCTCTTTCTTCAAGTCCATGATCTCGCTCATCCACGGGAACGGGTTAGTCGTCCCTGGATACTCTTCCTTCAACCCAATCTGCGACAGACGACGGTTAGCGATGAACTTGAGGTAATCCTCCATCATCGCCGCATTCATCCCCAGCACTCCACGCGGCATGGTGTCGCGAGCGTATTCAATCTCCAACTGAGTCCCTTGCAGGATCATCTGGGTCGCTTCTTCCTTCATCTCGGCATCCCACAAATGCGGGTTTTCGATTTTGATCTGGTTGATCACATCGATACCGAAGTTCAGGTGCATCGACTCATCCCGCAGGATGTACTGGAACTGCTCGGCCACGCCGGTCATTTTGTTGCGACGGCCCATGGACAAAATCTGGGTGAAGCCGCAATAGAAGAAGATGCCTTCCAGTACGCAGTAGTAAGCGACCAGGTTACGCAGCAGCTCTTTGTCAGTCTCGACGGTACCGGTTTCGAACTTCGGATCGGAGATCGAGCGGGTGTACTTCAAGCCCCAGGCAGCCTTTTTGGCGACCGATGGAATCTCGTGGTACATGTTGAAGATCTCGCCTTCATCCATGGCCAACGATTCGATGCAGTACTGGTAGGCGTGGGTGTGGATCGCTTCTTCGAAGGCCTGGCGCAGGATGTACTGGCGGCACTCCGGGTTGGTGATCAGGCGGTACACGGCCAGTACCAGGTTGTTCGCGACCAACGAGTCGGCGGTGGAGAAGAAGCCGAGGTTGCGCATCACGATGCGACGCTCGTCGTCGGTCAGGCCTTCAGGGTTTTTCCACAGGGCGATGTCGGCGGTCATGTTGACCTCTTGCGGCATCCAGTGGTTGGCGCAGCCGTCGAGGTATTTCTGCCAGGCCCAGTCGTACTTGAAAGGCACGAGTTGGTTGAGGTCGGCGCGGCAGTTGATCATGCGCTTTTCGTCAACGGCGACGCGGGCGGCGGAGCCTTCGAGCTCGGCGAGGCCTTCGGCGACGTCGAGTTTGTCCAGCGCAGCCTTGGCGCGGATGATCGCGGCCGAGTCGTTGGCGGTCACGTTGCGGGCTTCGAGGGCGGCGGCAGCGCCGGCGCCGTCAAGGCGGTCCATGTTGGCTTCGGTGGCGTGGCCGGCGTTGGCGCCTCGGATGACTACGTCACCGGTGTCTGGTTGATCTGCTTCATCCCAACTCAGCATTGAATTACTCCTTCCTGGTCCGTTTGACGGCGTGACCGCGTTCAAAAATGTGCGTTTTGCAGGCTTCAAGGCATTGAAATACTGCGCATAGTGTGGTCGATATACTGCGTTCCTGCACACTATGTAGTGGTTGTCTGTGTTTGTGGGCACACTATATGGTGTGTGTTAACGATGGTCAACGCGTAGGAAGGGTCTGATGGTCGCAGGGCCATGACCAAAACTCACACCCCCATGACTTTTAATGGTTACGGCTGCCGCCCGGGCCAGTGCTAAAAATTCGCCAACCAGCTCCCCATAACAAAAAAGAGCGTTTGCGAAATGAAAGCACTTGATCTGTACATCGGCGAAGGCTTCGAAGGCCCAGGCGTCAATGCTGCCCACATCAACATCCTCATCGGCCCGCGCAACGGCCCGGCCGGCCAGGCGTTCGCCACCAGCCTGGCGTCCCCAAGCCAGGGCCACTGCCCGTTCATGGTGATTGCCCAGCCGAACATCCCGGTCAAACCCATGACCCTCTACGTCAACAAGGCCGCCATCGGCAGCGACCTGCACGGCAATGCCACCTGGGGCGCGTCCCAGGCCGGGATTGCCAAGGCGGTGCTCGAGGCCTTGCTCGACGGCACCCTGCCGCCGGAAGCCTGCGACGAGTGGGCCATCGTCACCGCCAACTGGGTCAACCCGGCCTGCGATGACCTGGATGCGGTCTACCTGAACAACTACAACGCCTGCCGCACCGCGATCCGCGCCGCCCTTACAGGCTTGCCGCACACCGCGCAACTGGCGGATGTGGTCAACCACATCAGCAACCCTTTCTACACGCCAAAAGCCTGAGGACTGTCCCATGCAATATATCCGTTTGGGCAACTCCGGCCTGCAAGTCTCCCGCCTGTGCCTGGGCACCATGAACATGGGCACCCCGGACTGGAAACCGTGGATCTTCGATGAGAAACAAAGCGAGCCCATCGTCGCCCATGCCCTGGCCAACGGCGTCAACTTCATTGACCTGGCCGACTTCTACTCTGCCGGCGTCGGCGAGGAAGTGGTGGGGCGCATCCTCAAGCGCGTTGCCCGCCGTGAAGACATCGTGGTCACCACCAAGGTCGGCTACGGCACCCGCAGCGGCGTCAACGCCAGCGGCCATTCGCGCAAACACATCATGGACAGCATTGACGCGTCCCTGAGCCGCCTCGGCATGGATTACGTCGACGTGTTCATGCTGCATTACTTTGACGTGAACACCCCCGTGGAAGAAACCATGGGTGCCCTCAACGACATCGTGCGTTCCGGCAAGGCCCGCTACATCGGCGTGTCCACCATGCTCACCGGGCAACTGGCGAAAATCCTCATGGCCTGCGAGCGCAATGGCTGGGTCAAGCCGATCAACATGCAGCTGCAACTGAACTGCGCCTACCGCGAAGAAGAGCGCGAGATGATCCCGTTCTGCCGCGACCAGGGCCTGGGCGTCTCGGTGTTCAGCCCGCTGGCCCGTGGCTTGCTCACCGGTGAAGTGCAGTCCACCCGCAACCAGACCGACTTCTTCACCCAACAGATGTACAGCGACCAGGCATCATTCGATATCGCCCACTCGGTGCAACGTGTCGCCCGTGCCCGTGGCGTGTCGAATGCGCAGATCGCCCAGGCCTGGGTTGCCAATCACCCGGGTGTGGACGTGATGCTGGTGGGCGCCGACACCACCGAACAGTTTGACAGCGCGCTCGCCGCCCTCGACACCCAACTCGACGCCGAAGAACTGCATGAGCTGGAACGCAACTACACACCGTGCGACGTGATCAACGACTACACCGCCGGCAAACGCATCCTGCGCAGCGCCCGTCCGGGCCTGGACCGCTTTAACCTGATAGAGGCCGTGGCATGAACCCGCTGATTCGCACAGGCAATTTCATCGATGGCCAATGGTCCAGTGGTGGGCCGGTTTACCCGGTGCTCAACCCGGCCAATGGCGCGCAGATCGCCGAGGTGCAACGCGCTGGAGCCGAAGAAACCAACCTGGCCATTGCCGCCGCCAACCGTGCCTTGCCGGCCTGGCGCAAACTGACCGCCAAGGAACGCAGCCAGCGCCTCAAGCGCTGGAGCGACTTGATGCTGAGCAACCAGAAGGACCTGGCCAACCTGCTCAGCCTGGAGCAGGGCAAGCCGCTGGCCGAAGCCATGGGCGAGGTGGTCTACGCCGCCAGCTTCCTCGAATGGTTTGCCGAAGAAGCCAAGCGTGCCTATGGCGACGTGATCCCGAGCCACAAGGCCGATGCGCGGATCATCGTGACCAAGGAAGCGATTGGCGTGGTCGCGGCGATCACCCCGTGGAACTTCCCGCTGGCCATGGTCACCCGCAAGGTCGGCCCGGCGCTGGCGGCGGGGTGCACGATGATCCTCAAGCCGTCTGAGGAAACCCCGTTGTCGGCCTTCGCCCTCGCGGTGTTGGCGGAGCAGGCCGGGATTCCGGCCGGTGTGTTCAACATCGTATCCGGTGATGCCGTGGCCATTGGCGGCGCGCTGCAAGCCTCAAGCATAGTGCGCAAGCTGTCGTTCACCGGCTCCACCCGCACCGGCAAACTGCTGATGCGCCAGGCCGCCGACACCCTGAAGAAGGTCTCCCTGGAACTGGGAGGCAACGCGCCCTTTATCGTGTTCGACGATGCCGACCTGGACGCCGCCGTCAAAGGCGCCATGGCCTCCAAGTTCCGCAACACCGGCCAGACCTGCGTGTGCGTCAACCGCTTCTTTATCCAGGACAGCGTATACGATGCGTTCACCCGCAAACTGGCTGAAGCGGTATCGCAGATGCGCGTCGGCAGCGCCCTGGACGGCGAAACCGAACAAGGCCCGCTGATCAACGTGGCTGCGTTGGCCAAGGTTGAAGCCCACGTCGGCGATGCCCTGGAGAAAGGCGCCAAGCTTTTGTGCGGCGGCCGTCGACACGCCTTGGGCGGCACGTTCTTTGAGCCGACCATCCTCACCGAAGCCCACGGTGAAATGCTGATCGCCCAGGAAGAAACCTTCGGCCCGGTGGCGGCCTGCTTCCGCTTCAAGGACGAAGCTGAAGTGCTGCAACGGGCCAATGACACGCCATTCGGCTTGTCCGCCTACTTCTACAGCCGCGACATCGGCCGGGTATGGCGCATGGCCGAAGGCCTGGAAGCCGGCATGGTGGGGATCAACGAAGGGATCATCTCCACTGAAGTCGCCCCGTTTGGCGGGATCAAGGAATCGGGCCTGGGCCGTGAAGGTTCCAAGTACGGCCTGGAGGATTACCTGGAGATCAAATACGTGTTGATGGGCGGTCTCTAACCCCATTCCCCCAAACACCACAAATCCCCTGTAGGAGCTGGCTTGCCTGCGATAGCGGTATGTCAGCTCCTGATGATTCAACTGACCCACCGCTATCGCAGGCAAGCCAGCTCCCACAAAAAGCTCACACACCACCACCCTCGGCCTGCCCGCTGTTACTCCGTCAAAAACAAAAATAGGGAGAACACCATGTCCACTCAATCGATCAAAATCGACGACCTGCCAATCGGTCGCTTCCACCTTAAAATCGCCGGCCTGACCTTCGGCGCGCACTTCACCGACGGCTACATCCTTGGCCTGATCGGCATTGCCTTCACCTTGCTCAGCCCACAGATGCAGCTGGACGCCTTCTGGCAAGGCCTGATCGGCGCCTCCGCCCTGATCGGCTTGTTCATGGGCAGCCTGTTTTTCGGCTGGATCTCCGACACCCTCGGCCGGCAGAAGATCTTCCTGGTCAGCTTCATTCTGATCACCGTTGCCTCGGTGATGCAGTTCTATGCCGAAACCGCCATGGGCCTGTTCCTCTGTCGGGTGCTGATCGGCATCGGCCTGGGCGGCGACTTCAGCGTCGGCCACGCCATGCTCGCCGAGTTCTCGCCGAAGAAACATCGCGGGGTGCTGCTGGGCTCTTTCAGCGTGGTGTGGACCGTTGGCTACGTGGCCGCGACTTTCGTCGGCACCGCCATGCTCAGCCTCGGTGATGATGCCTGGCGCTGGATGCTCGCATCGTCGGCAATTCCCGCCGGGCTGATTCTGATCGCCCGCATCGGCACCCCCGAATCACCGCGTTGGCTGGTCAATCAAGGCCGGATTGCCGAGGCTCGTGCCATCGTCAAAAAGCACCTGGGCGAGCATGTGGTACTCGATGAAGAACCGTCGACGCAAACCCGCTCCGGCTACGGCGTGCTGTTCAGCCGCGAATACCGCAAGCGCACCGCGTTCAACTGCCTGTTCTTCGTGTGCATCGTGATGCCGTACTTCGCCATCTACACCTTCCTGCCGTCGATCCTGCAGAAGATGGGACTGGCCGAAGGTTTTGGCACGGAGCTGATGCTCAACCTGCTGCTGATCATCGGCGCGTTGATTGGCATCTGGTGCACCGTGAAATTCTCCCGGCGCGGCTTCCTGATCAACTCGTTCATCGTCCTTGCGGCGGCGCTGTTCCTGCTGGCGGTATTGCCGGGCAGCATGGCGTGGCTGATGGTGCTGACGTTCGGCGTGTTCACCCTGGTGCTGTCGGCGGTGAGCAACCTGGTGGGTGTATTCCCGGCGGAGAGCTTCCCTACTGAAGTGCGGGCCAGCGGCATCGGGCTGGCCACGGCGGTCAGCCGGCTGGGTTCGGCAGTCAGTACCTTCCTGTTGCCGGTGAGCGTGGCCGGGATCGGCCTGAGCCCGACCATGGGCATCCTCGCCGCGATCCTGGTGTTGGGCGCAATCATCTCCTGGGCCTGGGCGCCGGAAACCAAGGCGCTGACTTTGAGCCAGGCGTGCAAGGCCGAGCCACCGGTGTCAGGGATTGCTAACCCGGTTCAACCACTGCGTAAACAACCGAACCTTGGATAATCCCTGCTTGTCACTCGCCACATCCAGCCAATAGCCGTACGGGCCGATCACCTCAACCGGGGTGATCGGCAGCAGGCTGCCATTGGCCAACTCGCGTTCGATCATCTGCCGGTCGATCACCGCCAGCCCACCGCCGGCCAGTGCGGTGTGGATCACCTGGTCCAGGGTGCTGAATTCCAGGCCCTGTTCTGCATCGATATCGTCCCGGCCCATGGCCGCCAGCCAGTTTTCCCAGACCTTCAAACGCTTGCCGTCGTGCAGGATGTGCAGCAGCGGGAAGCGCCGCAGGTCGGGTGGCTGGCCGTCGGCGAACAGTTCCGGGCTGGCCACGGCGATGTGCCGTTCCATCACCAACAGTTCACTGCTGCAATGGGGGGCCGCTTCCAGGCCGAAGCGGATCTGGCAGTCGATTTCCGCCAGGCTCGCGTGGCTGTTCTGGTGGGTGACGCTGAGGTTGATGTCGGGGTAGCGCTCGCAAAACCGGCGCAGGTGTGCGGACAGCCAGCGGGTGGCCCAGGTCGGCGGGGCGACGATGCGCAGGCGTTGGCGCAGGTTGGGTACTCGTACGGCTTGCAAGGCGCGTTCGATATGGTCGAAGGCGTCGCTCAGGTGCGGGGAGAGGGCGAAGCCGGCTTCGGTCAGGGACAGGCCCTGGGGCGTGCGGATGAAGAGGGCGACGCCGAGGTAGTCCTCCAGTTGTTTGATCTGGCGGCTGACGGCGCCCTGGGTGACGTTGAGGCCCACGGCCGCCTGGCTGAAGCTGCGGTGGCGGGCGACTTCTTCGAAGACCCGAAGCATGTTGAGGGAGGGCAGTTGGCGCATGAAAGGGATTCCACACTTATTGTTTTTATGGTGTTGGTACTGACGCTATCGCAGGCAAGCCAGCTCCCACATTTTGACCGCGGCGCCGATCGAAATGTGGGAGCTGGCTTGCCTGCGATGAGGCCAGTTGAAGCGCTACAGAGCTTAAGTCAGAAGTAGTACCCAATGTTCATATACAACTGATTCTCCCACTGGTTACTCCCCCCAGCCCCCAGACTCTCGGTATAGCTGCTCCCACCAATATACGGATCGTTCTTGCCGATCAACCACTCCGTGGCCACCCACAATTTGCTGACCGAAAACGAAGTACCCAGAATCACCCGCTGCGAGGTCTTGAACTGGTCCTCGGACTTGTCAAACGCACTGTAGTTGGCATACAGCTTCACGCCGCTGATCTGGTCAAACAGGTACTTGCCGCCCACGTCATAGCTCAGGTCCGCGACATACAAATTACCCCGGCTGGCCACGTTGAACGTGCCGTCGTAACCGCCCAGCGTCACCACGCTGTCGGTGCCGGGGTTACGCGGTGACATCTGCTGCCGCGCCGCCTGCAATTGCACGCCCCACGGTCCGTTTTTGCCCAGGTAGTGGATCGCCACGGCGTTGCGCCGGCCATCGTTGTTGGTGTCTTTGTTTTCCAGGGTGGAGGTCAGGCCGGACAGCCCGACTTCCGACTTCCAGTTACCCAGGTCCATGGCCTTGGCCACCCGTACCACCACGGTGTTGCGTTCCTGGTTGTTGCTGCCGTCGCCGACGTAGCTGTCGGCCTCGGAGATCACGCTGGAATAGGTCACACCCTTGCTGGTGCCTTTGCCTTGCCACGCCGGGCGCAGGTAGTAACCGGCCTGGATGTTCCAGTCGCCGCTTTGCTGGATGTACTTGGCGCCGACCTGCTGCACATCTTCCAGGCCAATGACGTTGCCCAGGGTTTCGTAGAAGGTGCTGCCGAAGTACGGTTGCAAGCCAAACGGCACGGTGTTCAGACCCACCTGCACCTGCTGGTCGGGGTTGAACTTGTAGCCCACCCAGGCGAACTTGGCGAACTGGATATCGCCGTAGTTCTTGGTGTACTGGTACGGGTACGAGCGCCCGTAGAACCGGTACTGCGCCTCGCCGATCCAGGTGTCGGAGTTGTACTTGGCGCTGAGGAACGCGGTGTCGAGGCCGAACTTCTGGATGCCGCGATCCGGGTCGTAGTCCCAACGGGCGCGCACGGCGCCACCGAGGTCCAGGTTGTCGGTGACTTGAATGGCCATGGCCGGTGCCGCAAGGGCGCCGAGCACAGGGACCAGAGCGATGTATCGAAGGGTTGGTCGCATGGTTTTGCTCTCGTTATTGGTTATTTTCTGGCAACAGCAGCCCCTTGCCGCAACGAACGCTGCGACGCGGGGTAAAGGGTTGACTCACTGGGCCTGGGGGCGAATCAGCCGCAGCGGCGGGCCGGCGGCAGGCAGCTCCGAGGCGCCGGGGGCGGCGGCCAGCAAGGTCTGGGTGTAGGTGTTCTGCGGCCGCAGCAGCACTTGCTCGGCAGTGCCGTACTCGACCACTTCGCCCTGGCGCATCACCGCGATGTAGTCGCTGATCTGCGCCGCCACCCGCAGGTCGTGGGTGATGAACAGGATGCTCAGGTTCAGCCGCTGCTGCAGTTCGGCCAGCAGCTCCAGCACCTGCTTTTGCACCGACACATCGAGGGCCGACACGCTCTCATCGGCGATCAACACTTCCGGGCGCATCGCCAGGGCGCGGGCGATGCCGATGCGCTGCCGCTGGCCACCGGAGAACTGCCGGGGCTTGCGCTTGAGGGCGTCACGCTTGAGGCCTACCTGTTCCAGCAGGTCACCGGCTTCGGCCCATGCATCCTTGGCCGACAACCCGCGCAACTGCGCGGCGCGGGCGATGATGTCGCCCACCCGGTGCCGAGGATTGAGGGAGCCGTACGGGTCCTGGAAAATCATCTGGATGCGCCGCCGATTCGCCGCCAGTGCAGAGCCGCGCAGGGCCAGGAAATCGGTGTCGCCGACCCACACGTGGCCGCTGTCGCTGTCCACTAAACGGATCGCGGCCTTAACCAGGGTGCTTTTGCCCGAGCCGGATTCGCCAACAATCGCCAGGGTCTTGCCCCGTGGCAGTTGCAGCGAGACGTTGCGCAAGGCCGCCACGGAGCTGCCGCCGACGGTGTAGGTCTTGGTCAGGTGCTCGATGCGCAAGGCAAGCTCGCCGTCGGCACTCGGCGTGTGCAACTCCGGATGCAGCGCCGGCACGGCGGCGATCAGCTTGCGGGTGTAGGCGTGGGCCGGGGCATTCAGCACCTGGTCGCGCTCGCCGATTTCCACCAGCCGGCCGCCTTCCATCACGGCGATACGGTCGGCAATCTGCGCCACCACACCGAAGTCATGGGTGATAAACAGAATGCCGTGCTGCCCGCGACCGCGCAGTTCACGCACCAGCTTCAGCACCTGGGCCTGGGTGGTCACGTCCAGCGCGGTGGTGGGTTCGTCGGCGATCAGCAGGTCCGGGTTCATCGCCAGGGCCATGGCGATCACCACCCGCTGGCATTGGCCGCCGGACAGTTGATGGGGAAAGCTGTTGGCGATGCGTGGCGGGTCCGGCAGGTGGGTCGATTCCAGCAACGCCAGCATGCGCTCGCGACGTTCGGCCGCCGGCATCTGTGGCGCGTGAATATCGAAGATCTCTTCCACTTGCGTGCCGATGCGGATCGCCGGGTTCAGCGCGGCCATCGGCTCCTGGAAAATCATCGCGATGCGATTGCCCCGCAACTGGCGCAACCGTTCCTCATCGAGGGTGCAAATATCATCGCCGAGAAAGTCGATCACGCCTTCGGTATGCCGCAACCCCTTGGCGTAGTCGCCCATGATCGCCGCCGACAGCACCGACTTACCCGAGCCGGACTCACCAATCACGCAGAGGATTTCGCCCTTGCGCACGTCCAGGCTGATGCCCTGCACCGCATGGCTGCGGTCGGCGCCGGCGGGCAGTTCGATGGACAGGTTCTCTACCCGCAGCACTTGTGTGTGGTTCATGCTCAACTCCTTGCGCCTTTCTGGGCGTGTTCATCCAGACCGTCCGCCAACAGGCTCAGGCCCAGCATCAGGGTGGAGATGGCGATGCACGGGAAGATCACCAGGTGCGGGAAGGCGATGGCCATGGCGCGGCCGTCGTTGATCATGCCGCCCCAGTCGGGTGTGGGTGGCGGCAGGCCGAGGCCGAGGAAACCCAGGGCGCCGATCATGATCGCGGTGTAGCCGATGCGCAGGCAGAAATCGACGATCAGCGGCCCGCCACAGTTGGGCAGGATTTCCACCAGCATGATCCGCAGCGAACCTTCGCCCTGGGTGATGGCGCTGAGCACGTAGTCCCGGGAGCGGATGTCGATGGTCAGGGCGCGCATGATCCGGAAGATCGCCGGCGCGCTGGTGAACGTCACCGCAATCAGGATATTCAGCGCCGAAGCACCGAGGGCGATGATGATCACGATGTACAACACCAGCACCGGGAACGACAGCACGGTGTCGGCCACATACGACAGCACGTTGTCGACCCAACCGTTGAAGTAACCGGCGCACAGGCCCATGGCGATGCCCACGGCAAAGGCGGTGAGGGTGGCGAGGATCGACCAGAACAACACGGTGCGGGTGCCCCAGATCAGCCGCGAGAGAATGTCACGGCCAATCATGTCGGTGCCCAGCAGAAAGCTCTGGCCGTTGTCGCCGGTGGTCATCGGGGTCAGCAGCGGGGTGAAGCTTTCCAGCGGGTCATGGGGCGCGATCCACGGCGCGAACAGCGCGATCAACACCCAGCCACCCACCAGCAGCAAACCCAGCAGCGCCAAAGGATGTTTGAAGGAATGCAGCAGGTTCATTGGGCACCTCCGCCGAGACTGCGCAGGGTGATGCGCGGGTTGAGCCAGGTGTAGGCCAGGTCCGAGAAGATCTTGGTGATGCCCACCACCACGGCACTGACCATCGCGCAGGCTTCGATCAGGTACACGTCATGGTTCAGCGAGGCGGTGTACAGCAGCGAGCCGAAGCCCTTGTAGGCGAAGAACACCTCCACCACGATCACGTTGGACAGCAGCCACGGGATGTACAGCATGATCACCGTGACCGGCGCGATCAGCACATTGCGCAGGGCGTGACGCAGCACGATGCGTGAGGTGGACGCACCCTTGAGCCGCGCGGTACGGATGTACGGCGCCTGCATCACTTCCACCATCGAGGCCCGGGTGATCCGCGCCAGGTAGCCGATGCCGAACAGGCACAGCACCATCAAGGGCAGCACCAGCTGCACGGCGCTGAAGCCGTCACTCATGCTGCTCACGCCGGGCAGCCAGTTGAGCCAGAACACGAAGATCGCCGACACGAACACTGCGCTGGCGAAGTCGGGAATCGAGGTGGTGACGATCGACAGGAACGACACCAGCCGGTCCAGCGCCGAGCCCTGGCGAATCCCGGCGAGCACGCCCAGGGTCAACGCCACCGGCACCATCACCAGCAGCGCCAGGCCGGCCAGGGTCAGGGTTTGCGCGAGGTTGGGCAGCAGCAGCTTGATCACCGATTCGCGAAAGTACACCGAGGTGCCCCAGTCGCCGCTGACAAAATCCTTGAGCCACACCAGGTAGCGCCACACAAAGGGTTGGTTGTAGCCGTGTTCCACCAGCCACGCCGCACGCTGGTCGGCGGCGGAGTAGGGGCCGAGGACGTTGATCGCCACGTCTTCGATATTCAGTTCCAGGGCCAGGAACACGATCAGTGACACCGACAGCAGGGTTGCCACCAGCGCCAATAACTTGCGCATCAGAAAATGAGCCATGGGTGCATGCTCCGACTGTTCAAGGGATGCCTGCCCGCGTGCGGGCAGGGAGGAGGGCGCGGCTAAATCAAGCGCTCATCCACACACTGTCCATTGGGTAGAAGTCGGAAGGGTGCACCTGGAAGCCCTGGACCTTTTTGCTCACGGCGGTGAACTTGTCGCCCCAGAACGGCTGCACGATCACGCAGGCGTCCTGCAGGATGCGCTCGACGTCTTCCATCGCCACTGCGCGCTGTTTCGGGTCGATGATGCCCATGGCCTTGTCCAGCGCGGCATCGAACGCCGGGTCGCTGTAGTGGCTTTCGTTCCAGGCGCCGCCGCCACGGTAGGCCAGCTCCAGGGACATCACGCCGAGCGGGCGATGGGCCCAGTAGGTGAGGCTGAAGGCGGCCTTGTCCCAGATCGGCCAGTACTGCGCGGCTGGGATCACTTTGAGGTTGATGCGGATCCCGGCCTCCAGGCAGTTCTGTTGCAGGATCTGCGCGCAGTCTTGCTCGTAGCGGCCCTGGGTGTTGCCGACGATCAGGTCGATATCGATGCCGTTCGGGAAACCGGCCTCGGCCAACAGCTTCTTCGCCGCCGCCACATCGCGGTTGCGCTTGGGCAGCGGGAAATATTCGGGGTGGGAGGGCGCCACATGGTGGTCTTCACCGAGGGTACCCATGCCGCGATAGGCGATCTTCAGCATCTGCGCGTTGTCGGCGCACAACACCACGGCCTTGCGAATGCGCAGGTCGGTGAACGGCTTCTGGTCGCAGGCCATGCGCATCACCACGGTTTGCGCGGATTTGCAGGTGAGCAGTTGCGCGCCGGGCAGACGCTTGGCCAGGTCCAGCTCGGCCACGGTCACGCGGTACAGCACGTCCACTTGCCCGGCTTGCAGGGCGGCGAGGTGCGTGGACACGTCGGTGCCCATGTCGACATAACGCAGCTCGTCGAGATTCGCCGGCTTGCCCCAGTAATCGGCGCGCTTGGCGAAGGTCGCCTGCTTGTTCACGGCGAACGACGTCAGCTTGAACGGCCCGGTGCCCAGCGGGTTTTTCGCCCAGTCATCTCCGGCCTTGAAGCTGCGGTGCACGATGGCGCAGGTGAAGGCGTTGAGCATTTCCGGGATCGCCAGGATCGGCCGCTTGAGCACCAGGCGGAACTGGAACTCACTGACTTTCTCGAAGGCCTTGATGTCCTGGAACGCGGTGCGGTTCACCGACTTGGAGTCGGCGGCGATCCAGCGTTCGATGTTGTGCTGCACGTCATCCACGTTGAAGGTGTCGCCGTTGCTCCACTTCACGTTCTGGCGCAGGTTGAAGGTCCAGGTGGTGAGGTCTTCCGACGGGCTCCAGCTCTCGGCGAGGTACGGGTGGGTGATGTTGTCGGCGTCGACCCAGGTCAGGTATTCCACCGAGTTGCGCAACAGGTTCGAGGCTTCGATCCAGGTGATCAGCATCGGGTCCTGGATTTCCTGGATCGCGCAGGCAAACCGCAGGCTGCCGCCCTGGCGCGGCTCGGCGGCCTGGGCGTTGTTACCCAGCAGTGCGGAGCCGAGAAAGGTGCTGGCGCTGGCGACGGTAATGCCCAGCAGCGCGGCCGTGCGCAGGAACTGGCGGCGGTTGATTTCGCCGCTTTGCACTTGGGCACACAGATCATTTACGGCGGGATGCGGCGCGGCGCCGTCCAGGGTAGTCAAGTCTTTCATAAGCCTCTCCGGTACTTGCGAATGTGCGTTTTTTTGTTGAACCGCAAGGGTCAGTGGCAAGCGCCGCGAAGGCGCAGCCGGGACCTCTGTGAAGCCGGCAGGAGAACAAGGCGCAACGAAGTCGGGAGGGTGGCAATGGGATAGGACATAGGGCAGCTCTCATGTTGTTTTTATTAGAGATGCCCGCAGTTTTGTCATTTGCGCAAAGATCGACAAACGACAAATTCTGCGTTGGAACGTTCTATAAACGCATGTTACTCACCGATCCCAAGCCCACCCATCGATCTAAAGCCATTCATGCGTATGGCCCAAACTTACTCATGCGTAGCAGCTGTCGAGCCTTGGCGAGGCTGCGTTTGCGGTTTGCCTGATACACCGCTACGCAGCCTCGCCAAGGCTCGACAGCTGCTACGGGGGTGTTTGTATCCTGGTGGTCAGCGCAACAAGCGCGGGTCGAACGGGTAATCGGAGAGCAGCTCGATACCGTGTTCGTGGATGTAGATCTGCTCTTCCAGCTTCACCCCTTCGCCGCCGTCATCGTGGCCGATGTAGCTTTCCACGCAGATGGTCATGCCGGCTTCGAACACGCCGTCGTAGCCCAGGGCATCGATGTCTTCGCGGTGCACCACGTAGGGGTATTCACCGGTCATGCCCACCCCGTGCACCAGGGCGAAGTAACGGTTGTTTTTGTAATGCTCGGGAATCTTCCAGGCCAGTTCCGCGTACTCCTTGAAACTGCGCCCGGCCTTGAGCATTTCCATGTTGGTTTGCACTTGCTCGTAGGCCAGCTTGTACAGCTCCTGCTGCTTGGCGGTGGCGGCCTGTTCGCCGCAGAGAAAGGTGCGCGAGAAGTCGGCGTAGTAGCCGAAACGCCCGACCACGTCGGTGTCCAGCGCTACCAGGTCGCCGGCCTCAATGGGCCGGGTGCTGCATTCCTGGAACCACGGGTTGGTGCGCGGGCCGGAGGACAGCAGGCGGGTCTCGACGTAATCGCCGTCGGTGGCAATCACATGCTGGTGCAGGTGCGACCACAGTTCGTTTTCGCTGATGCCGGGGGTGAGTTTGCTTTCCATCAGCCGCACCCCGGCTTCGGTGGCGCGCAGGCTGGCGCGGATCATCTTCAGCTCGTTCGGCACCTTGATGCAGCGCGCGCGTTCCAGCGGCTCCTGGGCATCAAAAATCTGATAGCCGAGCTTTTGCAGTTCGAAGGCCGCGGCCGAGGTCGCGCTTTCAATGGCGATGCGTTTGCCGCCGCCACATTTGCGCACCAGCTCATCGATTTCGGCAGCCCAGTCGGCGGTGACATTGCCCAGGAAACTTTCGCAGAAGTAATAGGAGATGGCTTTGGCCGGGCGTACTTCGTCGACGGTGTTGAGGGTTTCGGCCAGGTGCAGGCAGCCGCCGAATTCGAACACCACCACCGGGCCTTCAGCCGGGATAAACGCATAGCGGGCCGGGTTGCGCGCCGAGTACACCTGCATGTTGCGCGAGCCGGTGGCGTAGCGCATGTGGGTGGGATCGAACAGCACGCAGGCGGCGTAGTCGCGCTTCTTCAGTTCGTTGCGCACCCGTTGCAGGCGGTCCAGCTGGATCTGCTGGATCTCGTCATAGGTAGGTTCACAATCGGCGGGGTTGCGGTTGGCGCCGGACAGACTCATGGGGTGTTCCTCGCAGGGCAAATACGGGTTTTTAGTTTTTTGAGGGGGTGAATCAGTCGAGCAACTGGTCGCTGCGCACCAGGTTGCGTTCGGCTTGCAGATGGGCTTCGGACAGGCGTCCGTAAAGCTGCTTGGTGCGTTGGGCGCGGCCAATGATTCCGGGCTTTTCGGAGTAGGCGAAGATCGCCGTGTTGCGCTCGGTGGCGCCTTCCACGCGGGTGACGCGGTGCACCGAGAAACGGCCCTTGAAGATCTGCAAATCGCCCGGGTTGAGCTCCAGTTCCTGCACCCGCGAACGGTCTTCGCCGCGCACCACCTTGCCCACTGCGCCGAGGTTCTCCTGGGTGCGGGAGCGAATCATCGGCGCGTACTCGAACAGGCCGCCCGCCTCGGGCTTCTGGGTCATCATGCTGACGATGAATTCGTTGGTATCGAAGTGCCAGGGCTGCTCGGTGCCGTCGGGCATCACGTTGATCACCAGCCCCGCGAACGGGTCGGCGTACTCGAAGATTTCCGGCTCATTGAGGCAGGCGCCGATAAAGCGTTTCATCATCGGCGACACGTATAGCCGGTGAATGATCGCGTCCGGGGCGATCATGTCGCGGGTCACAAACCCGCTGGTGCGCTCCATGAACGTGCGGCGCGGGTCATCCTGGGGCAGGGTGGTGTCGTCTTCGGTGAAGTAGGCATTGACCTTGCGCACCGAATAAAACGTCTTGCCCGACAGCGCCAGGCCTTCCAGGCGTGCCTGTTCCAGCGCTGCGGGGCGCAGGAAGTTCTTCAGCAGGCAGCAACCGTCTTCGGCCAGTTCCGCCCGGGCGTGTTCGATCAGGGCCTGTAATTGCACATGGCCCGAATCATGTATGGGATACAGCTCGGTATTAATAATGTCGCTGATATCGCCCACTTCAGCGTCAGCAAGTTGAAGGCTCATGCAAGACTCCCGGAACTATCAGTTGGTGTTTTCTGGCTGGACCGATAGTTGCTGAACGAGGTGCAAAGTGGAAATTACAAGTTGTGATCGAATCCATCGGGGAGGGCGATAGTTATGTCGGGCGAACTGGATGGCACCCTGCTTAAAGTGTTTGTGGCAATTATCGAGTGCCAGGGTTTCTCGGCCGCCGCCGAGCGCCTGCACAAGACCCAATCCACCGTCAGCCAGAGCCTGCAACGCCTGGAAGACATCGTCGGCACGCCGCTGATCCGCCGCACCAGCCGCTCGGTGGGCCTGACCCCCAGTGGCGAAACCTTTTTGATCTACGCCCGGCAGATCCTCAAGCTGCACAGCGAGGCCGTCAGCGCCGCGCAGTTGCCCAATGAGCAAGTGTGTATCCACCTGGGCATGCCCGAGGACTACGCCGAATATTGCCTGGGCGGGATGCTCAAGGACTTCCAGGCGCAATTCGCCCAGGTACGGCCCGACGTGTGCTGCGAGATGTCCACAGCGTTGGTGGGGCGCCTGCAACGGGGCGAACTGGACCTGGTGCTGGGGGTGGAGCACGCCGGTTTGCAGGCTGGGGAATACCTGTGCGACGAGCCGCTGGTGTGGGTGGCGGCGCCCAGTTGGAGCTGCGTGGGGCGTCAGTCAGTGCCCTTGGCGGTGTACGCCGAGGGCTGTGCATTTCGTGCGAATGCGGTGCAGGCACTGGCCCAGTCCGGACGCTCGTGGCAAGTGGTCTACACCAGCCAGAGCCCGCGTGGCATTGCGATCGCGATTGAGCAGGGGCTGTCGGTGGGCGTGATGGCGCGGCGCCTGGTGCCGGCCGATTGGCAGATTCTGGACGAGCGCCAGGGCTTCCCGCCGATCGCCCCGGCGCGCCTGATGTTCTGGCGCTCAGCCGGTTGCCAGGTGCCGGAGGTGGATGCGCTGGTGGAGATTCTGCGCCGGCAATTGGGCCACTCAGGGCATCTGGGCAGCCAGCGCCTCGGCAGTTTGTCGATAGGCCATGCGCTTCAGCAATAACAGGCTGGCCAGCACCCAGGCCACGATCCAGCCGTGGACCACGGCAAACTCGCCGGTCACTTGCAGCAGCCAGCCGCACAGCGCATTGCCGGTGGCACTGGCCAGGCCGTAGCTGACCATGCTCAGGCTCACCACTTGCAGGCTCTGCACCGGGCTGAGCCGGGCGCCGACGTAAGCGGCCATCAAGCCCCAGCACGGGAAATAAAACAGCGCGAACAGCCCGGCCGCCAGCCAGCTCAGCAGCAGGCTGGGGTGCCCGAGCACGCCGAGCATGCTGAGACCAAACGCGCCGATACTCAGGGCCATCACCCGCAACGCGCCCCAACGGTCTGCCAGCGTGCCCAGCAGCAAGCCGCCGACGACCCCGCCGACGCCGATCAGCGTCCACATCGACCCGGTGACCGAGGCGCTGGCCTGCAACTGCTCGCTGACAAACGCCGACAGGAAATTCAGAAAGGGCCCACTGATGGCGCCGATAAACGCGCTGAGCAAAACGATCTGCATCGCCACCGGTTGCGCCACACACAGCTTCAGCCATTGGCGCAGCACCTGATTCAGCGCGGGCGCCTTGGCCTCACGCGGTGCGGGTTCCTTGATCGGGGCCAGTGCCCACAGGGTCAGCAGCGTGACCAGCAGCGTCAACCCGGCACAGATCAGCCAGAACTGACGCAAGGACAAACCCTGCAACAGCGCGATCAACAGCCCGTTCAAGCACAGCGCAAACGCGGACCCCGACGAAGCTAATCCCAGCACCCGGCTGCGGTGCGTGGCCGGAATCACGTCCTGGGCCAGGGCCGAAATCGCATTCCAGTTCGACACCGCACAGGCCGACACCAGCGCCAGGCACAGGGCAAACGGCAGCACCCACGGCGTGGCCACGGCCAGGGCCAGCAGGGCGGGGCTGAGGACGATGGTCAGGCGCACCATATTGCGCGGGCTGATCCACGCCGCCGCCAGGCCGCTGGCAATCGAGGCGCCCATGTAGAACAGCTGCAACAGCGCGGCAATCAACGCGGCCTGGCTGTAACTGAGGTCAAACCCCAGGCGGATCTGCGGCAGCAACGCCGAATACAGGAACACACTGAAACCGTGGGTAGTGGCGTTGCACGCGGTAAATACCAGTGCGAGCAAGGCAATACTTCGCCGAGATGAAGCGGGGGCTTTCGACATGGCGATGACTCGATAAGTTAATCGCGAAAGAGCGGGGCGAAGTAATAAGAAATACATCGGCAGACTAGCGTTTATAGTCCGGCGGCGACCAATGCTTATTTGTCTTAGTGTGCATGCGTTATACGCAGGCTATTTATGCGTGAGCGACGGTCTGCGTCGATAAACGACACTTTCGGTGCCTGGAGGGATTGTTTCCCCGTCAACGCAGCGCGCTACCGCTGACCCAATACAAAAAGGTATGTTGTGCAGGTTATTTCCCATGTGCCCCCGAGTGTCGTCCATGAAACGCAAAATGCCCGGTCTCAACGCCCTTAAAGCTTTCGAAGTCGCCGGCAGTACCGGCAGTTTTACCCGGGCTGCCGAGCTGTTGAACGTGACGCAGAGTGCGGTCAGCCGCCAGGTGCGTCAGCTGGAAGAACAGTTGGGCGAGGCGCTGTTGGAGCGTCGTCACCACCATCTGGAATTGACCAGCGCCGGGCGGGTGTTGCTGCGGGCGTTGCATCAGTCGTTCGACAAGATCGAGCTGACGGTGCGCAGTATCCAGCAGAAGTCCCATGCCAATCGGTTGCACATCAACGCGCCGCCGACCTTTACCAGTCGCTGGTTGATGCCACGGTTGGGGCGCTTGCGCGAGCAGCATCCGGAGTTGGAGTTGAGCATCACCACGCGCTTGCAGGACAGTCTGGCGGAGACCAGCACGCTGGATTGTGCGATTCGGTTTGGCGATGGGGAATGGGATGGGTTGGACAGTTCGTTGTTGATTCAGGAGCGGCATATTGCGGTGTGTGCGCCGTCGTTGTATGCCCGGGAGTGGAGTGACGGGATTGATCTGAATCGCATGACGTTGCTGCATGTGTTGGCGCGGGAGGATCAGCGGTATCTGACGTGGAAGCACTGGCTGGATGCGGCGCGGATCAGTGGGGTTGATATCGAGGGTGGGTATGAGTTTGACCTGTTGGACCTGGCGATTCGGGCGGCGATTGATGGGTTGGGGATTACCATTGCGGATTGGCACATGGTGGCTTCGGAGTTGGCCAGTGGGCAGTTGACGCAGGTGTTGAATGTGCATGTGGAGGGGCATCAGTCTTATTGGTTGGTGACGCGGCCGGAGCAGACTGACTCGCCGCAGTTGCAGGTGTTTGCGCGGTGGTTGCAGGAGGAGATTTGGTTGGCTCAGCGGCAGTTGGAGCCTTCTTTGGCGGCGGGGTGAATCAGTGTGCATATCCGTTATTTAGGTAACGGCCGCTTATGGTTCCGCTCTTACAGCGGGTCACTTTTGGCAAACGCCCGGAATGCCGGCCCAGCCAAAAGTAACCAAAAGGTCTTTGCCCCACCACTCGGTGCCTCGCCTAGGCTCGGCATGCCCGCACTCCGGCCATCGTGGTTGACGGGGCCCGCAGATCAAGATCAAAAGCAGATCAAGAGCACGGCGGCCTGAAAGCCGACCTGAGTGTGGTGAAGCAAAGGCAAAAGCTGCTTTTCTGTAGGAGCTGGCTTGCCGGCGATGCAGGCGACTCGGTGCATCAGGTACATCCAGTTGATGCCATCGCCGGCAAGCCAGCTCCTACAGGGGATCGTGCCCCGCTTTAGATTTTGCCTTTGCTTCACCACACTCAAGCCGGCTTTCAGGCCGCTGTGCACTTGATCTGCTTTTGATCTTGAT
>NZ_JACARE010000046.1 GCF_013386765.1 Pseudomonas yamanorum
ACTAGTTTAGGAAGAAACCTGCTCCGACCCATGCTCACTCACGATCTCGAAATCTGAGGGCACCACGGTCTGAAGCAGGTGAAAATAATCTTACAAGGGAACACCGAGCCTAGGCGAGGCGCCGACAGGCGGGGCAGAGCGTTTTGGTTACTTTGCCGCTTTTGCAAAGTGACTCGCTGTAAGAGCGAAACCATAAGCCGCCGTTACCTAAATAACGGATATGTACTCACCTCAAAACCGCGCGAAACGTCAGACCCAATGATGAATCGGCCACCCCGCCTTCTCAGCATGCGCCCGCAACACCGGGTCCGGGTTCACCACCTGCGGGTTCGCAACCTTCAGCAACAGTGGCAAATCATTGCGCGAATCCGAGTAGAAGTACGCGCCTTCAAGGTGCTCACCTTCCTGCTCCAGCCATTCCATCAGGCGAGTGATCTTGCCTTCGCGGTACGTCAATACACCGGTGGTCTTGCCGCTGTACACCCCATGGGCGACGTCCAGCTCAATCCCCAGCACTTCATCAATGCCGATACGCGCCGCAATCGGCTTGACCAGGTGCGTGCCCGACGCCGAGATCACCAAAATCCGGTCACCATTCTTGCGGTGCTGTGCAATGGTGCGGGTGGCTTCGCTGTAGATCAGCGGCTCGATAACGTCTTCCACCCAAGGCTCGACAAGGTGCTCGATCTCTTCCGGCGTGCGGCCGATCATCGGCTCCAGGCTGAAGTCCATGAAGTCTTCCATGGCCAGCTCCCCACGGCTGTAGGCCGCCATCAGTTCGTCGTTCCTGCGCATGAACGACTCGCCATCCACCCAGCCCAGGCGGCCCATCTGCTCGCTCCACAGGGTGGCGCAGTCGCCGTGGATCAGGGTGTCGTCCAGATCAAAAATTACCAAAGCCATCTGTCACGCTCTCTCAAATAAATCGTGCGTCAGGCTACTTCACACAACGCACTTGGGTCGATCGAAAGTGCCAATCGCTGGCCATCCGGGTGCAGATCGTCCGCCGAGCGATTAAGCACATCCACAACCAATTCCACCCCGCGCGCTTCGATGCGGTAGCGAATCACGTTGCCCAGCAGGCTGTGGCTGCGCACCAACGCGTCCAGCTCGCCGCTGCGGCTGAGCTCGATGGCTTCCGGGCGAATGGCGATGCGCCCGGTGATCGGGCGCTGCAACAGTTTGCTGGCCTTGTCGGCGTCCAGCAGGTTGTAGTTGCCAATGAAGCCTGCGGCGAACACATCCACCGGCGCGGTGTAGAGGGTCTCGGCATCGCCGCTCTGCACGATCTTGCCCTGGTTCATCAGGAAGATCCGGTCGGACATGGTCAGGGCTTCTTCCTGGTCATGGGTCACGAAGATGGTGGTCAGGCCCAGCTCACGCTGGATCTGGCGAATCTGTTCGCGCAGGTGTTTGCGAATCCGTGCATCGAGGGCCGACAAAGGCTCATCCAGCAACAGCAGGCGCGGGCGGGTGACCAGGGAGCGGGCGAGGGCCACGCGCTGGCACTGGCCGCCGGACATCTGGTGCGGGTAACGCCCGGCAAGTTCTTTCAACTCCACCAGTTGCAGCACTTCCTGTACGCGCTTGTGGCTGTCGTCGGCATTGACCTTCTGCATGCGCAGGCCGAAGGCGACGTTCTGTTCCACGGTCATGTTGGGGAACAGCGCGTAGCTCTGGAACACCATGCCGATATGCCGTTTCTGCGGGCTGAGCGGGACGATGTCCTGGCCATCCAGCAGGATTTTCCCGCTGTCTACCGAGGTCAGGCCGGCGATGCAGCGCAGCAGGGTGGACTTGCCGCAGCCGGACGGGCCGAGCAGGGTGACGAATTCGCCCTTGGCGATTTCGCAGTTGATGTCGCTGAAGACCGGCGTGCCGGCGTAGCCTTTTTGCAGGTGTTGGACGCTGACGAAGCTCATTGGCTTTTGTCCTTGTTCAAGATGTTGGCGGCCCAGGTCAGCACCAGCACAAAGAAGAAATAGGAGATCACCAGGGCACTGGTGAAGTGGCCGCTGCTGTTACGCATATTGTTGAGGTACACCTGCAGGGTCTCGTAGCGGGTGCCCACCAGGATGTTGGCGAACACGAACTCGCCGAACAGGAACGAGAACGACAGCAGCAACGCCACCATCAGGCCCTTGCGCAGGTTGGGCAGCACCACCAGGAATGCGGCCTGGAAGGTGCTGGCGCCGAGCAGTTGGGCAGCGTCCATCAGGTCCCGCAGGTTGATCGCCTGCAGGTTGTTGGTGATCGCCCGGTACATGAATGGCAACGCCACGGTGAAGTAGCAACCGATCAGGATCCACGGCGTACCCACCATCGCAAACGGCCCCGACCCGTAGAGCTGCAACAGCCCCACCGACGACACCACCGGCGGCACCGCGAAGGGCAGCAGGATCAGGATGTTCATCAGCGCATCGAGTTTGGGGAAGTGGTAATGCACCACAAACAGCAGCGGCAGGATCAGCACCACCGACAAAATCAACGCACCCACGCACACCAGCAATGACTGGCCAAAGGCATTCAGGAAGCGCGGGTCACTCCACAGCTGGATGTACCACTTGAAGGTAAAGCCGGAAGGCAGGATGGTCGCCGACCAACTGCTGGCGATGGAGTAGACCAGGGTGCCGAGCAAAGGCAGTACCAGGATCGCAAACAACAGGTACACCACTACCCGGTGGTAGAGGGCGGCCGAGCCAGGTTCAGCGCGAGACATGGTAGCTCCTCTTGAGCAGCAGTTGATGGACCACGGTCACCACGGTCATCAGCGCCACCAGCACCACGGCCAGGGCGCTGGCCATGTTCGGGTCCAGGGAAATATCGCCGGAGACCATCGCCGCGATGCGGATCGGCAGCACGTTGAAGTTGCCGGTGGTCAGCGCGTACACCGTGGCGTAGGCGCCGAGGGCGTTGGCCAGCAGGATCACGAACGTGCCCAGCAGCGCCGGGGTCAGCACCGGCAAACCGATATGCCGCCAGTATTGCCAGCCATCCGCGCCGAGCAATGAAGCAGACTCGCGCCAGTCTTCGCGCAGCGCGTCGAATGCCGGGTAGAGCAGCAGCACACCGAGGGGAATCTGGAAGTAGGTATAAAGGATGATCAACCCGGTCTTGGAGTACAGGTTGAAGTCCTGAATGATCCCGGCCTGCTTGAGCATGATGGTAATGCTGCCGTTGAACCCCAGCAGGATGATGAAGGCGAAGGCCAGGGGCACGCCGGCAAAGTTGCTGGTCATGTTGGCGAAGGCGGTCACGAAGTTGCGTAGCGGGCCGTCAACCCGGCGCAGCGAGTAACTGCCCAGCACGGCGATGATGATCCCGAACACGCTGGAGTAGAAACTGATCTCCAGGCTGTACTGGATCGCCTGCATATAGAACTTCGAACTGAAGATCTTGCTGAAGTTGGCCAGGCCCCAGCCGAACTCTTCCGACTGAACGCTGCTGATCATCACCCACACCAGCGGAGCGATCTCGAACACGATAAAAAAAATGGCGAAAGGCACCAGGCACAAGGCAGCCAGCCATTTGCCGCGGATCACGGAATTCACTTCAACAGCTCCCGGCATACAGGTTTGTCGTGGGGCACACCCAGCAGCTCGCAGACGGTGCCGCACAGCTCGGTTTGTTTGGGCGTGGCGTGGGCATCGAGGCTGAAAGCGTTGCCCAGCACAAACAGCGGCACTTCCCGTTCTTCCGGCAGCAGGCCGTTGTGGGAGCGGTCGTTGTTCATGCCGTGGTCGGCGGTCACCAGCACCTGATAGCCGGCGTCGAGCCAGCCTTGCAGGTAGTCAGCAAGGATGATGTCGGCCGAACGTGCGCTGTTGCGGTATTGCGGGGTGTCGAGGCCGTGCTTGTGGCCGGCATCGTCGATGTTCATCGGGTGCACCACCAGGAAATTCGGCGCGTGTTTGAGGCGCAGGCTTTCGGCGTCGGCAAACAGGTGTGAGTCCGGGTAATGGTCACTCCAGTAGAAATGCCCGTGCTGGATCGCCAGCGCCGGGTCATTGGTATGACGGTCACGGGCGGCGATGAAAGGGCTGCGGTTATACAACTCGCTGACCCAGTGATAAGCCGCCGCCGCTGTGGATAAACCGGCGTCGGTGGCGTAATGGAAAATGCTGCGCTGGTTGGACAGGCGCGAGACGTTGTTGTGGACGATGCCGCTCTGAATCGGCGGGACGCCGGTGAGGATGCATTCGTACAGGGGCCGGGACAGGGCCGGCAGTTCACATTCCAGTTTGTAGAGTGCTGCGCGTCCTGCGCCGACATAGGCCTGCAAGTGCCCCATGGCGTGTCGGGCAACCTCGTAATTCAGGCCGTCGAGCACGACAAGGATGACGTTGTGCTTCATAGGGGCTGGGGCTCCGCAACAAATAGGCTTGACTCGGTTTTTCGGTTGGAACACCGCTCAAATGTGGGAGCTTGCTTGCCTGCGATAGCGGTGTGTCAGTCGACAACAATGCTGAATGTCATACCGTTATCGCAGGCAAGCCAGCTCCTACACTGGCCGCGTTCTTACTGCATATTGATGATGACTTCTTCCTGCCACTTCTGCGGCAGGGCCTTGGAGGTCTTCTCCCAAGCGTCGGCATCTTTGATCGGCGTTACTTTCTTGTACTGTTCGTTAGGCAGCAGTTTGGCCTGCACGTCAGCTGGCAAGGTCAGGTGTTCGGCACGAATCGGCCGCGCATTGCCGCGCGCCAGGTTGGTCTGGCCGGCGTCGCTGAAGATGTATTCGCGGGTCAGCTTGGCGGCGTTCGGGTGCTTGGCGTATTTGTTGATGATGGTGGTGTAGCCGGAAATCACCGAGCCGTCCGACGGGATCAGCACCACGTAGTCATCCGGGTTGGCCATCTTGGCTTTGTAGCTCAGGCCGTTGAAGTCCCAGACCACGCCCACTTCCACTTCGCCTTTTTCCATGGTGGCGATGGTTGGGTTGGCCAGCGACAGGCGGCCTTGCTTGGCGATGTCGGCGAACATCAGCAGCGCAGGCTGGATGTTCTTCTCGTCGCCACCGTTGGCCAGTGCTGCGGCGAGCACGCCGTTGGCAGCCTGGGCGGCGGTGCTCACGTCACCGATGGAGACCTTGTACTTGCCGGTCTTCAGGTCAGCCCAGCTTTTCGGGGCTTCGGAGCCGTGCAGCAGCTTTTTGTTGACGATAAACGCGATGGTGCCGGTGTAGGCCAGTGCCCAGTTACCGTCTTTGTCTTTCGCCCAATCCGGGACTTGTGCCCAGGTGGTCGGTTTGTACGGCTGGGTCACGCCCTGTTTGACCGCGATCGGGCCGAAGGCGGCACCGACGTCGCCGATGTCGGCGCTGGCGTTGTCTTTTTCCGCCGCAAACTTGGCCACTTCCTGGGCCGAGCTCATATCGGTGTCGATGTGCTTGAGGCCGTAGGTCTTGGCCAGGTCGTCCCAGGTGCCTTTCCAGTTGGCCCAGTCATCGGGCATGCCGACGCTGTTGACGGCGCCTTCCGCTTTCGCGGCGGCTTCAAGGGTTTTCAAATCGGTATCAGCAGCCATGGCGGCGGTGCACATGGCAATGGTCGAGCCTAACAGTGATGCCAGGAAAAGCTGTTTCATCCGAAGCTCCTTTGGGCGTTTTCAACGCTGCGTTTTTATCGACGTTTGCGGTGGTGTTGGTCTAGGTCAGCAATACACGAGCCAATTTAGGCGTGGCGGATGACAGTTTCATGTCGATGTCGTTTTTTGTTGGCCTGGACGGGGGATCGCCGGGTAAGCGTAGACCATGCCCAACTCCCCGGAAGCCTTGGACTTGGCCGATGTATTGCAGGTCTTGTGGCAGGACGTCGCGGGGCGCTGTCATCTGTCGGTCATGTGCAATGCCTAGGCTTGCACGCAATAGCAGAGGCGCGTTTAGAGGGCGTTTTGTGCACCTGAATAGTGCTGGTCTAGTCCAGATAGGTAACGTTGATGCGTGATGAGGCAACCAAAGCGGTGACAACCATTGGCCTGGCGCTGCAAGAGCAGATCGACCATGGGTTGTTGGCGCCTGCCAGTAAGCTGCCGGCCGAGCGCAAGCTCAGCGAGTTGTTTGGTACCACCCGGATCACGGTGCGGGAAGCCTTGTTACAACTTGAGGCCCAAGGGCAGATTTATCGCGAGGAGCGGCGCGGGTGGTTTGTGTCGCCACCCAGGCTTGCCTACAACCTGATGCAGCGTAGTCATTTTCACGCGATGGTGAGTGCGCAGGGGCGGGTGCCGTCCACCGAGGTGATTTCGGCGCGGTTGCAGCCGGCTTCGGCGGCGGTGTGTGCGTGGTTGCAGTTGCCGGCGTTGTCCAGTGTGATCCAGATCTGCCGGGGGCGCAGGATTGATGGGCGGTTGGTGTTGTATGTGGAGCACTATCTGAACCCGCAGTATTTTCCGGGGATTCTGGAGTGTGATTTGAATCAGTCGATTACGGAGTTGTATGCGCGGGTGTATGACTTGCATTACGGGCGGGTGCGGTTTGAGATTGTGCCCACGTCGTTGCAGGTGGAGGCGGCGGCGGCTTTACGGGTGTCGGTGGGGAGCCCGGGGTTGCGGATTGCTCGGGTTAACTACGATCAGCATGAGCGGTTGATTGATTGTGATCTGGAGTTTTGGCGGCATGATGCGATTCATGTTGGGGTGGATGTGGTTTGACGCTTTTACGGTTTGACCGTGTACATATCCGTTGCTGCGGTAACGGCGACTTAGGGTTCCGCTCTTACAGCGGGTCACTTTTGGCAAACGCCCGGAATGCCGGCCCAGCCAAAAGTAACCAAAAAGTCTTTGCCCCACCACTCGGTGCCTCGCCTAGGCTCGGCATGCCGGAACGAAGGCCCGATTCCGCGGGCCGCCGCGACGGGCCATCCATGGCCCGGCGCGGCTAAATCGGCATCCCTGCCGATTTACCCGCTCCACCGTGCCTGCTTGCGGCCATCGTGGTTGACGGGGCCCGCAGATCAAGAGCACGGCGGCCT
>NZ_JACARE010000047.1 GCF_013386765.1 Pseudomonas yamanorum
TGCGCAGCAGCCCCAAAACCTGCGCATGCGGTTTTACAGTCAAACCGAGGTGGATTCTTTGGGAGTGCTTCGCACTCCAGCGGGAGCAAGCTCCCTCGCCACAGCAAGCTCCCTCTCCACAGCAAGCTCCCTCTTCACAGCAAGCCCCTCTCCACAGCAAGCCCCCTCGCCACAAAAGCAGCCGGGAGTCAGCTTAAAGCTGTCGCCCATCAACAGGCTCACCAATCGTCAGGAAATGCCCACCCGCCACATGGTGCAACGTACGCAACCCATCGTGCCCTTCGAAATGCCAGCGGCCGTCGCTGAACACCCGCTCATCCGCCTGGGCCGCCACTACTTCGGCGAGGAACAGATCATAGGTCTGCTGGTTATGCGGCTCCGGCAGCAACCGGCACTCCAACCACGCCACGCATCCTTCAAGCATCGGCGCTTCGGTGTGTTCGCCGCTGAACGTGTGCAAGCCATACGCCGCGAACTTGTCGGTCTCGCTGCCGGTGGTGTTGCCCACGGTCTGTACGATATCGGCCTGGGCCGCACACGGCACGTTGAGCACGAAGGTGCCGGCACCTTCCAGCAGTTGCCGGGTCCAGGTGGCCTTGTCCAGCACCACGGCGACTTTGGGCGGTTCGAAATCCAGTGGCATGGCCCAGGCTGCGGCCATGATATTGCGCTGGCCGTTGTGCGCGGCGCTGACCAGCACGGTGGGGCCGTGGTTGAGCAAGCGGTAGGCCTTGGACAGCGGGACGGCACGGCGATGGTTAGGGCTCATGGACGAAAGGCTCGGAAAAAAAACCTACGATACCTCAACCCTGAGCCCCGGTGACTAGCTGCTCAGTTGATTGGCGAATTGCCCCACCGCACTGACCACTTTCTGGGCACCGTCCTGGATCTCCACGATCACCGTGCCCGCCTCGGCCGCCAGGGCCAGGCCTTGTTCGGCTTGCAGGCGGCCATCGGTCATCAGCGCCACGGCGTCGCGGGCCATGTCCTGGTTCTGGCGCACCACGCCGACGATTTCCTCGGTGGCCTTGCTGGTACGCGACGCCAGTTGGCGGACCTCATCGGCCACCACCGCAAAACCACGGCCTTGCTCGCCGGCGCGGGCAGCTTCGATGGCGGCGTTGAGGGCCAGCAGGTTGGTCTGTTCGGCGATGCCGCTGATGGTCTTGACGATGCTGCCAATCACCTGGGACTGGGCGTTCAGCGCTTCGATGCCCTCGCCTGCCTGTTGCATGTGCTTGGCCAGGTCGCGCATCACATCCACCGCCTGGGTGACCACGGTGGTGCCGCGCTGGGCGCTGCTGTCGGTTTGCAGGGAGGTGCTGTAGGCAATGTTGGCCGCGTCGGCCACGGCCTGCTCCTGGTTGACCTGGTCAGTGATCACCGTGGCGAACTTGACCACTTTGTACAGCCGCTCATTGGCGTCGAGTACCGGGTTGTAGGACGCCTCCAGCCACACTGTGCGGCCATGACTGTCGATACGCTTGAAGCGGCCGGCGACGAACTCGCCAGCATTCAGGCGCTTCCAGAACTGCTGGTATTCGACGCTGTTGGCGTCCTGGGACTCACAGAATATCCGGTGATGTTTGCCCTGGATCTGCGCCAGGCTGTAGCCCATGCCATTGAGGAAACGGTCGTTGGCCGTCAGCACATTCCCGTTGAGGTCAAACTCGATCACGGCGGTGGAGCGCACCAGCGCAGTGATCAGGTTTTCGTGTTCCCGGGATGCTTCGATGGTGCGTGTCAGGTCGCTGGAGTACACCGAAAAATGTTTGATGCGTCCGTCCGAACTGCGCACCGGCTGCACGATGGAGCGCAGCCACGCTTCATCGCCGTTGCCCCGGTTCAGGCGCACGGTACCGGCGAAGTGCTCGCCACGCACCAGGGCGTTTTTGAAACGCAATTGAAAGGCGTCCTGCCTGACGTGCGCCGGTACCAGTTCTTCGATCAAGCGGCCTTGCAACTGGCTGGCCTGGTAGGCCATCTCCTGCAGAAAGATGGCGTTGACGGACTCGATGCGCCCATCCGGGTCCAGGGTCAGGGCCATCATTTCGCTTTCCAGGCTCTCCTTGACCTGTTGCAGGCTGGACAATTCTTCGCGAAGAGCGGACAGCTCCTGCTTGAGGCGGGTGTTGAACATGGACGGCACCGAGGGCAAATAAGGACAGGGATCTGACCTGCATCGGCGCTGCCCGTGTTTTCTTAAGCGCGCTTTAGCGCGCCGCCCAACTATATTTTTGCAGCGCCTCAACTGCCGTTGTTACGGCAGATACCCATGACCTGATACTGAAGGGTATTGAGCTTGCCGGTGGAGTCTTCGTAGGTCATGCGCGACGGCACGGCGTTGCACGAACGAATCGGCGGCGTGACGTTGACCACCTTGGCAATGTCCAGCTGCATGCCGTAGCGATACACCAGCACCTCGGGCGCCGGCTTACCTTTTTTCGCGGCATAGGCGGCCATGGCTTGCTCGTTGCGTTCCATCATCTGGGCGAAGGTGCGGTCGCCACCGCTCTCGGCCATAACGCCCACCGACAAGGTAAGGGCAACGGTGGCTAAAGCAATTTTCAGGCTGTTCATGAGGATATCCTCGTCTGACTTCATTAAGTAGAAAGTTCAGGCCAAGGGTAACTAACCAAGTCTGTCGGAAGGTTCACCGAACGATTACTTATTTGTTATATCCCACAAAACTTTCAAAATTGTAACTTGCCCACCACCTCGCCGTTATCTGCTATTTGCAACTATCAACCTGGGCCACACCCACAATAACGCCCATATCAAAAGAAGCTAATAGCTGCCAATACCGAGGAGCGTTACATGAGTACACATCGCACATTTCCCCTTTCAATCATCGCCGCCCTGGCCGGCCTTGCGCCGCTGGCGAGCATGGCCGAGGACGATAAACCCGAGGGGTTTATCGAAGGCAGCACCTTGAACGTGCTGGCGCGTAACTTCTACTTCAACCGTGACGATCGCAAGGGCCAGTCAAGCCCCACCGGCAATGGCTACTCCGAAGCCTGGGCCCAGGGGTTTATCGGCAAGTTCGAATCCGGGTTCACCCAGGGCTCGGTGGGTTTCGGCCTGGATGCCTTTGCGATGTATGGCCTGAAACTCGACTCCGGCACCGGCCGCAGCGGCGGCAAGGGTTCGTTCGGCGTGCTGCCGGTAGACAGCGACAACCACCCCGAGGACGGCTACAGCAAGCTCGGTGGCGCGGTAAAAATGCGCCTGCTGGATACCGTGATCAAGGCCGGTGACGTGTTCCCGCTGACCCCGGTGGTGGCCTACGGCGACGCGCGGGTATTGCCGGAAAGCTTTCGCGGCGTCACTGCGCAAAACACCAGTATCGAGGGCCTGAGCCTGCAGGCCGGGCACCTGAACGGCATGAGCCAGCCCACCCAAAGCGGCATGGACAAAGGCTTTGCGACCTTTTACGCGGGCAAGGTGGATTCGCCCTGGATCGGCTACGCCGGCGGCGACTACCAGGTGAACAAACACCTCAGCGTCAGCCTGTACACCAGCCGCCTGAAGGACGCCTGGGACCAGTACTACTTCGGCAGCGCCGCCAGTTACCCGCTGAACGATGACGTGTCGCTGTTTGGCGACTTCAACTATTACAAGGCCGTGGACGAAGGCAAGAAACGCCTGGGCGAGTTCGATAACAACATCTGGAGCGCCAGGCTTGGGGTCAAGATGGGCGGCCACAGCCTGGCCCTGTCGCACCAGCGCAACAACGGGGATGACGACTTTGACTACCTGCGCATGTCGGACTCGATCTTCCTCAACAACTCGATCCAGTACAGCGACTTCAACTCGCCCAAGGAACGCTCGTGGATGCTCACCTACAACCTCGACATGCAGGCGTTCGGCATCCCCGGCCTCTCGTTCATGACCCGCTACGGCAAGGGCACCGGCGCCGACTACAGCAACGCCAACGCGGTGTACATGCGCCGTGACGCGGCCGGCAACCCGCTGACCGATCAACGCCGCTGGGAGCGGGATATCGAAGCCAAGTACGTGGTGCAGGGCGGCAACCTGAAAGACCTGTCGCTGCGGTTGCGCCAGGCGACGGTTCGCTCCAGTGCGTTTGAGTCGGACCTGGAAGAAGTCCGGCTGATTGTCGAATACCCGCTGGCGATTCTCTAAACGATGCTCTTTGTAGGAGCGAGCTTGCTCGCGAAGGTCGCTAACGATAACGCGGGGCATCTGGCTTGACGCGGCGCCCTCTGGTTCTTCGCGAGCAAGCTCGCTCCTACAATTGAATAACATCTGTTCACAATTTGAAGCCTGTCAGAACTGTAATATGTGCCTCACCTTCTCGTTAAGTTGAACTTCATATACTGGACCCAACTAACGGCACCCGCCTTATTTGGAGAACAGTCATGAAACCACGTCACCTGTTATTGATCAGTTTCCTCGGCGCTACTTCCACTTTCGCCCTCGCTGATGACGGCGCCGACCGTTCCCGGCAGTTCCTGGCCGAGTTTCGCCAGCAACAGCAGCAGGTCCATGGCGAACAAGCCGTGGCCCAGACAACCCCCGCCGACGCAGAGAAGCAACCCATCTGAACGGCGCACACCGAGCACATTCATCTCTGAAGCTTTTGTGTAGCTCCTTTGGAAAGAGATGAATTTTTAACGCCCCGGATGGGGCGTTTTTTTTGTC
Source organism: Pseudomonas yamanorum (assembly GCF_013386765.1). GTDB lineage: Bacteria > Pseudomonadota > Gammaproteobacteria > Pseudomonadales > Pseudomonadaceae > Aquipseudomonas > Aquipseudomonas yamanorum_A. Next base: position 4,666 of record NZ_JACARE010000047.1, read on the forward strand.
CGCCGGTTTACCGCAACAACCAGTCACAAACTGGCTGATTGACCCTGAAGCTACTTCAGCCTTCAGGCTGCCGAGCATTCAAATACCCCCTCTCTCTTCTCATTAAAAGGTAAACCCCCATGCGTATCCTTGTAGTTGAGGACGAGCAAAAAACCGCCGCCTACCTGCAGCAGGGCCTGACCGAAAGCGGTTACGTGGTCGACTGCGCCGCCAGTGGCGTGGACGGCCTGCACCTGGCCGGGCAACACGCTTATGAACTGGTGATTCTCGACGTCAACCTGCCGGCCAGGGACGGCTGGGACGTGCTGGAGCAACTGCGCCGCGACAGCAACCAGCGGGTCATGATGCTCACTGCCCGTGGCCGGCTGGCCGACAGGATCAAGGGCCTGGACATGGGCGCCGATGATTACCTGGTCAAGCCCTTCGAGTTTCCCGAACTGCTGGCCCGGGTGCGCACCCTGTTGCGGCGCAGCGAACACATACCGGTGCCGGAAGTATTCCGTGTGTCGGACCTGGAACTGGACCCGCGCCGCCACCGCGCCTATCGCGGCCCCCGGCGCATCGACCTGACCACCAAGGAATTCGCCCTGCTGCATGTGTTGATGCGCCAGTCCGGCGAGGTGCTGACCCGCACGCAGATTATTTCCCTGGTGTGGGACATGAATTTCGACTGCGACACCAACGTGGTGGAAGTTTCCATCAGCCGCTTGCGGGCCAAGGTGGATGACCAGAGTGACGTCAAGCTGATCCATACCATTCGCGGCGTGGGTTATGTGCTGGAGGCCCGCCAATGAGATCCAGCAGCCTGTCGATGCGCCTCGGGCTGACGGTGAGCCTGATGGGCGCCGGCCTGGTGGTGTTGCTCGCGACGCTGGCGTACCTGGCGCTGACCCACGAGCTTGAGAAACTGGCGCGCAAGGGCCTGGAAAGCAAGATGGAGCAGATCCAGCACAGCCTGGCCCAGGGCCTGAGCACCGGCGACATCCGCGCCCGCCCCCATTCGTTGATGGACCTGGTGATGGGGCATGACAATTTCTACCTGACCATCGTCGGCACCGCGCCCGATGAAGCAGTGCTGCTCAGCATCGGCGCCAAGCCCCAGGAACCGCTGCTGACCGACTTTGCCCCACGCCAGAACCTCGGTTACCTGAACTGGAACGACAGCAACGGCAATCAAGTGCTCAGCGCCTCCAGCCTGATGCGCCTGGCCAGCGGCGAACGTGTGCGGGTGTTGCTGTCGCTGGACCGCATGGACGATCAGGCGCTGCTCAGTGCTTACCTGCGCTCCACGGTGATCGCCCTGCCGCTGCTGTTGCTGCTGATCGGCATCGGTGCGTGGTGGGTGGTGCAACGCGGGCTCGCGCCACTGCAGCAGTTCAGCCGCGTGGCCGCCAAGGTCACCACCCAGGACCTGACTCACCGGCTGGCTGTGGATAACTTGCCCAAGGAACTGGGCGAGTTGGCCCAAGGCATCAACTTCATGCTGCAGCGCCTCGACGGCGGGGTGCAGCAGCTGTCGCAGTTTTCCGATGACCTGGCCCATGAACTGCGCGCGCCACTGACCAATTTGATGGGCAAGGCCCAGGTGACGCTGTCCCGGGAGCGACCGCCGCAGGAGTACAAGGCGGTGCTGGAATCCAGCACCGAAGAGATGGAACGCCTGGCGCGGATCGTCTCCGACATGCTGTTTCTGGCGCAGGTCAGCCACCCGGCGGCGCGGGTGTCGTTTGCGCCGGTGGCCCTGGCCGATGAAGCGCGCCGGGTGATGGAGCTGTTCGCCTTGAGTGCCGAAGACAAGCAACTGACCCTGAGCCTCAGCGGCGATGCCTCGGTGCATGGCGACCGCCTGATGATCCAGCGGGCGATTTCCAATTTGCTGTCCAATGCCATCCGGCATACCCCGCACGCGTCCACGGTGTCGTTGCAGGTGGAGACCCACGGGCAGCAGGTGCTGCTGTCGGTGGGCAACCCAGGCCCGGGGATTGAAGCGCAGCACCTGCCGAACCTGTTTGAACGTTTCTACCGCGTCGACAGCAGCCGCGCCCGCTCCGAAGGTGGCACCGGGCTGGGGCTGGCGATTGTGCGGTCGATCATGACCCTGCATCAGGGGCGGGCTGAAGTCAGCAGCAAGCCCGAGAATTTCACCGAGTTTCGACTGGTGTTTCCTCTTCACACCAACGCTATCTGCCAATAAACCAGTGTGGAGAGGGAGCTTGCTCCCGCTCCACAGGTTATTGGTCAGGCATCAGGCGGTCTTCCTGTTCCTCACGTCGATGTGCCCAGTGATACAGCGCCGGCAATACCAGCAGCGTCAGCAGCGTCGACGAAATAATCCCGCCAATCACCACCGTCGCCAGCGGGCGCTGCACTTCGGCGCCGGTGCCGGTGGCCAGGGCCATGGGGATAAACCCCAGGGACGCCACCAGCGCCGTCATCAACACCGGGCGCAAGCGCGTCAGGGCGCCTTCGTTGATCGCCACCGACAATGAGCGCCCTTCTTCCCGCAGGTTGCGAATGAAGGCAATCATCACCAGCCCGTTCAGCACCGCCACCCCGGACAGCGCAATAAAGCCCACGCCCGCCGAGATCGACAGCGGAATATCCCGCAGCCACAGCGCCATGATCCCGCCGGTCAACGCGAAGGGAATCCCGGTAAACACCAGCAGCCCGTCCTTGAGGTTGTTGAACATCATGAACAGCAGCCCGAACACCAGCAGCAACGCCACCGGCACCACGATGCGCAAACGCTCGGACGCTTCCTTCAACTGTTCAAACTGGCCGCCCCAGGTGGTCCAGTAACCCGCGGGGATTTTCACCTGGGTGTCGATGGCCACGCCGGCCTCTTCGACAAACGAGCCGATATCCCTCCCGCGCACGTTGGCGCTGACGATCACCAAACGCTTGCCGTTTTCGCGACTGATCTGGTTGGGGCCAAGCACCAGGTCCAGACTGGCGACTTCCGACAGCGCGATAAACCCCAACTGCCCCGCCGCGTTATTCGCCAGCGCCGGAATCGGGATCAGCAACCGCGACAGGCCTTCGATATCGGTGCGTAGCGCGTCGGACAAACGCACGACCATGTCAAAACGCCGGTCGCCTTCGTACATCGTCCCGGCCTGGCGCCCACCCACGGCGACGGCAATCGTGTCTTGCACATCGCCCACGTTCAGGCCAAATCGCGCGGCCTTGTCGCGGTCGATATTGATGGTCAGCACCGGCAGGCCGGAGGTCTGTTCCACCTTCACTTCCGAGGCGCCCTGGAGGGTTTGCAAGGTCTCGGCGATTTCCCCGGCGGTCTTGTTGAGCACCGCCATGTCATCACCAAACACCTTCACCGCGACGTCGCTGCGCACCCCGGAAATCAGTTCGTTGAAGCGCAACTGGATCGGTTGCGACAGTTCATACACGCTGCCCGGCACAATCGCACTGGCGCGCTGGATGTCGGCGATGATTGCCTCGCGGGACTTCTTCGGGTCGGGCCACTGGTCCTTGGGCTTGAGCATCACGTAGCTGTCGGAGATGTTCGGCGGCATCGGGTCGGAGGCGATTTCCGCGGTGCCGGTGCGGGCAAATACCCGTTCGATTTCCGGCACTTCGGCCATCAAGGTTTTTTCCAGTCGCTGCTGCATGTGCACCGATTGCGTCAGGCTGGTGCCCGGCACGCGCAACGCTTGTTGGGCGAAGTCGCCTTCGCTGAGGCTGGGGATAAATTCGCTGCCCATGCGGCTGGCCACCAGGCCCGATGCGACGATGGCCAGCACCGCCAGGCCGAACACCAGCGGCCGGCGCGCCATCACCCCATCCAGCACCGGCGCGTAGACACGCCGTGCGGTGCGCATCACCAGGTTTTCTTCTTCCTTGACCTTGCCGGTCACGAACAGCGCAATCGCCGCCGGCACAAAGGTGACAGACAGAATCATCGCCCCCAGCAGCGCGATCACCACGGTGAACGCCATCGGATGGAACATTTTCCCGGCCACGCCCGTGAGCGCAAAGATCGGCAGGTACACCACCATGATGATCAACTGCCCGAAGATCAACGCACGCCGAGCTTCCTTGGCCGCCGCGAACACTTCATGCAGGCGCTCGCTGCGCGTCAACAAACGCCCATGGCGCTGCTGGGCGTGGGCCAGGCGGCGGATGGCGTTCTCGACAATCACCACCGCGCCATCGACGATAATCCCGAAATCCAGGGCGCCGAGGCTCATCAGGTTGGCGCTGACCTTGTTGGTGAACATTCCGGTAAAGGTGAACAACATGGCCAGGGGAATCACCATCGCGGTGATCAACGCGGCGCGGATGTTGCCCAGGAACAGGAACAACACCGCCACCACCAGCAGCGCCCCTTCGAAGAGGTTTTTCTTCACGGTGCTGATGGCTTTTTCCACCAGGTTGGTGCGGTCGTAGACGGTGATCGCCACCACGCCTTCAGGCAGTGAACGGTTGATCTCTTCAAGTTTTTTCGCCACGGCCTGGGACACGGTGCGGCTGTTTTCACCGATCAGCATGAACACCGTGCCCAGCACCACTTCACGGCCATTTTCCGTCGCGGCGCCGGTACGCAACTCACGGCCAATATCGACCTGGGCGACGTTGCGCACCCGAATCGGTGTGCCGTCGGAGGTGGTGATCACGATGTTGGCAATATCGTCGATGGACCCGACTTGCCCCGGCGCGCGGATCAGCAATTGCTCGCCGCTGCGCTCGATGTAGCCTGCGCCGACGTTGGCGTTGTTGCGCTCCAGCGCGGTGACCAGGTCACTCAAGGTCAGGTTGTAGGCCGCCAGGCGCTTGGGGTCCGGGGCGATCTGGTATTCCTTGGCAAAGCCGCCGATGGTATTGATCTCAGCCACGCCGGGCACGTTGCGCAGTTGCGGCTTGATGATCCAGTCCTGGATCACCCGCAGATCGGTCGGCGTATACGCTGAGCCGTCTTCCTTGCGCGCGCCGTCTTTCGCCTCCACGGTCCACAGGAAAATTTCCCCGAGCCCGGTGGAAATCGGCCCCATCATGCTTTCAATTCCGTCGGGCAATTGCTCGCGGGCCACCTGCAAGCGCTCGTTGACCAGTTGGCGGGCGAAGAACAGGTCGGTGCCGTCCTTGAAAATCACCGTGACCTGGGACAAGCCCGAGCGCGACAGCGAGCGGGTCTGCTGCAACCCCGGCAGCCCGGCCATGGCGGTTTCGATGGGAAAGGTGATGCGTTGCTCGGTTTCCAGCGGCGAGAACCCCGCCGCCGCCGAGTTGATCTGCACCTGGACGTTGGTGATGTCGGGCACGGCGTCGATGGGCAATTTCTGATAGCTGGCGATGCCGACACCGGCCATCAACAGCACCGCCAGCAGCACGATGATGCGCTGCTCGATGGCAAATTGGATAAGGCGCTCAAACATGGGGAATCACTCGCAGGATCAATGGGCGTGCTCGGCCGAGGCCTTGCCCAACTCGGACTTGAGGATGAAGCTGCCGACCGTGGCCACCTGCGCCCCGGCGTCGAGGCCCTGGCGCACTTCGACGAAACCGTTTTCGCTGACGCCCAATTCAAGATGGCGAGTCATGAAGCCGTCGGGGGTGCGCACAAACACCGAGGGTTTGTCCTCGACGGTCTGGATGGCTTCCTGCGGGACCGTGACCTTGGCCTGGTAGGTGTCGGTGGCGACCTGCACGGCGACGAACAAGCCTGGGCGCCACGAGTCGTCAGGGTTCTGCACCGTGACGCGCACGGTGGCGGTGCGGGTCTGCTCCCCCAGCAAGTTGCCGACATAGGCCACGGTGCCCAGCACTTCGGTGCCCATTTCCGAGGAGGTGACCTTCACCGGCTTGCCGACCTGGACCTTGTTCAAGTCCTTGGGAAACACGCCAAAGGTGACCCACACCTGGGACAGGTCCGACAGGGTGAAGGCGTTGCTGGTCTCGCTCACCACCTCGCCGACACCCAGGTGTTTTTCCACCACCACGCCGTCGAACGGCGCACGCAGTTCGTAGCGATTGCCGCCGACCAGCACGGCGCTGCCGCTCAGGGCATTCATCTTTTGCCGGGCATTGTTCAGGGCGATTTCGGACTCTTGCAGTGCCTGGCGCGCCAGCAGGTAATCCTGTTCAGCGGAGATCTTGTCCTGCCACAACTGGCGCTCGCGCTGGAAGGTGGTGCGGGCCAGTTCGACCCGGCGCTGGCTGGCCGCCAGCTCGCTGCGCTGATCGGAAATCTGCTGGCTGGCGATCACCGCCAGCAGCTCGCCTTTCTTCACCGATTGCCCGAGGTTGACCTTCACCGACTCCACCACACCAGCGGCACGCGGGACGATGTGGGAAGTGCGGTCTTCGTCAAAACGCACCTCACCCGGCAGTGACAGCATGGTGCTGATCTGCCGGGATTGGGCCGGGGCGAGTTGAATGCCGGCGGCCTGGATTTGCTGGTCGGTCAGTTCGAGTTTGCCTTCTTCTTCCGCCTCGGCCGCACCGCTGAGGGTCGGCCACGCCAGCAGCAGCGCAACGGCCAGCGCCATCCTGTGTTTGTTGTTCATGGAACGCTCCTGAATAAATCAAAACCGGGCGAGGTCGCCGTAAATCCGTTCGATGCGCACCCAGGCTTCAGTGGCCTGGGCGGTGGCCGCGAGGTATTGGGTACGGGCCGCAATCAAGGTGCGCTGGGCGTCGAGCACGTCGAGGAAGTTGAACTTGCCCATCTCGAAGCCACGGGTGGCGCTGTCCACCGCGCTTTGGGCGGCGGGCAGGATCTGTTGGTTGAACGAACGCACTTCGGTATTGGCGGTTTGCCAGAGGTCCAGGGCCTGGCGAGTCTCGGTGCGCAGGCGCAGTTCGGCGGCGTTGCGCAGGTCGCGGGCCTGGTCGGCGCGGCGACTGGCGGCAAGCACGTTGCCCTGGTTGCGGTTGAACAGCGGGATCGGCATCGACACGCCCACCACGTTGACCCGCTCGCGCACGCTGGCGTCGTATTGGCTGCCGATGGACACGTCGAGGTCGGGAATGCGCTGGGCTTTTTCCAGGCCCAGGGCCGCCTCGCCCTGGACGATTTGCAGCTCGGCCAGGCGCAGTTCGGCGGTTTGTTCCAGGCGGGCCAGCAACCGCGCGGGCGACGGTAATGTCGGTGCCGCCTGAGCCTGGGTGGCTACCGCCTGGAAGTCGGTGCTGGCGGCGCCGGTGCTGGCGGCGAGGCGGCGATAGGCGTCGGTCAGGCCCATCTGCGCGCGGTTGAATTCCAGGCGGATTTCCGATAGCTGCACCTGGGCCCGGGTGGCTTCCACCGGGGACGATTTGCCGGCGGTGACGCGACCGTTGGCCACCACCAGCCCTCGCTCGGCCAGCGCCAGCGAGCGTTGGGCCAGGTCGAGGCGTTCCTGGGCCCGAAGTGCGCCGTAGTAGCCGTCGATGACCTCCGCCCGCAGGACGTTACGGCGCTGTTCCAGGGTCAGCGCGGCCGCCTCCTGGCCGCGAGTGGCGACATCAATTCGTGCGCCGCGCTTGCCGCCCAGTTCCAGAGTCTGAGTCAGTTTGACGGTGGTGGTGCGTGAGTTGCGGCGGGTGTCTTCGGCATCCCAGGAGGCCACCGGATTGGGGATCAATCCGGCCTGCTGGCGACCGCCCTGGGCGATGTCGATTTCCCATTGCGCAGCGGCCATGTCGGGGTTGTTGGCGAAGGCGGTTTGCAGGGCCGATTCGAGGGTCAGGGTTTGCGCCGACGCCTCTTGAACCGTCGCGGTGGCGAATAAAAAGACAGTCGACAAGGCGCCTGCCACCCACAGTAATTTGCGTATGAAAGTTGGCATAACAAGAGTTCCATGCCCATGAATTAACAGATGGGCAATGTAACTTTCGGTACTTATCAGAGGAGTGGCCAGAACATTACAAATCCGTTAGCAACGGCTCTGCGTCGGGCTTTTGCTTTAAGCTGCGGCCAACTTTTCCACTGCCCAGCGGGATCCTCGACATGCGTATTCTGGTTATCGAAGACGAACCTAAAACCGCCGATTACTTACATCAGGGATTGAGTGAAAGTGGCTATATCGTCGACTGTGCCGCCACCGGTGCCGACGGTTTGCATTTGTCCCGCCAGCACGCTTACGACCTGGTGATGCTGGATGTAAATCTGCCGTTGATGGATGGCTGGGACGTGCTGCAGCGCATCCGTGAGAACAGCAGCACGCGCATCATGATGCTGACCGCCCAGGGCCGCCTCGCCGATCGGATCAAGGGCCTGGACCTGGGCGCCGATGATTACCTGGTCAAGCCGTTTGAATTCCCGGAATTGCTGGCGCGGGTGCGCACCTTGATGCGCCGCAGCACCCAGTCGCCAGTGCCGGATGTGTTGCGGGTGGCCGACCTGGAATTGGATCAGGGCCGCCACCGGGCATTTCGCGGTTTACAGCGCATCGACCTGACCACCAAGGAGTTCGCCCTGCTGCATTTGTTGATGCGCCAGAGCGGCGTGGTGCTGTCCCGTACGCAAATCATCTCGTTCGTGTGGGACATGAACTTTGATTGCGACACCAATGTGGTGGAAGTGTCGATCCGCCGCCTGCGGGCGAAGATCGATGACCCGTTCGAGCGCAAGTTGATCCATACCTTGCGCGGCGTGGGTTATGTGCTGGAAGACCGCGAGTAAGGGTCAGGCGTGCACCTCGTCATGCTCGTCGTGGTGAAAGCCGGTGCCCTCCACCTGGATGGTGGCGTGGGAAATATCGAATTGTTCATGCAGTAATTCCGTCACCTGGCTGAGGATCTGTTGCTCGCTGCCTTGGGCCGAATCCGCCACCAGATGCGTACTCAGCACGTTCTTGCCGCTGGTGAGCGCCCAGATATGCAGGTCGTGCACCTCCGTCACCCCGGGAACGCCGCGAATCGCCTGCTCCACCTTGTCGATATCGATGCCGTCGGGCACGCCTTGCAGCAGCACGTTCATGCTTTCCTTGAGCAGGGTCCAGGTACGTGGCAACACCCAGAAGCCAATCGCCGCCGCGACCACCGAATCCACCCAGCCCCAGCCGGTGTACATGATCAGCAGCGCGGCGATGATCACGCCGATGGACCCGAGCATGTCGCTCCAGACTTCCAGGTAAGCGCCCTTCACATTGAGGCTTTCGCCGCTGGCCGCGCTTAACAGGCGCATGGAAATCAGGTTGACGATCAGCCCCAGCACAGCGATCACCAGCATGCCCGTGGACTGGATTTCGGCGGGCGCCTGCAGGCGTTGATAGGCCTCATAAAGGATGTAGAACGCCACGGCGAACAGCAGCAGCGCATTAAACGCCGCCGCCAGTATCTCGAAACGCGCATAGCCGAAGGTGCGCTTGCGGTCGGCGGGGCGCTTGGCCACCTGGATCGCCACCAGGGAAATTGCCAGGGCCAGGGCGTCGGTCATCATGTGCGCGGCGTCGGACAACAGCGCCAGGCTGCCGGTGATAAAGGCGCCGATCACCTCGGCAATCATGAAACTTGAGGTCAGCCCCAGGGCCATCCATAACTTGCGTTCGTGGCCGGCGCGTACTTGGGCGTGGCTGTGTCCTGCGCTCATGAAATGTCCTCGTGGGTAGTAGTCCGCTTGATCATAGAGCTATAGGCCAAAACCTCCGGCATGGGTTACGAAATTGTCATTACGCCGTCAGCCAGACGTTACGGCGTGCGCACCAAAATTGAACATGAACGCTCTGGAACCGTTCTATCAGGTATGCTTTTCGAGCAGGAAACAAAAAGAAACATATTAGCCAACCTGTTCGATAAGGAGTCCCGTTTTGGAGTTATCGACTGCCGCGTGGATGGTTCACGACACCCGCCTCATGTTCTGCGTACTGCTGGCGATTGCCAGCATCATTGTGTTGATCAGCGTGACCAAGCTGCCGCCATTTTTGTCGATCCTGATCGGCACCTTTATCGCCGGTGTGGGCGCGGGCTTGCCGCCAGAAGAAGTGGCCAAGGCCTTCAGCAAAGGCGCCGGGGCGATCCTTGGTGAAGCCGGGATCATCATCGCCCTGGGCTCGATGCTCGGCGCGTTGATGGCCGAATCCGGGGCCGCCGACCGTATCGCCACCACCCTGCTCGGCCTGGGCAAGGGCAAGTCGTTGCCGTGGGTGATGGCGCTGGTGGCAATGGTGATTGGCTTGCCGCTGTTCTTCGAAGTGGGCCTGGTGATGATGGTGCCGATCATCTTTGTGATGGCCAAGCGTTCGAACCAGCCGCTGCTGAAAATCGCGATCCCGGCGCTGGCGGGCATGACCACCCTGCACGCCCTGATGCCACCGCATCCAGGGCCGCTGATTGCGGTAGGCGCGTTGCACGCCGACCTGGGCCTGACCATGTTGCTGGGCTTCTGCCTCGCGGTGCCCGCCGTGATTCTGGCCGGCCCGCTGTACGGCAATTGGCTGTCCAAGCGCATGCACGTGGATGAGCCGGCCGACATTGGCGCGCTGTTCAGTGCACCGCCCAAGGCCCCGCGCCAGCCGAGTTTTGGCGTGTCGCTGCTGATCATTCTGTTGCCGGTGATCCTGATGCTCGGCAGCACCCTGGCCAAGGTCGCCATGTCGCCGGAAAGCCCGGTGGCGCTGACCTTGAAGTTCCTCGGCGAGCCACTGATCGCGCTGGGGCTGGCGGTTATAGCGGCGGTGATTTGCCTGGGTTGGGCCAGCGGCATGCCACGGGCCGATGTGGGCAATACCTTGCGTAAAGCGCTGGCGCCGATCGCGGTGCTGTTGCTGACCATCGGTGCGGGCGGCGGGTTGAAGCAAACCTTGCTGGATGCCGGCGTGAGCCAGACCATCAGCAAGGTGGCCGAAGGTGCGCACATGCCGTACCTGCTGCTGGCCTGGCTGATTGCCGTGGCACTGCGTCAGGCCACCGGTTCGGCGACTGTTGCCACTACCACCACGGCGGGCATTCTGGCGCCGATGATGGCGGGGTTGGCAGCGACGCAAAGCTCACTGGTCGCCCTGGCAATTGGCGCCGGCTCGGTGTTCTTCTGCCATGTCAACGACGCCGGCTTCTGGATGGTGCGTGAGTACTTCGGCTTGCAGTTGAAGCAGACGATCTGGGTGTGGTCGGTGTTGCAGACCATCGTCTCGGTGGTGGGCCTGGTGGGCACGCTGCTGATGTGGCACTTCCTGACGTAAAGCATCAGAAAAACTGGAGGATTTTCTCAGGCCTCCAGTTTTCAAAGATGCAGCACAAACCGCGCATCTAGCTTGCCGAGCAACTCGAAGGTATTCATGTAGGGGACACCGACCAATGAACATACATTAGGGATGGTGTACTTGCGCTTGATATCCGGATTGAACACTTCGTGAGTGACCACAATCGCGTCCGTTGTCATCGCTTTAGCAATCAGCCAAGGATCCGCACCGTCAAGAAACTCTTCAAGCGCACCTGGCTTCATGACAGACGCCTGTTCGGCAATTTTGCCAACAACTGTCCCAAACGCAGCTTGGGTCTGCTCATCGCTGGAGTCTTCAAAAATACCAGCGTTGTCCTTTACCCATTGAGTCAGTTCGTCATTACCTCTAGCCAGTTCGTCTCGAACCGGCAAGATACTTGCAATCTCCAACGCCTGATGCTGATGGAGTATCCACGTCCAATACCCTGGGCAAATCGCCATACCGTAGTAACGGTTTTTAGCCTCAATCAGGGTGTTCGAATCCAATAGATGTTTCATGCGGACAACTTCATCGCGTAAGCCTTCAGCTTGGCGGGTTGCACACCTAAAATTTTTCCGGCATCACGCAGTAATATACGACCGCTCTGAGCTTCGGCCAGCACAGCCTTGCTTAATCGAGTGCTGTTTCTGATGGCTGCTGTCCGATAGTAATCACCGCCATTCCCATCTTTGTCGCGATATTCTTGAAGGATCCGCCTGTAGTAAGCCCCGTACTGAGTACTGGTTATGTAGCCCAGATCTCGGGCACGACGAGCAATCACCAATGCGCTTACTCGAAAACGTGTGGCCAGAGGCCCAAGGTTATCCTCCCAAGAAACTTCCAGCATCCAAAAAGCCCTAAAAACTGTTTCTGGCGCGAGAAACTCCCCCGCCACAGCATTACAGAACGCCTCTTCCTGACGGGCACTTTGGTTACCGCCGTCCGACACACCAGTGCTACCAATCCAAATGTGTGCAAGTTCATGCATGAGGGTAAAAAGCCGTGCGGTGGGCGCGTCCGCACTATTGATAAATACGACCGGGGCCAAGGTATTACTTATAGCGAATCCGCGGAACTCACTAACATCGAGTTTCCTGTGAGTATTGCCAAGAGCGACACCACTGCGCATCACCAGAATGCCCGCCTCTTCAGCACCACTTACCAGCGCTCGCATATAGTCGTCATAACTCAAACGGGCGAATGCATCAGTCACACCCAGAACTCTACGAATATCAGCCACCACGTCTTTAACCCGGGAGCCGCTTGTGAAGCTACCAACAAAGGGCAAAGCTGCTCGCTCGTGATCCTGCAGGTACTCCAAATACCAATCCTGCTTGCGAAGTACGTCTCTGACGGTGTCCATCAAGTTAAGGCTAGGCTTGTCCGGAAAAATCCCCCCGACGGTACGTAAGTCAGGAAGCGGGAGATGCTCTTCCGGCGGTGCTTTAAGAAAAAGAAAGCCGAAAGGAACATGGGCAATAGCAGCCCACTTTTGAGCTTGGTTAAACGTAGGGAGACTCTTGCCACCTTCCCACTCTTTGACTCTTTCCAGTTTGACTGGAAGGCCTTTCGCAACTTGCGCTTCAGACAAACCCGCCCGCTCTCGAGACCAGGACAAAATGGCTGGGTTGATAAAGGCTGTCTGAGTCATCGAAAGATACGCACGGATTAGAGGTGAACGGACTATAGGAGTGGCTGCCATACCCGTCAATTGATGGCGCTTAGGCTGCTTTGTTACTGCCTGATACCCAGTGCTGCTTGCCAAAATGCGCCGCACTCACTGCGCCCACCGCGCCCATCACCACGCAATACCCCACGCAGATCCACGGGCTGGTGGGCATCAACGCGATCAACATCAACGGCGTGGTACTCGCCCACAGCGCATACGCAATGTTGTAGGTGAAGGAAATCCCCGACACCCGCACCTGCGCCGGGAACAGGCTGACCATCACCGACGGCACCGCGCCCACCACCCCGCAACTCAAGCCGGCAATCGCATACGCCGCGCCCAGCCACACGCCGCCCGCGATCAGGCTGGCATACAGCACAGCAATCCCCACCGGCAGCAACAGGCTGTAGACCAACACTGCGCGCCACGCGCCGATGCGGTCCACCAGCAGGCCGGCCAGCACGCAACCAATGTTCAGGAACACGATGCCCAGCGCGCTCAAGGCGAAGGTGTGGCTGGGGCTCATGCCGAAGGTTTTCTGCATCATGGTCGGGGTGATGACTACCAGCACCACGACAGCTGAGGTGAGCACGCAGGTGAGGATCATCGCCGGCAGCAGCGCGCTGCGGTGTTCCCGCAGGACGGTGCGCAATGGCAATTCGGCGCCGGCCTGGCGGCGTGCCTGCATTTGCAGGAACACCGGGGTTTCGCTGAGCCAGCGCCGCAGCCAGACGCCGATCACGCCAAATACGCCGCCGAGCAGGAACGGGAAACGCCAGGCGTAGTCGAGGATTTCTGCCGGGGTGAAGACTTGCGCCAGCAGCGTGGCGGTGAGCGCGCCGAGCAGGTAGCCGAAGGTCAGCCCGGCCTGCAGGAAGCCCAGGGCATAACCGCGATGGTTGTCCGGGGCGTGCTCGGCGACAAATACCCAGGCGCTGGGCACTTCCCCGCCGACCGCCGCGCCCTGGAGGATGCGCAGCGCCAGCAGGATCAACGGCGCGAAATAGCCGATTTGGGCGTAGGTGGGCATGATCCCGATCAGCAGGCAGGGCAAGGCCATCATCAGGATGCTCAGGCTGAACACCCGCTTGCGTCCCAGGTGATCGGCGAAATGCGCCATCAGGATCCCGCCCAGCGGTCGCGCAAGGTAGCCGGTGACGAAGATGCCGAAGCTTTGCAGCAGGCGCAGCCATTCGGGCATTTCCGGCGGGAAGAACAGCTGGCTGAGGGTCAGCGCGAAAAATACGAAGATGATGAAGTCGTAGATTTCCAGGGCCCCGCCCAGGGCGGCCAGGCCCAGGGTTTTGTAGTCGGAGCGGGAGAAACGCTGCGCCTGTGGATAAGAGGTGGCAGTCATGTGCAAGCTCGGCAGACAAACAAAATGGCCTGCAGGTTATGAGCTGGGCCGGGTGATGGCAATCACGCTGGATATATTTGCTTTACTCATTGATCAATGAAGATAACTACATTCCCAAATGAATAGCCGTAGAGGAACATGCAGCAAAACTGCCGCCCCCCATAATAAATACAAATAGAGGTACTGAACGTGGCCGATGCTATCGAAGAAAGCCGCTACGCCCGATTTGCCCTGCGTTGTTCCAACTTCGCCGAGCGCTGGTTCCCGGACTCCTGGGTGTTTGCCGCCCTCGCGGTGATCATTGTCGCCGTGGCGACCCTGAGCATGGGCGCCGCGCCGACCGAAGCCGCCAAGGCCTTTGGTGATGGCTTCTGGAGTCTGATCCCGTTCACCATGCAAATGGCCTTCGTGGTGATTGGCGGTTATGTGGTCGCCAGCTCCCCGCCCGCCGTGAAATTGATCGATCGCCTGGCGCGCATCCCCAAGAACGGCCGTTCTGCCGTGGCGTGGGTGGCGCTGATTTCGATGGTCGCCTCGTTACTCAACTGGGGCCTGTCCCTGGTGTTCGGCGGTTTGCTGGTGCGCGCATTGGCCCGTCGCACGGATTTGCGCATGGACTATCGCGCAGCCGGTGCTGCGGCCTATCTGGGCCTGGGCGCGGTATGGGCGCTGGGGCTGTCGTCGTCAGCGGCGCAGTTGCAGGCCAACCCGGCGAGTTTGCCGCCGTCGATCCTGTCGATCACCGGGATGATCCCGTTCACCGACACCATCTTCCTGTGGCAATCCGGCGTGCTGTTGCTGGCGCTGATCGTGGTCTCGCTGATCATCGCCTATGCCACCGCGCCCGGGCCGAACTCCGCCCGTGACGCCAAGGCCTGCGGTATCGACCCGGCCTTCAACATGCCCAAACCGCAACCGCCGACCCGTCCGGGCGAGTGGCTGGAACACAGCCCGTTGCTGACCATCCTGTTGGCGTTGCTGGCAGCAGGGTGGCTGTTCCATGAATTCTCGACCAAGCCGGCGATCAGCGCGATCTCGGGGCTCAATACCTACAACTTCCTGTTCCTGATGGTGGGTGCGTTGCTGCACTGGCGCCCGCGCAGCTTCCTCGATGCGGTGGCCCGTGCGGTGCCGACCACCACCGGGGTGCTGATCCAGTTCCCGTTGTATGGCTCGATTGCGGCGTTGATGACGGTGGTCAAAGGCGGTGACGGCGCGACCCTGGCCCACCATATCTCGACCTTCTTCACCTCGATCGCGTCCCACGACACCTACGCGCTGTTGATGGGCGTGTACTCGGCGGTGCTGGGCTTCTTTATCCCGTCGGGTGGCGGCAAGTGGATTATCGAGGCGCCGTATGTGATGCAGGTCGCCAATGACCTGGAATATCACCTGGGCTGGGCGGTGCAGATCTACAACGCCGCCGAGGCGCTGCCGAACCTGATCAACCCGTTCTATATGTTGCCACTGCTGGGGGTCCTGGGGTTGAAGGCGCGGGATTTGATTGGTTTCTCGTTTGTGCAACTGCTGGTGCATACGCCGCTTGTGCTGTTTTTGCTGTGGGCGTTGGGTACGACGCTTAAATATTTGCCGCCGGTAATGCCTTAATCCTCTGAAGCTGCACCCGTTATTCAGACGGGTGCGGCTGGCAGGTTGCTCAGCAACTGAGGTAGCGCGTGCTGAACCGTGTCCCATACCACTTCAAGATTTATATCAAAGTAACCATGGGCAATCCGGTTGCGCATCCCGCGCATACTGCGCCAAGGCACCTGTGGCTGAGCGGCTGCAAACTCTGGATGTTGATCCATTATTTTGGTCGACGCCTCGCCGATGATGATCAAACTCATGATCACGGCTTGCTGGGTACGCTTGTCTTCAAAAAATTCAGATTTGCTCAAGCCTTCGACAAAGGTTATCGCGTCGGATGATGCTTGGCGCATGTGCTCCAGGTAATCGCCAATACGATTTGACATCATACGGGTCTCGCCTCAGCAAGGACTTGGGCACGAAAGGTCGGTGGCAGATCGCCAGGCGTCAGCAAATCGACGTTTACCCCGAGCAATTCCTCCAACTCCACCTGAAGCCCACCAAGGTCAAAAAGGGTCGCCCCCGGAAGCGCATCAACCAGCAAATCGAGATCACTGCCTTCTTTATCAGTACCCAACAAAACGGACCCGAACACCCTTGGATTGGAGGTATGGAAACGTCCTACTACTTCACGTACAGCAGCCCTCTTGAGATCCAGGGCAGTTGAAGGCTTCATGGGGCACCTCTACGGTATGCAATATCGGGCCAGTCTAGCAGTGCTTGGGATCAGGAAGCATACCGGCGTGATCACACCACTGCCTTCATTCCGTCACATTGCATTGCTACCGTCCTGCGAAATATCTTGCAACATTCAACCAGCAGGGACTCCCAGCAATGAGCGACGAGCACGAAGACCGACCTTCCCAGGACACTGAAGCCAAACCGCCAGTCGACACCAGCCGGCGGCGCTTCCTGGGAGGCGCGGCCGTGCTGGGGGTGGGTGCGACCCTGAGTGCTTGCGGCAATACCAGCGAGGCACCCGGCAAGCCGGTGGAGCGCCCGCTGACGCCGCAAGAGCTGGACAAGGCCCTGCACGAACAGGTTAAAACCGTGGTGGTGATCTACGCCGAAAACCGCAGCTTCAACAACCTGTTTGCCGATTTCCCCGGCGTCGAGAAACCCCTGTCGGCCCTCACCGCCGCTGAGTATCAACAACGCGACCGCGACGGCAGCCTGCTGAGCACGCTGCCCCCGACCTGGGGCGGCGTGTTGCAAATCGGCCCGCAGACCGTCGATGGCGTGACCTACCCCAGCGAAGTGCAATACCAGGAAAACCTGCCCAACGCCCCCTATGCCCTGAAAGGCCCCAACGGTGAAGACCAGCCGCTGAGCCTGGTGACGCGGGATTTGTGGCACGTGTTCTATCAGAACCAGATGCAGATCAATGGCGGTAAAAACGATGGGTTCGTGGCCTGGGGCGACTCCGGCGGCCTGCTGATGGGCCATTACGCCCAGAGCCGTTACGCCCTGCGCTTGTGGGATGTGGCGAAGGAGTTTGTACTCTGCGATAACTTCTTCCAGGGCGCATTTGGCGGATCGTTCCTCAACCACCAATACCTGATCAGCGCCACCCCGCCGGTTTACCCGAACGCGGCTCAATCGGTGGCCAAGGCACAGATTGCCACGCTGCAAAGCGACGATCCGACCGACCCGCGCCTCAAGCCCCTGGACAAATCCCCGGCCAGCGCCATGACCGGCCCACCGCAATTTGGCCCCAGCGCACTGACCCCGGACGGTTATGGCGTGAACACCCTGGCCCCGCCTTACTGGCCGACCTGGATTCGCGACCCCGAGCGCCCGGATTACTCCAAGCCCGACTTGCCTAACGTGCTGGTGCCACAAACCCACGAGCATATCGGCGACAAACTGTCGAAAAAAAACGTCGACTGGGCCTGGTACGCCGGTGCGTGGCAAGCAACGCTGGATCAGTTCAAGGACTCGGGCGGCATCCCGAAGATTCCGAACTTCCAGTACCACCACCAGCCGTTCAACTACTTCAAGCAGCAAGGCCCGGAAAACCCGGCTGAGCGCAATAAACGCCTGCGCGATGGCGGCCTGGGGGATGACGCCAGCACCAACAAGTTTTTCGCCGATGCCCAGGCCGGCAAGCTGCCTGCGGTGACCTTCTACAAGCCCCAGGGCAACCTGAACATGCACGCCGGTTACGCTGACGTCGCTTCGGGCGACCGGCATATCACCCGCGCCTTGAAGGTGCTGCAGGAAAGCCCGCAGTGGAAGAACATGGTGGTGATCGTAACCGTCGATGAAAACGGCGGCTGGTGGGACCACGTTGCACCGCCAAAAGGCGATCGCTGGGGCCCGGGCACGCGGATCCCGGCGCTGGTGGTTTCGCCGTTCGCGCGCAAGGGCACGGTGGACCATACCGTCTACGACACCGCGTCGATCCTGCGCCTGATCACCCGGGTGTTCCAACTGGAAACCCTCGACGGGCTCAAGCAGCGCGACGATGCCATGACCGCACGCGGCCAGAAGCCCATGGGCGACTTGAGCAACGCCTTGCATTTCCCGGTGTAGACGCATTTGCTCAAAAGCGACAAGCGCGTAGTTTTTTAACGCGCTTTTCCCGGTCAACCGCTACTGTGTGAAGGTGGGCATTCACCCCGCGCAGACGGGCTTTCGCTGACAGGGAACCATCCATGTTCAAACTCTCCAGGTTGTCCTTCATCCTGGCCGCACTGACCTTGAGTGCGGTTGTACAGGCTGACGTCACCGTACCGCTGGGTACCCCGCAACGGGTCACCCAGTTATTCGCGTACCCGAACAATTGCAACGTCATCTGTTTTCGTCCCTGGACGCTGGAACAGACCGTCGAGCACTACCTGAACCAAAGCCTGCAACGTGACGGTTACAGCCGGGGCAAAGTCAGCGTCAAGACCGACCATGACCAGGTGCTTGCCACCTTCAGCGGCGTGCCGGACGGTTATGGCCAGCCGTTGACTACTCTGCTCGACACCGCCGACCTGGCTTACCAGGGCGCCAGCAAACTCAATGGCGATGGCAAGTGGCAGTTCAACTGGTACCTGTTCCTGCCGGTGGGCATGGCCCTGGAAAATCGCAAGAGCATCGAGTTGCTGCACTTCCCGCCGGATTACTCGCTCACCCATTTCCAGGATTACCTGGAGTCGGCCACCACCGACCGCTGGGCGACCTTGCTCACCGCCAACGGCATCCCGGCGACCCAGACCCCGGAATACCAGACCATCATCGACATCGCCCCGATCGCCGCCCCTGCCACCGCGGGCAAGGACCTGGAAGGCGTGTACGGTTACTTCACCGACTATCAGACGCGCATGGTCAAGGAGCTGAGCCAGCATGCCGGCGGCGCCTTGCCGATGGTGGCCTTCGGGGCGCCGGTGCGAGCCTGGATCAAGCAGCAATACGGGCAAACCGTGCCGGTACTGGGCCTGGCGCAGATCAGCCCGGCGGGCGGTAACCCGGTCGCCGTGCTGGGGGCCAATCACCCGAGCTACATCTGGTATGCCGCCAACCCAGACACGTACGACGGTGACCAGCAAAAGGCCGACGAGGCCGGTCTGAAGGTGATGGGACAGGATTTGAGCGCCGCCTGCTGGCAGGCCTCGATGGGCCAGAAACCGGCCAGCGATCCGAATGTGCAGCTCAAGGGCTGCATGAACACCTGGCAGGTGACACGCAAGGAGCAGACCTGCGAACTGTTCTATACCTCGATCCGCGAACTGACGCCCGAGCAGGCGAACGCCAAGTGCGCCCAACCGGCGATAAAAACTCAGCTGAGACAGCTGAAAAGCGCAGCCCCGGCACCCTCGGTTGATGAACCCGCCCTTTGAAACAGCCCGCCATGCAGGCATTTTCCTACATAAAAAATAGCCAATTTCTACTGTCAGATATGACAGTAGAAATTGGATCCCACTTCAGCGAGTCTTGAGCCGCGCCCATTCGCTGCAAGACTGGCAGTCAAGACACCAACGGCAAGTCGATGCAGCCCACTCCTGGAGAGTCATGAAAACTCACGCCATGGACAAGGCTAAAACCGTTGTGAATGACTGCCTTTACCCTTTTGCGAGCGTGCTCGCCGAGCACGCTTACCCCCGCACAAGTGACTATGAAGTGGTAAGCACCCGGGACGGCTCAGGCGAGGGGATCAAGACCCGCATCGCCTTCGACAGCCGCATGTGCATCGCCAAGGTGTCCGGCTACGCCCTGAGTGAGCGGCGCCTGCACACGGTGCAGATGTCGTCGCGCATCCATTTGTACGACCCATGGTTCAGCGGTCTGCTGTCGCACTCGTGCAACCCGAACGTGTTTCTCGACATGACGTATCTGGAACTGTGGTCCGTCCAGGCCGTTCCCGCTGGCGCCCTGCTGACCATGGACTACGCCAGCACCGAGGATGTGCTGTTCCGGCAGTTTCGCTGCCAATGTGGCGAGCTCAACTGCCGGGGCTGGATCACCGGCATGAAGGAGGCGCTGAACGCCGAGGGTCAACAGTTCATGGAGCAGTGGCGCAAGCGCAAAAGCCCTTAGACCGCACCCAACGGGCGCAGGCGGTATTGCGGCGGCAATTGCTCGAAACCACTGATGGTGGTGTTCAGGCTTTTCCAGCGACCGTCCTTGATCCCGTAGATGCAGCCGTGAACCGACAGGCTCTGCCCGCGATGCCAGGCATTTTGCACAATGCTGGTATGGCCGACATTCGCCACTTGCTGAATCACATTCAGCTCGCACAAACGGTCGACACGTTCCTCTTCCGTGGGCAGTTGGGCCAGCACGTCGCGGTTTTCGTAGTACAGGTCACGGATGGTGCGCAGCCAGCCGTCGATCAGGCCCAACTGGTTGTCCTGCATCGAGGCCCGCACGCCGCCACAGCCATAGTGGCCGGTGACCAGGATGTGTTTGACCTTGAGCACGTCGACCGCGTACTGGATCACCGACAGGCAATTGAGGTCGGTGTGCAGCACCACGTTGGCCACGTTGCGGTGTACAAACAGGTCGCCAGGCAGCATGCCGACGATCTCGTTGGCCGGTACGCGGGCGTCGGAACAGCCGATCCACAGGTATTCCGGGGTTTGCTGGCGGGCGAGCTTGGCGAAGAATTCGGGATCTTCCTGTTTGATCGCATCCGCCCAGCGTTCGTTGTTATCAAGCAGGTCTTGTAGTTCGTTCATCAGGGAAAGCCTCAGGAATGATGCGCAGCTTTGACAGACGACCGCCCATCCGGGTCACGCCAGGAATAAAGATAGCCGGCGGGCGATTACTTGAATCTTGGGGAGCCATGCCTGTCCACACACTATAAGCCCCACAGTATGAGGAATGGCCATGACTGATTCACGACGTCCTTTCGGCGCCACCCAACCGGAACCGATTGATGACAACGAAGACCGCATGGGTTCGATGCGGGAACTGGATTTTGACGAGGAAGAGCCGACGGCGGAGATCGGCGACGAGATTCCGTCCCGCGAACGCGAGCACTTGATGCCCGACGAACGGGTACGCGAGGCCGGGATGACCGGGGCTTCCACCGCTGACCATGAATCGACCGACGATGACATGAGCCCGGAAACGTTGATCCGCGAGGATGGCGCAAGGGATGCCCGGGAAGAAGGTGAAGGTGAACAGGCCGATTGGGACCTGAGCATCGTCGATGAAGATGAGATTGGCGGCGGCAATGGCCTGGATGAAGCCGAGATGGCAGAGCGGGATCCAGTGGACGGAAACCGCTGACACAACACAGACCCAGCGATGAAAAATGCCCCTTGTGGGAGGCGGGCTTGCCCGCGATGCAGGCGCCTCGGTGTCTCAGCGAGACCGAGGGGATGCCATCGCAGGCAAGCCAGCTCCCACAGTGGGTCGCATTCCAATGTGGGGCGAGGTTGCCCGCGAAGCTTTTGGGATCAATCCACCAGGGTGCAGGCCATCACGACCGCATCTTCGCGACCACCAACGGCGGGGTAGTAATCCCGCCGGCGGCCAATCTCGTTGAAACCATAGCGCTCATAGAGCCGGAACGCGCCGGTGTTGCTGTCGCGCACCTCCAGGAAACATTCCCGCGCCTTGGCCTCGTAGGCCCGGGACATCAGGTGCTCCAGCAAGCTCAAGCCCAGGCCACGGCCCTGGTTTTCCGGCTTGACGGTGATGTTCAGCAAATGCGCTTCATCGAGGATGATCTGCACCACCCCGTGGCCCACCTGCTGCTCACCTTCGAACATCAGCCAGATCTGGTACTTGCCCAGCCCATCGAGAAAAATCCCGCGGGTCCAGGGGTGGCTGAACGCTGCGTATTCGATCTTCAGTACAGCGTCGAGGTCCGCCTCGGTCATCGGGCGGAAGGATAAAGCTTCACTCATCGGTACTTTTCCAGCGCGCCATCAGCCGGCGCATGGCTTGCCAGACATCAGCCTTACGCTGTGGCTCTTCCATTAATAGTTCCAGGCCCGGCAGGGCCCAGACGGAGCCCAGGCCTTCGACCTGCAGTTCGCGGTACCAGGCCTCGGCGTTGGCTTCACCGGCAAACCGCACGGCGGGCAGGCCGACCAGCCACAGGCACACGCAGGGCTCGTCTTCCAGGCGCGCCGAGACAAAACCTTGCACAAAATCCCGCGCGGCCTCCGGGCCCTGGTCCATGGTGCCCCGGGCCAGCAGCGGCCAGCGCACGGGCTCGCCGACGATTTGCGGGCTGTCGGGCAGGCCGGCGGCGCGCAGCATGTCTTTGAGCAGCAGATAAGCCGGGTCGCGGGTCTGGAAGCGCTCGCCTGTGGGTAACTCCACCAAGAGCAGGCAACGCCCGGCCCGCAGCAGTTGCAGGGCAAAGCGTGGCGGCGGTACCACCGGGGCCTTGGCCACGGCAGGCGCTTCCTCGGCAGCGACCGGCTTGGCAACCGGCGATGGCCGTGGCACTTCCACCTTTGGCCGAACCACGGGAGTTTCAGCCACGGGCTTGACCAGCGGCACCGGCGCAGCCGCCTCCTCACCCGTAGCCTCAAAAGCCTCGAACGGTTCCAGGGCTTCCAGCAGCTCGGGCCGCGAAGGGGCGGCGAAGGGTAATTCAGTGCGCGGCAGCCAGTTGACCACCTGCATGGCGGTCAAGTAAGCGCGACGTCGGGACTCGATAAGCAAAGGTCGGCCACTTGTGGATAACTAAAGAACAGGGATTCTACCGCCCTTCGACGAAGATCGCCCGCTGTTGATCGTTCCGGTGAGCGCCTCACGACCGGCTGTGGATAAATCCCACCACCGATGCAGTACAATCGCTGCTTTTAATCGCTAACCAGCCGGCCATTCCGATGATCGAACCCAAGCGCGTCTTGCGCGCCCTCGCCGAACACTGGGCCCTGCTTGAGCCACTGTGCGAACACTTCGACCAAGGCACCCTGAGCCTCAGCGAACTGCGCGCCCAACTGGCTGCCCAACAACTGGACAGCACGCCACAGGACATCACCAGCCTGCTGGACGTGTGGATTCGCCTGGATATCCTGGTGCCTGTCGCCAAGAGCCCGAACCGTTTCGAGCTCAACGCACAGATCCACGACTTCCTGGCTTATCTTCGCAAGGAGCACCGGCTAGGCCTGTGCCTGGAAATCGAAGCCTACCTGCGCCACCTTGAGCGCCTGGCGGGTTATATCCAGGACGCCTTCGACATCCGCGACGGCCATGACCTGGCGCGCCAACTGCGCCTGCTGGACATGCGCGTGCGGGACGTGCTGAAAAAACTCGCCAACGACGAACAGGCCCTCGCCGCCGTGGCCGATCGCGCCAAGACCAGCGACCGGCAGATCCCGTTGCGCCAGCGTTACGCCGAAGTACTGGCGACCTGGGACGAATACGTCGAGCCGATGATTCAACTGGTGAACGCCGACGGCGCCTTTGAACAAGGCGTGCGCAAGGTCGAAAACGTACTGCTGCGCATGCTCACCGAACAGCAGCGCCTCGGCCACCTGGTGGACGACGACATGCTGCTGCGCACCCACGCGCGCATCCTCGAAATGCAGACCAGCGCCCAGTTGACCTTGCGTCACGCCCGGGAACTGCTGCTGCCGCTGCGGGAAGAAGCGCGCCGGCACAACGCCGTGACCCGTGGCGCGGCGCTGGCCTTGTCGGCCATCCGCCGCAAAGGCCTGGACGCGGTGCCGCAGGCCGCAATGCCGATGTTTACCCGGCCGCAAAGCACCTTCCTCGGCAGTGCCAGCCAGGTCGAAGCCTACGTGTACGCCCTGGCCAACTTCGAACCGAAGCCGGCGCGCTTCCCCAAGGCGCACAAATCCCACAAGGGCGACGCCCCTCGCGCACCGCGCACGGTCAAGGAAATGCTCGAGCGCTGCGAAGACGCGCTGCCGATGCCCGACCTGATGACCTGGCTGCTGGAGCAGGAACCGGACGGCGCAACCGACGAGTTGCTGTACTGGTTCTCGCGCCTCTCGCGGGAAAAACGCTTCAAGCGCGAACGTCTGGAACGACGGGATTACCACACTCACGAGCACCAGGTCAGCCTGCGCTCATTCGCCCTGCTTCCAGCCAGTATTGATACGGCCGGGAATTCTGCGAGCACCCCTCATGCATCTTGATCTATCCGAACTGTCCCAGCTGGCGCCGATCTTTCGCGAGCTGTTCAAGGGTTACCACGTCAGCCGCCGCGACCCGGAGCTGTACGCCCAACTGTCGAACTTCCAGGACCAGTACCGCACGCTGTTCAAGGCCCTGGGTTTTGAGCTGGTGTGCGACACCCGGGGTTTCTACTACTTCGTGCCAGACACCGCCGTGGCCGCCGCGCAGGTCAACAAGACCGCCCAGCGCCTGGCGTTGTTCACCTTCATCATCGTCGAGCACCTGGCCGATCAGGGCCGCGACCCGATTGCCGTGCTCGACGGTGGCAGCCTGGGCCGTGACGAGCTGCCGTCCTTGCTGGAAAAGTACCGCGACCTGTTTATCCAGGCCGAAGTACAGACCGTCGAGGAGCTGGAAGAAAAAATCATGCGCCGCATGACCCAGCTGGGTTTTGCCGGTGAAGAGAACGGTATCTACCGCTTCCTGCCGCCGATGCACCGCTTCCTGGATGTGTGCCTCTCGGTGCAGCAAGACCGTGACCTCGCCGCCAGCATCCACAGCGTACTGCCGTTGCCGGCCCCGGTGATCATCGACGAAGACAGCGATGAAAAACTGCTGAAGACCGATGACCCGCTCGATCTCAGTGACTTCTCTGATGAGAGCGAAGAAGACGCCCTGGCCCGTGCCATTGCTGAAGAACAGGAGACCGACGCATGAGCAAGGAACGCTACGGCATCCGCCGCTTCGCCCTTTTGAACACCGCCGGCTACAGCCTGGGCTTGTTCCCGCTGGAAGAGCCGCTGTCGGTGTATGGCGCGAACAACCTCGGTAAATCGGCTTCGATCAACGCCTTGCAGTTCCCGATTCTGGCGCGCATGTCGGACATGAGCTTCGGCAAGTACACCCTGGAGCAATCCCGGCGTTTCTACTTTGCCACCGACACCAGCTACATCCTCGTGGAGGTCGCGCTGCCCCACGGCCCGCACGTGATCGGCGTGGTCGGTCGCGGCCCGGGCGGTGGCTTCGGTCACCAGTTCTTTGCCTACGCCGGCAAGCTGGACCTGGCGCATTACCAGAAGAACGACACCTGCCTGCGCCAGAAAGAGCTGTTCACCAACCTTGAGCGCGAAGGCCTGAAAGCCTACGAGCTCAAGCCCGATGAACTGCGCCGTTTGCTGGTGGGCGGCCATACGTCGATCCCGCTGGACCTGACCCTGATTCCGCTGCGCTCCACCAGCGAGCAAAGCCTGAAGACCTTCCGCGCGCTATTTATCAACTTGCTGCACATGCGGGAAATTACCGCGGCCAAGTTGAAGCAGCTGTTCCTGGATGCGTTCGAACACAGCCTGCGCTCCGGCAGCGTGGATTACATCGCGGCGTGTGAAGAAGCATTCCGTGATGTACGACGCATGGAGCAGGACTACAACTCCCTGGTGGCTGCCGGCCCGCTGGTCGAAGCCTTGGCCAACGGTGTGAAACAGCGGGACATCCTGCGCGGCAAGCTGCATCGCCTGTCGCCGCTGCTGGATTCGCTGCTGGGCACTTGGTCGGACTACGCCAGTGCGCGCAAGGAAGAGCTGACGATCCAGGCCGAGCATTACCGCAACGAGCAGGATTCGCTGCAGAACGATCAGCGCGGTGGCACCCAGGAGCTGATGCGCCTGGAGCGGGAAATCAGCGGCATCCAGCGTTGGCTCGGTGAACTGTCGGTGCTCAAGCATCGCTTCGCGCTGGTGGATGACGTCAAGGTGCTGGAGCAGCAACTGCTGGCCGCCAAGGATGCCCACGATGAACTCGCTGGTGCCTTGGCGCAGTCGCGTCAGTTCAGTGCCGAGGATCTGGACGAGCGTCTGCGGGACCTGGAAAAACGCCTGAAGTCGGTGAAGCAGCAACTCGACCACGCCGACAACAACAGCTACGCCAAGCTGCGGGAAGAATTCTCGCAACAGGATGTCGAGCGTCTGATGCGCCTGTTCAACAGTTCGCTGTTCAGCTTGCCGCTGGGTGAGCATGGCATCACGCTGGATGACGAAGGCCTGTGGGTGAAATCCCTGGAGCAGATCCTCGATGGCTTCAAGGGCGAGCGCTTTGAAGTGCCGGGGCTGGCCATTGATATCTCGCACATCGAGCCGCCGGCGTTGCAGGCCTTGGCCGACCGCGCTGCGTTGCGCGACCAGAAAGAGCGTCTGGAAAAAGAACTCAAGCAACTGAAAACCCAACAAGCCGTGGCCTCTGACCGCGCGGCGAGCAAGACCCAGACTGAAGCGCTGTACCAACAGGTACTGGACGCGCAGAAGGCGCTGGAAGATTTCCGCCGTGCACAAACCCTGAGTGCCGAGGAAGGCGAGAAGCTGGAAAGCCTGGCGCAGATGGAAGCGGCCCAGGACGAGTTGAAACGCTCCAGCGATGCGTTTACCGAACGCGTCCAGCAACTGTCGGCCAAGCTGCAATTGGTGGGCCGCCAGATCGGCGACATGGAAGCCAAGCAACGCACCCTGGATGACGCCTTGCGTCGTCGTCAGTTGCTGCCGGCAGACTTGCCGTTTGGTACGCCGTTCATGGACCCGGTCGACGACTCCATGGACAACCTGCTGCCACTGCTCAATGACTATCAGGACAGCTGGCAGGGCCTGCTGCGGGCTGATGGCCAGATCGACGCGCTGTACGCACAGGTACGCCTAAAGGGCGTGGCCAAGTTCGACAGCGAAGACGATATGGAGCGTCGCCTGCACCTGCTGATCAACGCTTACGCGCACCGTACCGACGAAGCCCTGACCCTGGGCAAGGCGCGGCGTGCGGCGGTCACCGATATCGCGCGCACCTTGCGCAATATCCGCAGTGACTACGACAGCCTTGAGCACCAGTTGGCGTTGTTCAACCGCGAGATCAACAAGCGTCAGGTGTCCAACCTGCAGAGCTTTCGCATCGTGCTCGCACCGAACAAGGAAGCCCTCAAGCATATCGACCAGATCATCCACAGTGCCGGTCAGTATGAAGAAGGCGAAACCCTGTCGGTGTTCGACCTGAGCCAAAGCGCCGAGCAGGACAACAAGAACGAGGAAGCCAAGGAGTACCTGGCGCGGCTGGTAGCGGCCAACCATAACCAGCTGGGCCTCAAGGACTTGTTCGAACTGGCATTCGAGATCACCAAGGTCAACGGCCAGCCGATCATCCATACCGACATCGATGGCGCCGCCTCCAACGGCACCACCATGACCATCAAGGCGCTGACCAACATGTACTTGTTGCTGCACTTGATGGACCGCGACCAGGCCGGGCGTGTGCGCCTGCCGTACTACCTCGATGAGGCCGCGGACATCGATGAGAAGAACCAGGCGGCGTTGCTGGAGACCAGCCTGCAATTGGGCTTCGTGCCGATTCTGGCGAGCGTGAAGCCGCAGGTTTCCGCCCAGGTGGCGATTGACCTGGAAGGCGGCAGCGGGCCGAACGGGATCTACATTGATGAGGCGGACTGGAAGTACATCCGTCGTCACGATGTGGTGAAGGCGACGGTGAATGTGCAGGCGGATGAGCCGGAGCTGGATGAGGTTTAATCGGCTGCGCTGAAATGCAAAAAGGCCGCGATCTTTTGGATCGCGGCCTTTTTTATGGCTTGGGATTTTTTGTGTTTTTGAAGGCCTCATCGCGGGCAAGCCCGGCTCCCACAGTTGACCGGGTTGTTCTGAAGCACCCGGTCCAATGTGGGAGTCGGGCTTGCCCGCGATAGCCGCGCCTCGGCCTATTTGCCGAGTGGGATTTTAGGTGCCCAGGTCAGCCATTCGTCTTCGAACTTGTCGAACAGCGGGAAGGTTTGTTGGGGCCGAGCGGCGTTACCCATGCGCTCGCCGTCTGGCGTCGCAAAGGCGATACCGCCGGCGACCAAGGTCTCCAGGGATTCGGTGCGCACCGTCGCACCCTTGAACAGGCCGAAGTCGAGACCAAAACCGCTGGTGTTCCAGAAGCGGCTGCCACTGCGCACCAGTGGCGCGTACTTGGGCTCGATCAGGATGTGGATCAGTACGCGATCGGCGGTCTGGCCCAGCTCGTAGCCGGTGACTTTGCCTACGGTGACTTCGCGGTAAGTGACCGGAACGCCTTCCTTCAACGAGCCACGGCGCGCAGCGCTGAGTACCAGGTTCAGGCCTTCCTCCTGATGAACGGCCTCTGGCGGCTTGTCCAACGCAACGAAGCTCTTCTGTGGGCCGATGTTTTTGGCCGCAGGCTGCACTTCGATGTACTGACCTGTGACCAGGGTTTCCAGGTTCGACGTTTTCATCAACCCGAGTTCAGGCTTGACCACCCAGAACTGACTCCCGGCCCGGGCGATTCGATCTGCCACTTGGGTGATGCGCGCGCTGAGCAGCACCGATTGCATGTCGGCACTCAGGTCGACACTTTCGATCTTGCCTACGTCCAAGCCTTTGAAGCGCACTGGCGTGCCAGGGCGCAGGCCATCGGCGCGGTCTACCTTGATGGTCACGAGCGTACCGTGCTGGTTGGCGGCTTCGCGATCCGGGAACAAGCGGAACCGTGGAATGCGCTTTTTCAGCGGCACATTCTGCTCCGGGGTTTCGAAGGCGATACCACCTGCCATCAGGCTGGCCAGGGATTCGCTTTTCACCTGGATACCGCCAGTCAGGCCACCGGTCAGGGTCACACCGCTGGCATTCCAGAATCGCGTCGAGCCATTGACCAGTCCTTCGTATTCCTTCTCGATGTGGACGCCGATCACCAGTTGTTTGTTCTTGCGCGAGAACTGGTAGCTCTGCACGGAGCCGACCTTGACCTGCTTATAGAGGATCGGGCTGCCGACATCCAGGGAACCGAGGTTGTCGGTGAAGAGCACCATGTGCAGGCCGGGGGAGCGCAGGTCCAGCGGCGGCGCCTTGGCCCGGGCGACGTACTCCCGTTGTGGCGCGCTGCCTTTGTCGCCGGGACGGATCGCGATGTAGTTACCTTTGACCAACGCTTCCAGCCCGGTGATGCCGGCCAGGGAGATGGACGGCTTGACCACCCAGAATTGGGTGTCCTGGACCAGGTAGTCTTCGGCCAGTGGATCGAGGGTCAGCTCGGCATTGGCACTGGAAAGGTCCGGGTCGATCTTCAGGGTTTTCAGGCTGCCGACCTGGATGCCTTTGTACATCACCGGCGTACGGCCCGCCTGGAGGCCTTCGAAGTCGGTGAGTTTGACCTTGACCTTGATGCCAGCGGCGGCGGCGTCGAAGTCTTCGTACAGGCGGAACGGCAGGCTTGGATCCGTTGGCGGGCTGTCCTTGCGGTTCTCTGGCGTGGCGAAGGCAATACCGCCGGCAACGATGCTGGCCAGGGATTCGCTGCGCACTTTTACGCCGGAGAGGTTGGCGTCGATGCTAATGCCGCTGGCGTTCCAGAAACGCGTGTGTTTGCGCACCAGGCTGGCGTAGGTCGGTTCGATGTAGACCTTGATTTCAACGGTGGTCTGGTCTTCGGAGAGCAGGTAGCTTTTCACCTGGCCGACCTGGATCTGCTTGTAGAACACCGGGCTTCCACGGTTCAGCGAGCCGAGGCGATCAGCTTTGATCGTCAGGTGCAGGCCGGGTTTGGCGTCGGATAACGGGGGTTCTTCGGACAGGGCCTTGAACTTGCGCGTCGGCTCACCATCGCCCGGGCTGGCGGCGATGTAGTTACCCGAAACCAGGGTTTCCAGGCCAGTGATCCCGGCCAGGCTGACACTCGGCTTTACCAGCCAGAAGCGGGTGTTGGTCTTGAGGTATTGCTCCACGTCCTTGTTCATCTCGATGGTGGCAATCACCCCGCGATTGTTACCTTCGTCATCCAGGGCGAGGGTTTTGACCTTGCCCACGGGCATGCCTTTGTAGACCACTTCGGTCTTGTTGGCCTGGATGCCTTCGCCGCTTTCAAAGCGAACCTGAATCTCGATACCTTGCTGGTTGTAGGCACGCCACCCCAACCAGCCGCCAATGATGAGGGCAATCAGGGGCAGTACCCAAATGGCCGACCAGTTGGAAGCAGGGCGGGTTTTAGCCTTAGGCAAATCACTCATGGTCGTCGTCCGACTCCGTGTTATCCCAAATCAGTCGGGGATCAAAAGTTACTGCGGCAAGCATCGTCAAGATCACCACACTGGCGAACGCCACGGCACCGAGATTGGCCTCGACACTGGCAAGTCGCCCAAAATTTACGACCGCCACCAGGATGGCGATCACGAATATATCCAGCATGGACCAGCGGCCAATGAACTCGATAAAGCGGTACATGATAATGCGTTGTTGCGCGGAAAGTGGCTGGTGACGCTGCACCGAGAACAGCAGCAGGCCGATGCCCACCAGTTTGAAGGTGGGTACCAGGATGCTGGCGATAAACACCACCGCCGCGATGGGATACATGCCGTGCTGCATCAACTGGATCACGCCAGACATGATGGTGCTCGGATCGCCCTGCCCCAGGGAGCTGACGGTCATGATCGGCAACAGATTGGCCGGGATGTACAAGATGGCCGCAGTGATCAGCAGCGCCCAGGTGCGCGTCAGGCTGTTCGGACGGCGAGCATGCACCAGCGCACCGCAACGGGTGCAGGTTTGCTCGTCGGTGTCCGGGTCTTGTTTGTTTAATTCATGACATTCCGTACAGATCAGAATGCCCGCATCAATCGCTCGCATGAGCATCCTCTCCCGACAGCGCTTCCCAGATCTGGTGAGGCGACATCACCACCTCCAGCAACACCTGGACCATTAACAGACTCACGAAACAGGCCAGGCCCAAGCCAACGGTGATGGAGGCCATGTCGGCCAGTTTTACGATCGCCACCAGCACGCCCATCAGGTAGACCTCGAGCATTCCCCAATCCTTCAGGTGATGGTAGATGCGGTAGAACAGCAGGCCGTAGCTGCGGCCAATGTTCCAGCGGATGCTTAGCAACACCGCCAGTTGGCACAGGAGCTTGAGCAATGGAATGCCCATGCTGCAGAGGAACACCACCACGGCGACGCCTTGCATGCCGGTGTCGAACAGGCCGACAACGCCGGTCCATACGGTGTCCTGCGAGGACTGCCCAAGTAGATTGAGCTGCATGATGGGTAAAAAGTTCGCGGGGACGTACAACAACAGCGCGGCAAGCACTAACGCCAGGCTTCGTTCAACGACGTTGTGGCGGTGAGCGTACAGTTCGTAGCCGCAGCGCGGGCATTGGGCCTTTTCACCGCGGACAAGCTCTGGCTTGCGCATCAGCAAGTCGCACTCATGGCATGCCACCAGTTCGTCCAGCGGTAAGTCTGACACCTCAAGGGTATCAACCGGGTCGGGCATATAGGGCTCGGACTCTAAAAAAGGTTAGGTGCCTATTCTAGTGTTCTGGTTCAGAAATAACTGTGCAAATTTGTCGGGGCGCGGCTGCAGATCAAGCATGGTGCAACGAGCAACTTTTCGACCGCCCAAAACAAA
>NZ_JACARE010000048.1 GCF_013386765.1 Pseudomonas yamanorum
CGGAGCGGGTAAACCGGCAGGACGCCGGTTTAGCCGCGACGGGGCAGGGACGCCCCGTCGCGGCGGCCCGCGGAGTAATGCCGGAGTGCGGGCACACCGAGCCTAGGCGAGGTGCCGAGTGGTGGGGCAAGAGCGTTTTGCTTACTTTTGCGCTTTTCAAAAGTGAGCCGCTGTAAGAGCGGAACCAATATCAGACATCACCCAAATAACGGATATACCCCCAACATCAGCAAAACCTCAAGGCCTCACCCGCGCCACCCGCCACACCTTGTTCCCCACATCATCCGCCACCAGCAAAGCCCCCTGCCCGTCCAGCGCAACGCCCACCGGACGCCCCTGAGCCTCCCCATCCCCATTCAAAAACCCCGTGAGAAAGTCAACCGGTACCCCCGAAGGCTTGCCTTCCTTGAAGGGAACAAACACCACCTTATACCCCGCCTGCGGATTACGATTCCACGACCCATGCTCCCCCACAAACACCCCATCAGCGAACGCAGCAGGCATCCCCCGAGCATCAGAAAAGGCCAACCCCAACGGCGCAACATGCGTCCCCAGCGCATAGTCCGGCGCAATCGCCTGGGCAACCTTGTCCGGCCGCGGCGGCTGCACCCGGCTATCAACGTGAGCCCCGTAATAACTCCAAGGCCAACCATAGAACGCGCCATCCTGCACCGACGTCAGATAATCCGGCACCAGGTCACTGCCAATCTCATCCCGCTCGTTGACCACCGTCCACAATTGCGTAGAGCCAGGCTTCCACGCCAGACCATTGGGGTTACGCAACCCACTGGCAAACAGCCGCTTCTGGCCACTGCCCAGGTCCACCTCCCAGATCGCCGCACGCCCGTCCTCGGCTTCCAGCCCGTTCTCCCCCACATTGCTATTGGACCCCACGGTCACGTAAAGCTGGGTGCCCTGAGGATTGGCGAGCACGTTTTTGGTCCAGTGATGATTGATCCCGGCCGGCAGATCGGTGACCTTCACCGGGACCGCGTCAATGTGAGTCTGCCCCCGCACATAAGGCACCTTGACCACCGCATCGGCATTCCCGATGTACAACTCATCCCCCACCAACGCCATGCCGAACGGCGAGGTCAGGCCATCGAGAAAGACACTCTTCACCTCGGCATGCCCATCGCCATCGGCGTCCCGCAGCAGCGTAATACGATCGGCACTCGGCGCGTCGGCACCCACCCGGCCCATCACAAACCCCATCGCGGTACGACGCGCCCAGGCGAGCAAACCCGTGCCGCCGTCGGTGGCGCCTTCAGGCATGGGCGGATGGTTACTCTCGGCCACCAGCACGTCACCGTTGGGCAAGGTGTACACCCAGCGCGGATGATCAAGGTTTTCGGCCAACGCCGTTACCGTGAACCCTTCGGGTGCCGTGGGCTGGGCATTGCCGGGCCAACCGACGGCCTTGGACACCTTGAGCGTCGGGATCAGCGAGGTGGTGGGCTCGGGCAATTGCGGGCTTGGCCCCACACCGGCCTGAAACGGCAGTTTGGAAGACTCACCACAGGCACTGAGAACAGCCGTGGTGGTGATCAGCAGCGCAAGGCGGCTTGGTACATTCATCGGAAAACCTCGGGACAGCCCAGCAGTGGGCAAACAAAATCCCGACGGAGTATTGCGTCATTCCCCGGCACCAAACACCGCCTTCCACGCAATTGAGTTTTAACCCTGTCGCACGAGTGGCCCTGCCGCATTCCTCAGGCGCGCCAAGGCCCCAACGCCAGGCTATAGGGAGAAAACCCCTCGAACTGCCAACGCAACGCCAGCGCCGCCTCCCGCCGAACCACATGCTCCACAGTCACGCGCCACAACCGCTCCGCCCCTTCGAACGTGGCCAACTCAGCCCCACCCAGAATCACCTCCGCCCGCCCGGCCACCTGCAACACATCCCCCGACGCAAAATCCACAAACAACAACCCCGCAATCGGGTTGAGCTGCAAATTGCCCAAGGTGTTGAAAAACGAGTTGCCGGTAAAGTCCGGAATCGTCAGCACATTTGCGTCTACCCGCACAAACCCGCGGTTGCCGCCCCGGTGCGAAACGTCCACCGAACGCTTGGCCGCATCCCCCTCAAGCTCCACATAACTGGCGACGAAGAAGGTGTCGGCATTACGAATCGCTGCTCGATCCGCCTCTTCAAGGGAATGGGCACGCTGCACCAAACCTGCAGCAGAGCGCGGCCCCGAGCCCTCAGGATCCACCGCACGCAGTTGAATGTACTTCGGGCAATTACCAAAGGTATGCACCACATCCACGGCAAAACCATCGACACCCGCCGTGCCCACAACCCCGTTCATGCGATTGCGCCGGCGTGTATTCAGATCTATGCCCAACAGCCCCACCGCCGCGCCTTTTTTCAAGCCGGCTGCGGCGGGATCACCCACGGCTGGCAGGCTGTCGATGCGCAACCGGTAAGGGTCCGGCGAGTACACAAACCCCGGCGCGCCCTCCAGCAGCGTGGCCCAGGGAAGTCCCTGATCATCCACGGTACCCACCACCAGATAGGGCAATAATTCATAGAAGGCCCGATGCTGTTCCGGCAGGTGATCGCGTATGACCTTGGCGCCGATCACCTCCATGCGCTCGGCCACGCCGGCACTCTGCTGCAACTGCCGCTCGCCGGCATGCCATGGCGAGACGGGGGACGCGTCCTGGTGATTCATGATCAAGCCCTCGGTGGATGAAACGCCGGATGTTCACGCAACGCCGCCACGCTGAAATCGACAAAACTGCGCACCCGCATCGACGCGTTGCGCCCTTCGCGGTAGACCACATGCACCGGCAGCGGCGGCGGTTCAAAGGCCTGTAATGCCCGGCGCAATTGACCGCTCGCCAGGTGTTCGTGGAGCGGATAACTCAGGCACCGGACCAACCCGGCACCTTGCACCGCCGCATTGATCGCACCCTGCACCGTGGTACACGCGAGGCGCGCACGGGCCTTGATGCTGGAGCCTTGGAAATCCCACTGCACCCACTCCGAATACGCCTGGGTTGCGACCAGCCGATGCTGCTTGAGCGCCTCGGGGTGCCGCGGCTCGCCATGGTTCTGCAGATAGCCGGGGCTGGCACAGACGATGTTGCGCACATGGCCCACAGGCCTTGCAATCAGGGATGACTCGGGCAGTTCTCCCACCACAACCGCCACGTCCAGCCCCTCTTCATTCAGGTTCGGATAATGGTCGTGGTAGTGGGCAAACACCCTCACCCCGGGATAACGCTCCAGGTAGTCGGCCAACAAGGGCGCCATCACATAACGGCTGAACAGAAACGGGAAAAACACCCGCAGGTTGCCTTCAGCCTGCGCATGCGCGCCCTTGGCGGAGGCTTCGGCGGCGCTCACGCCGTCGAGGATCCGCGAACAGTCCGCCATGAACCTCACGCCCGCTTCGGTGAGGCGAATGCCCCGGGGGCTGCGCTGTACCAATGGCACCCGCAAGCGTGCCTCCAGCCGGGCAATTGCACGAATCACCGTAGGCCCCGAGATGCCCAGGAAACGACCAGCCGAGGCCAGGCTCGGCTGCCGGGACAGCGCCTGGAATATCTGCATGTCGCGATAGCGGTCCATCACGCAGGCCGCTTTATCGCTGGATTGAGCGCTGCATCCTGCCCCAGCCGACTGACCAGGAAGTCCACGAAGGTGTTGATTTTCGCCGGCACCCGGGCGCTGTTCTGGAACACCACATGGATCGGCAAGGCCGGCGGTTCGAAGTCTTGCAGGATGATTTCCAGTGCGCCTGCACGCACATCGCTGGCCACCTGATAAGACAGCACCCGCGTGACGCCCCAGCCCAGGCGCGCCAGGTTGATCGCCGCGTTGTTGGCGGTGACCACCAGGCGTGGATCAACCGCCACATTCAATGGCTGGCCGCCTTCGATGAATTGCCATTCACTGACCAATTGGCTGGAAGACGACGTGACAATCTTCGCCTCCCGCAGTTGCCCCGGGTGCAGTGGCCGGCCATGCCGTTCAAGGTAGGCCGGCGCGGCGCAGACCACACGGCGCACCTCGCCGACCTTGATCGCCTGCTGTCCGGTCTCCTGCAAGTGCCCGATGCGCACCGCTACATCCACGCCTTCATCGGTCATGTTGACCACGCGATCCACCAGCAGGGCGTTGATGTTGACCTGGGCAAACAGGTCCAGGTATTCACCGAGGACCGGCGCGACGAACAATTCGCCGAACAACACCGGCGCGGTAACCGTCAGGTGCCCCCACGGCACCGAGAAGCTGCCGGCCGCCGCCTCTTCTGCCTCCGTCAGCTCTGCCAGGATGCGCCGGCAATCGTCCAGGTAACGCTGGCCGGCCTCGCTCAAGTGCAGGCTGCGGGTAGTGCGCGAGAGCAACTGCGTGCCGATACGCGCCTCCATCGCCGCAATGGCGCGGGTCACGCTGGGGGGCGAGATGTTCAGGCGCCGGGCCGCAGCGGCAAAGCCCTGTTCTTCGGCGACGGCGAGGAATATCTGCATTTCCTGGAAACGGTCCATGGGGCCCCTTTAATCGAATGTCATACGCCAACCCTGTGGTTTGGGAGCGGTTGTGGCGAGGGAGCTTGCTCCCGCTGGAGTGCGCAGCGCTCCTATCTTTTTCTGGGGCTGCTTCGCAGCCCGGCGGGAGCAAGCTCCCTCGCCACAAAAACCTTTAATCCTTTGTTAAGCCTACGGCCGTGCGCTGCATGCCGACAAACCCCGGCAGCGCCTCGATGCTGCCCAGCCAGGCACGAACGTGCGGGTAGTCATCCAGCGCGACGTTACCTTCCGGGGCATGGGCGATGTAGGTGTAGTGCGCGATGTCGGCAATCGACGGCTGGTCACCGACAAGGAAGCGGCTCTGCGCCAACTGTTGCTCCACCACATTGAGGAAGGCATGGGAGCGGCGGATGGCTGCCTCGGCATCCAGCGCCGCGCCAAACACCGTGACCAATCGGGCGGCAGCCGGGCCGACGTGCAGTGGCCCCGCCGCAGCCGAGAGCCAACGCTGCACCCGGGCCTGGGCCAAGGGCGCGGTCGGCAGCCACTGGGTGTTGCCATAGCGGCCGGCGAGGTACACCAGGATCGCGTTGGAGTCCGCCAGCACTACGCCGTCGTCATCGATCACCGGCACCTGGCCGAAGCTGTTGAGGGTGGCCAGGAACTCGGGAGTCTTGTGCGCGCCCTGCTTCAGGTCGACCAGCACCAATTCGGCGGGCACGCCCAGCAGCGACAGCATCAGCTCGACCCGGTGGGAATGGCCAGACAAGGGGTAACGGTACAGTTTGATCATGACAGGCTCCGCGGTGTGCCAGGGACTCGACCCGGTGATCGGGCCAATGACGCCTATCTTCCGCCGCTACGGCCCACAGCAGAATAGCCAGCTTTTGCAATCCAGCATTTCACCGGGTGAAACAATCACTCGCCAAACAACTCGCCGATCAGATTGAACACGGTGGTTTTCACCGCGCTGTCCAGTTCAGTCCACGCCAGCCCGGTACGGGCCTGGAATGTCCCCAGTTCAAGATGCCTGGATACGCAATTGGCCGGCAGCGCCCGGGCGGCCTGCTGCGGCAGCACACCGACGCCCAGGCCGGCGGAGACCAGCGCGAGCATGGTGGTGAACTCCCCAAGTTCAGAGGCGATCTCCAAAGGCACACCCACGGTCTGGACGAACTCGTCGTAGAACCCCGGGGCATAGCGCCGGGCCAGGATGAACACCGGCACCTTGAGCAAGTCGGCTGGCTGAACGATGTGCTGGGCCGCCAACGGATGGTCGGCGGGCAACGCCACCACAAAGCTTTCCTGCAACACCGGGCGGGTTTGCACGCCGGGATAGGCCGCCGGCAAGCGCATCAGGCCAAAATCCAGCTGGCCGTTTTTCAACGCGCCGGCCTGGTCCGGACCGGGCATGTCCTTGAGTTCCAGTTCGATTCGCGGATAACGCTGGTGCACCGCACGAATCAATTCAGGCAACAACTGCGGCAACACCGAGGAGACAAACCCCAGGCGCACCCGACCAATCTCCCCACGGTTCGACGCTCGGGCAGCATCGGCGGCGCGGGCGGCCTGGTGCAGGGTGGCCTGGGCTTCAGGCAGAAACACCCGCCCGGCTTCCGTCAGCGTCACCGAGTGCCGGTTGCGGTCAAGCAGGCGCACGCCCAGGCCGCCTTCGAGCAGTTTGATCTGCATGCTCAGCGCCGGCTGCACGATCGACAACTGCGCGGCTGCCCGGCCGAAATGCAGTTCCTGGGCGAGCACGACAAAGGCGCGCAGGTGCTTGAGTTCCATCAGAAGGCTCCGGTTATCACGATTCTTGATCACCCGATCACAAATGAAAATTGGACGCCGGGCCACGGCTACGGTGAAGTAAGGCCTGCCATACACGATATGACAGGCTCTGGCCTATCACAATGAGCACAGGATCGGCCTGCCTGGATTGAGATTGCTGATCACCTGGAGATCCAGCCATGCAAAGCGTTTTAGACAGCTTCCGCCTCGACGGCCGCCTGGCCCTGGTTACCGGCTCCAGCGCCGGTATAGGCCTGGCCATCGCCCGAGGCCTGGCCCAGGCCGGCGCGCGGGTGGTGCTCAACGGGCGCAACCGCAGCACCTTGCGTGACAGTGCCGCACTGCTGGCGGCGGAAGGCCTGGAGGTGCACACCCAGGCGTTTGACGTCACAGACGGTGCCGCAGTGCTGGCCGCCGTGGCGGATATCGAAGAGCGCCTGGGTGCGCTGGACATCCTCGTCAACAACGCCGGCATGCAACGGCGCGGGCCGCTGGAGGACTACAGCGAAACCCACTGGCGCGAGTTGATGAGCACCAACCTGGACAGCGCCTTCCTCGTCGGCCAGGCCGTGGCCCGGGCGATGATCCCGCGCAAGCGGGGGCGCATCATCAATATCTGCTCGGTGCAAAGCGAGCTGGGCCGCCCGGGCATCGCCCCCTATGCTGCCAGCAAAGGCGCGCTGAAGATGCTCACCAAAGGCATGGCCATCGACTGGGGCCCACACGGGTTGACCATCAACGGCATCGGCCCCGGCTATTTCAAGACCGAACTGAACGCCAATTTGGTGGCCAACCCCGAGTTCAGCGACTGGCTGGTGCAACGCACGCCGAGCCGGCGCTGGGGTGACGTGGCCGAACTGGCGGGCGCTGCCGTGTTCCTGGCCAGCGACGCGGCGAGTTTCGTCAACGGTCATATCCTGTACGTGGACGGTGGCATCACCGCCTCGCTGTAACCCGGAGAATTTCATGCACGCGATTGTCTGCCATGCCTCAAAAGATTTGCGGGTAGAACCTCAAGCCGAACCCCAGGCACTCGCCCCCGACCAGTTGCGGGTGCGCATTGCCCGGGGCGGCATCTGCGGCTCGGACCTGCATTACTACCAGCACGGCGGCTTCGGCACCGTGCGCCTGCGCGAGCCGATGGTGCTGGGCCATGAAGTGTCGGCGGTGATCGAGGCCGTGGGCCGGGAAGACGGACCGTTCAAGGTGGGCCAACGCCTGTCCGTCTCGCCGTCACGGCCTTGCGGCGATTGCCGTTATTGCCATCAAGGGCTGCCGAACCATTGCCTGAACATGCGTTTTTACGGCAGTGCGATGCCCTTCCCTCATGTGCAAGGCGCGTTTCAACAGCGCCTGGTGATCGAGACGCATCAGGCGCACCTGCTGGCCGATCATGTCAGCCTTGCCGAAGGTGCGATGGCGGAACCGTTGTCCGTGGGTTTGCATGCCATCCAACGGGCCGGGGTGGTGTTCGGCAAACGGGTGCTGGTCACCGGCTGCGGGCCCATCGGCAACCTGTTGATCGGCAGCCTGCGGGCGGCGGGTGCGGGAGAGATTGTAGCGGTGGACCTGGCTGCAGGCCCCTTGGCCTGCGCGGAGAAAATGGGCGCCAGCCGCATCCATAATCTGGCGGAAGATGCCGACGCGCTGAAGCGCTACACCGCTGAAAAAGGCTACTTTGATGTGATGTTCGAAGTCTCAGGCAGCGCCCAGGCCTTGCGCAACGGGCTGGAGTGCATGGCCCCGCGCAGCGTGCTGGTGACGGTGGGTTTGGGGGGCGAGGTCTCGCTGCCGTTGAATATGCTGGTGAGCCGGGAGATCGACTTGCGGGGCACCTTTCGCTTCCATTCGGAGTTTGCCCAGGCGGTGGATTTGCTCAACCGCCAGGTGATTGATGTGCGGCCGGTGATCTCTCATACCGTGCCGTTCAGCGAGGCGGTTAAGGCGTTTGAGCTGGCGGCGGATAAAAGCCAGGCGATGAAGGTGTTGCTGGATTTTGGCGTGGGTGATTGAAATCGCCATGGGGCAATAGCACTTCTGTTTTGGAGATGGACCGGGGGCATATCCGTTTTTTGGGTGATGGCTGATATTGGTTCCGCTCTTACAACGGCTCACTTTTGAACAGCGTAAAAGTAAGCATGGGCCTGTCCCGTGACAACGGACGCCAAGAAGCGGGCCGCCGCGACGGGGCGTACCTGCGTTCGGCCAGCGTGGTTTAACGGGGCGCCTAAGATCAAGATCAAGATCAAAAGCCAGAGCACAGCGGCCTACAGGCCGGCTTGAGTGTGGTGAAGCAAAGGCAACATCAAAATCTAAAGCG
>NZ_JACARE010000005.1 GCF_013386765.1 Pseudomonas yamanorum
GTGTGAGTCAGGTCTACAGGGGAACGCTCAACGCCTGCGCAAACGCCTGGGGGGTAGGGCTTTCCAGCCACGTCGGAACGCCCTCCGCCAGCGTCACCCACGGCTGCTTGTGCCGCACCCAGATATGCGCCACCGGCTGCACGGCCGGGCTCTCATCCAGCGTTCCGACCCGCAGCACAACCAACCCTGGCGCGGCCGTCGTGGTGTTGCAGATCCGCGTATGGCACACCCCGCACAGTTGATGCTCCGAACGCTGCCCATCAACCTCATAGCCATATCCCGTCAGCGCCCCCTCGACCTTCAACGTGTCCGCCGGCAACAGCGCATGCAGGGCAAACGCGCTGCCGCTCCAGGTCTGGCAGTGCTGGCAATGGCAGGCGTACACCGCCAGTGGCGCGTCGGTATTGAGGGTGTAGGTCACGCTGGCGCAGCGGCATTGGCCGGTGAGTGTCATCAAAAACGATCCTGTGCAAAGTGAGGGCGAAACGCCCATCGGGTATGCTCGCCAGCATGCCGCAGCCCCCGCACAAAGAACATCCGCCAAAACTGCCCAGCGGCTCACAGGAAATGTATGAACCCCCCTCTACTTCAATGGGAAACCCAGCGCGCTTTCCTCGCCGTGTTGCGTACCGGCAGCCTGTCGGGCGCGGCCCGTTTGCTGGGGATTGCCCAGGCCACCGCGCGGCGACGGATCGAGGCGCTGGAGCTCAGCGTCGGGGTCAGTCTGTTTATCCGCTCACCCGCCGGGCTGCTGCCCACCGACACCGCCAAGGACCTGATCAGCCACGTCGAAGCGATGGCCGTTGCCGCCAACGCTTTCAACCGCGCCGCCTCGGCCGACGCGGCGCTGGCCGGCGGCACGGTGCGGCTTACCAGCGGCAAGCTGCTGGGGGTGGAGGTACTGCCGCCGATGTTGCGTAGCCTGCGCCGCGACCATCCGCAATTGGCCATTGAATTGAGCGTGTCCAACCGCCTGCAAGCCCTGGCGCTGCAGGAGGCCGACGTCGCCGTGCGCATCCGCCGCCCCACGGAAGCTACGGTGGTCGCGCGCAAGGTCGGCGACCTGCAAGTGGGGTTGTACGCCGCACCAGAGTTGCTGGCGGAGCAGGGCACCCCGGACACCGTGGCGCAATTGCACGGCTACCCGCTGATCGGGCCGGACCGCAATCTGCTGGAGATCGAATTCCTGCGTGAGCGCGGTTTTGACTGTTCGGCACCCCATGCGGTGATCCGCACCGACGATCACCTCGCCCAGTTGGCCGCGCTGCGTGCCGGGCTGGGGATTGGCGTGTGTTCACGCCAGGTGGCGCAACGTCACGGCCTGGTGCGCGTGCTGCAAGGGCAGGTGGATTTCAATGTCGACGTGTGGATCGCCATGCACCAGGACATGCGCAAGGTGCAG
Source organism: Pseudomonas yamanorum (assembly GCF_013386765.1). GTDB lineage: Bacteria > Pseudomonadota > Gammaproteobacteria > Pseudomonadales > Pseudomonadaceae > Aquipseudomonas > Aquipseudomonas yamanorum_A. The sequence continues at coordinate 1,403 of NZ_JACARE010000005.1, forward strand.
CGCATTGCCGTGGTGTTCGATGCCCTGGGCGGTGCCCTGGCGGATTTTCTTCAGCCGCGATAACGCAGCGCTTCCACCAGCAGCGCAAAGGCGGGCGAGGCCTGGCGACGGCTGGGGTAATACAGATGGAAGCCGGCAAACGGCGCGCACCAATCATCCAGCACCTGCACCAGTCGCCCGTCCGCCAGATAAGGCGCCACCAGGTCGGCGGGGATGTAGCTCAAGCCGAAGCCGTCGACCGCCGCCTTGAGCAATGGGTACACGCCGTTGAACGTCACCTGGCCAGACACCCGCACATTCAGGCTTTCCCCACCTTTGTTGAACTCCCACACATACAGGCCGCCATTGGTGGGCAGGCGCAAGTTGTTGCACGCGTGATCGGTCAAGTCCCGGGGCGTGCGGGGGATCTCGCGCTGGGCAAAGTAGGCCGGTGAACCCACCACCAGCATGCGCATGTCGGGGCTGATGCGCGTGGCAATCATGCCCTGGGCCACGTCTTCCCCCAGGCGTACACCGGCATCAAAACCGTGGGCGGCGATGTCGACAAAGCCGTAGTCGCAACACACTTCCACGCAGATATCCGGGTACTGCGCCAGGAACGGTTGCAACACCGGCCACAGGATGAATTCCAGCGCGTGGTCCATGGCGTTGATGCGGAGGGTGCCGGACGGCCTGTCTCGCAAATGGCTCAGGCCTTCAAGGCCCACCTGGATTTCATCGAAGTGCGGCCCGACCGTGTCGATCAAGTGTTGCCCGGCTTCGGTGGGCGACACGCTGCGGGTGGTGCGGGTCAGCAGGCGCAGCCCCAGGCGCGCCTCTAGGGCACGGATGGTATGGCTCAGCGCCGATTGGGAAACCCCGAGTTTGGCCGCCGCCTTGGTAAAGCTGCGCTCACGGGCTACCGCCAGAAAGGCAAGCAGGTCATTGGCGTTTTCCCTGAGCATTGGTGAGCCATCCTCATAAGTATTTTCGAATTCTAGCGGCTAATTATCACAATTCGTAACTGTTAGATTGGAATCATCCCCTTTATCCGGAGAACGACCATGCTTAAACGCACACTCGGTAACAGCCAGCTTGAAGTCTCGGCCCTGGGCCTCGGTTGCATGGGCATGAGCTTTGGCTACGGCCCCGCGGCGGACAAACAGCAGATGATTGCCTTGCTGCGCAACGCAGTTGAGCAAGGCGTGACCTTCTTCGATACCGCCGAAGTCTATGGCCCGTTCATCAATGAAGAACTGCTGGGTGAAGCCCTGTCGCCGCTGCGTGAGCAGGTGGTGATCGCCACCAAGTTCGGCTTTGCCCTGGACCCGTCCGGCAACGGCAAATGGTCGGGTCTCAACAGCCGGCCGGAGCATATTCGCCAGGTGGCCGAAGCCTCGCTCAAGCGCCTGAAGACGGATGTTATCGACCTGTTTTATCAGCATCGGGTTGACCCGAATGTGCCGATCGAAGAGGTGGCCGGCGCGGTGAAGGATTTGATTCAGGAAGGCAAGGTCAAGCACTTCGGCTTGTCGGAAGCCGGCGCCTCGACCATCCGCCGCGCCCACGCCGTTCAGCCGGTGACCGCGTTGCAAAGCGAGTACTCGCTGTGGTGGCGCAAGCCCGAGGCCGAGGTGTTGCCACTGCTGGAGGAACTCGGCATTGGCCTGGTGCCCTACAGCCCTTTGGGCAAAGGCTTTCTGACGGGCAAGTTCGACAGTCACAGCACCTTTGACAGCTCGGACTTTCGCAGCAATTTGCCGCGGTTCACGCCTGAAGCCTTGCAGGCCAACCAGGCGTTGGTGGAGTTGCTGCGCCAGGTCGCCCAGCGCAAACACGCCACGCCATCACAGATCGCACTGGCCTGGTTGCTGGCCCAGAAACCCTGGATCGTACCGATTCCGGGCACCACCAAAACCTCGCGCCTGACCGAAAACCTGGGGGCGGTGGAGGTGCAACTCAGCGCGGCAGAACTCAGTGAGCTGGATGTCGCCGCTGCCAACATCGCCGTGCACGGCGACCGCTATCCCGAAGCCCTGGAACGGATGACCGGGCTATGAAAACCAGCCTCGCAGCCACTGCGCTTTCACTGTCATTACTGGCACTCGACTCACAGGCACAGGAGTCCCCCATGCTGACCATTACGCCCAACGGCTCCCAGCCTTCAGCCAAAGGCCCGGCGGATTATTTCACTGGCACGGTGCGCGTCGACTCACCCTTCAAGGGCACCGACGCCGCGCGCGTCACCGGCGCCTTCGTCACCTTTGAGCCGGGCGCACGTACTGCCTGGCACACCCATCCCCTGGGGCAGACATTGATCGTGACAGCAGGCCTGGGCCAGGTTCAGGAATGGGGCCAGCCAGTGCGGGCAATTCGCCCCGGCGACACCGTGTGGATTGCCCCCGGGGTCAAGCATTGGCATGGCGCCACGGCCAACACCGCCATGACCCATATCGCGATCAACGAAATGCTCGACGGCAAGGTGGTGGACTGGATGGAGCAGGTCAGCGACGAGCAGTACGCGGCGCAGTAATCAGCTTCAGCGCCGCAACTGCGGCTCGCCTTCGATGCAACTCACCAGAAACTCCATCACCACCTTCACCGAAGGCGAGCGGCGCATGTCGGGATACACCGTCAGCCAGATATCGCGAACCGGGCCTTCGGTATTCGTTGCCAGCCGCACCAATGCCGCGTCGTGATCACCCACCAGCGTGGGCAACACCACCGCGCCGACCTGGGCCCGGGCGGCCATCTGCTGGGTAATCAGGTCGCTGGCGGCAAAGGCAATCGTGCGGTTGCCGCGCACCTGATGCATCCACGCCTGTTGGGGCAGGTGGTCGCGGGTGGCGTCATAGGCAATGAACGTCCACTGTTCGGCGGGTAACTGCTTGAGCTCGGGCGTGGCATAAAGGCCGAAACGCACGGCGCCGACCTTTCTGCGCACCAGCGCTTCTTCGTCGGGACGCACGGTACGCAGGGCGATATCGGCTTCGCCTTTGTCCAGGGCGGCCAGGGTTGTCGAGGACATCAACACGATATTCAGCCTGGGATACTGCGTCCTGAACCGTGCAACGTGGGGCGCGATGCAGTGGATGGCAATCGATGGCGGGCAACTGACCCGCACGGTACCTGCCACCTCGATCGAGGCCACGCGGGACAGGCGCATCACTTCAGTGGCCATCTCGCCCATCCCGGCCGCCAGTTTCGCCAGTGCCAAGCCTTCCTCTGTAAGTGGCCGGCTGCGGGGCAGGCGGTCCACCAGTTTGACGCCGAGGGCTTTTTCCAGGGCATCGACGCGTCGGCCCACGGTGGCGTGTTCCACCTGCAGCTCGCGGGCGGCCGCCGACAGCGACTGGGTACGCGCCAGTACGGTGAAGAAATACAGATCCTGCCAATCAAACATCGGGTTATTTCCGCACGGAGGGTGGGAGGTATTGGGGAATTCTCGTACAGAGTGGCGCCTTTTACCATGGCGCATTCCCACCGCAAGCGGAGTTGTCCCACGATGAAAGCCCTCACCCTTGAAACCTACGGCGGCCCTGAGGTCGTTCAACTGCGTCTGGATATGCCCAAGCCCCGGGTGACGCCCGGCCATGTGCTGATCAAGGTGGCCTGCGCCGGGATCAACTTTATGGATGTGCACACCCGCCAGGGCAAGTACGCCCAATCGGTGACTTACCCGGTGCGACTGCCCTGCACCCTGGGCATGGAAGGCGCCGGTGTGGTGGTGGAAGTGGGTGAGGGCGTAAGCCATCTGGCGCCGGGCGATCGGGTGGCGTGGTGCATCTCCTGGGGCGCGTTTGCTGAATACGCCAGTGTGCCTGCGGCGCGGGTGGCGCAAATTCCGAATGCGATCGGCTTCGATCAGGCGGCTGCGGCGATGTTCCAGGGCTGCACGGCGCACTACCTGATTGAGGATGTTGCCCGGTTGCAGGCGGGCAACAGCTGCTTGATCCATGCGGCTTCCGGCAGCATCGGCCAGTTGCTGGTGCAGATGGCCCATCGACTCGGTGCCACGGTATTCACCACCGGTAGCAGTGCCGAAAAATGTGCGATTGCCCGTCAGCGTGGTGCTGATCAGGCATGGCAATACGAGGGATTTGCCGAGCGGGTATTGGCGGCAACCGAAGGGCAGGGTGTGGATGTGGTGTTCGATTCGGTGGGCAAGGCCACGTTGCGGGAAAGTTTCAAGGCGTGCCGCACGCGAGGGTTGATCGTCAATTACGGGAATGTCTCCGGCTCGATCACTGATCTGGACCCGATGGAGTTGGGGGAGGCTGGCTCACTGTTTCTGACTCGCCCACGGCTGAACGATCACATGGCCGACGGCCCGACTGTGCAACGGCGTGCCAATGCGGTGTTCGCGGCGATGCTTGAGGGTTCGCTGACGGTGGATATCGAAGGGCATTACACCCTGGAAGAGGTGCAGCAGGTGCACGCGCGGATTGAAGCCAGGCAGCAGATTGGCAAGGCGGTAGCGTGGCTGGATCGTGAGCTGTGTTAACCGCGAACGGCGACTTACGTTGGCGAGGAAGCTTGCGTGGCGAGGGAGCTTGCTCCCGCTGGGCTGCGAAGCGGCCCTAAAACCTGCCAATGGGGTCTCCCTGAAGAAATGAGGTGCATTCATTGGGGCTGCTGCGCAGCCCAGCGGGAGCAAGCTCCCTCGCCACACAAGCTCCCTCGCCACAGGGTTTTGTGGCGCTGTTGAAGAGTGGTAAACAGCAGGCGAAAAAAAGCCGGCTGATCAGGCCGGCTGGGGGTGAACCGCAAACAGCTGGGGTTATGCGCGGTTTTCCATCAGGCGGTCTGCACCACCTTCGGCTACACGGTTGCCTTGAAGACGCTCTGCACCACCTTCAGCTACGCGGTTTTCTTGAAGACGGTCAGCACCACCTTCAGCCACGCGGTTTTCTTGAAGACGATCAGCACCACCTTCAGCTACACGACGTTCCAGCAACCGATCAGAACCACCTTCAGCCACACGACGTTCCAGCAAACGGTCCGAACCGCCCTCAGCCACGCGGCTGTCCATCAGGCGATCCGCGCCGCCTTCAGCGAGGGCAGGTTGGGTAAAGGCGCTTACAGCAAGTACCGAGAAAGCGAGGCTAAGCAAGAGTTGGCGTTTCATGATGGTGTGCTCCGGGATGTCATTGGTTGGTATGGATGTGATGGTACGCGGTGGATTTTTTTAGAGAACTTCATTGCGCTGATGGTGACTATCGACGCCAGCGATGGCCCGTTTTCCCGGGCCATCGCGCCGGCCATCACGGCATTTCAGGCAGTTCCCGAGGGCGCAGGTCGAACACCAGCACTTCGGCATTCTCGCCATGGCTCAGGTGAATCTCCCGCTCATCGCGCACTCGGGCACCGTCGCCTTCGTGCAAGCGCTGGCCGTTGACTTCAACGCTGCCCCGCGCCACATGGATGTAGGCATAGCGCTCCGGGGCCAGGGTGAGGCTCGCGGTTTCAAAGCCGTTGAACAGCCCGGCATACACCCGTGCATCCTGGCGTACGCCAAGGGCGCCATCGGTGCCTTCCGGCGAAATGATCAACTGCAACCGGCCGCGTTTTTGCGCTTCGGTGAAGTGCTCTTGCTGATAGCGCGGTTCGGCGCCGGCCACATTCGGCACGATCCAGATTTGCAGGAAGTGCACGCCCTGGGTGTGGCTGTGGTTGAACTCGCTGTGGGCCACGCCGCTGCCGGCGCTCATCAGTTGCACATCGCCTGGGCGAATCACCGAGCCGGTGCCCAGGGTGTCCTTGTGTTCCAGGGCGCCTTCGAGCACATAGGAGAAAATCTCCATGTCGCGATGCGGGTGCTGGCCGAAGCCCTTGCCGGCGGCAACCCGGTCATCGTTGATCACCAGCAGGTCGGAAAAACCTTGCTCCTTGGGATTCCAGTAGTTGGCGAACGAGAAGGTGTGAAACGACTTCAACCAACCGTGATTGGCGGCGCCGCGTTCCGAGGCGTTGCGAAGGGTCAGCATGGGGTGTTCTCCTCAAGGGAAGCTGGCTGCGAGATGCAGGGCTTCGGTGTGAGGAGAAGGTTACTGGTTAGCGATAGGTTGATTAAGAAGCTGGAATCGGAATGACTGTCCTGTATCAGTTGACAGTTGATGGCATGCCATAATGCGTGGATTCATCTCCCTGAACGGACAATTCCCTACAATGAAAACCGTGGCCATGGCGCTGTTTCCCGACTTCCTCCTGCTCGACATGGCCGGGCCGCTGGAAGTGTTTTCCATTGCCAATCGCTACCTGGAACCGTCCGCCCACTATCAGATCCTGACCCTCGGGACCGAGCCCGGGCCGTTGCGGGCCTCCAATGGCGTGGTGGTGCACCCCGACCTGCCACTGGACCAGGCCCACGAGGCGTATGACTTGCTACTGGTGCCCGGCGGCCCCGGTGCCTACAACGAATGCCACCCGGCCTTGTTGCCGTGGCTCAAGGCGGCCGCGCCCCGCGCCCGACGGTTCGGCTCCATCTGCACCGGCGCCTTCGTGCTGGGGTACGCGGGTTTGCTGGACGGCCAGCGCGTGACCACCCATTGGCATTACACCGAGCGGCTGATCAAGGCCTTTCCCAAGGCCATCGTCGAGACCGACCGCATCTACTTGCAGGACGGCCGTCTCATCACCTCGGGCGGCGTGACGGCGGGCATTGACCTGGCGCTGTCCATCGTCGCCCAGGACCACGGCAAGCAAGTGGCGGTCGATGTGGCCAAGGTGTTGCTGGTGGTCATGAAGCGCCAGGGCGGCCAGGCTCAGTTCAGCCCGATGACCGCTGCGGTGGCCCCTCAGGAAACTGCGATTACCCGGGTGCAGACCCACGTGCTGGAGCGGCTGGACCAGGCCTTTACCATCGAGTCCATGGCGCAATTGGCGGGCATGAGTACGCGGCACTTTGCACGGGTGTTCGCCAAGGAAGTGCAGATGACCCCGATGGCCTTCCTGCAAGGTGCGCGCATCGATCGCGCCCGGCACCTGCTGGAGAGCAGCGACCTGCCGCTCAAGACCGTCGCGTTTCACGCAGGCTTTGGCAGCGTGCGACACATGCGTTTTCTGTTCAGTGAAAAACTCGGCTTGAACCCGACCCAATACCGCCAGCAATTCAGCTGATGTCCGTCTGGCGCACCTGAATGTCCGTGTGGATCCCTGTGCCAGCATTGTCCTGTCACCGGTAGCTGGCAAGATAGCTGTCAGTCCCATGGAAAAGGATGCGCAGACGCCCAAGGCCGGGTGTTTCAGCGCTTTGACGAGCATGAATAGCCTTCATACGATCGAACCGGAATGCGCAGTGCGCTTCGGCCCCTTCACCTTCTATCCCCAGCAGCGCCTGGTGTGCGAAGAGGGCAGGCCGCTGCCGTTGGGTGGGCGCGCCCTGGACATTCTCGCGGTGCTGGTGGAGCAGGCCGGGGAGTTTGTCAGCAAGGCGACGCTGATCGCCCGGGTGTGGCCGTGCAGCGTGGTGGAGGAGAACAACCTGCGGGTGCACATCGCGGCCTTGCGCCGTGCCCTGGCCGATGGCGAGGGCGGGCGGCGCTATATCATCAACCTGCCGCAGCGCGGCTATTGTTTTGTTGCGACGCAGCCGCTGCACGCGGAACCTGCGCAGCCTTTACCTGAACATAACCTGCCGGCTCGTCTTGTCCCGGTGTTTGGCCTGGATCCGCTGGCGCATGCCCTTGCACGACGTTTGCCGGGGCAATCGCTGATGACGCTCACCGGGTGCGCAGGCGTCGGTAAAACCACCCTGGCCCTGCACCTGGCCGAGCAGGTGCTGGCGCGTTATCGCGACGGTGTGTGGCGGGTGGAGTTGGCCGGTATCCGTCAGCTATCGGGTGTGGTCGGTGAACTGGCCAAGGTACTCGGGATCGCCGTTGAACCGGGTGGCACGTTGCAAGGTTTTTGCCGGCAACTGGCGTCGCGGCAATTGCTGTTGGTGCTTGATGGGTGTGAACAGGCATTGGCCGCGTGTCGCAACCTGGTGTTCGCGCTACGGGAAATGGCGCCCCGGGTGACGCTGTTGCTGAGCAGTCGCGAAGCCTTGCACATTCCCGGCGAGTGGGTTCAGCGGGTGCCGGCGCTGGCAGTGCCGCCGTTGTCGGCATTGGCCGACGTCGACCACGCGCTGGCATATCCTGCAGTGCAGCTATTTGTCAGCCGGGCCCAGGCTTGCCAACAGGGCTTTGGCTTGCGCACGCAAGACCTGGCGCCCCTGCGGGATATCTGCCGGCGTCTCGACGGTATCCCACTGGCCCTGGAACTGGCGGCGGCCCAGGTCGATGCCTTGGGCATCAAGGGCCTGCAAGTGCAGTTGGCGAATGGCTTGCTGGTGCTGACTCGCGGGCGGCGCACGGCCGTTGGGCGTCATCAATCCATGAGCGCGGCACTGGACTGGACCTACGAGCGCTTGAGCCTGCCGGAGCGCTGGCTGTTTCTCCAATTGGGCTTGTTCAAGATGGCGGTGACTGTGCCGACACTGGGCGCGCTGATTGCCGGCACGGAACTGGAACACGCCGACTTGCCTTATCTGCTGGCACGGTTGGTAGCCACCTCGTTGCTGACCGTCGAACCTGGCCCCGGCCCCCGGCGTTATCGCCTGCTCAACAGCGTGCGCGCCTACGCGTTGGCCCGCCTGGGTGACCCCGACCAGGTGGCCCTGTTGCAGCAGGGCTACGGGCATTACCTTGGGCCGTTTTCAGGCCGGCAGTTTGTGGTGCAGTTCGTCGAGCAGGCCGCGCACGCTCACTAGGTCTGGTGTGGAAAACCCTTCGGTAAAGCGCCCATGGACGCTTTGCAACAGGTCGCGCGCGGCGGCGTATCGGCCCTCGCGCTGCCATAACCGGGCCAGTGACAGGGCGCTGCGCAGCTCCCAGGCCAAGGCTCCCTGCTGGTGAGCCAGCCCCAGCGCCTCCAGCAACAGGCTTTCCGCCGCCTGCGTTGTGGAGGGGGCAGCCTGGCGCAGCAGGGTGTCGGCCCGCGCCCGCAGGATCTCTGCGGTGCACCAGCCCGCAGCACCCTGGCGGGCGCGTTCGAAGCAGGCCTCATCCACCTCCCGGGTGTGCAGGGTCACCACGATGTCCCTGATCAGACCCAGGCCCGGGGTGGCGTCCTGGTGCACCACGCCGTCCAGTGCCCACGCGTAATGCCTGGCCCAGGTGTCGAACAGCAGCACCGAGTGTTTTCGAGCCTGCTGCGCCAACAGCTCCAGCATTGATCTTGCGGCCCCGTCGTCGCCGTTGTAGTGGGCAATGACCACACCCGCGAGGGCCAGTGTGTAGCAGATGGAGGTGCCGTGATTGATTTGCAGCGCCAGCTCCAGCGCCTGGCGCGCGGTACGCCAGGCGCGTTCAGGGAAACCCTGGAGCCAGAGGATGCGCGCCAGCACCGTCAGCGACGCCACGCTCTGGTCGTATTGCACGCCAAATCCATGGGTAAACCGATTGAGATGGCCGCTGTGGGCCATGCGTTGCATCACCTGTTCGGCGTTGTGCCGCGCCAGCGCCTGGTTGCCGGCGAAATGTTGCGCCAGTACCCGCAGGCGTTGTGCGCTCAAGTCCAGCAGCGGTAGGGCGTTGGGGTCCAGGCGGTCAAAATGCAGGCTTTGGCGCAGGGCCTGGCGGTAATTGCCGTTGCACAGGTTGACTGCCATATGGCCGGACACGGCCCTGAGCTGGCCGGCGAGATCGCGGCTGCCTTCGGCCAGTTGCCGTGCCTGCTCAAAGGCGTTGATGGTCTGCGGGGTTGCGCCCTGGGTGTGATAGGAAAAGCTGCCCAGGGCCAATTGCAGTTGCAGGTGCAAGTGCGCGCAGGGTGCAGCCGACTGCTGAAGCAACGCCAGGGCCTTGCCCACATACAAACCATGTTCGGTGAGCAGCGACAGTTCCTGCCACAGCGGCATCGCGCTGACCGTCAAGCGGATGGCCAGCAGCGGCGCGCCGGCCTGGCTCAACCCCCAGTCGAGGGCAGCGCGCACATCTTCGCGGCACGCTGCATAGCGGTCGAGCCATTGCTGGGTGGGCACTCGTTCCCAGTCGGCTTGCGCCTGATTCATCAGGGTCAGGCATCGGGCGGCGTGTCGCTCACGGCTGGCCTCCAGCTCGCAGGCGGCACTGAGTTTCTCCAGGGCATAGGTGCGGGTGATGTCCAGCAGCCGATAAGCCACCTCTTCATCGCCCACCTCAACGGTGAGCAGGGACTTGGCCACCAACTGCGTGATCGAACCCAGCACCTGCGTCGGTTCAATGTGCTCAGCTGCGATCACCGCCGCCGCCGACTCCAGGGTGAAGCCTCCCCGGAACACTGCCAGACGGCGCAGGCACACCTGTTCGCAGGTGGTCAGCAGATCGAAGCTCCACTCCAGGGTGGCGCGCAGGGTCTGGTGCCGGGGCAGGGCGCTGCGTCGGCCGCGGGTCAACAGGCGGAAATTATCCTCCATCTGCACCAGCAAACCCTTCAGGCCAAAGCGCTCGATTTGCGCCGCCACCAGTTCGATCGCCAAGGGAATGCCGTCCAGGCGCCGGCAGATATCAATGGCCAGGGGCAGGTCGGCGTCACTCAGTTCAAAGCCGTCCCAGCGCGACAGCGCCCGCTCCACCAGCAATTGCAGCGCCGGGTACGCCATGGCTTCGGCGCGATCGCCAGTGGCCGGCGGGCACGCCAAAGGCTCCAGGCGTTGCACGAACTCACCTTCGGCGCGCAGCGCTTCGCGGCTGGTGGCCAGGATGTGCAACTGGGGGGCACTGCGCAGCAGGGTTTCGCTGATCAGCGCAATGTCGTCGAGCAGGTGTTCGCAGTTGTCGATCACCAGCAACATCTGGCGCTCACGCAGCAGGCCGGCGAGGCCGCACAAGGGCTCGTGACTGGGTGGCGTCAGCTCCAGCAGGGCGGCCAGGTTGGGCACGATCATTGAGGGTTGGCTCAGGGGCGCCAGGTCCAGCAGGCGGATGCCGTCGCGGTACCGTCCGATCAGCAGTTCGGCCACCCGCAGGGCGACGGTGGTCTTGCCGATACCGCCGGCACCCGTGAGGGTGATGAAGCGGTGTTGCGGCAACTGTTGCACCAGGCTTTCGATCAGGGCCTGGCGCCCGAGCATCCGGGTGCGGCGCAGCGGCAGGTTGTGCCCTGGATGGGCCGCTGGGCTGTGGCCTTCCAATGCAGTGGGCTCGACACTCAGGGGTGCCACAAAACTGTAGCCACGCTGTGCCACGGTGACGATATAGCGCTGCCCGGCCTGGCCGTCGCCCAGGGCCTTGCGCAGGGCCGCCATGTGCACCCGCAGGTTGCCATCCTCCACCACGGTCTTGGGCCAGACCCGGGCGATCAGCTCCTGCTTGCTCACCACCTGGCCGGCGTGCTCCAGCAAAATCAGCAGGATATCCACCGCCCTGCGGCCCAGGCGCAACGGCCGGCCACCCTCCAGCACCACGCGCTGGCGCGGGTGGATCCGGTAGGGGCCGAAATGCATGGCCTGGTCGCTGGGGTTGCTCATGCGCGGTCTCTGGAGCGGGGTCTGTGGTGCATATTCCAGAGGTTTGCGCCGGGGTGCAATCACCACTAGGCGGCGACCACGCGCAGTTGGTGGTTTCGCCAGGTCATCGGGTTCACGCCTTCGCTGCGGCTGAAAATGTGGCAGAAGTGCGCCTGGTCGCAAAAACCGCATTCCTGGCTGATTTGGGTCAGGCTCAAGCCAGAGCTGATGATCAATTCCTTGGCCCGCTGGATACGTTGTTGCCGAATCCATTCCTGGGGAGAGAGGCCCGTGGTGCATTTAAAGGCGCGAGAGAAGTGGCTGCGGGACAGGGCGCAGGCGCGGGCCAGCTCGGTGACCTCCAGGCTTTCCCCAAGATTCGCCAGGATCAGCTGTTTGACCATGCGTTCGCGGCGGGTACACAGGCCGCCGGTGGCGGGGGAGTGCGCGTGCCGGTCAGGTGCGATTTGCTCAAGTCGGGCCATGACAGATTCCGTGGTCGATGGGAGCGTTCCCGGTGAGTGAAAGTCCAGTGTAGACGGCCGTATTCTTGGCGCCGGGGCTCTGGCTGGCGAGTTAATCGTTGTTAATTTCGCCAGGTGACTGCGGAAAAAAGACAGCACAGGCATGCAATTGCACACGCCTTGAACGTGGTTAGCTGACGAGGTCCTCACCTCCCGGGAAACCCTATGAATCGCAACGACTTGCGCCGTGTCGACATGAACCTGCTGGTGATTTTCGAGGCCCTGATGTTCGAAAAGAACCTGACCCGGGTGGCCGAAAAGCTGTTCATGGGCCAGCCGGCAGTGAGTGCGGCCCTGGGCCGGTTGCGCGACCTGTTCGATGACCCGCTGCTGCTGCGCAATGGTCGCGGCATGGAGCCCACGCCACGGGCAGTGGCGATCCTCAAGGAGTTGCAACCGGCCATGGACACCATCTCCGGCGCGGTCAGCCGTGCAAAGGACTTCGACCCGTCCACCAGCTGTGCCGTGTTTCGCATCGGGCTGTCGGATGACGCCGAGTTCGGCTTGTTTCCGCCGTTGCTCAGCCAGCTGCGCGAAGAGGCACCGGGGATCATCGTGGTGGTGCGGCGGGCAAACTACTTGTTGATGTCGGCGTTGTTGGCCAGTGGCGAGATTTCCGTGGGGGTCAGCTACACCACCGAGCTGCCGGCCAATGCCAAGCGCAAGAAGCTGCGGGATATTCCGTGCAAGGTCCTGCGGGGGGACGACCGGCCCGAGCCGTTGACCCTGGATGACTACTGTTCACGGCCCCATGCCATGGTTTCGTTTTCCGGTGACTTGAGCGGCAACATCGACCTGGACCTCGCGCGCATCGGCCGGGCGCGACGGGTGGTGTTGGCGGTGCCGCAATTCAGTGGGTTGCGGGCGCTGCTGGCCGGCAGCGAGATGATCGCGACGGTGCCCGATTATGCCGCGTGCGCGCTGATCGAAGGCTGCGGGTTGCGGGCCGAGGACCCACCGTTTGCCATCGATGCGGCAGAGCTGTCGATGGTGTGGAGCGGGGTGCACGACAATGACCCGGCGGAACGCTGGTTGCGCTCGCGAATTGGCGAACACATGTCCCGGGCGTTGTAACAGAGCACGTACATCCAATTTTTCCGTGGCACCTGACCCCACACTGCGGTCATCGCTTAGGTATTTACGGGAGGAGCACGATGGACTCAGCAGCGCGGCAAGGCGGCCCGGACGAGGTGGTCACCCTGGTGGTCAAGCACCGCATCAAACCCGGCCTTGAAGCCGACTACGAAGCCTGGCTGCGGCGCATCGTGCGCATCGCCGGTGAACGCCCGGGCCACCTGGGCGTCGACGTGGTGCGCAGCAAGCAGGGCGGCCTCGCACTGTTCACCTGTGTGCTGCGCTACCGCTCCACCGACGACCTGGAGCGCTGGCTGGATTCACCCCAACGCCAGGCGCTGATCAACGAAGCCACGCCAATGCTGGCCGACGGCGACCAGACCGAGATCGGCGCGGTCAACGAGTTCTGGTTTTCGCCCCTGGCCGATACCGCCGCCAAACCGCCGCGCTGGAAACAGGCGGTGGTCACGCTGCTGGTGATCCTGCCGCTGACCTTGCTGGTGCCCATCATCTGGGGCCCGGTCCTGAGGCTGCATCCGTTCCTGTCCAACTACATCGTCGCCACCTTCCTGGTCACCCTGACCATCGTTGTACTGGTGGTTTACCTGCTGATGCCGGCGGCCACCCGCCTGTTCGCGCCCTGGCTTGAAGCCTCTGTAAAGGAAACCCTATGAACGCCGATCTGATTCTGTTCAATGGCCAGTTCCACACCGTGGACCGTGAAAACCCTCGCGCCACGGCAGTCGCCATCCACCAGGGGCGCTTCGTCGCGGTAGGCACCGACGGCGAAGCCCTGGCCTTGCGGGGCAGCGGCACCCAGGTCATCGACCTCAAGGGCCGCACCGTGATCCCCGGCCTCAACGACTCGCACCTGCACCTGATCCGTGGCGGCCTGAACTACAACCTCGAACTGCGCTGGGAAGGCGTGCCGTCCCTGGCCGATGCCCTGCGCATGCTCAAGGACCAGGCCGACCGCACGCCCACGCCGCAGTGGGTGCGGGTGGTGGGCGGCTGGAACGAATTCCAGTTCGCCGAAAAACGCATGCCCACCCTCGACGAACTCAACCAGGCCGCCCCCGACACGCCGGTGTTCGTGCTGCACCTGTATGACCGCGCCTTGCTCAACCGCGCAGCCCTGCGGGTGGCCGGCTACACCAAGGACACACCGAACCCGCCCGGCGGCGAGATCGTGCGCGACAGCAACGGCAACCCCACCGGCATGCTGGTGGCGCGGCCCAACGCGATGATTCTCTACGCGACCCTGGCCAAGGGCCCGAAACTGCCCCTGGAATACCAGGTGAACTCCACCCGCCAGTTCATGCGCGAACTCAACCGGCTGGGCCTCACCAGCGCCATCGACGCCGGCGGCGGTTTTCAGAATTACCCCGACGACTACGCGGTGATCGAACAGTTGGCCAAGGATGAGCAACTGACCGTGCGCATCGCCTACAACCTGTTCACCCAGAAGCCCAAGGAAGAACTCAGCGACTTCAAGAACTGGACCGGCAGCGTGACCCTGCACCAGGGCGACGACTACCTGCGCCACAACGGCGCAGGCGAAATGCTGGTGTTCTCGGCGGCCGACTTCGAAGACTTCCTTGAGCCACGCCCGGACCTGCCCCTGACCATGGAGCAGGAACTGGAACCGGTGGTGCGCCACCTGGTAGAGCAGCGCTGGCCGTTCCGCCTGCACGCTACTTACAACGAATCGATCTCACGGATGCTCGACGTCTTCGAGAAGGTCAACCGCGACATTCCGTTCAACGGCCTGCCATGGTTCTTCGACCACGCCGAAACCATCACCCCGCAGAACATCGAGCGGGTGCGAGCACTGGGTGGCGGCATCGCGATCCAGGACCGCATGGCATTCCAGGGCGAATACTTTGTGGAGCGCTACGGCGCCAAGGCCGCCGAGGCCACGCCGCCGATCAAGCGCATGCTCGCCGAAGGCGTGCCGGTGGGCGCCGGCACCGACGCCACCCGAGTGTCGAGCTACAACCCCTGGACCTCGCTGTACTGGATGGTCAGCGGCCGCACCGTGGGCGGGCTGGAACTGCACGCCGAAGGCTTGCCCCGGCTGACCGCCCTGGAACTGTTCACCCACGGCAGCGCCTGGTTCTCGTCCGAACAGGGCAAGAAAGGCCAGGTCAAGGTCGGCCAACTGGCGGACGTGGCAGCGCTGTCGGCGGACTTCTTCAGCGTCGACGAAGAAGCCATCAAGTGGATCGAATCGGTACTGACCGTGGTCGGCGGCAAGGTGGTGTACGGCGCCGGCGACTTTGAAGACTTCGCGCCACCCAGCGTGCCGGTACTGCCGGACTGGTCGCCGGTGGTCAAGGTGCCGGGCCACTGGCGCCCGACCTCAACGCTGCAGGCCCAGGTGCACCAGTGCAGCGGCCCGTGCGGCGTGCATTCCCATAGCCATGAACGGGCGCGTCTGTCGAGCGTGCCGGTCAGCGACTTCCAGGGTTTCTGGGGCGCGTTTGGCTGCTCGTGTTTTGCCTTCTGAATCAACCCCAAAGGAGTATTCCCATGTCTTACAAACGCCTGAACAAAGATGACGCCGTGGTACTGCTGGTGGACCACCAGACCGGCCTGATTTCGCTGGTGCAGGATTTCTCGCCCAACGAATTCAAGAACAACGTGCTGGCCCTGGCGGACCTGGCCAAGTTCTTCAAGCTGCCGACCATCCTCACCACCAGCTTCGAAAACGGCCCCAATGGCCCGATGGTGCCGGAGCTGAAAGAACTGTTCCCGGACGCCCCGTACATCCCGCGTCCTGGCCAGATCAACGCGTGGGACAACGAAGATTTCGTCCAGGCGGTGAAAGCCACCGGGCGCAAGCAACTGATCATCGCCGGTGTGGTGACTGACGTGTGCGTGACCTTCCCGACGCTGTCGGCCCTGGCCGAAGGTTTTGAAGTGTTCGTGGTTACCGATGCATCGGGCACCTTCAACGAAACCGTGCAACAGGCCGCGTGGGCCCGCATGACGGCTGCCGGTGCACAACTGGTGAACTGGTTCTCGGTGGCCTGCGAGCTGCAAGGGGATTGGCGCAACGACATGGAAGGCCTGGCCAACTTGCTGTCGCCGCGCATTCCCAACTACCGCAACCTGATGAACAGCTACTCGGCGCTGGCGGCGAAGTAACCTCAGGGCCGAAGCAACCTCCTTGTGGCGAGGGAGCTTGCTGTGGTGAGGGAGCTTGCTGTGGCGAGGGAGCTTGCTCCCGCTGGAGTGCGAAGCGCTCCCAGGATTTTTGGGGCCGCTACGCAGCCCAGCGGGAGCAAGCTCCCTCGCCACAGCAAGCTCCCTCGCCACATGGGTATCGACATTTGATTGGTGGTGATGCGACAACCCGGTTATAAAGAGCTTCAGCGTCCACCGAGAAGCGACAATGAACCCCTTCGAAGACATGCGCCTGTTTTGCCAGGTCATGGAGTCCGGCAGTTTCACCGCCGCCGCCGAACACCTTGGGCTGTCCAAGCAATTTGTCAGCCGCCGCCTGATCCAGCTGGAAGAGCGCCTGGGCGTGCGCCTGCTCAACCGCTCCACGCGCCGCCTGGACGTCACGCCCCTGGGCCAGAGCTACTACGAATCCGCCCTGCGCCTGCTCAGTGAAGTCGAGCAAGTGGAGCAGGGCATCGCCGGCCAGAACACCGACCCCCGTGGCACCATTCGCCTGAGCGCGCCGCTGTCGTTCGCCATGGCGCACCTGGGCTGCCTGCTGCCGCTGTTCCTGCAACGCCACCCCCACGTCACGGTGGAAGTGGACCTGAGCGACCGCCCGGTAGACCTGATCAGCGAAGGCTACGACCTGGTGCTGCGCATCGGTATCCTCGAAGACTCGACCCTGATCGCCCGGCGCATCGCCAGCGTGCAACGCGTGTACTGCGCCAGCCCGGACTACCTGGCCCGCCACGGTACGCCCCGGAACCCCAACGACCTTGCCGACCACGAATGCCTGCCCTACGGCCATGGCCGCCAGGTGCAATGGCACTTCAAGGTCGACGGCAAACCCCACACCCGCAACGTCAGCGGGCGCATGCGCGTCAACAATGGCGAGTTGCTGCGGGATGCTGCGGTGGCAGGATTGGGCATCACCTATTTGCCGAACTTTATCGTCGCCCAAGCCCTGCAGGATGGCCGTCTGGTGACGCTGCTGGAAGACTTCGCGCCCGAGTCCCTGACCCTTTCCGCCGTGTACCCCCAGCACCGCCAGAGCTCGCGCCCGGTGCAGGCGTTGATCGAGTTCTTGCGTGAAAGCCTGGCCGGCGGTTGCTAGTCAAACGTATGTCCCCCTGTAGGAGCGAGCTTGCTCGCGAAGGACGTTAACGATGACGCGGGCATCCTGGAAGCACGCATTGCCCTTGTGTTTTTCGCGAGCAAGCTCGCTCCTACAGGGAGGTGCACTCAGAACGCATACTGCACCCGGCTGTAGTAATACCCGCCGGTAAACCCGAACGGCGAATAACTGCCCCAGTTGTCGCCGAACGAGGAGTTCTTCACGCCGATGTGATCCGGGTATTTGTCGAACAGGTTCTGCGCGCCCACGGCCACCGTCAGTTGCTTGGTGATCGCGTACGCCACGTCGAGGTCGGTGATCCACTTGGCCGAATAGGTGCGGTCCAGGCTCGGGTCGCTGGAGCTGTTGACCTCGGTGTAGGTGCCGTAGCGGGTCAAGCGCAGGTTGACGTCGAAGTCGTGGATCGCCCAGTCGGCAGAGAAGATCATCTTGCTGCTGGGTGAGGTCTTGGTGATCAGCGCGCGCGACTGGCGGCCCATCAACTGGAAGTCGCCCAGGGCGGCGAGCTGCGCCGGGGTGTCGTTGACGCTGAGGATTTGCGTGTGGTTGTAGTTCAGCGCCGCAGTCCATTTCACCGAGCCATAGCGGTCGAGGTTTTGCCGGTAGTTGCCCACCACGTCCACGCCGGAGGTACGGGTGTTGGCGCCGTTGGTGAAGTACTGCGCGCCCGCCGTGGCCGGTACGCCGATGCCGTCCAGCAACGCCGCAATGCCCGGGCCCTGGAAGCGTTCGCTGAGCACCAGGCGGTCCCGCAGGTTGATCACGTAGCCGTCCACCGTCAGGCTCAGGTCGTCGCTTGGGGTCAGGGCGAAACCGAGGCTGAAGTTGGTCGAGCGCTCCGGCTTCAGCGCCTTGGCGCCCAGGGCCTGGGCACCGGCGGAATCCACCGGCAGGATCACGTAGTTATATGACTGGTACACCCCGTTGATGGTGTCGAACCCGGTAGAGCGCGCGGTGAAGATTTCGTTGGCCAGGGACGGCGCACGAAAGCCGTTGCTCACGGTGCCGCGCAGGGCGAATACCGGGTTGAACGCATACCGCGTGCTGAGCTTGCCGCTGCGGGTACCGCCGACGCCTTCGTTGTAATGCTCGTAGCGCCCGGCCACGCCGACGTACCACTGCTCGGTGGGGTAGAAGCCCAGGTCGACATAGCTGGCGACGCTGTTGCGGCTGATCTTCTGTGCGTCTTCCGGGCGGATGCCGTTGGTGACCTGGGCGCCTGGGTCGGGTCGCTGCCCGGCCCGTGGATGGCCCGCGGGGAACACGTAGCCGCCATCGATATACGATGCCTCGGAGCCGGCGCGGGTTTCGTAGCTTTCGCGCCGGTGCTCCAGGCCGAACGCTACATCCAGCGGCTTGGCCAGGCCGATCTCGTAGGCGTTTTTCAGGTCCAGGTTGGTGGTGAGCTGATCGGCGATGTAGATCCCGGAGGTGAACTTGTTCGGTGTGCTTTCACCCAGGGAGGGGTTCTGGTTGTCGTAGGTGCGCTGCTTGGCGTAGTTGCGCCCGTAGGTACTGCTCAGGTCCCAGGCCCAGCCGCCGCCGAGGTCGTTGCCCTTCGCGCCGAAGGCCGATTGAAAGTCGGTCTCGTTGACCAGCCAGTACGGGCTGTAGCCGTTGGGGTAACCATTGGGGCCGGTGGTAATGGTGTTGCGGCCGTTGGGCAGGCGGAAGTTCTGGCCGTCGTTGTTCTCCCGGGTCGCGAGGGTGGAGAAGGAGTACAGCGTCAGGTCGTCGTTCAGCGGCAGGTCGAGGTTGTAGGCGACGTCGGCCAGTTGGCTGCGGGGCGAACCATAGCCTTTGTAGGTGTGGTGGCTGGAGGTGGCTTCGCGCGGGTCGGCGGAACCGTCCGCCAGCGGGTAGTAATGGCTGCTGTAGCCGTTGCTGCCGGCCTTGTTGTCGCGCTCCTGGTAGCGGGTGTCGAGGGACACATTAAGCACCCCGGCTTCGCCCACCGCAAAGCCATAGTTCAGCGCCTCCTGGCCGGTGCCGCGCTTGCCGTCGTAGTTCTGGCCCAGGGTGGTGTCGGAACTGCCGCCGGTGGTCTGCTTGAGGATGATATTGATCACCCCCGAAATCGCATCCGAACCGTACTGCGCCGCCGCACCGTCACGCAGCACTTCCACATGGTCGATGGCGGCTACCGGGATCAGGTCCAGGTCGCTGGGAGCGGCGCCGCTGTTGATGCCGTTGATGTTCAGGGTGGCGCTGGTGTGGCGGCGCTTGCCGTTGACCAGCACCAGTACGTGGGAAGCGGTGAGGCCGCGCAACGTGGCCGAGCGCACCACGCCGCTGGCGTCCCAACCGGCGCGGTCGGGCAGGTTGAACGAGGGGATGAGTTTGCCCAGGGCTTCCAGCAGGCTCGGCTTGCCCACAGCCCGCAGTTGTTCGCCGCTGATCACATCAATCGGCGTGGGGCTGGTGGTAACCGTGCGCTGTTCGGCGCCACGGTTGCCGGTGACCACCACGGTGTCGAGGGTGGGAGAGCGGTCTTCGGCGGATTCGACGCCGAAGGACGCCAGGCCGCAGGCCAGCGAGAGCGGCAGGAGTTTCAGTTGATTGTGCCGGTGTAACTTTTTGCGGTCAGGAAGCTTGCTGTGGTGAGAGAGCTTGCTGTGGCGAGGGAGCTTGCTGTGGCGAGGGAGCTTGCTGTGGTGAGAGAGCTTGCTGTGGCGAGGGAGCTTGCTCCCGCTGGGCTGCGCAGCAGCCCCAACGCCAGCGCCACGGTTTTCCAGGAGAACGGCGGTGTCAGGTTTTGGGGCCGCTACGCGCCCCAGCGGGAGCAAGCTCCCTCGCCACAAAGGCGTGGTCAGCCAGTTGATTTTTCGCATGAGAGTGAAGCTCCTTGGTCTCGGGTGATGTCCCTGTCAGCGTTTGCGCGCGGCAACCGCTTCGATTTCTACCAGGCCGCCGGGCAGTGGCAACGCGACGACCTGCACCGCCGTGCGCGCCGGCTTTTTCGGTTGCTCGGCACTGCCGAAGAACGGCGTGTAGCCTTCCTGCAAACCGGCAAAATCGAGCTTGCCGCCCTTGGCAGGATCACCCACCAGGAACACCCGCAACTGCACCACATCCCCCAGGTCCAGCCCCTGGCTTTGCAGCACACCCTTGAGCTTGTTCAGGATCGAAGTGGTCTGGATCGCCGTGTCGCCATACGCGGCAAACGAGTCTTTCGGCGCCTTGGCGTCATGCACATCAGCCAGCAACCCACTGACAAACAGCAGCTCGGTCTGCGGTGGCACCGACACTGCCAGCGAGATCGGGAAGTTCGAGTTGGGCAGCGGCACGCGCTTGATCTCATCGGCGTGGGCGGCGAGGGTGGTGGCGGTCATCAGCAGTCCTGCAAGAAGAGTCTTCATGGGTTCATTCCTTGAGTGAGAAATTTCAGGCGGCGACGCCCGGTTGCTGGCGTTCGGCATGCCGGCCGATCAGCGCGACGATGCGCCGTGCCGAATCGGCGGCACTGTTCTGCCAGATGCCGACGCCGCCGTGGGCGAGGGCGTCGCTGGCCAGGTACGTGCGGCCCTGAGGTTCGTTGAGCACGCGATAGGCGCTTTCGCCCACCTCGTCGTTAACGATCCACGGGCCCTTGCTGTAGCTGACTTTCGACCAGTTGATCGCCACCGGTTTTTGCAACTTGGCGCTGTGGCCGGGGTGCAGCAGCTCCACCGCCTGGCGTGAAGAGGCGAACTGTTCGGCCAGGGATTTCTGGCTGAAGGCCTGGGCCGATTCGCTGGTGTTGTAGGCCGCCACCAGAATCCCCTGGGCGCTGTTGAGACGGTCGCTGGGGTACCACAAGCCTTTGACTTCATGGTCGAGGTACGACAGGCCGCCGTAGATGTTGAAGTCGGTTTCCCAGAAGCGCGGTGCCTGCCACGCCACCTTGTTGGCCTGGTCGCTTTGCGCGGTCTGGATCGCCTGCTTGAACGGTGCCGTGAAGTTGCTCGCAAGCTTGGCCAGCAGCGGCAACGGCACGGTGACGATGGCGTAGTCGGCGCTCAGGGTCTGGGTCTTGCCGCTGAGACGGTCGCGGTAGCTGATGCGACTGCCTTGCTCCGACGTCTGGATATCGCTGACCTCAGCGTTGAAACGCACCGCATCTTTCAGGTGTTCGTAGAAGGCATACGGAATGCGGTCCATGCCGCCCACCGGCTGGAACATGGTGGAGGAAAACTCAGGTATTTCATCGAACACCAGCGCGCCCCACAGCTTGGGATTGAGCAGGGTTTGCAGCTCCAGCGGCGCGCGGGTCACGCCGGTCTGGTCGCCGGCGCCGGGCACGCGGGTGTAGCCGGAACGCACCGAGCCCTTGTATTGCAGGTCGCCGTTGAGGTCGCCATACACCTTGAGGAAACTCAGCAGGGCCTTGCGGTCGTCCACGCTCAGGTCCTGGTCCAGCGCCTTGCGGCTGACGGTGCGGGCCAGCAGTTCAGAGAGCTGGCCGCGGGTGTCGTTGACCGCCTGGCGCAGTTGGAACGCCGGCTGCTGCGTGTCCGGCCGGGCCAGGGCATTGCGGCTGCTGTTGACCAGCACTTGCAACTCCACACCCAGTTCGCGGCAGTAGCCGAGGATCGTTTGGTGGTGGCTGGGAATCCGCGCCGGGCCGGCATTGAAAAACTGCCCGTCGTCAAAGTCGACGGTCTGGCTGACGCCGTCGTCGAAGTCGACTTTGGTGCCTCGGCGCAGCGTCCAGTTGCGCCCACCCACCCGGTCACGGGCTTCCAGGATCGTCACGTTGAAACCGGCCTTGCGCAGCTCATAGGCGCTGACCAGCCCGGAGATTCCGGCGCCGACCACCACCACGCTCTTGCCTTTGCCGGTGCTGCCCAATTGCAGCGGGGTGAAGCTCGATGCCACTGCCTGAGGCGTCAGCCCCAGCGCGCCCAATGCGCTGACAGCGGCGGAATAACCGCCCACGGCGGCAATGCGGGAAATCAGTTCCCTGCGGGTAAAAGCCATGATTCGCTCCTTGAGATAGCGGTGCTTTTGGAGGTAGTAGCGTCAGAGGTCGTAGCGCACGGTCAGCAACAGGGTTCGTGGGTCGTTGACCGAGTAGTAGCGGGCGCCGCTGGAGGGCACGTAGCCCACCGACTGCGGGTAGGCGCGGTCCAGCAGGTTTTTCACCGCCAGGGTGGTGGTCCAGTGGCCGTCGCTGCTGATGTAGCGGGTGTTGGCGTTCCAGAAGGTTTGCTGCGGGATTTCCTGGATGTCGTCGTTCAGCGCATTGGCGTAGGACTTGGTCTGGAACTGCGCATCGGTGCCCGCAAGCAGAGTGCCGGGCAGCCCGGCCGGGATGGTGTAGTTCAGGCCCAGGCTGGCGTTCCAGCGCGGCGAGAACACCAACTGCTTGCCGTTGGCATCCACCCCGGCACCGCTGGCGTTCTGGAAGTCGTCGTACTTGCTTTGCAGGTAGCCGACGTTGGCGGTCAGTTGCAGGTCGCGGCTCAGGGCGGTGAGGGTTTCCAGCTCCACGCCGTAGGTGTGGGCACGGCCAACGTTGGTGCGCAGGCTCACCCCCAGCGCCGGGTCATAGGCGTTGGTTTGCAGGTCTTTGTAGTCGTTGTAGAACACCGCGACGTTGGCCCGCAGGCGCTGGTCGAAGAAGTCGCCCTTGACCCCGGTTTCCCAGGTGGTCACGTCTTCCGGGGAGAACGCCTGTTCGGCGGCGGCCTGGGTCGGTGCGCGGTTGTCGTAGCCGCCTGCCTTGAAGCCCTTGGCGACGTAGGCGTACTGGTTCAGGTGTGGGGTCCAGGCGTATTCGAAGCCGATTTTCGGGCTGGTGGATTGCCAGGATTTGCTCGACTCGGCGGTGAAGTTGGTGCCGGTGATCTGTCGGTCGGTGTTGATCGCATAGTTGGTGAAGTCGAAATTCTTGTGCTCGCGGGTAAAGCGCAAGCCGGCGATCAGCGACAGTTGTTGCGTGAGCTTGTAGGTGCCCTGGCCATACAGCGCATAGCTTTCGGTGTTGGTGGTGCTGTATTGGCCCTGGCCGATCACCCGGTTGCGGGCGACGGAATAGGTGAGGTTGTCGCGGTCGGCGTCGAACTTCTCGCGGTACAGGTACACGCCGGTGCTGAAGCTGAAATCGTCGTAGTCGCCGTTGAGCTGGAACTCCTGGGTCGCGTAGTTCTGCTTGTACAGGATCAGGTTGTTCTGGATCAGCGCGGCTTGCCCTGAGTTGTCATAGTCCACCGGTTGGTGGAACGCCGAGTAGGCGGTGACGGACTTGAAACTCAGATGATCGTCGATCGCATAGATCGCCCGCAGCACCGAGCTGCCCTGGTCCAGGCGGTTCTTCGGGTCGAGGCTGCTGTAGCTCTTGAACTTGTCGAAATGCCCGTTGGCGTCGAAGGGCGTGTAGCTGGTGGTGTCGCCCCGGTCGAAGGTGCCGGCCAGGGTCAGTTGCACATCCCAGGGCGAATCCACCGGCTTGTAGCGCAGCTTGCCGCGATAGGACTGGATGTCGACGTTGTTCACGTCCTTGCCCCGTGTAGGGTCGGACACGGTGCCATCGCGGCTCAGGCGAATCGCCGAGAAGCTGCCGAACAGCGCGTTGTCCACCAACGGGCCGCTGATCAGCAGGCGGGCGTTCTGGGCGTCATAGCTGCCGGCGCCCAGCTCCACGAATCCACGGGTTTCCTGGGTCGGGTCGCGGGTGATCACACGGATCGCGCCGGCGCTGCTGTTGCGTCCGTACAGCGTGCCCTGAGGGCCGCGCAGCACTTCGACGCGCTCCACATCGTTGAAGTCGAGCATCGAGGAAATGGCGCGGGGGATGTACAGGTCATCGGCGTAGACGGCGACGGCGGCTTCCTGGATCGGGTCGGTTTCGCCGATGCCGCGGATGCCGTAGGTCTGGGCGCTGTAGGAGATCGACTGGCGGCTGAGTGTCAGGTTCGGTACCTGGCCGGCGAGGTCGCGCACGCTGTTGATCTGCTTGTCTTCGAGGGCCTTTTCGTCGAACGCGGAAATCGCCAGCGGAGTTTTTTGCAGGTCTTCGCTGCGGTGCTCGGCGGTGACGTTGACCACCGGAAGGGCGGTGTCATCGGCGTGGGCGGTGAGGCCGAACAGGGCGAGGGAGACGGCCAGTGTCAGGCGATTGGGTACGGCGGTAGGACTCATGATGGACCCCTGAGGTGGTTGACGGTTTAGGCAAAGTCGGGCCTCCACCTGGTCAGGGGTCGGTAATGGATGTAACAGTATTTGTATAAATGCCGGGCGTAAAAGTCCGATTAGTTATAAGTTAATTATAAAAAATAGGTATGTAGTGGTTTGATTGAGATGCGTAAGGCTGATGATATTTTTCGGCCAACAAAAAACAAATATGGGAGCGGGCTTGCCTGCGATGGCGGTGGTTCAGTCACATTGATATCGACTGATCCATTGCTATCGCAGGCAAGCCAGCTCCCACATTTTTAATCGCGCTGGGCTTAGTAACCGCGTTGGGTATCGGCCAGGTTTTCCAGCGGCAGATTACCCAGATATCTTTCCAGGTTGCCCAGAAAACTGTCCGCAATATCATGCCGGCTATTGGTCGAAATCGCCGACGTATGCGGCGACACCCTGACCCTCGGATGCCCGTACAGCGCATGCCCGTCCGGCAATGGCTCGGGCTCGGTCACATCCAGCGAAGCCAGCCCGATGTGCCCGCTGTCCAGGGCCTCCAGCAGCGCCTCATGATCCACCAAACCACCCCGGGCAATGTTGATCAGGTGCAGTCCTGGCTTGGCGCTGCCCAACACATGACGATCCACAATATGCCGCGTCGCTTCCGTCAAAGGCGCAGCCAGTACCAGGTGATCAGCGCGCGCAAACAGGTCATGAATATCCCGCGCCGCTTCCACGCCATCCACGTCAAAGGTTGCCTGGCTTTGTCGCAACGCCACCACCTTGATCCCCAACCCATGAGCTTTCTGCGCAAGGCTGCGACCAATCGCACCAAACCCCAGAATCCCCAAGGTAGTGCCCTTGAGCGGCCGTAACGGGGTGAACTGCCATTGCGAATCCTGCACCCAGATATCCGGCAAATGCTTGGCCGCCGCGAAGATCGCCGCCAGGGCGAACTCGGCGAGGTTTTCGGCGGCGCTGCCCCGTGAGGTGCTCACCGGCGGCCCGTTGAACAGCCATTTGGGGTAGAAATCGATGCCCGACGACACCACTTGAATCCACTGCACGCCATACGGCCAGCCCGGTGGCGGTGTGTCCGGCGCGGTGTAGCCACGCACGTTGATCGGCCGCGCGAGCAGGATATTGGCCTGGGGCGGCAAGTCGCTGGGTACGCCAGCGGGCACCCCGATCACCTCGGCACCGGGGTGCGTGAGGGCCAGGCGCTGGCGGATCACTGCGTTGAAATCTTCGTCCAGCTGGCTGGCGATAATCACCTGGCTCATGTGCGTTCCTTGTGTCGTTGTGCGAAGACGGCTTTGCCGACGCCTTGCAGCACCGCGTCGTTCTGCGGGGTATGTACGCGGCTGCACAACACGTCGCGGTAATGCCGTTGCAGCGGGCTATGGCGGGACAAGCCGGGATTGCCTGAGGCCTCGATGGCCAGCTCCACGGCGCGGATGGTGTTGCCGGTCACCAGGTATTTGATTTGCGCCGCATTGGCTGCCGGGGTGTGCCCGTCGGCAGCAGCGTCCAGCAGGCTGCGGTTGGCAAACAGCAGGGTGTCGATATGCCCGACGGTCTCCTGAAAGCGCGGCAAGGTCGACAGCGCGGCGCCGAGGTTGGAGGGTTTGCGCTGTTCCAGCCAGTCCACCAGCCAGTCGCGCGCTGCCTGGGCCACGGCGTCGTACACCGATGAGAGCAGCACTGACATCCACAAGAATCCGTCACCGTCGAGTTCCGCCTGGGGCGCGCTCCACGGGCTGACGCTGACCGCATGGTCCAACGGCACCAGCACGTTATCGAACACCACTTCGTGGCTGCAGGTAGCGCGCATGCCCAGGTGGTCCCAGGTGTCGATGATGCTGATGCCGGGGCTGTCCTTGGGCACCAGCCAGGCGCCTACCAGCGGGTCTTCATCGCTGCTGCGGGCCCACACGCTGAACCAGGTCAGGCCATGGCTGCCGGTGGAGTAGATCTTGCGCCCGCTGATGCGCCAACCGGCGGAGGTACGCCGTGCGACGGTCGCAGGCAGGCCGCCACGGGCCGGGGTGCCAAGATCCGGCTCGACCCGCAGCGCATTGATCAGCGCGCCATTGCGCACGGCGTCCTCGGCGACTTGGGTGCGCAGGGCAGGCGGCCAGGTTTTGCTGTCTTGCAGGCGGGTGTGTTGCAGGTACTGCATCACCAGGATCAACGCGGTGGAGGGCTCGCCCTTGGCGATGGCGCTGATGGCCTTGCGCGCCTGGGCCAGGTTGGCGCCGCCACCGCCCAACGCCTTGGGCACGGTCAGGGCGACGAGGCCGTGCTGGTGCAGCAGCTTGAAGTTGTCGTGGGGGAAGGCGCCGCTTTCATCGTAAAGGTGTGCGGTGGCGGCGAGCTGGGCGCTGAGGGTTTCCAGCAAGGCTTCGAAATTGGCCACTTCCACGGAGCGCAGTGAGGGTTGAGAAGAAAGGCTCATGGTCGGTTCACTCTGGATGGGTGTACACCGATCAATGTGGGAGCTGGCTTGCCTGCGATAGCGGAGTGTCAGCCGCTGAAAATGCAATCTGATACACCGCTATCGCAGGCAAGCCAGCTCCCACACTGGATCGTGTTCGTCTTCTAAATGGGCAGCAGCTTGAACTGCCGATCCCACAACGGGCTGACATCCAGCCGCTCGCTCAACACCCCGGCGTTGAAGAACAAATCCGCCACTTCCTGCTGCGAAGCGATGGCCTGGTCGTTCACCTCGATCACGCTGTAGGGCTGGCTGCGGTTGTTGTACACGTCGAGGAACACCGCTTTGTCCACCCCCAGCAACTTCGCCGATTTCTCGGCCCAGGGCTCGGGGTTGTTGTTCATCCATTCCAGGGTGCGCGCCTGGCGCTGCAGGTAATCCTGGATCGCCTGCTTGCGCAGCGGGTCTTCCAGGGCCGCGGGGCGGGCGCCGATCAGGTAGTTGCCGGAGAGGTAGCCGAGGGCGGTTTTCAATACCCGGGCGCCGCTGCGGAATTTCGCCAGCTGGATAAACACCCCGTAGATCACCCACGCGTCCAGCTGGCCGCTCTGGAACGCACTGAAACCATCCTGCGGCGTGAGCGCCACGGGGGTGATGTCGTTGAACGTCAGCCCTTGCTCCTTCAACGCCTTGATCAAAAAGTAGTGGGACGTGGTGGAGCGCACATAGCCCACGCGCTTGCCTTTGAGCTGGGCGATGGATTCAATTTTCGAATCCTTGGGAATCAGGATCACCTGGTTGTTCACGTCGCCTTGCAGCACCGCGATCAGCTTCGGTTCGCGGTGGCTCTGGATCGAAAAGATCGGCGGGATCTCACTCATGCCGCCAATGTCGAGGCTGCCCGAGGCCAGCGCTTCGACGATCAGGTTGCCGCCGGCAAACTCGGCGTAGTCGACCTTGTAGGGGGTGTTGGAAGTGCCGGCATCGTCGGTGAAGTACGAGTCCTGGCCACGGTAGGTGGCGACGGCAAGGGTCAGGTCCGAGAGCTTCGCAGTGCCTGCGAAAGCCCGTGGCACCAGCGAGGCAAGCCCCAGCGCACCAAGGGCAATCGAACTGGCACCCAGGAAGCCGCGACGATTGAACTGTCCCTGTTTGATCGTGTTCGTCATGGTCGGGTCCTGGTCAGATGGCAATCTGTGTTGGCTGCGATTCAAGGGCCGCGCTGTAGCGGTTGGACGGCACCTCCAGGCCAAGGTTGTCCCGCAGGGTGACGCCGCTGTATTCGCTGCGGAACAGGCCGCGCTGTTGCAGCACCGGCACCACCAGCTCGGTGAAGTACTGAAGGCCGTCCGGCAGCAGTGAATTGATGATGAACCCGTCGGCCGCGCCGGCTTCGAACCAGGTCTGGATCGCGTCGGCGACCTGCTCAGGCGTGCCGACAAAATCGCGCTTGGGCCGGGAAAAACGCAGGGCCACTTCCCGCAGCGTCAGGCCCTCGTCGCGGGCCAGTTGCTTGATGCGGTCGGAGCCGCCTTTCTGGCTGTTGGAGCCCAGGTCGCCCAGTTCCGGGAAGGGCTCGTCCAACGGGTACTTACTGAAATCGTGGTCATTGAACGGGCGGCCCAGGGCGACGATCGCATCTTCGACGGTCACCAGTTCCACCGCTTGTTGATAGCGACGTTCCACCTCGGCCTCATCGCGGCCAACAATCGGGCGGATGCCCGGCAGGATCGACAACTGATCGGCATCCCGACCAAAACGGCGGGCGCGTTGTTTCAAGTCCTGGGCGTAGGCTTTGGCTTCGTCGAAGGTCTCGGCGTGCACGAAAATCGCGTCGCTGTTCTCGGCGGCAAAATTGCGCCCGTCCTCGGAGGTGCCCGCCTGGAAAATCACCGGTTGGCCCTGGCGCGAGCGGGCGATATTCAGCGGGCCCTTGACCGAGAAAAACTCGCCCTTGTGCTCCAGCGCGTGCAGCTTGCCGGGGGTGAAGAACTCGCCGCTCTGCTTGTTGTAGGCGAAGGCATCGTCTTCCCAGGAATCCCACAGGCCCTTGACCACATTCACGTGCTCCTTGGCGATGCGGTAGCGCACGGCATGGGGCGGGTGCTCGGCCTTGCCGAAGTTGTCGGCGGTGCCGCTGAGCCACGAGGTGACCACGTTCCAGCCGGCGCGCCCGCCGCTGATGTGGTCCAGGGAGGCGAACTGGCGCGCCACCTGGAACGGCTCGGTGTAGCTCACGGTGACGGTCGCCACCAGGCCGATGTTCGAGGTCAAGGCCGCCAGGGCGGAAAGGATGGTCAGCGGCTCAAAGCGGTTGAGGTAGTGCGGGCTGGATTTCTCATGGATATGCAGGCTGTCGGCGATGAACACGAAATCGAATTTCGCGCCTTCGGCCAGTTGCGTCTGGTGCTTGTAGAACCCGAAGTTGACGCTGGCATTGGGTTGCGCCTGCGGGTGGCGCCATTCGCCCCAGCCGTGACCGACGCCGTGCACCATGGCACCGAGTTTCAGTTGGCGTTTGCTCATGATCGATCTCCTGTTAGCGGGAAGCTTGGGTAAGGGGGGCGCGCTTGGCGTTGAAGCTCTTGTCGAAGCCTGGGGAGACGTCGATGTGTCGGGTCAGCAGGCCTTCTTCCTGGTAGATGTCGGCGGTGGTTTGCAGGCCGCTGATCACCGAGTCGTCAATCGCCACCGGCTGCATATGGGTGGCGTTGGCCACGGCCACATGCACCTCCAGCGGCAGGCCGGTGATTTTCGCCATGGCTGCGGCGAACTCCTGCGGGTGGTCATTGCTCCAGCGGTAGGCGCGGTCGACCCGGGCGACGAAGTCATCCAGTTGCACGCGCTTGTCGGCGATCGCCTGGCTGGTGGCGGCGAGGTACAGATGATTGCTCAGCAGGTTGTTGCCGCTGGCGAGCACCCTGGCCTGGCTTTGGGAGGTGACCACCGTGGTGTAGGGGTCCCACGTCGACCAGGCATCGGCGGTGCCGTTATCCAGTACCAGGCGGGACTCGCTGGGCAGCAGGAAGATGAACTGCACGTCGCGGGTGGAAAGGCCGGCGCTGCGCAGCGCCTTGATCGCCAGGAAATGCCCGATGGAGCCGCGGGTGGTGACGATGCGCTTGCCTTTGAGGTCGGCGACGCTGTTGATCGGCGAATCTTTGGGCACGATGATCGCAGTGGTGTTGCGGCCTTCGGCGTGGATGATGCTCACCACCTTCAGCGGCGCACCGGCACCGAGGGCGAATACATAGGGCGCATCGCCCAGGGCACCGATGTCCACGGCGCCGGCGTTGAGGGCTTCGCCCAACGGCGCGGCGGCGGGGAACTCGGACCACTGGATTTCGTAGGGCACACTTTTGGTTTCGCCGGCGACTTCCAGCAGGGCCTTGATGGTGGATTTCTGGTTGGCCACCCGCAGGGGTTGCAGGTCGGCGGCCTGGCAGGTCGCGCCCAGGGTGAGGGCGGCCAGTAAAAGGGCAAGGGTCAAGCGCATCAGGCGGGCTCCAGGCTAAGTCTTGGGTTCAGTCGCCTCCGCCTGGAGAAGGGGTCGGCCGGTCGTGGGAAACGGGGCGAGCGGGCTCGCCCCGGGCAGTGTTCAGATCACGTAGAAACCGTGGGTACCGTCGCGGGCCAACTGGTCCACCAGGCCAAATTCCCAATCCAGGTAGGCCTGCATGGCTTCCCTCGGGTTGTCGGTGCCTTCGTACGGGCGGCGGTAGCGGTCGATGCGCGGCGAGGCGAGGCGGGTTTCGCCTTCTTCCAGGGGCAGTTGCGCGGCGATCCAGCTGGCGGTGCCGTCCTGCAGCAGGAACACGGGCTTGCCGGTCAGCGCTTCGACTTCGGCGACGGCCAGGCGCGCCAGTTGGCTGCTGCCGCAGGTCAGCACGTAGCGCTCGGCGGCGGGTACCTTGCGCAAGGCCTCTGGTAGTTGCGCGCGCAATGCCCACCATGCACCGGGAATGTGGCGCTTGACGTAGTTGGCGCTGGCGGTGAAATCCAGTACTGCGGTGTCGCCATGAGCCTGCCATTCGGCGAGGGTATGCGGGCTGATCAGCTCGGCCTGTTGCGGTGCCGGGACCGGGGCAACCCAGTTGCCCGTTGCACTGAAGTGCTCAGGCTGCAGGCCATCCAGCACATACACTTCCCAGCCCAGTTGCGCGAGCCAGGACGCCGACATGTTGGCCCGCACGCCGTCGTCATCTGCCAGCACCAGCCGGGCGCCACGGACGCTGGCGACGTGATCGGTTTCCTGCACCAGTTGGCCACCGGGTGTCGAGCGCGCGCCGGGCAGGTGGCCGGCTTCGAATTCTTCCGGGGTGCGAACGTCGAACAGGTAAGTGGTACGGGCGGCTTCCTGCTGCCAGCGGTGCAGGTCGGCGAGGGTGGCGCGGCCTGCGCGGGCCTTGTCGGCAACGTGGCGGGCGTCCTTGGCGGCGATCTGGCGGTGTGCTTCGGACGTCGGCGCAAAGCGGCGAGCCTGCCCGTGTTGCAGCTTTTGCCCGGCGAGGGTCCAGCCGATGGTGCCGTTGCGCAGGGCCGACACCGGGTTGGCGATGCCCGCATTGATCAGTGACTGGGTGCCGATGATGCTGCGGGTACGCCCGGCGCAATTGACGATGATGCGGGTGGCCGGGTCCGGCGCCAGTTCACGGGCGCGCAGCACCAGTTCGGCCCCGGGCACGCTGATGCCGGTGGGAATGCTCATGGTCTGGTATTCATCGAAGCGGCGGGCGTCGAGCACCACCACGTCGGCGTTGCTGTCGAGCAAGGCCTGGACTTCTTCCGCCGCAAGAGACGGTGTGTGGCGCTGGCTTTCCACCAGTTCGCCAAAGGATTTACTCGGCACGTTGACGTCGATAAACAGCTCGCCACCGGCGTTGCGCCAACCGTCCAGGCCGCCTTCCAGCAAGCTCACCTGGGTGTAGCCGAGCGCCTGCAAGCGCTGGGCGGCGATCTGCGCCAGGCCTTCGCCGTTGTCGTAGACGGTGACGTGGGTGTCCCGGCGCGGGATGCGCGAGTACACCTCCAGTTCCAGTTTCGACAGCGGGATATTCGCGGCGAACAGGGGGTGGGATTCGGCGAAAGGCGCTTCCTCGCGCACATCCACGAGGGCGACTTCTTCACGGTCCAACAGGGCCTGGCGAATCTGGGCGAAGGTGCGGTTCGATACAGTCATGGGGCAGGGCTCTCTTTGGACAAGGCGTCTTTGGACAAATCCCAGATGTTCGGGAGAAAGGCGTTGGAATAACCGGAGATGAACAGTTTCTCGCTGCCGTCCGGCTGGTACACGGCGCGGCGCACGGCACCGATATTGGCGCCGTAAACATGAATGCTGACGGACACCTGGTCGCTGAAGGCATTGCTGACTTGATGGATGTCACCGATCTTCGGCGACACGGCTTCCACCTGGCCGGGTTCCAGCTGGATACGCTTGCCGTCAGGGATCAGTGCCCCCTCGGCGTTACGCTCGAAGCCCTGGGAATACTCGGAACCCCGCAGCATGCCGATCAGCCCCCACACCCGATGGTCATGGATCGGCGTGGTCTGCCCCGGCCCCCACACAAAGCTGACGATGCTGAAGCGCTGGCGCGAATCGGCGTGCAGCAGGAATTGCTGATAACGCTCGGGGTTGGGTTGGGCAAACTCGTCCGGCAGCCAGTCGTCATGGCTCACCAGTTGCGCCAGCAGCTTGCCGCCACGGTGCAGCAGGTCGCCTTCGCGAGGGTTGCCGTCGATCAATTCCGCCAGGGCGCCAATGAATGCTCTGAGTCTCTCCGGGTGTCGGGCCTGGGTCATGACAATTCCATCGTGGGTGGTTCGTGGTGATGGGTTTATCTAAGCATAATGTTTATAGTTAATATGCTATTTTTTAATGATTAGGTTATAGCTGAAAGTAATTTAGAACCGGTTTGAATAGCGTTAGACGTTATCGATCCGCCCGTGGGCTATCCAGCCATCGGGATTGGAACTATGCTTTTCACACATCTTAATGACTGTTCTCTATGTGCGGCCCAAATGAAAA
This sequence comes from Pseudomonas yamanorum, assembly GCF_013386765.1. GTDB lineage: Bacteria > Pseudomonadota > Gammaproteobacteria > Pseudomonadales > Pseudomonadaceae > Aquipseudomonas > Aquipseudomonas yamanorum_A. Next base: position 34,328 of record NZ_JACARE010000005.1, read on the forward strand.
TTGACGATATCGATGCCTTTGTCGAAGTGATTCGTTGCCAGTCCATCAGCCATGCCGCCGAGTCGTTGCAACTGACCCAGCCGGCCATCACCCGTCGCGTGCAGAACTTCGAGCAGGCGTTGGGGGTGGAGTTGTTCGACCGCAACACCAAGCCGCTCAAGCCTACTTTGATCGGTACGCGGGTGTATGAACAGTGCCGTTCGATCCTTCGGGAAATGGACGCCCTGCGCGAACTGGTGGCCACCGACGCACCGCCCACCGGCTTGCTGCGCCTGGGCGTGCCGCAAACCATCGGCGACGTGGTGCTGCTGGATGCCCTCAAGCACCTGCGCAACGAATACCCCGAGCTGCGGGCCCAGGTGGCTACCGGCTGGGGCAGCCAACTGGTGGGCAAGATCGAGCGCGGCGAACTGGACGCGGCGGCGGCGTTGTTCCCGGCGGGCAAGATCTTCCCGGACAACATCGTCGGCGAGTCCATCGGCAAGATGGAACTGGTGGTGGTGTGTGCCAAGGCCCAACTGCCGAAGAAGCCCTGCAAGCTGGCCGATGTGTACCAGAGCGGCTGGATCCTGAACCCGGATGGCTGCGGTTTCCGCGCCGGGTTGCAACGCACCTTGTCGGACCAGGGCCTGGCGTTGCGGGTCAACCTGGAGACCTTCGGCACCGAGCTGCAACTGGGCCTGGTGGCAGATGGCCTGGGCCTTGGCCTGGTGCCACGGCCGTTGCTGGAACGCAGTGCCCATCGCGATCAGTTGGCGGCCATGCCGCTGAAGGATTTCAAGCCGGTGATGGACCTGTGGCTGATCTACCCGCACTTCCTCGGCAACCTGCAAGGGCCGGTGGATGCGTTTGGCGAGTTGGTGGCGGCGTCGTTGCACAAGATCCGGAATGCGGCGTGATATGAAAAAAAATAATAATTAGCTTAGATTAAAATGTGCTTTTTATTATTTTTTGGCATCCCCTAGGCTTGTCTGGAAGTCCTTAAGGCCATCCAGGAAGTTTTGCCATGAGCAGCGTCACCTCGATCTCCAGTGTCTCGAACAACGTCCGCCAGCGGGTCACCCCGGAAGAGTGGGAGGTGCGCGTCAAGCTGGCGGCGGCCTATCGGCTGGCCGCTCTGTACAAGTGGACTGACCACATCTACACCCACTTCTCCGCCCGCGTGCCGGGGCCTGAGGAGCATTTTCTGATCAACGCCTATGGGTTGTTGTTCGATGAGATCAGCGCTTCCAACCTGGTCAAGGTGGACATCGACGGTACGATCGTCGATGACCCTACCGGGCTGGGGATCAATTACGCGGGCTACGTGATCCACAGTGCTATCCATGCGGCTCGTCATGACCTGCAGGCTGTGCTGCATACGCATACTCGCGACGGTATTGCGGTGTCGGCGCAGAAGGACGGGTTGTTGCCTATCTCTCAGCATTCCATCGGGTTCTCCGGGCGTGTGGCGTATCACGGGTATGAGGGCGTGGCGCTTGACCTGGATGAGCGTGAGCGGCTGGTGGCGGACCTGGGGGACAAGAGCGTGATGATCCTGCGTAACCATGGGTTGCTGACGGCGGGGGTGAGTGTGGAGCATGCGTTCCAGCAGCTGCAGGGGTTGGAGCGGGCGTGCAATATCCAGATCGCGGCGCAGGCGGGGGGGAATGCTGAGCTGATCTTTCCGCCGGCCGAGGTGGTGGCCAAGGTGGAGAAGCAGGCGCAGGTGTTCAAGAGCGGGGATGGGCCGGGGGTGGCGCGGCACTGGAATGCGTTGATTCGGCAGTTGGAGCGTACGGATACTGATTACAAGCTCTGAGGGTGTGGGACCGAGTACATATCCGTCGCGGCTAAACCGGCGTCCTGCCGGTTTACCCGCTCCTCAATCCCTGCGTTCGGCCTCGGGCTGAATGGGGCAGTCAGATCAAGATCAAAATCAAAAGCACGGCGGCCTGAAAGCCGACCTGAGTGTTAAA
>NZ_JACARE010000049.1 GCF_013386765.1 Pseudomonas yamanorum
GCCGACAGGCGGGGCAGAGCCTTTTGCTTACTTTGGGCTGGGCCGGCATTCCGGCTTTTCCAAAGTGAGTCGCTGTAAGAGCGAAACCATAAGTGGCCGTTACCTAAATAACGGATATACACCCACAACCACCCACCCCCTCACCCCCGCCCCTCCCTGGCACACCCACCACGCAATTCCGCCGCCAGCTTCCCCTCATCCAACGCCCCCTCCCACTTGGCAATAAACAACGTCGCCACCCCATTGCCAATCACATTAATCAACGCCCCCCCTTCAGAAATAAACCGATAAACCCCGAGCACCAACACCAACCCCGCCGCCGGAATCACATCCAGGCTACCGAGGGTCGCCGCCAGAGTAATAAACGCCCCACCGGTAACACTGGCCGCCCCCTTGGACGTCAGCAGCAAAATCAGCAACAAGGTGACCTGGTGCCAAAGATCGAGGGGAATATCCAAAGCCTGGGCAATAAAAATCGCCAACACCGTCATGTTGATGCAACTGCCATCCAGGTTGAAACAGTAACCCGACGGCACCACCAACCCCACCACCGACTTCTCACACCCCAGGCGCTCAAGCTTGCCCATCAACCGCGGCAACGCCGACTCCGAAGACGATGTCCCCAACACCAGAAACAGCTCATCACGGATGTACTTGAGAAACTGCCACAAACTGAACCCAGCCAAACGCGCCACCAGGTTCAACACCACAAACACAAAGAAAACCGCCGTCACGTAATAGCAAATCAGCAAGTTCCCATAGGCCCCCAACGACCCCACACCATACTTGCCGATGGTAAACGCCATCCCCCCAAACGCCCCCAACGGCGACACATACATGACAATCCTGACCATACGAAAAAACGCCTGGGCCACCAGATCAATCAGGTTCAGCAACGGCTTGCCCGCAGCCCCCAGCATCTGCAAACCAAACGCAAACAGAATGGAAATAAACAGCACCTGCAGGATGTCGCCCTCGGCAAACGCCCCCAACACCGTGTTCGGCACAATATGGGTAAGGAACCCCACCACACTCTGCTCATGGGCCAGCTTGCTGTAGCCCGCAACCGCCTGACCATCGAGGGTCGCCGGGTTGATATGCATCCCCGCCCCCGGCTGCATCAGGTTGACGCCGATCAGCCCGATCACCAACGCCAGGGTCGTCAGCACCTCGAAGTACAGCAGCGACTTGAAGCCAACCCGACCGATGCGCTTGAGGCTCTGCATGCTGGCAATGCCGCTGACCACGGTGCAGAAGATAATCGGCGCAATCAGCATCTTGATCAGCTTGATGAAGGTGTCACCCAGGGGCTTCATCTGTTCGCCGACGCTGGGGTAAAAGTGCCCGACGATAACGCCCAGCAGGATCGCCAGCAGCACCTGCACATACAGGTGGCGCAGTACGCGGCGCAGGCGTGACGGGGATTTTTCCGAAATCATGCTTGTTATTGTTTTCATGAGTGGACCTTGTTGTTTGGAGAGGGAACCTCTACGACACGACGTTGATCAGGCTCCCGCTGTAGTAACCCTGAAGGTTGCCGAGGATGCCGTCGGCCAGCCGTCGCAGGCTGCTCTGGCTGGCCCAGGCCACGTGGGGCGTGACGATCAGGTTGGTGTGCGGGCTGTTGAGCAACGGGTGATCAGCCGGCGGCGGTTCCTGGCACAGCACATCCAGCGCGGCGCCACCCAGGCGGCCGCGCTCCAGTGCCGCGAGCACGGCGGACTCATCCACCAGCGGCCCACGTGCGGTGTTGATCAGCAACGCGCCGGGCTTCATCTGTGCAAATTCAGCGGCGCCCATCAGGTGGCGGGTACGCTCGGTCAGCGGGCAGTGCAGGGAAATCACGTCGCTCTGCGCCAGCACCGTCTCAAATGCCTGATACCCCTGGCGCACCGACGTCACGCCGCGGTGCTCGGCGAACAGCAGGCGCATGCCCAACGAACTCGCCAGGCGCGCCGTGGCCAGGCCGATCGCGCCCTTGCCGAAGATGCCCAGCACGCTGCCTTGCACATCCTGGATCGGCTCGCGGTGCACGCAAAAGTGTCGCGATTCGGGCCAGCCCTGCCGCGCGGCACGCTGGTAGGCAAACAGCTGCCGGCGCAGGGCGAAGATCGAGGCGATCACCGATTCGGCAACGCTTTGCGCCGAATACGCCGGCACGTTGGACACCGTCACGCCGAAGTCGCGGCAGGCAGCCAGGTCGATGCAGTCGTAGCCGGTGGCCGCGACGCAGATGAAGCGCAGGTTGGGCAGTTGTTCCAGCTCGACGCGGCCAATACGCACCTTGTTGGTGATCAGCACGTGGGCATGCCGGGACACGTCCACCACTTGATCAGCAGGCGTATCAGGTCGGTCTTGCCAGTCGGTGACCCAGGCCGGCGCCGCAAGGTTCAGGGGCAGGCTGTCGCTGTCGAGGAACACCACGTTCATGGCTGCACCTGCTCGGAAATCTCGATCAGGTTGAGGTCCGGGTCGCGCACGTAGACCGAGCGGATCGGCCCGGTGGCGCCCGTGCGCATCACCGGCCCTTCGATGATCGGCCACTCGACCTTGGCCAGATGGGCAATCACCTGCTCCAGCGGAATCGAGGCGATAAAGCACAGGTCCAGCGCCCCTGGCACCGGCAAGTGCGCCTTGGGCTCGAACTCGTGGCCGCGCACGTGCAGGTTGATTTTCTGCTGGCCGAAGGCAAACGCCTTGCGCCCGCCGGCGAAGGTCTGCACCTGCATGCCAAGCACGCGCACGTAGAAGTCCTCGGCCGCAACCGGGTCGATGGTGGTGAGTACCAGGTGGTCAAGATGGTCGATCATGGGCGCAGCTCCAGGGTGTTGGCCACCTGCTTTTCCAGGCTGGCGACATGGGCGGGAATCGGGTGCAGGTCCAGGCGTTTGCCGGCTTTCAGGACCTGGCTGGGAATCTCGTGGCCGATCAGTCCGGGCAGTTGCCGGGCAACCGCCAGCACGCGATCAAGGTCGACGCCGGTGCTGAAGCCCATCAGTTGCAGCATGTGCAGCAGGTCTTCGGTGCACACGTTGCCGCTGGCGCCCGGTGCGTAGGGGCAGCCGCCGAGGCCGCCGAGGGATGAGTCGAAGCGGTCAACCCCAGCGTCGATGGCCGCCAGGGCATTGGCCAATGCCATGCCGCGGGTGTTGTGGAAATGCAGGGTCAGTTGCAGCGCCGGGAACCGCTCGCGCACGGCCCGGGACAGCGTCTCGACCTGGCTCGGGTAGGCCATGCCGGTGGTGTCGCACAGGGTCACGCCACGGGCGCCCAACTCAGCGAAGCGCTCTACCCAATGCAGCACCTCCCCCACCGGCACATCGCCCTGCATCGGGCAGCCAAACACGGTCGACAGCGACACATTGATCGCCACCGGGCCCTTGGCGCCGATCACGCTGAACACTTCACGCAGCTGGGCAAACGACTGCTCGCGGCTCATGCGCAGGTTGGAGCGGTTGTGGGGTTCGCTCACCGACATCACCAGGTTGGCTTCATCGATGTTGCACGCCAGCGCCCGCTCGGCGCCGCGCACGTTGGGCACCAGCACGGTGTACTCCACCGCCGGGTTGCGGCGGATGCCGTGCATCACCGCCTCGGCATCCCGCAGGGCGGTGATGGCCTTGGGCGAGGTAAACGAGGTGACTTCGATCTTGGCGAAACCGCACTGGCTGAGGGCGTCGATCATGGCGATCTTGTCGGCGGTCTCGATAAACCGTGCTTCGTTCTGGAAGCCGTCACGGGTGGCGACTTCCTGCAAAAACAGGCGTTGCATGACTGTTCCTCCGATTCAAATGATGCCGCGCTGGCGCCAGTCGGCTTGCTGCGCGGGGGCGATGCCGAGGCCGTCGAGGATCTCGGCGGTGTGCTGGCCCAGGGTCGGCGCCGGGCGCATCACGCGGCCCGGGGTGGTGCCGAGCTTGGGCACGATGCCGGGCAAGGTCACCGGCGTGCCGTCGTCCAGTTGGCTGTCGAGGAGCATCTCCCGCGCCCGGTAGTGCGGGTCGTGGGCGATGTCGGCGGCGTTGTAGATCTTGCCGGCGGGAATCCGCGCTTCGGTGAGGATCGACAGCACCTCATCCAACGGCAGCTGTGCGGTCCATTGGGAGATGGCGGCGTCGATGCGTTCTACCTGCAGCACCCGGCCGTCGTTCTGCGACAGCGCCGGGTCGGCCGCCAGGTCGGGGCGACCGATCACTTCCATCAGGCGTTGGTAGATGCTGTCGCCATTGCCGGCGATCAACGCAAAACCACCGTCGCGGCAGCGGTAGGCGTTGGTCGGCGCGATGCCCGGCAAGCTGCTGCCGGCGGGTTGGCGCACGGTGTTGAACACCGAATATTCGGGCAACAGGCTTTCCATCATGTTGAACACCGACTCGTACAGTGCCACGTCGATCTGCTGGCCGTCGCCGCCGTTCTGTTCGCGGTGCCGCAGGGCCAGCAGGATGCCGATCACCCCGTGCAACGCCGACAGCGAGTCGCCAATGGAAACACCGACCCGCACCGGCGTGCGCCCCGGCTCGCCGGACAGGTGGCGCAGGCCGCCCATGGCTTCGCCGATCACGCCGAAGCCGGGGCGGTCACGGTAAGGCCCGGTCTGGCCATAGCCGGAAACCCGCAACATGATCAGTCTCGGGTTCAGCGCATGCAGCGTGTCCCAACCCAGGCCCCAGCTTTCCAGGGTGCCGGGGCGAAAGTTCTCGATCAGCACGTCGGCATCCGCCACCAGGCGGCGTACCACTTGCTGGGCCTCAACCTGGCGCAGGTCAAGGGTCAGCGAGCGTTTGTTGCGTGATTGCGCCGCCCACCACACGGACGTACCGTCGTGCAGCAGCCGCCATTTGCGCAGCGGGTCACCGTTCACCGGCGGTTCGATCTTGACCACCTCGGCGCCGAATTCGCCGAGCATCTTGGCCGCGAACGGCCCGGCAATCAGTTGACCCAGCTCCACGACCTTGAGACCTTGCAGCGGTAAGCCCATGACGTTTTCCGTTCTTGTTGAGTGCGTGTGCCATGGATAATCGACACAAACCGGGCGGATGAAAATTTCGGATTTCGCCACTATCCTTTCCAGATTGGAAACCCTCGGACACCCCTGATGATCAATCCCCTGCATTTCGACCTGCTGTCCCTGCGCTTGCTGATCTTCGCGGCCGAAACCGCCAACCTCACCCGCGCCGCGGAAAAGGCCAACATGACCGTCTCGGCCGCCAGCAAGCGCCTGGCCGAACTGGAACGCACCACCGAATGCCCGCTGTTCGTGCGCCTGCCCCGGGGGCTGGAGCTGACGGCGGCGGGACAAGGCATGGTCGAGCACGCAAAGATCATTCTGGAAGGCGTCAACCGCATGGCCTGCGACGCCAGTGACTACGCGGTGGGGGTACGCGGGCATGTGCGGCTGTTCGCCAACACCTCGGCGGTGGTGCAGTTCCTGCCGGATGACCTGGCGGCGTTCCTGCGGGACAACCCTCACGTGCGCATCGGCCTGGAAGAAGCCCTCAGCGAACCGATCATCCAGGCGGTGGAAAGTGGCCGCGCCGATATCGGAATCTTTGCCGATAACGTGCCGGCCGAGGGGTTGTACAAACTGCCGTATCGCGAAGACCGGCTGGTGCTGCTGGTGCCCGTGGGCCATGCGCTGGCCACGCAGCCAAGGGTGTCTTTCAGCGACACCCTTGGCTTTGATTACGTGGCGCTGAACCAGGGCAGCTCGCTGCTGCGCCGGATCACCGACGCCGCCGCAAGCGCCGGCAAGGTGCTCAAGGTGCGGATCCAGGTCAGCAGTTTCGACGGGATCTGCCGGATGATCGAAGCCGGGCTGGGCATCGGTATCCTGCCGTTGTCATCGGTGCGGGCCGAACTGCTGGGCAGCCGGTTGATCGCCGTGGAGCTGGACGACGACTGGGCGCAGCGCACCCTGTTTGTCGGGGTCAGCAGCCAGGCGCAGTTGGCACCGGAAGCAGCGAAGTTGTTCGAGTACCTGAGCCAGCGCAATCCTTAGCGAAACCGCGCAATCACCGCCTCCACCACCGGGTTGGGGCGCTGGGTGTTCCAGGCGACTGCCGTGGTCACCACATTGAGTTTCTGGCTCAGCGCCCGAAACACCACATTGGCCGGGGCCAGTTTTTTCAGCGACGCCGGCACCAGCGCAATCCCCTGCCCATAGCTGACAAACGCGATCTGCGAGGCCACCGAACGCACTTCATGCAGCACCCGTGGGGAAAAACCACTGGCACGGCAGGTAGCGATCAGGTTGTCGAAATACACCGGGCTGACATTGCGCGAGAACATCACCAACGGCTCATTGGCCAGGCTCGACAGGCTGATGCGCGTGCGGCTCGCCAACGGGTGATCCGCCGGCAACGCCACCACCAGCCGGTCTTCCGTCAGCGGCAGGGACTGCACCGAGGCGCCCAGGTCGCCGTCGAGTCGGGCGAACGCCAGGTCAATGTCTCCGTTTTCCAGCGCCGGCAGCGCCTCGACGCTGTCGATTTCCCGCACCGACACCGTGAGCTGCGGGTAATCGAGCTTCAGTTGCTCGATCAGGCCGGGCAACACATCGAACATCGCCGTGGAGATCGCACCAATGGTCAACATCCCCGACTGCCCCGCCACCGCTTCCTCCACCGCCAGCTCCAGGCGCTCCAGTTGCTCGGCGAATTTGCGCACCGCCGGCAGGATCGCCGCGCCCACCGGGGTCAGTTGGGCACCGCGTCGCGAACGGTCGAACAGCTTGACCTTGAGCGCCTGCTCCAGCACCTGGATCTGCTCGCTCAGGGGCGGCTGGGACATGCCGAGGCGCTTGGCGGCGCGGCCGAAGTTCTGCTCTTCGGCCACCGCGAGGAACAGCCAGAGATGACGGATCAGGCGAAAATTGATCATGGTTTTATCCATAGGTTAAGCGTATGCAAGGCTTCTGTACTTCGTAATATACCTATCAAAGCACCTCGCCGACACTGGCCGCCTCTATCACCCGAGGCTTGCCCATGACCGCTGATCACTTGCTCGACCGCCTGGCCGCACTGGACACCAACACCGTGTCCGACGCCCTCGACTTCCTCGGCCTGCCCGGCGCCACCGTGGGCCTGCGCCCGCTGTGGAACTGCCCGAAGATCGTCGGCCGCGCCAGCACCGTGTTGCTCGGCCCCAAGTCCGACACCGCCCCCACGGTGCACCTGATCACGCCAGTGATCGAACAGGTTGAAACCCGCGACCGGGTGCTGGTGATTGCAGGCGGCATCGAGGGCATTTCCTGCTGGGGCGACATCATCGCCAACGCCGCATCGCGCAAACACATCCGCGGCACAGTGATTGATGGTTTCAGTCGCGATATCGACGGCAGCGAGGCCATCGGCTATCCGGTGTACGGGCGTGGCGTGACCATGATCAGCGCGCGCAACCGCGTGGTGCAGCTCGATGCCGGCGTAACCATCAGCGTCGCCGGGGTGCAGGTCAGCGAGGACGACTATGTGATCGCCGATGTATGCGGCACGGTATTCGTGCCCCAGGCGATGATCGAAAAGGTCCTGGACCTGGGCGAGCGCATCGCCCGTCGCCAGGACGGCATGGTGCAGGCGGTGCGCAGCGGGCGCTCAGTGGTGGAGGTGATGCACGACGCACAGTTTGAGGCGATCAGCCAATGAGCCGCGATATCCAGCGGCTCAACCCGCGCCTGGCCAGCGCACAACCGTCCGCCACCTATCGCATCATGGACCGCGTCGCAGAACGCCGCGCACAAGGCGCGCAGATCATCTCGCTGTGCGCCGGCGAGCCGGATTTCGATACGCCGGCGCATATCCGCGAAGCCGCGATCCGGGCCATCGAAACCGGCCACACCCGCTACACCCAGGTGGCCGGTGCGCGAGCCCTGCGGGAGGCGGTGGCGGCGAAGTTCCGGCGCGAAAACGGCCTGGACGTGTCCTGGCAGGACACCCTCGTGTGCAACGGCGGCAAGCAGGTGATCTATAACGCCCTGGCGGCCACCCTCGATGAAGGCGACGAAGTGATCGTGCCGGCGCCGTACTGGGTCAGTTACCCGGAGATGGTGCAACTGTGCGGCGGCGAAGCGCGCATCGTCACCTGTGGTGCCAACAGTGGGTTCAAGCTGACACCCGAGGCGCTGGCCGCCGCAATCACCCCGCAGACCCGCTGGCTGATCCTCAATTCACCGTCCAACCCCACCGGCGCGGTGTACAGCAAGGACGAGCTGCAGGCGCTGGCCGAAGTGCTGCTGGCCTACCCGCAGGTGCTGGTCCTCGCCGACGATATCTACGAGCATCTGATCTTCGACGGCCAGGCCTTTCATACCCTGGCCCAGGTTGAACCCCGGCTGGCACCGCGCACGTTGACCATGAACGGCGTGTCCAAGGCCTACGCCATGACCGGCTGGCGCATCGGTTTCGCCACCGGACCGCGCTGGTTGCTGGAAGCCATGGAAAAGCTCCAGGGCCAGCAAACCTCCGGCGCCTGCTCGATCTCGCAACAGGCGGCCCTCGCCGCACTGGAAGGCCCCAGGGACTTCATCCGCGACAGCCGCGGGATATTCCAGGCGCGCCGGGACCTGATGGTCGAGCTTCTCAACGACACCCCGGGCCTCGGGTGCATCAGCCCTGCCGGTGCGTTTTATGCGTTTGCCTCCTGCGCGGCGCTGATCGGGCGTACTTCCGCTGGCGGCCGGGTGCTGCGCAGCGATGAAGACGTGGCCCTGGCGCTGCTCGACGAGGCGAATGTGGCCGTGGTCCACGGCAGTGCCTTTGGCCTGGGGCCGTACATTCGCATCGCCTATGCCCTGGATGATGCGTCGCTACGCCAGGCGTGTGAGGCGATCCGTGGCTTCTGCAGCAGCCTGGTGACTGAAGAAGAAAAGTGATGAATTCACATAGATAAATATCGCTAATGGTGGCGTTCGGCCCTTTTTAAGATGAGGGCCGAACAGGACAACACTCACAACAACAAGGTCCGCCCCTATGTCTATGCCTGAAGTCATAAAACCCGCTGTGCGCAGCCAATACCGCTGGGTGGTCGCGGCGCTGATTTTCCTGATCTACACCGTGGCTGCGGCCGACCGGGCCAACCTCGGCGTGGCGCTGCCGTTTATTCGCCAGGAATTTGAAATGAGCAACGCCCAGGCCGGCGGGCTCGTCAGCCTGTTCCTGCTGGCTTACGCCCTGGCGCAATTGCCGTCGGGCTTTGCTTTCGGCCGCTTTGGCGTCAGCCGGATCCTGCCGGGGGCCATGGTGCTGACCTCGTTGCTGACCGGCCTGGTGGGCACCGCCAGCTCACTGCTGGCCCTGAAACTCTATCGCCTGGGACTGGGCATCGCCGAGGGCCCGTTGCCCATCAGCATGACCACCACCATCAACAACTGGTTTCCGGCCCGGGAAAAAGGCACGGCGTCGGGGATCTTCCTGTCGGCCGTGAAGTTCGGGCCCGTGATCGTGCCGCCGCTGTGCGCGGTGATCATTTCGGTGTGGGGCTGGCGGGAGATTTTCTACTTCTTTGCCATCCCGGGCATCGTGCTGGCGGTGGTCTGGTATTTCATGGTCACCGACCACCCTTCCCGCAGCCGCTTCGTCAATCAAGCCGAACTCCAGTACATCGTCGAAGACACGGCAATCGCCCAGACCGCCCGCGTACACAAGACCCCGGCCTGGGTGGAAAAGCTCGACCGGGTGATCCGCACCCGCGATGAAAAACCCCTGGAGACCAACCGCCAGGTGTTCAAGTCCTGGAACGTCTGGGGCTGCGCCACCAGCTACTGCTTCCAGCTCGGCGTCTCCAGCGTGCTGCTGGCGTGGATCCCGACCTACCTGATGACCGTCAAGCAGTTCTCGATCATGAACATGGGCCTGGTCTCGGCAGCGCCCTGGGTGGGCGCGGTGCTGGGCAACCTGCTGGGTGGCTGGTGCTCCGACCGCCTGATGGGCGGGCGCCGCAAGCCGGGCATGCTGCTGTCGGCGGTCGGCACCTCGTTGATGATGTACCTGCTGATCAACTCACCGGCCGAGCCCCTGCCCTATGGCTTGCTGCTGATGCTGACCGGCATGGTGCTGAGCCTCGGGTTCTCCTCCTACATGGTCTACCCGATGGGCTTGACCACCAAGAAGACCTTCCCGATCTCCAACGCCATCGTGAACATGATCGGCCAGTTGGGCGCCGCCGCCACGCCCTTCATCACCGGCCTGCTGCTGGACAACTACGGCTGGAACTACGTGTTCGCCTGGCTGGCCATCGGCTCGTTCATCAGCTTCATCATTTTGCTGACGATCGCCGAGCCCCGCCCACAAACCTGACCTATCTGTCACCACCATTGAGGAGTTACCCATGTCGCCCCAAGACCAAGAATTGGTTGCCCTGTTTGCCGGCCTCGACACCCCGGGCGTGTCCGACGCCCTGGACAAGCTCGGCCTGCCCGGCCAGTGCCTGGGGATCATGCCCCTGGACAACTATCGCCAGGTGGTGGTCGGCCCGGCCTTCACCGTGCGCTACGTCAGCGCCAGCACCCCGCCGGGCACCGTCGGCGACTTTGTCGATGACGTGGCCGAAGGCGATGTGGTGGTGATCGACAATGACGGGCGCACCGACTGCACCGTGTGGGGCGACATCATGACCCAATACGCCGGCAGCCAGCGGATCGCTGCGACGGTGATCGATGGCGTGTGCCGTGATGTGAGCAAGGCCCTGGGCGACGGCTACCCGCTGTTCACCAAGGGCCGGTTCATGCGCACCGGCAAGGACCGGGTTGAAGTGGCGTCGGTGAACCAGCCGGTTTCCATCGGCCACGCCCGCGTATGCGCCCGGGACATCGTGGTGGCCGACGCCAACGGCGTAGTGATCGTGCCCCGCGAGCGCGCCCATGAAGTGGCGGCCTGCGCACGCTCGATTGAAGCGGTGGAAGCGCGTATCCGGGCGCTGCTGGGTGAAGGAAAATCGTTGCGCGAAGCCCGTGCGGCGCTGGGTTATCACACCCTGCAACGCAAGGGCTGACCCTCCCTTCAGTTGGCCGGGCGCAACAGCTGCATCTGCTGGCGATAGTCATCCGTCACCTGCCGCGCCTGGCCGCTGCTGGTAATCACCCTCGGCGTGATCAGCACGATCAGCTCGGTGCGATCCTTGGACTTGCTGGTGTTGCCAAACAACCAGCGCAGCCCGGGGATTTTTCCCAGGTACGGCACGGCGCTGACGCTCTCGGCGTTGTCCTGCTTGATCAGCCCGCCGAGCAACACGGTCTGGCCGCTTTGCACCGCCACCTGGGTCGACACCGAGCGCGTGGAGATGCGCGGGTTGTTGGGCGTGTCGCTGCTGTTGGTGGTCTGGTTCTCGGCGTCGCTGACCTGCTGCTGGATGTCCATGTACACCAGGCCGCCCGGGTTGATGCGCGGCACCACGTCGAGGATCACCCCGGTCTGGATGTATTCGACGCTGCTCAAGGTGGTGTCGGAGGTGCCGGTATTGACCGTGGTCTGGCTGATGGGGATGTTGTCACCCACCTGGATCTGCGCCGGCTGGTTGTTCATCACCACCAGCGACGGCGCCGACAGCACCTGGGTGCGGCCGTTGGTTTCCAGGGCATGCAAGGCCACTTGCAGGTTGGAGCTGACGAAGGAATAGAACAACGAATCCGCGCCCAATCCCGCCCCGCCACCGCCCAGCGCGCCCTGGCTGCCTGGGGTATTGGCCACCGTGGTGCTGGTGGAATTGCCCGCCAGGCGCCCCAGGTACCATTGCACCCCGAGGTCCAGTTCGCCGGTGAGTTTGACTTCGAGGATGCGCGTTTCGATCTGCACTTGCAGCGGCGGGTTGTCGAGGCGTTTGATCGCCGATTCGATCTCCTTCCACTGCACCGGGCGGGTGCGCACCAGCAGCTGGTTACTGCTTTTCTGCGCGGTGATCCGGGTGCCGGCGTCGAGGCTCTTGCCGGGGGTTTGCGGCTCGGCGCTTTCACTGTCTTCGCTGGTGGCCGGGGCCTGGTCCTCGTCATCGCCAACGGGCGGGTTGGTACCGCTGTTGTTCAGGCCGCCGGAGGTGCCGCCACTGGTGTTGAGTGACGACAGGGTCGCGGTGCGCAGACCCGGCGCCACCTTGGCCGGCGCATCGTCCTTGATCGCGCCGGTGCCGTAGATCTGCCGCAGGTACTTGGCCAGGTCCGTGGCCTTCATGTTGCGCACATCGTAGACGTACATCTGCGGTTCATTGCCGCCGCCTTCGTCGATGGTGTGAATCCAGTCGCCGACTTCGCTGAGGTACTGCGGCTGGGATGAGATCGCCACCACCGAATTGGTCCGCTCAATCGGCAGAAAGCGCACCATGCCCGCCAGGGGCATGCCGCTGTCGGGGCCGAACATTTTTTGCAGCTCGGGCATCAGCTCGGCCACCGAGGCCCGCTGCAAACCGAACACCCCCACCGACATGCCTTTGAGCCAGTCAACGTCGAAGGTGTCGATGGTGTCCTGATAGTTGGCCAGCTCATCCGGCGTACCGGCCAGGCTCAGTACGTTGCGCGCCGGGTCCACCAGCAGGAAGGCATTTTCCCGGGCGAACGGCTTGAGCAGTTTCTGCATTTCCGTGGCCGAGATATAGCGCAGCGGAAACAGCCGCGCCGAGAGCCCGCTGGAGGGTTGCGACACGCTCATTTCCGGCACCAGTTTGCCCGCCACCGCCTGGTTGGCCGGCAGGATCACGTAGCGCTGGCCCTGGCGGATCATCGCGTTATCGGTCCAGGACAACAGGGTTTCGAGGATCGACAGCGCCTGCTTCTTGTTCACCGGCTTTGAGGTGGAGAAGCTTACGTTGCCTTTCACACCCTGGGCGATGCTGTAGTTCTCGTGCAGCAGGTCGCCCATGACGCTGTTGATCACCGCCTCAATCGGCTGGTCGGCGAAGTTGAACACGATGTCGCCGCTGGTTTCATCCTTGACCGCCGGCGCCGGTGCAGGCTGGCGCACGAACTGCTGGTTGCCGCGAATCAACTGGCGTTGGGGCGGCGTGGACGCCTGGGGTTGGCGACTGTCAGCCGCAGGCGACTCGCTGGCCGGGTCCACGGCGGGCCGTTGCGAACCGGTGCCCTGCATCGCCTCGTGGAGCAAGGCGTCGTCCGGGTCGAGGTGATCGGGGAATGACCCACAGCCGGCCAGGGAGACGGCGGTGGCCAGGCAAAACACGGTGGTGCGCAAGGCGCCAGGGCAAGTATCGATCAAGGTGCGGGCTCGTGAGGAAGGGAAATCGGTGGTGTGGTGGACGGCGGCGGCAAACGCGGAACGCTGAGGCTCAGGGTTTGCGTGCGGCCATCCAGTACAAAACGGGCATGCAGCGGTGTCAGGTGTTCCAGGCGCCAACCGTTGGGCAGGGCCTGGCCTTGGTGGACCTTGAGTGGCGGGCCGTCCGCAGGTTTGAGCAGCGCGACGCGAAGCTCGCCGTCGAGCAGCACGCCGGTCAGCTTCAGGCTCGACAGGCTGGAAATCTCGGCCTGGCCCACGGCGGCATCGGGGCTGCGGTCGGGGCTGAACAGCGGCGCTTGCCAGGTGCCGGCGAGGCTTTCCAGGGTCGCGCTCGGGGCCACGTGAACCTTGGCCGTGGCATTGGCGCGCGCAGCGGAGGCAGGCTCATCCAGCCACTGCGGCGCATCGCCGATACTGCTCAGGATGCCGACCATCAGCAGGCCCAGCAGCCCGGCCACACCGAGCAAGCCCCACTCCAGGGGGCGCAATGAACGGATCATCGGCGGGCCTGCGTGGCGGCGGCCGGTTGCAGATAGCCGCGCACCAGCAGATGCACCACCAGCTTTCCAGCGCCGCCGCTGGCGGGTGCGTTCGGGCCACGGCGGATGCTCATTTCATCCACGAACAGGAACGGCCGCTGGTACTCCAGTTCATGCAGGATCGCGGTCAGCGGCTCGATGGCGCAGTTGAGGGTCAGGCTGACTTTCACCTGGCGATAGGGTTCGGTGTCGTCCTGCTCCGGGGTGATGGGCATGCGCTGGGTCAGGCTGCACCCACCGCCAAGGCCGGCTCGGCTGTTGATCAGGTCGGCGATGCGCTGCATCAGGTCGGCCGCCACGGCGCTGGGGTCATCCCCGGGCAACAGGCTGGTGCTGCTCGCCGGGTCCTGACGGGCTTGCTCCAGTTGCTCGCGCAACGCGGCGCCCTGGTGCAGCAGGCCGGCATAGCGTTGCTGTTGTTCGCGCAGTTGTTCGGCCTGCTCGCCCATGGCGCGCAGCGGCCCGGCGAACCAGCTGTCGATCAGCAGCCAGTAGCCGCCGCCGAGCACCAGCGCGAGGACCAGCAAGGCTGCGCCGCGACGTTCACGGGGTGTCAGTGGTCGGCGCATCGGCGGCCTCCTGGTGCAAGTGGGCGCGCAGGGAAAACTGGTCCTTGCCGGTTTGCGCATCGGGTTGGATCACCCCTTCGAACTGGGCGTTTTCCAGGCTGTGGCAGGCCTTGATCCGGGTGATCAAGGCACTCGCCTTGGCGCTCTGCCCGGAGAAGGAAACGTCGGCGCCGTCGTTGACCTCCAACTGGTCGATCCATGTGTCGGCGGGCAGGCACGCCGTCAGCTCGTTGAGCAGCGCTGCCAGCGGCGGTTGTGCCGACTTGCGGCGAATCAGGTACTGCGCGGCGCCACGGGTATTGAGCAGTTGCTGGCGCAGGTTCTGGATCTCGGCGACCTGGGCTTTTTGCTGCTGCACCTGCTCGTGCATCACGTCGAGCACCCGCTGGCGGTCGTTGAGCCACAGCAACATCGCCGCAATCAACAAGGCGCCGCACAACCACGGCAGGCTGCGCTGCAAGCCCTTCCCCGCCGGGCGTTGGCGAGGGCGCAACGGGGTCGGCAGCAAGTCGATGCCCATGGGGCCGTCCACATCCACCGCGTGGGGCTGCAAGCCGAGGGCGGCGCAGTCCAGCAGGATCTGGTCCAGGCGCTCGCGCAGGATGGCCACCAGGGTCACCTGCAAATGCGTAGCGGTGCGCCGTTCCTGACGGGCCACGAAGTACAGCTGCCCGGCCTCGAACGGGGTAAAGCGGTCCAGCTCATACCCCACCACCGTCGACAGGTCGCGCCCGGCCGCCAAGGGCAGTTGCAGGCTTTGCCGCAGCACCGCCGAGGGCGGGAGCAGCAATACCTGGCGCACTTCGCCGACAGGTTTTGCCACCGCCTCGGTCAACGGCCACAGGTAGTGATGCTCGGGGATGTCGTGGAGCGACAGCCACGCCGGCAGGCAGCCCCGCAGCTCCTTGAGCCACAGCCGCCAGCCCGATTGCAGCACGCTGCCGCGCCAGCGCTGGGCAACAGGCGCCACCAGCACCTGCAGCCGTGCGGATAAGTGTTCGTTCATTCTTGCCAACGTAGGACTCGATAAGGTTGTGCGCTGCCTTGCGCGGGGCTCAATAACACCGTGGCTTGCAGCCGGGCGTGCGCGCCGCCTGGCCGTTGTGCGCGGCTGTCGATCACCAGCACGTCGCCGGGGTCGGCGCCTGCCGCACTCAAGCGCGGCAGGTTCAACGCACGGCGCATCAACGGGCTGGCGAAGGCCGGATCAGGGCGGTCCAGGCCACTCCACAGGCTGATCTCGGGCACCAGTGCGCTGTACAGCGCCTGGGTCATACCCGGTAATTGCCGCACTTCCTCCACCACCCGAAACGGCGGCAGGCCTTCGTTGCGCCGCACTTCCAGGTCCCTGGCGAGCCGGTTGGCCTGGGCCTGGGTGGCACCGCAGGCCAGGGTCAGGCGGGCAAAATCACTCGCCTCGGCGCTGTTCAAATACAGCTTGCCGCGCTCGCTGTGCAGGCTCACGTGCAACTGGGCGTCATCAAACACCAGGGGCATTTCGCGACCGTCGGCAATCCACTGTTTGCGCTGCAGCGGGTCGGCCAGGGCCTGCATGGCCAGCGCCACGCCCGCCTCCGCCGCCAGCAAGGCCTGGGTGTGCTGGCGATGCCACAGGGCCTGGCGAGTCTCCAATTGCACCCAACCGGCCAGGCCGCCCAGCAGCAGGCTGAGCAACGCCAGCACCCACAGCACCAGCAACAGGGCAACGCCGCGCTGGCGCTTCATTCGCCCGATGCGCCACTGGAGAGGTTCAGGCGCAGGGCAACCACCTGGGTCACCCACGGCACCGGCCCATTGACGCGCGCGGCGATACGCACCGCGTAAGGCAGGCGCTTGGTCCACGGCCAGTCATTGATCCAGCCGGTGGCCTGGCCCTTGGGCGACACGCCGAAATAGCTGAATTGCAGGTCCTCGACGTTGGTGAGCAAAACCTGCGGCTCGCTGCGGATGGCCGGCACGCTGACCTGGGCGCTGGACTCGAACCGGGCGAAGGCCACTCGCAGCTCGCCCTCGGCCAACTGCAAGGTGAAACGCTGGATGCCGCCGCCGAGCACGCCCGGCAAGGTCGCGACGAATTGCAGGCGTTGGGGGTTGCCGACAAAAAAACCGTTGGTTTGGCTGTCGTCCTCGGTCACATCCAGCGGCAGCGCCTCGCTGATGGAGGTGCGCAGGAATTGTTGCGCGGCGCGCATTTCATCCAGGCTGACCGTGTAGCGCTGGGCCTTGAGCACCGCGCGGTTGGCCCCCAGCAATGCGCCGCCCACCAGGACCAGCAACACCCCCAGCAAGCTGAGCACGATCATGATTTCGAGCAAGGTAAAGCCCCGTTGATGCTGATTCACAGGCCGGCCCTGTCGGTGGCAGCGCGCAGTTTCAGGGTGCTGAAACGGGCCTGGCGCCGGGCTTCGCTGACGGTCAGGTCGAGGCGAAACAAACGCGGCTGACCGATGCGGGTCGGCTGCTGGGCAATGGTCAATTGCCAATCGATGCCGTCCCCCAGGCTGCCCTGGCGGGTGCCGCTGGCCAATGGGCCCGAGGCTTCCTGATCCATCACGCTCAGGGCGGCGTGCGTGAGGCGGTCACTGTGGGCCACCTGCAACAACGAGCGCACGCTCTGGCCGAACGCGACCAGCAGCACCATGCTGCAGATCGCCATGAGGGTCAGCGCGGCGAGCATTTCCAGCAAGGTGAAACCCGACTGGCGATTCATGGCAAGGCCCTGGACTGCACGCTGCCGGTCAGCCAGCCAATATCGATGCGCCAGCGGCGTGAGCCATTGGCCAACAACAGGTTGCCGCCGGTGGAACTGCCGTCGGGGTAGAACTCCACCGCCGGGCCTGCGTGCTCGGCGGTGTGCAGGGTCACTTGCAGGTCGGCCGGCCAATGCTTGAGTGGTCGCCCCGGCGCCTGGAAACTCAGTTGCTCCAGGTCGAATAGGGTCCTGGCCGGCGTGCCGCTGACAATCGCCCGCGCCCGTGTACTGCGCAGGGCCTCGACCATCTGCCCGACCGCCTGGCGCTCCTTGGCAACCCGCAGGCCTTGTTGCAGGCCGAATCCCACCAACCCGGCCGCGAGGCTGATCAATACGATCACCACCAGCATCTCCAGCAGGGTAAAGCCGCGTTGGGGGGCACGCATTATTCCCAGTTGCCCAGGTCGGCACTGTAGCCTTCGCCGCCGGGCTGGCCGTCCTGACCGTAGAAGATCAGGTCGAAGGCGCCATGTTCCCCGGGAAAGCGATAGCCGAAGGCATGGCCGAACGGGTCCTTGAGGTCTGACGGTTTGGCGTACGGCCCGGCCCAGCCCGCGGTATTGCCGGGTTTGTCGACCAGTTGCTGGAGGGTCTTGGGTGGCGAGCCGACATCCAGGCCGTAGCTCTCGATTTTCATGCTCAGGCTGGCCAGTTGCGCCTTGCCCGCGCCGTATTTGCCCTTGTCGACGTTGCCGCCCACCTGGCGCACCACGATGGTGGCGACGACGCCCAGCAGCACGATCACCGCGAGCATTTCCAGCAAGGTAAAACCGCCTTGGCGGCGGGCGGGTTTGAAACGGGTATGGCGCATCGGCTTGCTTCCTTGGGTCTTCATATATTGCTGGTCAGGCTCATCAGCGGCAGCATGATCGCCAGCATGATCACCGCCACCAGGACCGCCATGACCACAGTCAGGGACGGCACCAGCGCGGCCAGCAGGCGGTCGATACCGCGTTTGGCTTCGACGTCGAACACGTCGGCGACCTTGAGCAGCATGCTGTCCAGTTCACCGGCCTGTTCGCCGACTTCAATCATTTGCAGGGCCAGGTCCGGCAGCAGCGGCTGGCTGCCAAACGCACTGGCCAGGGTGCCGCCACCTTTCACCGACTCGGCGGCCTGGGCCACTTGTGCCTGCAAGGCGCGGTTGGTGCAGACCTGGCGGGCGATCACCAGCGCTTGCAGCAGCGCCACGCCGTTGCTCAGCAAGGTGCCGAGGGTGCGCGCCAGGCGTGCGGCTTCGACCCGTTGCAACAGCGGGCCGATAACGCGGATGCCCAGCACGCGGCGGTCGTAATTTTCGCGGTGCTTTGGGTTGCGCAGGCGTGCCGCCAGGCCCCAGACCGTCACGATCAACCCGGCGAGCACCGCCAGGCCATAGGCGCCGAGGAACTGGCCAAGGCCCAGAATCACTTCGGTGATCAGCGGGATCGGCACGCCCAGGTCCTTGAAGATCGGCACGAATTGCGGCACCACGTAGGCCAGCAGCAAGGCCAGGGAACCGAGCACGCCCACCACCAGGAAGGCGGGATAGATCAGGGCGTTGATCACCTCGCCCCTTAACAACTGGCTGCGCTCCAGGTAGTCGCTGAGCTGGCGCAGGGTGTTTTCCAGCGCACCGCCGGCCTCGCCGGCGCGCACCATGCTCAGGTACAGCGGCGAGAACTGGCTGCCCTCCTCCTCCAGCGCCGCCGACAACGGCTTGCCGGCCTTGACGTGCTCGCGGATGCGCTCGATCAGCGCGCGGGTTTGCGGCTGGCCGGGTTGCTTGAGCAGGATGCCCAGGGAGCGTTCCAACGGCTGGCCCGCCCCCAGCAGCGTGGCCAGTTGCTGGGTAAAGCTGACCAGCGCCGCGCCGTTCAACTGGCCACGCCCGAAGGCATTGCGCAGGCCTTGGGCACCGGCGGCATCGATGTGCAACAGCAGCAAGCCGCGCTTGTGCAGCGCGGCAACAGCAGCGGTCTGGTCTTTGGCTTCGATCGTGCCGTTTTGCGCGACGCCCTGGCTGTCGAGGGCGCGGTATTTAAACAGGCTCACGCGCCCTCTCCACGGGTGACGCGCAGCACTTCTTCAAGGGACGTGACACCGGCCACCGCCTGGCGCAGGCCCTCTTCATGCAGGGTGCGCAGGCCACCGCGGCGGGCCGCCTGTTCAAGGGTTGCGGCATCCGCCTGGCGCATCAACAAACTGCGCAGTTCGTCATTCATCACCAGCAATTCGGTGATTGCGCTGCGGCCGTGGTAACCGCCGCCCGGGGCATCGGCGCGGGGCCGGTACAGCAGGATCGGGCGCTGGTCGGTGAAGCGGTCGAGGCCGTGTTCCTCGATCAATTCCGGCGGCGCTTCGAAGGCCTCGCGGGTGGCCGGGTCGAGGCGGCGCACCAGGCGCTGGGCGAGAATGCCATTGACGGTCGAGGCGATCAGGTAGCTCTCCACGCCCATGTCCAACAGGCGGGTGATACTCGCCGCGGCGCTGTTGGTGTGCAGGGTCGAGAGCACCAGGTGGCCGGTCAGGGAGGACTGGATGGCGATGCGGCAGGTTTCGAGGTCGCGGATCTCGCCGATCATGATCACGTCCGGGTCCTGGCGCACGATGGAGCGCAGCGCCCCGGCGAAGTCCAGCCCGATGGCCGGCTTGACCTGGATCTGGTTGATACCTTCCAGCTGGTATTCCACCGGGTCTTCGACGGTGATGATCTTGCGCTCGGCAGTGTTGAGCCGCGACAGCGCGGTATACAGCGTGGTGGTTTTGCCCGAGCCGGTGGGCCCGGTGACCAGCAGGATGCCGTGGGGCCGCTCGAGCACTTCAAGAAAGGTTGCCAGGCGCTGGCCGTCGAAGCCCAGGCTCTGGAAATCGAACTGCACGGTCTGGCGGTCCAGCAGGCGCATCACCACCGACTCACCGAAACTGGTGGGCACCGTGGACACCCGCAGATCCAGCTCCTTGCCCTGGATGCGCAACATGATCCGGCCGTCCTGCGGCAGGCGGCGCTCGGCGATGTCGAGGCGCGCCATGATCTTGACCCGGGAAATCACCGCTGCCGAGGAACTCGAGGGCGGCGCTTCGGCCTCGTGCAGCACACCGTCGATGCGGTAGCGCACCTTGAGCTGGTTTTCGAAGGGTTCGATATGGATGTCCGAGGCGCGATGTTCCACGGCCCGTTGCAGGATCAGGTTGACCAGGCGAATCACCGGCGCTTCGGAGGCCATGTCCTTGAGGTGTTCGATGTCTTCCAGGGCGCCGCCCTGCTCGTCGAGGTTTTCGATCAGGGTGCCCATGGCCGAACGGCCCTGGCCGTAGTAGCGCTCGATCAGGGTCTCGACTTCATTGCGCGGCCCGACCGCCAGCCACACCGGCACGCCGCAGGCATAAGCCAGGGCCTGGAACGGGTACAGCAGCGCCGGGTTGGCCGCCAGCACCCGCACGCCGCCATGGCTCCAGCCCACCGGCACCACCTGGTAATGGCGCATGAAGCGTTCGGTCAGCACCGGCAACGGGTCGAGCAAGGGTGGCGCGGCATCGGCCAGCAGCAACGGTGCGCCGAGCAAGTCGGCCCAGGCCCGCGCCAACTCCACTTCGGAGACCAGCCCCAGGCGCGTCAGCAGGCCGAGCAGTCCGGTGTCGTCGGACTCCTGGGATAACCGTCGGGCGCGTTCCAGGTCGACGGTTTTCAAACCGGCCTGTTGCATCAGCCATGCGCACACCTGTTCGGTATCCGGAATCTGCATTCGGCAAGCATCGATGGGCGTGGACGGCATGGGCTGGGGTATCTGCAAAATCTGAGGGGCTATTTAAAAAACCTGTTCCCGTGAGGCGCCCGGGAACAGGTGCATCCAACCTTAGTTGGAGGTTTTTGGTGCAGTCGCCTGGCTGTTGCCCAGCGGGCGGCCGCCCTTGGTGGTTTCGGCTTTCTGCTTCTTCGCCGCCTTGGCGTCGTGGGCCTGGGTGATCACCGTGGAATCGGCGGCCCCGGACTTCGCGTCGGCGTCCGTCGACTCGACGGCCATTGCCGCACCACTTAGTGCAACGCCCAGTACAACACCGGCACTCAACAGGGAAATCTTCATCAACTTTCTCCAGATCAAAAACAATCAATCGCCCAGGTGCAGCCCTGACAAGATCAAGACCCTACACCAAAGCATTTTGTATTACAGCCCATTTGAGTTATGGCCATTTAGAACTACTGGTAGACGCCACTAGTTAGCCATGACCGTGCATGTTTTCTTAAACCAATCGACTGGTAGGTTTAACACAAGTTCATAAACGTAATAAAATATTTCTAATTTCACGCAAAAATTAGCTTTCGTTTGACATTTTACGGCAAGAATTGACTTAATTATGGCGATTTAACGGTTCAAAGTGCCATCTAGTGATATCACTTGGTCACTACTCACAATAATAATTAGTTCAATTGTTACACTTTTAAAACTGCGAAATCCGCCCAGTAATCGCAATTAGCCATCGGCCAAAAGTTGCGACAAAGGCGAACTATTGCCCGTAAAAAAGTGACGAGCGTGCACAACAAAACGCACTTCTCGACGCCCAGTTTTCAATAATCAGTTGTCGGAGAGCTCAATGAGCAAACGCAAGATGATCGGTGCGCAGTCGGCTTTCGCCCTGCTGGCACTTGCCGTGTCCCAGGTGCATGCGGCCACCAGCCCCGCCCTGGATGAAGCCCGGGTAAGCCGCGCCGAAAAGGCCGCGGACCAGACCCTGGCCAAGATGACCATGGAAGAAAAACTCGCCTATATCGGCGGCACCGGCGGCTGGGACGTCAAGCCGTTGACCCGGTATGGCGTGCCGCAGATTCATGGGGCCGACGGTGGCGTGGGCGTGCGCTACACCAGCGAAGGCAACGACCAGGGCGTGGTCTACCCCTCCGGCCCGAACCTGGCGGCCAGCTGGAACCCGCGCCGCGCCATCGACCTGGGCCGTGCCCTGGGCTACGACACCGCCAGCGGCGGGTATCAATTCGTCACCGGGCCTGGGGTGAACCTGTACCGCATGCCCTACAGCGGCCGGGCGTTTGAGTACCTGTCCGGTGAAGACCCGTTCCTCGGCGCCAGCCTGGGGCCGGCGGTGATCAATGGCATCCAGTCCCGCGGGGTGTGGGCCAACGCCAAGCATTTCGCTGCCAACGACCAGGAAAGCAACCGCTTCCACCTCGACGAGACCATCAGCGAACGGGTACTGCGGGAGATGACCCTGCCACCCTTCGAGTCCGCCTCGAAGAACAGCAAGGTGGCGATGATGATGTGTTCGTTCCAGAAGGTGAACGGTGAGTTCGCCTGCGAGAACAAACACCTGATGCACGACATCCTGAAGACCGAATGGGGCTATCCGGGCTTCGTGCAGAGTGACTACAACGCCGTGGTCAACGGGTTGCCGG
Organism: Pseudomonas yamanorum; assembly: GCF_013386765.1. Lineage (GTDB taxonomy): Bacteria > Pseudomonadota > Gammaproteobacteria > Pseudomonadales > Pseudomonadaceae > Aquipseudomonas > Aquipseudomonas yamanorum_A. The sequence goes on from NZ_JACARE010000049.1 coordinate 22,461, forward strand.
CGGCGCAGGCCGGCACCGACCTGGACATGATGGGCTACCAGATGAACAGCACGGTGCTCAAGCCGTTCCTGGACAGCGGCGAGCTCGCCAGCGCGACCATCGATGACAAGGTGCGGCGCATCCTCAAGCAGATCTACCTGTACAAGTTCGACAGCAAGGCGCCGTTGACCAGCCATAACATGAACAGCGCCACCAGCAACCGCGTGGCGCTGAATGCGGCCCGCGAAGGCATCGTGCTGCTGAAAAACCAGAACAGCCTGCTGCCCCTGGACGCAAAGACGGTCAAGCGCATCGCCGTGGTCGGCAACCTGGCCAAATACGCCCCGCCCACCGGATTCGGCAGCGCCAACGTGATGGCCGCCAACTACATCAGTGAGCTGAGCGGCCTGCAGCAACTGGCGCCGAACGCCAAGGTCGAGTTCATCGACGGGCTGTCCCTGGACCAGACGGCGTCCAAATGGACCCACACCGACAACGACGGCAACAGCGTCAAGGGCTTGAAGACCGAATTCTTCAGCAATGCCAACTGGTCCGGCGACCCGGCTGCCACCCGTACCGATACCCACGTCGACCTCGACTGGTCCACCGACAGCCTGCCGGTGAATGGCGACACGGCCGCCACGTCGATCCGCTACAGCGGCCAGGTCACCCCGACCGTCAGCGGCGAACAGGTGTTCAAGGTGCGCGCCGACGGTGCCGTGCGCCTGTACGTCAACGGCCAGAAAGTCCTCGACAACGGCGACGGCAACCCTCTGCCCAACAACAGCATCCCGCCGACGATTCCGGTGTTCGCCAAGGTCAATCTTGAAGCCGGCAAACCCGTGGACATCAAGCTTGAGTACTCGCGCCGCAAAGGCTACATCTCGACCATGGGCGGCCTGGTGGGCGTGCAGATGAGCTGGGCCTCGCTGGTGGCGCCCAAGGACCTGGCCCAGTACGACGCGGTACTGGTGGCCGCAGGCAACAGCAATGAGTACGAAGGTGAAGGCTTCGACCACAGCTTCGACTTGCCGGAATACCAGAACCTGCTGATCCAGAGCATCGCCAGGGTCAACCCGCATACCGTGGTCACCCTGCACGGCGGCACCGGGCTGAAGATGAGCGACTGGATCGACCAGGTGCCGGCGGCGCTGCATGCGTTCTACCCGGGCCAGAACGGCGGCCAGGCCCTCGCCGAGATCCTGCTGGGCAAGGTCAACCCGTCGGCCAAGCTGCCCATCAGCATCGAACGCAACATTGAAGACAACCCGATCTACGCGACTTTCCCGAAATTCGACAATCAGGAAACCCTCACGCAGATGAGCTACAAGGACGACCTGTTCCTGGGCTATCGCGGCTACGAGAAGAAAGGCATCAAGCCGCTCTACCCGTTCGGCTATGGCTTGTCGTACACCACCTTCGGCTACAGCAACATCAGCGTGACCCCTGGGGTCGCGGTGGCGGGCGCGCCGATCAAGGTGTCGTTCGACCTGAGCAACACCGGCAAGGTGGCGGGCGCTGAAGTCGCCGAGCTGTATGTGGGCCAGAACCACCCGAAAGTCGAACGGGCGCTGAAGGAACTCAAGGGCTACAAGAAGGTGTTCCTCAAGCCCGGCGAGAGCAAGCGCGTGACCATCGAACTCAACGACCGCTCACTGGCGTACTTCGATGTGGCGAGCAAGCAATGGGTGGTGGACGCCGACAGCTTCAACCTGTCGGTCGGCGCCTCGTCCCAGGACATTCGCCTGAACGCCAGGCTGGTCAACCCGTTCCGCCAGGAACTGTCGACCACCACCAGCAACCCGCTGCCGCGCTCGGCGCTCAACTCCACGCTGCGTGAGTCGCCAACGGTCAAGACCGGTGGTGTGCTGCATCAGAACCAGGGTGACGCCGGCACCAGCGACGGTGACGGCTACGACACCTCGGATGACAGCAGCCAGGGCAGTTCGACTGGCAACTGATAAAACCCTGTAGGAGCGAGCTTGCTCGCGAAAAACGCAAAGACACCGCGTTAATCCAGGATGCCCGCGTTATCGTTGACGTCCTTCGCGAGCAAGCTCGCTCCTCCATTCACGCTCGTATGGCCGCATCGACCCGCGCGATGTAGGTATCGAAACGCGCCACCAGGTCCACCTGATCGGGAAAGCGCAGCCACTGGATCTGCAAGCCGTCCATCATGGCCAGGATCTCCTCCACCAGCCCGGCAATGTCCACGTCAGCACGCACCTCGCCCATGGCCACAAGGTCGGCAAACTGCCCGTGCAGGCGCCGATGAATGCCCGCATAACGCTCCTGGAACCAACCCCAGGCCGGGTGGGTGTCCAGCAGGCTTTCCGCATTCAGAATCGTAAAAGCCCGCACCACCCCCGGCGCAGTCGCGTTGGAGCGGTTGATCGCCCGCAGGCTGCCCAGCAAGCCGGACAATGACTTCTCGGCCCGGACCTCATCGGCAATCCGCTGATTGACCTCGTCCCGGCGTTGCAGCACGCCCATCAACAACGAAATCTTGCTGGGAAAGTGATGCAGCAGGCCGGCCACCGAGATACCGACGATCGCCGCCACCTGCGCCATCGAGGCACCGCTGTAACCTTCCAGGGAAAACACCTGCAATGCGGCGTCCAGCAGTTCTTCCCGGCGTTTTTCACCTTTGGGCGCACGGCGGGATTTGGGCGCGGTAGCGGGTTGCGGCTCGGTCATTGGCAGGTCCTTTGGGCAGGCCTGCACCGTATCCAAAATGCCCCGCAGCCGCAAATAAACCTCAGGCGCTCTCGCGCTCGATCAAGCGGCATGCCAGCAGGTTCAAACGCTGCACCTCCTCCTCGACCGGCAACACGCCCAGGCTTTCCAGGACCCGCGTGGCCGCCAGCACGCCAATTTCCAGGGCGGGCGGCTTGATGGTGCTCAGACTCGGCAGGAGCATTTCGGCAAACGGGTAATCACCAAAGCCAAGCACGGCACACTCCTCGGGGATTTTCAGCCCGGCCCGCTGCCCGGCCAGCAAGCCGCCGGCGGCCAGGTTGTCATTGGCGAAGATGATTGCGTCGGGCGGCACGGCGGCGCTCATCAATGCTTGCATGGCTTGCTTGCCCGCCTCGAAGGGCGCGCGGTCGGCGTCCGGGGCAAACACCCAGGGCTGCACACCCAACTCAAGCAGGGTGGCGCTGTAGCCATCCCGGCGTTCCAGGGCGCTGAAGTCCCCCGGCGCGCTGTTCTGCACAAAGGCGATGCGCCGATACCCCTTGCCATGCAGGTAGCGCGCGGCCGTCACGCCCACCTCGTAATGGGAGAAGCCGATCTGCAACGGCTCGCGCTCGGGTTGGTAATCCCAGGTTTCAACCACCGGGATATCGGCCTCGGCGATCATCTTCTCGGTGCCCGCACTGTGGAAACGGCTGGTGAGCACCAGCGCCGCCGGCGACCAACCGAGAAACGCGCGCACCGCATTTTCTTCCTGCTCGGCGCTGAAGTAGCTGGATGCCAGCAGCAGTTGATAGCCATGGCGGCTGAGGGTGTCGCTGAAGCCCTGGATGGTATTGGCGAAGATCGGCCCGGAGATGTTCGGAATCACCATGGCGACGATTCTGCCCCGGGCCGACGCCAATCCACCCGCCACCAGGTTGGGCACGTAGCCCAACTCGGCGACCACCGCCGCGATGCGCTCACGGCGTTCAGGCGAAACCTGCTCCGGCTGGTTGAAATAGCGCGACACGGTAATCGCTGACACACCGGCCTGGCGCGCCACGGTGTTCAAGGTGACACGGCCGGCACCACGGCGTTTCCGGGGTTTGTCTTCGCTCAAGGGACGATCCTGTTAAAAACCTAAAAGAATATAAAACTAATTTTTTAGTATTTGACGCTCTATGCCACACCTACCAATAATGCCGATGTTAGCGCTACCAAAGCGTTTTGTCTGCTACTCGCTCGAGCGAATGCCCAAGACAGTTTCAACGGCGCTGTCGTCGCAGAACGGCAGCGGTTCAGGGCATATTTCGAGCGGGCAGAGCATGCACACACATTCGGGGCAACCTCAAAAACTATCGCAATCCATACGCGCCGCCACCGGGCGCCGCGCCCACCTGGGCTGGCTCCTCGCGGGTCTCGCCGCCCTGCCCGTTCCCGCTGTATTCGCGGCCGACGAGCAGGAACCCACCCTCAAGCCGGTCACGGTCACGGCCACCCGCCGCGAAGAGTCGCTGCAAAAAGTCCCGGTGGCGGTCTCGGTGCTCGATGGCGAACAGCTGGAGCGTGACAATCGCAATGGCGTGGCCAGTATCGTGCAGCAAGTGCCGTCGCTGAACTTCCGCACCGGTGCGTCGAACAAGGACACCTCGCTGTTCGTACGGGGTGTGGGCACCATTTCCACCTCGCCCGGGGTTGAACCCACCGTGGCGACGGTGATTGACGGCGTGGTGTACGCACGCCCCGGCCAGGCCACCCTCGACCTGCTGGACCTGGAACGTGTCGAAGTGCTGCGCGGGCCCCAGGGCACGCTGTTCGGCAAGAACGCTTCGGCCGGCGTGCTCAATATCACCAGCAAGGCGCCGACGGCCGAGACCCACGGCTATATCGACCAGTCCTACTACAGCGGCAATGAAAGCCGCACCCGCTTCGGCCTTGGCGGCAGCCTGATTCCCGGCACGCTCAAGGGCTCCATCAGCGGGCTGTTCGGCAGCTACGACGGTAACGTCGACAACAAGCACAACGGCCAGGAAGTGAACGGCTACAACCACCAGGGCGTGCGCGGCAAGCTGGAGTTCACCCCCAACGACGACGTGAAACTGACCCTGATTGCCGACTACATGCAGTCCCACGACGACGCGCCGAATGGCGTGGTGAGCAAATCCCTGACCCCGGCGTTCGCCAATGCATTGAACCCGGTGCGCGGCTCCAGCGACAACCGCGACATCAACACCGACACCCGCAGCCATGTGGAGGACACCAACAAAGGCCTGTCTGCCCAACTGGACTGGAACCTGGGCGACTACACCCTGACCTCGATCACCGCCTGGCGCGGCTGGGACAACACCCAATACCAGGACGGCGACCGCCTGGGCACCGTGACCGCCGCCTTCCCCGGCACCGCCGACAAGGGCCAACTGGCGTTCGACCAATACTCCCAGGAGCTGCGCCTGGCCTCGCCCAAAGGCGAATTCCTCGAATACGTCGGCGGCCTGTTCTACATGCACGGCAAGGACCAGGAAACCTACCAGCGCACCCTGACCACCACCACGCGCACCGACCGTGGCATCGCCGATTACGGCACTACCAGCGACAGCTACGCGGTGTTCGGCGAGACCACGCTGAATTTCACCTCGAATTTTCGCGGCATCGCCGGCCTGCGCTATACCCACGACGACCTGGAATACGATCACCGCCGCGTGTCCACCTCGGCCGCCACCGTCAGCGGCATTCAACCGGCCACCAGCAGTTCCGGCTCAGTGGATGAAGACGGCTGGTCCGGCCGGCTGGGAGTGCAGTACGACCTGAGCGACACCGTCACCAGCTACCTGACCTACTCGCGCGGCTACAAGGGCCCGGCCTACAACGTGTTCTTCAACATGCAGCCGCGGGACACCGACGCGCTGAAGCCGGAAACTTCCAACACCTGGGAAGTCGGGATCAAGGCCACCAGCTGGAACAACCGCCTGACCACCAACCTGGCGATCTTCCACAGCGACTACGATAACTACCAGGCGAACTTCTTCGACACCGTCGCCGGGCAAGTGGTGACGCGCCTGATCAACGCCGGCAGCGTCAGCACCGAAGGGGTCGAACTCGACTACACCTTGCAGGCCACCCAACAACTCAAGCTCTCCGGCGCGCTGGCCTACACCCGGGCACGTATCGATGAGTTCGCCTGCCCGCCGGGCGCGGCGGCGTCGTGCAACGTCAACGGCAAGCCGCTGCCCTTCAGCCCCGACTGGAAAAGCTACGTGCGCGCCGACTACAGCATCCCGCTGGATAACGGCCTGGATATCGAACTGGGTACCGACTACAGCTGGCAGAGCGAAGTGCAGTACGACATCAGCCAGAACGTCGACACCAAGCAAGGTGCCTACGGCATCTGGAACGCCAGCGTCGCCCTCGCCGACTACAACAACGGCTGGCGCGTGGCGCTGCTGGCGAAGAACCTCGCGGACAAGTCCTATTCACCGCTACTGACCAGCGGCGGCAACTACATCTACCGCGCCGTACCCCGTGACGATGAACGTTACTTCGGCGTGCAACTGCGCAAGGATTTCTGAGCATGCCCCGTCAACTGAAACTCGGCGCGTTCCTGATGGCCACCGGGCACCACGTGGCCGCCTGGCGCCATCCCGATGTGCCGGCCAATGCGGGGCTGGACTTCTCCCACTACAAACGCCTGGCGCAGATCGCCGAGGCGGCGAAATTCGATGCCCTGTTCGTGGCCGACAGCATTGCCGCCGCCACCGGCGAGATCGCCAGCCGCATGGCGCGCTCGGACCATTTCGAGCCACTGACGTTGCTGTCGGCGTTGAGCGTGGTGACCGAACACATCGGCCTGATCGCCACGGCCACCACCAGCTACAACGAGCCTTACCATGTGGCGCGCAAATTCGCCTCCCTGGATCACTTGTCCGGCGGGCGCGCCGGCTGGAACCTGGTGACCTCGGACAACGCCGCCGAAGCCCGGAATTTCGGGCGAGACGAACACCTCGGCCACGGCGAACGCTACAGCCGTGCCCGGGAGTTTCATCAGGTGGTGACGGGGTTGTGGGACAGCTGGGAAGACGATGCCTTTGTGCGCGACAAGGCCAGTGGCGCCTATTACGACCCGGCGAAGCTGCATGTGCTCGACCATGTCGGCGAACACTTTCGGGTCAAGGGCCCGTTGAACGTAGCGCGCTCGCCTCAGGGCCAACCGGTGATTGTCCAGGCCGGCTCGTCCGAGGCAGGCCGTGAGTTGGCGGCACAAACCGCCGAAGTGGTGTTCACCGCCCAGACTTCATTGGCCAGTGCCCAGGCGTTCTATGCCGACCTCAAGGGTCGCCTGGCCCAATACGGGCGGGAGCCGGACGCGCTGAAGATCATGCCGGGGGTGTTTGTGGTGGTCGGGCAAACGCAAGCGCAGGCGCAGGAAAAGTTCGAGGCCTTCCAGCAGTTGGTCGAACCCGAAGTGGGCGTCGCCTTGCTGGGGCGCATGCTGGGCAATTTCGACTTGTCTGGCTACCCGCTGGACGGCCCGCTGCCGGAGCTGCCATTGACCGACAGCGGCCAGCGCAGCCGCCAGCAACTGCTGACCGAACTGGCGGGCCGCGAACACCTGAGCCTGGCGCAGCTGGGCCGCCGAATTGCCGGTGGACGCGGGCATTACAGCCTGATCGGCACGCCCGTTCAGATCGCTGATGAGCTGCAGCACTGGTTCGAAAACGGCGCCGCCGATGGCTTCAATGTGCTGGTGCCGCACCTGCCGGGCGGGCTGGAGGATTTCGCCCAATGGGTGGTACCGGAACTGCAACGGCGCGGCCTGTTCCGTACCGAATACGCCGGCACCACGCTGCGTGAAAACCTTGGACTGGCGCGGCCAGGCAATCGCTTTACGGAGAAACAGCCATGAAGATTTCCGCGCTGCTGTTGGCGCTGCTCGCCCTGGCGCAAACCGCGCTGGCCGCCGACCCGGCGAGCCTGAGGATAGGCTACCAGAAAGGCTCGATCGCCCTGGTGCTGGCCAAGGAACATGGCCTGCTGGAAAAACGCTTCGACCAGACCAAGGTGCAATGGATCGAATTCCCCGCCGGCCCGCAGATGCTCGAAGCCTTGAATGTGGGCGCGCTGGACGTCGCGTCCACCGGTGATATCCCGCCGCTGTTCGCCCAGGCGGCAGGTGCCGACCTGGTGTACATCGGTGCCGAACCGCCCAAGCCGACGGCGGAAACCATCCTGGTGCAGGCCGACAGCCCGCTGCATACCATTGCCGACCTCAAGGGCAAGAAAGTCGCCTTCCAGAAAGGCTCCAGCTCCCACAACCTGATCCTGCGGGCACTGAACAAGGCCGGCCTGAGCTACAAGGACATCCAGCCGGTTTACCTGCCGCCGGCCGACGCCCGCGCGGCCTTCGAACAGGGCAGTGTCGATGCCTGGGCCATCTGGGAGCCCTACTCGTCACTGGCCCTGAGCCAAAGCCCCAGCCGCGTGCTTGCCAACGGTGAAGGCTTGAACCTGTCCGGGCCGATCTATACCGCGCGCCGTGCCTACGCCGAGGCCAATGGTCCGTTCATCCACGCGCTGCTCGATGAACTCAGCGCCGCCGAAGCCCTGACCCGCAGCCAGCGCGAAGACAGCCTGCAGGTGCTGACCCGTTTCATGGGTTTGCCGGCCGGGGTGATTGCGCGGTATGTCGACAACCGGCCGCCATCGCCGATCCTGCCGATTGACGAGCACATCATTGAGGCGCAGCAACAGACGGCGGACCTGTTTTTCCAGAACCGCCTGCTGCCCAAGCCGGTGCAAGTCAGCAAAGCGGTGTGGCAGGCCGCCGACGCATCGAATCAGAAGTCGACCGTGGCCGACAGCAAGTAAGTGCGCGGCGTCGACAAGGTCAGCCCCGGCTCGCTGTCATCCGAGGCACCGGCCGAACTCCAGTAGCGCCGGTTGGCCACGTTCTCGACATTGGCCCGCAGGGTGATGTGCTTGTCGTCGACCTTGAAGGCGTAGCGTGCACCCACGTCGAGGCGGGTCCAGGCGTCGATTTCCTTGACGTTGGACTGGTCCAGGTATTGCGAGCTGGAATAGATCCCGCGGCTGGTGAGGGTCAGGCCTTCAACGGTCGGCACATCCCACTCGGCGCCGAGGTTGACGTTGTACTTGGGCGTGGCCGGCGCGCGGTTGCCGTCGTAGGTGCCGTTGGTGGTGTTGGTCAATTCGCTGTCGATGTACATCACCCCGCCCAGCAGGCGGAAGCCCTTGAGCGGCTCGCCGAACACGCTGAGTTCCACGCCGTCGTTCTGGCGCTTGCCATTGGGGCCGAACACCAGGGTGGTGGCATTGGTCTCGTAGGCCGGCTGCTTGATCCGGAACACCGCCGCCGTCACTGCGAACGCCCCGGCGTCGTACTTGGCGCCGACTTCGACCTGGCGACTGATGAACGGCGGGAAGATTTCGTCATCGTTGACCGAGGTCGACGGTGCAACCTTGCCCTGGCTCAGGCCTTCCATGTAGTTGGCGTACAGCGACAGCTTGTCGGTGGCCTTGAACAGGATGCCGCCCGAGGGTGAAATCTTTTCTTCGTCGTAGGCGGTTTTGCCTTTGACGTCATCGGTCCAGTCATCCACCTTGACCCGCTGCCAGCGCGCGCCGAGGGTCAGCAGCAGCCGGTCGTCGAAGAAGCCCAGGGTGTCGGACAACGCCACGCCGCTGAAGCGGTTCTCGGTGTAGACCTTCGAGTCGAGTCGCGTCGGCCTGCCGGGTGCAGGGGTTTGCACCGGGTTGTAGAGATTGCTCGTCCCGGACGCATACCGCGCGCCGCCGTTTTCGAAGTCCATGTAGAAGTAGCTGGCCGCCAGGTTGACCTCATGGCTCACCGGGCCGGTATGGAACCAGTTGCGCACGCCTGCCGTGGCGGTGCGCACGTTTTCGTCGCGGGTGAAGTCCCGGGGCTGCACGCTGAAATCACCGGCGTTGTTGGTCACCGATACCGCATGGCGCAGGAAATCGTGATTGCTTTTGCGCGCGCCGACGCCGCCGTAGAGCATCACGTTGTCGCTGAGGTCGAACTCACCGTTGACCGTGCCGAAGGTGTCGTTGGTGCTGGCCTTGCTCCAGGGCTGCGCGTAGTTGTGGCGCACGTCGTTGGCGCTCGGCACATTGGCCTTGGGGCCGACCTGCACGCGCTCTTGCGGGGCGTCGGTGTCGCGCTCGGTGCGGCCGATGTCGGTGGAGAGCCGCAGGCGGTCGCCGCGAAAATCCAGGCCGAGCACGGCCATTTCGCGGTCGACGCTCTGGTGATCCCAGGTGGTGTCGCCGGACTGTTTCACGCCGTTGAAACGCAGGCCGAACTTGTTGTCTTCACCAAAGCGCCGGCCGATATCCACGGCGCCACCCGCCTGGCTGTCGGAGGCCCAGCTGCCGGTGAACGAGGTGATGGGTTTGTCGGTGGCGCGCTTGGGCACCACGTTGATCCCGCCGCCCACGCTGCCCCGGGGCGAGATGCCGTTGATCAACTGGCTGGGGCCTTTGATGATGTCGACGCGCTCGGCCATTTCCATGTCGATGGTGTAGGTCGGCAGGACGCCGTAGAGGCCGTTGTAGGCGACATCACTGTTGAACAGGCTGAAGCCGCGAATGGTGAATTGCTCATAGCGCCCGCCGGCCGGGTTGGTGGCGCGCACCGAGGGGTCGCTGGCGATCAGGTCGCCGAGGGTGCGCGCCTGCTGGTTCTTGACCGCCTCGCTGGTGTAGGTGGTCATGCTGAACGGGGTTTCCATGAAGTCCCGCGAGCCCAGCAGCCCCTGGGAACCACGGCGCGCCACCTGGCCACCGGCGTAGGACTCGCTGCCGGCATCACTGGTGGTGCCGAGAATCGAAGTGGGTGCGAGTTGCAGGCTGCCACCTTCGGGAATTGGGGTCAGCATGTAGGCCTGCTCGCCCATGGGCTGCAGTTGCAGGCCGGAGCCTTGGAGCAGGCGCGCGAAACCTTCTTCGACACCGTATTCGCCCGACAACCCGCTGCTGTTGCGGCCGCTGACCAGCGCCGGGTCCACCGACAGGTTGACCCCGGCCAGCCCGGCGAAACGGGTCAACGCGGCACTCAGGCTGCCGGCCGGCACCTGGTAACTGCGCCGGGACGCGCCGTCTTCGGCATAACTGACGGGAACAAACAACGGGCTGGCGCTCAGGCTCAGCATGAGGCTGAAATTCAGCAACGGACGTAGGGCGGGCATTGGCAAAAGCTCTCGATTTTGTTCACTTACCTGGAATGACCAGCCAGGTGAAAAAAGGGGACAGGCTTCAGCCAATATTTTTTGAAATCAGGGTTTGATGCCTTTCAGCTTTTGCAGCAGCTCCATCAATTGCTCCAGGGATTCCTCGCCGAACTGCTCCTGAATCTTCAGGTAGTTGCTTTCCATCCCGGCGCTCATGTCGACAAAACACTGCTGCCCCTGTTCGGTCAGGGCGACGAACACCCGGCGCTGGTCTTCGGCGGATTTGCGCCGGCGCACGATGCCGTCACGCTCCAGCCGCCCCAATACGCCGGTCATGCTTGGCTTGAGGATGCACGCGAGGTGCGCCAGTTGGTGGCTTTCCAGTTCGCCTTGCTGGCGCAGGATGCGGATCACCCGCCACTGCTGTTCGGTCAGGTCATGTTCATTGAGCAAAGGCCGGAAGAACGCCATGGTCGCTTCGCGGGCCTGGAGCAAGGTGAGCGTAAGGGACGGTCTGGGGGTGGGCATGGTTCACGCGCAGTAGAGGTCGAAGCGTCGAAGCTTAGAGTCGGGGCCCCGGGTGCGCAACCCAAGGCACGCGGCAAATCGTTAATTTCGAAATGAATTAGCAAAAACCTCTGAATCCGGCTATTCAGCTTAAAGATAACATGTTAACAATATGCCCGCCCCTGCCCCGGTGGCGGGCTCTACCAACAAAAACAACAAAAGGAACGCCCCTCATGCATTCGTGCCTCTTTCGCACGGCGGCAAGCGCTGGCCTGTGCGCCGCGTTTACCCCTCTGGTCGCCCACGCCGACTTTATCCAGGACAGTAAAGCCAGCCTGGACCTACGCAACTTCTACATGAACCGCGACTTTCGCCAGGCCAACGCGCCGCAGAACAAGGCGGACGAATGGGCGCAAGGTTTTGTGCTGCGCCTGGAGTCGGGCTACACCGAAGGCGTGGTGGGTTTTGGCGTGGACGCCTTGGGTGAAATGGGCCTGAAGCTCGACTCCAGCCGCGACCGCCGGGGCACCGGGCTGTTGCCATCCGGCGCCAGCGGCGAGCCGGCCGACAGCTACAGCGAACTCGGCCTGACCGCCAAATTGCGCCTGTCCAAAACCGTGCTCAAGCTCGGCACCCTGCAACCGATATTGCCGGTGGCCGCCTACAACGACACCCGCTTGCTGCCGTCGACCTACAACGGCGAGCTGGTGACTTCCCAGGACATCGACGGCCTGACATTGAACGTCGGCCGCCTGGAAAAACAGAACCTGCGGGACTCCTCCAACAACGAGTCCATGAGCTACGGCGGCGTCAACAGCAGCCACCTGGACCTGGCCGGCGGCACCTACGCGATCAATCCGCACCTGGCCGCGACCTATTACTACGCCCAGATGCAGGACATCTACCGCCAGAACTTTATCGGCCTGGTGCATGACCTGCCGCTGGCCGAAGGCGTGAACCTGCGCACCGACCTGCGCTACTTCGACACCCGCGAGCAAGGCAGCGCCCTGCTGCGCAGCCCTACCCGGGTGGACGGCGGGCGGATCGACAACCGCTTTTTCAACGGCATGTTCAGCCTGTCGGTGGGCGCGCACAAATTCGGCCTGGGCTTCCAGAACCTTTCCGGTGACGGCGACTTTGCCTTCCCGGGGCAAGACCCGTACTCGGTCAACCTGGTGACCATCAATATCTTCACCAAGGCCAACACCGATGCGTGGCAGGCGCGCTACGACTACAACTTCGCCGCCCTCGGCCTGCCGGGCCTGACCTTCATGACCCGCTACGTCGACGGCAGCCACGCGCAAACCGCCACGGTGCGCAACGGCCGGGAATGGGAGCGCGACACCGACCTGGTCTACACCGTGCAAAGCGGCCCGTTGAAGAACGTCAACGTGCGGCTGCGTAACGCGACGCTACGCTCGAGCAACGGCCTGACCAGCGACATCGACGAAAGCCGGGTGATCATCGGCTACACCGTGGCCCTGTGGTAACGCCAGGCGCCTCAACGCAACCCCGATTGACGCTGGCGGTACTCCCCCGGCGTCATCTGCGCATAGCGCTGGAAGAACCGGCTGAAATACGCCGGGTCCTTGAACCCCAGCTGGTAGCAGATTTCATTCGCCGAACTGCCGGTAAACAGCAGCAGGCGCCGGGCTTCCTGCATCAGCCGTTCGAGGATCAGGCGTTTGGACGGCAGGTCGGCGATGCGTCGGCATACCTCGTTGAGCCGCGCTTCGGTGACGCCCACACCGTCGGCGTAGCGCGACAGCGGCCAGTGTTGCAGGTAGTGGTCTTCGATCAGTTCGTTGAAGCGGTGGAAGATCCGCAGGTCTTCGTGACGCGCCGGGCGGGCTTCCAGGGAATTGGCGCAGAGCCTGAGCAGGCTGATCATGATCAGGCGCGTCAGGCTGTCCAGGGCCGAGCCGCGTCCGCTGGCCTGGGCGTTGATCTCACTGCACAGCTCGTCGAACAGGAATTCCAGACGGCGCACCTCGGGATGAAACTCCGGCGCCAGTCGCGCCAGCGCCACACAGGCCGCCGGCAATTGCGCGCCGGGCGCCAGGCTCGGATCGGCGTCGATCAAGGCCCACACCAGTTGCTGGCGCACCGTCAGCACATGGCCGTCGGCGTCGGCTTCGGTGACGAAGGAATGCGCCACCGTCGGCGGTGTGAGGAAAAACATCGGCCCGGATTCGAGGTACTGCTGGTCATCCAGATAGACCCGCACTGCGCCCGTCTTGACGTAATGCACCTGGAAAAACCGGTCGTGGCGGTGCACCGGCATGTTGCGACCAAAAAACCCCGCCAGGTTGCCGAGCCTGTCGTAGTGCACCTCGGCATCGCTGTAACGCTGGTCGTAGACCTGCCCGATGTTGATGTTGGGGATCGGCTGACGATCGCTCATCACTGGATTCTCTTTGTTGTTTTGACTGCCCTGAAATATTGCCACGCTTGACGATAGTTAACATCTTAATTATAACGTTAACAGGTTAACGAATATTCCACGGAGCAGGTCCGAATCTGCCCCGCCACTGCCAGGAGAAAAGCATGAGCCGTGCCCTGCATGATGTTGCGAACGGCACCCTGTTCGGCGTTGCGCTGAACTACCAGGGGTTGCTGAACCAACGTCTCGCCGAATTCGAACAAGCGCCTTACCAGAAGCCACCGGTGAAGCCGGTGCTGTTCATCAAGACGCCCAACACCCGCAACGGCCACGACGCCGTGGTGCTGCACCCCCAGGGTGAACGCCTGCAACCGGGCCCGGCCCTCGGCGTGGTGATTGGCAAGACCGCCAGCCGGGTCAGCGTCGAAAACGCTCTGGAGCATGTGGCGGGCTACACCATCGTCAACGAGTTCAGCCTGCCGGAAGACAGCTACTACCGCCCGGCGGTGAAAGCCAAGTGCCGGGACGGCTTCTGCGCATTGGGCCCGGAACTGGTGGCCCGTGACCAGGTCGCCAACCCGCACCAACTGAGCGTGAAGCTGTTCGTCAACGGTGAACTGCGCCAGCAAAACTCCACCGCCAATTTCGTGCGCAGCCTGCCGCAGTTGATCGCCGAGATCAGCGAGTTCATGACCCTGCACGAAGGCGATGTGCTGATCACCGGCACGCCCGAAGGCCGGGTGGATGTGCAACCCGGCGACACGGTGGAAGTCGAGATCAGCGGCCTGGGCCGCCTGGTCAACCACATCAAGGCAGAGGAGCTGTCATGAAACACGCCCGTATTCGCTTTGAAGGTGAAGCCCACCAGGTTCTGGTCGAAGCTGAAAATGCCGTGCGCCTGGCCGACGGCCGCCTGCTGGCCGAAGACCAGGTGGAGTGGCTGCCACCGGCCAGCGGCAGCATGTTCGCCCTCGGCCTGAACTACGCCGACCACGCCGCCGAACTGGCCTTCAAGCCGCCCACCGAACCACTGGCGTTCATCAAGTCACCCGGCACCTACACCGGCCACAACCAGGTGACCTGGCGCCCGGACAACGTCGCCTACATGCACTACGAGTGCGAGCTGGTGGCGGTCATCGGCAAGCCGGCGCGCAACGTCAAGCGCGAGAACGCCCTGGAGTATCTGGCCGGCTACACGGTGTGCAACGACTACGCGATCCGCGACTACCTGGAAAACTACTACCGCCCCAACCTGCGGGTGAAAAACCGCGACGCCACCACGCCCGTAGGCCCGTGGATCGTGGATGTCGCCGACGTGCCCGACCCGAGCAACCTGAAGCTGCGCACCTGGATCAACGGTGAACTGCGCCAGGAAGGCAGCACGAAAGACATGATTTTCGATATCCCGTACCTGATCGAATACCTGTCCAGTTTCATGACCCTGCAACCCGGCGACATGATCGCCACCGGCACGCCCGAAGGCCTGGCCGATGTGGTGCCAGGGGATGAAGTGATCGTGGAAGTGGAAGGCGTTGGTCGCCTGGTAAATCGAATTGTCAGCGAGGCGGACTTTTTCGCCGCCCGCAAAGAGGCTTGAGCAACATGATCAAACACTGGATCAACGGCCGTGAGGTCGAAAGCAAAGACACCTTCATCAACTACAACCCGGCCACCGGCGAAGCCATCGGTGAAGTCGCCAGCGGCGGCGCCGAGGAAGTGGCGCAGGCGGTAGCGGCGGCCAAGGAAGCCTTTCCGAAATGGGCCGGAACACCGGCCAAGGAACGTGCCCGCCTGATGCGCAAGCTCGGCGAGCTGATCGAACAGAACGTGCCGCACCTGGCCGAACTGGAAACCCTCGACACCGGCCTGCCGATCCACCAGACCAAAAACGTGTTGATTCCCCGGGCGTCCCACAACTTCGATTTCTTCGCCGAAGTCTGCACCCGCATGGACGGCCACAGCTACCCGGTGGACGACCAGATGCTCAACTACACCCTGTACCAGCCGGTGGGTGTGTGCGCGTTGGTGTCGCCGTGGAACGTGCCGTTCATGACCGCCACCTGGAAGACCGCGCCGTGCCTGGCGCTGGGCAATACCGCCGTGTTGAAAATGTCCGAGCTGTCGCCGCTGACCGCCAATGAACTGGGACGCCTGGCGGTCGAGGCCGGCATTCCCAAGGGCGTTCTGAACGTGATCCAGGGCTACGGCGCCACGGCCGGTGACGCACTGGTGCGCCACCCGGACGTGCGGGCGATTTCCTTCACCGGCGGCACCGCCACCGGCAAGAAAATCATGCAGACCGCCGGCCTGAAAAAGTATTCGATGGAACTGGGCGGCAAGTCGCCGGTGCTGATTTTTGAAGATGCCGACCTGGACCGCGCCCTCGACGCGGCGTTGTTCACCATCTTCTCGCTGAACGGTGAACGCTGCACCGCCGGCAGCCGGATCTTCATCCAGGAGAGCGTCTACCCGCAGTTCGTCGCCGAGTTCGCGGCCCGCGCCAAGCGCCTGATCGTCGGCGACCCGCAAGACCCGAAAACCCAGGTCGGCTCGATGATCACCCAGGCCCACTATGACAAGGTCACCGGCTACATCAAGATTGGCCTGGAAGAAGGCGCCACCCTGCTGGCGGGCGGCCTGGAACGCCCGGCCAACCTGCCGGCGCACCTGAGCCGCGGGCAGTTTATCCAGCCGACGGTGTTTGCCGATGTGAACAACAAGATGCGCATCGCCCAGGAAGAAATCTTTGGCCCGGTGGTGTGCCTGATCCCGTTCAAGGACGAAGCCGAGGCGCTGCAACTGGCCAACGATACCGAGTACGGCCTGGCGTCGTACATCTGGACCCAGGACATCGGTAAGGCGCATCGTCTGGCCTACGGCATCGAAGCCGGCATGGTGTTCATCAACAGCCAGAACGTGCGGGACTTGCGCCAGCCGTTTGGTGGGGTAAAAGGTTCCGGCACCGGCCGTGAAGGCGGCCAGTACAGCTTCGAAGTGTTCGCCGAGATCAAGAACGTGTGCATTTCCATGGGCAGTCACCACATCCCGCGCTGGGGTGTGTGAGTGAACCCCGTAGGAGCTGTCGAGCTTAAGCGAGGCTGCGATGCAGGCGCTGCGGTCTGCCAGAGTCAACGCGGTGATCCCATCGCAGCCTCGCCGGGGCTCGACAGCTCCCACCGTTGATCTTTGACAACACGCTTCCAAGACAAAAACAATTATTCAGGAGAATCATCATGGGCGAAGTCGTCCTGGCAGCAAAGATCTGCCACGTTCCCTCGATGTACCTGTCGGAACTGCCCGGCAAGCACCACGGTTGCCGCGAGGCCGCCATCGCCGGGCACAAGGAAATCGGGCGGCGCGCCCGTGAACTGGGGGCCGACACCGCCGTGGTGTTCGACGTGCACTGGCTGGTCAACAGCGGGTATCACGTCAACTGCGGTGAGCATTTCAAGGGCACCTACACCAGCAACGAACTGCCGCACTTCATCAAGAACATGGAATACGAGTACCCGGGCTGCCCGGAGCTGGGCGAGTTGATCGCCGCCGAGGCCAACCTGGCCGGCGTGCGCACCATGGCCCACAACATCCCGAGCCTGGAGCTTGAATACGGCACCCTGGTACCGATGCGCTACATGCACATGGGCGTACCGGATGAGCAGAAGTTCGACGTGATCTCGATTGCCGCGTGGTGCGCCTGGCACCGCCTGGAAGACAGCTTCGCGTTTGGCGCCGCCGTGCGCCGGGCCATCGAGAAGAGCGACCGCAAGGTGCTGGTGCTGGCCTCGGGTTCCCTCTCCCACCGCTTCTCGGACGACCGCGAAGCCGAAGCCAATATCCACAACTGGACCCGTGAATTCGACAAGCAGATGGACCTGCACGTGGTGGAAATGTGGAAGCAAGGCCGCTTCAAGGAGTTCTGCGCGATGCTCCCGGACTACGCCGAGCACTGCTTCGGCGAGGGCAAGATGCACGACACCGCGATGCTCCTGGGGCTGCTGGGCGGGCCGGACTACAACCAGCCGGCCGAGATCATCACCCCGCCGTTCGGCAGCTCGGGCACCGGGCAGATCAATGCCATTTTCCCATTATGAGCCTTGGTAAAGATCTCCTGTAGGAGCTGGCTTGCCTGCGATGCGACGCCTCGGTGTATCTGTCTCACCAAGTTGATGCCATCGCAGGCAAGCCAGCTCCCACAGGAATCAACAGCGCCTCAAGCTAAAGGAGACACACATGCCGCACTTCATCGCCGAATACACCGACAACCTCGAACAGCAGGCCAACCTGCCGGCCCTGTTCGAACGGGTTCACGCCGTGCTGGGCGACAGCGGCGTGTTTCCCCTGGGGGGCATTCGCAGTCGCGCGGTGCGCCTGGACACCTGGCGCATGGCCGACGGCAAGCATGACTACGCCTTTGTCCACATGACCCTCAAGGTCGGCCACGGGCGGGACCTGGGAACCCGCAAGACCGTCGCCGAAGCCCTGTTCAAGGTCATCACCGAGCACTTCGCCGAGCTGCAATCCCAGCGGCTGCTGGCGTTGTCGTTCGAGATGATCGAGCTGCACCCCGAGCTGAATTTCAAGCAGAACAACGTGCACGCATTCCTGAAGAACCAGGCGGGCTGAGCACAGCCCGCTTTCCGCCCATGGCACTCAAACCAAAAAGAACAACATCATGAGCACAGCCAATACCGCCGACAGCACCACCCTGATCGAACATCAGCGCACCCACAGCATCGTCACCTGGCGACTGATGCCGTTGTTGCTGATCTGCTACCTGTTTGCCCACCTGGACCGGATCAACATCGGCTTCGCCAAGATGCAGATGAGTACCGACCTGCACTTCAGCGACACGGTGTACGGCCTCGGGGCCGGCCTGTTTTTCATCGCCTACGCGCTGTTCGGCGTGCCGAGCAACATGGCCCTGGACCGGGTCGGCCCACGGCGCTGGATCGCCTGCCTGATGGTGGTCTGGGGCGTGCTGTCCACCAGCATGCTGTGGATCGAAAGCTCCACTGGCTTCTACGTGTTGCGCTTTTTGCTGGGGGTGGCCGAGGCCGGTTTCTTCCCGGGGATCCTGGTGTTTCTCAACCGCTGGTACCCGGCCCGCCGCCGGGCGCAAGTCACCGCGCTGTTTGCGATTGCGGTGCCGATGGCCGGTGTGGTCGGCGGCCCGTTGTCCGGGGCCATCCTGGAGAACTTCCATGATTTCGGCGGGCTGCGAGGCTGGCAGTGGATGTTCCTGATCGAGGGCGCGCCGGTGGTACTGCTCGGCTTGGTCGTCCTGAAATACCTGCCCGACAGCTTCGAAACCGTGAAGTGGCTGGCGCCCGCGCAAAAGCAGCAACTGCGCGAGCAACTGAGCACTGAAGAACAGCGCAAATCCATCACCTCCTTCGGCGGCATCCTGCGTGACCCGCAGGTGTGGCTGCTGGTGGCGGTGTACTTCGCGGTGATGCTGGCGGTAAACACCCTGGCGTTCTGGATGCCCACCCTGATCCACGGCGCCGGCATCGGCCGCGACAGCCAGGTGGGCCTGCTGAGCGCCGTGCCGTACCTGGCCGGGTGCTTCTTCATGATCGGCTGCGGGCGCTCATCCGACCGCAACCGCGAACGCCGCTGGCATCTGTGCGTGCCGTTGCTGATGTCGGCCATCGGTATTGCGGTGGCCGGGCTCTCGCCCACCAACCCGACCCTGGTGCTCGGCGGCCTGATCCTGGCCGGTATGGGCGCCAGCGCCGCGTTGCCGATGTTCTGGCAACTGCCGCCGGCGTTCCTGT
Organism: Pseudomonas yamanorum; assembly: GCF_013386765.1. GTDB lineage: Bacteria > Pseudomonadota > Gammaproteobacteria > Pseudomonadales > Pseudomonadaceae > Aquipseudomonas > Aquipseudomonas yamanorum_A. The sequence continues at coordinate 41,990 of NZ_JACARE010000049.1, forward strand.
CCAACAGCACCCAGGCGGCCGGCATCGCGCTGATCAGCTCGTTCGGCAGCATCGCGTCGTTCCTCGCGCCGTACCTGATCGGCTGGATGCGCGACACCACCCATAGCGCGAGCCTGGCCCTGTACGTGCTGGCGCTGCTTATCGCCCTCGGCGGCCTGCTGGTGCTGCGCACCCATGCGGCCATCGTCAATCCCCAGTAGAGATTTTGTCATGCTTGATCAAGCCCAAATCCAGCAAGCCGCCGCCCGCCTCGACCAGGCCGAACGCTCCCGTGAGCAGGTGCGCCAGTTTTCCCTGGAGCACCCGAACATCACCATCGACGACGCCTATGCCATCCAGCGCGCCTGGGTGGCCCAGAAAATCAAGGACGGGCGCAAGCTGGTCGGGCACAAGATCGGCCTGACGTCGCGGGCGATGCAGGTGTCGTCGAACATCACCGAGCCGGACTACGGCGCCCTGCTCGATGACATGTTCTTCGACGAAGGCACCGACATCCCGTTCGAGCGCTTCATCGTGCCCCGGGTGGAAGTGGAACTGGCGTTCATCCTCGGCAAGCCGCTCAAAGGCCCGAACTGCACGATTTTCGACGTGCTGGACGCCACCGAGTGGGTGATCCCGGCGCTGGAAATCATCGACGCCCGCATCCAGCAAATCGACCCGCACACCAACGCCACACGCAAGGTGTTCGACACCATCTCCGACAACGCCGCCAACGCTGGTGTCGTCATGGGCGGCCGCGCCGTGCGCCCTACCGAGATCGACCTGCGCAAGGTGCCGGCGGTTTTGTACCGCAACGGCGTGATCGAGGAATCCGGGGTGTCGGCCGCCGTGCTCAACCACCCGGCCAAGGGCGTGGCCTGGCTGGCGAACAAGCTGGCGCCGTACGACGTCACCTTGCAACCCGGCCAGATCATCCTCGGCGGCTCCTTTACCCGCCCGGTGGCGGCAAATCCGGGTGACACCTTCCATGTCGACTACGACATGCTGGGCTCCATCTCCTGCCGCTTTGTCTGAATACTGGAGGACTGTTTCATGGACATGCCCATCAACCGCTTCAAGCAGCGCCTGCAACGGGGCGAAACCCAGATTGGCCTGTGGCTCGGCCTGGCCGATGCCTACTGCGCCGAACTGGCTGCGAATGCCGGGTTCGACTGGCTGCTGATCGACGGCGAGCACGCGCCCAACGACCTGCGCGGCATGCTTGGCCAACTGCAGGCGGTTGCGCCTTATGACAGCCAGCCGGTAATTCGCCCGGTGATCGGCGATACAGCGTTGATCAAGCAGGTGTTGGATATCGGCGTGCAGACGCTGCTGGTGCCGATGGTGGAGACGGCTGATCAGGCGCGGCAGCTGGTGCGGGCGATGCGTTATCCGCCCCTTGGCGTACGTGGCGTGGGCAGTGCGCTGGCGCGAGCGTCGCGCTGGAACAGCATTCCCGGTTATCTGGATGAGGCCGATGCGCAAATGTGCCTGCTGGTGCAGATCGAGAACCGCGAAGGCCTGGAGAACCTCGACGCGATTGCGGCGGTTGAAGGAGTGGACGGGGTGTTTATCGGTCCGGCGGATTTGAGTGCGGCCATGGGGCATCGGGGCAATCCCGGGCATCCGCAGGTGCAGGCGGCGATTGAGGACGCGATTGTGCGGATTCAAAAAGCCGGCAAGGCGGCGGGAATCTTGAGTGCAGATGAAAAGCTGGCGCGGCGGTATATCGAGCTGGGGGCGGCATTCGTGGCCGTCGGGGTGGATACGACGGTGTTGATGCGCGGGTTGCAGGGCTTGGCTGCCAAGTTCAAGGACACCGCAGCACCGGCCATTACCGGCGGCGTGTACTGACTTCCTCCGTAGCAGCTGTCGAGCCCCAGCGAGGCTGCGTCTGCGGTGTGTCAGGTACACCGCAGACGCAGCCTCGCTGGGGCTCGACAGCTGCTACGCGATGTATCTGAAGCGGTGTTTCAGCGTTTGATGGTTTTCAACTCATCCAGCAACCCCAGCAACACCTGCAACTTCTCCTCCCCGAACTGCCCCTGCAAGCGCTGGTAATTCTCTTCCATGCACTGGCTCATCGACTCGAAACTCGCCTTGCCCTTCTCCGCCAGCGTCACCAGCACCCGCCGCTGATCCTGCTCGGCCTTGCGCCGGTGCACCATCCCCGCCGCTTCCATGCGCACCAGCACGCCGGTCATGCTCGGCTTGAGAATGCACGCCAGTTCCGCCAGTTGGTAAATCTCCAGCTCGTCATGCTGGCTGAGAATTCGGATAACCCGCCATTGCTGTTCGGTCAGCCCGTGCTCATTCAACGAAGGCCGGAAAAAACTCATGGCCGCTTCACGGGCCTGCAACAGGGTCAAGGTCAGGGATTGTCTGGGTTTCAACATAGGCTCAGGGTCACGATAGATTTAGTTAATGTTTTAACGAAACTCTACCACTCTCCTCCGCGCCTCACGCTATAACTTGTGAGGCAGGCGAAGGCTCTGGCGCGCAGGATCAAAAAGCCCGGCACACAGAATCAAGACATCCAGCGCGCCAACGGCCTTAATACACTCATTAGCTCTTCACTGTCAGGCAGCGCAATGATCAATATCGAAACGCCTACCTATTACACGGCGACCAAGAAATACAACCTCAGCTTCCCCACCCTGGAACAGGACGTGGAAGCCGACGTGGTGATCATCGGCGGCGGGTTTTCCGGGATCAACACCGCCCTGGAACTCGCCGAAAAAGGCATCACCAACATCGTCGTGCTGGAAGCGCGGTACCTGGGGTTTGGCGGCACCGGGCGCAACGGTGGGCAGATCATGGCCGGCATCGGCCACGACCTGGAGAAGATCAAGAAGGAGGTGGGTGAAGACGGCCTGCGCCAGATCTTCGAGATCAGCGACCTGGGCGCCGACATCATCAAGAACCGCATCGCCAAGTACGACATCGATGCCGACTTCTGCCACGGCTACGGCTACATGGGCTTCAACGCCCGCCAGGAAAAGACCCTGCGCGCCTGGGAGAAGGACTTCAAATCCATCAACACCCAACACGAGATCCGCTTCCTCGGCGGCTCCGATGTGAAGCAGATCATCGGCTCCGACGCCTACAGCAGCGCCCTGCTGCACATGGGCGGCGGGCATGTGCACTCGTTGAACCTGCTGCTGGGCGAGGCCAAGGCCCTGGCCGGCCACGGTGTGCGGATTTTCGAGAACAGCCCGGCGCTGGAAGTCAGCTATGGCGAACGCATCACCGTGCGCACCGGACGCGGTTCGGTCAAAGCCAGTAAATTGCTGTGGGCCTGCGACAGTTTCCTCAACAAGCTGGAACCGGAACTGCACCGATCGACCATCAACACCTATGCGTTCCAGATGATGACCGAGCCATTGTCTGAAGAGCTGATCAAGCGCATCAGCCCGATTCGCGGGGCTTACAGCGACATCCGCCCGGTGATCGACTACTACCGCGTCACCAACGAAAACCGCCTGCTGTTCGGTGCCGCCACGCCTTTGGTGGAGCACATTCCCGGCGATCTGAAAGCCTGGAACCGCAACCTGATGCTGAAGATTTTCCCGTACCTCAAGGACGTGAAGATCGACCTGGCCTGGGGCGGCCCGATGGCTTGCAGCCCGAACCTGTTCCCGCAGATCGGCACCCTGCCCGGGCGCAGCAACGCGTTCTATGTGCAGGGCTATTCAGGCTTCGGCGTGACCCCGAGCCACATCATCTGCAAGGTGCTGGCCGAGGGCATGAGCGAAGGCTCGGCGCGGTATGACCTGGTCAGCTCGATCCATCGCCCGACCATCCTCGGCAAAGACGCGATCCGCCCGCTGCTGCTCACCGCCGGCAAGTCCTGGCACCAGCTCTCCGGTTACTGGAACGGCCGCCGCTAAAACCCAACACCCAACACCCAACACCTGACACCTGACACCTGTAGGAGCGAGCTTGCTCGCGAAAAACGCAAGGACGCCGCGTTCATCCAGGACGCCAGCGTCATCGTTGACGACCTTCGCGAGCAAGCTCGCTCCTACAGGTGATCACTATTTTTCTCATCAGGAGCAACTGCCATGACCCTCGTTACCCTCAAGAAAGAAATCCAGCTATCCGAACTCGACGCCTGGGGCACCGTCGCCGACCTCGGTTCAACCATCCTCGAAGGCGAAGTCCGGGCCTTCGGCAAAATGACCTTCGGCACCCCGACCGACCCGGTCAGCAGTGCCTATTTCGGCACCACCCAGGGCAAGTTCCGCATGGTCTACCCGTTCGCCGAACAGGCCACCGTGGTCACCGGCGAGGTGGTACTCACCGACGAGTCCACCGGCCAGAGCACGCGCTACAAGGCCGGTGACAGCTGGTTCGTGACCAAGGGCACCCCGGTACTGTGGGAAGTGGTCAGCGAAAGTTTCGTCAAACACTACTTCGCCGTGGTGTGATAGCCCCGGCTGCCGGCACCCGTCGGCAGCCCTTTGGCGCAGGTGCCCCCCATGCACACCCTCCCCGCCCACGAAGTCGCCGGCCAATGCCTGCAGGCTTTTACCCGCTTGATTCCGGTCAGCCAGGCCGCGTTCTATTGCGTCGACCGGCAGCTGCAAGCCCGGGATTTCCAGTTGCACGGCATGAGCGGCGAGATGCACCGCGACTACCTCGACAACTACCGCCAGTTCGACCCGTTGCAACCGCGCAACTGCCTGTCCAGTGGCCTGGCCGTGGTGCCGCTGGGCCTTGCCATGGCCCGCCAGCCGGCGCGGGATACCCGACGGTATGGGGATTTTCTGCGGCGCTATGGCGTGGTGGATGTGGTGGAGATCCTCGCCCAGCGTGGCGGCCAGCCCCAGGCCGCCATTTCGTTGCTGCGCACTGCCGATCAAGGCGCGTTCACCGGCGAGCAACTGGCCCAGTTGAATGCCCTGCAAACCCTGCTGCAACTGGCCGTCGCAAACATGCACCCCGCTGAAGATGCACTGGCCGGGCTGACACCCAAGGAGCGCCAGATCGCTCTGTTGTTGCGCCAGGGCGCCAGCAACAAACAGCTGGCCCAGGAGCTGGACGTCGGCCTGCCCACCATCAAGACCCACCTGATCAACCTGTTTCGCAAGACCGGTGTCAGCAGCCGTACCGAGCTGGTGGGCAGCCTGTTCCTGTAGCCGGCCTCAACCATCCGGTTGATGGTCGGGCCTGCTCCCGGGCGCGATGATCCGTGGTGTTCATCCACCCAACCGGAGCATCGCAATGACCACCCCTTCTGACTGGATCACCGTGGGCGCCCTGGCCGACGGCTTCGCCCCCGAGGCCTTCATCCTGCCGAACCTGGCCGACCTGAGCGGCAAAACCTTCACGCTGTACTTCGCCAATGGCTGGCAGATCGAGCACCGTTTCGAGCGCGACAGCCTGGCCTGGGTTGCCGCCGACGGCCACTCCAGCGGCAGCGCAAGCTACCGCGCAACCTCGGTGCGCCCCGGCCTGTACCTGGTGGATTTCATCAAGCGCGACGGTGCGCAAGCCTGGTCGGTGAGCCTGGTGCTCGACACCGCCAGCGCCTCATTCACCGCCGTGCTCGGGCGCATGCCCACCCAGGAACAGACCCGCGAAGGCCTCTACAGCCGCGCCCTCGCCGGCAAGCCGCTGACCTCGGTGGAAGTGGAATTCCTCCACGGCAGCCTCGACCGCCCCTGGCAGGCCGGCCAATGCCCCCACGCCCGCACCACCGAACTGACCGGCCTGCGCAACCAGTACCGCTACAGCCCGAGCGAGGTCTACGAGCACATCTACCTCAATCACCAGTTCTACGCCTGGCAGTGCCTCAAGGGCGTCGAGCAAGGCCTGTGCGACACCGACCGCTGCGACTACTACAAGATCGCCGACCAGCTGTACCTGTTTGTGTGGCGCGAAAAAATCATCCCCACCCTCGGCCTGGTGCTGATCGACCTGCAGCAGCACCGCAGCGACGGCAAGATCTTTGGCTATGCCGACGCCTCCTTCGATGCCCTGTCGAACTTTCCCATCAGCTCCTACTGCCAGGTGCTCAACCGCACGGAGCATCCTGATGACTGAGCCGCGCACCCTTGTGATCACCGGTGCCGGCACCGGCATCGGCGCCGCCTGCGCCCGGCTGTACGCCGCCGACGGTGCACAGTTGGTACTGATCGGCCGTCGTCGCGAACCGCTGGAGCAGGTTGCCCGGGAAACCGGCGGCCTTGTGCTGGTGGGGGATGCGGCCTGCCCGCAAACGTGGGAAGGGTTCGTCGCACAGATTCGCCAGCGCTATGGGCGGATCGACGTGCTGCTGGCCTGCGCGGGCGGGCATGGGGTTGGCAGCGCCACCGACACCAGCCCGCAGACCTGGGAAGCGGCAATGCGCAGCAACCTCGACAGCGCCTTCTACAGTGCCCGGGCGTGTTTGCCGCTGCTGCTGGAAAGTGCCGGGAATATTGTGCTGATGGGGTCGATTGCCTCCCTGGCCGCCGGGCCTGAAGTGTGCGGCTACACCACGGCCAAGCATGCCTTGCTCGGGCTCAATCGCTCACTGGCCCGGGATTACGGCCCGCGTGGTGTGCGGGTGAACGCCGTGTGCCCGGGCTGGGTGCGCACGCCGATGGCCGATGAGGAGATGCAAGCGCTGATGGATTTTCATGGCGAGACGCTGCAACACGCCTATGACCGGGTGTGCGCCGACGTACCCTTGCGCCGCCCGGCCAGCGCCGAGGAAATCGCCAGGGTGTGCCGTTTTTTGGCGTCCAGTGAGGCGTCGATCATTACCGGGGCGACGCTGGTGGCGGATGGGGGTTCGAGCATCGTCGATGTGCCCACGCTGGCGTATGCGCATATGGAGGTGGGTCATGGATGAAGAACTGGATTTCAGCGGTCGCAGCGTAGTGGTAACGGGGGGCGCCCAGGGCATCGGTCGGGCCATCGTCGAGGCGTTTGCCCTGCGAGGTGCGCGAGTGATGATCGCCGACCTGCAACTGGCCGAAGCGCTGGCGCTTGAGTTGTGCGGGCGCGGCTGCCTGGTGGAAGCAGTGACGGTGGATCTGGCGGACGCCGCTGCGGTATTCAGGCTGGTTGAAGGGGTGGAACAACGCTGGGGCCGGCTGGATATCCTGGTGCATAACGCCGGGTATTTTCCGCTGACGCCGTTTGCCGATATCACCCCGGCGATGCTCGAGCGCACGTTGGCGGTCAATTTGTCGGCGTTGTTCTGGCTGACCCAGGCGGCGCTGCCGATGTTTCGTCGCCAGGGCCGAGGCTGCGTGTTGGTCACGTCTTCAGTCACCGGGCCCCGGGTCGCGTTTCCCGGGTTGAGTCACTATGCGGCGTCGAAGGCCGGGGTCAACGGGTTCATTCGCAATGCCGCGCTGGAACTGGCCGGGCTGAATGTGCGGGTCAATGGCGTGGAGCCCGGCATGATCGCCACGCCGGCCATGGGCAATCTGGGGGATGACCAGGTGAACGCACAGATCGCCAGCCGGGTGCCGCTGGGACGGCTGGGTGCGCCGGCGGATATTGCCGGGGCGATGCTGTTTCTGGCGTCGGACCTGGCGGGCTATATCACCGGGCAGACCTTGGTGGTGGATGGCGGTTCGACCTTGCCGGAGGTTTAACGAAACGTCCTACCGAACGGCCAGATAACCTCTACTCCCCCGCCTTGAGAACCGCTGCAAAGTCCCTCGCCTGATTACACAGCGCGAGGGAACGCCGATGTCTTTTTCGATTACTGCTCTGCCCAGTGGGGCTGCCTCTTGATTCCCGCCATTGGCTTTTTCGTCGTGGCGGCGATGGACCCGAAGACGCGTAACGTCAACGAGGTTCTCAATGACTTCAAACACTGCCTGAACACCTACGACGCGTGGGCCGAGAGCTTCTGGAGTTTTTCGGCACTGGATGTCGAGCAAGTGTTCAAGGTGGGGGATGAGGTTTCACTGGTCGCGCCCATCACCCGCGCTCTGTATCCCAGCAGCACCGTCGCGACCTGCAGGGCCAACTCACCGTTGACCCTGGTGCACATGTTCCAGAGCACACGGTTCGTGCCCATCGGCAATACGCCCGTGATGCTCCAGGAAATCGCGCAAGACGGCGGCCCGCTCGGCGCCCCCCTCCATAAAACCATCGGCCCCAGCGGCATTCTCGAAGTCACCGAGTGCACCGTCGACCGGCAGTACCGGGTCAGCTTTTATCCCAACGTTTCCAAGGACCACATCAAGGCGCTGTATGCCTCCTACCAGTCCGAGATCAGCTCGCTGGAAGGTCGCCTGCGTGGCGAGTGGACGAGCACGTTCAAGCCGATATGGGAGAGCTATTCCAAGGCCGGTTATGTCGATCGGTATACCTCGCTGCAAGTGGCCTATGCGCACGGGTTTGGCAACGTGCTTTACGGTCTCTGGGACGGTATTGCGCAGCTGTACCAGTGGTTGGCTGACATCAAGCCCAACAGCGAAAAGCTGCTGCAGTACATCTCCCAGACCGAGCTTGCGGCGCTGCTGAAGCTCAGTCATGAGGCGATTGCCAAAGGACTGCTGATTCTGAGCGATGAACCGCTGCTGTTTATCTACCTGTCCGCGATGGTCAGTTGGATGCGCATGCTGCCGCCGCATTACATGTTTGAGTTGCTGGGGGAAATCACCACCGAGGTACTGCTCAACCTGTTGTTGCTATGGGCCACCGGCGGCATGGGTGTGGCCGTGCGCCTGGGTGCGCAGGTGCTGGGCAAGGTCAAGTCCGAGCGGGCACGGGAGTGGCTGGAGCAGATGGCCACGCTGGGCGGCACGGCCCGGATGGATGGGCATGCCGAAGTGCTTAAGCCGGTGGTGCTTCAGAGTCATGCGGTGCCAGTGAAGGCAGCGGCGGTGCCGTTGAAGGTGGGTCCAGATCAGGTTTCGAACCCGGCGGCTCTGGTGCGGGAGCCGAAGACGGCGCGCACGGCGCTGGTGAAGCAGGAGCTTGTGGATGATGTGCCCGCCGCTGCCAAGAACCCTGGCGGTGATGCGGCCGCTCCCGCAGACAAAACCGCAACCAATGGCTGCCCGGTGTCGATGGTTACCGGTGAGGAACTGCTGACTCTCACCGACGGCTCGTTGGATGGCGTGTTGCCGTTTGCCTGGACGCGGTTGTATCGCAGCAGTGCGGTGGAAGTGGATTGCGGGTTGGGGTTTGGCTGGAGCCATTCGCTGGCTCAGCGGTTGGCGGTTAGCGGTGAAACGGTGGTCTGGACCGACCACGAGAACCGCAGCACGACCTTTCCCCAGCCCTCTTCTACGCGACCGGCCATCACTAATAGCCTGGCGGAAGCAGGGATTTATCTGGGCGCTTTGCCTGATGAGTTGGTGCTGTCTCAGGCGTCCCTTTTCTACCACTTCCGTGACGGTGTACTGACGTCGATCAGCGACGCGTACGACAACCGGCTGCGTATTTCCCGAGACTACTCCGGGCGGATTCAGCGGATTGATAACCACGTCGGCCAAGGATTGCTGCTGCGTTATGACCGCGGGCATATCGTTGCCGTCGACTATCAGGTGCAGCGGGAACTGGACTGGGTTACCGAGCAGAACGTTGTTTCCTACAAGTACGACGACGCCTGGCGGTTGATTGAGGCGACCAACGCTGTAGGCGAAAGCGAGCGTTATCGCTACGACGATCAGCAGGTGATCCTGGAGCGGCAACTGGCCGGTGGGGCGAGTTTCTTCTGGGAGTGGGAAAGGTCTGGCAAGGCTGCACGCTGCGTTCGGCACTGGGCCAGTTTTTCGCAGATGGACACGCGGTATGCCTGGGATGACAACGGCAGCGTCACCGTGCACAACGCCGATGGCAGCCAGGAAGTCTACGTCCACGACCAGCGCGCACGGCTGGTGCAGCGGATTGATCCGGACGGTGCCGAGCACTTCAAATCCTACGATGAAAAAGGCCGGCTGACGGTTGAGCAGGATCCGCTGGGGTCGGTGACGGCGTATCAGTACGACGAAGCCGGTCGGTTGAT
>NZ_JACARE010000050.1:0-8189 GCF_013386765.1 Pseudomonas yamanorum
ACCTTGCGCAACTACAAACGCAATGTGCTGCGCACCCCGGCGAACAACAAACTGCGCATGGACGACACGCGGGGGCAGGAGCACGTAAAGCTCAGTACGGAATACGGTGGGAAAAGTCAGCTGAACCTTGGGCATTTGGTGGATGCCGAGCGCAAAAAGCGCGGCGAAGGTTTTGAGCTGCGCTCTGACGGGTGGGGATCGATTCGCGGCGGCAAGGGTGTGTTTATCAGTGCGGATGAACAGACCAAGGCTTCGGGTGATGTGCTCAGCATGGAGCCCGCCAACGCTCTGGTTCTAGGAGCAAAGCAGCAAATCGCCGACTGGCAGGAAATCGCCCAGTCACACCACAGTCGCCAACCGGCTATCGACGGCTTGCAGCAGTTTCAGGACAGCGCCAAAAACCTGAGTGCCTCGGCCATGTTGCTCAGCGCCCCCAAGGGCATTGGGGCGGTGACCCCAGCCAGTTTGCTGCTCAAAAGCGGCGACGCGCTGTACCTGCAAAGCAACGATGAAATCAACCTGGCCGCAAGCCAGCGCATGTCCCTGCATGCAAATCAGTCCATCTCCCTGCTGGCGCAACAAGAAGGCATGCGTTTGGTGTCCGGCAAAGGCCCCCTGGAAATCGAATCCCACGATGACGTGATGAAGCTGATTGCCCAGCAAGACATCACCGTGCAGTCGATACAGGGTCATCTACAACTCACTGCCAAAAACGGCATCACCCTGGCGTGCGGAGGCGGGTATCTGCGCATTACGCCCGAGGGAGCGATCGACATCCATAGCCCGGGGAAATTGAATCTCAAGGGGCAGCATGTCTGGGAAAAACCGGCAGGCCAGCGTTTCGCGATGCCTGAGTTACCAACGTCGGTGTGTGAGGAGTGCCTGGTAAGGGCCCGGCAAACCGCCGGCGGTTTATTGAAGCGTGAAGGTTGACGGGGAATATAAGGATGGCAACGCCGAAAGAATGGCAAAAACAGATAGAACAGGTATGTGCCAGGGTTGGCGTACGACAGCTTGATCTACTGCTCGACCAAACCGACTGGAATAACCGCGCGGTACCTGCGCTGAAGATGATTAGGCCACACGTTCCATGGTTCTCATTGTTCAGCGGCACGCCGGAAGAAAACCTCCTGGATCAGGCCCCTCTGTTAATGCGTCTGGACCTGGAGCAGTGGAAGCATAGAACCTGGCTCGAACAACTGATGACTCACTGCGCCACTGATGCTCGTTTGCTGGTGGTGATTTCGCCATTGCCGTTCGAAGTCTTGAGCCTTGCTTTGCAAGGCCTGTTGCAAATGAAGTGGGGTGGGCAGGCAGGCGTGTTGCGGTATTACGATCCTCGCATCTTTCCGGTGTTGATGAACTCAATCCTGACGGATGAGCAGCGTGCCGAATACTTGAAGGTTGTGAGTTATTGGGGCTGGTTGGACAGGGATGAACAGCCGCATTGGCTACAAGGCAGCGGTCAGATGTATCAGGACGATATTCAAGTTAGCCCAGGTTTGGATCTGAGTGACCAACAATGCGACTTGATTGGTTCTATTGGTGATGCGCAACGGATGCTGGTCGGGGATAACTTTGAAGGATTGGGCGCAAGCCTGGAATCTCGTTTTGCTTCTTTATATACGCTGGTCGTACAGGCCAGTCAGGAGAATTACTTTGGAAGCCTGACTGAGTACGTGAGGAAGAAGCTATGAGCTATAAACGCGCTTTATCGGTTGATGGCCATGCTCACGACGCGGGAAAGGGATTCAAGCAATGTGTTGGCCTGGCAAGACTGTTGGTTTTATTGATGTTGGTTTCTCAACTTGTTCTAACGACTGGTTGTGGAACGATAGCTGAGAGAGGTAAGTCGTCAAGCGCGAGTCGCGGGGATGATTATTACATCGGTTCGCAATATGACTGGCGCCTGCTTACGCTTGAAGGCACCGGTACCTATGACTACATCCCTATGTTTTGTTACCTGAGTGTAGTGTGCCCATTCGTCATCCTGTTCAGTATGCCGGTGGATTTTGTGATTGATACGGCGATGCTGTATGGCGATCATCAAAAGAAAGTTGATAGAGGCCGTTAGCGATGTGTGTGCCTTTGAAATAAGGAATATTTATTGAGTGCGGACAGGTGTTTAAGAATCTTGTTTGGGTTTTATTTGATTGTGGGGTGTCGCTATGTGGTTATTAGGTTGGAGGAAGTTGCTCCAGGGTATGTGTGTTTGCATAGGGTTGACATTGTTCGGATGTTCCTCCGCAGACAATGAAATGGCGGGTGGGAATTTACAGGCGGTTAACCACACATTGGGTGCAATCAATTGGTTTTCGGTCAATGGTTACAGAGCTCATGGTGGGGGTGGGGCTTCGTGCTGCATTGTGATGCCGATTAAATGGCGGCCTGGATTGAAGGCCGAGATCGAGTGGGAGATTGATCGAGATCAGTTCGCATATTCAAACTGGCCCTCGGATATAGATGGATATAGAGCTGCCCAAGCTAAACATAAGGCTAATTATCAGCACTATAGCGCTGTAGTGGATATTCCTGAATGGTCGGGTACTGAGTCTTGCGGTTTGAAAGTGCATTTTTTGGTGTGTAATCAGATCAAAGTCACAACTTCTTGCTGGGGCTATGGTTCGCCTAACAATCCTATCAAAGAACCTCTGGAGATGGAGGAGCCGGCCGTATGTCCGCAGTGAGAGGGAACTCCGCCGATGTTTTCTTTCAGTAAATATTTTCCGAAGGAACATTGGTGAGTAGGGTTCGGGATGATCCGATAGAACGTATGAAAAATAATGTTTCATTGGACGTTTTTCATGTGTTTTGGAGTCGAGTCGGGGAAGGTGCATATCATGGTCTTGAGGGCGAGAAAAGTGCTAAAGCAGGGTGTGTACGCCTTTTTGGGCTTGACGTTATTTGGATGCTCCTCTGCGGACAATGAAATGGCAGGAGGGAATTTACAGGCGGTTAACCACACCTTGGGTGCAATCAATTGGTTTTCGGTCAACGGTTACAGGGCCCATGGTGGGGGTGGGGCTTCGTGCTGCATTGTGATGCCGATTAAATGGAGGCCCGGATTGAAGGCCAATATTGAATGGGAGGTTGATCCGGACCCATTTGCCTCGTCACCGCCGTTGGGGACCGATGAATTTAGGTCGTTTATGGTGAGCCATGAAAAGAACTACCGAAGGCACAGAGTTGTAGTAGATATTCCCGAATGGCCGGGTACCGAGTCTTGTGGTTTGAAAGTGCATTTTTTGGTGTGCAATAAGGTCAAGGTTACAACTTCGTGCTGGGGGTATGGTTCACCCAATAATCCTATCAAGGAGCCTCTGGATATGAAGGAGCCAACCGTATGTCCGCAGTGACGGGGAACTCCGCCGATGTTTTCTGTCAGGGAATATTTTCCGAAAGAACCTTGGTAAGTAGGGTTTGGGATGATCCGTAAATAGAGTGTATGAAAATAAAATTTTATTAGGTGCTTTTTATGCGCATCTGAATAGGGTCGAGGGAAGTGCATATTATGATGCTGAGGGCGAGAAAAGTGCTAAGGCAGGGTGTGTACGCCTTTTTGGGCTTGACGTTAGTTGGATGCTCCTCTGCGGATAATGAAATGGCAGGTGGGAATTTACAGGCCGTTAATCACACCTTGGGTGCAATCAATTGGTTTTCGGTAAACGGTTACAGAGCTCATGGTGGGGGAGGGGCTTCGTGTTGCGTTGTGATGCCGATTAAATGGAGGCCTGGATTGAAGGCCAATATTGAATGGGAAGTTGATCCGGATCCGTTTGCAAAAATAAAGCGAAAAGCAACAGGGTACGGGTTCGATGAGGCCGCGTGGATAGAGCATGAAGCAAAGTTTCAGCGCCATAGCGTGGTAGTGGATATTCCTGAATGGTCAGGTACCGAGTCGTGTGGTTTGAAAGTGCATTTTTTGGTGTGTAATCAGATCAAGGTTACCACTTCGTGCTGGGGTTATGGTTCGCCTAACAATCCTATCAAGGAACCACTGGAAATGAAGGAGCCAGTTGTATGTCCACAGTAAAAAAAGAGCCAAGGTCTAACGTTTGGGGGCCTCCAGACTTTCCAGTGGGTGGCCGTTTTCCGACAAGAACGTCAACAGTGACTGATAATTATGAGAAGCAAACTCGCGAGGAGAATCTTTTTCGTCAAGGTGTCAATGCGAGAGGGCAAAAGAGGCATTCTGACTGCTGCCATAGCCTCCACATTAGCCTGTTCTTTGACGGGACTAACAATAATGATGATAACGATACAAAGAAAGGTCATCCAAGCAATATCGCCAAATTATTCCATGCGTCGCCCCAAGGTCCAAAGGCCAATAGGGCAGGTTATTTCTCCTATTATATGCCTGGGGTTGGTACTCCCTTTCCTGAGGTAGGAGAGTTGGACTACAGCGAAGGTGGGCTTAAATACGCGACGGGTGGTGAGGATCGCATCAACTGGGCTTTGGTGCAGTTAGCCAGCGCTCTGTCTTTTGCCCTTAACAATAAGAAAGAAATAGATAAGGCTGTTGCTAAAACCATGGTCGACGCCATGAGTACCTGGAAAGCTCCTCTAATGAGCGCACTGGGTCAGGGTAATCGTCGACGGACGATAAAAAAGTTCCTGGCTACATTGCAGAACCAGACGGAATTGGCCAAGCCCCGCGTGCTGGGGGTCAAGCTGTTTGTGTACGGGTTCTCTCGAGGAGCAGCCGAAGCTCGTACTTTTGTCACGTGGTTGAGCCAGTTGTTCGACACCCCTCCCGGGGCAACGCTGCCTGATCAAAGCCTGATTGGGTTGCCCGTCAGCGTCGAATTCCTTGGCGTCCTGGACACCGTGGCTTCGGTGGGCATTGCCCACGCCGCCCCTTTTTTCGCCGGGCATATGGATTGGGCCGATGACAGCCAGTTGCTGCCGGATGCGCAGCGCTTTCCGAAGTTGGTCAAGTGTTGCCGGCATTTTGTCGCGGCCTTTGAGCAGCGCTCGTGTTTTCCGCTGGATTCGATCCGTAACGAGGACGGCCATTACCCGGAAAATACCTATGAAGTGGTATATCCCGGTGTGCATTCTGATGTGGGTGGCGGATATCCGAAAAATGATCAGGGTAAGGCCCGTGGCGGCACCCATGAACTGGTTTCGCAGATTGTTCTACACGACCTTTATGCCGCTGCTTTTGCAGCAGGTGCGCCATTGCAGGTGCCTGAGGCGGTGTTGCCGAAAACGCTCCTTACTCAGAAGTATTGGCGTGTCATGAGTCCTGCGACCGATCGAGAGTTTGCGCTGAGTTTAGAGTTAATCGAACGCTTCAACGCCTGGCGAAGAAAAACCCTCCCAAGTATCGCCGCCACCGGACCCGCCGACACTCCCCCTTGGGAGTACACACCGCAACCTCTAAACACCACGGTGGAAGACACCCTCGCCGATCAACTGGGCTGGATCACCGGCTGGCGCATTGGTCGATATGTCAATGATGAGGAAGGTGACAACGACAGTTTCACGCGCCAGCCGTACTTCACCCAAGCGAACGAAGTGACGCCTTACCAGCAAAGTACCGACCGCAAGCAATATGAACGGGACAAAGCGACGGCTGCGAAAGTGCGCATTACCAACCCTCAGTACGCCGGCCCTCCGATCTACGAACCGCAAATCGACCAGACCCAGCTCAGCCAGGCCGCTGCTGAATTCAAGGCCGACTACACGGGCAAGAAGCGCGAGCAAACCAGCGACTTTGGCACGATGGTGGATGTGGTGTTGCGCGATGCGGTCTATCTGCTCAATGAGGACGATGAACGCAACGATCACGCGACCCTCAGCGCAGAGGGCAAGCGCCGCAGTGCGCAACTGTTTTGTGACGCCCAAGGCACGCCCAGTGTGGACGCTGATATGGCCCGGCTGGTGGCATTGTTCGACGACCAGATACACGACTCCCGGGCATGGTTCATGTACGACGCGCTGGGAACGCGGGAGATGTGGGCAGGCTACTTCTTTTACCGCATGACCTATTTCGGTAACGACAACAGCCGCGAGCTGTCCCCGGTTTTGGTGGCCGGCCGGATGCTGGGTGTAGCGATGATTGCCGGGGCCACGGTGTATGGGATCAAGCGCGGTGGATGGAGGGGCGTGGGAGGGCTGGCGGGAGGTATCGGCATGGCCACCATTGGCTATCAGGTGATCGACAAGGCGAGTGGCCTGGTGGTGCCGTTCTTGCCCGGCGCAGCGCAGCTTTTGCAACCGACTGGCCATATCGGCTTGGTGGCTACCGAGCAGAAGCGCCAAATCGCACAGGATGATTATCTGCAACGTATCCAGCAGACAAGTGCCATGTTGCGCGAGGCCGGCAGTTTGTTCGAACTCGATGGCGGGGTGGTCTGATGCTGCCACTTGTACGTAAGGGCGACCCGTTGCATCCCTTCGGCGGCGAAGTCCTGGAAGGCCGTTACGAGGCCTTTGGTAAGCCGGTGGCCTGTGTGGATGATCAAGCCTGCTGCAATCTGCACGGCCTGACGCACATTGTCGAGGGCGTTTCGGGTTCAACCATGGATGGAAAAGCAGTGGCGCTGGACGGCCACTGTTGCGCCTGCGGTTGCCGGTTGGTCAGCACCCTGGCGGCCAGTTCGATGATTGTAGCGCCATGAGCCGCCCGCCTGAATATCCCGATTTTGTCGAGCCGGGCGAACCCCGTTGGCGCCGTTGGTGGCTGGGGTTGGGGCTGCTGTTCGGGTTGCAATCGGCGGCCTTGCTGGTGCTTTGGCCCACCGACCAACCGCGCGTGGAGTTGTGGCTCTGGAGTGCGGTACTGCCGCTGTGCTGGGCGCTGGTGCTGGCGGTGCGGGTGCTGGCATTGCAGATCGAGCTGTTCAACCGCAAGGTGTATCTGCGCACTCGGGATGCTGCCACTCAAGCGTGGTGGCGGCGACGTTGTCTTGGTCTGCCGGTGCAGGATGTGTTGCTGCTGGGGCCGGCAGGCGATGTGCAAACGCAGTACTTGAACCTGATGAAAGATCTCCCGCTGGCGATACCTTCAGTGATACCCGGCGCTACGCAGCCGGGGTTGCGGTGCCCGTTGTCGCTGGACTCGATCACCCAGCGTGAGCCCGCACTGGCGCGACACCTCGCCCGATTAACCTTGGCGCTCCCCGGGCTATCGGAGTGCTGGTCGCAGCTGCGGGCGATTGCCTGGGTTGGAGGTGAGAGCAATCAGGCTGCTTTCGTTCAGACGTTGGCCCAGGCAGATGTGTTGTTGCCCAAGGCCCGCGTGCCCTTACAGAACCTGACTGATTTGGATGACCTGATTGATGCCTATCACCGCGACTGCCGTGGCAAGGACGATTGGCTGTTGTGTGCCGGTGTGGTGTCGGTGCAGAGCGCTGAAGAAAACGAGTTGCCGGGTGAAGCAGGCTTTCTTTGGCGGGTAACCCGGCAGGGCCACCAGGTGTTGCATCGCGCGGAATACTGGGCAGACGAGTCGACTACCGACCTGTGTGCCCAGATGCAGCGCTACGCGGGACTGGACACGCCACCGAGCAGTTGCCTCGCGATGGATAGCGCCAGCCAGCAGGCTTTTGTAGAGGGTGGCTGGTCGGCAGTTGAGCATCAACTGGATGGGCAGTGGGGTGTGCTGGCAGACCTGGCGCCATTTATCGGGATGTCCCTGGCGTTGCTGCAAGCGGGTCAGACGCGTCAGCCTTGCGGTTGGCTGAGTCAGGATGGAAACAAACGACTGGCAATTGGAGTGGCGGTGCCTCATGGCGATAGTTAAGGAATTGGTTAAGGGCTCGTTGGTACGCGTGGGGGTGGGCTATCTGCTGATCATGACGCTGCTGGTGCTGCTCGCAGGCCTGTTGTATGGCTTGTGCGGCGATTATCTGGGATGGCCGAACATGCCGATCAGGCAACTGGCGCTGTGGGGGCTGGGGGTGTGGTTCGCGCTTTGCTGGCTCTGCCCGGTCATCCTGTTGGCCTGGGATCGCCTGGCGGTCGGCCAGGCGGAACGGGTCGTGGGACCTGTCGTTGAAACGTTGACTTCGCAGTTGAGCACTCAGTCTGAATCGCCAGACACTTCATCGGAAGAGCTGCGTGCCCACCTGCGCAAGCACCACGGCCTCTTCTGGCGCCGAAAAGTCCGCCTGTTATTAGTGATCGGCGAACCCGCCGAAATCGCAGCCATCGCCCCAGCCCTGGCCGATCAGAAGTGGCTG
>NZ_JACARE010000050.1:8412-48097 GCF_013386765.1 Pseudomonas yamanorum
CATGACTTCCTGCTGCGCCTGTCTCGGGATTTACAGGGCGAGGGCATCGCCCGCTGGCGTCACGCGCTGGCGCCTTTCGGCGATACGTTTGCCCATGATGTGCCCCTGCGTGGCCTGTGGTTCAGCCTGCCGGTACAGCGCTCACCCCATGATAGAGAACATGACTGGTCGGTTGCCCCGGTGTGGAATGGGGTAATCAACGATAACGCCAGCAGCCGTCGCCTGGGCTGGAGCGCGCCGCGTGTCGGGTATGCGTTGGTGTTGGGTTTGGCGCTGGTATGGGGCGCCGGGTTGCTGCTGTCCTTCGTCAGCAACCGCGTACTCATCGCCCAGGTACACACGTCATTGGCGGCATTGCAGCAGTCGGGAAGCCCCGACGAACAACTCAGCGCGCTGAACGATCTGGTGCGCGAACTGGGGCGCCTCGACTACCGCGCCAAACACGGCACGCCTTGGTATCAGCGCTTTGGTCTGAACCGGAATCAAGACCTGCTCGCGGTGTTGTGGCCGCGTTACGTCGAAGCCAACAACCGCTTGATCCGTGACCCGGCGGCCGACCATTTGCACCGCCAGCTCAGCGCGTTGATCAGCCTGCCCCCAGGCAGCGAACAACGGGCTGAACGTGCCCAGGAGGCCTACGAGCAATTGAAGGCGTACCTGATGATGGCGCGCCCGGCAAAAGCCGACGCCACCTTCCTGGCCCAGGCCCTGGGCAACGCCGAGCCGCTGCGCGAGGGTGTGTCGTCGGGCCTGTGGCAGGGCCTGGCGCCTAATCTGTGGCGGTTCTATGGCGAACATCTGTCGGCGCATCCGGCCTGGGCGATCCAGGCCGACCCGAAGCTGGTGGCTCAGGCCCGACGGGTCCTGCTCAGCCAACTGGGCCAGCGCAACGCCGAAACCCACCTGTACCAGCAGGTCCTCGATGCAGCAGCCAATCAATACCCTGAGCTGCACCTGCAAACCATGACCGGCGAAACCGATGCCACGGCGCTGTTCCATACCGTGGCCAGTGTGCCGGGCGTGTTCACCCGTCAGGCCTGGGAAGGGCAGGTACGTCAGGCCATCGACACTATCGCCGAAGCCCGCCGTGAAGAAATCGACTGGGTGCTCAGCGACAACCAGACCGAAATCGCCACCGAGCTGACCCCGGATGTGCTCAGGGAACGCCTCGTCGAGCGTTACTTTCAGGATTACGCCAGTGCCTGGCTGGACTTTCTCAACAGCCTGCGCTGGAACCAGGCCAGCAGTCTGAGTGATGTGATCGACCAGCTGACGCTGATGACCGACGTGCGCCAATCGCCCTTGATCGCGTTGATGAATACCCTGGCCTATCAAGGGCAGGCTGGCACGCGCAGCCAGGCCTTGGCCGACTCGCTGGTGCGCTCCGCACAAAAGCTGATCACGCAAGACAAAGTGCCAATGATTGACCAACAGGCACAAGCACCGCGTGGTCCGCTGGACGCCACCTTCGGTCCATTATTGACCCTGCTCGGCAAAGACCCGCAGGGCCAGGCCGACAATGATCGGTTGAGCCTGCAAGCGTTCCTGACCCGCGTCACCCGGCTGCGCCTGAAATTGCAGCAAGTGAGCAACGCTCCCGATCCGCAGGAAATGACCCAGGCGCTGGCGCAAACCGTGTTTCAGGGTAAAAGCGTGGACCTGACGCAAACCCAGTCCTACGGCAGCCTGGTCGCGGCGAGCCTGGGAGCCGAATGGAATGGGATCGGTCACACCCTGTTTGTGCAGCCGCTGGACGAAGCCTGGCAGCGAGTATTGCAACCCTCGGCCGCGGGGCTTAACAGCCAGTGGCAGCGTGCGATCGTGCGTGATTGGCAGAGTGCCTTCGCCGGGCGCTACCCGTTTGTGCAAACCACCAGCGACTCCTCGCTGCCCATGCTGGGGCAGATGATCCGCGCCGACTCCGGACGCATCGAGCAGTTTTTGCGCAGCCAACTGAGCGGTGTGCTGCGCAAGGAAGGCAGCCGCTGGGTCGCCGACCCGCGCCATAGTCAGGGGTTACGCATCAATCCGCAGTTCCTGGCGGCGATCAATCAGCTCAGCCACCTGGCCGACGTGATCTACACCGACGGCGGCATGGGGTTGAGCTTCGAACTCCAGGGCAAGGCCGCCCGGGACATCGTGCAAACCACCTTCATCCTCAACGGCGAACGGCACCACTACTTCAACCAGCAAGAAAGCTGGCAGCGTTTCAATTGGCCCGGTCGCAGCGACTACCCAGGGGCCAGCCTGAGCTGGACCAGCATCCACACCGGCGAGCGCCTGTTTGGTGACTATCAGGGCACCTGGGGCTTGATCCGCCTGTTGGAGAAAGCCCGAATCACCACCCTGGACGACGGTGACAGCCGTTACCGCATGGTCCTGAAAGCACCTGACGGCCTGAACCTGACCTGGAACCTGCGCACCGAACTGGGGGCAGGGCCGATGGCGTTGCTCACGCTGCGGGGCTTCACCCTGCCGCCGCAGATCTTCCTCGCAGAGGGGCCAGCCTATGCAGAGATTGGGAGGGGTGAATGAGGTTGCACCGTTTCCGTTCAGGCGCCGGGCAGTGCCAACTGTGGATTGACGAAATCAAAGGCCGCCAACGCAAACCCCTGCTCATCCACCTGCAACGCCCACCCTTGCTTGTCCCAATCCCCCAACACAATGCGCTTGGCCGCCTGCTCGCCAATCTGCAACTTGTGGATCGCCGGGCGGTGGGTATGCCCATGCACCAAGGTCCGCACGCCAAACTGCTGCATCACCCTCGGCACTTCCTCGGGCGTCACATCGACAATGTCGTTGGTCTTCATCCGCGTCTGTGCCCGGCTTTCACTGCGCAGCTTGCGCGCCAGCTTGTGCCGCGTGCGCAAGGGCAGGTGCCGCAGGATGAACAGGGTGATGGGGTTGCGCAGGATGCGCCGCAGCTTCATATAGCCAACGTCGCGGGTACACAGGCTGTCGCCGTGCATCAACAGCACGGGCTCACCGTAGAGCTGCACCACACTCGGGTCCTTGAGCAAGGTGGCGCCTGCCGCTTTGCAGAACGCCTTGCCGATCAGGAAATCCCGGTTGCCATGCATGATGAAAATCTGGGTGCCGCTGTCGCTCAGCTCGCGCAGAGCCAGGCAAATCGAACGCTGGAAGGGCGTCATCCCATCGTCGCCAATCCAGGCTTCAAAGAAGTCCCCCAGAATGTACAACGCCTGGGCGGAACGGGCGCGACCGTTCAGTAAATCCAGAAACGCCCGGGTTATGTCCGGGCGCTCATCTTCCAGATGCAAATCTGAAATCAGCAATATCACTCAACGATCTCGGCTTTCTCGACGATTACGTCTTCTACCGGTACGTCCTGGTGACCTGCCTTGCCGGTGGTTTGCACACCCTTGATCTTGTCGACAACGTCGTGGCCTTCGGTGACTTTACCGAATACCGCGTAGCCCCAGCCCTGCACGTTCTTGCCGCTGTGGTTCAGGAAGGCGTTGTCGGCCACGTTGATGAAGAACTGCGCGGAGGCCGAATGCGGCTCCATGGTACGGGCCATGGCGACGGTGTACTTGTCGTTGGAAAGGCCGTTGTCCGCTTCGTTCTGGATGCTTGGACGCTTGTCTTTCTTTTCTTTCATGCCAGGCTCGAAACCGCCGCCCTGGACCATGAAGTTGCCGATGACACGGTGGAAAACAGTGTTTTCGTAGTGGCCGGCTTTAACGTACTCGATGAAGTTGGCGACGGTGATCGGCGCTTTCTCGGCGTTCAGCTCGATGAGGATGTCACCGTGGTTGGTGGTCAGTTTGACTTGAGTCATGTTCACTACTCTTTCAAGGAATTCGTGGGTTTGGGCGTTTTGGCGCCTTACCTGCTTGGCAAAACGACAGCCAAGGCGCGCAGTTTAGCGTGACCTGCGGGAATTTCGAGGTGGTTTTTTACCAGCGGTGCGTTAAATGCACCTGAACGCTGTCAGCGCCTTGACAGCATCAGCTATGATAAGCGCTTTGTTTTATCGGCCTAACCTGGCCCAGTACTTCCGTCTGTTCAAGGATCCTATGAGCAAGCCCACTGTCGACCCTACCTCGAATTCCAAGGCCGGACCTGCCGTCCCGGTCAATTTCCTGCGCCCGATCATCCAGGCGGACCTGGATTCGGGCAAGCACACGCAGATCGTCACCCGTTTCCCGCCTGAGCCCAACGGTTACCTGCACATCGGCCACGCCAAGTCGATCTGTGTGAACTTCGGCCTGGCCCAGGAGTTCGGTGGCGTCACGCACCTGCGTTTCGACGACACCAACCCGGCCAAGGAAGACCAGGAATACATCGACGCCATCGAAAGCGACATCAAGTGGCTGGGCTTCGAATGGTCCGGTGAAGTGCGCTATGCCTCCAAGTATTTCGACCAGTTGTTCGACTGGGCTGTCGAGCTGATCAAGGCCGGCAAGGCCTACGTCGACGACCTGACTCCTGAGCAGGCCAAGGAATACCGTGGCACGCTGACCGAGCCGGGCAAGAACAGCCCGTTCCGCGACCGCTCGGTGGAAGAGAACCTCGACTGGTTCAACCGCATGCGCGCCGGTGAGTTCCCGGACGGCGCCCGTGTACTGCGTGCCAAGATCGACATGGCCTCGCCGAACATGAACCTGCGCGACCCGATCATGTACCGCATCCGCCACGCCCATCACCACCAGACCGGTGACAAGTGGTGCATCTACCCGAACTACGACTTCACTCACGGCCAGTCGGACGCCATCGAAGGCATCACCCACTCCATCTGCACCCTGGAGTTCGAAAGCCACCGTCCGCTGTACGAATGGTTCCTCGACAGCCTGCCGGTACCGGCGCACCCGCGTCAGTACGAGTTCAGCCGCCTGAACCTCAACTACACCATCACCAGCAAGCGCAAGCTCAAGCAACTGGTGGATGAAAAGCACGTACACGGCTGGGATGACCCGCGCATGTCGACCCTGTCGGGCTTCCGCCGTCGCGGCTACACCCCGGCGTCGATCCGCAGTTTCTGCGACATGGTCGGCACCAACCGCTCCGACGGCGTGGTCGACTACGGCATGCTCGAATTCAGCATCCGCCAGGACCTCGACGCGAACGCGCCGCGCGCCATGTGCGTGCTGCGTCCGTTGAAAGTCGTGATCACCAATTATCCGGAAGACCAGGTCGAGAACCTCGAACTGCCGCGTCACCCGCAGAAAGAAGAACTCGGCGTGCGCAAGCTGCCGTTCGCCCGTGAAATCTACATCGACCGCGATGACTTCATGGAAGAGCCGCCAAAAGGCTACAAGCGCCTGGAGCCGAACGGCGAAGTGCGCCTGCGCGGCAGCTACGTGATCCGTGCCGACGAAGCCATCAAGGACGCCGATGGCAACATCGTCGAACTGCGTTGCTCCTACGACCCGGAAACCCTGGGCAAGAACCCTGAAGGCCGCAAGGTCAAAGGTGTGGTTCACTGGGTGCCGGCTGCGGCCAGCATCGAGTGCGAAGTGCGCCTGTACGATCGTCTGTTCCGCTCGCCTAACCCAGAGAAGGCCGAAGACAGCGCCAGTTTCCTGGACAACATCAACCCTGACTCGCTGCAAGTTCTCACTGGTTGTCGTGCCGAGCCATCGCTTGGCGACGCACAGCCGGAAGACCGTTTCCAGTTCGAGCGCGAAGGTTACTTCTGCGCGGATATCAAGGACTCGAAACCAGGTGCTCCGGTATTCAACCGTACCGTGACCTTGCGTGATTCGTGGGGCCAGTGATCAGTCTTAAGGATTCGTCGTGCTAACGATCTACAACACACTCAGCAAGACCAAAGAAGTCTTCAAGCCGCTGGATGGCAACAAGGTGCGCATGTACGTGTGCGGCATGACCGTGTACGACTACTGCCACATCGGCCACGGCCGCAGCATGGTTGCCTTCGACCTGGTGACCCGCTGGTTGCGTTTCAGCGGTTATGACCTGACCTATGTGCGCAACATCACCGACATCGACGACAAGATCATCAATCGCGCCAACGAAAACGGCGAGTCGTTCGACGCGCTGACCGAGCGCATGATTGCTGCGATGCACGAGGACGAGGCCCGCCTCAACATCCTCAAGCCGGACATGGAGCCGCGCGCCACGGACCATATCCCGGGCATGCACGCGATGATCCAGACCCTGATCGACAAGGGTTACGCCTACGCGCCGGGCAATGGTGACGTGTACTACCGCGTCGCCAAGTTCATGGGTTACGGCAAGCTGTCGCGCAAGAAAATCGAAGACCTGCGCATCGGCGCACGTATCGAAGTCGACGAAGCCAAGCAAGACCCGCTGGACTTCGTGCTGTGGAAAGGCACCAAGCCCGGCGAGCCGAGCTGGGAGTCGCCGTGGGGCGCCGGGCGTCCGGGTTGGCACATCGAATGCTCGGTGATGTCCACCTGCTGCCTGGGCGAGACCTTCGACATTCATGGCGGCGGCAGCGACCTCGAGTTCCCGCACCACGAAAACGAAATCGCCCAGAGCGAAGCGGCCACCGGCAAGACCTACGCCAACGCGTGGATGCACTGCGGCATGATTCGCATCAATGGCGAGAAGATGTCCAAGTCCTTGAACAACTTCTTCACCATTCGCGACGTGCTGGAAAAGTACCACCCGGAAGTGGTGCGCTACCTGTTGGTGTCGAGCCACTACCGCAGCGCGATCAACTATTCGGAAGACAACCTCAAGGACGCCAAGGGCGCCCTGGAGCGCTTCTACCACGCGCTGAAAGGCCTGCCATCCGTGGCCCCTGCGGGCGGCGAAGCGTTTGTTGCACGGTTTACCGAAGTGATGAACGACGACTTCGGCACACCGGAAGCCTGTGCGGTGCTGTTTGAAATGGTGCGTGAGATCAACCGACTGCGCGAGAGTGATCTCGACGCGGCGGCGGGGCTTGCGGCACGTTTGAAAGAGCTGGCGAGCGTGCTGGGCGTGCTGCAGATGGAAGCCGATGACTTCCTGCAAGCGGGCGCTGAAGGGCGTGTGGATGCGGCTGAAGTTGATGCGCTGATCCAGGCACGTTTGACTGCCCGGGCCAACAAGGACTGGGCGGAGTCTGACCGTATCCGTGACCAACTGACCGCGATGGGTGTGGTGTTGGAAGACGGGAAGGGCGGGACGACGTGGCGGTTGGCTGATCAGGCTTGATTGGTGATTGCTGAATGAAAAACGCCCCGACTGGTTCGGGGCGTTTTTTTGCCTATATATCCGTTATTCAGGGAGTGGCTGCTATGGGGACCGAGCTTGCAGCGGAACATGGGCCGGACGCCTGTGCGGGGACATAGTTGACACATTCAAGGACAGATTAGGCCAGTTCAAGATCAAGCTCATAGCCGCTTAATGTGGGAGCTGTAGATTTTGATCTTGATGTTGTCTTTGCTTCACCACACTCGAGCCGGCCTGTAGGCCGCTGTAAGAGCGGAACCAATAGCGGCCCTGACAAAAAAACGGATATGTACCCTATCTAATCCCTACCTCTGAACAGGGGCCTCACATTCATCCAGAGCGCTGTCCACCAACAACTGAATCCCCTCCAACATCCGACAAATTCCCTACGCCACACTCCGGGGAGCCCCGTCGATTTCAAATGCCAAATTCGTAGCGAAACCCGGTCGCTGAATTTGCAGCGGCCACCGAAGAGTAGGGAGCCATCTTCTGAGCGACAACCCTAAAAAGCTGTCGGAAGTTTTCGGGTATGGCCCGCGAGCATCAGCGCTTGCCACCGACCTCGTACCGGCTTTGAACAAACCCGTTGTCCGACGCATACGTGCCGATATGCCGAAGCTCATGCTCGCTACCCACCTGGCTGACAAGGGAATCCCCTGGCCCAAAAAAACCGGAATACTCGTGATGACCCGCCCGTTGGTCAAGCCCGCCTCAAGAAACGCCTGAATCGTCTGGCCGGGCAATAAAGCCGTCGACATTGCCTTCGATAAAGGCCGAACATTTGATATCCATGGGGCGTGAAACTCCTTTTCTGTGGGCTTGAAAGCAACGGCTGTCATTGGCTGGCAGCGCTAATGTTAATTTAATCTTCCGGTGTAATAAGCGACCATTGCCAAAAATAACCACGGGCTGCCCGGCATGTGCCGATGCCCCCTTTTTTGTAATGCGAGGATGTATGCGCCGTTGGTTAATCCGCTACCGTTACGCAATCATTTTCTGGCTGTGCTTTGGCGTTTTCCGTACGTCCCTGGCCGACTGGAACCCGATCCCATCCGGCTCCATGCGCCCGACCTTGCTGGAGGGCGATGTAGTACTGGTCAATCGCGTGGCGTACGACCTCAAGCTGCCCCTCACCGATATTTCCCTGGCCAAGCTGGATAACCCCCGGCGCGGCGATGTGGTGACGTTCTCCTCACCCAAGGACGGCATGCGCTTGATCAAGCGCATCGTCGGCATTCCCGGCGACACCCTGGAAATGCGCGATGAGGTGCTGTGGGTCAACGGCACGCCGGCCACCTACAGCAATGGGCAGGATATACGCGAGCCCATCGCGCCTGGCCAAACAGTTCCGGGGATCAAGGTGACGGAGCGTGCGAACAACAGCCAGCGCACGATTCAATTCATGCCGACAGTCCGGGCGCTGCGCGATTTCGGCCCGGTGACGGTGCCGGCCGACAGTTATTTCATGTTGGGTGACAACCGCGACAACAGCGATGACTCACGCTATATCGGGTTTGTGCCGCGTCGGCTGTTGATCGGGCACGCCCACCATATCCTGGCGTCAGCGCAGATCCTGGATCACTGGATGCCGCGACTGGGCCGATTTGGCGCGCCGATCCTGTAGTGGGTTGATCACGCTTTCGCGCTCAGCGCCCGCAACGCAAACCCCGCGATGCCTTCCAGTTGCTCAGTGGTTGCGCCGCCCTTGCTGGCGATTTTCATGCCGCTGAGGGTGGCCATCAGAAAATCACACGCGCCGGTCAGGTCGGTATCTGCTCCCACTTCACCCTGTTCCTGCGCCTGTCCCAGGGTCTGTTCGAATGCGTTGCGCAAGCGCTCGGCGCTGTGGGCGGTGAGTTGATTGATTTCATCATCGGCCTGGCCGAACTCGCAGATGGCGTTGACGCCCATGCACCCTGCGGTCCCTTCGCGCAGAGCGCGGGTGGCGAAGGATTGCAGGGTGTCATGCAGCGCTTGCAGCGGCGTCGGGCCCTGATTCAGGCGCCCGATCAGGTCGTCGACACCGGTGCGCTGATACTCGGCCATCGCCAGCAGGTACAACTGGCGTTTGTCGCC
Organism: Pseudomonas yamanorum; assembly: GCF_013386765.1. Lineage (GTDB taxonomy): Bacteria > Pseudomonadota > Gammaproteobacteria > Pseudomonadales > Pseudomonadaceae > Aquipseudomonas > Aquipseudomonas yamanorum_A. The sequence continues at coordinate 17,656 of NZ_JACARE010000050.1, forward strand.
AAAGGTGTTGTACATGCTCTGGCGACTCAACCCCATGGCCTGCATCAGCTCTTCGGTTGAGGCCGCGGCAAAACCCTTGTCGCAGAAAACCCGAATGGCTTCGCGCAGCACCTGGTCGCGGTCGAATGTTCTGGGTCTTGCCATGGGGTACCTCGGTTGCGAGTGATGGGTCAGGCCAGGTAACCACCGTCGATGGTCAGGCTTGCGCCGGTGACAAAGGCCGCTTCCTCGGAGGCGAGGTAAGCCACCATACCGGCTACTTCGTCGGCGGTGCCTACGCGGCCCAAGGGGATCAAATTTTTGATCATGCCCGCGTGAGGCCCGTCCGCCGGGTTCATGTCGGTGCTGGTCGGGCCCGGTTGCACGTTGTTGACGGTGATGCCGCGCGGGGCGAAATCAATCGCCAGGCCGCGGATCATACCGGCGATCGCCGACTTCGTCATGCTGTAGACACTGGAACCCGGGAAGCCCGAACGCTGGGCAACCACGCTGCCGACGCTGATGATCCGGTCACCGGCCTGCATCACCGGCGAACACGCCTTGGCGGCGGCAAAGGTGGCGCGGACGTTGACCGCAAACATCCTGTCGAAGTCTTCCAGGCTGAACTCGTCGACACTGCCCAACTGCAGGATGCCGGCGTTGTTGACCAGAATATTCAACGCGCCAAACCGTTCAACGGTGGTGGACACCGCCCGCTCAATCGCGACGACATCAGCGCTGTCGGCCTGAATCGCCAGGGCTTTGCCGCCCGTGCTTTCGATCTGGCTTACCAGTGCCAGCGCCTTGTCTGAGGAGGCCGAATAGGTGAACGCAACCGCTGCGCCTTCGGCGGCCAGACGGCGCACGATGGCTTCGCCAATCCCGCGGGAACCGCCGGTGACCAGGGCGACCTTGTTGCTGAAACGAGGGGTAGGAGTAGTCATGAAAGAGCGCCTGAGTTTAGTGGATTAAATAATCCACTAAACCGTATCAGGCCCAAAGAAGCGCGCCAAGCTCTTTTTGGATTAATTAATCTCTAATCGCCATTGTCTGCTCAAGGAACAGCGCCGCATTCTCCAGCGCCTGCATTCCTTCGGGCAAAATCGCCGCAAACAGGTGCCAGACGTGGAACATCCCGGGCCAAACTTCCAGCGACACCCGCACCCGGTTTTCCCCCAGATGGGTGGCCAGGCGCATGGCATCGCTGAGCATCACTTCGTTTTCGCCGATCTGCACCAGAATCGGCGGCAAGCCCCTGACGTCCGCGAACACCGGCGATGCATCGGGGTCGTTTGGCGGCGCGCCGTTGAGAAACGCTTTCGCCAGCAGCGTCAGCCCTGCGCGGGAGGCTTGCGGGTCGAGGCCGTCACGGCTGTCGATGGAGGCACCGGTGTGTTCCAGGTTGGCCCACGGCGACAAGGCGGCGCCCGCGGCGGGCAGCGGCAAGCCGGCGTTGCGGGCCTTGACCATCACCGACACCACCATCGCGCCGCCGGCCGAGTCACCGGAGAACACAATGGATTTGGGATCGTTGCCCTGGTCGAGCAACCAACGATAGGCCTGCAGCGTGTCATCGATGGGCAGCGGAAACGGATGCTCGGGCGCCAAGCGGTAATCAGGCAAGTAGACCTTTGCCCCCAGCAGTTTGGCGAAGTGGCCGGCAAGGCCCAGATAACCCCGTGGGCTGCCGCCGACATAACCACCGCCGTGGATGTACAGCAACACTCGATCACCCTCCATCGCATCAGGCACTACCACCATGGCCGGTACGCCGCCCATGTCGACCTCATGAAAGCGTACACCGGCGGGAATCGGATGAGCGCTCAGCACCTGCTCGTAAGCCTTGCGCTGTTCATCGAGGGTAAGGGTGGTTGCTTGGCCGGTGAGAAAGGGCCCGAAGTCAGCGGCTGATGCAACCCAGGCGTCGAGACGAGCCTGGACAAGGGGAGCGAATGCCATGGGAGAGAACCTCATAAAGTGATCCCGATACCGGGATTGGCGATTGAGGTTCTATTTTATGGATTCTATTGGAGAACGAATTTCACCACTGAAGCGCCTGGCGGGATCAGCTACCGCTGTCAGTCCGGCGGCTGCTGACTTCAGCCGGCACATCATCCCCGGCCATGCGTTTGCGGAACAACGCGGTCCTGGCCAGCAACAGCGTGGTCACCGGCACCGTGATCGACAGCAGAATCGGAATCAACCAACCGTGCAGCACCGGCCCGGACTTGAGTACTGAAAAGTAGATGATCGAGGCCAGCGCCACACACCACGCTCCCAGCGTCGAGGCCAGTGCCGGCGGGTGCATGCGCTGGAAGAAGTCCTTCATCCGCAACAACCCGATCGCTCCGATCAGCGCAAACCCGCTGCTCAGCACCAGCAGTACCGCGACGATCACTTCAACCCACAGCGGCAACACGTCGACATTGATCATTCGATCACCTCCCCACGCAGCAGGAATTTCGCCAGGGCAAACGACCCCACAAAACCAAACAGCGCGATCAACAGCGCCGCTTCAAAATAGGTGTCACTGGCATACCGGATGCCCAGCACCAGCATCATCAGCATGGCCAGGATGTACAGGTAATCCAGCGCCAGAACCCGGTCCTGGGCCGAGGGACCTTTGAACAGGCGAACCAGGGTCAGCACCATGGCCAGGGAGTACAGGAACAGGCTGAACAGGATCGCATTGGAGAGCAGGGCGCTCATTCGAAGATCTCCATCAGGGGCCGTTCGTAGGCGTGTTTGAAGTGCTCGATAAACTGCGCTTCGTCATCCAGGTCGAACACGTGGATCAGCAGGATGCTGCGGTCCAGGGCCAGTTCCGACCACACGGTGCCAGGCGTCACGCTGGTGATCATCGCCAGCACGGCCAGGCCGTTGGCGTCCCGCAGGTCCAGGGGGATTTTGATAAAGCGCGAGCGTGGCGCACGCGAGCCGCAGACCAGGATGCCCCAGGCCACGGCGAGGTTGGAGATGATCACGTCGCGGCCCACCAGGAAGAACAGGCGGATGATCACACCCGGGCGGCGGATGCGGATCGGCAGCGGTCGCAGCGGCGCCATCATCAGCGGCGCTGCAAAACCGAGGATCGCCCCCAGCAGCAGGTTGCCGGGGCTCACGGACAGGTTCAGCACCAGCCACAACAGCCACAGCGCCAACGACAGCCACGGGGCAGGAAACAGGCGCTTCATGGCTGCACCTCCAATGCGGCGGCCTTGGCCTCAGGGCTCATCACCGGTCGCGTCGCCATCACGGCCATCACGTAATGTTCCGGATTATTCAGGCTTTCGGCAGCAGCCTGGGTGTAGCGCATCAGCGGCTCGGCCTTGAAGGTCAGGGCGATGCTCAGGCCCAGCAGGAAGAAGATCGGCACGCATTCAAAACGGCGCAGCAACGGCGACGGGCGTTCTTCCGGGGTCCAGAAGCGCTGGATGCCGAGGCGGGCGAAGGCGATCAGCGAGGCCAGGCCCGAGAAGATCAACAGCGCCACCAGGCCCCACGCGGCGGGGCGCACCGGCTCGTCGATGGCGTTGCCCAGGCCCATCGGATTGATCAAGGCGCTGAGCAGGCTGAGCTTGCCGATAAACCCGGACAGCGGCGGCATGCCGATGATCAGCAGGGCGCAGGCGATAAAGCTCAGGCCAAGGAAGGCCACGGTCCAGGGGATGACCTGGCCGACCACGGCTTTCTGCTCATCGTCGAGGTTGGTGCCGGGCGGCGGATGCAGGGATTCCATGGCCTTGGGCAGGGCTTCGATTTCATCGTCCAGGGGCATGTCGTTGGCCGAGCGCGAACGCTCGATCAATTCGGCCAGCAGGAACAGCGCGCTCAAGGCCAGGGTGGAGCTGACCAGATAAAACAGCGCCCCGGCGGTCAGGCTTGGCTGGGCAAAACCCACCGCCGACAGCAGGATCCCGGCGGACACCAGAATGCTCAGGCTGGCCATGCGTTCCAGGCGTTGCGCGGCGATCATCGCCAGCGCCGCGCAGACGATGGTCGCCATGCCGCCGTAGATCAGCCAGTCGCCGCCGAACAGCGCCGAGGCACCGGCCTGGCCCGAGAACAGCAGGTTCCACAGGCGCAGCACGGTGTACACACCGACCTTGGTCATGATCGCAAACATCGCCGCCACCGGCGCACTCGCCGAGGAGTAGGCGGGCGCCAGCCAGAAGTTCAGCGGCCACATGCCGGCCTTGGCCAGGAACGCCACGGCGAGGATGCCCGCACCGGCGTGCAGCAGGCCGCGATCGGCTTCCGGCACCAGGGGGATTTTCAGCGCCAGGTCGGCAAAGTTCAGGGTGCCGGTGACGCCATAGATCAATGCCGCACCAATCAGGAACAAGGTCGAGGCCAGCAGGTTGATCGAGATGTAGTGCAGCCCCGCCGACACCCGCGCCCGGCCCGAGCCGTGGAGCATCAGGCCGTAGGAGGCCGCCAGCAGCACCTCGAAAAACACGAACAGGTTGAACAGGTCCGCCGTCAGGAAGGCGCCATAAAGGCCCATCAGCTGGATCTGGAACAGCGCATGGAAACTGGTGCCGGCACGGTCCCAGCGGGCCATGGCGAACAGCAGAGCGCTGACGCCGATGATCCCCGTGAGCACCAGCATCATGGCCGACAACTGGTCTACCACCAGCACGATGCCGAACGGCACTTGCCAGTTGCCCGGCAGGTACACGCCGATGGAGCCGGGGCCACCTTTCTGGGTCCAGTACAGCAACAGCACCGCGATGCCGAGGCCCACCATGCTGGAGAACAGGTTGATCCGCGCCTTGAGCGGGCGGTGTTTCTCGCCGAGCATCAGCATCAGCGCGGCGGTCAGCAACGGCAGCAGGATCGGCGCGATGATCAGTTGATTCATCCAGGTCATTCCTTGGGCTCCCGGCCGTCCACATGGTCAGTGCCGGTCAGGCCCCGGGACGCCAGCAGCACCACCAGGAACAGCGCGGTCATGGCGAAGCTGATCACGATCGCCGTCAGCACCAGGGCCTGGGGCAGCGGGTCGGTGTAGTTGAGCAAGTCTTGCGGCACGCCGTCCTTGATGATCGGCTCCTTACCGATAAACAGGCTGCCCATGCTGAAGATGAACAGGTTGACCCCGTAGGACAGCAGGCACAGGCCCATCACCACCTGGAACGTCCGTGGCCGCAGGATCAGCCAGACGCCGGAGGCTGCCAGCACCCCAATGGCAATTGCGATGACTTCTTCCATCAGGCGGCTCCTCCTTGGCTGGCAACGGCTTTCGCCTGGTTGCTGGGTTTATGGGCACGCACCGATTGGTGGCCCAGGGCGGTGAGCATCAGCAGGGTCGAGCCGACCACCATGGCGTACACGCCGACGTCGAAGAACAGCGCGCTGGCGACGTGGATGTCGCCCAGCACCGGCAGGCTGAAGTGCCAGGTGTGGGTGGTCAGGAACGGGTAGCCGGCGAACAGTGCGCCAAGCCCAGTGAGGGTTGCCGACAGCAAGCCAAAGCCCATCCAGCGCATCGGCCGCAGGCTCATCTGTGCCTCGACCCACTGGGTGCCGGCGACCATGTATTGCAGGATGAACGCCACCGACATCACCAACCCGGCGACAAAACCGCCGCCCGGTTGGTTGTGGCCGCGCATGAACAGGTAGAACGAAACCACCAGGGCAATCGGCAGCAGCAGGCGCACCAGCACCGCCGGCACCATCATGAAGCCCAGGGCAGTGTCGCTGGCCTGGCGCGGGTTGACCAGGTCGGTGGCCACGTCAGGCGCCAGCTGGCGCTGTTGCGCGGGCAATTCCATGCTTTCTTTCGAAGGGCGGAAGCGGCGCAGCAGGGCGTAGACGGTCAGCGCCACGGCGCCGAGCACGGTGATTTCCCCCAGGGTGTCGAAGCCCCGGAAGTCCACCAGCATCACGTTCACCACATTGCTGCCACCGCCTTCGGGCAGGGCGCGGCTGAGGTAGAACGAGGAGATATCGTTGGGCGTCTGGCGGGTCAGCATCGCGTAGGAGAGCAGCGCCATGCCGCCGCCGACCACGGTGGACAGGAGCAAGTCCCGCAGGCGGCGGATGCGTGCCTTGCGCAACGAACTCGGCAATGGCGAAACCTCTTCGATCCGCCGTGGCAGCCAGCGCAGGCCCAGCAGGATCAACACGGTGGTGACCACCTCGACCACCAGTTGGGTCAGCGCGAGATCCGGCGCGGAGAACCAGACGAAGGTCACGCAGGTCATCAGGCCGCATACGCTGACCATGGTCAGGGCTGCCAGCCGGTGGTACTTGGCTTGCCAGGCGGCGCCCAGGGCGCAGGCGATTGCCAGCAACCACAGGGTGACGAACACGATGGAGCCCGGGATCTTCGGCCGGTCGCCCCAACTGAGGCCGCTGTGCAGCATCGGGATCAACCCGGCGATCACCGCCGCCAGCACCAGCAGGAACAGCTGGGTTTGCAGACGCTTGGTGCTGATGCGTTTTTCGATCTTGCGCACCCCGCGCATCATCACCACCAGGCAGCGCTCGAAGCCGCGCTTGCCGTTGAAGTAGCTGATGATCGGCGGGTATTTGAAGCGGCCCAGCTTGAGTTGCTTGCGCAGCAGCAGGTACAGCACCACGCCGCCGGACATGGCCACCAGGCTCATGATCATCGGCGCGTTCCAGCCGTGCCAGATGGCCAGGCTGTACTGCGGCAGTACCCCGCCGACTACCGGCAGGGCGGCGGCGGCGAGGATCGAGCCGACCACTTGCGCGGGGAAAATCCCCACCAGCAGGCAGGTAAACACCAGCAGTTCCACCGGTGCACGCATCCAGCGTGGCGGTTCGTGCGGGGTGTGGGGCAGGTTGGTCGCGGTGGGGCCGAAGAACACATCCACGGTAAAGCGCAGGGCATAGGCCACGCTGAAGGTACCGGCGATGGTCGCGATCACCGGCAGGGCGATTTCCACCCAGGCGGTGGAGGAAATAAAGACGGTCTCGGCGAAGAACATTTCCTTGGACAGGAAACCGTTAAGCAGCGGCACCCCGGCCATGGACGCACTGGCGACCATCGCCAGGGTGGCGGTAAACGGAATCAGCCTCACCAGGCCGCTGAGCTTGCGGATGTCGCGGGTGCCGCTCTCGTGGTCGATGATTCCCGCGGCCATGAACAGCGACGCCTTGAAGGTGGCGTGGTTGAGGATATGGAACACCGCGGCGACGGCGGCCAGCGGGCTGTTGAGCCCCAGCAGCAAGGTGATCAGCCCGAGGTGGCTGATGGTGGAGTAGGCCAGCAGGCCCTTGAGATCGTTCTGGAACATGGCGCAATAAGCGCCGAGCAGCAGGGTAATGGCGCCGGCACCGCCGACAATCCAGAACCATTCTTCGCTGCCGGACAGCGACGGCCACAGGCGGGCCAGCAGGAACACGCCGGCCTTCACCATCGTCGCCGAGTGCAGGTAGGCCGACACCGGCGTCGGTGCAGCCATGGCGTGGGGCAGCCAGAAGTGGAAGGGGAATTGCGCGCTTTTGCTCAGGGCGCCGATCAGCACCAGGGCGAGCATGATCGGGTACAACGAATGGGCACGGATCTGGTCACCGGCAGCCAGGACCTGGTCCAGGTCATAGCTGCCGACGATATGCCCGAGCAGCATCACCCCCGCCAGCAGGCACAAACCGCCTGCGCCGGTGACCATCAGCGCCATATAGGCGCCACGCCGGGCATCGGCGCGATGGTGCCAATAGCCGATCAACAGGAAGGAGAACAGGCTGGTGAGTTCCCAGAAAAACACGATCTGGATCAGGTTGCCGGAGATCACCAGGCCAAGCATGGCGCCCATGAACGCCAGGAAAAACGCGAAGAAGCGCGGCACCGGGTCTTCCGGCGACATGTAATAACGGGCGTAGAGCGACACCAGGGTCCCGATGCCCAGCACCAGCATCGAGAACAACCAGGCAAAACCGTCCATGCGCAGCACGAAGTTCAGCCCGAGGCTGGGCAACCACATGAATTCTTCGCGAATCACGCCACCGTGGGCGATTTGGGGGTAGAGCAGGGCGACTTGGACCGTCCCCACCAGGGCGACAAGGCCGGCCAGCAGGGACTCTGTGTTACGTGCGTTGTGCGGCAGCAAGGCCGCGAGACAGCTGCCGACAAAGGGCAGAAGCAGTAGAACTATCAGGGACATAGGCTTCTAATCTGCGGGAGTTTGGGATGCATCATACGTGCCGGAATCTTGATCACCAAACGGCAAGATGTGGCAGGATCCTACAAGGTAGGCTGAAAAAGCTTGTTTGGCATTGTTTCAGTAGCCTTAGCCTTGGGTTTCCTGTTCCAGCTCATTGCGCGCCTCAAGCGCCTTCTGCCCCCGCGTCTTCATCTCGCTGACAATCACCGCCGCCACAATCAACGCCGCACCCACCATGGCAATCGGTGGGAAACGCTCCCCGGCAATCCGCCCGACCACGCCGGCCCACACCGGCTCACCGGCATAAATCAGCGTGGCCCGTGTCGGCGAGACGCTTTTCTGCGCCCAGTTCATGGCCACCTGAATCACCGCGCTGGTCAGTCCCAGGCCCACTGCGCTGAACAGCAGCAACCACGAGAACCCCGGCAGCGCCTCACCCATCGGCACCACCATCAGGAACGACAGCACCGACGCCGTGGCCAGTTGCACCACCGTCACCCGGCGCACATCCACTTGCCCGGCAAAGGCGCTGATCATGATGATTTCGGCAGCAATCGCCACTGCACCAATCAACGTGGCGATTTCACCGGGGCTGAAATTCAGCGACGCGCCCGCCGGGCCGGTCAGCAGCATCAACCCGGTAAACGCCAGCATGATGCCGATGCTCGGCATCAACCCAGGCCGCCGTCCCAGCACCAGCCATTGCAGCAGCGGCACGAACGGCACATACAGCGCGGTGATAAACGCCGACTGGCTGCTCAGGATCGTCTGCAAGCCAATGGTCTGCAAACCGTAGCCAAACATGATCGCCACGCCGATAAAGCAGCCGGCCTTCAACTCAAACAGGGTCAGGCCCCGCAGGCTGCGCAACGAGAACGCCCCGACGATAAGCGCCGCCGCCGCAAACCGCAGGCCGACAAAAAACATCGGGCCACTCACGGCCATGGCGTGCTGCACCAGTAAAAAGGTGCCGCCCCAAATCATGGTGATCACCACCAATACACATTCGGCTTTGCTGAAACGGGAAAACAACGGGGAGGTGGTCATGGCGGCTCGGTCTTGCACAGGAGGGGCGCGGACCGCACAATGCGCCGCAAGCTGGGCAGTATACTGCGCAACCCCACCCTGTGAGCAATATAGTGCACAAAGAAAATCCGCAACGGGCCTCGGTCCTGCAACACGTCAGCCAGAACGTTCGGCGCCTGCGCCATGCGGCGCAGTTGAGCCAGACGGCCTTGTCCGAAAAGTCCGGCGTCAGCCGGCGCATGCTGGTGGCGATCGAGGCGGGGGAGAAGAACGTCAGCCTGTCGACCCTCGACCGGGTGGCCGAAGCCCTGGAAGTGGCCTTCAGCGACCTGATCCAGGCCCCGGATGCCCCCGATCACAGCCGCATCAACGAACTGGCCTGGGCCGGCGAAATTCCCGGCAGCAAGGCCGTGCTGCTGGCCAAGGCCACCGCGCGCCGCGAGGTGGAGCTGTGGGAGATGCGCCTGGAACCCGGTGACCGCTACATGCCCGAGCCGGACCCCGAGGGCTGGAGCGTGCAGTTGTTTGTGTTTGAAGGCACGCTGACGCTGGGGCTGGGTGAGGAGGAAAAACACGTCGCCACCGGTGAGTTCCTGATGTTCGCCAGTCGCCACCTTCACGCCTATCGCAATGACGGTGAAGTGGCGGTGCGGTTTGTGCGCAACGTGGTGATCTAACTGTTGGCAGCGCAACAGTGGTTGGACACTTTGCTGTTTTGAGCCGCCGACAACTTCCCCGATTTGCCGGCAACCCGCTGATTTCATTGATCATTGGATTCAGGCACGACTCCTGCAATTACTCCGGTATCTCTCTGGAGCCTGGAGTCGGCCCATGTCAGCCCAACCCCAACACCCTGCCCACATCATCCGCTCGGACGCCGAGGCCATCGCCGTTGCCACCGAGTTGGCCAAGCGTTTTGCCGTGGAGGCGGGCGTACGCGACCGCGAACGACGCCTGCCGGTGGCCGAGCTGGACGAATTCTCCGCCAGTGGCCTGTGGGGCATCACCATTCCCAAGGCTTACGGCGGCGCCGGAGTGTCCTATGTGACGGTGGCCGAGGTGATCAAATTGATCTCCGCCGCCGATCCGTCCCTGGGGCAAATCCCGCAGAACCATCTCGGGGTGGTGGACATCCTCCTGCAAACCGCCAGCGAGGAGCAAAAGCAGCATTACTTCGCCAAGGTCTTGCAGGGCTACCGTTTCGGCAATGCCTTCTCCGAAGCCGGGAGCAAAAACGCCGGCACCTTCGACACGCAAATCCGTTTCCACGGCGATACGGCCCAGATCAACGGCGAGAAGTTCTACTGCACCGGCGCACTCTTCGCCCACCTGGTGCCCACCGTCGGCAACAACGAACACGGCCAGGCGTTTATCGCGTTCGTCGAACGTGATGCGCCGGGCCTGACGGTGGTCGACAGCTGGGACGGCTTCGGCCAGCGCACCACCGCCAGCGGCGGGGTCACCCTCGATGGCGTCACCGTGCCGCTGAGTGCGGTGATCCCGGCCCACCAGGCTTTCGACCAGCCCACCGCCAACGGCCCGATCTCGCAAATCATCCAGGCCGCCGTCGACACCGGCATCGCCCTTGGCGCTTTGGAACAGGCCAAGATTTATGCGCGCCAGGCCCGTCCGTGGATCGACAGCCAACAGGATCACGGCTGGCAAGACCCCTTCACCATCGCGGCCATCGGTGACCTGGAATGGCGCGTGCACGGCACTGAAGCGATCCTCGCCAAGGCCGGCGTGGCTGTCGACCGGGCCCTGGCCGACCCCAACGAAGACACCGTGGCCAATGCCTCCCTCGTTGTCGCCCAGGCCAAAGTGTTGTCGGCGGAAACCGCGTTGCTTGCCAGCAGCAAACTCTTCGAACTGGCCGGCACCCGCTCGGTCACCGGCAAGCACAACCTTGACCGCTTCTGGCGCAACGCCCGCACCCACACCCTGCACGACCCGGCCCGCTGGAAATACCACCTGATCGGCAACTTCGTGCTCAACGGCGTCAAGCCTGCGCGCCACGCCTGGAACTGAGGAGCTTTATCCATGACCGCACTGAATCAGGCGCGCCAACTGCTGGAAAGCACCCGGCGCTTTGTCGAGAAAAGTGATGACCCCTACGTGATCAGCCGCTTCGGTGATCTGCAGATTCGCGTGGACGTAGCGGCCGCTCTGTTTGAGCGTGCCGAAACCCACCCGAGCCCGGTGGCCCTCACCGAAGCCCAGATCGCGGCGGCCGAAGCCCTTATCGCCGCGAGCAATGCCGAATTCGAACTCACCGGCCAACGCACCGCGTTGCCGCCGACCCTCGATGACCCGTTGCGCCGCAAATACCAGATTGTCGGCAACTACCACCTCAACGGAGTGCTTTGATGTCCCGTGAAATCCGCTTGAATGCCTTCGACATGAACTGCGTCGGCCACCAGTCCCCCGGTTTGTGGGCCCACCCGCGAGACCGCTCGTGGCAGTACAAGGACCTGGAGTACTGGACCGACCTGGCAAAAATCCTCGAGCGCGGCAAGTTCGACGGCCTGTTCATCGCCGACGTGCTGGGCATCTACGACGTCTATAACGGCAACGGTGACGCGGCGATTCGCCAGGCCACCCAAGTGCCGGTCAACGACCCGCTGTCGCTGATCGCACCCATGGCACTGGTCACCGAACACCTGGGGTTTGGCCTGACCGCCTCGCTGTCTTTCGAACACCCGTACCCATTTGCCCGGCGTCTTTCCACCCTCGACCACCTCACCAAAGGCCGCGTCGGCTGGAACATCGTCACCTCATACCTGGAAAGCGGCGCGAAGAACCTCGGGCAGAAAGCCCAGACCGAACACGATGCGCGTTACGACTACGCCGAGGAATACCTGGAGGTTTGCTACAAACTCTGGGAAGGCAGTTGGGAGGAGGGCGCCGTGCTGCGGGACCGCGAGCGGCGGATCTTCAGTGACCCGAGCAAAATCCACGAGATCCGCCACGTTGGCAAACACTTCCAGGTGCCCGGCATTCACCTCTGCGAGCCTTCGCCACAACGCACGCCGGTGTTGTACCAGGCGGGCGCTTCCAGCCGGGGCAAACAGTTCGCTGCCGAGCAGGCCGAGTGCGTATTTGTGGCGGCACCGTCGAAAGTGCTGCTGAAGAAAACCGTTGCCGACATCCGCCGGCGTGCGGCCGAGGCAGGGCGTGATCCGAAGAAAATCCTGATCTTCAACTTGCAGACGGTGATCGTTGGCGAAACCGACGCCAAGGCCAAGGCCAAGTTCGACGAATACAAATCCTACGTCAGCTACGAAGGCGCGATGGCATTGATCTCCGGCTGGACCGGTATCGACTTCAGCCAGTTCAAGCCTGATGAACCCCTCAAGCACGTGCACACCAACGCCATTCAGTCGGCGGTGGAAGCGTTTTCAACTGCTGATCCGAACAAGGTCTGGACCCCCAATGAACTGGCGGACTGGGTTGGCATCGGCGGCTTCGGCCCGTTGTTTGTCGGCGGCCCGCAAACCGTGGCCGACCTGTTGCAGGAGTGGGTTGAAGAGACTGATGTGGATGGCTTCAACCTGGCCTATGCATTGACCCACGAGACCTTTATCGACGCGGTCGACTTGCTGGTGCCGGAGTTGCAGAAGCGCGGTGTGTACAAGACCGAATATGCCCAGGGCACCCTGCGGGAGAAATTATTCGGGGAAGGCGCACGTTTGCCGAACAACCATCCGGGCGCCAGCTATCGCGACCTTAAAGCCACAGCGATCTGACTGGAGAAACCGGATCAATGTGGGAGCTGGCTTGCCTGCGATAGCGGTGAGTCAGCTTGCATCTGTGTTGGCTGACACCCCGCTATCGCAGGCAAGCCAGCTCCCACAGGTGATCTTCATCAAGCCAACGATTTCGGCCAGCGGACCACCGCATGCTTGTTCCACCAATAGGAGCATCACCCTATGAGCGTGCATGAACGTGAACAACCGCTGGATGTGGAATGGCCCGCTGAACGGGTCACGGTGTTGCCCAAGGCATTGGCGCAGTTGCGCCACTGGGCGCAGGTGACCCCGCTGCACAATGCCCTGCGCCACAAGCGCGACGGCCAGTGGTACGCCTGGCGCTGGATTGATGCCCTGCGGGATGTCGAGCGTCAGGCCGATGGCTTGCGCCAGCAGGGCTTTACCGAAGAGTCGCGGCTGGCCCTCAGCGGGGCTTTCGAGCCTCATTTGTTGCTGCTGGCGCTGGCCGCCCAGGTGATCGGTGGCCAGATCCTGACCCTGGCCGATGACCTGGAACCTGCCGCCTTGCAGCAACAGCTGTGGCGCATTCGACCTACCCACGCGTATGTCCCGGGGCTGCAGCCGGTGGCGGTTGTGCAACAGGTCGGCATCGTGGACACGTCCCAGCGGCTGTGCCGCTGGTGGCAGCCTTCCGGCAAGACCGAGCTGTGGAGCGAGGAGAGCACCCACGGGCAAGGCGGCCTGGCGGCGGTGCTGGAGCAATGGCTGAACAGCGGTCAGAGCCTGGGCTTTCCCCAGTCAGGCTGAGCTATGCGCCCCGGGTCGATGTGCTGGATACTGCACGGGGCGATTTTTACCACAACCATTCAGGCAGACAGTAAGGGCGCAATTTCATGAGTGAAACCGAACGCGGACAGGCGACGAGCGCCATTCGCAACGCTGATGTGCTGATCGTCGGCGGCGGCCTGAGCGGGACGATGCTGGCGGTGCAGTTGCTGCGCCTGCCGGGCACGCGGCAGATCCTGGTGATCGAGCCGCGCCAGGAGCTGGGACGCGGCGAGGCCTACAGCGCGGTGGAGCTGGGCCACACCCTGAACGGCAACGCCGCCCGCATGAGCGTCGACCCGGACAACGCCGATGACCTGACCCAATGGCTGACCGCCTACATCGCCGGCGGTGGCTGGCCGGAGTCAGACCAGCAACACGTGCCCATCAGCGAACTGTTTCCGCCCCGCGGGATTTTTGGCCTGTACGCGCAACAACGGCTGGCCGAGGCCAAGGCGCTTTCGACGTCGACCGTCGAGCATATCCGCGCCGAGGTGGTGGACCTTGAAGTGGATGAACACGCCACACGGCTGACCCTGAGCGACGGCCAGCAACTGCGTGGTGCCGTTGCAGTATTGGCCACCGGCATGTTCCCGGCGGCGCGCACGCCCCAGACCGAGTCCAGCGGCTTGAATGCCGCGGCAGTCGACCCGTGGGATGTGCAGGCCATGACCCAACTCGACCCGCAATCCACCGTGCTGATCATCGGTTCCGGGCTGACCATGGTCGACGCCGTAGTGTCCCTGGAACAGGCCGGTCACCGTGGGCCCATCGAGATTTTTTCACGCCACGGCCTGTTGCCCCATGTGCGTCGGCAGCCGCCGGCCTGGGTCGACTTCCTCGGGGAAGACCACAGCCTGCGCAGCCCCCGGCAATTGCTGCGGGAAGTGCGTCGCCAATGCCGGCTCGCGCTGGCGCAGGGGATCGACTGGCAAGCACCGCTGGACACCGTGCGCGCCAACATCGGGCGTTTGTGGAGCCAGGCGAGTGAGCGCGAGAAGCGCCAGTTCGTGCGGCATATTCGGCCCTGGTGGGAAAGCCATCACCACCGCTCGCCGCCCTTGAGTGCCGAGTTGGTGGCGCGGTTGCATGGGGAAGGGCGGTTGCGGATTCAGGCGGCTTCATACAAGGGGCTGGTGCCGTCTGAAGGTGATGTAACGATTTGCCTGCGCCATCGGGGCGAGCAGGCCGTCGTCGAGGTGTCGGGGGCAGCGCTGATCAACTCCAGCGGAATTGAATACGACTGGCGGCGCGTGGCCCGGCCGTTGCCCCGGCAGTTGCTCAAGCGCGGGTTGATTCAGCCCGGGCCGTTGGCGCTGGGGATTGCGGCGGATGCGTCGGGAGCGGTGCTGGATGACCAGGGGAATGTCAGCCGGCGGTTGTTTGCGATGGGCCCACCGCTGCGCGGGATGTGGTGGGAAAGTACGGCAGTGACGGATGTGGCGATTCAGGCCAAGGCACTCGCCGCCAGGTTGGCACACCTCTAAATCTAATGTGGGAGCTGGCTTGCCTGCGATAGCGGTGGGTCAGCTGCATCTTTATCAACTGACAGCTTGCTATCGCAGGCAAGCCAGCTCCTACAGGTCGGGGTTATGGCCCGACCTTCACAAACCCCGGCTTTAACCCAAATACCTCAACGCCTTGCGCCGTCGACTGCCCGGTGGTCACCGTCACCCGCTCCACCGGTTTATCCATCGCGGCCCGATACTCCACCGTCATCACCCCATCCCCGCGACTGATCGCCTGGGCCGGCACCACAATCGCCTGGTCATTGTTATAAGTCACGATGGTCAACCGCGCACTCATCCCCAGTCGCACCCGTTGCAACTGCTGCGGCGTCAGCTTGGGAATCGACAGCGTCACCGGAAACTGCGCGCTGCCCTGGCTGTCGCTGGCAATTGCCAAGCCGCTGACCACACTCACCGACCCCGTCAGCCGCTCCCCGTCAAACCCGTCGCCCATGACCTCCACCGCTTGCCCTTGGTGCAGCTGGTTGATGTCCAGCTCCGAGACCTTGGCAACGATTTTCAGCTTCTCGATATTCGCCAGCCCAAACAGCACCTGGCCCTGGCTGACCTTGCTCCCGGCCTGCACCGGCGCGTTGTTGTTCCCGCCGCCCTGGGACGATGAGCTGCCGCCCGGCGCCGGTACCACGATGCCGGAGAACGGTGCCTTGACCTCCTTGCCATCGAGCAGGGTGCGCAGGGCGTCATATTTCACCGTGGCGTTGGTCAGCTCCATATCGGCGATCTGCCGGTACTCGCCTTGGCCTTGTTCCATCGCCTGCTGCAACTCGCCACGGGCTGCCGCCAGGTCGAGTTGTTGCTGGATGGCCTGTTGCTTGAGGTCGTCGAGTTCGTTGCGCGGGATGATGCCGCGCTTGAACAGGTTTTCGCTCTCGGTGAGTTTGCGCTGGGTGTTGCTGGCGCTCATTTCGGCGGTGCGCAGGTTGCGGCGGGCGCGGCCGACTTGTTGGCCGCTGTCCCAGTCCTGCATTTCCTGCACCGTGCGCCGGGCCTTGAGCTGCGCGGAGAGGGCGTCGCGCAGTTGCACTTCTAGGGTGGCCGGGTCCATTCGCAGCAGCACCTGGCCGGCTTCCACCCGCTGGCCCTGTTCCACCAGGTTGGCCTGCACATTGCCGTCGAAGGGCGCGGTGAGGGTGATGGTGGTGTCGGGCTCGATCTTGCCCACCAGGCCGATCTGGTGCACCAGCGGGTCGACCTTTACCGCCAGCCATTGTTCGGCGTTGCCGGGCGGGTTGGCGGCCGGGCTCTGGCGGCTGAGCAGCGTGATGCCGACACCGGCCACCAGCACCATCAACACGACACCCAGCAGGCGCTTCTTATTAGTAGTCATTAAGGGCGATTTCCCAACTTTCCAGCGTCATGCCCAGGGTCAGGTCGAACTGAGTCTGGGCGTTCAAATAAGCAATCAAGGCATTGAGCCGTGAGTTCTCGGCGTTGCGCAGGTCGGTTTCGAAACTCAATACCTGGAAGTTGGTGGAGCGCCCGGCGCTGAGTTTTTCCCGTTCGATTTCGATCTTGCGCTTGGACAGCTCCACCGCCCGCTGGGAGATTTCATACTGGCGCCAGCGGGTGCCCAGGTCACGCACCACATCGTTGACGTCGCGCTCCAGTTGCTGGCGGGCGTCGGCGATGATGATTTCCTGATTCTCCGCGTCGACCCGCGCGTGCACTTCGGCCTGGCGGGTGCTGATATCGCCGATGGGAATCTGCACCTGCACGCCGGCATAGCTGTCCCAGCGCCGGTTATTGGAGTGGCCGTTATCGTCATTGGTGTCGGCCCGTATCTGGTTGGCGCCGGCCACCAGGTCCACCTGCCAGCGGCCGGAGTCCTTGGCGATCACCAGGTTGAGGTCGGCCTGTTGACTGCCGAGCAGGGTGGCCAGGTAGTTCGGTTGCTGGTTCTGCGCGAGTACGAAGGCCTGGTGCTTGTCGATGTCCATGCGCTTGGCTTCAAGGGCTTCGGTGGCGCGGATCGGCGTCGACAGGTCGAGGGCCAGCAGGCGCAGCAGGGCCAGGCGGCTGGTGTCGAGTTGGTTCTGGGCTTCTTCCACCCCCAGTTGCTGGGTGGCGATGTCGGCTTCGGTCTGCACAATCTCGAACTCGGCCATGCGCCCGGCGCTGATCAGCGCTTTGTTCACTTCCAGCAGCGTGCCGGAGCGTTTGAGGGCGTCCTGGACGATGCTCAGCTGTTCCTGGGCCCGCAGCAATTCGCGGTAGGTGGTGATGATGTTGCTGATGGTCTGCGCCACGTTGGCCTTGAGGTTCAGGCGGTTGGCCTGCTCCGACAGGCGTGACAGGCGCAGCGGGGCGGTGGTGGCGTCCCAGCCGGCACCGCGCATCAGCGGCTGGATCACCGAGAGGTCGAGGCCGTCGCTGCGGTAGCGCCCGGCACGGTCGGCGTTGTTCAGTTGCTGGGTCCAGTTCATGCTCAGGCGCGTGCCGTATTCGCCGAGCAAGGTGGCGTTGGGCGCCAGGTTGGCGTTGCGGGCGTTGTCGTCGCTGCCTTTGTTGGCGCGGTAGTAGCTGTTCAGGGTCAGCTTGGGGTTGAAGGTGTCTTCGGCCACCCTCAGGTCGAATTTCTGCGCCACACGTTGCAGGTACGCGCTGCGAATTGCCGGGTTGTTGCGCAGGCCCAGGTACACCGCGTCGCCCAGGGTCAAGGTGGTGGACTGGGCGTTCAGCGACACACCGCGCTCATAACCGCTGCGGGTGGTGCTGGGCGCCGACGGGCGAATCACCACGTCGGCGGCCACGCTGTGCAAGCTCACCAGAGCGCTCAACAACAGCAGCCGTTTATTCATCGCGCAAGGCCTCCACCGGTTGCAGGCGCGAGGCCGACACCGCCGGATAGATCCCGAAAAACAGCCCCACCAGCAACGTGCTGCCCACCCCCAGCGGCAGTGCGGCCACCGCCAGGGAAAACTGCCAGCCGGACAGCCAGGCATACAGGTACGCGGCGGTCATGCCCAGCACCGCGCCGCATAATGCGCCGACGGCGGTCAGGGTCACCGCTTCCAGCAGGAACAGATTGCGAATGTCCCGCTGGCGCGCACCGAGGGCCATGCGAATCCCGATTTCCCGGCGCCGCTCCGAAACGTTCATCAGCATCACGTTCATCACGCCGACGCCGCCGCCCACCAGGGAAATCGCGCCCAGGGCCAGCAGCAGGTAAGCGAAGGTACGGCTTTGCCGGGTCATGCCATCGATCATTTGCTGGGGCACCTGAATGTCGACATCGTGGTCGGTGAGCTGGGTTCGCAGCGCCGCCGCTGCGTCCTGGGCCACACGCTCCATGTCCTGCCCGGAGCTTGCGCGGATAATCACGTTGGCAACTTGCGGATTGGCGTAGATGCGGCGCATGCCCTGGGCGGGCACGAACAGCGATTCGTTGGCCTGCACCGGGATCAGCATTGCCCGGGGTTGGCTGTGCAGGATGCCCACCACCAGGAACAGGTAATCGTTGATGCGCACCCGGTCGCCCAATTGCAGCGGGTCGCCGGGCGCGCTCAGGGCCTGGGCGATCTGGTCACCGATGACCGCGTAGGTTTCCCCCGCATCGAAGCTCGACAGGAAACGCCCCTCGCGTACCGACAGGCGCATCGCGTCTTTCAAGTCCGGCGTACTGCCGACAAAGTTTGTGTTGACGGTGCGGCCATGGAACACCGCCGGCCCGCTGAACAACGAGACCGCGCCGATATGGGCGATACCGGGCACGCTGCGGCGCACGGCCTCCAGGTCCAGGCGGGCGGGCATCTGTGCGGTGCTGGCACCCTTGGGCGGAAATTGCGCCACCAGGGTGTCGGTGCCCATGTCTTTGAAAATCATCGCTGCGTCTTCGGCGGCGTTGTGCCCGATATTGATCAGCGCCACCACCGATGAGCTGCCGATGACGATGCCCAGCAAGGCCAGGATCGAGCGCTTGCCCAGGGTGCGCAGGCTGACAAATGCCTCGTGCAGCAATTGGCTCAGGCTTTGTTCGACCCGCAGGCTCATAGGCGCCCGGCCTCTTGCACCACGCCGTTGCGCACCAGGATCTTGCGATTCAGGCGCTCGGCAATGTGCGGGTCATGGGTGACGATAATCAGCGTCACCTGCTGTTCGCGATTGAGCGCCAGCAGCAGGTCCATGATCTCCTGGGCGGTGGTGCTGTCGAGGTTGCCGGTGGGTTCGTCGGCGAGGATCACCGAGGGATTGCCCACCAGGGCGCGGGCGATGGCCACCCGTTGGCGCTGGCCGCCGGACAGGTCCGCCGGGCGATGATGCGCACGCTCGGCCAGGCCCACCTGGTCCAGCATGCGCAGGGCCTGTTCCACCGAGTCATGCCGCGACACGCCACGGTAGCTCAGGGGCAGGGCGACATTGTCCAGGGCACTGAGGCGCGGCAGCAGGTTGAAGCTTTGAAAGACGAAACCGATCTGCTGATTGCGGATCGCCGCCAACTGGTCGGGGCTGGCGCTGAAAATGTCATGGCCGGCAAAACGGTACTGGCCGCAGTCGGGCAAATCCAGCAGGCCCAGAATATTGAGCAGGGTACTTTTGCCGGAGCCGGACGCGCCGAGGATGCCGCAGCTGTCACCGCTTTGGATGGCCAGGCATACATCATTGAGAATCGACAGGTGTTGACCGGCCAACTGATAGCTTTTGCCGATGCCTTGCAGGGAAATGAAGCCTGGGTGCGCGGGGGTATCTGTCATCATGACTACGCCTGCAGCCTCGACGGCACCGCGCATCCCCTGAAAATCCTTGTAACAAGTTCAGGGGCTGCCTGGTACACGTCACGGACTGGTTTTATTTCTTGTTTTTAAAATATTGTTTGAATACTAACCGCGATCCCGCCGTTCCGCCAGCCATGGATATAGAGCGGTTTTACCCTTTGAAACGATTCCTCTACGGGGCATTTCAGGCGCCGGAAAAATCCATCAGCTACCCTCAACGAGCCCGTCATTGCTGGCTTTGGATGGTATGGCGCAGTGTCACTACTTGCTTTCAGGCAGCGGCCCCGGTATAAAAAATCAAATTAATTTTTAAA
This sequence comes from Pseudomonas yamanorum, assembly GCF_013386765.1. GTDB lineage: Bacteria > Pseudomonadota > Gammaproteobacteria > Pseudomonadales > Pseudomonadaceae > Aquipseudomonas > Aquipseudomonas yamanorum_A. Next base: position 37,886 of record NZ_JACARE010000050.1, read on the forward strand.
ACAATATTTCCGCAGTGGAACCCCAATCCCTATGGTCGCGAAGAAACTCAGCGCTCCAAACGTTACCAAGACCCGATTGCTGGATGCGACAGAGGCTCTTTTCATCAAATACGGCTATGACGCCGTTTTGTTGCGGCAGATAACCGAGAGGGCGCAGGTCAATCTCGCTGCGGTGAATTATCACTTCGGGGACAAGGATTCCCTGATGAAAACCCTGTTGATGCAGCGCCTGGAGCCGCTCAACGAGCAGCGCCTGGAGCTGCTCGCGCGGTGCGAAGCCGAATCCGAAGGCCCGCTGGACTGCGACACCTTGCTGGGCGTGCTGTTCGCCCCGGCCATGGGCCTGGAGCGCAGCGACCCGGCGAGCGGGGAAGGGCGTTCGTTCATCCGTTTCCTGGGGCGTGTGTACAGCGACACCTCGCCGTTTATCCAGGAATACCTCAAGGTGCATTACCAGCCGGTGTTCCAGCGCTTCTTTGAAGCGTTCGCCCTGGCCCTGCCGGATTTGCCGCGCAACGAACTGGGGGTGCGCCTGCAATTTGCCCTCAAGGCGATTTCCGGGGTAATGGCCGGCACCGAGCTGCGCTTGCTGATGAACTCCATGAGCCTGGGGCGGCCGGCGACCGATGCCGAAGTGATGGCCAAACTGATCACCCTGGTGTCGGCGGCGATTCGCGTGCCCCAGCAAAGCCCTGAGGCCGAAACGGCTCTGGCGCGGGTACTGGACACGCAACGTGCGATCCGCGAGCAAGCGGCTGCCCCGAGCGCCGGAAAGGCCGTTCGCTGACCTGTTGTCCGTCGGTCGCCACTGTCAAATTTCACAGCTATACAAGCAATCCGATGCATTGCTAAATCGGGCAGACACCATCGCCCGATTTGCAGGTGCCCGAATATGGCTGAGCAGCATAACCCCGGACCCAACCCGCCGACCGTTGAGGATTTGACTGCGCCAGTGGGTACGCCGCTATTTATCAACGGCCCCTACACAATCACCCCTTTGGGGCACTTGAGGCTTCGTCTGAGCCTGCACGATGACGCCTACCGGCCAGTCCCCGAAGGTGCGGTACTCATCACATTGCCGGACGGGGCGTTCTTTGATGACGGCAGCAGCGGCGTTCGCAGTTTTGTAACCGACGCGGCTGGTTTTTTGCTGGTCGAAGGTATTCAAGGGCCTGGGATAACGGGGCGTTATACCTTTAATGCACAGAGCGGCTCGAAACTCGCCTCTGCCTCGCTGGCGGTAGTGGCTAACGGGCCCGATGAAAAGATACCGCTCCGATCTCCCCAGGGCAGTGCATTGACGCCTGACGGTACGCGGCTTTATGTGTGCGCTTTCAGCGATCGATACATGGCCGTGCTGGATACGCTCATGCTGCGCATCCTCTATCGAATTGTCCTGGACTTTCCCCCTCTTGAGGTCGTGATCAACCCCCAGGGTACTCATGCATACGTCAGCCATCAGCAAGGGTTGTTGATTATCACGCTGAGCAGCCTGCAAGTGATATCCATGAGACTGGGACGCCATGATACCGGCCTGGTCCTCAGCCCTGATGGACGTAATCTGTGTTTCTGTGTTCAGGGAGGGGGCGTTGCCGTTCTCGATACGCTGACCCAGGAGGTCGATACAGTCGAGATGACCCCTACAACACCGAACGCCATCGTCGTCAGCCCGGATAACCGCCATGGATTCGTTTGCAGCCGATTGAGCGCAACACTGTCGGTCATCGACATCCTTGAACGGCGGCAGGTCAGGTCCATCCCGCTGATTGCTGCGGGGACAGGCATGGCAATCAGCCCTGATGGTGCGTTGGTGTATATCAACCTTTCCGGCCTTGCGCGGATGGCGGTGTTTGACACTGCCAGCAACCAGGTAAGCGACTACATCCTGCTGACCAACAGTCTGTTTGATACCTTGGCCGCCAGTCCTGACGGAAACTGGCTATACACCACCAATGGCACCTCTGTGATCACAGGTTTTCTGGCGGCAATCGATACCTCGAGAAAAGAACAGGTCCTGACCCTGGCGGGTGAGGGCCCCCGTCATGTGAGCATCAGCCCGGACGGTACCTGTATCTTCGTCAGCAACAGGGGTGATAACACCTTGCAATCCTTACACCCGCAGGTGGCGGGTCTGGATAAATGACAGGCAAAAAAAACCCGCTGGGGCGGCGGGTTTTTAAGTGCAGCATTTGTAACGGATGAGGCTTCACACTACGGCTGGGGATGTGAATAAAACGTGAAAAATATGTAAGAAAAAGTGTGAAGTTAATCGCTTGTGTGAACGCGGCCAATAAAGTCCAACAGGTACTCGCTCACCCGTCCCGGCGCGTCCTCCATCAGAAAGTGTCCCGCGTTTTCCAGCACATGCAGGGCAGCCCCCGGAATATCCCTTTGCAGGCGCTGCGCATACACCAGCGGCTGCCACTCGTCTTCGGCGCCCCACAGAACCTGCACCGGCAAATCCATGCCTGGCAGACGTTCGGCAAAATCGGCGGTGTACCGTGCGTCGTAATGTGCCACCTGATGCTGGTAGAACGCCGGCTGGCCGACCACACCGCTGATCGGTGCCAGGTACGCCTCCAGCAACTCACCTTGCATCACGCTCTTGTCAAACACGGCCATGGCCAATTGCCGGCTCATCAACGCCTGATGTTCGTGCGGCCCCATGCGCCCGTGCTCGGCAAACCGTTGGTGAATCCCGCGCCAGGTGGGTGATGGCCACGAGTCATAGCTGGGCGCGTCGGCGATCGTCAATGAGCGCACCCGGTGTGGGTGCTCCAGGGCAAACAGCAGCGCGATGACGCCACCGATGTCGTGCCCCACCAAGTGCACGTCCTCAAGCCCCCAGTGGTCGAGCAAATTGCCAATCAGCTGGCTTTGCGCCGCCACTGAAGTGTCCGCTTGCACGGGGCGCTCCGAAGCGCCGAACCCCAGCAGGTCGAACAGGTGAACCTGCAGGCCGGCGGCGGTCAGATGCGGCACCACATTGCGCCAGATGATGGAGTGGGCGGGCGTGCCGTGCAGCAACAGCACCGGCAGCCCGTCACCGTGGCGGCCTGTGGCAATGCGCCAACCGTTGATCAAGGCAACTTCGTTCAGCAGGGCAGTCATGGCAAATCCTCGCGGTGATGAAGGCTTTACCCTAAAGCGCCGCTGGCCATGACACCAATGACAACTTACTCTCTGCCAATCCTGTTTTTGTCATAGGCCATGCTCATGAACCAGCGACTGCCCATCGATGTACTGAGGGCCCTGCAAACCGTGGTGGAAACCGGCAGTGTCACCCGGGCGGCTGAGCGGCTGAATCTCAGCCAGTCGGCGGTCAGCTGGAAGATCAAGCGGCTGGAGAAACAGTTGGAGCGGCCGCTGATCCAGCGCGAAGGCCAGCGCCTGGTGGCCAGCGACGACGGTGCGCAGTTGCTGATCCACGCCCGGCGCATCCTTGAAGCCCACGACGCGGCCCTGGCGCACTTCAATCCGGTGCAGCTGCAAGGCACCATCCGCCTGGGCGCCACCGAACAGGTGCCGATGGCCGAGCTGTCGAACCTGCTGGGCCAGTTTTCCCGGCAGCATCGCCAGCTTGATGTGCGGATTGTGGTGGAACAGAGCCACGTGCTGCGCCAGGCCCTGGTGGACCGTGAACTGGACCTGGCGCTGCATCAGGATTTCACCCACCGCGTCGAAGCGCGGGACCAGTTGCTGTGGAGCGAACATGTGCACTGGTGCGCCCAACCCGGTTGGCACCACGCACCGGATGATTGCGTGCGGCTGATCACGTTCGGGCCTGGCTGTTTCTACCGGCAACTGGCCCAGGAACGGCTGAGTGCCTTGGGCATTCCCTGGCAGGTGGCGGTAGAGTGCGGTTCGGTGGAGGGCGTGATATCGGCCATAGCCGCCGGGTTGGGCGTGGGCCTGCTCAGCAGCGATCACCTCGACAAGCGCGTGGCAGTGCACCGACCTTTCGAACAGCAGATGCCGCTGCCCGAAGTGGCCAATGTATTGCGCTTCGCCGAAGACAGCCCCGAGCCCCGGCTACAGGCGTTCCAGCACCTGTTGGTCCAGGCGCTGCACCGGGATTGATCAGATTTTCCAGTGGCTGGCGGTCTTGGCCAGGCGCTGGCGCATGTCATCAACGTTGGCTGCCAGTTGCAGAGTCAATAACCGGTAACCGTCCAGCGGGTTGACCACCGGCACTTCAAAGGTCTGCTCGTGGGGCGTCGTGTTGCTCGGCCGCTCCAGTCGCTCGGTCACCCCCGACTTCAAGGCCCGTGCCATCCCGATCAACTGCACCCGTATCTGTCGATGCTCGCTCTTCAACGCCATCTGCATCCGCGCCAGGGCTTCCTTGTCCCGTGGGTCGGGCCGGGTGTTGCCGAGGATCTCCAGGGTGCTGATGCACATGCGCAGGTGCCGCTGGATGATGTCCAGTTCGGTCATGGAAATCCGCACTTCCTTGGACACCGACGGCATCAACGAACGCAGTTGCAGCATGGCGGCGTTAAGCCGATTGAGCAGCTTGAGGTGTTCATCATCGGTCACCGACTGGCCGCTGATGATCCGGCTGTAGATCGCCGCGCAATCGCGCAAGGCACTGGCCAGGTTGTAGCGCCAGGAATACACCGCGTACAGCGGCAGGGCGAAGGAAAACGCCAGCGCCAGGACGATGCCAATCAGGATGTCCACCGTGCGCCACAACCCGTCCGACAGCGGGTTGTCGCCATGGCCGGCGACGATAAACACGGTGATCGCCGACAGCAGCGCGATGTACCCGCCCTTGCCGATGGCGTGATAGGAAAAGAACCCGCACACCACCGACATCAGCAGGTAGGTCAACAGCGGCTGGCCCAGGTAGGTCTCTTGCACCACCAACAGCAACCCGACGCTGGCCCCGATCAACGTACCGTAGGCACGCTCGACGGCTTTCTTGCCGATATTGCCGTGGTGCTGCAAGCCGCCGATCACGATCAGCATCGTCACCGAGGCCCACTCACCGTGGGGCAGGTTGATGCCGGTGGTGAGCAGGATCGTGGCGAGCAAGCCGATGGAAACGCGTACCGCGTGGATCAGTTTGGCATGACGGTAGCGCCGGTACGGGTCCAGCAGCGGGCGCAGCAAGCGGCGGGCGAAGAGGGGTAAGTGCAATGAAAACGGTCTCAAGGTGGCCTCGGTCGAACAGGCGCCGTCGACTCAGGGTGGGAGCTGGCTTGCCTGCGATAGCGGTGTCATAGCCAACATCACTGTTGGAGGTGAGTCCGTCATCGCAGGCAAGCCAGCTCCCACAGGAGTCCGGCGACCTATTTCAGGGTTCAGAAAATATAGTCAGTGGTCAGGAAGCTCGACGTGCGCTCCTGCAAAATGTCGCTCACCAGTTCCTTGTTGCTCGCCTGGAACTTGGTCGCCACCAGGGTACGGATCGAAAACACCCGCAACGCATCATGTACCGACAGCGTGCCCTCGGCCGAGTTCTTGCGCCCGTTGAACGGGAAGCTGTCGGGCCCGCGCTGGCACTGGGCGTTGATATTGATCCGGCCCACCTGATTGGCGAACGCATCCACCAGCCGCCCGACTTCACCCGGGCTGGTGCCGAAGATACTCAGTTGCTGGCCGAAATCCGATTCCAGCACGTAGTCGATCACCGTCTCCAAATCGCGGTACGGCACGATCGGCACCACCGGGCCGAACTGTTCCTCGTGGTACACGCGCATCTGCGGGTTCGCCGGGTACAGCACCGCCGGGTAGAAAAACGAGCCACGGCTGGCGCCGCCATTTTCATTCACCACCTTGGCGCCGTGGGCCAGTGCATCGGTGACCAGGCCTCCGAGGTAATCAACCTTGCCCTGCTCGGGCAGCGGCGTCAGCGATACACCGTCTTCCCACGGCATGCCCGGCTTGAGGGTGGCCAGCTTGCGGTTGAATTTCTCGATAAAACTGTCGACCACATCCTCGTGTACAAACAGGATCTTCAACGCGGTGCAACGCTGGCCGTTGAACGACAGGGAACCGGTGACGGCTTCGTTGACCGCATTGTCCAGGTCGACCTGCGGCAGCACGATCCCGGGGTTCTTCGCGTCCAGGCCCAGTGCCGCACGTAGACGGTGAGGCTTTGGGTGCAGCTTCTTCAAATCGCTGGCGGCCTTGTTGGTGCCGATAAACGCAAAGATATCGATCTTGCCGCTGGCCATCAGCGCGCTGACGGTCTCGCGGCCGCTGCCATAGATCACGTTGATCACGCCGGCGGGGAAGCTGTCGCGAAACGCTTCCAGCAACGGGCGAATCAGCAGCACGCCGAGCTTGGCCGGCTTGAACACCACGGTGTTGCCCATGATCAGCGCCGGGATCAGCGTGGTGAAGGTCTCGTTCAGCGGGTAGTTGTAAGGGCCCATGCACAGCGCCACGCCCAGCGGCACTCGACGGATTTGCCCGAGGGTGTCCTGTTCCAGCTCGAAGCGGCTGGAGCGGCGGTCGAGTTCCTTGAGGGCGTTGATGGTGTCGGTAATGTAGTCGCAGGTGCGGTCGAATTCTTTCTGCGAGTCCTTGAGGTTCTTGCCGATCTCCCACATCAACAGCTTCACCACCGCGTCGCGTTGTTCACGCATGCGCCGCAAAAACGCTTCGACGTGCTGGATGCGATCCACCACGCGCATCGTCGGCCAGGCGCCCTGGCCACGGTCGTAGGCGGCCACGGCGGCGTCGAGGGCGGTCAGGGCGGTGTCGGCGTCCAGCAGCGGGGTGCTGCCGATGATCACCGGTGTGTCACCGTCGGTACCGCGCAATTGCACCGGGCTGCGTACTTCGGCCAAGGGGCCGTGCCACACATGCAACTGGCCGCCGACCAGGTAATCACGTTGTTCAATGGGCGCCGCGAGCCGGAATTGCTCGGGAATCTCGGCGGCAGTGGGAAACAGCTGGGCGAGCAGGTTGTCGGTGGTCATGTCGCTACCCCTTAAGTGGTTGCAAAACGTGACTAGAGATTCACCCATCAACGCCCCGTGTGGCAAGGGCTAGACGCATTACGCCCGGATGTGGCCCGCCAACAAGCCACCGAACAGCGCCACCCCGAGCGCCGCGCCCACCTGTCGGGCGGCGTTGAGGGTGCCGGCGGCGATACCGGCGCGGTGCTTGTCCACAGTGCCCATCAAGGCGCTGGTGGCAGCGGGGGTGATCAACCCGGCGGCCAGGCCGATCACCGGCATCGGCAGGGCGATCCACAGGTAGGACGTGGTGGGGCCATAGAGCAACAGCGGGCCGAAACCCGCCAGGTATAAAAGCAGCGCCACACCAATCAACCGTTCGCTGCCCCAGGCCTTGACCAGTCGGCCGGCGACCAGGCTGCCGAGGCTCACCAGTGCGGTCAGCGGCAGGAACGCCAGGCCCGTCCATAACGGTGAGTAACCCAGCACCCGCTGGAAATACAGGCTCAGCAGAAATACCAGGCCGTAGAGCATCAACGCCGAGATCAGCGACACCGCCACACAGGCGCTGAACACCGGATTGGCGAACAGCTTGAGCGGCAGCATCGGCTGGGCGTGGCGAATTTCAATCCGGATGAAGGTGCCCCAGGCCGCCACGCTCAGCAGGCCGGCCAACAGAATCGGCGTGGAGGACCAGCCGCGAACCGGGCCTTCGATCAGCACGCCAATCAAGGTCGCCAGCGCCAGGATCGCACTCAATTGCCCGCGCACATCCAGCGCCCTTGGCGAGCGCTCGCTGGCGTTGAGCCTGGCGCTCAAGCCAATCGCAATCAGCCCCAGCGGCAGGTTGGCGAGGAAAATACTGCGCCAGCCAAACAGCTCGATCAGCACGCCGCCCACCAACGGGCCGGCTGCCATGGCGATACCGCCGCAACTCGCCCATACGCCGATGGCCGTCGCACGTCCGGCCGGATCGTTGGCAAAGGCCTGGTTGATCAGCGTCAGTGAGCCGGGCACCAACAGCGCTGCGCCAACCCCTTGCAGTACCCGCGCCGCCACCAGCGTCATCCAGTCGCCGGACACGCCGCACAGCAACGAGGCCAGGGTAAACACCACCAGGCCCACCAGATAAAGCCGGCGGGCACCAAAGCGATCCCCCAATGCGCCGCCACTGAGCAGCAGGCTGGCAAAACTCAGGGTGTAGGCGCTGACCACCCATTGCAGCCCGCTGATGCCGGTGTGCAGCGTGGCGGCGATGCGCTCCAGGGCGACATTGACGATGGAGGTGTCGAGAATCACCAGCACATAACTGAGGCTGGTGGCGGCCAGTACCCGGCGTTGTGCAAGAAGAGGAGAGGGCATTGCGATCATCCTTGAAGAACCAGGCGGCGAATCTAGCGCGGGCGCCGGTGCCGATGCTTCGACGGTGATCGAAGCATGGCGTCGTTCGCTGCGCCTATACTGGCGCGGTCCTGCTGGAGACCTGCCATGCCCCTTGCTGCCAACTTTTCCGATGTCGCCGCGCTGATCGCCGAGCCGGCCCGCGCTGCGATCCTGCTCGCACTGTTCGATGGCCGCGCGCTCCCAGCCGGCGAACTGGCCCATGCTGCCGCCGTCACGCCGCAGACCGCCAGCACCCACTTGGCCAAACTGTTGGCCGGTGGCTTGCTGACCTGCGAAACCCAGGGCCGTCACCGTTATTACCGTCTGGCCGGCGCCCATGTGGCGCGGGCCATCGAGTACCTCTGCGTGATCACCCCGGTGCCGGCCAAACCCCTGGCACGCCAGGCCCAGGGACTGCGGTTTGCGCGCTGCTGCTACAACCACCTGGCCGGGCAAATGGGCGTCGCCATCACCCAGGCCCTGGAACACTGCGGGTACCTCCTGGCCGTGGAGGACAAACGCTACGAACTGCTGCCGGCAGGGGCGCAGTGGTTTGCCGCGCTGGGCATCGACCTGGCGGCGCTCAAACCCTCGCGCCAGGGCCTGGCGCAGCAGTGCCTGGACTGGACCGAGCGCACCCATCACCTGGCCGGCCCCCTGGGGGTACAACTGCTCAACGCGCTGTGCGAGGCCGACTGGCTGCGCCGCTCGAAAAACTCCCGGGCGGTGCTGGTCACGCCCAAAGGCTGGGCGCAACTCAAGGCACAGTTGAAGCTCGACCCGCGAAGCCTGGAAAACCTTGAGCACAACCCGGCACTGGCCGGGTAAACTGCGCGGCTTTCTTGAAGGAGTTCACATGAGTCAGTACCAGCCGGGCATTCTTGCCGCACCGGTGCCGTTGCAGGCACGCCATCTGTTTTTTGCCATTGAGTCCGTGGACGCTGTGCCTGCTGCACTGGATGCGCTGGTGCACTTGGTTGACGCGAATGCAGTGGTCGGTTTCGGTGAGCCGCTGGTCAACGCCTTGGGTGCCCGGATTGAAGGGTTGCGGGCGTTCCCTCATGTGAGCGGGCCGGGGGCGGAGAATCCGTCGACCCAGCAGGCGCTGTGGGTCTGGTTGCATGGTGTGGATCGCGGTGAGTTGCTGTTGCGCAGCCGGGCGTTTGAGAAGGCTCTGGCGCCGGGGTTTGGTCTGGTGCAGATGACCGAGGGTTTTCGCTACAAGACCGGGTTTGACCTGACTGACTATGAGGATGGCACCGAGAATCCGCATGATGATGCGGCGGTGGATGCGGCGGTGGCGCCGGGTGGGGCGAGCTTTGCGGCGATCCAGCAGTGGCAGCATGACCTGGATGGGTTTGCTGCTTTGCCGGCGGTGGAGCGGGATCACATTATTGGTCGGCGTCATGGTGATAACGAGGAGCTGGAGGATGCGCCGGAGTCGGCGCACACCAAGCGTACGGCTCAGGAGAGTTTTAGCCCGGAGGCGTTTGTGGTGCGTCGGTCGATGCCTTGGGCCGAGAATGGGCAGGCGGGGTTGATGTTCCTGGCGTTTGGGCATTCGTTTGATGCGTTTGAAGCGCAGTTGCGGCGGATGAGTGGGCTTGAGGATGGGATTGTTGATGGGTTGTATCGCATCAGCAAGCCGTTGACTGGGGGGTATTATTGGTGCCCGCCTGTGCGCGATGGGCGGGTAGATTTGGGTTTGGTTTTTTTGGGTTGAGTACATATCCGTTGCTGCGGTAACGGCGGCTTATGGTTCCGCTCTTACAGCGGGTCACTTTTGAAAAGCGCAAAAGTAACCAAAACGCTCTGCCCCGCCTGTCGGCACCTCGCCTAGGCTCGGTGTTCCCTCACTCCGGCATTGCTCCGCGGGCCGCCGCGACGGGGCGTCCCTGCCCCGTCGCGGCTAAACCGG
>NZ_JACARE010000051.1 GCF_013386765.1 Pseudomonas yamanorum
CAGCAGATTGAGCGCGACGCGGTGGCTAAGCAGCAACGCGAACAGCGTATCGAGCTAATGGCCGGCAATTGGAAGGGGCGAGGAGATGCGATGAATGCCCTGCGCAGCCTAATAGCAGCCCAGCAAGCCTCGACCAGAGCAAACATGACGGATCGGTACCGTCAGCAGCGGGAAGACCTACAACAGTATTACAGACCATTTCCTTCCTACGAGGAATGGCTGCGCGCCGAAATCTCTGATCAGGCGGCCGATCAATGGCGGTACCGCGACAATTATTCGGGCGAGATCCCGGCCCGGCTTGTCGGCGATATACACGTCCCCCCGCGCCTGCAGGATATTCGGGATTATGTCGGCGAAATACGTGGGAGCGATGTCGTCTATCGGCTGGCCGGCGCCGACAAAGCTTCACCCGCGTTTTTGGATCGCGGGCGCCAGGTGACGGTGTACGACCACAACAGCGACGCGACAATCTTGGCCGCGATGCAGCTCAGCCGTGAGAAGTGGGGCAGTTTTACCGTCACTGGTACCGACGAATACAAGGCGCAGTGTGTCCGCTTGGCGGCACAGCATGGCTTCACTCTGAACAACCCTGAGCTGCAGGAAGCGCTGGGCGTTGAGCGTGAGTTGCTTAACCAAGACCTTCCAGACGTCCCGCAATCTGGTCAGGGTTCATCCAGGACGGGCAGGCCACCGCGTATGCGGTAAGAGCAAGACGACTCCTGCAGCTACCTGCAGGGGCTATAGGCGCCCCAGCGCTGTGCGCCAACACAGCACTGGGACTTCCATCAAGCACCTACAACCGAGGTGACCAATGGCAACTTTGAATGCTACCAAAGACCGGGCGTACCACGCCGATATACAACGCTTGCAGCAGGCCAATGTACTGATGCGGACGGCCAATCCCCCAAAATATAACCATTTCCCCCGGTATAGACTGCAAATCCCTTCTTGGGGGGGCCAGAGCCGGTGGTGGTCGTCACGACCCATCGCAAAGCAAGCCGCTGAAAATATTTTTTAGCCAGGCGGGCCAACGTTTTTGCGCGTTGTCTACCCAACTTTACCCAAGTTGTCGCCTTGTCAGCGCTGTTGCTCCCCGGGCAAGCTGTCTTTACCTGGCCCACTCAAACCCACAACAAGAAGCCGGGAAGGAGCAAAAACGATGAGCGATGATCTGATTTTCCTCAAGGCCGCCGGCTGCCTGGTGTTGGTCTACAACCTGTTGCGCGGCTGGCAGCGGTACAAAGCGCGTAAGTCGACGGACAACGACCCGTGGAGCGGGATCGAGCACCGCTAACCCGCGCAAGTCCCAGGGAAGGGCGAGGCGTTACGAGTAACGACCTTTTTGTTAAATGCCAGGCGCAAAAAACAGCTCACCAGTAGTCTGGTTTATCGATTGGTTTTTTACGGGTAGGTATACGAGGCGGGAATTGATGCTGGGCCAGCTCGACGTTCGTCACCAGGTGACGCATCCAGTTCGCATACTGCTTCAACGACCCTGGAACCGTTCGCTTAATGCCTTCCCGGTGAGGCAAGATCACCCCGAGGTGTAGCTCTGGGAAATCCTCACGGAGCGCCCGCAAAGCCGGGGTCATGTCGGTATCAGCGGACACCAGGACGAGCTGCTCGATACGTTGTTCAGGTGGCAACGCCGCCTGCCGAGCCGCAAGACGGTACATGCTGATCGCGATGTGTACGTCTGTCTCTTTTTCTTCAAGCTTCCAGATCTCGACCTGGTCAGTCCTGGATGCCGGAGTGTCTTTATCGATAAAGCGCGGAGCTTTGCCCGATTCAAGCTGGTGACGCCCATAAAACACGGTCACGTCGCGTGCGATCAACGCACGAATGTACGTGTCCTGGGCTTCTTTTGAAGCAATGCCACGGGTGGCCAGGGAGGGTTTGACGCCGGAGGTGAAAAAACTGACGGCATCGAGCGTACTGTCGGGGTTCTCGACACGGATGATGTGAGCCAGCAGGGCCGGAAGATCAAGCCATTTATACTGGGTACCTGCCAACAGGCCGTAAAACAGGTTGTAGCCGTCTACAAAGCACGCTGTACGCAAGATTCCCCATCCCTAGAAACGAAAAAACCGGCTCGGGGCCGGTTTCTTCACCCCAACTGCCAGCGAACTGAATCACTGCGTACGGGGCTGAGTAGTGAGTTAATTGTGCAAGCAAAGACAAGGTAATACAAGTGTTATTGATCATTTTTGATCATCGCGGCTCACGCAAAATCACCCTCGATCAACGCGCCTGCCCTGCTCAAAGCTCGCGGCGACGGCCTTGAGCTCGTCTTGCAAGGTGACCGGCCTGGTTGCTTCATACAACGCCAAAACCTCTTCCTGGGCCTGCAGCACCTGGTCGACTTTACGCTGCTGTTCGGCCTCGCGGCGTTTTTTCCAAAAATTGAACATGGTGCCTTCCCTCAAAAGTAAGCGGCCAGCTTAGGGCCTGAATCCGCAGCGTTTTGGGGTGGGTTTGCATGCTTTTCAGCTCGGCCAAGGCCCTACCTAATGGTTCTCCGGAGAACCATTACCACCCCCGCTTGCCAGGGCCAGCATAGGGCCGGTGCCAGGCGCATTTTTTTGGGGTTTCCGAAGATCGCCAAAAGCTGGCTAACATTAAATGCGAAAAAATCTCAATTGTGTGCAGGCAGTGCGAATAACGCGTGATATGTGAAATAGGCCCCCCCACTTTGACCCGGTGCGGGGGCCTTTTTCATTGCCGGCGGAAACCACCACCCCCTACACTGGTACGCCAGAACCCAGGTCACTGGTTTTACGTACTGACCGCCATTCACTCGAACAGGACCCCCCACTATGCACAGCGTGCTGATAGACGGCATCGAGTATGTACCCCGTGCCAAAAGCGCTGCCCGGTCAAAGGCGACGACACTGCCCGCACGGCTGAAAGTCTGGCACCGGCACTGGAAACTGATCGATGGGGGGTCGATGCTGCATTGCAGCTACTGCGCTTCGGCGCAGCGGGCCAAGGACGCGGACCGGGTGTTCGTCCATGATCCATGCTGTCGGCGCCCCGAGGGCTATGCCGCTTCCCCGTGGCATGTCTTGGCCGCGTTGCTGAGCGAACTTCCAGAGGGGCCACAATATGACCGGCCGTGACCGTCACGAAAGACACGACCCGTTGAGCGCGTACAACCTGCCGGCCGCCGTGCACGCCCAGGCGGCCACGGTAGCCAAGGTGCGCCGTGCAGCGGATCGCGCCGAAGGTTTTGGCCTCGGGCTGGAGACGGTCAAGGCGCTGAACGCGGCCAGCCTGGAGGCGCTGTATGTGGCGTTCGATCACGCGGACACGGCACGCGAGCTGGAGCTGGAAGGGTGATCGACGAGGGCATTCAAGAGGACGTGTTGCGCGCCCTGGTCGAGCAGCACGCGGTGCGGGAAGCGGTGGTCGGCCGGGTACGCGGCGCGGATAACCAGTGGTCGCTGTCGGTGCGCCTGGGCAGCCCGAACGCGCGGCTGATCCCGGTGCGCTCGCGGCGCGCGACACTGCGCACCTGGGCCAGCCTGACGGCGGTCGGGCGCTTTGCCGACGGGATCGGCTTGCGCGGGTTTAGCGTCGAGCTGTGACCGTCACCGCGCAGCCGCGGGGGCAAAAAAAAGCCGCCTTAGGAGGGCGGCTTTTTTGTTGCCAGTGTGGTTAGGGGCCAACTGGCAGACTCCACAGGGAGCATTCACGTGCCAAGAAGCTTACTAGCGCGCGCCATTGCGCGCAACACAAGATGTAGTGGCGGAACCCCCCGCGCGCCCTTTATCTATATGGTTTTTCCCGGTGCGCACGTATTACGGCGGCACCCGCCGCGCGCGCACTTTGCGCCCGGCTTGTGCCACCAGCGCGCAGGGCCGGGCTGTTGCGCGCGGTGCCGGCGCGCCGGGGCAAAAGATTTTTTTTCATAAGTCTCGGTTTGCGTGGTGAAAAATTCGTTACCATGCAGGCTGTTTCGCGTTCGTCGCCTGGTCGTTGATCAGAGTTGCCGAGCGAGAACTGGACCTCTCAATACGGGCGTAGGAACCCGTGCCGGATGAAATAGGGAGGCCATCAGCTTAGCCGCCTCACAGGGAGCATTCACGTGATCCCGAAGGCGCGCGTGTTCCGGGATAAGCGCGCTGGAGGCATGGCCCAACTACGGGAGGGCCAAGCATGTTGAAGTTTTTGAAACATGCGTGGGACTTCGTGGTGGTTTGTGTACGTGTGCATCACGTCTTTGAACTGCTGCGAGATCGCTTCGACGACCTGCAATAAGGTCGGCAAGATGAACCGCTTGAGCTTCGGCTCAGGCGGTTTTTTTTCGCCGTAAAAAAGGCTGTCAGGGGCTTACAGGCCTTTGTCGCGCACGTGGTGAGTCCGCTATTGATGCGCGGCGCGGTGACAAGTCACAGGTTAAAGCTGGCAGAAAAAAGCCCGGTTAGTGGCCGGTCTTGCGGTCCCACAGAGAACGCTTGGTGTGTAAAGAAGCTTGCTATAGATTTTCCTGTGCACTTACTGGCCCCAGGAATGTTCCCGATCAGATACAGCTTGTTTGGGCGGCCACCTTGATCAGAATCGGGGCACTGCAGGACGGGCTTACCGGTGCTTCAGGTACAGGCACGTAGACCAGGATAATCCCGGCCAGCACTTTGATCAGGACGCCATGGCAGATACTCAGGCACCAGAAACGCAGGTCAAACTTTTGCATCGGTCGTACTCAGGGTGGTTGAACACGCCCCTTACCATAACGACCGAGTTGGACCTTTCAAGCAAGCAGCCAACTATTTTTTCAAGCGTGCGTCGGATGAAAAAATGGGGATCAACAGACACGAAAAAGCCCACAAAAACGGGCTTTTTGCCCAGCCATCCAGGGGCGGTTGGGGCTGCTTGACAGGTATTGCTGAACAGATTTAAAACGATACTCACACGCATGAGTCATCCCTTTGGAAAGTTTTTTCTCCCGCTACCCCCAATCCGTTTTCATCATCACCACGATTTCCGCAAGCATCATCGGTGGAATCACCGCTGCGATTGTCGCTCACTTCATCAAGTAAAACGGCAGAGCCGCCTCCCTCTTTAAAGGGGGGGGCGGCTTTAAATTTTTCCCAATTTCTTCAAGGCCAGTACCAAGCGGTCCAGGCTCACATCCAGATGCTGCTTATTAGCGGCCACCTCTTTCTTCATGATCTCCAAATACCTCTTTCTCTCCCCGTTGTCGGTTGAAAAGGTGATGGGAAAATCGTCGGTTGACGCTAGCTCATTGCCATCCTCGGTGTACCGAATGGCAGTGCAGATCAGAGTGGTCAAGTCGATGGCTCGATGCAGGGGTAACTCTTCGGACTGGCGAGACCATTTTTCGCCGGTGTTGCGCCAGACCTTGGCCGAAATATCCGTGCACCCTGGTTCATTCCACTGGGCCAATCCGATGGATAGGCCCTTTGCATCAGTGCTGTTGGCAAAAGGGCCGTCGATTCGGTCGTAATTGGCGACTTCAAGAACGGGTTTGTGCTTCAGATGCGTCGGTATATTCATGTCGGTGACCGCTTCAGTAAATTTACTAAAATTACTAACTTTTGTGATTTCAGTAAATTTACTAAAGGCCGCTCCGAAAGGGAAGACCACGAGTGTTTTTTTCGAAAAGTGCGCCTCGGCCAAAAACTAACGATAAAATACGTTATCGTTAGTTTTTCAGTGCAGGAGCAGACCCATGGCGACACTTACGGATTTTGACGAATGGCTCGATGGTGCGGTCCCCAGCGACATGGTGGAAGACGTGTACGCGCTTTACGAAGCGGTCGATGGCGAAACCGAGTTTGCACAGTACAAGGCTGTGCGCGCTGCCAACGGTCAGTTGCTCGTGTCCTATGGTGAGGGCAGCGATTGGTTGCGACTGGCCA
The DNA here is from genome assembly GCF_013386765.1 of Pseudomonas yamanorum. Classification (GTDB taxonomy): domain Bacteria; phylum Pseudomonadota; class Gammaproteobacteria; order Pseudomonadales; family Pseudomonadaceae; genus Aquipseudomonas; species Aquipseudomonas yamanorum_A. Next base: position 5,883 of record NZ_JACARE010000051.1, read on the forward strand.
CAAACGACGCGAAGGAGGGTTTCCTCCGCCGTATCGGGGGCCGCTATGTGGGCGAGGGCGGTATGAGCGTGGCGGCCTGGTACATCATGCATCAGGGTATGGCTTCCGATGGCTGAGCTTACTGAACAGCAAACAGAGAACCTGCAGGGCACCATTGAGCGTCGCCTGACCGCCGCCGAGTTCCAGGACCTGGCCACAGTCCCGGCCGCCATCGAATGGTTCGCCAACCTGGCGAACCCACGCACCCGCCGCGCCTACCAGGGCGACATCGAGGATTTTTGCCGGTTCGTCGGCCTGCACACGCCCGAGCAGTTTCGCCTGGTGACCCGTGCACATGTCCTTGCCTGGCGTAGCCAGTTCGAGCAGCGCGGCCTGTCCGGGGCCACCCAGCGGCGCAAACTTGCCGCCCTGACCAGCCTGTTCGATCACCTGCTGGACAGCAATGCAGTCGCCGGCGGCAACCCGGTGCACGGCGTAAAACGGCCGAAGATTGACTGCAACGAGGGCAAGACCCCGGCCCTCGCCGATCACCAGGCCAAGGCCCTGCTCGAGGCCCCCGATCCAAGCACGCTGAAAGGCCTGCGCGATCGGGCGATTCTCGCCGTTTTGCTCTACCACGGCCTGCGCCGCGAGGAGGCCGCTCGCCTGCAGGTCGACGACCTGCAGCAGCGTCGCGGCCTCCAACACCTGCGCATCCACGGCAAGGGCGGCAAGCTGCGTTACGTGCCGCTGCACCCGGTTGCCGCCGAACGTCTGCACACCTACCTCGAGGCGTCGGGGCATCACCTGGGGCAAGAAAAAGCGCCGCTGTTTCGCCCGCTACGCGGGCCAAAAACCGGGAGCGGGATTTCCGTCGAGGGCATCTATTCCCTGGTCGGCCAGTACGCCAAGGCGGCCGGGATCGCCGTCGCCGGCCTCGGTGTGCATGGCCTGCGCGCCACCGCCGCGACCAACGCCCTGGAACACGAAGCCGACATCGCAAAGGTCCAGGCCTGGCTCGGGCACGCCAATATCAGCACCACTAAACTCTACGACCGGCGCCATGCCAGGCCGGAGGATTCGCCGACCTTCAAGGTCTGTTACTGACCCGGCGTCGAGACGCGACAACAGGGCCATTGGCATGGACAAACCACCACCATGGAAACCACAAACGGCAGAACGCCAAGAGGGTGAGTAATGACAAAAGGAACAAAGGCTGGGCAGTTTTCACCGGTATCACTGGAAGCTTTGGAGCTGATCGCTAAGAGAGATAAAAAAGATCCACGCTTGCTGCTGGCATACCTAGGACTGGCTAGGCATACGACCATGAAGGATTTAGATGGCCGTGGCCCAAACATGCTAACTGGCGCCGGAGCAGAGAAGGTTAGAGTGTTAACAGGTTGTGGGACGCCAATGGCTACAGGCATGGTCAAGGCTTTGGCTGGTATGGGGCTGATCAAGAAAGCAGCGGCAGGACTGCCACTCGCTCAGGCGCGGTGGGCAATGCAACACCGAGGGGAAGTAAATATTCCTCATGCACTGATAGATGGAGGAATAGGAGATGCGGACGGTATCGGTCGCCTATTGAAAGAGGGGGCGACTGATGAAGTGGTTGTCTGCGCCATCATGCTGTTGATCAACTGCTACGCAGAGCACGACCTAGAGAAGTTCGGCGGAATCAATCACCAGCAGATGTGGCGACGTTGGGAGCACTTGACCAGCACAGAGGGTGAAGGGTTTCGGGTGACCGCAGAGCCGAAGGCCGAAACGGCCAGCTGGGACTATGTAAACAAGATAATCGGCAGCATGGGTGGCAAGGTAACCGATGAAAGCAACAGCGAGGTTTTCTGGAAAGCCTTCAATCTGCTGAAAAATACAGGCCTGTTTTATGAGGTTGTGACAGCCATCAACATCGAGAGTAAGCGGCTGCCAATCCGAATTAATGACTTTCACGCCGTTGGGGCTGACCCATCGTTACTAAATGACGCGGCTGGCGTCGGAGTTGGATATTACGAACACAAGGATAATGATCGGTCGGAGCCTGAGGGCTGCTGGTTCTATCTGCCCTCAAAACCAGAGAAAGTGATCGGTATTTGGCGGCTCAGATTCAGGTGTGCGACACCTGAAACGGCAAAAGGAATACACCTCGACTGGTCCATAGTCGATAGGGCTATCACCGACCTTGGTGTAAAAGGCGTCCTCTATCTTGAATGAGTGACATATAAGTAGGTTGAATATACAAGTAGAACTACAGATATAGGTAAGGGAGACAGATATAGGTAAGGAAGACTAGAAATAAGTCAGAGTGACGTGCGCACAGCCTCAAAAATCAGTTGCACACTCAAATCAGTGCACACAACCTCAAAGTCAAGTGCGAGTAATCAGTACGGTGGTAGGGCATACCTTGCATGCATCCGGAAGACCAGTGATGGTCTCAGATTTAGCCACCAGAAAAGCGTGCTGACTGTGTAATCCACTCGACGCGGCTCAACGGGCATGATCCGTATGCTTAACACCAGTTTTCATGGAGAAGGACCCGATGGAAGTGTTTGAGCCGATCCGCGATTTTTACCAACGGCGCCAGGCCAGCCATCTGAATGTGCGTGCGTCGACGGTGCAACTGCTGACGGAGCGCGCCGCCGCCTACCGTGGCCATTTCGTTTTTCCAGGCATCGACACCGTCGCCGGCATTGAGGTCGATGGCCTGCGCGTCGGCTATGTCGACTACGGCATCAACCCGCTGGGCGACCGGGTCTACATCAATAGAATCGATATCGAGGATAAGCATCAACGTAGGGGCGTGGGCCTATCTGTGATGTGGTTGCTATGGCGCATGCATCAGGTGCCCTTGGTGCCTATTCATGAGGTCTGGCGCTCAAAGGGATTTTGGTCCAAGGCCCGCCAGCGGTTGGCAGCAGCCGGCGCACTGATCGAACCTGAACTTCATACGGGTGATCTGGAGCAAGCCCAACAGCGCTGGCAGCATCTCGTGCCCGAGCTGGCACACGAACGGCAGATCCGCGAGATGATGGCCTCGCCGGAGTGGCCGGAGATCGAGGCGGGATTCAACGCGAGGCAGGCGTTATGAGCCTGCTCGTCACCCCGGCGAGCGTCGGCTGAGTTTCAGCCCCCCGTGGTACCTGCGGCGGTGGAATGGTTCGCTAATATCGACAACCCGCGCTCCGGCGCGCCTATCAGAATGACCTGGGAGATTTCTGCAGCTTTGTGGGGCTCACGGCATTTATGCCTTTGGGCCTGCACGCCAAGGTGGCCGGCATCGAGGTCATCGGGCTGGGTGTACACGGGCTTCGTGCTACTGCAGCGACTAATGCCCTGGAGCACGAAGCCGATATCAGTAAGGTCCAGGCCTGGTTGGGCCACGCCAATATAAGCACGACCAAGCTCTACGATCAGCGCCATACGCGGCCGGAAGACTCGCCGACTTTCAAGGTCAGCTATTGATCGGTAGTGACGTCACCTCAAAAAACCAAAAAGTCATAAGGGACAAGCAATGCAAACACTGGATGAACTGAGACTTCGGCCACCGGTAACAGCAGACGAAATGGTTCGCATAGAGGGCAGCCGGTCTACTTATAGACTGATTGAAGAGGTGATCAATTCGCTGGCTGAGGCGGAACTGAAAAAGGATCAAGGCTTCCTTGAGAAACTCGGCCGGCAATTAGGCCTCGTTAGGTCGCAGCCTAACTGGGAAGGTTGGAATGGCTGGGGAGCGGGACGTCAACTCAAATGCGCTGCTTTGCAACACGCTGGATGGACTTATGATGAAAGCCATCATCCTTACGGGGAGGCTGCATGTGCTTATGAAAAAGTACGACAAGTATTGCTTTCGCCGGAGTGTGGCTCCGCTGAGGACTTATTGAAGCGGCTCCAATAGGCAGTAGGCGCTGTGCATGAGGCATGGTCGAGACTTGGCCCTGCGCCGGCGTAAGCTGGGGCAGCGGTCAATCCAGACAGGGAGTCGGAGACAGCTATGTCCTCAGGGGACGACAGGTGGTTGCGATTTGATTAGCAGTTGCTTAACATTGACCATGACTACGCAGACAGCAGAAAATTTGTCGGCGGAGCTGCGAAGGCCCAGGCAAGCCGGGGTCATATGAAGGGAAATTGTAGGCGTTTGGGTTGTTCTGCTTCAGTGCGGGAGACTTGTCTGCAAGGCCGTCCTTCCTCGTAGTCAACTAATGTTTCGAATTTTGGCCTCGGTCGCGTGATACGCGGTTACCGGGGCCAAGTATTTTTCAGCCCCCTCCTGACAGACCTTCACTACTGCCAGTGCGTAGTAGCTTCCTGCGCCAACTTTCACCTTACGGCCAGTATTGAAGATAATCCCCTGCGCGTTTTTAGGCTTGTTGAGCCCTATCTGACTGTAGGGCGAATAAGCTTTCGCCAAAATTTCCAGAGCTTCCTCAGGGGTGCAGTTGTCCTTGGTTTCCCGTGACTCTAGGGGATGAGCAATTGCCTGTAGATCAATCAGAATTCCACGGCGATTCGGTACCGTCCAATTTTGCTGCTTACAAATTTTTCGGATCCTGTCGAACTGTTTTGGCGTCATCAGATAGGTGAAAACAGGAGCATGTTGCACCTGGTCAAGCGATACGCCAGCGTCCCGCATGCTCACCACGATGGCCATCAGTTCCCGAAAAGCATCGGCTAGGGCCGCATCCCCCAGTTGGTCGTTTGTGTTTGTCATGTTCGTCGTTCTTCTAAATTCCGGTTTGCTCGACGAACCCAATCGCCATGCTTCCTGGCTATCCCATACCCTAGTTAGCTTTTAACCAGCTCCAATTTTCCGGCCTGCTTGCTTGCTGGACGGCCACTGGACTCAGCTTTCTTTTTCTCGCGCTCAGCCGAAATTTCTTTAGCCAGTGGTGTAGCGGCCTTAATGAGGCCTGCGAATGAGTATCTGTTGGTGAGGTTGCCGCCCTTAGACGATGTACGGGCAACCCGTTGGATGTAGCCTTTTTTCTCCAGCCCGGCGATCTGCCGTTGTACTGACCTGGGAGTGATACCGATGGCAGTGGCTAACGATTCTTTACTGGGATATGGGTCGTTACCTGCTTTCCACCAGTAGCCGGCCAGGTGCAAGATAATGAGGATATCCAGCTGCTTAAGACCCAATGCCTGCGAACACTCAAAAAGGACGTTGGGAATAGCTGTCCAGCCGGCAGCCGTAAGGTGCTTCCCCCACTTTTTTTCGATTGCCTGGTCGGCTTCTTCTGATGGTTTTGATTGCGGTGCCTTGGCCATTTTTTCTACCCCTGTATTTAGCTCTGGGGGGATTATGGCCGCACAAAATGGGGCTTACAATGCCAGGGGGGGAGACGGCTGTGTCAGCCCCCCTTATTGGTATAGTGTGTATCGGTTAAATGGGTGTGAATAGAGTTATGTAATTTAAGTTGTTATGTTTTGGGAGACGCTGCTGTCTCTATCTGGGTGACGGTAGCGTCCTCCCCAGGGAGACACCAAGATCTCTATAGGGAGACTATAGCGTCTCCTGCAACCACCAAAAAAAAACCAAAAAAACCAAAAAAATTCAATTCGGGGACTCTGGTCTTACGGCTGAGCGAACTTTGCCGCATTTCAGGTTCAGCCTCAAGAACCTAAGGGAAAGAGGCGGTGGGGCGCAGCGAACAAAAAGCGAGGCTACAGTAGGCCAGTTTCCAGAGTTCAGGTTTCCGTTGGCCAGCAAAAAGCCCACCGAAGTGGGCTTTTTGCTGAAGCACACGAAATGCCATAACTGGTGACGGTGACGCGGATCACCAAGCCCAGCCGGCTGGTCAGTTGGGCCGCCGTGGCGCGATTTGCGAAACTCGCGATGGGCTGACGTTGTAGCGCTCAGCGACAACTTTGGTTGGGACACCGCTATTGACCTCGGCGCGAATCGCGTTGTTGCGCATATCCTTCACTTGAGCCTCTAGGTTGGCAATGTCTTGGCCTTGGCTCTGTAGGATCTTGCTGTGTTGGTCGATGGTTTTCTGTTGCTGTTCCTGTGCTTTGGCCAAGCTGGCCATGGCGTCATGCAGGTGATTACGAGGCGGTCGAGGCATTTTTTGTTCCTTATGACCCAGTGGTTAAATTTACTAAGCTTAATACTTAGCAAGGCAAAGCTTTTTTGCTTTCTCTGACTAATAGAATAAGGGTTGTTAGGAAATCGTAGCAAGATTTATTTGTTGTGAATAATTGAGTTTTGCAGAAGCCAGGCCAAAAAAAGCCCGCTTTAGGCGGGCTTGTACAGGATAGGATCTGCAGATTCGAGGCTGCACATCACAGAGTCATGCTGCTTTCTGAACGCGCACAAAAAAGCCTCTTGACTATCAAGAGGCTTTTTTGATATAATTGAATTCTGTGCACTCGAAATGCACGGAATTGGGGATTCTATGGTTTTTCTGTCAACGAGGCAAACTATAGGAAAAGATGACGTGAGTGTCAACTGATGAATGATGCAATTGATGAGCGGTATTTTTGCTGATTTTCCAGGCGGCTCGCGCACATTTCTGCAACCCAGAGAGGATTGACATATGTTCAAAAATAAACCAATATGGAGTCATAAACATGCAAGCGAAGCACCAACGTAATTACAAACCGCCATTCAGTAAATTCGTGAAAAAGGCGGCCAAGCCCCTGGCATTGGCTATCGAGGATGAGGTTGAAATCATCTGTGAAACGCCAGAAATAGGGGTACAGAAGGTCGGCGATCTAGTCGGGATCTGGGTCCATAAATTCAAGTTCAACAAGCAAGAGTATTTGCTGGCTTATCGGCCACCGACACCTGAGGAAATACTGCAAGGGGTCGGCGTAGAGCTGCTAGGAATCGACTTCTACCAGGTAGGTCCGCATGAAAATTTCTATACGGACCTTAAGAAGTACTTAAAAAGTTGAGGTAACCACCAATGCGTGCCGCAATGACAGCTGAAGAGCTTTTTCAGGATCTGAGGAAGATGCCAGCCGCGGAACGGCAAAAATTCTTTGTCATTTTGTCTGCGAAAGCCTTTTCTGAGGAGAAAGACTCTACTCACGAAGAGGTTTTCGGTCATCTGACCAATGATGAGTTTACGAGCTCCGAAGCTGCAGAATACCTAGAGGTTTCGACATCGACATTTCGACGCTATATCAAGAAGGAGCAGCTGGTTCCGAGCTCGTCTGTAGGCCGTAATCTGATGTTCGATGTACCTACATTGAAAGCATTCAAAAGAGCTCTGAAAACAGCCAAAGGCTGATGCTGTCGCATTGAGGCTGCGTCAGGGCATTCTTTTCTTGCTGATCTGATGAAGTCGCCGACGCCGTGTTTTGCCCTGTGATGTGTAGGGCCATCTACTAACTCCTCAGCGCAAACCTCTATGGCCTCAACCTGACAGGCCGAATGCTTGGCGTACGAACCCCCCGTTTTATCTACCCTCGCCCCGAAGGTTTATCAAATTTAAGACCCTTCGACCATCGATAGATTAAGACTATGATGAGGACTCGTATATCACCGACATTCCAATTAATGTTTGACGTCCCATTTGTCGCTGTATAGGCTTTGTTTTACTGGGTAAAACCGGATAAGACACATGACCTATAGCGAAAATCTGAAAATCATCAGTTTCAAGCTGCCAGCAGACAAAAAACTGGCTCTTGAGGCGCTGCTGCGTAAGCGGGGCACAAACACCTCAGTTTTTCTGCGGCAGGCGGTGATTGAGTTTTTGGAGCGCGAAGACGAAGGCAAGGAACAGCTGAAGCTGCCCCTTGGAGAGAAAATGAGATCGTAGAAACCAAAAAGCCCCGCTTGCAGGCGGGGCTTTTTGGAAAATTCGTGAAGGGCCAGATCTTGGCAGAGCGGAGCCCTTCAACCACTTGGTGAGCAGATTATGGCTTTCACTGCGGCTTCTTGCAAGTTGCAAAAAGTCATCGATCGTATGCTCACCGCCGTATGGCGGGGAAAATGGAATCAACCTCAAAAGCGCATGGTGTGCAGGTCCTTCGGGACGATAGCCATCGCGACAAGCCAGAGAAAGGCACTTATTCGCCATCACGGCGATTCTTTGAAGACGGCACGGCCCTAAACCGCGTTGTCCTTGAGGCCCCCTATCTTCCACGTTGCAGCGACAACAAGACTGCAACGCTGGTACGGCCACGCGACTACGCGATCCGCTATCCCTACATGCAGATCAACCGCAGTGGGATGGTGTCGTGGCTGATATTCGACCTCGATCACACCAATTCGCTTGCCTGGGACGACGAAGGCCTTCCGCCGCCGAATCTGATCGTGCGGAACAGAAACAATGGGCACTCCCACCTTTTCTATGCCATTCCCCCGGTCTGCACGACTGAGAACGCCCGAGACAAGCCGATTCAGTACATGAAGGCGGTTTACACTGCCTTTGCCCTGCGCTTAAAGGCCGATACTGATTACAACAGCGGCCCAGTCGCCAAGACTCCAGGGCATCCATGGTGGTCGACCTCAGAGTTGCATAACCACGTCTACGAGCTAGGCGAACTGGCCGATTATGTGGAGCTGGAGGTTTCGCCCTGGAAGACGGGGCCACAGCTGGAAGACCTCCCGCACTCCAGACACTGCATCTTGTTTGAACAGCTGCGCTATTTCGCTTACAGCATCGTGAACCAGGAGCGCGAGCGCGGGACGCTCGCCACGTTCACACGGCGACTGGAAGCCTTCGCTCACAACCATAATAAATTCGCTCGGAACGGCTTTACCCAGGACTTAATGCTGTCCTCAGTAAGAGCGACGGTCAGATCCGTCGCACGTTGGACGTGGACGCGCTACGAGGGCAGTGCCAGGTGTTGCCGGGGGGCGATGGAACTCGACAAGTCATTACCACTGAACGAGCGTCAGAGCCTCGCAGCTAGGCGTACCCACGAATTGCGGCATAAGGCTACCGAATCGAAGATCCGAGCGGCGTGCAGAGGACTCCAGGAGCGCGGTGAAAAGCTGACACAAGCCTCGATAGCCAGCCTTGCGGGTGTCTCTCGGCAGACGGTGGCCAACTACGGCCACGTACTGGATGAAGTCTCGCGGCTGCAGACCATCGCCGTCCTGGGCGCGGCTAAATCCCCTTGCCTGCAATCAAAAATAGGCGCTGGCGATCGAGGAATCGAATGCAATCATTCCGCGGCCCCTACCAGCTCGGCTTTGGATGTTAAGTATGGTGTACATCAGGTAACAGCCCCCATTGGGGCCGTCCTTGATCTTGCTGTTCAAGGTTCTGAAAGTGAGGATTCTTCATAGTGCTAGGGAGTGGTGTACGACGGCCAGCCTGCTTGTTGGCCTACAGTTGGTTCAACGGCCATTTGGTCAGATTCTTGTCTCCTTGAGCTCCTTGTCAGTTGGCCGTTAGGATCACCTGCGCAGACTTTCTTTACTGGAACGACCTGCTAACAATTCAACGGCATGGGGTTGAATTGTTAGCAGGTGAGCAAATTACCTATCGACTTCTCACGAACCCCAAATCGCCTAGCCGGCGGCGGGTGCTCGATCACCAGAAACCTTCGGTTACTGATGTCCGACCACCTCTGGCATGGCCTGAATTGGTTCTACATGGATTGTGGTGGGGTACTGGGAGGTACTTAGAACCTAAGCGCTAGTGGCGCTGGCCAGGATTTTCATAATTATGAATTATGAATTCCAGTCAATATCCTTCGCGTTCCAGAAGCTCACGAATAATACCGCTGACAGTTTTCTGTCCGGCGCCACTACGCTTGTTTTTTAGCGCTTGGTCCTGGAGTTTTTCGATCATTGGAGGAGGTAAGCTGATGCCAATGGCTTGAGCTTTTTTCTCTATTTCCGCTTCTTTTTCTTTGGCATGTCCGTATGGCTTATCAGCCAACTGGCTGGCCAACTTCTCTATCTGATCGGGTGTCCCTGTTTGACGTCCGGCTGCCGATTGGCTTTTGGGCTTTACCATTATCCAAACACCTCCGCGACAAGGGCGCTTACTTCATCTGCTGCGGCTTGGTTGCCAATCTCGAGCACTGACAGCCCTTCGCTTGCGGCGTCCTTATAGGCTTTACGGTAGAAGCCTACTGCGTTCAACACCGTAAACTCGGGGAACTCTTGCAGGTAACCAAGGAATTCTGATCGCTCTTTGGCTTTGACTGTCGCGTTTGTAGAAGCCATGGCGTGATAGATCTGAACAATGAGCCCGGGATTCAGGTCTCGGATTTTTATTACCTGTTCCTGGAGTTCTTCCAGTGTGTCCAAGTCGAACTGGCTGCACTGGTGGGGAGCTAGAATTTTGTGTGCAACGCTTGCACCTGTAACCAATTCTCTCGAATTTCGGCCAGCTACATCGACGATTACATGTTCGTATTTTTCGTCCAGGCTTCGCAAAGTAGATGCGATGTTGTCGCGTTTTTCGATAAGGGTGATGTTAGGTTTTTTATCACCGGCTTCGCGTTCAGCATGCCATTTAGCCGAGGTGCGCTGAGGGTCTGCATCTACTAGGCAAACATCTTTCCCCGCCTTTGCCAACGCGACAGCGACGTTAGTGGCTGTCGTGGTCTTGCTTGCCCCGCCCTTATTACAGCCGACTATGGTGATCATAAGCTTTGTCTCGATGGATTATGAATTCATTAATCATAATTCATAATTCATAATTTACAAGGTCAAGATGATCTTTTTGATGTGGCAGCCGTCGGTTTCCGAAACAGATTTCGGTTTCTTTTGGTTGCATTGGTGTTGGTCGTGACGAATCAGGAGCTCCACTGGTAAAGCCCTGGAGGACGGCAGAAAGTCGTGATTACTAAATAGGTGTCCATTCCTGAAATGAGACACCGCAACATGCGCCAACTTAAATCTTTTCTCATGTCTGCGCGTTCATTGGCAGTAGCTTGCTTGGTCTCAGCACCATCGCGGCCAATCTGAGTACGGCTTTTCCGCCGCCGCCCTCTGCCACGCTGACGGTGCCTATCATTATTCTGCAAGGTCACTGATAACGAGGGGGGGAGGGTTCTACGCCGGCAAACAGGTTGCCGTAGCCTTGGATAGTTAAATTATGAATTATGAATTATGAATTATGAATTCATAAGTTGTAAGGTGAAGAAGTTTTTTGCGGTGGGGTAAAAGAGAAGACCACCTATACGCTGATCAGCTTATTCATTGAGGGGCGGTGGGTCCCACCGCTGACGCCGCTGATTGGGATCTTTCTTGCGCATCACTTCCCTCAGGCGCTCGGCGGCTGGTGCAAGGACGGCAGGATCTGCCTCTTGGATAGCTTTCATCAGCTCATCGCGTCGATGTGCCTTACCTTCCATTATCTCGGCGAAGCTGCTGTCTGACTGGTGATAGTTGCGCATTTCGACAACCTCGCAGAAGGGGCCGTTTTTTGGAGGGTAACACGCGGGTCTGGTTAGTGTGGGCAAGCTCGAAGGGGGAGGTTCCGAGGATTTTGGCTTAGGCCTTGATCAGCTGATGATCGATCACCAGGCCCGCGTCCACGTCAGCCAATGCCTCGTGTTTTGGTTCGGCGAGCTCTTCATCGTCGCTTAACCAGGTCATACCGCTTCTGTCCCACTGTCATTCTTGATAACTAGCCTGATGCTTTTCCTGCGCTCTGCAACTTCTACATCTTTGATTTCTTCCTTCAGCGTAGCGGCATGCATCCTAGCCATATTCGCTGCAACGACATCGCCGGCATCCTCGAGCTTTTTCAGGCGCCATTCCAGTGCATCTACAGCGGCCTTCAATGCTTGTTTCGAAGACTTTGTGCGGCCAGGCTTTTCTTTTTCCACGTGAATGATCCTGTTTTTATCCTGCGGTTGTACACGATGGTCAACCAGCATGTTTTCTGAATAGTGATTGGAACACCTTGTGCTCTGGTCTCGGAAGCATCAATTTTTGTCCTCTCAGCCTCCCCTTTCCTTGATGGTTTGTTGCTGTTGTTCGTTCATCACACCAGCACCATAACCATTCACCAAATCATCACCTGGCTTGTAACCGAGCTGTCCTAGATTCCGTTCAGATAATCCCTCAACGGCTTCGGGGTGAGGTCCATTCGATTGCCTTTCAGAATTTCCGATATCTGCTCCAACGAGTAGCTACGTGCCTGCAACTGAATGATTGCCTCCGAAATCATTTCGCTGTCATCCATAGCGTCACCAATGCATTCAGTAACGTTCACCGGCGGAAGCTCTTGTAGCGTCATCCGGAGTAATTCGACCTGTTCGCGCGTGATTCTCTTTTTCGTCATTAGAGCGGCCTCATGGCGGTCCCGCGATTGTATTGTTGTTTGTTTTTGATCTTCCACAGCTTGGCGAAATTTGCTACATAAGCGTATTCTTACAGTGTAACAGGATGGCCCTTGTCTGACACATGAAAGCCTTCGGTTTCATGGTCAGTCAAGGGACGACACCACGTTCGGCGCTTCGCTTCTCACATGGTGTCTCATCCTGCCAAGGGTACCCTTGGAACCCGTTGATCGGCGCCGAGCGCCTAGTTGGAGTGGGCTAATGCCATTCGAAGTAAAGGGTGCGGAACCGCTCAGCGAGAAGATCGCTGTGCGATTAACGAAGGACGAAAAGGAACGGCTCCGCGAAGATGCTGAACTGGCTGGCTTGAGCGTGTCCGAGCTGGTTCGCCGGCGCTATTTCGGGCGGCCTATTGTGGCCAACATCGACATGGTGATGGTGCGTGAGCTACGCCGTATTGGCGGCCTTCTAAAGCACGTACACACCAGCTCGAAGGGCGCATACAGCCGTGATACCGCACAGGCGTTAAATGAGCTGACCAGGCAGCTCGAAAGGCTTGAACAGTGATTTTTAAAAAGGTTAAGGCCGACCGGGTGAAGTCGAAGGCAAAGCACGTTCGTGATTTGACCGACTACATCCGGGACCCGGCGAAAACCAACCCGGGCGAAGAGGTTGCGTATGCCGGCGCGCGTGGTTTTTTCAGCAGCCGACACGGGACGCAGCAGAATGAAATGATTGCCCTGGCCCTGGACGCGCCCAAGAGTAAAAACCCGATCAATCACTACATCCTGAGCTGGCGTGAAGGTGAATACCCAACCCCTGAACAGATCGAGCAAGCGGTAGATGTTTTCCTGGCCGAGCTGGAGTTGTCTGAGCACCAGGCCATCTATGCATTGCACCAGGACACGGACAACCAGCATCTGCACATTGCGGTAAACCGTGTACACCCAGACACGCTAAAGGTGATCAAGCCGAACAAAGGATTCGACATCGAGGCCGGACATCGCGCGATCGCCAAGATCGAATCACTGCAGGGCTGGCAGAGCGAGCAGAACGCGCGCTATCAAATGGCGGACGGCGAAACTTCTCGCCGTGCTGTCCCGGGTAATGAGAAGCAACCGTCACAGCCACGCCGAGATATGGAAGTCCGGACCGGTGAGAAGAGCGCCGAACGGATCGGCATTGAGCAGGCCGGCCCGATTATCCAGGCGGCGGCCAGTTGGTCGGAACTGCACACCAGGTTGAATGAGTGCGGCATGCGTTACGAGCGCAAAGGCAGCGGTGCAGTCATATGGATTGGTAATGTAGTCGTGAAGGCATCGAGCGCTGACCGAGGAGCCTCCCTGGCTGCCCTGCAGAAGCGTCTGGGCGAGTTCCAAGCGGCTGATCAAGTCCACGATAAAGCGCCGACGGTCGATCCGGTTCAACTCAAACCAGGTGAGCGCTCTCCACGATGGACTGAGTATATCCAGGCTCGCCGTACACACTACGACTCCAAGAACCGGGCGCAGATCCGTATGCGTGAGCGG
>NZ_JACARE010000052.1 GCF_013386765.1 Pseudomonas yamanorum
CCGGTTTAGCCGCGACGGGGCAGGGACGCCCCGTCGCGGCGGCCCGCGGAGCAAGCCCGGAGTGAGGGAACGCCGAGCCTAGGCGAGGCGCCGACAGGCGGGGCAGAGCGTTTTGGTTACTTTTGCGCTTTTCAAAAGTGACCCGCTGTAAGAGCGGAACCCTAAGTAGCCGTTACCGCACCAACGGATATGCCCCCCATCAAAACCTCAAGAATAAGCCACCCGAGAAACCCCAACCCCAAGCCCCTCCCGAAACGCCAAGTAATGCTTCAACACCTGCACCGGCGCCTCAATCTGCGGGTAGTGTCCAATATTCGCCAACACCACCGTATCCGCATGCGGCACCAACTCACGATAGCGCTCAACCATGTGCCCCCCGGAAATCGGATCGACCTCCCCATCAATCACCCGCAACGGCACCTGCCCCCGTTGCATCGCCGCCACCCAACGCTCCCGCTGCTGGCGACGCTGGGGAATATAGCCAATCAACTTGTGCAAAATCCGCGGCCCATCCTGGCTCTCAATCAAGCTCCAGAAATCATCCAGCGCACTTTCACTGGGCCGAGTCGCTGGCCCGAAAATCTGCCCAAAACTGTTGGCCAACGCATTACGCCCAAACGCCCGCCCGATCATCCACCCCAACGGGCTCAGCAACAACTTTTGCACCAACGCCGGCCGATGCGTCTCCGGAAACAACCCCCCGTTGAGAAACACCCCGCTGGCCATCTGAAACCGACCTTCGTAATGCCGCGCCAGCAGCTCCTGCGCAACGCTGTCACCGTAATCATGGGCCAACACATGCACCGGCTGCTGCACCCAAAGATGCTCCAGCAACGCCTGCTGCAAATCCGCCTGTTCCAGCAGGCAATAAGTGTGATCCAGCGGCTTGGCCGAATCGCCGAACCCCAGCATGTCGCAGGCAATCACCTGATAACGCTGGGCCAGCGGCTGCCAAAGGTAATGCCAATCCCAACTGGCAGTCGGAAAACCATGGATCAGCAGCAACGGCTCGCCCTGCCCTGCCACCCAGTAACGAATGGTACGGCCGCGAAACTCGAAGCTCTGGGCGCGCTGGCGCCAGATGCGCAGCGGGATCTCGGCGAGTGGCATCAGCTTTTATACCCGGGGTCGAGTGCATCGAGTTTGCGCAGCAACGCCGGCCACGCCAGCGCCCCGCCCATGCCCTGGGCACTTTTGGTGACCCCGGCGATCATCGCCCGGGCACCGGCCAATATCTGTGGCGCAATCGTGATCAATTCAGCGCCACCGTTCTGCGCCATCACCTGGATATCGCAGGTGCGCTGAAAGATGAACATCATCAGGAAGGTGTCGGCGATGCTGCCACCACAGGTCAGCAGGCCGTGGTTGTGCAGCATCAAGAAATTATTTTCGCCAAGGTCGGCCTGCAAGCGGGCCTTTTCCTCGTGGTTCAGCGCCACGCCTTCGTAGGCGTGATAAGCCAGGCTGGACAGCACAAACAAGGATTGCTGGCTGATGGGCAACACGCCCTGCTTCTGCGCGGAAACGGCGATGCCGGAAGCGGTGTGGGTGTGCAGCACGCAAACCACGTCGTGGCGAACTTCGTGTACCGCGCTGTGGATGGTGTAGCCCGCCGGGTTGACGTCGTAGGGGCTGTCCATCAGCTTGTTGCCGGCCTGGTCGACCTTCACCAGGCTCGACGCGGTGATCTCGTGGAACATCAGCCCGTAGGGGTTGATCAGAAAGTCTTCGGTGCCCGACACCTTGGCCGAGATGTGGGTGAAAATCAGGTCGTCCCACCCATGCATCGCCACCAGGCGATAGCACGCGGCGAGGTCGACGCGAGCCTGCCATTCGGCCGCGCTGACCTGATCTTTTACGCTGTGTGTCGATTGAACAGTGGCTAGGCTCACGGCAATGACCTCCTTGGCGCGTTTTCTTATTATTTTTTTGAGTGAAGGCGCAGTCTAGTTCAGAGCTTGAGGCCGCCGTAGTTGCATTGGCAGCCAGCTTGATGGCCGAACGGGTCAGTCCTCAGAATAGTTCGAATTTGTTCAACGCGTGTCAGAGAAGCGACGCCAATAAAGGCGCAGCGAATAAGTTGAGCAACCCGGTGAGCACCATCACCAGCCCCGCCACCGAGCCTTCCTCGCCCCCCACTTCATGGGCCCGGCTGACACCCGCGCCATGGGCGCCCACGCCAAACAAGGCACCCCGCGCCAACGGCGTGCGCAACGGCAGCCACTTGAGCAGTACGCCGCCGAGCATGGCACCGAATACCCCGGTGAACATCACGAACACGGCCGTCAGCTCCGGCACGCCGCCCAGGTCGGAAGACACCGGCATGGCGAACGGTGTGGTGATGGAACGCGGCACCAGCGACATCGTCACCGAGCTGTCCAGCGCCAGGGCCTTGGCCAGGCCATAGGAGGTGGCGACGGACGCCACGCTGCCCGCCACCATCCCCAGCAACAAGGCGGACCAATGGCGCATCAGCAATTGGCGCTGCTGCCAGATCGGAATGGCAAACGCCACGGTCACCGGGCCCAGTACCAGCATCAGCCAGTGGGTGTCGGTGGAGTATTCGGCGTAGGCGGTTTTCATCGGCACGGCTACCGCCAGCAAGAGCGCGGGAACCAGGATCAGCGGCGACAGCAGGTAGCGCCCGGTGCGCCGGTAGATCCAGCGGCTGAAACCGTAGGCGCCCAGGGTCAGCGCGAGCCAGAACATCGGCATCAGCTCAAGCCTCATGGCGCAGCTTCCAGCGGCAGACGAATTCCACGGTAAACGCGGTCACCAGCATCACCGACAAGGTACTGAAACCGATCACCAGCATGATCCGCCAGCCGTCGTGTTTTACCAGGCCGCCGTAGTCCAGAAGACTCATCAACGCCGGAATGAAGAACAGCAGCATCTCCGCCATCAGCACACCGGCGCCCAATTGCAGGGCTGCCGGTTTCACCAGGCCGGTGGCAAACGTCAACAACAGCAGGCCGAGGCCCACCACACCGCCGGGAATAGGCCAGCTCAGCCAGGCGGCCAGTTGGCAGCCCAGAAAGTAAATGGCCAGCAGGACGATCAGTTCAGTCAGCAACCGACCGACGAGTTTGAAGGTAAAACGTTTCATGAGCTTTGGGTCCTCGCAGGGCTCCCATTTTAAAGAGGCCCCTGGCATCCCCACAGCGAATTGTTAGACTGCAAGCTATTCCAAACTGGAATCAGGTCAATGGAATTCAAACAACTGCGCAGCTTTGTCGAAGTGATCCACCGGGGCGGCTTTACCCAGGCCGGCAAAACCCTGCACATCAGCCAGTCCGCCGTCAGCAAGCAGGTGGCACAACTGGAGCAAAGCCTGGGCACACCGCTGCTGGATCGCCTGGGTTCGCAGATTCGCCTGACGGCTGCCGGGCAGGTGGTGTTGCAGCGGGCAGAAGCGATGCTGCGCCAGCAAGCCGAGTTGCTCAGCGAGCTGGATGACTTGAATCAACTGACCCGTGGCGAGCTGCGCATGGGCCTGCCGCAGTTGGGCGGCGACACGCTGTTTGCCGGGCTGTTTGCCGAATACCGGCGGCGCTACCCGAACGTGACCATCCAGTTGCTGGAAGGCGGCAGCCGCAATATCGAGCAGGCGATCTTGAGTGGAGAGTTGGAAGTGGGCGGCAGCCTGATGCCCAGCGACCCGGCGTTCGCCTGGCAGGCATTTTGCGATGAGCCGCTGGACGCCCTGCTGCCGATGGACCATCCGCTGGCTGATAACGCGCAGATTCGTCTGGAGGAGTTGGCTGACACGCCGTTTTTGATGTACCAGCGCAGCTTTGTATTGAACGACCGCCTGCTGCAGGCCTGTCAGCAACTGGGCTTTACCCCGAAGGAAAGCGGGCGCAGCGGCCAGGCGGATTTTCTCGCGGCCCTAGTGGCCGCCGGCCAAGGCGTGGTGCTGCTGCCCAGCGTGGTAGCTCGGGGCCTGGTGCGGCCCGGAGTGGTGCGCCTCACGCTCAAGGCGCCCGACTACCTGCGCTGGGACATTGCCTTTATCTGGCGTGAGGGCGCCTATCTGTCGAAAGCCGCCCAGGCCTGGCTGGCGTTGTTGCGGGAGTTTCCGGTCAACCGCGCAGTGCAGTGACCAGCTCTGCCAGCCACGGCTCGGCGTCGGCTTCCGGGGTCACGCTTTCGCTGGCGTCCAGGCGCAGCATCGGCAGCACTTCGTGCACGCCCAACTCGGCAAACAGCTCGCGCATTTGCTCGCCGCCGCCGCAGAAGGTGTCGCCATAGCTGGCGTCGCCCAGGCCGATCACCGCGCCCGGCAGCCCGCGCCAGGCGGCCGGCAGTTGGTCGCGAATGGTCGAATACAGCGGCTGCAGGTTGTCGGGCAATTCGCCCATGCCGGTGGTGGAGGTCACGGCCAGAAAGGCTTCAGGGGCGAAGCCCTGTACGTCGGCCAGGGTTGCCCGCGGGTTGTGCCAGGCGTCGAAGCCGGCCGCGTTGAGGATGCTGGCAGCGTGACGGGCGACTTCTTCAGCGGTGCCGTACACCGAGCCGGAAAGGATGGCGACTTTCATCAATCTGATCCTGTAGCTGACTAAAAGCCTGGGATATTAACAGCTGAGGCCAGTGGACAGGCGGCCGGCATGTCTTAAACTGCAAACTCCAACAATAAGCCATGGACTGCTCAATGATTAACGCCAAGCTGATGCAACTGGTGATCAACGCTTCCAACGACGGCATCGTGGTTGCCGAGCGGGAAGGCAAGGACAAGCCACTGATCTACGTAAACCCGGCTTTCGAACGGCTGACCGGCTACACCCTCGACGAAATCCTCTACCAGGACTGCCGCTTCCTGCAATCGGGTGACCGTGACCAGCCGGGGCTGATGGCCATTCGCGAAGCCCTGGAGAGTGGCGGCTCCTGCCGGGAAATCCTGCGCAATTACCGCAAGGACGGCACGCATTTCTGGAATGAGCTGTCGTTATCAACGGTTTACAACCAAGCCGACAAGCAGACCTATTTCGTCGGCGTGCAAAAAGACGTGACGGTACAGGTCAAGGCCCAGCAGCGTGTGGCGCAACTGGAAGCTCAACTGGCAGACCTCAGGGCGGAGCTTGAAGCAGTCAAGGCGACGAGCGGATCTAACAAAAACTAGAAAACGCGGTCTTTAGAGAGATAATGGCGTTTTAATACCTCTCCCTTGAGCAAGATCAATGCAACGCGACGCGCTTTTGACGCAGGACGAGCTGGATTTTATTCAGACCATGCACCATAACCCGCAGCTCAACGTGCGGGATGCGTCGTCGAGCCTGACGGTCAATGGCGGCGCGCAGATTCGTGATCTGCTCACACGCCTGGCCGCCCATGACCATGTCACCCTCCAGGCACAATTCGACAACCAGCAAATGACCTTTCCGCTGCAATTGGTGGAAGACGAGTTTCATGCCGTGCATTTGCGCCTGGGCGTGCCGAGTATTTTCGAAGACGGGCCGATGATCCGCCCGTGGCGCCTGGCGCTTGAAGAGCCGGTAGCGCTGGAAAATATCAAGGGGCAGCCCGGTGCACTGAGGGTGCACGAGGTGTCGTTCAAGGGATTGCTGGTGGAAATTCGCGGGCGGCTCAAGGCGCCCAAGACCTTTTCGCTGTGGTTCAGCCCGTCCGGCTACGAGCGCATCTCGGTGCGTGGCACCCTGGAACGGGAAAATGCCCGGGGCCTGTTCGCCTACCGTCTAAGCCAGAATGACGTGGATGAAACCGAGCGCCTGCGCCAGTTCATCCTGCAGCAACACCGCCTGTTTCACCCCGAAGTCCACGCCTGACGTCAGGTATCCAGGTTGCCGCGCAGAAACTGCCGCAGGCGACGCTGCATCAGTCGCCCTTCATTCCCCAGGCAACCGACGGGCGTGCCCTCCAACTGCTCCTGCGCCAGTTCCGACGCATCGCCGGCCAGCAGCAGCGGGCAATCCAGGGTCAAGGCCAGCCGCTCAAGGCGCCGGGGCAATTCGTTGGTCGGCGAGTGATTAGAGAACACCACAAGGGCCTGTGGTTTGGTTTTTTCACAGACAAGGGTCAATTCATCCATCGGCTGCCCCACGGCCAGGACCTTGACCGCCAGCTCGTCCCCGCTCATCAGCAAGCCTGCCACCAATAGTTCAAGCTCCCGGCATTCCCCCGCAATGGCCGCCAGCAACACCCGCGGCGCCGCAGAAGCACAGCCTGTCTGCAGGCGTTTCCAGGTGCGGCTACGCAGGAAACCATCAAAGAACAGCCATTCACTGGTTTGGCCAAAAAGCCCCTGGTGCCGCAATAGCTGCTGCCAGAGCGGCATCAGGATGTCCTGGAACACCACCGCGACCGGGTAGGCCGCGAAAATCTGGCCATACAACCGGTCCAGCTGCCGGTCGTCGAAGGCACCGACGGCCGTTCGCAGTTGCTGCTGCCATTGGCTCCATTCCTGCTCGGCGCCGGCTGGCTGGACGGAAGCCGCGTCGACTGGCGGCTCATCGCGGGCAAGGATTTTCCCAACCTTGCTCACCGCCACGCCGCGCTCAATCCAGTCAAGAATGCGATGAACGGTCTCGATATCGGTGCGCGAATACAGGCGGTGCCCGCTTTCGGTGCGAATCGGCTGGATCAGCCCGTAACGACGCTCCCAGGCACGCAGAGTGACCGGGTTGATGCCTGTCAATCTTGCCACTTCGCGAATCGGGAACAGCTCGCCGGAATCAGCGGGGTCGCCAAACGCAATTTCAGGGGCGGGAGCAGTCATTACGGACATCTGGGCACTGAATCATCGGTGGAATGTTGGATCCCATTTAACGCCCATACAGCTGTCCGATTCAAGGTCTTCAGTTAACCGACCAGTGCCGCTGGCGTATTTTTTCAAAACAGGAATAATCCTTGCCTGTTTTTTCAACGTGGCTGCTTACCCCGCAGCTTCGTTCGTGCGCCACCTACCCGGCCCAGCGCACCTGATCCTTATGGAGATACACGATGTCTACCTCCCCCGTTACCCTGATGGTTGCGCGCCGCGTGGCCAAGGGTCGTTATGAAGAGTTGATGGCCTGGCTGCGCGAAGGCGAGCAATTGGCCACGGACTTTCCCGGTTACCTGGGCTCCGGCGTGCTTGCACCGCCGCCCAACGATGATGAATTCCAGATTATTTTCCGCTTTGCCGATGAAAAGACCCTGCACGCGTGGGAGTTTTCCGCGTCCCGCAGTGCATGGCTCAGTCGTGGCAGTGAGCTGTTTGCTGCACCGTCTGAGCACCGCGTACGCGGTATAGATGGCTGGTTTGGTGCCGCCGCCGCACGACCGCCGCGCTGGAAGCAGGCCGTGGCGATCTGGCTGGCATTTTTCCCGGTGTCGCTGCTGTTCAACTTTGGCCTTGAGCCGCTGCTCGGCGAGTTGGGTTTGTTGAGCCGCGTGCTGGTCAGCACCCTCGCGCTCACGCCATTGATGGTTTACTTCTTTATCCCGTTGTCGACCCACCTGCTGGCCGGCTGGCTGCATCCGACCCCGGCCCGACCTAAGGCCAGCGAAGCCACCGCTTGAGTACAACGGAGGCCGCTCGCTGGTATAGTTTTAGCCTGCCAGCGACCCGAGCCTCCCATGTCTTCCACTCCCGCCCCGATCCTGATCACCGGTGCCGGCCAACGTGTCGGCCTGCATTGCGCCCTGCGCCTGCTGGACGAAGGGCAGCCGGTGATTTTCAGCTACCGCAGCGAACGCCCCGGCGTGCAGACCTTGCGCGAGCGCGGTGCAATCGGCGTGTTTGCCGATTTTTCCAACGAAGCCGGTATTCTCGCGTTCATCGACGAACTGAAGAC
Organism: Pseudomonas yamanorum; assembly: GCF_013386765.1. GTDB lineage: Bacteria > Pseudomonadota > Gammaproteobacteria > Pseudomonadales > Pseudomonadaceae > Aquipseudomonas > Aquipseudomonas yamanorum_A. The sequence continues at coordinate 7,794 of NZ_JACARE010000052.1, forward strand.
CCACACCCAAAGCCTGCGGGCGATCATTCATAATGCCTCGGCCTGGGACGCGGAAACACCCGGCAATGAGAGCAGCGCGTTCATCGGCATGTTCAGCGTGCACATGCTTGCGCCGTACCTGATCAACCTGCATTGTGCCCACTTGCTGCAACGCTCCACGCCTGCGGATATCGTGCACATCAGCGACGACGTGACCCGCAAGGGCAGCCGCCAGCACATTGCCTACTGCGCCACCAAGGCCGGGCTCGACAGCCTGACCTTGTCGTTTGCTGCGCAGCTTGCACCGGATATCAAGGTGAACGGCATTGCCCCGGCGATGGTGATGTTCAACGAGGGCGACGACGCGGCCTACCGCGCCAAGGTCCTGGCCAAGGCGGCATTGGGCATCGAGCCCGGCCCCGAGGTGATTTACCAGAGTGTGCGTTACCTGCTGGATAACCCGTATGTCACCGGTACCACCCTGACCGTCAACGGCGGGCGGCATATCAAGTAAGCCGTTTGCGAGGATGTTGTATGACTTTATCCCTGCCCCACTACTACCGCGAGATCCTCAAGGGCCTGGGTGAAGACCCGGAGCGCGAAGGCTTGCTCGACACGCCAAAGCGCGCCGCCAAGGCCATGCAGTACCTGTGTCATGGGTACGAGCAGAACCTGGAGGAAATCGTCAACGGGGCGCTGTTCGCTTCCGACAACGACGAGATGGTGATCCTCAAGGACATCGAGCTGTATTCGCTGTGCGAGCATCACCTGCTGCCCTTTATCGGCAAGGCGCATGTGGCCTATATTCCGACCGGCAAGGTCCTCGGCCTGTCGAAGCTGGCGCGTATCGTCGACATGTTCGCCCGGCGCCTGCAGATCCAGGAGAACCTGACGCGGGAAATCGCCGACGCCATCCAGCAAGTCACCCAGGCATCCGGCGTGGCGGTGGTGATCGAAGCCAAGCACATGTGCATGATGATGCGCGGTGTCGAAAAACAGAATTCAACCATGAACACCTCGGTGATGCTCGGCGCCTTCCGCGAGTCGAACACCACGCGCATGGAGTTCCTGCAACTGATTGGACGGAGCAAGTAGCAATGCCACAACTTCAGCCAGGCATGGCGCGCATCCGGGTCAAAGACCTGTGCCTGCGCACGTTTATCGGGATCAACGAGGATGAAATCCTCAACAAGCAGGATGTGTTGATCAACCTGACCATCCTGTATGCCGCCCAGGAAGCCGTACGCGACAACGACATCGACCACGCGCTGAACTACCGCACCATCACCAAGGCCATCATCGCCCACGTGGAAGGCAATCGTTTTGCCCTACTGGAGCGCCTGACCCAGGAAATCCTCGACCTGGTGATGAGCAATGCGTCGGTGCTGTACGCCGAAGTCGAAGTCGACAAACCCCATGCGCTGCGTTTTGCCGAATCGGTTTCAATTACCCTGGCGGCCAGCCGCTAAGCTTTAAGCTGGAAGCCACAAGCTTTAAGCTAAAAGCCAACCACTATCCAGACTTGCAGCTTCAAGCTTGCCGCTTGAAGCTGTCTCGCAGAGACCCCCATGACCGATCAACAACGCCTCGAACTCGAAGCCGCCGCCTTCCGCCGGCTGGTGGCCCACCTGGACAGCCGCAAGGATGTGCAGAACATCGACCTGATGAACCTCTCGGGCTTCTGCCGCAACTGCTTGTCCAAGTGGTACAAGGCCGAGGCCGACGAGCGCCACATCGAGCTGAGCCTGGATGACGCCCGTGAAGTGGTGTACGGCATGCCGTACGCCGAGTGGAAAGCCCAATACCAGCAAGAAGCCAGTGCCGAACAGCAAGCGGCATTCGCCAAAGGAAAAACCCATGACTGACCTGAACACCCTGCGCGCCAGCCTCAACAGCGGCGAACACGCCTTCGCCGACACCCTGGCCTTCGTGGCCGCCGGTTACGATTACCAGCCACAGGCCTTCACCAATGGCGGCGTGGAGAATGCCGCCGGGCAGAACGAAGGCTCGTGCAAGACCCTGGGCCTGGCGTTGCTGGAAGGCTTGAGCGACCAGCAAGCGCTGTTGGCGTTTGGCGAGCATTACCGCTCGGTACTGGCCACGCCTGAGGGCAGTGACCATGGCAACATTCGTGCGCTGATCGAGCATGGGTTGGCGGGTGTGAAGTTCACTCAGCAGCCACTGACCCGACGCTGATTCAATTGGATAACCCGGTTTAATGTGGGAGCTGGCTTGCCTGCGATAGCGGTGGTGACTGACACACCGCTATCGCAGGCAAGCCAGCTCCCACAGTGATTGGGTTATCACTTCTGGAATGCGGTGCGGCATAAATCGCGGACATAAAAAAACCGGCCTCGCAGCCGGTTTTTTTGTTTCAGCGGTTTAGAACGAAGCGTCCTTCAAACCGTCGAGGTAACGCTCGGCATCCAGCGCGGCCATGCAGCCCGCGCCGGCGGAGGTGATCGCCTGGCGGTAAACGTGGTCGGCCACGTCACCGGCGGCGAAGATGCCTTCGATGTTGGTGGCAGTCGCGTTGCCTTCACGGCCGCCCTGCACGATCAGGTAACCGTCTTTGGCATCCAGCACGCCTTCGAACAGCGAGGTGTTCGGGGTGTGGCCGATGGCGATGAACACACCGTCAACTTTCAGCTCGTCGAAGCTGCCGTCGTTGTTCTTCAGGCGAGCACCGGTCACGCCCATGTTGTCGCCCAGGACTTCATCCAGGGTGGCGTTGAGCTTGAGGATGATCTTGCCTTCGGCAACGCGGGCATGCAGCTTGTCGATCAGGATCTTCTCGGCGCGGAAAGTCTCGCGGCGGTGAACCAGGGTCACGGTGCTGGCGATGTTGGCCAGGTACAGTGCCTCTTCCACGGCGGTGTTGCCACCACCGACCACAGCCACGGGCTTGTTGCGGTAGAAGAAACCGTCGCAGGTCGCGCAGGCGGAAACGCCCTTGCCCATGAACGCTTCTTCCGACGGCAGGCCCAGGTAACGCGCGCTGGCGCCGGTGGCGATGATCAGCGCGTCACAGGTGTACACGCCGCTGTCGCCGGTCAGGCTGTATGGCTTTTTCGAGAAGTCGACTGCGTTGATGTGATCAAACACGATTTCGGTTTCGAAACGCTCGGCGTGTTCTTTCATGCGTTCCATCAGCACCGGGCCGGTCAGGCCGTGGACGTCGCCGGGCCAGTTGTCGACTTCGGTGGTGGTGGTCAACTGACCGCCCGCTTGCATGCCGGTGATCAGCAGCGGCTTGAGGTTGGCCCGGGCAGCGTAGACGGCAGCGCTGTAACCGGCAGGGCCGGAACCGAGAATAATCACTCGCGAATGACGGGTATCAGACATGACTCACTCCTATCGACCGCCCGGACTACAGAACGGCTGGAATAAAAAAGGACCGCGAAGCACTTGGGGAAGGCTTGAACTCGCAGATCCTGAAAATAATGGGTGCAGCGTATAGAGGGTGGCAAGATTAAGGAAATACGGAATAACAATCCAGCTCATAGGTGGTCTCTATCCCGTGCCCTCTATTAATCGACACCTTTGTTACCGTTAATGTCGTGATGCGGGCCGTGCTTTCCCGGTCCTCGCAAAGCCGGTAAGGTCGGCGCGTTCGCCCCCATTGCCCGGAGTTACCCATGCCCGCCCCCGTTCTTTCAGGCCCCCAATACCTGCGCGAAGGCCTCAAACTGGTACTCAGCCCCGGCCTGCGCCTGTTTGTGCTGCTGCCGCTGGCAATCAACCTGATACTGTTCGTCGGGTTGATCTACTTCGCCGGCCATCAGTTCAGCCTGTGGGTCGATACGCTGATGCCGACACTGCCGAGTTGGCTGAGCTTCCTCAACTATCTGTTGTGGCCTTTGTTCGTGGTGCTGGTGGTGCTGATGGTGTTTTTCACCTTCACCATGCTTGCCAATATCATCGCTGCACCGTTCAACGGCTTTCTGTCGGAAAAGGTCGAAGTGGTGGTGCGCGGCACCGATGATTTTCCGGCGTTCAGCTGGGGCGAACTGGCGGCCATGGTCCCGCGCACCCTGGCCCGGGAAATGCGCAAACTGGGCTACTTCCTGCCCCGGGCCATCGGCCTGTTTATCCTTTCATTCATCCCGGTGGTCAACTTGGTGGCCGCGCCATTGTGGCTGCTGTTTGGCGTGTGGATGATGGCGATCCAGTACATCGACTACCCGGCGGATAACCACAAGCTGGGCTGGAACGAAATGCTCGCCTGGCTGCGTCAGAAGCGCTGGCAGAGCATGAGTTTTGGCGGCATCGTTTACCTGGTGCTGCTGGTGCCGGTGGTCAACCTGCTGATGATGCCGGCGGCGGTGGCCGGGGCCACGCTGTTCTGGGTGCGTGAACAAGGCGCCGAGGCTCAGGCCCTTAAAAAGGCCTGAGTCGTCATAAATCCATCATCCAAAAGACACAATGACGACATGGCCCACGCCGACACTGTGGGTCATGACGACAGCTTCGCTCCACATCACCCTGATCACCGAAACCTTCCCGCCAGAGATCAACGGGGTGGCCAATACCCTTGGCCGCCTGTGTGAAGGTTTGCGCGCGCGCGGGCATCAAGTCGAACTGGTTCGCCCGCGCCAGGGCAGCGACCAGAGCCGGCCCAGCGACGACGGCCTGATGCTGTGCCGCGGCTGGCCACTGCCGGGCTACCCGGGTCTGCAATGGGGCCAGTCATCGATGCACAAGTTGCTGCGGCGCTGGACTCGTCAGCGCCCGGATGTGCTGTATATCGCCACGGAAGGGCCGCTGGGTTTGTCTGCGTTGCGGGCCGCGCGGCGCCTGGGCATCAGCGTGGTGAGTGGTTTCCATACCAACTTCCAGCAGTACTCCAACCAGTACGGCCTGGGTATGCTCAGCCGGATGCTGACCCACTACCTGCGCTGGTTCCATAACCGCTCGACCTTGACCCTGGTACCCAGCGCCAGTCAGCGCCTGGAGCTGGAACGCCGCCATTTCGAGCGCCTGGGCATGCTCGCCCGGGGTGTCGACAGCCAGCTGTTTCACCCGGCCAGACGCGACAATGCGTTGCGGGAAAGTTGGGGGTTGAACAGTGAGCAAACCGCGGTGCTGCACGTGGGCCGCCTGGCACAGGAGAAAAACCTCGGGTTGCTCAAACGCTGCTTCGAGACGTTGCAGGACACTTATCCACTGCGCCAGATGAAACTGATCATTGTCGGTGATGGCCCGCAACGGGCAACGCTGGAAAAGGAACTGCCGGAAGCGATTTTCTGCGGCACCCTGCGCGGTGAAGAGCTGGCCCGGCACTATGCGTCCGGGGATCTGTTCCTGTTCCCCAGCCTCACCGAAACCTTCGGCAACGTAGTGCTGGAAGCCATGGCTTCAGGGTTGGGTGTGGTGGCGTACGACCAGGCGGCCGCGACCCAGCACATTCGCCATGGCTACAGCGGCGTGCTGGCGATGCCGGGGGACGAAGAGGCGTTTTGCGATGCCGCCAATTGGCTGCTGGAAGAGCGCGAGAGCCTGCGGCGGGTGCGGCTCAATGCCCGGCAACACGCCAGCCGTCAGGGTTGGCCGGCGATTGTCGAGCAGTTTGAGCGGCAGTTGCGCGGGGTATGTGGCGAGCAGCCGGTGATTGCAGGGGAATCACGCTTGATCTGACGCAGGTATTCGCGGGCAAGCCCGGCTCCCACATTGGAATGCGATTAACTGTGGGAGCCGGGCTTGCCCGCGATAGCGTCAGACCAGACGCCGCTTACACCAACGTCGTCAACGCCTCACGACTGAACGGCAGGATGTCGCCTTCACGGCCTTCGCGAACCTTCAGCGCCCAATCCGGATCCACCAGCAGCGCACGGCCCACGGCGACCAGATCAAACTCGTCGTTGTTCAGGCGCTCCAGCAGGTTTTCCAGGCTGGCCGGTTGCGCAACCTTGTCGGTGTTGACCATGAACTGCAGGAACTCGCCATCCAGGCCCACGCTGCCCACGGTGATGGTCGGTTTGCCGGTGAGCTTGCGGGTCCAGCCGGCCAGGTTCAGCTCGGAGCCTTCGAATTCCGGCTCCCAGAAACGGCGTGTGGAGCAATGGAAAATATCCACGCCGGCGTCAGACAGCGGCTTGAGGAATTCACCCAGCGCTTCTGGGGTTTGCACCAGGCGCGCGGTGTAGTCCTGCTGCTTCCACTGGGAGAAACGCAGGATGATCGGGAAGTCCGGCCCAACGGCAGCGCGGATGGCCTGGATCAACTCGATGGCGAAACGCGAACGGTTGGCCAGGTCGCCACCGTATTCGTCGGTGCGCTGGTTGGTGCCTTCCCAGAAGAACTGGTCTATCAGGTAGCCGTGGGCGCCGTGGATTTCCACGCCGTCCATGCCGATGCTCTGGGCATCCTTGGCAGCTTGGGCGAAGGCGGCGATCACGTCCTTGATGTCTTGCACGGTCATGCCGTGGACGACGACGTTGCCGTCCTTGAGTTTTTCGGTAGGGCCATAGGCCGGCACGCTGGCATCCGGCTCGGTGCCGATGCGCCGTACGCTGCCCACGTGCCACAGTTGCGGAACGATCTTGCCGCCTTCGGCGTGCACCGCGTCGACCACTTTCTTCCAGCCGGCCAGGGCGGCTTCGCCATAGAAGTGCGGGACGTTCGGGTAACCGTTGGAAGCCGGGTGACCGACCACGGTGCCTTCGGTGATGATCAGGCCTACGCCGGCAGCGGCGCGGCGGCGGTAGTACTCGATCACTTTGGAATTGGGCACGCCGCCCGGGGAGAACGAACGGGTCATCGGCGCCATGACCACGCGGCTCGGCAGTTGCAGTGCACCGAGCTGGAACGGTTTGAACAAAGCTTGGACAGGCATGGGAGCACTCCATAAGAAAAGGAATTTATGATGTGGATAATATGGAGTGCGCAGCGTGCTGGATAGCACTATTGATCGGGGTGATTAAGGGGTAAAAGCGGGAGGGCATGGGGGGCTGCTTCGCAGCCCAGCGGGAGCAAGCTCCCTCGCCACAGCAAGCTTCCTTGCCACAACAAGCGCCCTCACCACAGCAAGCTTCCTTGCCACAGAAGCTCACTCGACAGTGCTGAACGTATCAGTTCAAGGCTTTTTCGATGGCCTGCACGATGGCAGGGTCATCCGGTGGTGTGCGCGGGGAGAAACGCGCCAGCACCCGGCCGTCTTTGCCCAGCAGGAATTTTTCAAAGTTCCAGGTGATGTCCCCGGGAAACTCGGCGCCCTCGCCCGCCAGCAAGCGATACAGCTGATGGCGATCGTGGCCATTGACCTCAAGCTTGCTGCCCAAGGGAAAGGTCACGCCGTAATTGAGGCTGCAGAATTCCTGGATTTCTTCTTCGGTACCCGGTTCCTGCCCGGCAAATTGATTGCACGGCAGCCCGAGTACGGTGAAACCCTGGGCTTTGTATTGCTGATAGAGGTTTTCCAGCGCTGCGTACTGTGGGGTCAAACCACATTTGGAGGCGACGTTGACCACCAGCACGACTTGCCCCTTGAAGGGCGCCAGAGGCAGCTCCTGACCATCCAGGGCTTTGAGTTTAAGGTCGTGGAAAGCACTCATGACGAACTCCAGATATCCCATGTTCTTCGTAACGGCCATTCGAGATTACAGCCGCCAAGTCGGCAAGAATAGCCGCCAAATGAAAAAGGCGCCCGAAGGCGCCTTTTTCCAACTGACAGAGCGTCGCTCAGTCAATTAATGGTGGTGACCACCTTCGCCGTGCACGTGGCCGTGGGCCACTTCTTCCTGGGACGCGTCACGGATAGCGACGATCTTCACCTGGAAGTTCAGGCGCTGGCCAGCCAGCGGGTGGTTGCCGTCGACGGTCACGTCGTCGCCGTCCAGGTCGCGGATGGTGACGATTTGCATCTGGCCGTCCGGAGCGGAAGCGTGGAACTGCATGCCCACTTCCAGCTCGTCGACACCTTCGAACATGCTGCGGCTCAGGGTGCTGACCAGTTCGGCAGCGTATTCGCCGTAGGCATCTTCAGGTTCTACGGCAACGGTCAGTTCGTCACCGACCTCTTTGCCTTCCAGGGCCTTTTCCAGGCCCGGGATGATGTTACCTGCACCTTGCAGGTAGACCAGCGGCGCGCCGCCGGCAGAACTGTCGATGACCTCACCAGCGTCGTTGGTCAGGGTATAGTCAATGGAGACAGCCTTATTGGCGGCGATCGGCATGGGGCGAGACCTTTTGCAGAAGAATGAAGAACGGACAAGTCTAAACAAGGATTTGCCCGAAAGCGAACACAACCCGGACGGACGGGGTCGAACAACTGACCCGACGGTCGTCAGATTTCACCAGGACGAAGACCAGCACTGGGTCGTCGAGCTTTCCTGCGGCCACACCCAGCACCTGCGCCACCAGCCGCCCTGGCAATCCCGCGCCTGGGTCACGGACCCGGCGCAACGCCTTGAAAAAATAGGCCAGCCCTTTGCCTGTGGCTGGTGTGCTCAAGGCCCGGTTAGCGATAACCTTAGGGATTGAAATTCGGTTACAGGCCAGACATAGGCCCGGACCCATGCCATGCACCTTTAGAGAATCCGCATGCAGACTTTTTTTATCGCGCCCACCGATTTTGGTGTGGGTCTGACCTCCATCAGCCTTGGGCTGGTGCGCACCCTTGAACGGGCCGGGCTGAAAGTCGGCTTCTTCAAACCGATTGCCCAGCCGCACCCCGGCGACACCGGCCCCGAGCGCTCCACCGAGCTGGTGGCCCGCACCCACGGCCTCAAACCGCCGCAGCCCCTGGGCCTGGCCCACGTAGAGCGGATGCTCGGCGACGGCCAACTGGATGAGCTGCTGGAAGAAATCATCACCCTTTACCAGCAAGCCGCCGTGGGCAAGGACGTGCTGATCGTCGAAGGCATGGTGCCGACCCGCAGCGCCAGCTACGCGGCCCGGGTCAACCTGCACCTGGCCAAGAGCCTGGACGCCGAGGTGATCCTGGTCTCGGCCCCGGAAAACGAAGTGCTCACCGAACTCTCCGGCCGCGTGGAACTGCAGGCCCAGCTGTTCGGCGGCCCGAAAGATCCAAAAGTGCTCGGCGTGATCCTCAACAAGGTGCGCACCGACGAAAGCATGGAAGCGTTCTCGGCGCGCCTCAAGGAGCATTCGCCCTTGCTGCGCAGCGGCGATTTCCGCCTGCTGGGCTGCATTCCGTACCAACCGGAACTCAACGCCCCACGCACCCGCGACGTGGCCGACCTGATGGGCGCGCAGATCCTCAACGCCGGTGATTACGAAACCCGGCGCATGACCAAAATCATCATCTGCGCCCGCACCATGCGCAACACCGTGGAACTGCTCAAGCCCGGCGTGCTGGTAGTGACGCCCGGCGACCGCGACGACATCATCCTCGCCGTCAGCCTGGCTGCCATCAACGGCGTGCCGCTGGCCGGCCTGCTGCTGACCAGCGACACCCTGCCCGACCCACGGATCATGGACCTGTGCCGTGGCGCGTTCCAGGCCGGGCTGCCGGTGTTGTCGGTGAGCACCGGCTCCTACGACACTGCCAACCAGCTCAACAGCCTGAACAAGGAAATCCCGATTGATGACCGCGAACGTGCGGAGATCATCACCGATTTCGTCGCCAGCCACCTCGATGCCCGCTGGCTGCACCAACGCTGCGGCACGCCGCGGGAAATGCGCCTGTCGCCGGCGGTGTTCCGTTACCAACTGATCCAGCGCGCCCAGGCCGCCAACAAGCGCATCGTGCTGCCCGAAGGCAGCGAGCCGCTGACCGTGCAGGCCGCCGCCATCTGCCAGGCACGGGGCATTGCCCGTTGCGTGCTGCTGGCCAAGCCGGCAGACGTGGAAGCCGTAGCCCGCGCCCATGGCATCGAACTGCCCGAAGGCCTGGAGATCCTCGACCCCGACCTGATTCGCCAGCGTTACGTCGAGCCCATGGTGGCCCTGCGCAAAACCAAAAGCCTCAACGCGCCGATGGCCGAGCAGCAACTGGAAGACACCGTGGTGATCGCCACCATGATGCTTGCGCTGGATGAAGTCGACGGCCTGGTCTCCGGCGTCATCCACTCCACCGCCAACACCATTCGCCCGGCCTTGCAGTTGATCAAGACCGCGCCGGGCTGCACGTTGGTCTCGTCGGTATTCTTCATGCTGTTCCCGGAGCAAGTGCTGGTGTACGGCGACTGCGTGATGAACCCGCACCCCAGTGCGGCGGAACTGGCGGAAATCGCCCTGCAAAGCGCCGACTCGGCTGCCGCGTTCGGCATCACGCCACGGGTGGCGATGATCAGTTACTCCAGCGGTGATTCCGCCACGGGCGAAGAAGTCGAGAAAGTCCGCGAAGCCACCCTGCTCGCCCATGAAGCCCAAAGTTCGCTGCTGATCGACGGCCCGTTGCAGTACGACGCCGCTGCCAACGAAACCGTGGCCCGGCAACTGGCGCCCAACAGCCTGGTGGCGGGCAAGGCCACGGTGTTTGTGTTCCCCGACCTGAACACCGGCAACACCACCCACAAGGCGGTGCAGCGCAGCGCCGATTGCGTGAGCCTGGGGCCGATGCTCCAAGGCCTGCGTAAACCGGTAAACGACCTGCCCCGCGGGGCGCAGGTGGACGACATTGTGTACACGATCGCATTGACCGCGATTCAAGCCGCCAACCGACCTATGGATGTCTAAATGCTGGATTTTCTACCTGCCGCCGTGCGCGGGGTGATCGCCTCGCTGTTGCTGGCGTTGAACACGATCCTGCTGTGCTCGTTCCTGTTTATCGTGGCGCTGTTCAAGGCGTTGCCGTTTGCCAAGCGCTTCAGCGAATGGCTGATGAACCAGACCCACGAGGCCTGGATCAGCAACAACAAGGCCTGGATGAACCTGGTACGCCGCACCCGCTGGCACTTGAAGGGCCTGGAAGGCCTCGACTATCAGCACTCGTACCTGGTGACCAGCAACCACCAAAGCTGGGTCGATATCATGGTGCTGCAATACGTGCTCAACCGGCGTATTCGCCCGCTGAAGTTCTTCCTCAAGCAAGAGCTTATCTGGGTCCCGGTGATCGGCCTGGCGTGGTGGACACTGGGCTTCCCGTTCATGAAGCGCTACACCAAGGCGTACCTGGAAAAGCACCCGGAGAAGAAAGGCAAGGATCTGGAAACCACCCGCAAGACCTGCGCGAAGTTTCGCCACAACCCGGTGGGCATTTTCAACTTTGCCGAGGGCACGCGGTTTACCCCGGGTAAACATGCCCAGCAGAAATCGCCGTTTCGCTATCTGCTCAAGCCCAAGGCGGGCGGCATTGCGTTTGTGCTGGATGCCATGGGCGAGCAGTTGAAGTCGCTGGTGAACGTGACCATTCACTATCCTGGCGGGCGCCCCGGTTATTGGGATTTGCTGTGCGGCAATGTGAAGGACGTGGTCGTGCAGTTTGAGGAAGTGCAGATTCCGGCCGAGTTCATCGGCAAGAATTATGAGCAGGATGGGGAGTATCGGTTGGCGTTCCAGGGTTGGATCAACCGGTTGTGGGAAGAGAAGGATGTGCTTCTCGAACAGCTTCACAAAGACTTCCAAGCCCGCCGCTAATCAACATGTGGATGCAAATTTAATGTGGGAGCTGGCTTGCCTGCGATAGCGGTGGGTCAGCTAAAACTGCATGCACTGACAGACCGCTATCGCAGGCAAGCCAGCTCCCACAGTTGACCGAGTTGGCCTTGATGATGTGAAAAAGCCCGCCACCGAGTGATCGGTGGCGGGCTTTTTTGTGCGCGTAAAGCTTAGATCGCGCCGCGCTGACGCAGCAGCTCCAGCACTTGCTTGACGCTGTCTTCCAGCGACAGTGCCTGGGTGTCGATCACCAGGTCGGCATTCAACGGCACGTCATACGGGAAGGACTCACCCGGGATGTTATCCCCGCCCGCCGCGTACAAACCTTGCGGGTCACGCTCGGCGCACACCAGCGGCGAAGCCTGCACGTACACGGTCAGCAAACGATCACCGCCGATCAGCGCCTTGGCCTGCTCACGCCCTTCTGCATCCGGTGCAACGAACGCAGCCAGGGTCAACAAGCCCGCTTCGTTGAACTGACGCGCCACATGCGCGGCACGACGCCAGTTCTCGGTACGCCCGGCACGGTCCTGCGGCAAGCCCTTGTTCAGGTCGTGGCGCAGGTTCTGGCCATCCAGCACAAACACCGCACGGCCCATGTCGAACAGCTTGCGTTCAACCGCGTAGGCCAGGGTGCTTTTGCCAGCGCCCGACAAACCGCTGAACAGCACGGTGGCCGGTTGCTGGCCGAAGCGCTGGGCACGTTCTTCAGTAGCCACGTGCGCCAGCTTGCCATGCTGCGCCGCGCTGCCATGGGTCACCGGCGGTGCGATGATCATGCCGGCGGCCACGGTGCCGTTGGTCAAACGGTCGATGACGATGAACGAACCGGTGGTGCGGTTGCTCGCGTAACCGTCCAGGGCAATCACTGTGTCGAGGCTGACCTTGACCCGGCCGATCTCGTTCAACTGCAAGGCGCTCGCCGGGCCTTCTTCCAGGGTGTTCACATCCACGCGATGCACGATGCTGGTGATGGAACCCGGCACATAGCTGGTGGCGCGCTTGATGTCGTATTTCTTGCCCGGCAGCATCGGTTCTTCGGCCATCCACACCAGCATGGCGTCGAAGGCGTCGGTCACTTGCGGCACGTTGTCGGCGTGTACCAACAGGTCGCCACGGGAGATGTCGATCTCGTCTTCCATGGTCAGGGTCACGGCCTGGCCGGGGCCTGCGTTTTCCAGTTCACCTTCAAAGGTGACGATGGATTTGACGCGGCTGCTCTTGCCCGACGGCAGCACCACCACTTCGTCGCCCTTGTGCACGATGCCGCTGGCCAGGGTGCCGGCAAAACCACGGAAGTTCAGGTTCGGACGGTTGACGTACTGCACCGGGAAACGCAGGTCGGTGTAGTTGCGGTCGTTGGCGATCTCGACGGTCTCGAGGATTTCCATCAGCGACTGGCCGGTGTACCAGGGCGAACGCTCGCTCTTGTTCACCACGTTGTCGCCCTTGAGCGCCGACATCGGCACGAAGGCCAGGGTGCTCGGCTTGAACGCGATACCGTCGGCGAACTTCAGGTAATCGGCCTTGATCGACTCGAATACGCTTTGGTCAAAACCGTTGATGTCCATCTTGTTGACGGCCACCACGATGTGCTTGATGCCCAGCAACGAGGCGATAAAGCTGTGGCGGCGGGTCTGGGTCTGCACGCCGTAGCGGGCGTCGATCAGGATGATCGCCAGGTCACAGGTGGACGCACCGGTGGCCATGTTGCGGGTGTACTGCTCATGGCCGGGGGTGTCGGCGATGATGAATTTGCGCTTGGCGGTGGAGAAGTAGCGGTAGGCAACATCGATGGTGATGCCCTGCTCACGCTCGGCCTGCAGGCCGTCGACCAGCAACGCCAGGTCGATGTCATCGCCAGTGGTGCCGGATTTTTTCGAATCGCGGGTGATGGCTTCCAGATGGTCTTCATAGATCATCTTGGAGTCGTGCAGCAGGCGCCCGATCAGGGTGCTCTTGCCGTCGTCGACGTTGCCACAGGTCAGGAAGCGCAACATTTCCTTGCGCTCGTGCTGGCCCAGGTAGGCGAGGATGTCCTCGCTGATCAAATCAGATTGATGCGACATGACAGCCCCTTAGAAATAGCCTTGACGTTTTTTATCTTCCATCGAGCCTGCACCATCGTGGTCGATGACACGGCCCTGGCGCTCGGAAGTTCGCGTCAGGAGCATTTCCTGAATGATGTCCGTCAGCGTCTCGGCTTCGGACTCCACCGCGCCCGTCAACGGGTAGCAGCCAAGGGTACGGAAACGTACTTTCTTTTTGACGATTCGGGCTTTGTCTTCGTCGGACAAGTGCTCGAGGATCCGGGCGTCGTCGATCATGATCAACGTGCCGTTCTTCTCGATCACTTCGCGTTCGGCGGCGAAGTACAGCGGAACGATCGGGATACCTTCCAGGTAGATGTACTGCCAGATGTCCAGCTCGGTCCAGTTGGACAGCGGGAACACACGGATCGACTCGCCCTTGTTGACGTTGCCGTTGTAGACGTTCCACAGCTCCGGGCGCTGGTTTTTCGGGTCCCAGCGGTGCTTGCTGTCGCGGAACGAGTACACGCGCTCTTTGGCACGGGATTTCTCTTCATCGCGACGGGCACCGCCGAATGCGGCGTCGAAACCATGCTTGTCGAGGGCCTGCTTGAGGCCCTCGGTCTTCATGATGTCGGTGTGCTTGGCGCTGCCGTGGGTGAACGGGTTGATGTTCTGCGCCACGCCATCCGGATTGATATGGGTGATCAAGTCCAGACCAAGCTCTTCGACCATCTTGTCGCGGAACTTGTACATCTCCTGGAATTTCCAGCGGGTGTCGACGTGCATCACCGGAAACGGCAGCTTGCCCGGGAAAAATGCCTTGCGTGCCAGATGCAGCATCACGGCGGAGTCTTTACCGATCGAGTAGAGCATCACCGGGTTATCGAACTCGGCGGCGACCTCGCGGATGATGTGGATGCTTTCCGCCTCCAGCTGTTTCAGATGCGTCAGTTTGTCGACCATGGTTACTCACGGAAAAACGATCTTATGGACGGCCAGCGGGCCGTGTTCGAGCGGGGCATGCTAGCACAGCGCCTGATTCTATTGAGGGAGCCGGCTAGATCGAAACGGTATATGAATATACCTCGGGGTTTGGGGCACAGAGCGCGGTCAATGTGGGAGCTGGCTTGCCTGCGATGGCATCGCCGCGGTGTAACTGACCAACCGCGGTGCCTGCATCGCAGGCAAGCCAGCTCCCACAAGGATTGGGGATTACCCATTGTTGGTGGTGTTCTTTAGATGGGATTGGGGCAATCAATGAAGAGATGTTCCAGGGCAAAACGCCGTGCCAGGTAATCACCCAACGCCTGCACACCATACCGCTCAGTGGCGTGATGCCCGGCTGCGATAAAGCTGATGTCGTTTTCCCGGGCACTGTGGAACGTCTGCTCCGACGCTTCGCCACTCAAGTACAAGTCCACACCGGCGAGTACCGCCTGGTCGATATAACCCTGGCCACCCCCGGTGCACCAGCCGACGCGGCGGATCATCTCGCTGCCCTCGATCAGCAGCGGCTCGCGGCCCATGGCTTCCTGCACGCGGCGGGCGAAGTCGCGGGGCGACACCGGCTCGGCCAGGGAACCCACCAGGCCCACGACCTTGAGGTTGTCCGGGTCCAACGGGCCTTCGACGGTGATGTCCAGTTGCCGGGCCAATTGCACGTTGTTGCCGACTTCCGGATGCAGATCCAGGGGCAGGTGATAGGCCAGCAGGCTGATGTCGTGCTTGAGCAGGGTTTTCAGGCGGCGCTGCTTCATGCCGGTGATGCACGGGCTTTCGCCTTTCCAGAAATAGCCGTGGTGCACCAGCACCAGGTCGGCCTGGGCCTCCACCGCCGCGTCCAGCAGTGCCTGGCTGGCGGTCACGCCGCTGACGATGCGCAGCACCTGCGGCCGACCCTCGACCTGCAGGCCATTGGGGCAGTAATCGGCGATTTTTGCACTATTAAGGTAGCGGTCCGCTTCCTCGACTAAGGTGCTCAGGGCTACGGCCATAAAAGACTCCTAAATATCCCGTTCAGAGGCGCTCACGGCCTCGTATAATGCGCGACATTATGGGCGCTCTCCCGTCCCCTGCAACCTGTCAGGATTTTTCTTAATGCTCAAGGCACTGCGTTTTTTTGGATGGCCATTGTTGGCTGGCGTGCTGATCGCGATGCTGATTATTCAGCGTTATCCACAACTGGTCGGCCTGCCGACTTTCGATGTCAACCTGCAACAGGCACCGCAAACCAGCGCGGTGGTACAAGGCCCGGTGACTTACGCCGACGCGGTGGTGATCGCCGCCCCCGCCGTGGTCAACCTGTACACCACCAAAGTCATCAACAAACCGGCGCACCCGCTGTTTGAAGACCCACAGTTCCGCCGCTATTTCGGCGACAACGGGCCCAAGCAACGGCGCATGGAATCCAGCCTCGGCTCCGGCGTGATCATGAGCCCGGAAGGCTACATCCTGACCAACAACCACGTGACCACTGGCGCCGACCAGATTGTCGTGGCCCTGCGTGATGGCCGGGAAACCCTGGCCCGTGTGGTCGGCAGCGACCCGGAAACCGACCTCGCAGTACTGAAAATCGATTTGAAAGGCCTGCCTTCGATCACCATCGGCCGCTCCGAAGGGCTGCGCGTGGGTGACGTGGCGCTGGCCATCGGCAACCCGTTCGGCGTCGGCCAGACGGTGACCATGGGCATCATCAGCGCCACCGGGCGCAACCAGTTGGGCCTCAACAGCTACGAAGACTTCATCCAGACCGACGCCGCGATCAACCCCGGCAACTCCGGCGGTGCGCTGGTGGATGCCAACGGCAACCTGACCGGCATCAACACGGCGATTTTCTCCAAGTCCGGCGGCTCCCAGGGCATCGGCTTCGCCATTCCGGTGAAGCTGGCCACTGAAGTGATGAAGTCGATCATCGAGCATGGCCAGGTCATTCGCGGCTGGCTGGGGATTGAAGTACAGCCCTTGACCAAGGAACTGGCCGAGTCGTTTGGCCTGACCGGGCGCCCTGGCATCGTAGTCGCCGGGATCTTCCGCGATGGCCCGGCGCAGAAAGCCGGCCTGCAACTGGGCGACGTGATCCTCAGCATCGACGGCGAACCGGCCGGCGACGGGCGCAAGTCGATGAACCAGGTGGCGCGGATCAAGCCGACCGACAAGGTGGCGATCCAGGTGATGCGCAATGGCAAGGAGATCAAGCTGCAGGCAGAAGTGGGCCTGCGCCCGCCGCCTGCGCCGGTGAAAGAAGAGGAATAACGGCGCCGGGAGCCCGTCCGCGGGCTCCTGTTACCTAATATTTCAGTAGGAAATTATTCTCATTAGAGATGTTATATTGTTTCAATATCGCTATTGGAACGCTCTATCATGCCGTCTCGAAGATTTGCCCCACTGGCCGCAATCGCCTTGGGTTTACTGGTAGAACCGGCCTACGCCGAAGACAACACCCCGCTTGAACTGGACGCCACCCGCATCACCAGCGAGGCCTACGAATCGGCCACCGGCCCGGTCAAGGGCTATCGCGCCACCCGCTCCGCCAGCGCCACCAAGACCGACACCGCCCTGCGGGACATCCCGCAATCCATCAGCGTGATTCCCGCCTCGGTGCTCCAGGACCTGGGCAGCACCAACGTCGAGCGCGCCCTGGAGTTCGCCGGCGGCGTCTCCAAACAGAACAACTTCGGTGGCCTGACGCTTTACGAATACAGCGTTCGCGGCTTCACCACTTCAGAGTTCTACGTGGACGGTTTCAGCGCCAACCGCGGTTACCCGAGCACACCGGACGCGGCCAATATCGAACGCATCGAAGTGCTCAAGGGCCCTGCTGCCAGCTTGTACGGCCGTGGCGACCCGGGCGGCACGGTGAATATCGTCAGCAAAAAGCCGCAGCCCGAACCCTTCACCACCGTGCAGACCAGCGCCGGCAGCTGGGACCGCTACCGCACCGCGCTGGACGTGAACACACCACTGGACAGCGAGGGCAACGTGCTGTCGCGGGTCAACCTGGCGGTGGAAGACAACCACAGCTTTCGTGACCACGTCGAGGCCAAGCGGGTGTTCGTCGCGCCCTCCATCAGTTGGCAACTGGACCCGGACACAAGCCTGTTGGTGGAAAGCGAATTCGTGCGCCACCGCTCCACCTTCGACCGTGGCATTGTCGCGCCCAACAACCGCTGGAGCGGCG
This sequence comes from Pseudomonas yamanorum, assembly GCF_013386765.1. Lineage (GTDB taxonomy): Bacteria > Pseudomonadota > Gammaproteobacteria > Pseudomonadales > Pseudomonadaceae > Aquipseudomonas > Aquipseudomonas yamanorum_A. The sequence continues at coordinate 25,545 of NZ_JACARE010000052.1, forward strand.
TCTCCCGCTCGACTTTCCTCGGCGAGCCCAACGACGGCGATATCCGCAACCACAACAACCGCCTGCAAGCCACCCTCGAACATCACCTCAACGATGCCTGGCAGCTGCGCCTGGCCAGCCACTACAAACAAGGCAGCCTGTGGGGCGACGCTTCGGAAAACCGCCCACTGGATACCGATGGCCACACCCTCAACCGCCGCTACCGCGAACGCTCCACCGGTTGGCACGACAGCATCACCCAACTCGAACTGCGCGGGCGGTTCGACATCGGCAGCTGGCAGCACGAACTGCTGGTCGGCACCGAATACGAGGACTACCGCAAGAAAGAACGGGTGACCGCCATCGCCGGCGGCCCCTATACCATCGACATCTACAACCCGGTCTACGGCCAGCCCAAACCCAACGGCGCACGCTCCGGCACCGACTTTTTCGAACAGGTGAAAAGCCAGGCGCTGAACCTGCAGGACCAGATCATCTTCACCGACCGCCTGCGCGGGATGATCGGCGCGCGTTTCGAACACTTCGAGCAGCGCACCAACGACTTCGCCCGCAACCATGCGAAAAGCCGGCAGACGCATGACGCCCTGACCCAACGCGCCGGCCTGCTCTATCAACTGACACCTGAAGTAGGCCTGTTCGCCAACGCGTCCACCTCGTTCAAGCCCAACAATGGCCTGGACGCCGGCGGCAAATCCTTCAAGCCGGAGGAAGGCGTGGGTTATGAAATCGGGATCAAGAGCGAGCTGTTCGACGACCGCCTGAGCACCACCCTCGCCGCCTTCCATATCGAGAAGGAAAATGTCCTGGCCCTGGACCCGGCCACCGACACCAACCGCGCCATGGGCAAGGCTCGCAGCCAGGGTTTTGACCTGCAACTGACCGGGCAAGTGACTGACGCCGTACGGGTGATCGGCGCCTTTGCCTACATCGACGCCGAAGTGACCAAGGGCGACAAAACCATCCCTACCGGCAGCCGGATTCTCGGCGTGGCCAAACGCAGCGGCAGCTTGCTTGGGGTGTATGAATTCCAGGATGGCCTGCTGCGCGGCTCAGACCTTGGCGCGGCCTTTACCTACGTGGGCGATCGCTCGGGTGAAGCCGGGGGCCGCTTCGAACTGCCGGCTTACCACACCGTCGATTTGCTCGCGCACTACAAAGCCAGCGACAACGTCACCGTGGGCCTGAACCTCAACAACCTGTTCGATGAAAAGTACTACGAGCGCTCCTACAGCAATTACTGGGTCAACCCTGGTGAGCCGCGCAATTTCACCGTCAGCCTGACCCTCAACCTGTAAAAGGACGTCACCATGCAAGCCTTCAAATCCCTGGCCGTACTCGGCCTGCTGTTTGCCACCCAAGTCTCGGCCCACGGCCTGTGGACCGAACAACGGCGCGGCAATATCGAAGTGATCTACGGCCACGGTGCCGAAGACAACGCGTTCAAGGCGCAGAAAATCAGTGGCGCCTGGGCCTATGACGCCAGCGGCAAAATGATCCCGGTAACGGTGGAACGCCTGCCCGACCATGCGCGCCTGAAGCCGCTCAAGTCACCCGCGGTGTTGGCCGTGGCGCTGGATAACGGGATGTGGTCGCAGACCGCTGACAAGAAGTGGATCAACCAAGGCCGCAGCAAGGTGCCGGGGGCGATCGAGTCGACCCAGACCTTCAAGTACAGCCTGGCGATTTACCAGCCGGGGGCGAAGTTGCCGAAGCTGGATCAGATCAAGCTGCTGATCTTGCCGGAGGTTGATCCACTGACCGTAGGCCCGGGCAAGTCACTGCCGGTGCGGGTGCTGCTGGATGGCAAGCCGGCGGCGGGGATCAAGCTGATTGGGGATTATCGCAATGCACCTGGCACGCTGAGCACCGAGACCGATAAAGACGGCCGCGCGCAGGTGCTGGTGAGGAATGAAGGGTTGAATGTGATTGCGGCGCAGGTGGAAATCCCGCTCAAGGACAATGCTGATGTAGCGACTCGCGGGCTGTTCAGTTCTCTGACCTTCCTGGGCGAGCCGCATCACGAGTAAACACCGCAAACAATGTAGGAGCCGGGCTTGCCCGCGATGGCGATTTTTCAGTCGAGGCATCTGGTGACTGATCCACCGCTATCGCGGGCAAGCCCGGCTCCCACATTTGATCTCTATCGTTTCGACAATCGGATCACAGCGATACCGGCGCTCTTTCGCACAACGTATTCAGCGCCACAGCCCACTGCTCACTGTCATTCAAGCAAGGCACCAACACCAACTCCTCGCCCCCCGCCTCGCGGAACTGTTCCAACCCGCGATCGCCAATCTCTTCCAGCGTTTCAATGCAATCCGCGACAAACGCCGGGCACATCACCAGCAGCTTCTTCACACCTTGCTGAGCCAACGCTTCAAGGCGTGCCTCGGTGTAGGGTTCGATCCACTTGGCCCGGCCCAATCGCGACTGGAACGCCACCGACCACTTGCCCTCCGGCAAACCCAGGCGCTCGGCAAAATCCCGCGCAACGCTGAAGCATTGGGCGCGATAGCAGGTGGCAAGCACCTCGGGAGAGGCGTTCTGGCAACAGTTGGCGTCCTTGAAACAGTGTTGCCCGGTAGGGTCGAGCTTTTTCAGGTGACGCTCGGGCAAGCCGTGGAAACTCAGCAGCAGATGATCAAAATCCTGCTCCACGTAGGCCCTGGCACTGTTGGCCAGCGCATCGAGGTATTCCGGCTGATCGTAAAACGGCTGCAAGATCGAAAACTCAATCGCCAGCTTCTTGTCCCGCACCACGCGCCGGGCTTCTTCAATCACCGTGGTCACGGTGCTGTCGGCGAACTGCGGGTACAACGGCGCCAGAGTGACTTTCTTGATGCCCTGGGATGCCAAACGAGTCAGTACGCTTTCAATCGACGGCTCGCCATAACGCATCGCCAGTTCCACCGGGCCCTGGGTCCATTGCGACGTCATCTGTTGTTGCAGGCGACGGCTGAGGACTACCAGCGGCGAGCCTTCGTCCCACCAGATCGAGGCGTAGGCATGGGCCGATTGCTCGGGGCGCTTGATCAGGATCAGCGACACCAGCAAACGCCGCACCGGCCACGGCAGGTCGATGACGTAAGGGTCCATCAGGAACTGGTTAAGGTAGCTGCGCACATCCGCCACCGAAGTGGACGCCGGTGAACCCAGATTGACCAGTAACAACGCGTGATCCGTCATGCAACATCCTATCTCTAGAGGCGGCTGGACAAGTCGTCCAGGGCCGCGTGCAACTCAGTGAACTGGAAAGTGAAACCGGCCGCCAACAGCCGCTGGGGCAACGCCCGCTGGCCGCCCAGCAACAAGCCGGACAACTCACCCAGGCCGATGCGCAAGGCAAACGCCGGCATGGGCATGAACGCCGGGCGGTGCAGCACCTTGCCCAGGGTCTTGGCAAACTCAAGGTTGCGCACCGGGTGTGGCGCGCACGCATTATAAGGACCGCTGGCATCGCTCTTGTGCAGAAGAAAATCAATCAGGGCGATTTGATCCTTTATATGGACCCACGGCATCCACTGCCGACCATTGCCGATAGGCCCGCCCAGCGCAAGTTTGAACGGCAGCAACAGGCGCGACAAAAAGCCGCCCTCGGCCGCCAGCACCAACCCGGTACGCACCAGTACCACGCGGATACCCAATGCCTCGGCGCGCTGGGCCGTTTCTTCCCAGGCGATCGATAGCTGGCTGCCGAAATCGTCCTGCACCGGGCCACTGTCTTCGGTCAGCTCACGCTCGCCGCCGTCGCCATACCAGCCGACCGCAGAGCCGGAGATCAGTACCGCCGGTTTTTGCTCGAGGCCCTCAAGCCAGGCCAACAAGGTTTCGGTCAGGCCGATGCGACTGCTCCACAGCAACGCCTTGCGTTTATGGGTCCAGGGGCGGTCGGCAATCGGCGCGCCGGCCAGGTTGACCACCGCGCCCACCGGCTCGTTTATGTCTTGCAGGCGGGCGATGCCGCGCACTTGGGCGCCGCACAGTTTCGCCACTTGCTCGGGATGGCGGCTCCAGACCGTAAGTTGATGGCCTTGGGCAAGCCAGTGTTGGCAGAGTTGACGGCCGATCAAACCCGTACCGCCGGTCAGCAAAATGTGCATGAGTTGTTCCTCGTGTAACGTTCGCCGACCACCGTTAGTCTATTTTATAGACAGGGATGTTTTAATCGGGCGCAACGGTGGTTAAACCCTCAGGTTTAACCATAGGTCACGCCAAACGATCAGGTACGCCAAAACTTATACCAAAAAACAATATTGTACAGCTATTGGTGTCGGCGTAGTCTGTACCCAACGGTAAAACGAGGCCTCCCATGACTGTTCCCATCGCGATCATTGGCACCGGCATCGCCGGTCTCTCCGCCGCCCGAGCGTTGAAAGACGCGGGGCACGCTGTACAACTCTTCGATAAAAGCCGCGGCAGTGGCGGTCGCATGTCCAGCAAGCGCAGCGATGCCGGGGCACTGGACATGGGCGCACAGTACTTCACCGCCCGCGACCGGCGCTTCGTCAACGAAGTGCAACGCTGGCAGGCGCAGGGTTGCGCCGAGCAATGGAAACCCCAGCTGTACAACTTCAAGTCCGGGCAACTCACGCCCTCCCCCGATGAACAGATTCGCTGGGTCGGCACGCCGCGCATGAGTGCGATCACCCGTGCCCTGCTGGATGACCTGCCGGTGCACTTCGGATGCCGCATCACCGAAGTGTTCCAGGGCAAACACCACTGGAACCTGCTGGACGCCGACGGCGAAAACCACGGCCCCTTCAGCCACGTGATCATCGCCACCCCGGCGCCGCAGGCCACCGCCTTGCTGGCCGCTGCGCCCAAGCTGGCGAGTGCCGCAGCCGGGGTAAAAATGGACCCGACCTGGGCCGTCGCCCTGGCCTTCGACAAGCCGTTGGATACGCCCATGGAAGGCTGCTTCGTGCAGGACAGCCCGCTGGACTGGCTGGCCCGCAACCGCAGCAAACCGGGGCGCGACACCACCCTCGACACCTGGGTTCTGCACGCCACCAGCACCTGGAGCAAGCAACACCTGGACCTGTCCAAGGAAGCGGTGATCGAACACCTGCACGGCGCCTTCGCCGAACTTTTGCACAGCGCGATGCCTGCACCCTCCTTCACTCTCGCCCACCGCTGGCTGTACGCGCGGCCGTCCACCAGCCACGAATTTGGCGTGCTGGCCGACGCCGACCTGGGCTTGTACGTGTGCGGTGACTGGTGCCTGTCAGGCCGTGTGGAAGGCGCCTGGCTCAGCGGCCAGGAAGCGGCCCGGCGGCTGATCGAGCACCTGCAATGAACCGCATCAATCCCGCCAAGTTGCTGCTGTCGAAGTGGACAGCAGCCCGCCCGCAGCACAAGGAAAAACACTTCCTGGTGACCCAGTTGCTGCGCGACGACGATGGCGATGTGCAGGAGATCGAGCTGGAAGCCATCATGAGCCATCGCGTGCAGCGCCTGGCCTGGCAAACCCTGCAAAACGCCGAAGACTGGAAAATCGGCTGGAAATAGCCGCCCCCGAAAAAACCTGTACAAATTATTTGACTTGTACAGCTTCAAACCTATGATGAGATTAAGTTGTACAGAAATTTAACTCTGTACAGGATTTTTCATAGAGGTTTGGCCATGCCCAGCACCCTGCCCGCCACCGGCAAACCGAAAATCGCCATCAGTGCCTGCCTGTTGGGCGAGAACGTGCGGTTCAACGGCGGGCACAAACAATCACATCTGTGCAGCCACACCCTCGCCGATTACTTCGACTTCGTGCCGCTGTGCCCGGAAGTGGCCATCGGCCTGGGCATTCCCCGCGAGCCGATTCGCCTGGTGGGCGACCCGCTCAACCCCCAGGCCGTTGGCACGGTGCACCGCGAACTCAACGTGACCCGGCCGCTGGACGACTACGGCCAACAAATGGCCGCTGAACACACCGACCTCTGCGGTTACATCTTCATGCAGAAATCCCCGTCCTGCGGCCTGGAGCGGGTCAAGGTCTATCAGGAAAACGGCATGCCCATCGACGGCGGCGGGCGCGGCATCTATGCCCAGGCGTTTTGCGCGCGCCACCCCAACCTGCCGGTAGAAGAAGACGGTCGGCTGAATGACCCGGTACTGCGGGAAAACTTCCTGACCCGGGTATTCGTCTACGCCACCTGGCAGCAACTGCTCGCCGAAGGCCTGACCCGCCACCGCCTGCTGGAATTTCACGCTCGCTACAAATACCTGCTGATGGCCCACAGCCCGGTGCATTACAAAAGCCTCGGCAACCTGCTGGGCAGCATGCCCAGGGACGTCGACCTCGACGCCCTGGCCGCCGGCTATTTCAGCGAACTGATGACCGCCCTGACCAAGTGCGCCACACGCGGCACCCACACCAACGTGTTGCAACACATCAGCGGCTACCTCAAGCAAGCCATCAGCGCCGAAGACAAACAGGAAGTGCAGACCCTCATCGGCCAATACCGCCAGGGCATCGTGCCGCTGGTGGTGCCGTTGACCCTGCTCAAGCACCACTTTCGCCAGCATCCGGACCGCTACATCGCGCAGCAGGCTTACCTGCAACCGCACCCGGAAAACCTCAGCCTGCGTAATGCGATTTAACCTATGACTCTCCCCCTGCAAGAACCTGTCGAAGACATCGCCGAGGCCATCGAACAAGGCTGGCTGCCGATCCGCGAAGTGGCGCGCCAGACCGGCGTCAACGCTGTGACCCTGCGCGCCTGGGAGCGGCGCTATGGCCTGATCGTGCCCCAGCGCACGCCCAAGGGGCACCGGCTGTTTTCTGCCGAACACGTGCAACGTATCCACACCATCCTGACCTGGCTCAACCGCGGCGTGCCCGTCAGCCAGGTCAAGAGCCTGATCGACACCGCGCAACCCGCCAGCGAGCCGCCGGTGGAAAACGAATGGCACAACCGTCGCCAGCACCTGATGCAGGCCATCAGCGAATTGGCCGAACGCCGAGTGGATGACGCCTTCAACCAGGCCATGGCGCTGTACCCGCCGCGCACCTTGTGCGAGCAGTTGTTATTGCCGTTGCTCAAGGAGCTTGAACTGCGCTGGCAAGGCCAATTCGGCGCGCAGATGGAGCGGGTGTTTTTTTACTCCTGGCTGCGCAGCAAATTCGGCGCGCGGATGTACCACAACAACCGCCAGCTCAATGGCGCGCCGTTGCTGCTGGTCAACCAATCCGACCTGCCGCTGGAGCCGCATCTGTGGCTCACCGCCTGGCTGGCCAGCAGCGCCGACTGCCCGGTGGAAGTGTTCGACTGGCCACTGCCGGCCGGCGAACTGGCCCTGGCCGTCGAGCACCTGCAACCCCGGGCGGTGCTGCTGTATTCGAGCAAGGCACTCCATACGTCGGCACTGGGCAAACTTTTGAGCGGCTTCAGTTGCCCAAAACTGATAACCGGACCAACGGTATGCATCCACCAGGCCGAGCTGTCCGTATTAACCCAAGACATTCCTGATTTGCTGCTGGCCGAAGACCCGTTATCGGCCCATCAGGTACTGATCCAGCAGGGACTTATTTAAATGCACTTGATCTGGCTGCGCACCGACCTGCGCCTGCATGACAACACCGCCCTCGCCGCCGCCGCACAGCGCGGCCCGACAGCGGCTGTCTACCTGATCAGCCCGCAGCAGTGGCTGGCCCACGATGACGCGCCGTGCAAAGTCGACTTCTGGCTGCGCAACCTCAAGCGCTTGAGCGTGGCATTGGGCGAGTTGAACATCCCGCTTTTGGTCCGCCCCGCCGCTACCTGGGACCAGGCACCGCAAGTCCTGGCAGACCTGTGCCAGGAACTGTCGGTCGAGTCGGTGCACGTCAATGACGAATATGGCATCCACGAAGAGCGCCGCGACGCCGCCGTCGCCCAGGCCCTCGAAGCCCGGGGCGTAACCTTCCACAACTACCTGGACCAGCTGCTGTTCCAGCCCGGCAGCGTCCTGACCAAGACCGGTACGTACTTCCAGGTGTTCAGCCAGTTCCGCAAGGTCTGCTACAGCCGCTTGCACGGCGCGCTGCCCCGCCTGGTCGCAACACCCAAGGCCCAAGCGCCGCTCACACTCAAAAGCGACCCGGTCCCGGATCACGTCGACGGTTTTGCCTCGCCAACCGAGGCCCTGCGCGCCCTGTGGCCAGCCGGTGAAGCCGAAGCCCGGCGCCGTCTCGAGCAGTTTGCCGACGGGCAAATCAGCTACTACAAGGACGAACGCGACTTCCCGGCCAAGCCCGGTACCAGCCAGCTCTCGGCTTACCTGGCCGCCGGTGTGGTTTCGCCGCGCCAGTGCCTGCACGCCGCACTGCAAAGCAACCAGGGTGAGTTCGAAAGCGGCGACATCGGCGCCATCACCTGGATCAACGAACTGCTGTGGCGCGAGTTCTACAAACATATCCTGGTGGGTTACCCACGGGTCTCGCGCCACCGCGCGTTCCGCCCGGAAACCGAAGCCGTGGCCTGGCGCAACAGCCCCGACGACTTGAAGGCCTGGCAGGAAGCCCGCACCGGCCTGCCGATCATCGATGCGGCCATGCGCCAATTGCTGGAAACCGGCTGGATGCATAACCGCCTGCGCATGGTGGTGGCGATGTTCCTGACCAAAAACCTGCTGATCGACTGGCGCGAAGGCGAGCGTTTTTTCATGCGCCACCTGATCGACGGCGACCTGGCCGCTAACAACGGCGGCTGGCAGTGGAGTTCGTCCACCGGCACCGACTCGGCGCCGTATTTCCGGATTTTCAGCCCCTTGAGCCAGTCGGAAAAATTCGACGGCGAAGGCGTGTTCATCAAGCACTGGCTGCCGCAACTGGCGGCGCTGAACAAAAAGGAAGTGCACAACCCCGACGCCGTGGGCGGCCTGTTCGGCGTGGCCGACTATCCTCGTCCTATCGTCGATTTGAAAAAATCCCGCGACCGCGCCCTCGCCGCCTTCCGCAGCCTGCCTTCACGCCAGGCGGTCGGGGGTGGTTATGAGTGACTTCCTGCGCCGCTTCGCCCAGGCCTTTGCCAGTGTGGACAAGCACAACCTGCACCTGCTCGACAGCCTGTACAGCCAGGACATCAGCTTTACCGACCCGCTGCATGAAGTGCACGGGCTGCCGGCGCTGCACCGTTACTTCGCCGAGCTGTACGACAACGTCACCCAGCTGCGCTTTGACTTCCATGGCTTCGATCAAGTGGCTGAAGGCGAAGGCTACCTGCGCTGGAAAATGAGCTTCTGCCACCCGCGCCTGGCCAAGGGCGAAGTGATTCGCGTCGAAGGCTGCTCGCACCTACTGTGGCGCGACAAGGTGTACCAGCATCGAGACTATTTCGACGCAGGTGCACTGCTGTATGAACACGTGCCGGTCCTCGGTGGCGTGGTCAGTTGGTTGAAAAGGAGAATGGGATGAGCCTTATACCCCCACGCCGTTATTGGTTGACCGGCGCCAGCAGCGGCATCGGTGCCGAACTGGCCAAGGCGCTGCTCGACAGCGGCGCCCACGTGGCCGTCAGCTCCCGCTCCAAGGCGCCGCTGGACCAACTCGCAACGCAATACCCCGGGCAAGTGCTGGTAGTGGCAGGCGACCTGACCAACAGCCAGACCGTGCGCGAAATCGGTGAACACATCGCCGTGGTCTGGGGCTCGCTGGACACTGTGATCCTTAACGCGGGCACCTGCGAATACGTGGATGCCAAGCAATTCGACGCCTCGATCATCGAACACGTGGTGCGCACCAACCTGCTCGCCAGCAGTTACTGCATCGAGGCTGCCCTGCCGCTGTTGCGCGCAGGCAATACCCCGCACCTGGTCGGCGTGGCCAGCGCAGTGACCTACCTGCCGATGCCCCGGGCGGAAGCCTATGGTGCCTCCAAGGCCGGCCTGCGTTACCTGTTCGAATCCCTGCGCATCGACCTGTCACCCGAAGGGATTGACGTCACGGTGGTCAGCCCGGGGTTTGTCGACACACCGCTGACGGCCCGCAATGATTTCCCGATGCCCTTGAGCTGGCCGGCGGACAAGGCCGCGCGGCATATCTTCGCCAAGCTGAAAAACCGTCCCTTGGAAATTGCCTTTCCGGCCCTGTTTATTGCCGCGTTGTGGCCGCTGTCGAAGTTGCCGAACCGGGTGCAACTGATCATCGGCAAACGCATGCTGCGCAGCCCGCCACCGCTCAAGGACGACCTGTGAAGATCGCCATTATCGGCAGCGGCATTGCCGGGCTGACCAGTGCCTACCTGCTCAGCCGCCGCCATGACATCACCCTGTTCGAGGCGGGCGACCGCATCGGCGGGCACACCCACACGGTGAATGTCACGGTGGATGGCAAAAGCTATGCGGTGGACACCGGCTTCATCGTGTTCAACAACTGGACCTACCCCAACTTCATCAAGCTGCTGGGGCAGGTAGGTGTGACGTTCAAACCCACCGAGATGAGCTTTTCGGTGTGCGACCCGAACGCCGGGTTCGAATACAACGGCAACAACCTCAACAGCCTGTTCGCCCAACGCAGCAACATTCTGTCGCCGGGGTTCTGGGGCATGTTGCGCGACATCCTGCGCTTCAACCGCCAGGCGCCGCTGGACCTGCAAGAGCAACGCATCAGCGCCGAGATGACCCTCGGCGAGTACCTGCAAGCGGGCGGCTACGGCCAGCGGTTTATCCAGCACTACATCGTGCCGATGGGCGCGGCGATCTGGTCGATGTCCCTGGCGGACATGCTCGGGTTTCCCCTGCAATTCTTCGTACGGTTCTTCAAGAACCATGGTTTGTTGTCGGTGAGCAACCGGCCGCAGTGGTGCGTGATCGAAGGCGGTTCCAGCCGCTATATCGAGCCGCTGACCCAGTCCTTTCGCGAAAAAATTCGCCTCAACTGCCCGGTCACCCGGGTTGAACGCACAGCGATCGGCGTGGTGATCCACAGCGCCGCCGGCAGCGAGGCCTTCGACAAGGTGGTGTTCGCCTGCCACAGCGACCAGGCCCTGGCATTGCTGGGCGATGCGAGCGTGGCCGAGCAACAGATCCTCGGCGCCTTGCCCTACGCCGACAACGACGTGGTCCTGCACACCGACACCCGCTTGCTGCCCGAGCGCAAACTGGCCTGGGCCAGCTGGAACTATCGCCTGGACGGCAGCGCGCACAAGCAGGCGGCCGTGACCTACGACATGAACATCCTGCAAGGCATCGACAGCGCCACCACCTTTTGCGTGAGCCTCAACCAGACGGCGATGATCAACCCGCTCAAGGTTCTCGCCCGCTACACCTATGCCCATCCGCAATACAGCCTGGCCGCCGTGGCCGCGCAAGCGCGCTGGGAAGAATTGCACGGCGCGCAGCACACCTATTATTGCGGCGCCTACTGGGCCAACGGTTTCCACGAAGACGGCGTGGTCAGCGCGTTGCGCGTGGCCAAGGCATTTGGGGAAATCCTGTGAACAGCGCCCTCTACAGCGGCTGGATCGCCCATCGGCGGTTTACGCCCAAGGGCCATGCCTTCCGCTACCGGATCGGCCTGCTGTACCTGGACCTCAGCGAACAGCACGACGTGTTCGGCTTGTCGCCACTGGCGGGCGAGCGCTGGGCGCCCTTCGCGTTTCGCCAGCAGGATTACCTGCGAGAATTCACCCGTCACGGCATGAGCTTGACCGATGCCGTACGCCAAGAAGTCGGCAAGGCCCTGGGGCGCATCCCCCTGGGCGCAATCTGCCTGCTGACCCAGGCTCGCAGTTGGGGCCTGGCTTTTAATCCGGTGAGTTTCTTCTACTGCTTCGAGGCCGATGGAACACTGGCCGCGATCCTCTGTGAAGTGACCAACACCCCGTGGCGCGAGCGTTATCACTACGTGCTGCCGGCCCAGGCGTTGCCGGCCGACGAGCACCAGCACTTCGCGGTGGCCAAGGCGTTTCATGTGTCGCCGTTTCTGCCCCGGGACCTTGAGTACCGCATGAGCTTCAGCCCGCCCGCCGCCAGGCTCGGCGTGCACATGGCCGACTGGCAGGGCGAGCTGAAAGTCTTCGACGCCACCTTGAGCCTGCAACGCGAAGCCTTGAACCGCGCCAGCCTGCACCGTTACCTGTGGCGCTTCCCGTGGATGACCGCCAAGACCTGCCTGGCCATTTATTGGCAAGCCTTGCGCCTTCTGCTTAAACGCACGCCGATTTTTTCCCATCACGCCGCCGAAGGCGCTTCTCGCACCGCAGTCGGGTACACCAAGGATCGCCGCCATGAAATCCCCTAGCTTATCGGTCAAATCCAACCGCTTGAACGTCAACGGCATGACCGCCGCACTGCTGCGCAAAGCGGTGCTGCGCCAGCTCGGCCAACTGCGCCACGGCCAGTTGGTGGTGGTGGAGGACGGCGAACGGCAAGTCTTCGGCGCACGGGAAGCGCACCTGCTGGGGGAAATCCAGATCCTCGATTCAGCCGTGTGGGGCCTGGTGGCGGCCAACGGTTCCATCGGTGCGGGCGAAGCATTTATTCATGGTTACTGGAGCAGCCCGGACCTCACCGCCGTGGTGCGGGTGATGGTCAGTAACCTCGATGTGCTGGATGCGCTGGAAGGTGGCCTGGCCAAACTCGCGCGGCCCTTCACCCAGGGCCTGCACTGGCTCAACCGCAATACGCGCAAGGGCTCGCAGAAAAACATCGCTGCCCACTACGACCTGGGCAACGACCTGTTCGAAGAATTCCTCGACCCGACCATGATGTATTCGGCCGCGCAGTTCCTCACCGCCGACGACACCCTGGAACAGGCGCAGTTGAACAAGCTGGAACGTATCTGCCAGAAGCTCGCCCTGAAACCGTCCGACCACCTGCTGGAAATCGGCACCGGCTGGGGCAGCATGGCGATTTATGCGGCGCAGCAATATGGCTGCAAGGTCACCACCACGACCTTGTCCAAGGAGCAGTTTGCCTACACCGAAAAGCGCATCGAGGCCCTGGGTTTGCAGAGCCAGGTGACGCTGCTGCTTGAGGACTACCGCGACCTGACCGGGCAGTACGACAAGCTGGTGTCCATCGAGATGATCGAAGCGGTGGGCCATCGCTTCCTGCCCACCTATTTCAAGCAGTGCGCGCAGTTGCTCAAGGGCAACGGCCTGATGTTGCTGCAAGCCATCACCATTCGTGAGCAACGCTACGAACAGGCCAAGAGCAGCGTGGACTTTATCCAGCGCTACATCTTCCCCGGCGGTGCCCTGCCCTGCGTGCAGAAGATGCTCGAGATCGTCAGCCGCGACACCGACATGAACCTGCTGCACATGGAGGATTTCGGCCTGCATTACGCGCGTACCCTGCGCCTGTGGCATGAGAACTTTCGCCGCGCCCACAGCCGCCTGACGGAGATGGGCTACGACGAATACTTCCTGCGCCTGTGGGAGTTTTACCTGTGCTACTGCGAAGGCGGCTTCATGGAGCGCACCATCGGCACCGCACAGATGCTGCTGGCCAAGCCGGCGGCGCTGACCCAGCCGCTGCTCGGGCGTTTTGATGCTTAAACCGCTGGCGAACGCCGTGCTGTTCCAGTGCGGCTGGTTCGCCTGCGTACTGGGCGGCAACAGCCTGTGGCTGTTGGTGGGAGTGGCCGTGCTGGCGGTCCATCTGCTGTGGATAAGTTCGTGGTCCGAGGAGGGCCAGGTGATCCTGGCCGTCACCCTGCTGGGCACGGTGATCGACACCGCGTTGCGCGGGTTTGGCGTGTTTCATTTCAGCATGCCGGGACCGCTGGCGCCTTTATGGCTGATCCTGTTGTGGGCGCTGTTGGCAACCACGCTGCGCCATTGCCTGGCCTGGAGCGCGCAGCCCTGGTGGCGCGCGAGCCTGTTGGGTGCGGTGGGCGGGCCGTTGTCTTATTACGCCGGCAGCCAGTTGGCCGGGGTCAGTTTCGGCTACGGCACCGTGGCGACCATCCTCGGCCTGGCGTTGCTCTGGGGCATGATTTTTCCATTGCTGCACTGGGTCGCCAGGCAGTTGGCACACTGACGTCCGTCAGGCCTTTCACACACGCATAAGCCGCTTGCCTTACACTGCGCGCCTATGACCAACATCCCCCACACCCAAATCGCCGAACCCGCCGTCACCTGCTCCACCTGCGCCGCGTGCTGCTGCCAGCTGGAAGTCATGCTGATCACCGATACCGGCGTGCCTGATCGCTTTATCGATACCGACGATTGGGGCGGCGAAGTCATGCTGCGCCTGGATGACGGCTGGTGCGCGGCGCTGGATCGCGACACGATGATGTGCACGATCTATGAGAAGCGACCGCTGATTTGCCGGGAGTTCGAGATGGGCGCGCCGGAGTGCATTGATGAGCGCCAGGGGATTGCGACGGTGTATCGCTGATTTTGAAACCGATATAGATCAACTGTGGGAGCTGGCTTGCCGGCGATAGCATCAACTCGGTGTAACTGATGCACCGAGGTGCCTGCATCGCTGGCAAGCCAGCTCCTACAAGGGTTTTGCGGTGTTCTTGAGCGTTACAGCGGCATCGTGTAGTGCAGCGAATAGCTCTCGACACCATCGTTATTGCTGCTGATCCCGGCATTGGAGTAATGGGTGGCACGAATACCCACTTCACTCCCACCGACAAAGCGCAAGCCAAAGCCCAGTCGGTCTTCAAACTGGAAAGCCTGGCCGATGTTGTTGTCTTCCACCCGCGTGCGGGAGAACACCGCCACGCCAACCCCGGCCTCGATGTACGGCTTCACCCGCTCCCCGGCAAACTCATACACAAACACCGGCGAGAACGACAGGCTGCTGACGCTGGCGCGCTTGTCACCGTCCCAATAGGTGTAGGCCCCACTCCAGTACCCGGTCACGCGGCCCGTATCGGTCTGCCACCAGCTTTTGTCCCAATTCGAGGTCAGCCCCAACCGATAGGTCATGGTCGAATCGCTCGTACTCCCCACTCCAAATTCCAGGCCCGCAGCCTGCGCAGAAAAAGAGTGCCCCAACATTGCAGCCGCAATCGCAGCCAAACAGAACAAGCGCTTCATAGAGAAACATCCCTTCCGAACGAAGTTGTATGATTTTGTACCGGCTAACTTGCTATAGAAGCTGCCGTGTAGCCAGAAGTTCAGCGGATAAAGGCGTTATTTCACGTTTTTTTCACACGCCAAAACTACGCACAACGCCAGGAGATTTCCATAGGGTTGGTAGGATTTTTCTTAGGTGATCCGGATCGCCGCTGGTCCAGAACTGTGCAGGCTCGGGATTGCCGGTGGCCAGCAGTTCGCGATCACTCAGCAGGCGCTGTAACTGACGGGCGACTGCCGCGCCCGTGTCGATCAGAATGATCGTCGGCGGGAGCATTTCGGCAAGCAAGGGCTTGAGGAAGGGATAGTGGGTGCAGCCCAGGATGATGGTGTCGCAACCGGCCGCAATCAGCGGCTCGACATAGCCTTGCAACAGCCGGCGCAACGCCAGGCTGTTCAAGTCGCCGGTCTCGATCAACTCCACCAGGCCCGGGCAGGGCTGGGTCATCACCCGCACATCTGTAGCGAAACGGTCGAGCAAGGCGGCAAACTTGGCGCTTTGCAGGGTGCCGGTGGTCGCCAGCACGCCGACCACGCCACTGCGGGTCGCGGCGGCGGCGGGTTTAACCGCAGGCTCCATGCCCACCAGCGGCCAGTCTGGATAGTCCTGGCGCAAATCGGCGACGGCGGCGACGGTCGCCGTGTTGCAGGCAATCACAAAGGCCTTGGCGCCTTTCTCCCGGAAGAACTGCGCCACCCGTCGCGAGCGATCAAGGATGAACGCCGGAGTTTTTTCGCCGTAGGGAATATGGCCGCCATCCGCCACGTACAGCAGCGATTCATGGGGCAGCAGACGCTGGATTTCGTCCAGCACCGACAGGCCGCCGACACCGGAGTCGAACACACCAATCGGCGCGTCCTTAACCATGCTGGCTACCGCAGACGCTGCAACCGGGATCGCGCTTGACCCGCAGTTCACGGAACCGGCTGGTAAGAGCGTCGATCAACAACAGCCGCCCCACCAGCGGCTCGCCGAAACCGGCGAGCAACTTCAAGGCTTCCAGGGCCTGCAGGCTGCCGACCAAACCCACCAGCGGGCCGATGACGCCGGCTTCGCTGCAGGTCAGTTCGGCTTCGCTGCCGTGCCCGTATAAACAGTGGTAGCACGGGCTTTCGGCGCGGCGCGGGTCGAACACCGACAACTGGCCCTCCAGGCGAATCGCGGCGCCGCTGACCAGCGGCTTGCCGGCAGCCACACACGCAGCATTGACTGCCTCGCGGGTGGAGAAGTTGTCGCTGCAATCCAGTACCACGTCGACCGCCGCCACGGCGGCCGCAAGGGAATCCACATCCAACGCGCTGCGATGGGCGACCAGCTGTATCTCAGGATTGATCGCGCTCAGGCGGCGAATCGCCGAGTCGACCTTGCTCAGGCCGACGCTGTCGGTGTCATGAAGGATCTGGCGCTGCAAGTTGGTCAGGTCGACGGTATCGAAATCCGCCAAATGCAGCTCACCCACACCCGCCGCCGCCAGGTACAGCGCCACGGGCGAACCAAGGCCACCGAGCCCGACGATCAGCGCGCGGCCGTTTTTCAGGCGCAACTGGCCATCGATGTCGACATGCTGCAACAGAATCTGCCGGCTATAGCGCAACAGCTCCTGGTCGTTCATCACGGGCGGCGTCCCAACGTGATGCGTTCGTGGCCGCCCAGGTCGATGCGGCTGTGGACTTCTTCAAAGCCCTCCCCCAGCAGCAGGTCGCGAACGGCAGGCGCCTGGTCGTAACCGTGTTCCAGCAACAACCAGCCGGCGGCGTCGAGGTGCGCAGGCGCCTGGGCGATGATCAGCCGCAGGTCGTCCAGGCCATCGTGCCCGGCCACCAGCGCACTGGCCGGCTCAAAGCGCACATCACCGGCCACCAGGTGCGGATCGGTGTCGGCGATATAAGGCGGGTTGCTGATGATCAGGTTGTAGGTGTGGCCTTCGAGGGCGCTGAACCAATGGCTGTTCAGCACCGTGGCGTTGTTCAGGTGCAGGCGCTGGCGGTTGCGCTCGGCCAGGGCCACGGCTTCCAGCACGCGGTCGACGGCGGTGACTTGCCAGGCCGGGCGCTCACTGGCTAGGGCCAGGGCAATCGCGCCGCTGCCGGTGCCCAGGTCGAGGACCTTGGCCGGGGTGGCCGGCAGCAATTCCAGGGCGGCTTCCACCAGCATCTCGGTTTCCGGACGCGGGATCAGCGTGTGGGGTGCCACTTCCAGGTAGAGCTTCCAGAAGCCCTGCTGGCCGAGGATGTAGGCCACCGGCTCGCCGGTGCGGCGGCGTTGCAGGTAGTCGGCAAAGGTCAGTGCGTCTTCGCTGCTGACGATTTTTTCCGGCCAGGTGTGCAGGTAGCTGCGGGACTTGCCCAGGGCAGCCGCCAGCAACAATTCCACGTCCAGGCGCGCAGTGGGCGAGTCCGGCAGGTCGGCGGCGCGTAACAGGCTGGCAATAATGGTCATTTATTCACCTATCGCCGCCAGCTGGTCGGCCTGGTATTCGGCCAACAATGGCTCGATGACTGCATCAACGCCACCGGCCAGGATTTCGTCCAGGGAGTACAGCGTCAGGTTGACGCGGTGGTCGGTGACCCGGCCCTGGGCAAAGTTGTAAGTACGGATGCGCTCGGAACGGTCGCCCGAACCCACCAGCAACTTGCGCTCGCTGGCAATCGCGTTGGCGGCAGCGCTGGTCTGCTGGTCGTTGAGCTTGGCCGACAGCCAGGACATGGCCCGCGCACGGTTCTTGTGCTGGGAACGTTCTTCCTGGCACTCCACCACGATGCCCGAAGGCAAGTGGGTGATACGGATCGCCGAGTCGGTCTTGTTGACGTGCTGACCACCGGCGCCCGATGAACGGTAGGTGTCGACCCGCAGGTCCGCCGGGTTGATCTCGATGGCTTCCTGTTCGTCCGGCTCGGGCAACACGGCCACGGTGCACGCGGAGGTGTGGATACGGCCCTGGGATTCCGTCGCCGGCACCCGCTGCACGCGGTGCACGCCAGACTCGAACTTCAGCTTGCCGTAGACATTCTCGCCTTCCACCCGGGCGATGACTTCTTTATAGCCACCGTGTTCGCCTTCGTTCTCCGACAGGATCTCGACCCGCCAGCCACGACGTTCGGCATAGCGCGAGTACATGCGGAACAGGTCGCCGGAAAAAATCGCCGCCTCGTCACCGCCGGTGCCGGCACGGATTTCGAGGAACACGTTGCGACCGTCGTTAGGGTCCTTGGGCAGCAGCATGCGTTGCAGGTCGCCTTCCAGTTCGATCAGCTTGTCCTTGGCTTCACGCACTTCTTCAACGGCCATTTCGCGCATGTCCGGGTCACTGTCCTTGAGCAGCGCCTGGGCGCCTTCGAGGTCAGCCTGAACCTTGAGCAACTGTGTATAGGCGCCCACAATCGGTTCAACTTCCGCGTATTCCTTGGAATAGGTGCGGAACTTGGTTTGATCGGAGATGACTTCGCCATCGCCGAGCAAGGCGGTCAGTTCTTCGAAACGGTCCTGAAGGACGTCCAGTTTATTGAGCAGTGACGCTTTCATTGCGGTTTTTTATCCGAAGAGCTTTCTGTCGCGCCCTCACCGAGGGCAAAGAGTTCCTGGGCCATGGCCAGCGCATCGAGGCGGCCTTCGGCGGTAAGCTTTTTCAACTGGACACTGGGGGCGTGCAGCAATTTGTTGGTCAGGCCGCGCGCCAGTTGCATCAGCACGTCTTCGGCGCTGCTGCCGTTGGCGAGCATACGCTGGGCCTTGATTAATTCCTCGTCCCGCAGCCGTTCGCCTTGCTGACGATAGGCCTTGAGCACGTCCACCGCCGCCAGTTCACGCAGGCGCACCATGAAATCGTCGGCACCGGTGCTGACCATTTCCTCGGCGGCCTGGGCTGCGCCCTGGCGACTCTTGAGATTTTCGGCGACCACTTCGTGCAGGTCGTCGACGCTGTAGAGGTAAACGTCGTCCAACTCGCCGACTTCAGGCTCGATATCCCGGGGAACGGCGATATCCACCATGAAGATCGGCTTGTGCTTGCGCAGTTTCAGGGCGCTTTCCACCGCGCCTTTACCCAGGATCGGCAACTGGCTGGCGGTGGAGCTGATAACGATATCGCTGCGCACCAGTTCGGCCGGGATGTCGGAGAGCAACACCGCGTGGGCACCGAATTGCTCGGCGAGGATACTCGCGCGCTCCAGGGTGCGGTTGGCGACGACGATACGCTTAACCCCCAGCTCGTGCAGATGGCGGGCGACCAGGGTGATGGTCTCGCCGGCGCCGATCAGCAGGGCCTGGCTGCGTTGCAAGTCACTGAAAATCTGTTTGGCCAGGCTGACGGCGGCAAACGCCACGGACACCGGGTTTTCACCGATGGCGGTGTCGGTGCGCACTTGCTTGGCCGAATTGAAGGTGGCCTGGAACAGGCGCCCCAGCAACGGGCCGATGGTGCCGGCCTCGCGGGCCACGGCGTAGGCCGACTTCATCTGGCCGAGGATCTGCGGTTCGCCCAACACCAGCGAATCAAGCCCGGAGGCGACGCGCATCATGTGACGAACTGCCGCATCCTCTTCATGCACATATGAGCTTTGGCGCAGCTCGTCGAGGCTCAAATGGTGGTAATCGGCCAGCCAGCGCAGCACCACATCGGCTGAAAGATGCTCCTGCTCTATATAGAGCTCGCTGCGATTGCAGGTCGAAAGGATCGCAGCTTCGCGACTGTCGGTGAGCCGGCAGAGCTGCTGCAAGGCCTCAACCAACTGCTCGGGAGTAAAAGCCACGCGCTCGCGGACGTCTACAGAAGCAGTCTTGTGGTTAATACCGAGTGCAAGGAAGGCCATTCAATATCGCTGATGATGTCGGGAAGCCGACAATTGTCCTACTTCGAATGATTCAGAACAACCACCGTAGGCTATTGTCCTAATGCCTTGTGTCTATAAAGGCATCCTGCAGGAGCGAGCTTGCTCGCGAAAAACGCTCAGGCAACGCGTCAATCCAGAATGAACGCGTTATCGTTGACGATCTTCGCGAGCAAGCTTGCTCCTACAGGGAAAGCAATAAGCGTATTACGGGCGCCCCGGTTATGTTTGGCCGAAGGCTTGTGTCATGATGATCCGACCGCAGGTTAGTCGTCCTCTTCCTATATGAATAGATCTTCCGCGTTGCTCCTTGCTTTTGTCTTCCTCAGCGGCTGCCAGGCCATGGCACCCGTGTCGCCGGACGGTACGCCGCCGGTAGAAGACAGCACTCCCGCCCCTGAAAAGCCCAAGGTTTATTCCTCGTTCAGTGAAGAGACGATCTTCAGTCTGCTGAGCGCGGAGCTGGCCGGCCAGCGCAATCGTTTCGACATTGCCCTGGATAACTATGTGACCCAGGCCATCAATACTCAGGATCCGGGGATTTCGGAGCGGGCGTTTCGCATCGCCGAGTA
Source organism: Pseudomonas yamanorum (assembly GCF_013386765.1). Taxonomy (GTDB): domain Bacteria; phylum Pseudomonadota; class Gammaproteobacteria; order Pseudomonadales; family Pseudomonadaceae; genus Aquipseudomonas; species Aquipseudomonas yamanorum_A. The sequence goes on from NZ_JACARE010000052.1 coordinate 45,952, forward strand.
CCTGGGCGCCGATCAGGCAGCCCTGGATTCCTCGCTGATCTGGGCGAAGAACGCCCCGGACGATCTTGAGGCGCAACGGGCAGCGGCCATTCAACTGGCCCGCGCCGGGCGCTATGACGACTCCATGGTGTATATGGAGAAGGTTCTGCAGGGCAAGGGCGACACGCATTTCGACTTCCTCGCGCTGTCGGCCGCCGACACCGATCAGGACACCCGCAACGGCCTGATGAAGAGTTTCGACCGCCTGCTGCAAAAACACCCGAACAACAGCCAGCTGATTTTCGGCAAGGCGCTGTTGCTGCAACAGGATGACGAGCCCGAGGCCGCCTTGAAGCTGCTGGAGCAACACCCGCCGGAAGACGGCGAAATCGCGCCGATCCTGCTGCGGGCCCGCCTGCTGCAAAACCTCAACCGCGGCAAGGAAGCGATTCCGCTGCTGGAAAAAAGTATCAAGAAGTACCCAGGCGACAAGCGCCTGCTGCTGACCTATGCGCGCATGCTGGTTGAACAGGACCGCATGGAAGACGCCAAGGTGCAGTTCGCCAACCTCGTCCAGCAATACCCGGACGATGACGAGTTGCGTTACTCCCTGGCGCTGGTGTGCCTGGAAGCCAAGGCGTGGGATGAGGCCAAGGGTTACCTGGAAGACTTGATCGCCCGCGAAAGCCACGTTGATTCGGCGCACCTGAACCTGGGCCGCATCGCTGAAGAGCGCAACGACCCGCAGGCTGCGCTGCTCGAGTACGCCCAGGTCGGCCCCGGCAACGATTACCTGCCGGCGCAGCTGCGCCAGGCCGATATCCTGATGAACAACGGCCGCACCGACGAGGCGGAAAAACGCCTGGCTGCCGCACGGGATGCCGAACCGGACTATGCAATCCAGCTGTATTTGATCCAGGCCGAGACCTTGTCGGCCAACAAGCAGGGCGACCGCGCCTGGAAAATCCTGCAGCAAGCCTTGCTGCAATACCCGGACGACCTGAACCTGCTGTACACCCGCGCCATGCAGGCGGAAAAACGCAATGACCTGGCGCAGATGGAAAAAGACCTGCGCCTGATCATCAAGCGCGACCCGGACAACGCCATGGCACTGAACGCCCTGGGATACACCTTGTCCGACCGTACAACGCGCTACGCCGAAGCCAAGGAGCTGATCGAAAAGGCTCACCAGTTGAACCCGGAAGACCCGGCCGTTCTCGACAGCCTCGGCTGGGTGAACTACCGCCTGGGCAACCTGGACGAAGCTGAACGTTTGCTGCGCCAGGCGCTGGAGCGCTTCCCCGACCAGGAAGTGGCCGCACACCTGGGCGAAGTGCTCTGGGCCAATGGCAAGCAACGCGAAGCGCGACAAATCTGGGAGAAGTTCCTCAAGGAGCAGCCCGAAAGCCCAATCCTGCGCAGCACCATCAAGCGCCTGACCGGATCCGAGACCCTTTAATTCTATGTTTTTGCGCCACGTCATTGTTTTCAGCTTTATCGCCCTGCTTGCCGGCTGTTCGGGCCTTGGCACCCGTGAATCTGTCGAAGGCCCGGGCAACCCGGCGCAATGGCAGCAGCACAAGGACCAACTCAGCAGCCTCGACGGCTGGCAGATTGAAGGCAAGGTCGGCATTCGTGCGCCGAAGGATTCGGGCAGCGGGACCTTGTTCTGGCTGCAACGCCAGGACTATTACGACATTCGCCTGTCAGGCCCGCTGGGCCGCGGTGCGGCACGCCTGACCGGCCGGCCGGGCCAAGTCAGCCTGGAAGTGGCCAATCAGGGCCGCTTTGAGGCACCGACGCCCGAAGCCCTGCTGGAAGAACAGATGGGCTGGAAGCTCCCCGTCTCGCACCTCGTATGGTGGGTGCGTGGCCTTCCCGCACCGGACAGCAAGAGCCGCCTGAGCCTCAACGGCGACAGCCGCCTGGCGTCGCTTGCGCAGGATGGCTGGCAGGTCGAGTACCTGAGCTATGTGCAACAGAACGGTTACTGGCTGCCCGAGCGCATCAAGCTGCATGGCACCGACCTTGACGTCACGCTGGTGATCAAGGACTGGCAACCTCGCAAGCTGGGGCAGTGACATGACCGCACAACGCCTGACCCTGCCCTCCCCGGCCAAACTCAATTTGATGCTGCACATTCTCGGTCGCCGTGAAGACGGCTATCACGAGTTGCAGACGATTTTTCAGTTTCTCGACTACGGCGATGAGCTGACCTTCGCCGTTCGCGATGACGGCGTGATTCAACTGCACACCGAATTCGAAGGCGTGCCTCACGACAGCAACCTGATTGTGAAGGCCGCGAAAAAACTTCAGGAACAATCCGGTTGCCCGTTGGGCATCGACATCTGGATCGAAAAAATCCTGCCCATGGGTGGCGGCATCGGTGGCGGCAGCTCGAATGCCGCAACGACGCTGCTCGGCCTGAATCACTTGTGGCAACTGGGTTGGGACCACGATCGCCTGGCCGCGCTGGGCCTGACACTGGGCGCGGACGTCCCGGTTTTCGTGCGTGGGCACGCCGCTTTTGCCGAGGGCGTGGGCGAGAAACTCACCCCTGTAGACCCCGAAGAGCCGTGGTATGTCGTGCTTGTTCCGCAAGTATCTGTAAGTACAGCAGAAATTTTTTCAGATCCACTGTTGACACGTAACTCTCCTCCCATTAAAGTGCGCCCCGTTCCCAAGGGAAACAGTCGAAATGACTGCTTACCGGTTGTAGCAAGGCGTTATCCAGATGTACGTAACGCTTTGAATTTGTTAGGTAATTTTACCGAAGCAAAATTAACCGGAACTGGAAGTTGTGTGTTTGGGGGCTTCCCAAGCAAAGCTGAAGCTGATAAAGTCTCGGCCCTTCTTACAGAGACCCTTACAGGGTTTGTAGCAAAGGGAAGCAACGTTTCGATGTTGCATCGCAAGCTGCAAAGTCTGCTCTAAAGGAACCGAGTACTGGGTACTCGTTGCAACAGATACAGGGGCGTCGCCAAGCGGTAAGGCAGCAGGTTTTGATCCTGCCATGCGTTGGTTCGAATCCAGCCGCCCCTGCCATTTTCTATACTCATCCAGGTTACCCTCAGCCTCTAGGTACTGCGCGTGTCCAAGATGATGGTCTTTACGGGGAATGCTAACCCCGATCTGGCTCGGCGTGTTGTACGTCAGCTGCATATCCCTCTCGGTGACATCTCTGTCGGTAAGTTCTCCGACGGCGAAATTACAGCCGAGATCAATGAAAACGTCCGCGGTAAAGACGTCTTCATTATTCAGCCGACTTGCGCTCCGACCAACGATAACCTGATGGAACTCGTCGTGATGGCTGATGCCTTCCGCCGCTCCTCAGCGACTCGAATCACAGCTGTAATCCCTTACTTTGGTTATGCCCGTCAGGATCGCCGTCCGCGTTCCGCACGTGTGGCTATCAGCGCGAAAGTCGTTGCTGACATGCTGACCGTGGTAGGCATCGACCGTGTTCTCACGGTTGACCTGCACGCTGACCAAATCCAGGGGTTCTTCGATATTCCGGTAGATAACATCTACGGCTCCCCCGTCCTGGTGGATGACATCGAAGACCAGCGCTTTGAAAACCTGATGATCGTGTCCCCGGACATTGGTGGCGTCGTGCGTGCACGGGCTGTTGCCAAATCCCTGGGCGTGGACCTCGGGATCATCGACAAACGCCGCGAGAAAGCCAATCACTCTGAAGTGATGCATATCATCGGTGATGTCGAAGGGCGTACCTGTATTCTGGTTGATGACATGGTCGACACCGCCGGCACCCTGTGCCACGCGGCGAAAGCCCTGAAAGAGCACGGTGCAGCAAAAGTCTTCGCCTACTGCACACACCCTGTGCTGTCGGGCCGAGCGATCGAGAACATCGAGAACTCAATGCTGGACGAACTGGTGGTGACCAACACCATCCCGTTGTCCGCTGCAGCTCAAGCCTGTTCGCGTATCCGTCAACTGGATATCGCACCGGTAGTTGCCGAAGCGGTTCGCCGCATCAGCAACGAAGAATCGATCAGCGCGATGTTCCGTTAAGGGTCACACCTTAGGCATCAACCTGACGAAAAGCGCCCCGCCCCAGCATTCTGTTGGGGCGGGGCTTTTTTGCCCATATCGCCTTTAGCGCTGGTCGCAAACGCTAGGGCGAATGTGGTTATTTTGGAGATACAACATGAACGATTTTACTTTGAATGCTGAACTGCGTTCCGACCTGGGGAAAGGTGCGAGCCGCCGCCTGCGTCGTCTCGCAAGCCTGGTTCCAGCTGTAGTTTACGGTGGCGAAAAAGCCCCTGAATCCATCAGCATGCTGGCTAAAGAAATCGCCAAACTGCTCGAAAACGACGCGGCTTACAGCCACATCATCGAGCTGAACGTTGGTGGTTCCAAGCAGAACGTCATCATCAAGGCACTGCAACGTCACCCAGCTAAAGGCCACGTGCTGCACGCTGACTTCGTTCGCGTAGTAGCCGGTCAGAAACTGACCGCTATCGTGCCTGTGCACTTCGTTGGCGAAGCTGCTCCGATCAAGAAAGGCGGCGAAATCTCGCACGTTGTAGCCGAGATCGAAGTGACCTGCCTGCCGAAAGACCTGCCTGAGTTCATCGAAGTCGACCTGTCGGCTGCTGAAATCGGCGACATCATCCACCTGTCCGACCTCAAAGCCCCTAAAGGCGTTGAGTTTGTTGCACTGGCTCACGGTGATGACAAAGCTGTTGCAAACGTACACGCTCCACGCGTTGCACCAGAAGCTGAAGAAGGCGCTGCAGAGTAATTCACTCTGTAATGCCGGAGCTTGAGGAAACATCGCGGACCGGAACGTAGCGAGAAAGCGGGCGAGAATGCGAGGTTGGCCTCTAACGGTTGATAAGCGTTTGTCGTCCACTTTCGCCGCACCAACGGCGATGTTATCCACAACTCCAAAGGAAGGGCCCCTGTCGTGACTGCCATTAAACTGATCGTTGGCCTGGGAAATCCAGGCGCCGAATACGAACAGACCCGGCATAACGCAGGGGCCCTTTTTGTTGAGCGCATCGCCCACGCCCAAGGCGTCAATCTTGTGGCCGATCGCAAATATTTCGGCCTGACCGGGCGCTTTTCGCATCAGGGTCAGGATGTTCGTCTGTTGATTCCCACCACCTACATGAACCGCAGCGGCCAGGCTGTCGCGGCGCTTGCGGGCTTCTTCCGGATCAAACCCGAAGAAATCCTGGTGGCCCATGACGAACTTGACCTGCCACCCGGCGTTGCCAAGCTCAAGCAAGGCGGCGGCCATGGCGGGCATAATGGCCTGCGGGACATCATCGCGCAGTTGGGCAATCAGAATACGTTCTACCGCTTGCGGCTTGGCATTGGCCACCCGGGCGTTGCCAGTATGGTTTCAAATTTCGTCCTGGGTCGTGCGCCACGCGCCGAACAGGAAAAACTCGATGCCAGCATCGATTTTGCCCTCGGCGTGCTGCCGGATATCTTCGCCGGTGAATGGAACCGCGCGATGAAAAACCTGCACAGCCAGAAGGCCTGACTCTTTACCCGAGGGGAAACACCATGGGATTCAATTGCGGCATCGTCGGCCTACCTAACGTCGGCAAGTCCACCCTGTTCAACGCCCTGACCAAATCCGGCATTGCGGCGGAGAACTTCCCCTTCTGCACCATCGAACCGAACACCGGTATCGTGCCGATGCCCGATACACGCCTGGACGCCCTGGCGGCCATCGTGAATCCAAAGCGCATCCTGCCGACCACCATGGAGTTCGTCGACATCGCAGGCCTGGTAGCCGGCGCGTCGAAAGGTGAAGGCCTGGGCAACAAGTTCCTCGCCAACATCCGTGAGACCGATGCCATCGCTCACGTGGTCCGCTGCTTTGAAGACGAGAACGTGATTCACGTCTCCAACAGCGTCGACCCGAAACGCGACATCGAGATCATCGACCTGGAACTGATCTTCGCCGACCTCGACAGCTGCGAGAAGCAACTGCAAAAGGTCACGCGCAACGCCAAGGGCGGCGACAAGGACGCAGTGGTCCAGAAAGCCTTGCTGGAGCAGTTGATTGCTCACTTCACCCTGGGCAAGCCGGCACGCAGCCTGATGAAGAGCATGAGCACCGACGAAAAAGCGGTGATCAAGGGCTTCCACCTGCTGACCACCAAGCCTGTGATGTACATCGCCAACGTGGCTGAAGACGGTTTCGAAAACAACCCGCTGCTGGACGTGGTCCTGGCCATTGCCGAAGAAGAAGGCGCGATCGTTGTACCGGTGTGCAACAAGATCGAAGCAGAAATCGCCGAGCTGGAAGACGGCGAAGAGAAGGACATGTTCCTTGAGGCCCTGGGCCTGGAAGAGCCTGGCCTGAACCGCGTGATCCGCGCCGGCTACGAAATGCTGCACCTGCAGACCTACTTCACCGCCGGTGTTGAAGAAGTCCGCGCCTGGACCGTCAAGGTCGGTGCCACTGCCCCGCAAGCGGCTGGCGTGATCCACACCGACTTCGAAAAAGGCTTTATCCGCGCCGAAGTCATCGCCTACAACGACTTCATCCAGTTCAAGGGTGAAGCCGGTGCCAAGGAAGCCGGTAAATGGCGCCTGGAAGGCAAGGAATACATCGTCAAGGATGGCGACGTGATGCACTTCCGTTTCAACGTCTAAGCGTCACCTGCGGCCTATGCCGCAAAACAAAAAGCCGATGCAGTGCATCGGCTTTTTTGTGGGCGCTCACTTCCAAACTTAACAAAAAAGCATCACGACACATTAATTAACTTTATATATTAAAAATATAAAACACTCAAAACGCCGATTTCCCCCCACCCCCAATAGTAACCCACCCCCCTCCATAAAAAGACAAGCCGTCTTTAGGATTTATCCTTCAAACAAAAAGAAAATAACAGCATAGAAACACTTGAACTTTGATCAGCCTCTTGAACTATAGATTTCAATACCCCTCCGACATTTCTTGACCAAGGTGACAAAATAAACAATTTCCGGTTTACTTCTCTGTATTCGAATGGACTCAAATAGTCTGAAAATAGTGATGCGATCCAATATTGGAGCAATAGCAATATGTCGCTTTCCTATCACCCTAAGTATGTTACAGACGCACCACTTACCGAATGCCCAGCGATCGAGGCTACTGTTCAGAACACGGCCGCACTTAATATCGATATGCTACTGCTGGGTGAAACAGGGACAGGTAAAGATACGTTGGCACAACGCATACATCTGTTATCCGGAAGAAAGGGAAACTTTGTTGCCGTCAACTGCGCGGCGATCCCGGAAAGCCTGGCTGAAAGCCAACTGTTTGGTGTCAACAGCGGTGCCTATACCGGTGCGATGCAATCACGGGCCGGGTTTGTCGAAGCCGCCCACCTGGGCACCTTGTACCTCGACGAAATTGACAGCATGCCCCTCAACCTGCAGGCCAAGTTGCTGCGAGCACTGGAGTGCCGGGGCGTTGAGCGTCTGGGCTCCACTCGTTTTATCCCGGTGGACATGCGAGTGATCGCCTCCGCACAGCAATCACTGGAGGAGATGGTCGAACAAGGGGCCTTCAGGCGCGACCTGTACTTTCGGCTGAACGTTGTCGATATCCGGCTCCCGCCCCTGCGCGAACGCCGTGAGCAGATCATTCCATTGTTCTTGAACATGATTCAACAAGAGGCAGAGCACTTCAAGTGCACCTTCCCTGCCCCATCCAGCGCACTGCTGCACCGGTTGCTCTGCCACCCCTGGCTGGGAAATGTTCGCGAACTGCGTTCGACCGCCAAGCGGTTTGTGCTGGGTCTGCCACCGATTGCAACCCCGATAAGCGAACAACAGGATACCCAGACAGGCCTGAAGGCACGTCTACGACACATTGAAAAAGCACTGATTCAGGAATCGCTGAGCCGCCATCACCACTGTGTGGACACTGTGGCGGCTGAACTGGGGGTTGCAAGGCGCACGCTGTATTACAGGATTAAACAACTGGGCATCGTCACTCTCCAGGCACCCACTGCGTAACAGCCAAACATTTGGAAAAATCTAAAAAACGCTGGAACGCTTTAGTCGTATCGACCACACAGTCGTAGCGTGATTACAAAATGCGAGAAGCACGGAACCCGTATCACTGATCACGACCAAAAAACCAACGACTAACGATCGAAGAACCTGGAGTTTAAATATGTCAAGTGTTGGATCCTACAATGCCGTCAGCAACGCTTTTTCTCCATTGGAGAATACCCTTAACAACGGAACGGATGCTGGTAGTGGTGGCAGTACTTCTGCGTCTGATCGAGCAGAAGCCGTTGCCGAAGCAACTTTCCAAGAAAGTTTAAAAGCAAAAATGATCTCGGGTTTATACGCCGCAGCTAAAGAGATCCGTTCGTAACACAACGGCCTCCCCTGCTCATCTGCCGGGGAGGCAGTCCTATGCGCTGAAGCAGAAAATTCGGCATCAGCCATTATTAGCAAATGGTTTCACACACTCACGCAGCAGGCCTTATATGCAGATAGAAGCATTTGCCCCTTCAACACTTTCTAATCGCCGAGAAGGTGCCAACAGCGCGCGAGAACCTTCAGCGTCCACGACAGATGTTGCCTTTTTCACGTCAATGCTCGAGCCCTCAACAGCGAGGTCAGCTGCCTCCGTTAACAACAGTGTATCGACGATGCTGACGGAGACATCGAACCACCTCACTGCGGCGAAAAGCCGCCTCGCGCGAGCGTTGAAAGCTTCAACCAACGGCCTGGACGCAGACACACTCAGAAAATACCCACGGGAACTGTCTCACACGACCCTCACTTCCCAGTTGCTGACCAAGAGCCTTGGCAAGGCAACCCAATGCATCGACAAAATTTGCAACTTGCAATAGTGAACATGACCCGATCCCTGCCTGTCGCTTTACTTCTGACGGTGGCATTTATGTTGACCGGTTGCGGCGACCGCGTTGAACTTCATCGCCAGCTCTCTGAGCAAGAGGCTAATGAAGTGATCGCCGAGTTGGCGGACAAGCATATTCGTGCCCAGAAGATTCCGGCCAAAGACGGTGTCGTCGTAGCGGTTAACGCTATCGATATCGGACGCGCCGTGCGCACACTGGAAGCCGCCGGGCTACCCAGAGTGGCGCGGACCACACTGGGCGATACGTTTCGCAAGGAGGGGGTTATTTCAACTCCGCTGGAAGAGCGGGCACGCTACATCTATGCCTTGTCCCAGGAGCTTGAGGCCACACTGTCCAACATTGACGGCGTCATCGTAGCCCGAGTGCACGTGGTACTGCCCGAACGCATCGCACCGGGAGAGCCTGTCCAACCCGCATCCGCATCCGTATTCATCAAGCATGATCCGCGCCTGGATCCCGACAACATTCGCGCACGGGTTCGCAGGATGGTCGCGAGCAGCATTCCGGGCATGACCACCGCGGTGGACAACCCGCAAAAACTGACCGTGATATTCGTGCCTGCCACCGCTTACCAGGATCCGCAACGCCTGGTGTATTTCGGCCCTTTTCTGGTCCCCGGCGATGATCTCGGGTTTTGGCGAGGCAGCCTTCTCATCTCCCTGCTCGCCTTGATGTTGACCGTGATTGGCGCCCTGTTTCTACACAACAGGCGCCAGCGTCTTGTGCAAGGGCCGCCCGTGACAGCCGAATTGGCCCGCCCAACTCATGACGCCTAGACCTGATCAGCCCTTGAGCGAACATCTGGCCTGGGCTCAATGGTGGGCATTTCCCTGGAAGCACGCCCTCCGGGACTGGAAGGATGGCAAGTACCCTGCGATTAACGCGCTGTATCGCATCGGTCGGTCAGCACCGGACGACCTCACGGGTATTGCAGCCTGCTTGCCGCCAGCACCGGATCCCACCGTGCTTCGCCTGGTTTTGGCCTCGACGGAACAGCTCGACCTGGCGCTGACACTGGTTCACTACACGTTCAACCCTGACGCCACAGCGCCTTTGAGCGACAGTCAGCACCTGTGGTGCACGCGTCTTTCCAAGGCTCTGCCCACCGCCATGCTGTCGCCTGGTGCGGATCCGTTGCAACTGCTCCACAGCTGGACCGGGCCCGAGACCTGGCAGCGCCTTCGACTAAGGTTCCCCCGTGAGCGCGTACACAAGGTTGAGCAGAACAACGCCTCACTCGAGAACGCCAGCAGCCGACTGAACATGCTATGGCAAGCCGTCGTATGGCGTGTGACGACACCGGAAAACGACCCTATGCCCCCTGACTCGAACGGGTAAGGAACACAACGATGCTATGTCAGTACACCATTGAGTTGCTCAAGGACAAACCAGGGTTGCCACGCAGCCTGATCCCCCGAGAGGAACTCGCGACCTGGGAGCAAGCCAGCCAGCTCATCAGTCGCGCCAATGCGCAGGCCGATGAACTGATAGCCCAGACAGAGAAGAAATGCGAAGCGCTGCTGGAGAAGGCCTCGCTGGAAGTCTGGCAGCGCGCGGATGCCCAATTCAAGCGATGGGAACGTGACCGCCAAGCCATGTGCGACAGCCTGGAGCAGTACGCAACATCAATCACCAACCAGGCGATTCGCTCCCTGCTTGACGCAACGGTAGCCCCGCAAAGGCTGGCCGCCCTGTTGAAGCAATTACTGGCGAACCAGGTCCCGGAGATCGATGCGTCGCTGCTCTGCCACCCTCATGACCTTGAGGAGATAAAACAGTGTCTCGCTAATCGCAAGGCCACGATCTGGAAGCTTCACGCCGACGAGACGATTCCCCCTCAAACACTTGTGTTGAAAACCGACGAGGGTGATTTCCGTATCAGTTGGCACTCGATGCTCGAGCTTTTTTTCAATCAGGCCCAAGAGCACCGGATAAGCGCTTGATGACTCACGCCTGAAAAAACTGATTTTTCAATGCACACCCACCCATAACAAAGGAACGCCCATGAGCCTTTTCAATGATCTGTCGCGCGAACTTTTAAGAACCAGCAGTACCTCCCATAAGCTTTTTAAATCAAGTTCCGGGGGGGCTGCGCAAGAGGGGGGAGACGCAGAATTATTCTATGAACTGGCAGTAAAGAGCACCGTGTCCCAGATGGCGTACCTGGAACATAACCGCGTTGAGCATATGCTGCTCAAAAGTACCTTTGACAGCTTTCAATAAAATGCAGGAGCTCGTCAGTCACTGGCTGAACAGCCGTAAAGAACAGCTCTCGCTGTTTGAAGGCGATGATGAACTCATGCTGAAACATCAGGGAGACGCGTTGTTGCTCGGGGCTCAACTGACCTCAAGCCGGCCAGATAACACGACCTTGCAAAACTGGATGCGCCTGGGCGCCGCCAGCCTGAATCATTTCCAGGGTGCGCTTTCCCAAAAGCCTGACAGCGGTGCGTTATGGCTGATTCAAAGCGTTCAGGATTCGCAGGGGTTGGACTCCGTGCTGGGTTGCATTGAATCCCTGCTCAACCAGCGTGACACATGGCGCTCCCTGTTCGCCCGCCTTGCGCAGCCTGCCCAAAACCTCAAACCCACCTCGCTACGTTCGCTGTCGTACTAATTAGAGAACCCTCATGTATAACAAGACCCACAAGCGCACCGGCTTGCAGATTGACTTGCCTGGTGTTCCATCAAAACGCGCCGACTGGCGCTACCTGATTGCACTGACCTGCCTGTTGGCTCCCGTGGAAAGCACCCTGGCCGCCGTCCCCAGCGAATGGAAAAACACCGCCTACGCCTATGAGGCAGAGCATAAGCCCCTGCGCGATGTACTGGAAGATTTCGCCCAGACCTTCGGTACCCAACTGCAAATCGACGGCCTCCTCGATGGCAACGTCAATGGCAAGATACGCGCCAATACCCCGCAATCGTTGCTCGACAGGCTCGGCGTAGAGCACCGCTTCCAGTGGTACCTGTACAACAACACGCTGTATATCAGCACCCTGGACCAACAAGAGTCTGCACGCCTGGAGGTCTCCTCCGAGACCATCGCCGACCTCAAGCAGGCCCTCACCGATATAGGCTTGCTCGATAGCCGCTTCGGTTGGGGCGAATTGCCTGACGACGGTGTCGTACTGGTGTCCGGTCCCAAACGCTATATCGAACAGATCAAGCAATTCAGCAGCCAGCGCAAATCCCCGGAAGAAAAACAAAGCGTGCTGAGCTACCCGCTGAAGTTTGCCAATGCGGCGGATCGCCAGATTGATTATCGCGGCGAAAAAATCACCATCCCGGGCGTCGCCAGCATGCTGCGCGGGCTGTTGGAACCCAGGCAGGCCTCAACCCTTTCGGGGATGAGCCCGCGCCCCAACGCCCAATCACAACCGTCCCCCATCACCCCAACCTTTCCCCGGCTGGGCAACCCGATGCTGGGGCAGATGCTTGGCCCCACCATCAACCCGGGCACGCTGGACAGCGGTATGTCGCTCACGCCACGAGCGCCGGTTTCCACCAGCAGAATCCGGGTCGAGGCCGACGTGCGCAACAACGCCATCCTGATCTACGACCTGCCGGAACGCCAGGCGATGTACCGCGAACTGATCGCCCAACTGGACGTGGCGCGCAAACTGGTGGAAATCGATGCAATCATCCTCGACATCGAGCGCACTCAACTGCGGGAATTCGGGGTCAACTGGGGCTTTCAAAACAGTCGTTTCCGTGGCGGCGTGAACATGGCGCCCGGGACCTCGTCGCAACTGTCGATTGAAAACCGTGACCGCTTCTATGCCGATATACGTGCACTGGAGCAACGCGGCCTGGCGTCCATGGTGTCCAATCCGTCGGTCCTCACCTTGGAAAACCAGCCAGCCGTGATTGATTTCAACCGCACGCAGTACCTCACCGCCGGCACAGAAGTGGCGACCGTCCTGCCAATTACCGTTGGCACCAGTTTCCAGGTGGTACCCAGGGTGATCACCACCCGAGGCACTCACCAGATCCATCTGGTGGTGGATATCGAGGACGGTAACTTCGATGAGTCCAACCCCGAGCGCATCGGCCCGGACGTACGCCGCGGCAAGGTCAGTACCCAAGCGGTGATGGCGGAAAAACGCTCGCTGGTGGTCGGCGGCTTCCATGTCACCGAAAGCTCCGACAAGCACAGCAAGATCCCCTTGCTGGGGGACATCCCGTTACTCGGCAAGACGTTGTTTTCCTCGACCGAACGACAGAACAATCGCCGTGAACGGCTGTTCATCCTGACCCCGAGGGTCATCGGCGACCAGGCCGATCCATCACGTTACCTGCCCCAGGCCGATCAGGCGGAGCTGCAGGCCGCACTCAAACCTTTGGCCCGGCGCTATGCCGAACACGCGCCAGTGATCAAGCGCAGCGACATCACCAGCACCCTGGCGCATCTCGTCACCGGGCAAGTGCCGAGCGCCTTCAAAGCCGCACCGATGCCCCTGGGCATCGACACACTGTGCTCCACCCGCGACCTGTTGGCGATGAATACCGACCGCAACCAATGGTATGCCGGCCCACAGTTCAACGTGGCGGTAGTAGTGATGCGCAACCAGTTCAATCGCAATGTGCGCATCGATGAAAAAGAATGCAGCAACTCCCAGACCCTCGCCGTCAGCGTATGGCCACATGCCTGGCTCAAGCCGGGGGAAGAAGCCGAGGTCTTCATCGCCATGCGCCCTGTGGTCAAAGATGAACACATCGGTGTGCCCCGCCCCTCCCTGCTCACCCCCACCCGGAAGACTGCGCAATGAAACGGCTATTCACCCTCCTCGGCATCACCTTGCTTGTCGTTGGTTGCACACCGACGTGCAAGGGCGACTCCTGCTCACGCCCGCAATCGGGCGCCGATAAGATGGTGGTCTGGTGGCCACCGCAGATGCGCGTCGAACCCGGCCCGGCCGGCGAGCGTTCGGACTATCAAACGATTTCACTGGAACGGTGAGCACCATGATGGGACTGCCCAACGATGCTTCGCATCGCCAGGTATTCCTGAATGACCTGGTGGGCGGCAACAACGCCCACCTGTCTCTCAGCCCTGGCATAGGCGTGTGCCGCTTAAAAGCCGGTGACAAACCTGGACTGGCTTTGCAGTTTGACCTTGGGGCGCTGAGCGCCGGACAGTTGGAACGGGTGCTGGAGCGGCGTTTTGAACAGGCGCTGGCGTTTGACGGCTACTTTGTCTATCTCGATGCCAGGGGAGCCCTGGTGATCTGGCACACGCTGCCAGCAGATGGAGAGGCGGCGGATGACATCATCAGCACCCTGCTTTCACTGGCTAACCTGGAAGCGCTGGACGTGCACCGCCACCGTTAACGCTGTTCAAGTTCCGGCAACTCCAGCGTCTCACGCTTGGCCTCATCGTCGAGCTCACGCAGGGTGCGGTAGATGAACGCTACCGCCTGTAACGCCTCCCGGGGAATGTTCGCCCCGAGCTTTTTCTCGTACAGCATGCGCGCCAGCCACACACACTGGATCACCGGTACATCGGCTGCCTTGGCCCGGTCAATCAGTTTACGGGCCTCGGCATCCGTGCCTTTATCCACCAGCAGCGGCAGCGGCGTTTTACCCGGCCGGTAGTACAGCGCGACGGCATAGTGCGTCGGGTTGACCACCAACATGTCAGACTCTTCCAGCTTGGGCAGCTTGACCTTGGGTTCCTCCTGGGCCAGCTGCATGGCCAGCGACCGGCGCTGCCCCTTGACGTGAGGGTCGCCTTCCATATCTTTGTATTCCTTGACCACCTCCACCTGAGTCATGCGCATGCTCTTGGCAAAGAAGTGCTTCTGCAACGCCATGTCGATCAGCGCCAGCACCAGCAGCAAACCCAGGCACATGTGCAACAGATGGCGGAACAGGATGATCAACGCGAGGATGTAACTCTGCAGGTCGCTGGTGGCCAGGTTGATCAAGGCGCTCAATGACGGGCCGATCACCACGTACAAGATCACCCCAAGCATCAGCGCCTTGGCCACCCCCATCAACAGGTTCATCACTGACTTGGCAGAGAACATCTGCTTGACCTGGCTGAGTGGGTTGAGACGGCTGAAATTCAGCTTCAGGCTTTCCGGCGCAAACAGGAAACCGAACTGCATCCAGCCGCTGATCAACTTCACCGTGATCGCCACCCCGGCCATCAGCAAGGCGAAGGAAAAAAACACGATCAAGCCTTCCGTCAGCACTTCCTCCAGCGCCCGCACAAAGGGCTGCCCGAAACGTGACATGGGCATCACCATCAATTGCTGGAAGCGCTGCATACTGGGTTCGGCAGTGAACAACGCGATTTCGCTGAGGGCGGTCAACACCAGTAGCTTGCCGACGTCCTGGCTTTGGGCGACCTGGCCCTTCTGGCGCTGATCCTTGAGTTTCTTGGGCGTGGCCGCGTGTTTTTTCTCACCCGAATCACTCATGGTGCCGAGCTCCCGAACATCAGTCCCAGGGAATGCTTGAGGTCTGCCAACTGCGCCATGCGTTCGACGATCAAATCCTGCAGCAGCGGGAAGTACAGCAGCAGGATACCTAGCCCCACCAGGCTCTTGACCGGCGTGGCCAGGGTAGAAACCTGCAGTTGCGGGCTGTACAGCCCCAACACGGCGAAACCGAATTCCAGAAACAACAGCACCGCAATAAACGGCGCGGCGTACAGCATCATGTGGGTAAAGGTATCGCCGAGCACACCGAGGAAAACACTGAACCCATTGATTGCCGGCAGCGGCAACCAGGCGGTTGGCGGCCAGATCAGGTAGCTGTCCCAGATCACCTGGGTCAGCACGCTCAGGCCCAGGACCGCGATCAGCAGGTAAATCACCAACTGTTTGAACAGGTGGCCGATGGGGGTGGCATCCGGGCCCAGCGACGGGTTGAGTTGGCCGCCCGCCAAGGCGCCACGCTGGTTATCCAGCAGGGCACCCACCGACTCGAACATCCAGAACGGCATCGCCAACAGGGTCCCCAGTAAAAACCCCAGGGCCGCTTCCTTGAGTACCAGGCCGCTGATCATCAGTGCGGAGTAATCCTGGCCGGCCATTGCAGCATGGATACCGGGAGCCGGGATCAGCGCCATGACCATCACGATGACGTGCCGAAGCATGCCTTTTATGTGTTGGAAACAAAACGCCGGCACCAGAATCGCGACAGGATAAATGCGCGCCATGGCCACCAGCAGGCTGGGCAAATATTCGAGATAAAGCAGCAAATCTGTTCCCTCAGTTCAATGCCGAACGGGCAATCATGTCGAACATCAGGTTGATCAGCTGGATCAGCTCCAGGCCGATCCAGCGGCCGGTCATCACCAGCGTGATCCCCACCGCCACCAGCTTGATGCCAAAGGGCAGCGTCTGGTCCTGTATCTGCATCAGGGCCTGCACCAGGGACGTCAACACACCAACGACCACCGCCACGATCAGCGGCGGCGCCGACAGCACCACCACCAGCAACATGCCCTGCTTGAACAGCACGATCGGTTCCATAGGTCACTCAGAGGTAAGAAAGGAACAGGCTGTCGAGCAACCGCGACCACCCGGAAACCATCACGAACAACAACAGTTTGAGCGGCAGGGAAATGGTCATGGGCGAGACCATTTGCATCCCCAGGGCCAACAGCAGGTTGGACACAATCAGGTCGATGACGATGAACGGGATGTAGATCAGGAAGCCGATCTCGAACCCCGCCTGCAGTTGCGAAAGCACAAAGGCCGGGACTAACAGGATCAAGTCTTCCCGCTGAGTGCTCTGCGCCATTTCAGGCGGCCACATGCGCGCGGTGTTTTCCAGCAGGTGGGTCAACACATCCGCATCGGTGTTGCGCAACATGAACGCGCGCAACGGCTGTATGGCTTCATATCCGGTATCCATGAGCGTTTGTACGTTGCTCATGTCCACCGGCGCGGCCTTGACGTTCTGGGCAATCTGATAGCCAACGGGCGCCATGATGAACAGTGTGGCAGCCAGCGCGATTCCATTGATCGCCATGCTCGGCGGCACCTGCTGCACGCCAATGGCGTTACGGGTGATCATCAGCACAATCACGATCTTCAAGAACGAGGTGCAGATGATCAACAGCATCGGCATCAACGACAATGCGCCGAGGAAAACAGCAAGGACAAGGGGGTCAATCCCCTGAAACGTCATCGGGAAAAAATCACGCGAGATAACTGCAGCCCGAGTCGACCGTCCACCTCGACCAGTTGCCCCTGGCCAATAGGCCGGTCACCGTAATAGAGCCCGGCCATGCCGGGCGCGTACCCGGAGATGCCCAACACCGCACCGGGGGCGAGATTGCGCAGTTCTCCCAGGGTCAAGGCAAGGGTTCCACAACGCACATTCAGCGCCATGCTCAACTCATCAAACGGCTCGTGGCCGAAAACATCCACTACCGGTTCATCCAACTCAGGCCCTGCATCCCCTGAGTAGTCCTGTGTTGCAAAATCTTCGTCCATGGACGTTTCCTCAATCGAAACAAGCGTCAGGCACAACGGCCCGGATTCATCGTCAATACACCCGTGCAGCCGGTACCTGCCGACGTGCAGGTGCCCGTTACCCTGCACATCGAAAAAGGGCTGCTCAAGCATCACCACGTCACCGGCCCGTACACTGCGCAAACGCGTGATGGGCAACCTCAGGCGCCCCAGGGTCACCGCCACTGCCAACTGGAACGAAGCCGGCAAGGGCCCCGCTATCGAATGCCAGGGACCGGCCTCGCACAGTGCCAGCAAGCTCTCTGGCGTCAGCCACAGATAACCCACGACACGGGACGGTCCCAACGTCACCGTGAAGCGACAACCGAAGTTCAGTTTCCGGGGCGCCGGCAGCAACCGCAGGAAGCCGAACAGCGCACGCACCTGCGGGCTCAGGTGGTGCTGGAACAACTCCCAAAACCACGAATCCGGGTCGTTACCAGCCTCGGCCAGTGTCACCGGGCACTCCCCCAGCAGGCTGAACAGCGGCCCCGGTTCGGCGAAGGCCAGCACTCCGCTGGCGCTCTCGAAAAACAGCGGCTTGACACCTGCCGGGGCACGACCCGGCTCCATCAACAACTCACCGCCCTGCCCCGCGACCTGAAACGCCATGCGCAAGCCGCAACCCAGCTTGCGCCGCGCTGCGACGTTGGCCCCGCTGACCACCGGCAGGGTTAAAACCGGCATGATCACGCAGGGTCCACATGCACAAGGTGCACGTTGACAGGCTGCGACAACGCGCCGGCCAGCCCGTCCTCAAGGTGCTGGCGCACGCCAGGCAGCCAGCGCGCAGTTCGCTCTTCCTCCGCGTCCAGCTCAACGTTCCAGGCACCCTGCTCGCGGCGCACACAGGCGTTGATCCGCCCAAGGCGCGGCAGGTAAAGCACTGCCTGCAAAGGCCACTGAACAGCCGCCTGTATCCGCGGTACCAACTGCTCGGTCATGGCCGCGATCATCGCGGCCTGGGTTGACGCGGGGGCTCCCGGCAGGGAAGAGCCGTAACCGCCTTCCTCATTATCATTGCCAAACAGCTGGGCAAATAACCGTCCGTGCTCCCAAGGCACGATCGCCCCCGGGCCGGGTTCACGTTCATCCCGAGGCTCACGCAAACGCGGGCGCTCTGGCTTGCTCACTGGAACTTGCGTCATGTTTCTTCCTGCGTCGTTTCTTCTTGCGCCAACAAAATGGATAACTCCTGGAGTTTCTCGACCTCGCGCAAGCATTGGGTAACCTGCTTCTGCGCGCTGTCGATGTGGGTCAACTGCTCGTCGCGCTGACCGTGCAGTTCGCGTAACTGCCCCTCTTCACGGCGAGTGTCGGCGGACAACGTGCGCTCCTCGGCATTCCAGGACTTGATGTCGCGGAACGAGATCACCTGGCCTTGGTGCTTGCCCAACAACTCGGCGGTTTTCCGTGCTTCGTCCAACCGGGTTTGTTCAAGGGCATCGCCTGCCTGCTGGATTTCCAGAAGCAGCGCTTGCTGCTGCCGTTTGGCCGCACGCAACGCACGCTCGGCCCGGTCAGCCCGATGCTTGCGCAAACGCCGCAAGGTATCGATTTCAGAAAGGGACATCGGTGGTCAACTCCATCAGTTGGTCCAG
Organism: Pseudomonas yamanorum; assembly: GCF_013386765.1. Taxonomy (GTDB): domain Bacteria; phylum Pseudomonadota; class Gammaproteobacteria; order Pseudomonadales; family Pseudomonadaceae; genus Aquipseudomonas; species Aquipseudomonas yamanorum_A. The sequence goes on from NZ_JACARE010000052.1 coordinate 64,879, forward strand.
GGTCGCCGCCAGCGGCGCGGGCTCCCGCAGGTCCTGGCGCAGAAACCCATCGACTGCCTGGCGGCTGTTCACCGCAAGATCGGTCAGGGCATCACTGCCGGGTTGGTACTCACCCAACTTGAGCATCAGCTCGATCTGCTGGTAGGCCGACAACAAACGCCGCAAGGCGGTGCCGGCCTGGATATGCTCGGGGGACGCAACGTTGCTTAAAATCCGCGAAAGGCTGGCCAGTACGTCAACCGCCGGGTAATGGCCACGCTCGGCCAGCTTGCGTGACAACACGATGTGGCCGTCGAGCAGGGAGCGCACTTCATCCGCTACCGGGTCATTCATCGAGTCCTGCTCGATCAGCACGGTGTAGATGGCGGTGATCACTCCGTCGCGGGTCAAGCCCGCCCGCTCCACCAGGCGCGGCATCAGGCTGTAGACCGACGGTGGCAAGCCGCCACGGCCCAGGGGCTCGCCAGCAGCCAGGCCGATTTCACGCTGGGCCCGGGCAAAACGGGTCAAGGAGTCAATCAGCAGCAATACCCGCTTGCCCTTGCGCCGGAACCCTTCGGCCAGCGCTGTTGCGGTGAAGGCCGCGCGGGCGCGCTCCATGCTTGAGCGATCGGAGGTTGCACACACCAGCACCGCCTTGGCGCGCAATTGATCATCCAGTTCGTGGTCGAGAAATTCCCGCAACTCACGGCCGCGCTCCCCAATCAGCCCGAACACGATCACATCACACTCGACGTTGCGCGCGATCTCGGCCAACAAGGTGGTCTTGCCACAACCGGCACCGGCGAACAGGCCGACGCGCTGCCCTTCTCCCAGCGTGATCAGCCCATCGATCGAACGTACGCCGGTGGACAACGCCCGGTTGATCCTGGGGCGTTCGGTGGGCAATGGCGCCTCACACAACACCGTGCTCGCACCGGGTGTGTCGTCCTCCACAAAGGCGCTGGGGCCGTCGCCCGCAATCGGTCGCCCAAAACCATCGAGAACCTGGCCCAGCAATTCATCGCTGACTCGCACCCGATGGGGCACGCCCAAACGTTGCACACTGGCCCCCACGCGCACGCCCTCAAGATTGCCCAGGGCACTGAGCACGGCGTCCTGCTGGTCGAACCCGATGATCTCGGCCAGCATATATTCGCCGGCAGACTTTTCGATCTGGCACAGATCGCCGATGCACGCCTGGGGCAGCCGGCATTGCAGCAACATGCCATTGACGCGCTGGACACGGCCGCGCATCGCCACCGGCGCAAAGTTGGCCAGCGTACTCGACTGGCGTTGCTCCCAGGCCTCAAGACGGGCTTGCAGGTCCTGGGTCACCAGCGCACCTCAAAGCGTTGCTGGCCGTCAAAGACCACTTTGGTGTTATCGATCAGCACCAGTCGCAAGCCATCCATTTCATCGCCGACAAACAGCCGGTTACCCTGCTCCAGAACCACGTGACCGTTAGGCCCGCCGACGATCTGCAGAATCTTGAACGGCAGCGTTGAGTCGCGCAGCTTGACCCGGCTGATCACCGGCACCGCCGTATCAAACTGTTCGCCAAACCGGCTGAGCATGCGCGATACCAACTCCACATCGTCCTGGGAAACATGGCCATCGAGCAGCACCTGGCCGTTGACCAACTGAAGGCTGATGCGGTTGATCAGCTCGCGCTCATTAAGCATCTTCAGCAATTGCTGGCGGACATCGTAAGGCGAGCCCAGCTCGTTTTTCCGGACCATCGGTGGCATCAGCGATGCCTGTGCCTCACGCTCACCCGTAGAGGCCATGCCCAGCGCCGTGATGATGACGGCAACCACGACCGCGAGGCTTATCAACCGTTTCTGCTGCGATCCCGAAATAGAAGAAAGCTTCAGCGTGGCAGGCGCCTCGACCGGTGGTGTGGGCGCTTGACGCACAGGCGCCTGGGGCCAGGGTTGATCGGCACGGGCGACGCAGAGCCGAACCTTGCCAATCGAAAACGTTGCATTGAGTGCCAGGTCAGCAATCTGTGCCAGGATCAGGCCATCGGCATCCTGCACCACCCCTTCCTCGGCCTGCACCGACCAGCGCTGCTCAATACATTGCAACCGCACATGGCGCTCGGCAATGCCCGGATCGTATAGCGCGAGGTCCGCGTCCGGGTGCGCACCTATGCTCCACTGCTCGCCGAACAACGGTAACGCGGCCCCCTGGTGCGAACCATCGAGTACCCGTAGCTCAAACATCATCAGGCCTCATGGCGGCGCGAGACAGCCTGCCCCACGCAGCACCGTCCGATGCAAGCCCGCGCACAATCGCCAAAAACGTGCTCATGCCACGGCTCCACGCAGCAGATCGTCCTGAGCCAGGTCAAACCGTCCGAGCACCTTGACCTTGGACGAACTGCCCAACTCGGCAAACGACAACACCGGCACATGGTTGAACTCTTCCAGCAACAGCGTACGCAAGGGGCTGCGCAAGTCTTGGGCGACCAACAGCACGCGTTTGCTCTTGGCACGCACGTTGAAGGCCTGCTTGAGCAAGTTCACCAGTGCCGCGCTGCTTTCATTGTCGAGGGAAAAGAACACCCCGGTCTGAGTCTGGCGCAGCGCCTCGCGCAGGATATTTTCGGTATGGGGTGAGAGCAGCCAGGCATGCAGGCCATCGGCTTCACTGTACTGGTGCAGAATCTGCGACTTGAGGGCGATTCGCGCATAGTCGGCCAGGGCGTCCGGTTCACGCTCATGCTGGCCGTACTCGATCAACGACTCGACAATCAACCGCACAGCCCGCAACGGAACGCCCTCGCTGGCCAGGCGCTGCAACACGGACGAAAAGCGCGACAGCGGCATGATCCGCTGCAGTTCCTGGACCAGTTCCGGCTGGTTGAACTCGAGCCAGCTGAGAATCGACTTGCTCTCCTGAATCCCGAGAAACTGCGGCCCACTGAGCATCATCGCCCGCTCCATGCGCTCAAGGATCAATTCATGGGCGGTATGGCGTTCAAGCTGTGCATCGTCGAGCAACGGATCATCGGCGGCCAACCATACCCAGCCCTGTTCGTCACGCTCCGACAGCCCCTGGGCACCTTCTTGTGGTTCGGCGCCCAGTGCTGCCAGCTCAACCGCTATCCGATCACCAAGCGTAGCCCTGACCATCGGCACTTCATGCACGCAAAAGCGCAACTCATCGTCAGGCAGCGACGGCGCGAATTCAACCTCGAACGGCGGCAGCGTCAAGCCAACCTGGGCGACCAGGCGATTACGGATCTGGCGAATCCCGTGGATGATTTCTTCCGCCTTGCCAGTCCCCTGCAAGTGCGACGAAAACTGCAACAGGTAAGGTCGCGACGGGTCAAAACCGCGCAGGTCCTCATCACCGTTTTTGTCCGCAGGCAAGACGTCAGCCGCCTTGTCGGGAGGCGCTTCCTGCCGTTGGCGCTGGCGCATGAGGTAGTAACCGAGGGAACCTGTCATCAGGGAAATGAGGATAAAGACCACCGTCGGCATCCCCGGAAGCGCCGCGAAAGCCAGCATGCCGATCGAAGCAATCATCCAGCTCTTGGGCTCACTGGTCATTTGCCGGGCGATTTCGGCGCCCATGTTATTGGCTCCTTTATTGCGCCCGGACGGCGCTACACGAGTAATGATCATGCCGGCCGTCAGGGAGATCAGCAGCGCAGGAATCTGCGCAATCAGGCCGTCACCAATCGTCAGTACCGAATACAACGCCATGGAGTCGCCGGCGCTCATGCCGTGCTGGAACATGCCGGTGCTGAACCCGCCCAGCAAGTTGATCACCACGATGATCAGCCCGGCCACGGCATCGCCCTTGACGAATTTCATGGCCCCGTCCATCGCGCCGAACAGCTGGCTCTCGCGGGACAACTGCTCGCGCTTGTCACGCGCCTGCTCGCCATCGATCAGGCCGGCACGCAAGTCACTGTCGATGGACATTTGCTTGCCGGGCATCGCATCCAGGCTGAAGCGCGCCGCCACTTCCGCGACGCGTTCCGAGCCCTTGGTAATCACCAGGAAGTTGACGATGGTCAGGATCATGAAGATCACCAACCCCACCGCCAGGTTACCCCCCACCACGAAGTTGCCGAAGGCTTCCACAATGTCGCCGGCGTCCTGCTCCAGCAGGATCAGGCGCGTGGTCGCAATCGACAACGCCAGGCGAAACATGGTGGTCAGCAGCAGGATCGACGGAAACGAGGAAAACGCCAGCGGCCCTGGCAGGTACAGCGCCAGCACGATCAGCAGGCACGAAATGCAAATGTTCACGGCAATCAGGATATCCACCAGCCAGGTCGGCAACGGCACGATAAAGATGAACACAATGCCCATGATCACGACCGCACCCAGCACCTCGGCGCGTTGTGCAACCTTGAGCAGTATCGTGTTGATTGCCCGCAATGCACTCATGGATGGTTGCTCGGCCACGCACCGACGTGCCGGAAACCTCGCTCACTGAGCGCGTACTCATCCATCACCACCATAAAACCCAGCAGGGCTTCCTGGCGCCCCTTGCTGTCGCGCCACAAGGCCAGGGGCAAGCTCCCGAACACGGGATAGAGGGTATTGAGCGACACCACCTGGTCGGATAGCGCCGCGCCACCCAACTCACTGGCCAGGCGCTGAATCTCGGCAGGCGCGATGCCCGTGCTCACGTACCCCAATAAACGCTGCAGCAGCGCGACGGCGTCCCGATCAATACCGGGAGGCAAGGCGACCAGTCGATCAATCAACCCCTGGCAACTCGCCAAGACACTGCCCAGTTGACCGCAACTGCGCAAACCCAACAGCAAGGTGCGCAATTGAGCGGTAGGCAGCGAGGGACTATAGGCCGCAATGTCGTCCGCCAGGGCCCGGCGCATCAACTTCAACCCGTGGCCAAACTCATCGCCACCGAACAACCCCAACAACGCCTGCATCATGCTGGCCAATGATTGCCGGGCGACCACGCTGGCGTAATACACATTGCGCACTGCCTGGCGCAAGTTCGGGTCATCACTGTTTGCCTGCAAGGCCAGCGCGATATTCAAGCCCGCCTGGATCTGCGGCTTAAAACGGATTTCCAGCCGGGCCAGGGCATCGCTGGCCAGGGCGGCCTCGTTAGTGCGCGCTTCGGCCTGCGCCTGCGCAGCCACCTGCTTGAGCACGACAAACGTACGGGCCGGGTCGTTTCCTGTCAGGTCCAGCAACTTGTCGATGCTGGGCCTGAGCAACAGTTGAACCCTGACGTTACGCGCGATGGTCGCCAGTGTTGCTTGAGCCGGATGGCCCAGTTGCTCATAGAGTTGGGCCAACTGCTGCACGGGCGTCACGCGCGTCCCCAATTGACGCCGACCCAAGCCCCTGCTGTTGAGTTCGACCTCCTGACTGAACAGCGCCGCGAGATCATCAACGGCCGATGCCGCAGGCGACTGGCGAACTGGCTGGCTATCAATGCTCGCTGGAACAGGCTGATCCGAGCGCTGGCTTTTCTGCACATCAAAGTTGGGATCGAGTTTCATGAAGATGCCTGCACAGGAAGTTTCGTTTCCTTGTGTGGCAGGCAACCCCGTTACGGTTCCATCTTTATCGGCGATACCGGGGCTTGCGAAAAAGTCGGCACAAACCCGCGCCGGCTTGTGCAAGCCCTTGCACAAAAAACCACTGAAACAAGATATTTATCTATAAATATCAAATAGTTACAGGAATTAATCGTTTGGCACAGGCAGTGCTAACAGGGTTCCCGTCGAAATTATTTCGACCGTGTCTACCCTGAGGAAAAATCATGGATATCCCTATCGATGTTTTAGTTCACCTTACACCTGACCCGCACCGCTCCATCCAGAACCTATCGGAAGAACACCACAAGAAACTCCGACGGTTCATTCATAAACGCGTGCTCAATCCAGAAGATGCAGACGATATTCTGCAGCTGACGTACCTGGAAGCCTGGCGCAACAGGGACCGCTTCAGCGGCCAGGCCACCCTCAGCACATGGATGTGCGGGATTGCCCAGAACCTGATCCGCAACCACTTTCGGCGCATGTACGCCAAACCGGTGCATTGCGAGTTCGATGAAGCGCTGTGGCATGGGCAAGAAGACAACAACAACCTGGACTGGCAATTCGAGGTCAACCGCAAGCTCGAAAGAACCCTGCGGGCAATCACGAATTTGCCACTGGAAATGCGTAAAACCCTTTACGCCTCACTGGAAACCGACGGCAGTTACCAGGACACCGCCGACGCCATGGACATCCCCATTGGCACCGTGCGCTCACGGTTATCCCGTGCGCGCGAACAGTTGAAGCGAGCCACCTACAACCCACTGCAGCCGTAAATCAGGGCACCGACGTAACGCCGATACCCTTTGCAGGAGCAACTGATTTACCCGTTTGATGCAAGCGTTGGGCAGCAAGGATATCTGCCCGACTCGATTGGCTTGAAGTCAGGCCTTTTTGGTACGCGGCAACAGAATCGCCAACACCCCGAACAGCGGCAGGAACGAGCACAGCGTGTACACGTACTCGATGCCGTGGATGTCTGCCAGGTGCCCCAGCAGCGCCGCACCAATCCCGCCAAAACCGAACATCAGACCGAAGAACACCCCGGCGATCATTCCCACATTGCCCGGCACCAACTCCTGCGCGTACACCACAATCGCCGAGAACGCCGAGGCCAGGATAAAGCCGATCACCACACTCAGGATGCTCGTCCAGAACAGGTCCACATGGGGCAAGATCAGGGTGAACGGCGCAACGCCGAGGATCGAGAACCAGATCACCGCCTTACGACCGATCTTGTCGCCAATCGGCCCGCCAAAGAACGTACCCGCCGCCACCGCGCCCAGAAACAGGAACAGATGCAGCTGGGAACTGGCCACCGACAGGTCGAACTTCTCGATCAGGTAGAAGGTGAAGTAACTGGTGAAACTGGCCATGTAGAAGTACTTGGAAAACACCAGCAGGCCCAGCACCACCAGCGCGCTCAGCACCCGGCCCTTGGACAGGCCATGAGTGGCCGCCTGGCCTTGCTTGAGCTTGAACAGGTTCAAGTGGTTGGCGTACCAACGGCTGATCGCATACAGCACAAACAACGCAAACACCGCGAACAGGCCGAACCAGGCCACATTGCCCTGGCCGAACGGAATGATGATCGCCGCCGCCAGCAACGGGCCAAAGGCCGAGCCGGCGTTACCGCCCACCTGGAAGGTCGACTGCGCCAGACCATAACGCCCGCCCGACGCCAGGCGCGCCACGCGGGAGGCTTCCGGGTGGAAGGTCGACGACCCGATACCAATCAACCCCGCCGCCAGCAGGATCAACGGGAAGCTGCCCACCTGAGACATCATCAAGATGCCCACCAGTGTGCAGATCATCCCGCAGGGCAGCAGGTACGGCTTGGGATGGCGGTCGGTGTAATAACCCACCCATGGCTGCAACAGGGATGCGGTGAGCTGGAACGTGAGGGTGATCAGGCCGACCTGGGTGAACGTCAGGCCGTAATTGGCCTTGAGCATCGGGTAGATCGAAGGCAGTACCGACTGGATCAAGTCATTGATCAAATGCGCCAGCGCCACCGCGCCGATCACACGCATCACCAACGGGCTGGTTTGCCCGGCAGCAGGCGTCGTAGCCACGGAGGGTTGGGAATTGCTCAGAGCCATGGGAGGTTTTCCGTACAGCAGATGGATGCACAGGTGCAGGTGCGACAATGTGCCACTTTTGGGGGCAGGAAGGCTATCCCGTTAGCAGGCTAACGACTAGATGAATCGATGCAGCGGTCATGGTTTGTAAAGGGCCAGCAAGATGAATCCCTTTAATTTGCGGGACGTTTCCTAGAGAATCTTTCGGCCTTGTGCCTGTTGAAACCGCTGGCTAGTCTTCGGTCCGTCGCTGCTCATCAGCGATCGGGTTTAGTCGCTCGGTATTAATAGGCGCATGCTTTCATGAGGTTTCATGGTGGCTGTGCGCAGGGCGCCCTCGGGTGCGCCGGACTTTGCCTATTTGCCGGTCGACTAACCTGCGTACAGCCGCCACCCTTCGTTTAGTCGCGAAGGACCGGCTCCATAGGTAATAGGAGCTACACCATGTTCAAGATCGTCCCCGATCCACCCCGTGACCAAGCCAAAGACCGCGCCGCCTTCAACCGAGCGCTCGACCACTACCTGCCGACCGATCCGCCGCAACCGTCGACGAACTTCTACGCCATCAGCGACGACATCAGCTTCGAAGACTCCCTGCTCTACACCGCCGACCTGCTGCACAGCGCCTCGGCCACCGCGCTCGACTGCGGCGAACAGCTGCAAAGCCCAGAGCGTGCCAAAGTCCTCGCCGTATGGCACCTGCTGGAAATCGCCAAGGCCATGGTCGACCGCTCGATAGAGTGCCTGCACCCGCGCAAAACCTGACACGCGGACTCCAGAACGCCGCGGATCAAATGTGGGAGCGGGCTTGCTCGCGAATGCGGTGGATCAGCCAATAACTCTGTTGACTGACACACCGCATTCGCGAGCAAGCCCGCTCCCACCTTTTGATCTTGATCGTTCCTACGCTCTGAACTGCCCCCTGGCGCATGGCGCTCAATGGTTTGTAAAGAGCCAGCAAGATGAATCCCTTTAATTTGCGGGACGTTTCCTAGAGAATCTTTCGGCCTTGTGCCTGGGGGAGTCGGTGGCTAGTCTTCGGTCCGTCGCTGGTTTTCAGTGATCGGGTTTAGCAGCCTGAACTCAATAGGCACATGTTTTACGGCACCGTTTTATGGTGGCTGTGCGTGGGGCACCTTCGGGTGCGCCGGTTTTCCTATTGACTGGTCTGCTAACCCGCGTACAGCCGCCACCCTACGTTTAGCAGCGGAGGTGGCAGCTTCTTCAGGTCAATAGGAGCTACACCATGTTCAAGATCGTCCCCGATCCACCCCGTGACCAAGCCAAAGACCGCGCCGCCTTCAACCGAGCGCTCGACCACTACTTGCCGACCGACCCGCCGCAACCGTCGACGAACTTCTACGCCATCAGCGACGACATCAGCTTCGAAGACTCGCTGCTCTACACCGCCGACCTGCTGCACAGCGCCTCGGCCACCGCGCTCGACTGCGGCGAACAGCTGCAAAGCCCCGAACGCGCCAAAGTCCTCGCCGTATGGCACCTGCTGGAAATCGCCAAAGCAATGGTCGACCGCTCGATAGAGTGCCTGCACCCGCGCAAAACCTGACGACTAACACCGAACAAATGTGGGAGCTGGCTTGCCTGCGATGGCATCACCCCGGTGCCACTGATAGACCGAGGCGCCTGTATCGCAGGCAAGCCAGCTCCCACAGAAGATTTATGTTGATCTTAAGAAAGGTGAAAACCCCAGGCCACTCGTCGCCTTGCCAGGTGTTTCCCGTTAAACAGTTGATAGCGTAGATAAATTTTCAAAAAAAGCGCTTGACGCATTCACGTTCTCCGCGAATAATGCGCGCCACTTGGCTACATAGCTCAGTTGGTTAGAGCATAGCATTCATAATGCTGGGGTCCGGGGTTCAAGTCCCTGTGTAGCCACCAAGTACCGATCCATAGATGTCTACAGCAGTCTATGAATCACCTCAAGAAGCCCGCCTCGTGCGGGTTTTCTTGTTTCTGGCTGTTCATCTCTATCTACCCCTATCCTTCCCCACCGTGTATGCCCACGTGTATGCTTCATAAATAATTGAACTGAAGGCATACAAGGATGAAACGCACAGATATTAAGCGGCGCCCTCTCGCTGACACTACGCTTTCCAGCCTGGAGCCTGAGGCAGGGGCATACCGCGAGCTAGACAGCCCAGGGCTATATTTCAGGGTCAAGCCGAACGGCCAAAAGTCTTGGGAGTTACGCTACAAGAAGCCAGACGGCAAATGGTCGTGGCTTGGCCTTGGCGGCTATCCGGAAGTGGGCGGTGCTTTCGCTCGGCAGAAAGCGGCTGATCTACGCGCCGACGCATCGGAAGGTAAGAACCCGATCACATCCAAGAAAGCTCGCCAAGCCGCCGAGATCGATGCAGCCAACGATACCTTTGAAGCATTGGCAAGGGAGTGGCACACGTCTCGCTTGAGCGGCTGGGATGCTGGTACGGCCAAAAGGATACTTGGCGCACTTGAACGCCATGTATTCCCCTCGCTCGGTAAACGCCCCTACACCTCTATCATGTCGATGGAGTGGATGGAGCTATTGAGAGGGCTTGAACGTCAGGGGATTCTGGAGCAGATGAGCCGTGTGAGGGCCTACTGTAAAGATATCTATGACCTGGCTCGCGTAACAGGCAGAGCCGTCAACAATCCGTTGGAGGGTGTGCATAAATTTTTGTCCTCGGGAAAGGCAGAGAACTATGCCCACGTTTCCCCCGATGAGCTTCCGGGGTTACTTCGAGCGATACGCTCCTACCCGCACGCCAAAGATGTTCAGCTCGGCCTGAGGCTGTTGACCCTGATGGCTGTACGCCCCAGCGAACTCCGAGAGGCACAATGGGTTGAGTTCGATTTCGATAAGAAGCTCTGGACCGTTCCAGTCGAGCGCAAGGGTCGCAAGAAAGGTCGTGAGCACCTGGTGCCACTATGCACTCAAGCAGTGGAAGCACTATTAGAGCTTCGGCAACTAACCGGCGCTTACTCACTCCTGTTTCCAGGTAGAAGCGACCGCACCAAACCCCGCAGCGATACCGTGTTCCTAATGGCACTAAGACGCCTTGGTTACGAGGGGCGCCAGACCGGCCATGGCTTCCGCCACATCGCCAGTACGATCCTCAACGAGCACGGATATCCAGCTGACCATATCGAGGCCCAACTCAGCCACAAGGCACAAGGTGTTCGAGGGATTTACAACAAGGCTCAGTACCTTGAGCAGCGCACACAGATGATGCAATGGTACGCCGACCATCTCGATTCCCTAGAGGCCGGCAATGTAGTGCAAGGTCAATTTGGGAAGGCAGTGTGAATCCGTTACCCCTATACCCCTTCAAAAATGGTGTTACGGGTGTTACGCGCGTTACAAACACCGTTAACCAATTGTTTTTATTGACGATATTTGGCGTTACACGCACTACAAAACTTCTGCGCACCACGTGTTACATCGAGCAGTCGTGTTACAGAAAGGCCACGCCCGCAACTCTGCTGGCATTGGCGCTTCCACCTGCAAATCGCTGTAACAGCCTATCGACTTCGGGGCGGCGGGGAGATCTAAATGGACTTTGAGCGGGGCTTCGAGCCAGAAGAGCTCGAACTCGAAATCGCAGGCTTCGACGTAACGTGCCTGGTGTGGGATCAGGACGACGTTGAGGCAGCCGTTCGCAGCCTTGTACTGTTTCCGCAGTTCAACGAACACTTCAGAGATGCCTTTGATCTGATCAACACGGCTACCTCGTTCTGGCTTGATGAGGGCTCCTACGCTCCGTGTGCAGAGTCGGTAACAAAAGCCCTTTATCGACTTCGCGATCCCATTAGCGAGCATGCCAGTTATGCAGAGGCAGGCTCATTGCCCAATGTCATTCGACGGTTTCTTAGGGTGAGTCATTCCGCAGCAGACTCACAGCTTGCGGCTACCTTTGCCCTGGTAATGGGAATGCAGGCTGTGGAGACGCTTGCAAATTGGCTGTTCGACCTTGAGCTCACCACTTACGACATTGATGCAGACCTGATAGAGCAGCTGAAACATGACTCACCCCGCCAGTACCTTGCCCTGATCGAAAAAGAGCGGGACCGCAGTAGCGGAAACGAAATCCGAGCACGAGAAGACTTCGCTACGTTGCTAGGAGAGGCGAACCAGGCACTATTAATGGCAAGCCTTTATCGCCAAATAGAGCAGATGGATGTGTCCAAGAAAGGCTTCAACACATCAAGCCTGATGCATCGAATTCTAAACGACGCCTTTTCCACAAAGGCGACGAAGAGAGGCCAGGAAGCAGGCAAGGGCAACCGTAATCCCAGCTCAAAAATACAGTCAGACACCATGGATAGAAGGGCAAAAATTAAGGCAGCAGCTGAGCAAATCATTAGCGGCAGGAAAAGTGAGAAGCGCAATCTCACCGATGCTGAACTGACCAATCTGCTTTTCGACCAGTCGGTTCATGGCACAAAAAAAACCATTCGAGAGCATTTGACCGCTCTAGGCCTTAGACCTCTGAAATAAAAAAGGGAGCGGACACAGTCCACTCCCCCTCCCCTGCGTAGCGTATGACCCGTTGTCTCAATTAACAAAGGGTTAGCTCGCTATGACTACCGTATTAAAAGCAATTCCCTCGCATGATCCCTCAATGACCCTCATCCGCATGCCCGAGGTCATTTCAATCGTAGGGCTCGCACGCCCGACTATCTACAAGCTGATGCGTCAACCTGAAAGCGGATTCCCGTTGCCGGTAAAGCTGAGTAACAGCAATGCTCGAAGCGCTCCGGTTGCGTGGGTATTGGGAGAAGTTCAGGCATGGACTCGCGCACGCATCGCAGCCCGCGATCAGGTGGCAGCATGAAAATTCGAGCTGCCAATAGGGCCATTTTGCAGCCCTTCTCTGTACTCAGAAAAGTCGGTTTCTCGTCACGCTGGATGCAACGTTTTGAGCGCCACCGTACAGAGCAAAAACGCCTGAACCGGGACGTGATGGTGATGCGATGGGCAGATGGCATCTGGTGCGCGTTGTCAGTTCCCTGCCAAGCCCCGCAAGCAATCATCGTCGACGAAGGCCAACAAATCGGCGCCTACGAAGATGCACGCGCCTGCCTCGAAAGCGACTTCTTGCCTTTTGTTTCCCTGCGTTGGGAAGTCCATGCCTGAAATGAAAACGCCCCCGGCGGCAACCGGAGGCGTTGAGGTAAATCTACATGCCTGATCAATTTATGCCGCATCGAAAAAATCCGCAAGTGATCCGCACAGTTGCACTTTCAAAAACCGGGCGTTACTCTCTGGCCGTCGCTGCAAATTCAGCGACCGGGTTTGGCGACCCGGATAGAAAAGGCGCACAGGCGCCCCCATTACGATTGCAGGCGCTTTTTTTGTGCCCGCATTCCTATTTTATGGTGGCTGTGCGTGGGAGACCTTCGGGTCTGCCGGGTTCCTTTTCCCCGGTTCGCCAACCTGCGCACAGCTGCCACCCTAATTCGTTTGGCGACGATCAGTGGCAGCTCCTACACAGAAAAGGAGCTACACCACATGCACGCCCTCAATCCGTCCAAAATTCGCGCTGCTGCTCATCGAGCAATGGCTCTCGCCGCTTTACACGCCAATTCCAGTCTCGCTACACGCCTTTCCCGTTACAACGCCCATATGTCCAAGGCTCGCGCCCTGGAAGCCGCAGGGGGTGCCCAATGAGCATGCTCCCAGGCTTCTCACTGCCCGAGGATCTGCTATGCGTCAGCCAGGACGCTGAAGCCGGTATTCCCATCGATGCCATCACCTGCGCCCTGGACCGAGCCGATTCAGTCCTGATGCTGCTGGAAGATCATTTAGACGGCGATAAACCCGTACTCTCCAACCGCGTGCTGTCATCCGTTATTTGGGACGTGCGCGGCACCTTGGGCTTGATCAAAACACTCGCCTTGTACGGTGACGCCTCCTCTGTGCCAATGGGCCAGAAAGGCGGTGCACTGTGAACACTGCCACTACTCTGGGGCGTGCCGAGTTCTCGTGTGCCAACGACACCCACCAGAAGTTATTTCGAGTGAATGCAGGCGTGCCCCTTGAGGATGCGCTTGAAGCAATTTCACTGTTTCAGCACTACGCCAATCAACTGACCCTCGATGCTGCCATGAGTAACGAGGGCGAGCGTTTCAGTTGGCCGGCGTTCTACCTGGGCGAGATGGCAAAAGCACTGATCGATGACGTCAACGATGCGCTGTATGCAACGAGGACAGCACCATGACTCAGCGCACCGGCAACACCTCAAAACGTCCCAGCTTTGCCGACGTAAAAATCGCTGCCCTGAAGAACATCGACCGCGTGCTTGCTCAATGGCTGCCGAACGGCAAACGCGTCGACGGCGGCAAGGAATACACAGCACCAAACCCCACGCGCACGGACAAACGTGCAGGCTCACTCAAGGTCAATTTGAGCAAAGGCACCTGGGCGGATTTTGCCACCGGCGATAAGGGCGGTGACCTGATCGACCTGGTGCGCTACATCGACGGCGGCACGGACGTTGAGGCCTGCAAAAAGCTGGCGGATCTGCTCAATGTTACCGCTGGCTCTGCGACTGCCAAAAGCGCACCGATCAAACCCACAGCGCCCGAGTGGATCGCGATTCAGCCGATCCCGGTCGAGGCCAAGAACAAGTGCCCTGCCAAACACCGGCAACACGGTGTTCCGTCCAAGGTGTGGATCTATCGCGATGCGCAGGGCCAACCGGTCATGGCGCTGTATCGCTTCGACCTAGGCCCGGATGAAGGCGGAAAACCGCGAAAGGTCTTTGCGCCGTTGACCTGGTGCAAACGCTCCGATGGACAAGCCACACAATGGCGCTGGCAAGGCCTGCCTGAGCCTAGGCCATTGCTGCGCCTGGATGAGCTGGTACAGCGCACCGATGCGCCTGTGGTGTTGTGTGAAGGCGAGAAGGCTGCTGACGCCGCCACTGAACTAATGCCCGACCACGTAGCCACGTGCTGGCCGAACGGCTCCAATTCTTGGCACAAAGCCGACCTGACGCCACTCAAAGGGCGAACGGTGCTGCTATGGCCGGATAACGATGCCAGCGGCAAGACCTGCATGGACGCCGTTGAGCTTAAGCTGATTGAGCTGGGCGCCGCGTCAGTGCAACGAATCTCGCTCGACGTGTTCAAGCTCAAGCCCAGCAGCAAAGGAGGCAAGCCGACACTCGTCAAAGGTGGAAAATGGGCTGACGGCGACGATGCAGCAGACGCATTAGCCAAAGGCTGGACCGCTGGGCACGTCGCCGAGCTGGTGCGCAGCGGTGAGTTTTTCGGCAGCGCCGCTGAGCCAACTGAACCCCGAGAACAGGCGGCCAAGGCGCCCGCCAAACGCCCCGCGAAATCGAAAAATGATCTGTTGCCAGGCGGCTTTCGCCTGACGCCTGAAGGGGTGTTTTATTCCGGCGATGATGGCGAGGCGCGCCCCGTTTGTTCGTCTCTCGAAATCATCGCTCGCACTCGCGACGACAAGGGCCACAACTGGGGTTTGTTGGTCGAGTTCGATGACCCGGACGGCGCCAAAAAACGCTGGAACATTCCGGCACGAACTATGACCGGCGACTTCGGCAAAGACGTACTCGGCCCCTTGGTAGACATGGGTCTGCGCCTTGCAGGAAGTCGATCAGGGCGCAACGCACGCAATGACCTGCAGAGTTACCTCGGCGGCTTCGATAGCGCCCAGCGCGCACGTTTGGTGACGCGCTTGGGCTGGCACGACAAGGCCTTCCTTCTGCCCGAACAACAGATCGGCTCGCACGCCGAGCATCTGCATTTTTATGAGGCCGGTGCCCAGTTGCCACCGATCAGCGAGGCGGGCTCTCTGGAGCAGTGGCAGCAGCAAATCGGCGCGCTGTGCGTCGGCAATCACCGCTTGGCGTTTGTCGTCTCTGTGGCCTTTGCGGGGCCTCTGCTTAACCTGCTCGGGCATGAGTCGGGCGGCTTTCACCTCTATGGCGACAGCTCCGGGGGCAAGACCACTCACTTGCAGGTCGCTGCCTCGGTCTATGGCGGGCCGCGCCTGGTGCGCTCGTGGCGCTCGACGGATAACGCTTTGGAGTCCATCGCCGCCGCACACTCAGACGGTCTCCTGGTACTGGATGAAATCGGCATGTGCGACCCGCGCATCATTGGCGAAACGGTGTACATGCTCGGCAACGGCACCGGTAAGGCTCGGGCGAATGATCGAGGACAAGCGGGCCGACAGGTGCAGGAGTGGCGCTTGCTGTTTCTCTCGACCGGCGAGAAGACATTGGCGCAACACATGGCAGACGCCAACAAGGAGCTGAAAGCCGGTATGGAGGTGCGCATGCTCGCCGTGCCTGCGGATGCCAGCAAAGGCCTCGGGATGTTCGATGTGCTGAACGGTTTTGAGGACGCTGCCGCCCTCTCCGATACGCTCAAAGCCCGTGTAGCCAAATACTACGGCACTCCCCTCACCGCTTTCCTGCACGCACTGTGCGCGCCAGGAGAAATGCTCAGATGGACGGTGATCATTCGCCGCACAGTAGAGCAGTTCATCACCCAAAACCTGCCTGCATCGGC
Source organism: Pseudomonas yamanorum (assembly GCF_013386765.1). Taxonomy (GTDB): domain Bacteria; phylum Pseudomonadota; class Gammaproteobacteria; order Pseudomonadales; family Pseudomonadaceae; genus Aquipseudomonas; species Aquipseudomonas yamanorum_A. Next base: position 81,022 of record NZ_JACARE010000052.1, read on the forward strand.
CAGTGGTCAGGCGCAGCGTGCCGCCCTTCGCTTTGGGCTCGCAGCAGCGGCCGGTGAGTTGGCCACCGCCTTCGGCGTCACTGGCTGGCCGGACGGTACAGCCACGACTGCCGCACGGGTATGCCTGCATGCGTGGCTAGCTGAGAGGGGCGGCGCCGGTAATTTCGAGGGCGATGCGATTTTGGCGCGACTAAGACAGGTCATCGAGCGCTTTGGAGAAAGCCGCTTTACCCGCTGGGAATCTGCCGCCGCCAAGATCGATGAGCACGGCCCACGCACGATTGATCGGCTGGGCTTTCGTAAGACGATGGAACACGGCATGGGCGATGCCCTGCACACCACCAACACCTATTACGTGCTGCCTGAAGCTTGGAGGGCCGAGATCTTTAAGGGAATGAACATCAGCGCGGTGAACAAGGAGTTGCTGCAACGTGGCGTGCTTGAGCCGGGAACGGACGGCAAGGCGTCCAGCTTGATTCGGCTACCTGGGTTGGGACCTCAACGCTGCTATGTGGTGAAGACAGTTCCAGGAACGGATGAAGGCGAGGCCAAGGCTGCCTGATGGCATGCCTGCTGATCGAGGTAGCGCCGGCTCATTCCCGGCCTCGCCAGCCAATCAACCATCCCCATCAAACGTAATGCTCAGAGACAACACAGATGAACACAATCCAAGACCTGAAAGACCGCCGTGCCAAACTGACCGTCGAAATGGAGAGCCTTCAACTTGAACTAGGCCCCCTCGAGGCAGAGCTAGAGAATCCCGAGGGCATGGCGAGAGGCCGAGAAAGCACCGTTCGCAGTGAAATCAGCACTCGTAACATCCGCATCAACTCTCTAGAACGTCAAATCGAGGCGCTGGATCGTGGAGTTAATCGCCAAGAGACGCTCGCGGATCGTGAAAACATAGCAGCAGGCTATATCAGTGATATGGCGAACTGGAAAGCCGACGAGATGGAACTCAATGAAAAACGCAACAGCATTGAGACCCGGTTACAGCAGGTCCGCCAAAGCGCTCAGGAAGACATTGCAAAGGCTCGACAAGCGGAAACGGACGCAGCAACCGCTTATGCGCAGGCTGTAGCCTGGGGCGATGTGGAGGGCGAGAAAGCCGCAAACTCGGAAGCTCAAAAGGCAGCTAAAAATCTCTCGACGGCGGTTGAGCATCACCGCCGCCAACAACTGCTGATCACCGCGCTGGACCAAGAGCTTGTGACGATTGATCTGCATATCAAGGAGGCACAGACAGAACGCGCCAAGATCGAGAACAAAGCGGCTCACCTGGCGAACACTGTGCTGGAAGAACAGTGGAACGAGGCTGCGAAAGCACTTCTGGAGACCGGAGGCAAGCTGTGGGCTGCACGAAAACTGATTAGCCTGGATCCGGTTTCGCTGCTGAAGCTGCACATTCCTGAGCAAGGTGAAAACTTCGGAAGCTGGACCTCTCGAGAACTTGCAGACCGCTCACATCAACACAGCCTGCTTGACCTGTTGGCGGCGTAATCTGAACCCTCCCCGAAGCAACCGGCGAGGGTCGGCTGCTTCGGGCCAAATGTAGGCCTTTCCATGAACAAACCACCACAGAACAACGCTCAGATGCCTGATTATCTAAAAGCCCGGAAGCTGCATTTGAACGGGATAATTGTCGTTTTGGCCGGCCTGAAAAAGCTCAATGCAAGAGCAAACAAAGCCACTAAGGTAGAGACACTCACGATTGACGCAATCAAGGCAGAGCTTGATTTCATTGACGTCCAACTCAAAAGAAAGGGAGGGTGATGAAGAAGCGGAAACCTAAGAAGCTTCCATCTTGCTACATCCCTCCATTACAAAGAACACGCCAGATTTTTCGGCTTTTGGTCTGTGGCGTTGCTAGCGTATGACCGCTTCCGGCCAATAGCAGCCACTTATGAGCGACTTCTATCGACCCATAGCGGACGGCCCCAACAGTCTGCTTGCGTTCATAAGCGGACGTTTGGAAGCGACCGCTACCGGCCCAGAGTGTGTAAAAACGCGCCGCCCGTGCATCAGCGCGTCGTTACACACTCCGGGCCGGTAGCGGTCGCCTCCAAACGTCCGCTTATGAACGCAAGC
>NZ_JACARE010000053.1 GCF_013386765.1 Pseudomonas yamanorum
CTTTTGATCTTGATCTTAGGCGCCCCGTTAAACCACGCTGGCCGAACGCAGGTAGTACGGAGCGGGTAAACCGGCAGGACGCCGGTTTAGCCGCGACGGGGCAGGGACGCCCCGTCGCGGCGGCCCGCTTCGTGCTACCGGAGAGAGGGCACACCGAGCCTGAGCGAGGTGCCGAGTGGTGGGGCAAGAGCGTTTTGCTTACTTTTGCGCTGTTCAAAAGTGAGCCGCCGTAAGGGCGGAACCCATAGCGGCCCTGACCGCAGCAACGGATATACACACCAACCAATCCCCCATCCCAAGATGGCAAGATGAACCGGACTCAGGTTAACTACTCTATGAGTAATGGTTTCACCGACCTTGCACGTCGGTTCATCAAGGTCACCGAATGGACAAATACACCCCCCACACCTGGCAGCCCCACGAACGCCCGAGCCTGCCGGGCTCGCCGTCGACGCCGCTGCATTCCACCCGCAAGCGCTGGGCCTACGCCCTGGTCGGCGTGCTGGTGGCAATCACCGGGGGCCTCGGCAACTCGCTGGTGATCGCCAACCTGGTGTACCTGCAAGGCGCCTTGGGCGCCACCACCGCAGAAATGGCCTGGCTCCCCGCCGCCTACGTGATGACCAACGTCTCGATGAACCTGCTGCTGGTGAAGTTCCGCCAGCAATTCGGCCTGCGGGCCTTCACCGAAGTGTTCCTTGTGCTCTACGCCCTGGTCACCTTCGGCCATCTGTTCGTCAACGACCTCAGCTCCGCCATCGCCGTACGGGCCGCCCACGGCATGGTCGGCGCCGCCCTCAGTTCCCTGGGCCTGTACTACATGATCCAGGCCTTCCCCGCAAAATGGCGGATGAAGGCGTTGGTACTCGGCCTGGGCACCGCGCAACTGGCTTTGCCCCTGGCCCGACTGTTCTCCGAAGACCTGCTGCAAATCGCCGAATGGCGCGGCCTGTATCTGTTCGAACTGGGCATGGCCCTGACCTGCCTGGGCTGTGTGTTCCTGCTCAAGCTGCCTCCGGGCGACCGCTTCAAGACCTTCGAAAAACTCGACTTCCTCACCTTCGCGATCCTCGCCACCGGCGTCGCCTTGCTCTGCGCCGTGCTGTCCCTGGGCCGAATCGACTGGTGGCTGGAGGCGCCGTGGATCGGTATCGCCTCGGCCTGCTCGCTGGTGCTGATCATGGCCGGCCTGGCCATCGAGCATAACCGCGCCAACCCGTTGCTGATGACCCGCTGGCTGGGCAGCGGGGCGATGATCCGCCTGGCGCTGGCGGTGATCCTGATTCGCATGGTGCTCTCGGAGCAGTCCACCGGCGCCGTGGGCTTCATGCAGATGCTGAACATGAGCAACGAGCAGATGCGCACGCTGTATTGGGTGATGCTGGCGGGGGCGATTGCCGGCCTGGCCGTCAGCGCGCTGACCATCAACCCCTCGCACTTGCTGATGCCGCTGATCATCTCCCTGGCCTTCATGGCCACAGGCTCGGTGATGGACAGTTTCTCCAGCAACCTCACGCGCCCGCAAAACATGTACATCAGCCAGTTCCTGCTAGGCTTTGGCGGCACGTTTTTCCTCGGGCCGACCATGGTGTTGGGCACGAAAAACGTGCTGACCAACCCCAGGAACCTGGTGAGCTTCTCGGTGCTGTTCGGGATCTGCCAGAACCTCGGCGGCCTGATCGGCGCGGCATTGCTGGGCACGTTCCAGATCGTGCGGGAGAAATTCCATTCCAGCATGATCGTCGAACACCTGACCTTGCTCGACCCGCGCGTGGCGGCGCGGGTGGCCAGCGGCGGCTCGGCCTATGGCGGGGTGATTGCCGACCCCGAGTTGCGTAACCTGGTGGGCATTCGCAGCCTGGCCACGGCGGCCACCCGTGAGGCGAATGTGATGGCCTATAACGATGTGTTCATGCTGATCGCGATCATCGCCATCCTCACCATGATCTGGATTTTTATCCGCAGCCTCTGGCTGATGAGTACCACTAAAGCTGCCGCCAGCGCAGCGCCTTCCGTTCAACCCAGCGGCGCACTTTCTTCATGACCGAACCGACGACGACTACCACCAACGCCATCGCTTCCACGCCGGAAGGCACCGCGCCACCGAGCATGCCGGCCACCGAACCCCGCTCGTTGCGGGTGCGCATCATCTCTTCCATGGGCTTTGCCGCGATTGCGATTGTCGGCGTGCTGATTGTGCTCTACGCCTGGCAGTTGCCGCCTTTCAGCAGCGCTGTGGAAACCACCGAGAACGCCCTGGTGCGTGGCCAGGTGACGATCATCGGGCCGCAGCTCAGCGGCTACGTGTATGAAGTGCCGGTGACGGACTTCCAGTACGTCAAGGCCGGGGATTTACTGGTGCGCCTCGATGACCGCATCTACAAGCAGCGCCTCGACCAGGCCCTGGCGCAACTGGCGGTGCAGCAGGCGTCGCTGGCCAATGTGGTGCAGCAACGCAACAGTGCCGAGGCGACCATCAAGCTGCGCCAGGCCGCCTTGATGGACAGCCAGGCCCAGGCCCGCAAGAGCACCGCAGATTTGCGCCGCAACGAAGAGTTGATCAGCGACGGTTCGGTGTCCAGGCGCGAGCTGGACGTGACCCGCGCCGCCAACGCGCAGACCATTGCCGCCGTGGCCCAGGCCCAGGCCAACCTGGAAATCGCCCGGCAGGATTTGCAGACGGTGATCGTCAATCGTGGTTCGCTGGAAGCGGCGGTGGCCAGTGCCGATGCGGCGGTGGAACTGGCGCGTATCGACCTGTCGAACACCCGGATCATCGCCCCGCGTGACGGGCAACTGGGGCAGATTGGCGTGCGCCTCGGGGCCTACGTCAACAGCGGTGCGCAGTTGATGGCGCTGGTGCCGAACCAGCTGTGGGTGATCGCCAACATGAAAGAAACCCAGATGGACAACGTGCAGGTAGGCCAGCCGGTGACCTTCACCGTGGATGCCCTGGACCACCGCAAGTTTCATGGCACGGTGCAGCGTGTTTCGCCAGCGACCGGTTCCGAGTTCAGCTTGTTGCAGGCGGATAACGCGACCGGCAACTTCGTGAAGATCGCCCAGCGGGTGCCGGTGCGGATCACCGTGGACCCGGGCCAGGAACAGAGTGAGCGGCTGCGGCCGGGGTTGTCGGTGGTGGTGAGTATCGACACGGCGGGGCGCCTGAAAAACACCCCGCCCTGACACACCGCAAGTCTCCATTGTGGAATGCAATCAATGTAGGAGCTGGCTTGCCTGCGATAGCATCACCTCGGTGTGCCTGAAAGACCGAGTTGCCTGCATCGCAGGCAAGCCAGCTCCCACATGGGTTTTGTGTGGTTAGAGAGGGTTGTATTGCAGGCTGAAACCCAGCTCTGCCGACTGGCCTTGCTCCAACAACTTCAACCCCGGCCTGCCCGGCAGGTGATGGGCATTCACCGGATGACTCACCGGTTCGAAGCAGAAAAAGTCCAACCCCGGCGGGCAGTACAGCAGGAAGTAGTCGCTGCCGGTGGCCTGGCATTCCAGGGTGTAACCCAGCTGCGGCTGCTGGATCAGGCAACGCCCGTCCCATTGGCAAAAACCATTGTCCACCAGCGCCTCGGGTAGCGATTTCAGCTGCTGAAAATCCCACTCGGCGGGCACGGCAGCCAGGCCCGTCGGCAGTTTCGTTGCATCACTCATCCACACCTGCGAAGCCTTGGCCTGCAACCGCGTGCCCGGCCTGCGTGGTAGATACGGATGCAACCCCAGCCCATGCCACGCCGCCTGCTCCGCCAGATGGGTGACCCGCAGGCTGATGCTCAACCTGCCGTCCTTCAACTGAAAACGCTGCTCGGCGCGATAGGCAAACGGTGTGGTGCTGTCCAGTTGCAGCAGCACCTCGTCTGCCGACTGGCTGATGACCTGCCATGCCTGTTGCCAGGCGCTGCCATGAATTGGCAGTGGGTCGAGCGGGCTGTTGGCTTCAAGGGCCAGCCATCCGGAGGGATTATTGAAGCCACCCTCGGCAATCCGGTTCGACCAGGGCGCCAGCGGGAAACACCCCAGCTTGCCCGGCAGGCCGCTGGCCAAGGCTGGTTCATCAGTGTGGCGCAGCAAGGGTTGGCCGCTGCTGCGTACTGTCCAGTTGACGATACTCCCACCCAACTCCGGTGAGAGCGTCAGGCGGGTGAGGTTATCTTCGAGTTCAAGCATCATGAGTGTCAGCAGACCTATTGGATGATGAATGCTTCTGTGGTGAGGGGGGCTTGTTGCGGTGAGGGGAGCTTGCTGTGGCGAGGGAGCTTGCTCCCGCTGGAGTGCGCAGCGCTCCCAAGATTTTGGGGCCGCTGCGCAGCCCAGCGGGAGCAAGCTCCCTTGCCACAACAAGCTCCCTTGCCACAACAAGCTCCCTTGCCACAACAAGCTCCCTTGCCACAGCAGCTCCCTCATCACAACCGCTCCCTCGCCACACGCAGTGTGGGGGTTACAGCACCAACCCAGGCAACCACAACGATAACGCCGGAATGTAGGTCACGGCCATCAGCACCAAAAACAGCACGCCATAAAACGGCAGCAGCGCCTTCACGGTTTTCTCGATGCTGACCTTGCCCACCGCCGCCCCTACAAACAGCACCGCGCCCACCGGCGGGGTGATCAGGCCGATGCCGAGGTTCACCAGCATGATCATGCCGAAGTGCACCGGGTCGACGCCAATGCCCAGGACCACCGGCAGCAAAATCGGCGTGAGGATCAGAATCAGCGGCGCCATGTCCATCACCGTGCCCAGCAACAACAGCATGGCGTTGATGCACATCAGGATCACGTAGCGGTTGTCTGACAGGGTCAGGAACATCGTGGTGATCTTCGCCGGGATCTGCATCAGGGTCATGATGTAGCCGAAGCTGGCGGCGAACGCGATCAGGATCATCACGATGGAAATCGTGCGCACCGTGCGGTGCATCAGTTTGGGCAGTTCGCTCCACTTGTAGTCACGGTAGATGAACATGGTCACGAAGAAGGCCCACAGCACCGCAATCGCCGCCGACTCGGTGGCGGTGAAGATGCCCGACAGAATCCCGCCGAGGATGATCACCATCGCCATCAAGCCCCACAGGGCGTCGGCGCAGATTTTCAGTGCCTGTTTCAGGGGAATCACTTCGCCCTTGGGGTAGTTGCGCTTTTTCGCGAAGATCAGGCACAGCACCATCAGGCAGGCGCTCATCAGCAGGCCCGGAACCACGCCGGCCATGAACAGCGAGGCGATGGACACCGTGCCGCCGGCCGCCAGGGAGTAGAGCACCGAGTTGTGGCTGGGTGGCGTCAGCAAGGCTTGCACCGAGCCGCTCACGGTGACGGCGGTGGCGAATTCACGGGGATACCCCTGGCGTTCCATTTCCGGAATCAGCACCGAACCCACGGAGGCGGTATCGGCCACCGACGAGCCGGAGATCGCCCCGAAAAACGTCGAGGCCATGATGTTCACCAGGGACAAACCACCGCGCACAAACCCCACCAGCACCCCGGCAAACGCCACCAGCCGGCGGGACATGCCGCCCTCGGCCATGATCGCCCCGGCCAGCACGAAGAACGGGATCGCCATCAGCGAAAACTTGTTCACCCCGCCGGCCACCTGAATCATCAGGGCCTGGAACGGAATGTCGATCCACCATGCGCCGATCAGCGCAGAAAGCCCCAGGGCGTAGGCCACCGGCATGCCGATCAGGATCAAGGCGATAAAGCTGCCCAACAGAATCAATGCGTCCATTCAGGCAGCCCCTTCACTTTCTTCAACCAGGTCGAAGCGCACGACCCGCCGGTTGCTCTGGTCACCGAGCAGGAGTTTTTCCAGCACAAAAATCAGCGTCAGCAAGCCGCCAACCGGGATTGGCATATAGGTGATGCCCACCCGCAAGGTCGGCATGGCGCTCATGAACTGGTTCCAGGTGGACAGGCACAGCTTGGTGCCCCAGATCGCCATGAACAGGCAGATGGTGCCCATCAACAATTGCGAGACGATACCCACGACTTTGCGTTGGTCCGGCGGCAGGCGGTCGGTGACCATGGCCACCGACATGTGCGCCCCGGCGCGGTAACTGGCGGCGGCGCCGACAAAGGTGAACACCAGCATCAGCAGGATGGCAGTGGGCTCGGGCCAGCTGGAGCCGGTGCCGAGGACATAGCGGGCGAAGATGCCCCAGGGGATGATCAGGGCGACACCGAGGACGGCGAGGCCGGCGACCCAGATGCAGCTCATGTAGATGCGGTCGTTGATGCGCAGCAGTAAATTCTTCATGGCGTTCACCGTGACCGGGCGCGTCGGTACTGACCGCGCCGGGCCTTGTCTATAAGGGGAGGGCGGATTACTCGACGGCTTCGATGCGCTTGATCAGGTCGGCGTAAGGTGCGCCGTACTTGTCGCGGATCGAGGCGGTGGCCTCATAGAACGGTTTTTTGTCGATGTCGATGAACTCCACGCCGGCGGCCTTGAGCTTGGCTTCACTGCTGGCGGACTTGGCGTCCCACAGTTCACGCTCCTGGATCTGCGCGGCCTTGGCGGTGTTTTTCACCAGCACCTGTTGCTCCGGGGTGAGCTTGTTCCAAGTGATTTTCGACATCACGATGGGCTCGGGCAGGATCAGGTGGCCGGTGAGGCTGTAGAACTTGGCGTTCTGGTAGTGGTTGTGTTCCAGCAGGGTGGGCGGGTTGTTTTCCGCGCCGTCGATCACGCCGGTCTGCAGGGCGCTGAAGATCTCGCCGGTGTCCATGGCAATGCCGTTGCCGCCCATGGCGTTGATGGTTTCGATGAAGATCGGGTTGCCCTGCACGCGGATCTTCATGCCTTTGAGGTCTTCGATCTTGCGCACCGGTTTCTTGGTGTAGATGTTGCGCGTGCCGCCGTCCATCCAGGCGAGGGCCACCAGGTTGAATTCCGAGTCGGTGATCTTGGCGAGGATTTCATCGCCGATCTCGCCGTCGATGACCTTGCGCATGTGCACCTGGTCACGGAACACGAACGGCATGTTGAACACGTTCACGTCCGGCACCACCGGCCCGACGATGCCGAGGCTGACCCGGGCCATCTGGATCGCGCCGACCTGGGCCTGCTCGACCACTTCCTTTTCCGAGCCCAGCACGCCGCCGGGGAACATCTTGAAGGTCAGGCCGCCCTTGCTTTCGGCGACCAGGGTTTTGCCCAGTTGCTCTTCGGCGACAACGGTGGGGTAGCCGGCGGGGTGGATGTCGGCGAATTTGATTTCCAGCGCGTGGGCGGCGCCGGCGAACACGAAGGTGAAGGGGAGTGCAGCAAGGAGCAAGGTGCGTTTGAAGTCCATGGGGTGTCTCTCCAGTCTTGTTATTGTTTTATTCAAGGCACAGCGATGCAGCTAGAGGATGAAGGTGGGCTCCGGCAATCCGGTAACCCCGGGGTTGAGGGCAAACACGCCACCGGCCAGCGACTGGACACTGTGATCGTCACGGATCGAGGTGACGAACAAAGTGTCCAGGCGGCTGCCACCGAAGGCGCACATGGTGGGCTTTTTCACCGGCACGGCCAGTGAGCGGTCGAGGCGGCCATCGGGGGTAAAACGGTGGACCAGCCCGGCATCGTTGGCGCAGATCCAGTAGCAGCCTTCGGCATCCACGGCGGCACCGTCGGGGCGGCCGAGGAACTGGTGCATGTCCACAAACAGCCGGCGATTGGACGGCGTGCCGCTGTCGATGTCGTAGTCGAAGGCCCAGACCTGCTGGATCAGCGGGTGTGAATCCGAAAGGTACATCGTGCGCCCGTCGGGGCTGAAGGCCAGGCCGTTGGGCGTGATGAAACCGTTGAGTGCGGTGTGCACGGGTTGCCCGGTTTCATAGCGATACAGCGCGCCCTCGGCAGCATTGGCGCCCATGTTCAGCACCATGCTGCCGGCCCAGAACCGGCCCTGGCGATCACAGCGACCGTCGTTCAGGCGCATGTCCGGGAGGGCGTGCTCGACGCTGGCCAAAAGCCTGGTGTCGAGCCTGCCGTCGTTATGGGGCGTGAGCTGGAAAAAACCGGTTTCCATGCCCGCGACCCAACTGCCGGCGCGGGTACGCGCAATGCAGGCCAGCATCTGCGGGGTTTTCCAGGCCTGCACCTGGCCGCTGGCAGCGCTCCAGCGCTGCAGCTCGGCGTTGGGAATATCCACCCAGTACAGGGCGTTTTCCTCGGGCACCCATACCGGGCATTCACCCACGGCATTGCGGGCGTCGACAATCAGTTCTGCTTGCATGGCCACTCATTCCCTTGGGTTGGTCTGTGGTCAGTCACCGAACGGGCCGGCGGCACAAAACGCGCCGCCCTGGTACACCCGCGCCGGGTCGTCGGCAGCGGGCATCGGTTGGGCTTCCACCTGTTTGCGGAACACTTCGGAGGTGTCCCGCGGCGTGAAGCCCAGGTGCGCGGCGAAGCGGTTGTCCCACCACACATCGAGGTTATCCGACATGCCGTAGACCACGGTGTGGCCGACGTTTGGGGTGTACAGCGCGCGTTCGAGCAGTTGGGTCAGGTCATCGAAGCTCAGCCAGGTGTGCATCATCCGGCGGTTCTGCGGTTCCGGGAACGAAGAGCCAATGCGGATGCTGACGGTCTCGATGCCGTAGCGGTCGAAGTAGAAACTGGCCATGTCCTCGCCATAGGATTTGGACAGGCCGTAGTAGCTGTCCGGGCGGCGCGGGGAGTGGGCGTCGAGGGCTTCGTCCTGTTTGTAGAAGCCGATGACGTGGTTGGAACTGGCGAAGATCACCCGCTTGACCCCATGACGGCGGGCAGCCTCATAGATGTGGAAGATCCCGCAGATATTCGCCCCCAGCACTTCCTCGAAGGAACGCTCCACCGACACGCCGCCGAAATGCAGGATTGCGTCGACGCCTTCCACCAGGTGGTGCACCGCTTGTTTGTCGGAAAGATCGCAGGGCAATACTTCTTCGGCCTCATCCTTGGCCGGGGCCATGTTGGCAATGTCCGACAGGCGCAGCACCTTGGCGTAAGGGCGCAGGCGTTCGCGCAGGACTTTGCCCAGGCCACCGGCGGCGCCAGTGAGCAGCAGGCGGTTGAACGGGGTAGGAGCGTTTGTGGTGGTCATGGTGGTCCCGTTATTGTTGTAGGTTGTCGTATGACTAGTCCGAAGTATCGTTAGGGTTTCCTGTACTTGTCAACGCGCTATTGGTCGAAGTTGGTTGAGGTTCATCGCTTTCCTGTGGTGAGGGAGCTTGATGTGGTAAGAGAGCTTTTGTGGTGGGGCAGTTTGCTGTGGTGGGGGAGCTTGTTGTGGCGAGGGAGCTTGCTCCCGCTGGGCTGCGTAGCGGCCCCAAAATCTCGGGAGCGCTTCGCACTCCAGCGGGAGCAAGCTCCCTCGCCACAACAAGCTCCCCCACCCACATCAAGCTCCCTCACCCACATCAAGCTCCCTCACCACAAAAGCCTTTCCTGTTGTTTGTAAACCGTTACAACAACGAAAGCGGGTAACTGATGAATATCCGGTTCTCATCAAACTCGTTGGTGCTGAAATCCCGACGCATCGTCGCATTGCGCCACCGCATATTCAGGTCCTTCAGCGCGCCGCTCTGCACCGTGTAGGCCAGTTCCGACTCGCGGCCCCATTCCTTGCCGTTGGTGATCGCCCCGGTGTGCACGTTATCGCCGCTGATGTAGCGGTTCATCATGGTCAGCCCGGGAATGCCCAGCACCACGAAGTTGAAGTCGTGCCGTACCTGCCAGGATTTTTCCTTGGCGTTGTCGTAGCTGGCGTTGTAGCTGTCGTTGGCCAGGGTGCCGCCGCTGGTGCCGTTGACCCGCATCCAGGCGCTGTCGCCGGTGAGTTTCTGCAGGCCGATATAGAAGCTGTTGCCTTTGTATTTGGCCGACAGCAGGGCGAACGCGGTCTTGTTGTCGAGATCGCCGGCCAGGGCCTTGCCGTCTTCCTTGCCGGTGAAGAACCCGAGGTTGGCGCCCAGGGTCCAGTCGCCCACCGGCTGGCTGTGGGTCAGGTTGAAATACTGCTGTTGGTAGATGTCGCTGAGTTCGGCGTACCACACGCCCACCTGGGTGCGTTTGTCGTTGAAGGTGTATTCGCCGCCGCCGAAGTTGAAGCGGTCGGAGGTGAACGCGGCTCTGCCGTTGAGGAACATGTCATCCATGCTCGCGTCGTTGCGCGGGCTGTTGCCGCGGAACTGGCCGCCGTACAGGGTCAGGCCGGCAATCTCGCTGGAAGTGACCTGGCCGCCACGGAAGGTTTGCGGCAGTGAGCGGCCGTCATCCGAACGCAGGATTGGCAGCACCGGCATCCATTCGCCGACTTTCAATTCGGTCTTCGACAGTCGGGTTTTCAACGCCACGCCCAGGCGGCCGAAATTGTCCACGGGGCGGCCATCGCTGCCGGTCGGCAACAACTGGGTACCGGCGGTGCCTTTGCCGCCGTCGAGTTTCTGTGAGTACAGGCCCAGCACGTCCAGGCCGAAACCGATAGTGCCTTGGGTGAAGCCGGACTTGGCATCGAGGATAAAACTTTGCGTCCACTCTTCGGCCTTGGCCTGGGGATGGGCGGAGTTGGTGAAGTTGCGGTTGAAGTAAGCGTTGCGCAGGTTCAGCGTGGCTTTGGTGTCGTCGATAAAGCCTTCCGCCGAGGCGGTGACGGGGAGGGTGAAGGCCAGGCCGCTCAAGCCGATGGCGGCGAAGCGGGTGGTGCAGGAGAAAGTGCGGACGAGTTGACTCACAGTGACGCTCCCTTGTCTTTTTTGTTGTTTTTATTTTTCTGTCATACGTTGTCGTACAACATTGGGGGCGATATTTGCGGGGTTTAAGGGGGTTGTCAAGGAGAGGTTGTGCGATGACTTAGGTGGCGCCACCGATCAAATGTAGGAGCTGGCTTGCCTGCGATGGCATCACCTCGGTGTACCTGAGAGACCGAGTTGCCAGTATCGCAGGCAAGCCAGCTCCTACGTTGAGCGTGCCCGCGCTATTTTTTTCAGCCGTTCAGAACCATGGGCGGCAAGGTGCCAAGCAACGAAACGGCAGCTACCGCTGAAACACCTAGTAACAGTTCTAGCCTCACACTGGCCTTCAACGCCGGCAGTCGCTGCTCGCAGTTATGGATCCGCAGGCGGTTCAACAGCGCCAGTGCGAGCATGCCGAACACCAGCAGCACCTTGATCAGCAGGATCAGGGCGAACCCGCTGAACAAGGGCGTTGGCCAGAACTGCCCGGTGAGTACCCGCACGTTGATCAGGCCGGTCACCAGCAAACCCGTGACCAGGGCATAACCGACGCCGCTGAAGCGCTGCAGGATCGGTTCCAATGGCGGGCGGGGCGATTGCCGGAGGATCAACACCAGCATGAGCAAGCCGCCGAGCCAGGCACCGACACACAGCAGGTGCACCACCTGGTTGAGGATCAGCAATTGCCCGGCCAGGCCATTGAGCATGGCGCCATGGCCCACCGGTGCCAGCGTCGCCAGCAGCAGTGCGCAAAGCGGCAGGCGCACGGCTTTCCACGGGGTCAGCAGGCCGAGCACCAGCAGCACATTCAACACCAGGTGCCAGGTCCAGACCTGGCCGAAGAAGGTTTTACCCAGCACCAACTGCACCGTCGACCACTCCAGCGCGCCCAGCCCAACCCCGGCCATGCTCGCGCTGATCAACAGCAACCACGCCACCCCCGACACCAGTGCCAGCCACGCCAACCCTTGGGTGATGCGCGACAGTTGACGGTCGAGCACCGGTTGCGGCCCCGCGCCCAGCAGCCAGGGCCTGAACACACAGGCCCCGAACATCAACAGCACCACGATGAAATGCAGGAAGCGGCACAGCACCAGCAGGGTGGCCATGGATTATTGGCCGACCTTGAAGCTGTATTCACCGTTGCTCTTATGGGTATCAACCGAGACCGCGTTCCACACGACCTTGTAGTTGCCGGCGGCCAGTGGTGCGGCGGGTGTCACCACCAGGACTTTCTTGTCGGCGTCCGGGGTCTCGAGGCCCTTGATCGCCACTTCGGTGCCGTCCTTGCTCAGGGACACCTTGGTGAAGGTCGCTTCAACGCCTTCGCTGAACGTCAGGCGCAGGTCTTTGGGAGCTGCGACGCTGCTGTCGGCGGCAGGCTCCGAGCTTTTCAGATGGGCGTGGGCAAACGCGGCCGAGGCGCCCAGCAGGGAGGCCAGCAGGGCGACAGTGGTAACGGTCTTCTTGATCAACATTGTTCAATACCTTCAGGTGAGAGTCAGTCGTTCGGTAGAGCCATGTGCAACAAGGGGAAGGGTTTGCCTTCGCCATCGACGGGCGAGCGGCCGGTCTGGATAAAACCATAGTGCAGGTAGAAACCCACGGCCTGTGGATTCTGTTCGTTTACATCGACGCGCAGGGTGTCGTGGCGGGCGCGCACGAAGTCCAGCAACTGGCGGCCGATGCCCTGGCCGCGGCGGCTCGGGTCGATAAACAACATCTCGACATTATTGCCGCCGGTGCCGACAAAGCCGGCAATCCCTTCGGCGTCTTCGTACACCCACACTTCAAGGGCGGGCATCGGCAGGTAGCAGTCGCGCACCAGGGGCAGCAGGCGCTGGATATCGTCTTCGCTGAGGAAATCATGGGTGGCGCGCACCGAGCGTTCCCACAGTGCACCCAGCACCGGGTCGTCGCACGCGTCTCGCTGTCGAATAGTCATTGGAATGATCCTTCGAGGGGATGGCGATGCTAACCAATCCGCTTTCCACGGGGAAGGTGCTTGTACGAAGTTTCACAGTGGCGTGTCGCCGCGGTCTAGAGCGGATGTTAGTCTTGAGGCAATGTTGTTGTCAGGGAGCCCGTATGGGCAATCACAAGATCGGTATTCGTCGGGTCAACGTCGAAAAGATTCTGCTGGCGGCTGAAAAAGTCTTCGCCGAGAAGGGCTATGGCAGCACCGCCATGGCCGACATTGCTGAAGAAGTGCAACTGCCGCGCTCCAACCTGCATTACTACTTCAGCACCAAGAGCGAGCTGTACAGCGCGGTGTTGTTCGACCTGCTGGAAGTGTGGAAGCAGGACGCCCTGTGCTTCGAGATGTTCGACGACCCGCGGGTGGTGCTCAGCAGCTACATCCGCGCCAAGATGCAACATTCGCGCAGCCGGCCGTATGGCTCCAAAGTCTGGGCCAATGAAATCATCCACGGCGCGCCGACCCTGGGTGAGGCGCTGGACGTCAGCCTGTACGACTGGGCCAAGATGAAAGAGGCGAAGATTCGCCAGTGGGTGGAGGACAAGCGGATTTTGCCGGTGGAGCCGTCGAGCCTGCTGTACATGATCTGGGCCTCGACCCAGCACTATGCCGACTTTGATCATCAGGTGAACATCCTGAATGACCATCAGCCGTTGTCGGACATGCAGTTTGAGCGGGCGGTGCAGACGGTGACGAGTGTGATTTTGCGGGGGATCGGGTTGGAGCCTTGAGCACACGAGGCAAAACCCTATCGTGCGTTAACCTCCCCCCGTAGCAGCTGTCGAGCCCAAGCGAGGCTGCGTAGGGCGCGACTCAGTCTCGGACCGTGGTGCGCCCTACGCAGCCTCGCTTAAGCTCGACAGCTGCTACGGTCATTGGGAGTGTTACACCGCTTCCCGGTAGGGATTACGTGGATCCTGCGTCCAGTTCAAAAACGGCTTCCCGGTATCCACCGGCACCATCTCGATACAGTCCGCCACCGGGCAGGTGATCTGGCACAGGTTGCACCCCACGCACTCATCATCGATCACCTCGTACTTATGCGTCCCATCCGCCTGCTTCAAGCTGGCAATCGCCTGGTGCGACGTATCCTCGCAAGCAATATGGCAGCGCCCACAGCCAATGCACGCTTCCTGATCGATCTTGGCGATCACCTGATAGTTGATATCCAGGTACTTCCAATCCGTCGTATTGCCCACCGCCCGCCCGGAAAACTCCTGCAGGCTGCTGTAACCCTGGCTGTCCATCCACCGCGAGAGCCCGTCCTTCATCTCTTCGACAATCCGAAACCCGTGCAGCATCGCCGCCGTGCACACCTGCACCGCGCCGCAACCCAGGGCCACGAATTCCGCCGCATCGCGCCAGTTGCCGATCCCGCCGATCCCGCAGATCGGCAAGCCTTGTGTCTGCGGATCCCGGGCAATTTCCGCCACCATGTTCAACGCAATCGGTTTCACCGCCGAGCCGCAGTAGCCACCGTGAGTGCTTTGGGTGCCCACCATCGGCAGGGCGACCATGCGCTCCAGGTCGACACTGGTGATGGAGTTAATGGTGTTGATCAGCGACACCGCATCCGCACCGCCGCGATACGCCGCACGGGCCGCGACGCGAATGTCGGTGATGTTTGGTGTGAGCTTGACGATCACCGGCAGCGAGCAATAGGTCTTGCACCAGCGCGTCACCTGTTCCACGTACTCCGGCACCTGGCCCACGGCCGCGCCCATGCCGCGTTCCGGCATACCGTGGGGGCAGCCGAAATTCAGCTCGATGCCGTCGCAACCGGTGGCTTCCACCAAGGGCAGGATGTGTTTCCAGGACTCTTCGACACACGGCACCATCAGCGACACGATCAGCGCGCGATCGGGCCAGTCCTTTTTCACCTGGGTGATTTCCCGCAGGTTGATCTCCAGGGACCGGTCGGTAATCAGCTCGATATTGTTGATGCCGAGCACTTCACGGTTCGCGCCAAAGTGTGCCGAATAACGTGACGAGACGTTGACCGCGGCCGGGTCTTCGCCGAGGGTTTTCCAAACCACGCCACCCCAGCCGGCTTCAAAGGCGCGGACCACGTTGTAGGCCTTGTCGGTGGGCGGCGCGGAGGCCAGCCAGAACGGATTGGGGGCTTTGATACCGGCGAACACAATCGAGAGATCGGCCATTACGCAGCCTCCACATTCAGCATGAGTTGGGCGTGCATGGCTTCAGCGGCCAGCTTGCCGTGTTGCACGGCCTGGACGGTGAGGTCCTGGCCGAGGCTGACGCAATCGCCGCCGGCATACACACCGGGAATGCTGGTGCGCAGCTGTTCGTTGACGAAGATGCGATCGCCCTGGCGTTGCAGTTGGTGGGCCAGCGGGTCGTGCAGGGCCTCGTCATCGAAGCCCTGGCCGATGGCCTTGAAGATGGCGTCGGCGGCCAGTTCGAAGGTCTCACCGGTGGCTTGCAGGCGGCCATCCACCCTGCGGGTGCGGGCGAAGCGCATGCCGCGCACATGGCCCTGGTCGTCGAGCAGCACTTCTTCGGGCTGGGCCCAGGTCAGCAGACGCACCTGGTTGGCTTTGGCGATGTCCTGTTCGTGGCCAGTGGCGCCCATTTCAGCCAGGCCACGGCGGTACACCAGATTCACATCGCGGGCCCCGAGGCGGGCCATTTGCACGGCCATGTCGATGGCGGTGTTGCCGGCGCCAAGGACGATGCAGCGGTCGGCCAGGGGCAGTTGGCTGAGGTCATCGGCCTGGCGCAGTTCGCGGATGTAGTCGGTGGCGGCGAGCAGGCCGGGGGCGTCCTCGTGCGGCAGGCCGAGCTGTTTGCTGGCGGCCAGGCCGAGACCGAGGAACACCGCGTCGAATTGCTTATGCAGTTCGCTCAAGGTCAGGTTGTCGCCCAGGCGCTGGCCGTGGCGGATTTCGATGCCGCCGATCTGCAGCAGGAAATCCAGTTCCTTTTGCGCGAAGTCATCCACCAGTTTGTACTTGGCGATCCCGTATTCATTCAGGCCGCCGGCTTTTTCCCGGGCTTCGAAAATCACCACGTCGTGGCCGTGCAGGGCGCTGCGATGGGCGCAGGACAACCCCGCCGGCCCGGCGCCGACCACGGCGATGCGCTTGCCGGTGGGCGTGGCGCGCTGGAATGGGTGTTCGCTGAAGTGCGCGTTATCCACCGCGTAACGCTGTAGCAAACCGATCAGCACCGGGGCGCATTCCTCGGCGTTGTTGCGCACGCAGGCTTGCTGGCAAAGGATTTCCGTTGGGCAGACCCGGGCGCAACTGCCGCCGAGGATGTTTGCCGAGAGAATCTTCTGCGCGGCGCCCTGGACGTTCTCCGTGTGGATATTGCGGATGAACGAGGGGATGTCGATCTCGCTGGGGCATGCGTTGACGCAGGGTGCGTCGTAGCAGTACAGGCAGCGCGAGGCTTCCAGTTGGGCTTGCCGGGCATTGAGCGGCGGCGCCAGGTCGGTGAAATGCGCGGCGAGTGCGGCCGCATCTTCATGGGGGTGTGGAAGATGGTTCAGGGTCTGGATCACGGTAGTGGCCTCACGGTTTTTGAGGTGCTGCCTCTGGTGGGCAGTGGTTTTTTTATTGCCTGTACCGGCCTCATCGCAGGCAAGCCAGCTCCCACATCTGGAAGTATTCACAGCTCAAAAATGTGGGAGCCGGGCTTGCCCGCGATAGGCCGAAGGCCGCTGTCAGCGTTTCACAGCAACCGGCCTGGAACGCTCCGCCCGCTTGCTCAACTGTTCAAACACCGCCGGATACGCCGGCCGTTCGATGTACCGCCCCGCACCACGCTCGGCGCGCAAATCCCCATCGGCCCAGACCAGCTTGCCCTGGCTGATGGTGTGGCTCGGCACGCCGCGCACGGTCTTGCCTTCGAAGATGTTGAAGTCGACTTTCTGATGGTGGGTCTTCGCGGAAATGGTCCGGGTGCCTTCCGGGTCCCACAGCACCAGGTCTGCATCGGCACCCACGCGAATCGCCCCTTTGCGCGGGTACAGGTTGAAGATCTTCGCCGTGTTGGTGGACGTCAGCGCCACAAACTCCTGCATCGACAAGCGCCCGGTGTTCACGCCTTCATCCCACAGCAGCGCCATGCGGTCTTCGATACCGGCAGTGCCATTGGGGATCTTGCTGAAGTCATCACGCCCGGCGGCTTTCTGCTCGGCGCAGAAGCAGCAATGGTCGGTGGCGGTGGTGTGCAGGTTGCCCGATTGCAGGCCGTGCCACAGCGCCTCCTGATGCCCGCGCGGGCGGAAGGGCGGGCTCATCACGTAGCCGGCAGCGGTCTGCCAGTCGGGGTGTTGATACACGCTGTCGTCCAGCAGCAGATGCCCGGCCAAGACTTCGCCGTACACCGGCTGGCCCTTGCTGCGGGCGTAGGTGATTTCATCCAGCGCTTCCTTGGTGGAAACGTGCACCAGGTACAACGGCGTGCCGATGGTCTCGGCAATCCGGATCGCCCGGCTGGCGGCTTCGCCTTCCACTTGCGAAGGCCGCGATAACGGATGTGCTTCAGGCCCGGTAATACCCTGGGCCATCAGCTTGCGTTGCAGGTGATACACCAGCTCGCCGTTTTCGGCATGCACTGTCGGCACCGCGCCCAGTTCCAGGCAGCGCTCGAAGCTCGCCACCAGGGTGTCGTCGGCGGCCATGATCGCGTTCTTGTAGGCCATGAAATGCTTGAAGCTGTTGATGCCGTGGTGGCTGACCAGCTCGGCCATTTCCTCGCGAACCTGCTCGCTCCACCAGGTAATGGCCACGTGAAAACCGTAGTCCGACGCCGACTTCTCGGCCCAGCCGCGCCACTGATGGAAAGCTTCCAGCAGGGATTGCTGCGGGTTGGGAATCACAAAGTCGATGATCGACGTGGTGCCGCCCGCCAACCCCGCCGCCGTGCCGCTGAAAAAGTCTTCACTGGCCACGGTGCCCATGAAGGGCAGTTGCATATGGGTATGGGGATCGATGCCGCCGGGCATCAGGTATTGGCCGCTGCCATCGAGTATCTCGGTGCCGGCGGGAATATCCAGGTCGGTGCCAATGGCGCGGATTAGACCGTCTGCGCATAAAACATCGGCTCGATAACTTTCATCATGGGTAATAACGGTAGCGCCACGGATCAACAGCGACATGTCGAGTTCCTCACAGGCTTGACCGGCTTGTGCCAGTTCTAAGTGTTGTAATGCATCGCGCCGCCGGGAAGTTAATTCCTGTCAGCGGTGACAGGAATAGAAACTAGCCCGAGTTTTTCGAATGAGCAAGAATATTTTTTATAAGCTTATATCTGTATTAACTTGTTGAATTTAAACGATAAAAAATAAAAATCACCAAAATGTAGCGGCCTCTCACCATTTTGACGCACTTGACAGGTTCCCAATATGAGCAACATTTCTTATTGCAAATCAGACGCTTGAGACATGCCTCTTGACGGGGGCAGGAAATAAAAATAATTGTGTTGCACCAGATTGAGTCCTGATGGTTCGGACAACTTCTGCGTTATTTGGCCTGAGTAACGCTGAAAGTAACGAAGGGCTTTTCGGTCGAGACAATAAAGCTGATAAACATCAGCGAGTTATATAAGCGGTGCGGGCAGGGCGACGGTTTACGGCACGGTTATTGAGTGCGGTGGCGGTTGGCCGGGTCCCGGATGTCATGTTGTCAACGAGGTACTCCGGCCATCCTGTGCGTGTCACGGGATGAGCAAAAATAATTCGAAAAAACCGTGGAGCGGCCATGCAACAGAACAGATCGCAAGTCATTGAGCGCAACGGCCTGTACGAACTCGACGCCGGCCCCGACGTCCTCGACAGCCCCCGCTACAACCACGACATGGCACCGACCAAGGTGCGCGAACGCACCTGGAACAAGTGGCACATCACCGCGCTGTGGATCGGCATGTCGGTGTGCGTGCCGACCTACACCCTGGGTGGCGTGCTCACCGCGTACTTCGGGTTGTCGGTGGGCGAGGCGCTGATGGCGATCTTGCTGGCCAATATCGTGGTGCTGGTCCCGCTGACCCTCAACGCTTTCCCCGGCACCAAGTACGGCATTCCGTTCCCGGTGTTGCTGCGCTCGTCCTTCGGCGTGCTGGGTTCCAACGTGCCATGCCTGATCCGTGCCCTGGTGGCGTGCGGCTGGTTTGGTATCCAGACGATGTTTGGCGGCCTGGCCATTCACCTGTTCCTGGGTTCGATTTTCGAAGGCTGGAAATCCCTCGGTGGCACCGGTGAAGTGATCGGTTTCATGATCTTCTGGACGCTGAACCTGTGGGTGGTATTGCGCGGCGCCGAATCGATCAAATGGCTGGAAACCCTGTCGGCACCGTTGCTGGTGGCGGTGGGTATCGGGCTGCTGGTGTGGGCATTGCCGAATGTCTCGCTGACCGAGCTGATGGCGATCCCGCCCAAACGCCCCGAGGGCGCAAGCCTTACCGGCTACTTCATGGCGGGCCTCACGGCGATGGTAGGTTTCTGGGCCACCTTGTCGTTGAACATTCCCGACTTCAGCCGCTACGCCAAGAGCCAGAAAGACCAGATCCTCGGGCAGATTTTCGGCCTGCCGCTGACCATGTTCCTGTTCGCCGCCCTCGGCGTGATCATGACCGCCGCCTCGGTAAAACTGGTGGGCGTCAGCGTCTCCGACCCGGTGACCCTGATCGGCCATATCCAGAGCCCGGTGTGGGTGGCCGTGGCCATGGCGCTGATCATCATCGCCACCTTGTCCACCAACACCGCGGCGAACATCGTCTCGCCCACCAACGACTTCCAGAACATCGCGCCCAAGCTGATCAACCGCACCACGGCGGTGGTGTTGACCGGTCTGGTAGGCCTTGCATTGATGGCCCATGAATTGCTGAAAAAGCTCGGGCTGATCATCTCGGACGTGAGCCTGGAGACCGTCTATTCCAACTGGCTGCTGGGTTACTCAAGCCTGCTGGGGCCGATTGCCGGGATCATGGTGGTGGACTATTTCATCATCAAGAAACAGCAACTGGACCTTGCCGGGTTGTACCGCGATGACGTTTACCCGGCGTGGAACTGGCATGGCTTCCTCGCGTTTGGGGTGCCGGTGGTGCTGACATTGCTGTCCCTGGGTAGTGATGCATTCAGCTGGTTCTACAGCTATGGCTGGTTCACCGGCTCGGCGTTGGGCGGGTTGTTGTATTACGCCCTGTGCATGAAGCGCGGCGCCCGCGTAGTCGCCGTAAAGACACCTTTGTGAACACGGTCAATGTGGGAGCTGGCTTGCCTGCGATGGCATCGACCCGGTGCAACTGAAAGACCGCGTCGCCCGCATCGCAGGCAAGCCAGCTCCCACAGTTAACCGAGTCGATTCATATAAAAAAGTAGCCTGAGGAGATCCCCATGAACGCTGCCGTAGACGTTCTGCAATCCACCCATCAGCACATCAACCGCGACCGTTTGTGGCTGTCCCTGATGGAACTCGCCAAGCTCGGCGCTACGCCCAAGGGCGGCGTGTGCCGCCTGGCCCTCACCGACCTCGACCGCCAGGCCCGCGACCTGTTTGTGAGGTGGTGCGAGGAGGCCGGCTGCACCGTGACCATCGATGGCGTGGGCAATATCTTCGCCCGCCGGCCGGGGCGCAATCCCAAGCTACCGCCGGTGATGACCGGCAGCCATATCGACACCCAGCCAACCGGCGGCAAGTTTGATGGCTGTTTTGGTGTGCTGGCAGGCGTTGAGGTGTTGCGAACCCTCAATGACCTGAAAGTGGAAACCGAAGCGCCGCTGGAAGTGGTGGTGTGGACCAACGAAGAAGGCTCGCGCTTTGCGCCCTGCATGATGGGCTCCGGCGTGTTTGCCGAGAAATTTACCCTGGCAGATACACTGGCCAAGACCGACGCCGACGGCGTGACGGTAGGCGATGCGCTGAACGCCATTGGCTACGCCGGCTCCCGCCCGGTGAGCGGGCACAAGGTGGGCGCGTATTTCGAGGCGCATATCGAGCAAGGTCCGATTCTTGAGGATGAAAAGAAAACCATCGGCGTGGTGCTGGGCGCCCTTGGGCAGAAATGGTTCGACCTGAAACTGCGCGGGGTTGAGGCACATGCGGGACCGACGCCAATGCACTTGCGCAAGGATGCCCTGGTGGGCGCTGCTGCCGTGGTGGCTGCGGTTAACGCCGCTGCGTTGGGCCATCAGCCACACGCCTGTGGCACCGTCGGTTGCCTGCAAGCGTATCCGGGCTCACGCAACGTGATTCCCGGCGAAGTGCGCATGACCCTGGACTTCCGTCATCTGGAACCGGCGCGGCTGGACTCGATGATTGCGCAGGTAAGCAAAGTGATCGACGAGACCTGCGCCAAGCACGGCCTCACGTTCGAGATGACACCCACCGCTGACTTCCCGCCGTTGTACTTCGACAAAGGCTGCGTGGATGCCGTGCGGGATGCGGCCAATGGCTTGGGCCTGTCGAACATGGACATTGTGAGCGGGGCAGGGCATGACGCGATTTTCGTCGCGGAACTGGGGCCGGCGGGGATGATCTTTGTGCCGTGTGAGGGTGGTATCAGCCATAACGAAATCGAGAACGCCGCGCCGGATGATCTGGCGGCGGGGTGTGCGGTGTTGTTGCGCGCGATGGTGGCGGCATCACAGGCGATTGCCAGCGGCAAGCTCGCCGCCTGAGCCATCCGGCTTCACTCCTCTCAACTGTGGGAGCCGGGCTTGCCCGCGATAGCAGTGTTTCAGACACAGTAGCGGTGCCTGACACTCCGTCATCGCGGGCAAGCCCGGCTCCCACAGTTAAAAGGTCAGCTCACGGCTACCGTCACACCCACCACCCGATCTACAAGCAATTGCACGCCTTCCACATTGAAGGTGGCAGCTGTACGCGGAGTGAGAAAACCAAGACCCCAGGAGCTTGGCCACGCCGAAGCGTGCCCGCGCACAGCCGCCATAACAGCGAGCACAGAAAAAGCGCCTGCACTGTATACGGCGGGCGCTTTTGCGCCAATGGAGTCATTCGGATTTCTCACGTCCGGTCGCTGAATTGGCAGCGACCGACGAAGACTAGTGGGCCCCGTTCCGACCAGCAATCCGAAAGAAACGTAGGAAATATGTCGTTTCGAGGGTGCGTTGTAAGGTGTGTCCTGCTCTTTTGTAAGACATCTCTTTTGTTCCTTGATCTCTCATCGTCCCGGCCTTTCAGTGTTAGGTTCCGCCACGCGAGTATCTAAGTGCGGGGAAATCGCTCGATGAGCGTCGACCAATATTGGATCAAGGAAGGAATCAGGTATGCCAGGTTCAGGAACTACTAGAAAGTCGGTTTACTCCGTTGTCACTACGATCTTGCTGGCGCTGTGCCTGGTGTATATCGGCGGTGAATGGCTGCTTTCTCCGGGGCGCCCGCAATTGACAGAGGTTGTGCTGCGACTGCCACTTGGCGGTGACGGGGCCGTTTATGGCGTCAAGGATGATCGTGGAGGTGCAACTGTTCCGTTCAGCTATCGATATTACGTTTACCGCAACCTGGAGGACGATAGTGAAATATTGGCTGCGTTGAGAGATGCCAGTCCATTTCTCGTTACGAGTGACGCAGCGGCAAAGATTGATGTTCAGGGCGCTGCGATTACTGTGTCCGTGGCGGGAGAGGTATCTGACTATCACAGCAGTACGCTGTATCGACATGCCAATGGCAGTGATTACACCGTGGTGAGTGTTTTTTTGAATAGTCGGCCGGAAGGCTGAAATGGGCGGTGGCTCAGTCTAGATATGTTTGACTGATCCACCGTCATCGCAGGCAAGCCAGCTCCCACATTTGATCCAGGGTGGGCTCGAGACTTGTATCAGGCGTCGGGCTTCCAGCCGCCGCCCAGCGCCGTCACCAACCCCACACTCGCCTGCAACTGCCGCGTCTGCACTGCCTGCAAAGTCCTCTGCGCCTGCAACGCCGCCGTCTGCGCTGTCACCACATCCAGGTAACTCACCGCACCCGCCTGATAACTGTTCATCGCCAGCGCCTGCGTGTGCTCGGCGGCGTTCGCGGCGGCCTGTTCGTCCATCGCTTCCTGCTGCAAATCACGCAGTTGTCCAAGGTTATCTTCCACCTCACGCACCGCCCGCAAAACCTGGCTGCGGTAATGCGCCGAAGCCTCTTCAAACTCGGCCTTGGCCTGGCGCTCATTGGCGCTCAACCGCCCGCCATCGAAGATCGGCAGGTTGACCAACGGCCCCAGCGCCCAATACCGATTGGCCGCCGAGAACAGGTTGCCGACGCCTTGGGTCTGCCCGCCAATCAACCCGGTCAAGCTGAAGTCCGGGTACCACGCGGCCTTCGCCACACCGATATTCGCGTTGGCTGCAAACACCCGTCGCTCCGCCGCCGCAATATCCGGGCGACGTTGCAGCAGGTGGCTGGGCAGCTGTTGCGGAATCCCTGGCAACGCGATCAATTGTTTGCTCGGCGGCAGTTGGAATTCGCTGGCGGACACGCCCACCAGTTCACCAATCGCATGCTCGGTAAGGTTGCGCTGACCGCGTACATCATCCAGCTGCGCCTCGGCTTCAGCCAGTTGGTTCTGCGCGCGGGTCAGGTCGAGTTCCGAGGCGATCT
This sequence comes from Pseudomonas yamanorum, assembly GCF_013386765.1. Lineage (GTDB taxonomy): Bacteria > Pseudomonadota > Gammaproteobacteria > Pseudomonadales > Pseudomonadaceae > Aquipseudomonas > Aquipseudomonas yamanorum_A. Next base: position 23,257 of record NZ_JACARE010000053.1, read on the forward strand.
GCCCTTCATACCGGCTGCGGGTCAGTTGCAATGCCTGGCCAAAATCATCCAGGGAACTGCTGAGAATCCGGCTCTGGGCATCCAGCCCGTTGAGCTGTACGTACAGCGTCGCCAGCTGATGCTGCAGGCTCAGGCGTGCCACCGCCAAATCGTCCCCGGAGGCTTGCGCCTGGGCGTCACCCGCTGCCACCTGGTTGCGGATTTTGCCCCACAGGTCCAGATCAAAACTCAGGGCAAAACCGGCCGTGTTGCTGTTGTACACCGAAGGCTGGGTATCACCCCGCAGTGGCCGGCTGTCCGATTGCCGCTGGCGCAACGGCTGTGCACTGGCGGTGATCTGCGGGAACAACCCGGCATGCAGCTGGCTGGCATAGGCCTGGGACGCATCGAAATGCGCCAGCGCCGCCGCCAGGTCCGGGTTGGCCTTGAGCAGTTGTTCCTGCAGGTCATCCAGGCGCTGGTCCTGATACAGCTGCCACCACTTCGGCGCCAGTTGGTCGGACGGCTGTGCGCTGTGCCACGGGCCGTCGCTGGTCTGTTCGCGGTACTTGGTAGGCAGGTCGATGGTCGGCGCCTTGTAGGTGGGCGCCAGCGAGCAACCGTGCAGTGCCACCAATACCAAGGCCGCGAGGGGTTTAAGCCTTGGGCGCATGGGCACCTCCGGCGTCGGCCATTTGCACGGCGTCGCCTTCGCGCAGGGCGTCGGGCGGGTTGTCGACCACGCGGTCGGCGGGTTTCAGGCCCTGGTCGATCACCAGGCGTTCGCCGAGATCGAGGCCGATGTGGATGTCTTGCAGGTGCACGTGGTTCTTCGCATCCAGGACCGCGACCTGGGTGCCTTGGGCCCGGAAGATCAGGGCGCTGGCCGGGATGCTGACGCCGTGGGTGTCCGCCGGAATCGCCAGGGTGGCTTCGGCGTAGTCGCCGGGCAGCAACTTGCCGTCGGGATTGTCGGCCACGAACTGCGCGAGCAGGGTGCCGGAGCGGCGGTCGATGGCGGTGGAGTCGCCCATCAGTTTGGCGCTGAAGTGTTCGCCGGGATGCTCGGGCACCGTCAGTTGGGCGGCCAGCCCCGGATGAATCACCGCTGCATAGTTCTGCGGCACTGGCACGTAGAGGCGCAGTTGGTGGGTGTCGGCGATGTCGAACAGTTCCGGATCGCTGTCGCTGTCGGCCTTGATCAACTGTCCGATGTCGGTGTTGCGCGCGGTGATCACACCGGCGAACGGTGCGCGGATGGTCTTGTAGTCTTCCAGCGCCGAGAGCCGCGCATAGTCGGCCTCGGCGGCCTGGGCGTTGGCCTTGGCGGCCAGGGCGTTGGAGGTTTTTTCATCGGCCTCCTGGCGCGATACCGAATGGCTGTCCAGCAGGTTTTTCCAGCGGGTGGCGGTGGTTTCCGCCAGGCGTGCGTTGGCCTGTTCCTGGACCATGCGGGCGTGGGTTTGCGCCACTTGCTGGTCGAGGTCAGGGCTGTCGATCTCGGCCAGGATCTGCCCGGCCTTGACCTGGCTGCCGATGTCGACTTTCCAGTCTTTCAGATAACCGCTGACCCGCGCATGAATCGGTGCCTTGCTCCAGGCTTCCAGGTGCGCGGGCAGGCGCAGGGTGTCGCCGGCTGCGTTCTGTTTTGGCTGGAATACCAGCACTTGCGGCACAGCGGCGGTTTCGGTCCAGGCAGTGACGGATTTTTCATGCATCGTACGGGCGTGCAGGCCGTTGGCGACCAACAGGGCGGCCAGTGTCAGGCCGCCGACACCCATGAGCATCAGACGCTTGCGCGAGGGTTTGTGATCAGACGACATGTGGGGTTTCTCCAGCAGCAGCGCGAGTAGGGTGACGACCGTGGACCAGGCTGAAGACCACGGGTACAAACAGCAAAGTGGCAGTGGTGGCAAGGATCAGGCCGCCGATCACGGCACGGCCCAGCGGCGCGTTTTGTTCTTCGGACAAGGCCAGCGGCAACATGCCGATGATCATCGCCAGGGCGGTCATGCACACCGGGCGGAAGCGGGTGTAGCCGGCTTCCAGTGCGGCCTTGAGGGCATCGCCGTGTTCGGCCAGGCGCTCTCGGCAGAAGCTCACCACCAGGATCGAGTTGGCGGTGGCCACGCCCATACAGAGGATGGCCCCCGTGAGTGCCGGCACCGATAACGAGGTGCCGCTGAGGAACAGCATCCACACGATGCCCGCCAGGGCCGCCGGGAGCGCGGTGATAATCACGAACGGGTCGGTCCACGACTGGAAGTTGACCACGATCAGCAGGTAGATCAGCACCACCGCGCCGAGCAGGCCGAAGCTCAAGCCGTTGAACGCTTCATGCAGCGCATCGATCTGCCCGTGCAGGCTGATGGTCGCGCCTTTGGGGCGCATCGGGGCCATGTCATTCAGCACCTTTTGCACGTCGCTGGCGACGCCGCCGAGGTCGCGGCCTTGCACGTTGGCGTACAGGTCCAGGGTCGGTTCGATGTTGTAGTGGGTCACCACCGCCGGGCTTTGCACGCGGGAGATGGTCGCCACGCCGCCGAGGATCTGCGACTGGCCATCGGCACCGGTCACCGGCAGCGCTTCCAGGGACGGCAGGCTGTCGAGACGGTATTGCGGGGTTGCAGCCACGATCGAATACGACACGCCGTTGGCCGGGTTGAGCCAGAAGGTCGGCGCGGTTTGCGAGCTGCCGGCCAGGGACGCGACCATGCTGTTGGTCACGTCACGCTCGGTGATGCCCAGGCCGTTGGCGCGCATCCGGTCCACGTTGACTTGCAGCGACGGGTAGCCGGTGGACTGCTGGATACGCAGGTCGGCGATGCCCGGTATGTGTTTCAGGCGACGTTCCAGTTCGATGGCGTAGGCGCGGTTTTCTTCATCGCTGCGCCCGGAGATTTTCACGTCCAGCGGCGCCGGTGAACCGAAGTTGAGGATCTGGCTGCTGATGTCGGCCGGCAGGAACGCGAACTGGCTGCCGGGGAAACTTTCCGGCAGGGCTTCACGCAGTTTTTTCACGTAGTCGGCGGTGGGCGCATGGTCTTTTTTCAGGGTGACCTGGATATCGCCGTCCTGTGGGCCGATGGTGCCGCTGCTGCTGTAGGCCATGTCGATGCCGCTCAGCGGGATGCCGATGTTGTCGACGATGGTGTCCAGCTCGTCTGCCGGCACAATCTCGCGAATCCGCGCTTCAATCCGGTCAAACGCCGCCGCGCTTTCTTCAATCCGCGTGCCCAATGGCAAGCGTACGTGCAGCGCCATGGCGCCTGCGTCGGTGGCCGGAAAGAAGTCCTGGCCCAGGCTTGGCAGCAGCAGGAACGAGGCCAGGATGCACGCCAGGAAGCCCACGATGAAACGCTTGCGCGCACCCAGGGCCAGGGTCAGCAGGCCGTGGTAAACGTCCCGCACGTTGGAGAAGTGACGCTCGAAACCCTGCTGGAAATTCAGTACCGATTGCAGCACGGCATTGCGCTGGGGTTTGTGCTGGTCGCCCTCGTGGTGGTTGATGAATTCATCTTCCGGGTGATGACCTTCGCCTCGCTCCGGCACGTGCGGCTTGAGCAGGAACATTGCCAGGGTCGGCACCAGGGTGCGCGAAAGGATGAACGAGCTGGCCATGGCGAAAATCACCGCCAACGCCATCGGGCGGAACAGGTAGCCGGCGATACCTTGCAGCATGAACATCGGCACAAACACGATGCAGATGCACAGCAGGGACACGAACGCCGGGCCTACGATTTGCTTGGCGCCGTCGAGGATCGCGTCCTTCACCGCCTTGCCTTGTTCCAGGTGCCAGTTGATGTTCTCGATGGTCACTGTGGCGTCGTCCACCAGGATCCCCACCGCCAACGCCAGCCCGCCGAGGGTCATGACATTGAGGGTTTGCCCGGTGGCTGCCAGCAGCGCGATGGCCGACAGCACCGCCAGGGGAATCGAGGCGGCAATGATGATGGTCGAGCGCCAGCTGCCGAGGAACAGCAGGATCATCGCACTGGTCAGCAGGGCCGCAATGATGCCTTCCTGGGCCACGCTGCCCACCGACTGTTTGACGAACACCGAGGCGTCGCCCAGCAGCGAGGTCTTCAGCGAAGGCGGCAGGGTTTCATTGATGCGCGGCAGCATCTGGCGGATGCCGTCGATGATCGACAGGGTGGAGATGCTGCCGTTTTTCAAGGCCGGCATCAGCACTGCACGGTGGCCGTCGACGCGCACGATGTTGGTCTGCGGCGGCGAGCCGTCACGCACGTGGGCCACCTGGCCGATGGTGATGATCGCACCGTCGACCGTCTTGATCGGCAGGTCGTTGAGCTCATCAATCGCCTTGGGGCTGTTGTTGAGCAAAATCGTGTATTCGTTGGGGCCGAGTTTGGCGGTACCCACGGGGATGATCTGGTTCTGCAAGGCCAGCGCGTTGCCCACGTCTTGCGCCGACAGGCCTTTGGCGGCCAGCGCCTGCGGGTCAAGGTCGAGGGTGATCTGGCGTTGCTTGCCGCCCATTGGCGTGGGCATGGCCAGGCCGGGCAGGGCGCTCAAAGGCAGGCGGATATTGTTCTGCACCAGGTCGCGGATCTTCGCTTCCGACAGGCTGGGGCTGGAGAACGCCATCTGCAGGATCGGCACCGTGGAGGCGCTGTAGTTGAGGATCAGCGGTGGGGTGATGCCCGGTGGCATCTGCTTGAGCACGGTTTGTGACACCGCTGTTACCTGGGCGTTGGCGGTGCGGATATCCACGCCGGGCTGGAAGAAAATCTTCACGATGCCCATGCCGGGTAACGACTGCGATTCAATGTGTTCGATGTCGTTGACGGTGGTACTCAGGGAGCGTTCGTAGGTGTAGATCACGCGACCGGCCATGGCGTCCGGAGACAGGCCGTTGTACTGCCAAACCACCGCGACGACGGGGATGCCAATATCGGGAAATACGTCAGTGGGGGTACGCAAGGCCGCCATGGGCCCAATGATGCAGATGAAAATTGCCAGCACGATAAACGTGTAGGGCTTGAGCAGTGCGGTCTTTACCAGCCCGAGCATGCCGTAACCTCCAAAGGAGTTGGATTGCAAACGCTCGCAGTCTTGACGGACCCACCTAACACGCACCTTTCAGCCAGGTGAAGGAACATTTAGTTAACGGCTGAAGATCCTTTCATATGTATTCATTTGTTCAATAATGGTGACAGTACCAAGCTGGATACCGATCGAACGGAAGTCGTTTTTCCGCTCACTCTTTATCCATTTGGAGTTCTGCCATGTCTCTTAAACCCTTGTTGTTGATCCCGGCCTTGAGTGCGGTCCTGCTGTTGTCGGCGTGCGCCGGCCCGATTCCGAAAGCGGACCCGAGCGAAGCCTGGATCGGCCTGCAAGAAGAGGCGCCCAACGACCTGATGGCCGAGCGGGTAGACGGGAAAAACATTGATGATGGTCGCTACTTCGAAGTGAAACCCGGCGCTCATCGCCTGGATGTCACCTTGTTTGAAGAAGAGGCGGGGGATGACAACCAGCAGGATTGTCGCGGGCATGTCACCTACGGCAACTTCAAGGCGGGCGAGCATTACACCCTGGTGGAATCCAGCCTTGGTACCACGGTACGCGCCGAGTTGAAGGACAGCCACGGCAAGGAACTGGCGCAGACCGAAGACTTCAGTTGCATGCCTGGCTAAGGCCTCAGGCGTGATGCCCGGCGGGTTTGTGCAGCTTGCCGGGTGCTGCGGGTTTTACCTGTGGGTGATGGTGCCGGCGGGTCACGCGCATCACGCCCCAGAGCATGGCGGCGGCCACTGCCAGCCAGCCACAGATCAAAAGCAGAATCGTTGTTGTCAGGCTCATAAGTGCCTCCTTTCGCCCGGTACAGGGCACACACTGTCTTCTCAATGGACAGTCTAGCTATCCGCAGGTTGCCTGCTATTGACCAATGGTCGTGTGCGTCCAACTTGTTTGCTCTATGGCGGGCCTTTTACTGCGCTGCAAGGCTATACCCGCGCCCCGGAGCATCCTATGATCAGGGCCCACGTTGGCCGTTGATCAAGTGAGTGACGAAGTTGCGGTTTCCCTCGAACATTAAAACCTCCTGGTGGGTCGCAGCCTGTTTCATGGGGCTGGCGGCCTGCTCCTCGCATCCCAAACCCACGAGCATCCCGGGCCTGCCGGAGAGCGTCGAGCTCAAGGGCGTGCCGGCTTTTCGCGGTGAGACCTACCTCGGTGGCCCGGCCGCTCTGGCCAGCATGCTGTCCCAACAAGGCATTGTGATTACACCGGGCCTGTTGGATAAGCCGCTGCATCTGCCGGGCGCCGAAGCAGACCTTGAGCGCAACATGCAGGTGTTGGCCCGTGAATACGGGATGCTGGTGTACCCGCTGGACGACCAGTTGCCGGCGATGCTGGCGCAGGTCGCCGCCGGCTACCCGGTGATGGCGCGCATCACCCAGGGCTCGACCTTCTGGGCCGGGGCGCGGTATGTCGTGGTGGTGGGCTACAACAAGCAGAAGAGCATGGTGCTGTTGCGTACGGGGTTGGCGCGACGCATGCCGATGGATTTCGGCGCCTTTGAGTCGGCTTGGAAAGACGGCGGCAAGTGGGCCGTGCTGATTCAGCGGCCTACCCAGTTACCGGTCAAGGTCGACGCCCAGCGCTGGCAGCAGGCGGCCAGTGCCACGGCCCAGGCGGGCCAGGAGCAGGCGGCGGCCCAGGCGGTCAAGGCCCTGGCCAGTCAGGCCAAATAAAAAACGGCGCTCAAGGGCGCCGTTTTTTCATGTCGCTGTTCAGCGGGACTCGGTCACCTGAACATTCGCCCGTGGGCGGTTCTTCAGGTTCTTGTCAGCCTTGTAGCGCAATGCGACGTCTGGCACCGAACCGCTCTTGCCGGTCTCGACCCAGCTGCGGATGCGGCCGGCATCGGCAAAGTGGGTGAATTTGCCGAAAGCGTCGAGGATCACCAGCGACACCGGGCGATTGCCCATGCTGGTCACCAGCACCAGGCAGTGGCCGGCCTGGTTGGTAAAGCCGGTCTTGGTCAGCTTGATGTCCCAGTTGGCGCGGTTGATCAGGTGGTCCGTGTTGGAGAAGCCCAGGGTGTAGTTGGGTTTGCGGAACGATACGGTCTTTTCCTTGGTGGTACTCAACTGGCTGAGCATCGGGTATTTGCGCGCGGCGGCCAGCAGCTTGCTCAAGTCGCGGGCGGTGGACACGTTGTGGATCGACAGGCCGGTGGGTTCAACGTAATGGGTGCTGGTCATGCCCAGCGCCTTGGCCTTGGCGTTCATTGCCGCGATAAATGCCGGGTAGCCGCCCGGGTAGTGGTGGGCCAGGCTGGCGGCGGCGCGGTTTTCCGAGGACATGAGGGCAATCAGCAGCATCTCTTTGCGTGGCATTTCGCTGCCGATCTTGACCCGGGAGAACACGCCTTTCATCTCCGGCGTGTCCTTGATGTTGATGTCGATGTATTCATCCATGTTCTGCTTGGCCTCCAGCACGATCAGGCCGGTCATCAGTTTGCTCACTGAGGCGATCGGCACGATGACATCCGGGTTGCTGGCATAGATGATCTTGTTGGTCTGCAGGTCTACCACCATCGCACTGCCGGAGGCGATGTGCAGGGTGGACATGTCGCGGGGAGCGGTAGTGGTTTCGCTTGCGCTCGCGAAGGTGCCTGTAAATGCAAAAAATAGGCTGACAATGGAAAGATGAATTTTCACGCGGATGAACTCGCTAAAAAAGTAGGGATATACCGTTCTGCACGGACTTTCTGATAAATGCCGTTACATTTTAGGAGTATGGATCAGAAACTGTCGAATGTTCTTCTGAAAACAGATGAAACCCCTTAAAAACAAAGAAAAAAGTACTTTTTATCCGGCTAATAAAAAGCCCTGCGATAAGGCAGGGCTTTTTCAGAGCGGCTGGTTATTAGCTGTGCAGGGTTTCGGCTGCGTACAGGGTATTTTCCAGCAGGCAGGCGCGGGTCATCGGGCCGACGCCACCCGGTACCGGGGTGATCCAGCCGGCACGGGGCAGGGCAGTTTCGTACACCACGTCGCCTACCAGTTTGCCGTCGTCCTGGCGGTTGATGCCCACGTCGATCACGATGGCGCCTTCCTTGATCCACTCACCCTTGACCAGGCCTGGCTTGCCGGCGGCGACTACCACCAGGTCGGCGCGGCCGACGTGGCCAGCCAGGTCCTTGGTGAAGCGGTGGGTGACGGTCACGGTGCAGCCAGCCAGCAGCAGTTCCATGGCCATCGGGCGACCGACGATGTTCGATGCGCCGACGATGACTGCATCAAGGCCGTACAGGTCGACGCCGGTGCTTTCCAGCAGGGTCATGATGCCCTTCGGCGTGCACGGGCGCAGCAGCGGGATGCGCTGGGCCAGGCGGCCGACGTTATAAGGGTGGAAACCGTCGACGTCTTTGTCCGGGCGGATGCGTTCGAGCAATTTGGACGCGTCCAGGTGCTCGGGCAACGGCAGTTGCAACAGGATGCCGTCGATGGCCGGATCGTCGTTGAGGCTGTCGATCAGGTCGGTGAGGGCTTGCTGGGTGGTGTCAGAAGGCAAGTCGTAGGCTTTGGAAATAAAGCCGACCTCTTCACAGTCTTTACGCTTGTGCGAGACATAAACCTGAGAGGCAGGATCGCTGCCGACCAGGATCACCGCGAGACCCGGCGTGCGCAGGCCTTGTTGGCTGCGCTCGGCGACTCGTTTGGCGATCTGCTGGCGCAGGCTGGCGGCGATTGATTTGCCGTCGATAAGTTGTGCAGTCATTACGCGTGATTAACCATCGAGAGGGGGAAGAAAAGTGCGCGCATTCTCGCATGTCGTGGCGTGAGGGCAAAGGCGCTTGGTCTGCAAATTCCCCTAACCCCTTAAATAAAATGAATTTTTTATAAAAAGGATTTGACGGGTTTCGGGTGCATCTATACTATTCGTCGCACTTGTCGGGCACAGCCTAGCACTGGTTAGTTTGTAATCCTCCAAGAGTACAGATTAATAAGGCGCCCGTAGCTCAGCTGGATAGAGCATCCGCCTTCTAAGCGGATGGTCGCAGGTTCGAGTCCTGCCGGGTGCGCCATTAGGCAGCTTTGGCACAAGTAGCGCAATATGGTGGGCGTAGCTCAGTTGGTAGAGCACGGGATTGTGACTCCCGTTGTCGAGGGTTCGATCCCCTTCGTCCACCCCATATTCAGAGGGCGCCAGATTAACAGTCTGGCGCCTTTGCTTTAAGAGCTTCATGCGGATGTGGTGGAATTGGTAGACACACTGGATTTAGGTTCCAGCGCCGCGAGGCGTAAGAGTTCGAGTCTCTTCATCCGCACCAAATAAAGTTTCGAGAAGGCCGGCTGGTCGTCACGAAGCTCAACAAATAGCCGTTTTGACAGGCTTTTTGGTCACGCAATATGGTGGGCGTAGCTCAGTTGGTAGAGCACGGGATTGTGACTCCCGTTGTCGAGGGTTCGATCCCCTTCGTCCACCCCATATTTCGAAAGGCGCCAGATTAATAGTCTGGCGCCTTTTTTGTTTCAGCGGTTTGAAGTTTCAACGCAGTCGCAGGTGCTGGGCTGCAAGGGCAGGGCGTTTCGTCGTATTTATGTTGCTCGATGATGCTGCGCTGCCCGCCGGCCTTGCTCGCAAGGTCGGTTGTCAGGGAGATGATTGGCAGCCTCTTCTATATATAGAAGGGTTGGCGCAGAGCCCTGGCGTGATGGGATGTATTTGCTAACGGGGCGAGGTGCATTCGTGCATTCGCACCTATAAATTGCCTGCTGCTTTTTTACCCGTTTTCAGTAGGGTGACTTCTTGAGTTTGACCCACTAGAATGCATGCCCTTGATTCTGGGGTCGGAAACGGCCGGCTAACGTCTGTGCAACGAGGAATATCCATGCAAGTTTCTGTTGAAAATACTTCTGCTCTTGAGCGCCGCATGAGCATCACCGTGCCGGCTGAGCGCATCGAGACTCAGGTCAACAAGCGTCTGCAGCAGACTGCCCAAAAGGCCAAGATTGCCGGCTTCCGTCCGGGCAAAGTGCCAATGAGCGTGATTCGTCAGCGTTATGAAGCTGATGCGCGCCAGGAAGCGGTAGGCGACGTTATCCAGTCTTCCTTCTACGAAGCTGTGGTTGAGCAGAAGCTGAACCCGGCCGGCGCTCCTTCGGTTGAGCCGAAAGTGCTGGAAAAAGGCAAGGACCTGGAATACGTCGCAACCTTCGAAGTGTTCCCTGAGTTCACCGTTGCCGGTTTCGAATCCATCGCTATCGAGCGCCTGAGCGCTGATGTAGCTGATTCGGACCTGGACAACATGCTGGAAATCCTGCGCAAGCAGAACACCCGTTTTGAAGTGGCCGACCGCGCTGCCCAGAACGAAGACCAGCTGAACATCGATTTTGTTGGCAAGGTTGACGGCGAAGCATTCGCTGGCGGCTCCGCCAAGGGTACTCAGCTGGTGCTGGGCTCCAACCGCATGATCCCTGGTTTCGAAGACGGCCTGGTTGGCGCTAAAGCCGGCGAAGAGCGCGTTCTGAACCTGACCTTCCCGGCTGACTATCAGAACCTGGACCTGGCTGGCAAAACCGCCGAGTTCACCGTGACCGTCAACACCGTTTCCGAGCCTAAGCTGCCAGAACTGAACGAAGAATTCTTCAACCAGTTCGGCATCAAGGAAACCGGCATCGAAGGTTTCCGCACCGAAGTTCGCAAGAACATGGAGCGTGAGCTGCGTCAGGCCATCAAATCCAAGGTCAAGAACCAGGTGATGGACGGTCTGCTGGCCGCCAACCCGATCGAAGTGCCGAAGGCCCTGCTGTCCAACGAAGTGGATCGTCTGCGCGTGCAGGCTGTTCAGCAGTTCGGTGGCAACATCAAGCCTGACCAACTGCCGGCCGAGCTGTTCGAAGAACAAGCCAAGCGCCGCGTTGTGCTGGGCCTGATCGTGGCTGAAGTGGTCAAGCAATTCGACCTCAAGCCTGACGAAAGCCGCGTTCGCGAAATGATCCAGGAAATGGCTTCGGCCTACCAGGAGCCTGAGGCTGTTGTGTCCTGGTACTACAAGAACGACCAGCAGCTGAACGAAGTGCGTTCGGTTGTGCTGGAAGAGCAAGTTGTGGATACTGTTCTGCAGAAGGCTAAGGTGACCGATAAAGCGGTCTCTTACGAAGAAGCAGTCAAGCCGGCTGAAGCAGCACAAGCCGACTGATCGCTCAACTCGTTTGAAAATACACCCATAAGCCAGCCTCGCGCTGGCTTATGCGTATTCAAGACATGACTATTTGGGAGTAACTGCAGAGCATGTTCCGTAATTCGTATATTCAGCAGAACTCTGATATCCAGGCCGCTGGCGGCCTGGTCCCGATGGTTGTCGAGCAATCTGCTCGTGGCGAACGCGCCTATGACATCTACTCGCGCCTGCTCAAGGAGCGAGTGATCTTTCTGGTTGGTCCGGTAGAGGACTACATGGCCAACCTGATCTGTGCGCAGCTGCTGTTCCTTGAAGCGGAAAACCCGGACAAGGACATCCATCTCTACATCAACTCCCCGGGCGGTTCGGTAACGGCTGGCATGTCGATCTACGACACCATGCAGTTCATCAAGCCGAACGTATCGACCACCTGTATCGGTCAGGCGTGCAGCATGGGTGCTTTCCTGCTGACCGCTGGTGCTGAGGGCAAGCGTTACTGCCTGCCGAACTCGCGCGTGATGATTCACCAGCCACTGGGCGGTTTCCAGGGCCAGGCATCGGACATCGAAATCCATGCCAAGGAAATCCTCTTCATTCGTGAGCGTCTCAACACGCTGATGGCCAAACATAGCGGGCACACCCTGGAAGAGATCGAGCGCGACACCAACCGTGACAACTTCATGAGCGCCGAAGCCGCGCGTGAATACGGGTTGATCGACGCAGTGATCGAAAAGCGCCCCGCTTAATATAAGCAGCTCAAAATAGGGCAGGTCGGCACGTCCGACCACCAGTGGGCTTGAAAAAGCCCTCAATAGCCTTCATCTTGTGTTGCAAGCCTATCGGATTTGGATCGAACGAATGACTGACACCCGCAACGGCGAGGACAACGGCAAGCTGCTCTATTGCTCCTTCTGTGGCAAAAGCCAGCATGAAGTGCGCAAGTTGATTGCCGGCCCCTCGGTGTTTATCTGCGACGAGTGCGTCGACCTGTGCAATGACATCATCCGCGAGGAGGTGCAGGAAGCCCAGGCCGAAAGCAGCGCGCATAAATTGCCTTCGCCTAAAGAAATCAGCGGCATCCTTGATCAGTATGTGATTGGTCAAGAGCGTGCAAAGAAGGTTCTGGCCGTAGCGGTGTACAACCACTACAAGCGTCTGAACCAGCGTGACAAGAAAAGTGACGACGTCGAGCTCGGCAAAAGCAACATCTTGCTGATCGGTCCTACAGGCTCGGGTAAAACCCTGCTTGCAGAAACCCTGGCTCGCCTGCTGAACGTTCCCTTCACCATCGCCGACGCAACCACTCTTACCGAGGCCGGTTACGTAGGTGAAGACGTCGAGAACATCATTCAAAAGCTGCTGCAGAAATGCGATTACGATGTGGAAAAGGCCCAGATGGGCATTGTCTACATCGATGAAATCGACAAGATTTCGCGCAAATCCGACAACCCGTCGATCACCCGGGACGTTTCCGGTGAAGGCGTGCAGCAGGCGCTGTTGAAACTGATCGAAGGTACTGTTGCTTCCGTACCGCCACAAGGCGGCCGCAAGCATCCACAGCAGGAATTCCTTCAGGTTGATACGCGCAATATCCTGTTCATCTGTGGCGGTGCGTTCTCCGGTCTGGAAAAGGTTATTCAAAACCGTTCCACCCGTGGCGGCATTGGTTTCAGTGCAGAAGTACGCAGCAAGGAAGAAGGCAAGAAAGTCGGTGAATCCCTGCGTGAAGTCGAGCCTGACGATTTGGTCAAGTTCGGTCTGATCCCGGAATTCGTTGGCCGTCTGCCAGTGCTGGCGACGTTGGACGAGTTGGATGAGGCTGCGTTGATGCAGATCCTCACCGAGCCGAAAAACGCCCTGACCAAGCAATATGCCAAGCTGTTCGAGATGGAAGGTGTGGACCTCGAGTTCCGTGCTGACGCGCTCAAATCGGTGGCCAAGCGGGCGCTGGAGCGCAAGACCGGCGCCCGTGGTTTGCGCTCGATCCTCGAAGGCGTACTGCTCGACACCATGTACGAAATCCCCTCGCAGTCCGAGGTGAGTAAAGTGGTGATCGACGAAAGCGTTATAGAAGGCAAGTCCAAGCCACTGTATATCTACGAAAACAGTGAGCCGGCTGCCAAGGCTGCGCCAGACGCGTAAGCGTTGCGTCGCTGAGCTGTACAAAATAAAGGGGCCTTAAGGGGCCCCTTTGTTTTTACTGCGTTTAACTGATGCCATTACGCTTGTTTTTTTTGCAGGCAGCCCCCATCTTGGTTTCAAGCTTACTTTCATCTGTCATAGAGGCGAAATCATGAAGACAACCATCGAATTGCCTCTCCTGCCGTTGCGTGATGTCGTCGTCTATCCGCACATGGTTATCCCGCTGTTCGTGGGGCGCGAGAAGTCTATCGAAGCCCTCGAGGCCGCGATGACGGGCGACAAGCAGATCCTGCTGCTGGCCCAGAGAAATCCTGCTGACGATGATCCAGGCGAAGATGCCCTGTATCGCGTTGGTACCGTTGCAACTGTCCTGCAATTGCTCAAGCTGCCTGATGGTACCGTCAAGGTGCTGGTGGAAGGCGAGCAGCGCGGTGCGGTCGAACGCTTCATGGAAGTGGACGGCCATCTGCGTGCCGAAGTGGCGCTGATCGACGAAGTCGACGCCCCTGAGCGCGAATCCGAAGTGTTCGTGCGCAGCCTGCTGTCCCAGTTCGAGCAATACGTGCAACTGGGCAAGAAAGTCCCCGCAGAAGTCCTCTCGTCCCTCAACAGCATTGATGAGCCAAGCCGCCTGGTCGACACCATGGCCGCGCACATGGCGCTGAAGATCGAACAGAAGCAGGACATTCTCGAAATCATCGATTTGTCTGCCCGGGTCGAACACGTCCTGGCGCTGCTGGATGCCGAAATCGACCTGTTGCAGGTTGAGAAGCGCATTCGCGGCCGTGTCAAAAAGCAAATGGAGCGCAGCCAGCGCGAGTACTACCTGAATGAGCAGATGAAGGCCATTCAGAAAGAGCTGGGTGACAGCGAGGAAGGCCATAACGAAATCGAAGAGCTGAAAAAGCGCATCGATGCCGCCGGCCTGCCGAAAGACGCCTTGACCAAAGCCACTGCCGAGCTGAACAAGCTCAAGCAAATGTCGCCGATGTCGGCCGAAGCCACCGTGGTTCGTTCCTATATCGACTGGCTGGTGCAGGTGCCGTGGAAGGCCCAGACCAAAGTTCGCCTGGACCTGGCCCGCGCCGAAGACATTCTGGATGCCGATCACTACGGCCTCGAAGAAGTCAAAGAACGTATCCTCGAATACCTCGCCGTGCAAAAGCGCGTGAAGAAGATTCGCGGTCCGGTTTTGTGCCTGGTCGGTCCTCCTGGTGTGGGTAAAACCTCCCTGGCGGAGTCGATTGCCCACGCAACCAACCGTAAATTCGTGCGCATGGCCTTGGGCGGTGTGCGTGATGAAGCGGAAATTCGTGGCCATCGCCGGACTTACATCGGTTCGATGCCAGGAAGATTGATTCAAAAGATGACAAAGGTGGGTGTGCGCAACCCGCTGTTCCTGCTCGATGAAATCGACAAAATGGGCAGCGACATGCGTGGCGATCCGGCCTCCGCTTTGCTGGAAGTGCTCGACCCCGAGCAGAACCACAATTTCAACGACCATTACCTGGAAGTCGACTACGACCTGTCCGACGTAATGTTCCTGTGCACCTCCAACTCGATGAATATTCCGCCAGCCTTGCTGGACCGGATGGAGGTGATTCGTCTGCCGGGTTACACCGAAGACGAGAAGATCAACATCGCCGTCAAATACCTCTCGCCCAAGCAGATTGCGGCCAACGGCCTGAAAAAAGGCGAGATCGAATTTGATGCCGACGCGATCCGCGACATCATTCGTTTCTACACCCGCGAGGCCGGTGTACGGGGCCTTGAGCGTCAACTGGCGAAGATCTGCCGCAAGGCCGTGAAGGAACATGCGCTGGAAAAACGCTTCTCGGTGAAGGTCACCGCCGACCTGCTGGAACACTTCCTGGGCGTGCGTAAATTCCGCTACGGCCTGGCTGAGCAGCAGGACCAGGTGGGCCAGGTCACAGGCCTGGCGTGGACCCAGGTGGGCGGCGAGTTGCTGACCATCGAAGCCGCCGTTATCCCGGGCAAGGGGCAACTGATCAAGACCGGTTCGTTGGGTGACGTGATGGTCGAATCCATCACTGCCGCGCAGACCGTGGTGCGCAGCCGCGCCAAGAGCCTGGGGATCCCCCTGGACTTCCACGAGAAGCACGACACCCACATCCACATGCCGGAAGGGGCGACGCCGAAAGACGGCCCTAGCGCAGGCGTAGGCATGTGCACGGCACTGGTATCAGCCCTCACCGGGATTCCGGTGCGTGCCGATGTGGCCATGACCGGTGAAATCACCCTGCGTGGCCAGGTACTGGCCATTGGTGGCCTCAAAGAGAAATTGCTGGCTGCACACCGCGGTGGTATCAAGACCGTGATCATTCCTGAAGAGAATGTTCGCGACTTGAAGGAGATTCCTGACAACATCAAGCAGGATCTGCAGATTAAACCGGTTAAATGGATTGACGAGGTCCTGCAAATTGCGCTGCAATACGCGCCGGAGCCCTTGCCGGATGTGGCTCCGGAGATAGTCGCGAAGGACGAAAAACGCGAGACTGACTCTAAGGAAAGAATTAGCACGCATTAATACGTTTAAGCCTGGGGGCTTCCTTGACAGCTTTTTAGAGCCCTTGTTATAAAGCGGCTCTTAAGTGTCTGTAGGCCATTCAGCACTGGTTTTTGCTTTCACCAAAAAACTTAGAATCATACTCAATAGATATAAGGGGACTTAGAGTGAACAAGTCGGAACTGATTGATGCTATCGCTGCATCTGCTGATATCCCGAAAGCCGCTGCTGGCCGTGCGCTGGACGCAGTAATCGAATCCGTCACTGGCGCTCTCAAGGCCGGCGACTCTGTGGTACTGGTTGGTTTCGGTACTTTCTCTGTGACCGATCGTCCAGCTCGCACTGGCCGTAACCCACAGACTGGCAAGGCTCTGCAAATCGCCGCTGCCAAAAAACCAGGTTTCAAAGCCGGTAAAGCCCTGAAAGAAGCCGTTAACTAAGCTTCGTTCAAGCCTTACCCATCCGGGTCGGACGCAGGTCTGACCTGGCAGCGGAGCGGCAGCTGACCCAAGTATCCATCGGGTCGCCACGCCGGGGGTGTGGGTTCAAACCCCCGTCCGCTCCGCCAGTTACGAGAAGGCGCATCCTCGGATGCGCCTTTCTTCTATCCGGACTCTACCCACGCTCCACGGTTGCCTAATTTTGAAGTTCAACCGTTTCTGGGGGACGCATGCTGCAGAATATCAGGGACAATTCACAAGGCTGGATTGCCAAGACCATTATCGGGATCATCGTCGCATTGATGGCGTTCACCGGTATCGAGGCTATTTTTCAGGCTTCGACCAACAACAAGCAGGACGTGGCCAAGGTCAACGGTGAAGAAATCACCCAAAGCGAACTGGGCCAGGCCGTCGACATGCAACGTCGTCAGCTGATGCAACAGCTGGGCAAGGACTTCGATGCTTCCTTGCTGGACGAAAAGCTGCTGCGCGACGCCGCCCTCAAAGGCCTGATCGATCGCAAGCTGTTGCTGCAAGGCGCCGCCGATTCGAAATTCGCTTTCTCCGAAGCAGCGCTGGATCAAGTGATCCTGCAGACACCGGAATTCCAGG
Organism: Pseudomonas yamanorum; assembly: GCF_013386765.1. Lineage (GTDB taxonomy): Bacteria > Pseudomonadota > Gammaproteobacteria > Pseudomonadales > Pseudomonadaceae > Aquipseudomonas > Aquipseudomonas yamanorum_A. The sequence goes on from NZ_JACARE010000053.1 coordinate 40,118, forward strand.
TGGATGGCCAGTTCAACGCCGAGCGTTTTGACCAGGTGATCCGTCAGCTGGGCTACAGCCGTATGCAATTTCGTCAGATGCTGAGCCAGGAAATGCTGATCGGCCAGGTGCGTGCAGGCATTGCCGGCAGCGGTTTTGTCACCGATGCCGAAGTGCTGGCTTTTGCCCGTCTGGAAAAACAGACCCGCGATTTCGCCACCGTCAGCGTCAAGGCCAACCCTGCGGCGGTGAAACTCACCGACGACGAGGTCAAGGCTTACTACGACCAGCACGCCAAAGAGTTCATGACCCCGGACCAGGTGGTCATCGACTATCTGGAGCTGAAGAAGGCTTCCTTCTTCGACCAGGTCGCGGTCAAGGACGATGAGCTGCAAGCCCTCTATCAGAAAGAAACCGCCAACCTCGCTGAACAGCGTCGCGCGGCGCACATCCTGATCGAAGTCAACGACAAGACCACTGACGAGCAGGCCAAGGCCAAGATCGAAGAGATCCAGGCACGCCTGGCCAAGGGCGAGAAGTTCGAAGCCCTGGCCAAAGAGTTCTCCCAGGATCCGGGTTCGGCGAACAACGGCGGTGACCTCGGTTTCGCGGGTCCTGGCGTCTACGACCCAGCCTTCGAAACAGCGCTGTACGCGCTGAACAAGGATCAGGTCTCGGCTCCGGTGCGTTCGAGCTTCGGCTGGCACCTGATCAAGCTGTTGGGCGTTGAAGCACCTGAAGTGCCAACGTTTGCCAGCCTGAAAGACAAGCTGACCCGCGAGCTCAAGACCCAACAGGTTGAACAGCGCTTCGTCGATGCCACCAAGCAACTGGAAGACGCTGCATTCGAAGCTTCCGACCTGGCCCAGCCGGCGTCGGACCTGAAGCTGACCGTGCACACCTCCGCGCCGTTTGGCCGTGAGGGTGGCGAAGGCATCGCTGCCAACCGTGCCGTGGTGACCGCTGCATTCAGCCCTGAAGTCCTGGATGAAGGTGCCAACAGCACCGCCATCGAGCTGGATCCGGAAACCATCGTGGTGCTGCGTGCCAAAGAGCACCTGAAGCCTACCCAGTTGCCGCTGGAAAGCGTTGCCACTGCCATCCGTGCCCAGTTGACCAAGGAGCGCGCAAGCGCTGCGGCGAAGACTCACGCGGACGAGCTGATTGCCAGCCTGCGTGATGGCAAGACACCGCTGAACCAGCCGGTTGATGGCCAGGCCTGGAAAGTCACCGAAGGGGCTACCCGTGGCCAGGAAGGCGTCGAGCCTGCCGTGCTGCAAGCCTTGTTCCGCATGCCTAAGCCTGCGGCCAAGGACAAGCCGACCTTCACCAGCGTGACCCTGCCAGACGGTAGCCTGATGATCGTGCGCTTGAACGCGGTCAATGAAGCCGCTGCACCGACCGATGACGAGAAGGCTCAGTATCGCCGCTTCCTCGCGTCCCGTGTCGGCCAGCAAGACTTCGCCGCCTATCGCAAGCAGTTGGAAACCAAGGCTGAGATCAAGAAGTTCTGATCTCGTTACCAGCCTGAATAAAAAGACCCCGGCCTGAAGAGGCCGGGGTCTTTTTTTTACGTAATATTCAGGTAGGACGTTAAGGAGGCCAAACCATGAGTAAACGGATTTATATCAGCGGAGCTTCGGGTGCTGGCGTGAGCACGTTGGGCGCCGCCTTGGCTGACAGGCTTAACCTGCCTCATGTGGATGTCGATGATTACTATTGGTACCCCACGGACCCTCCCTTCGAGCAATCACGCCCGCCTGAAGAGCGGGTCGCGTTGTTGACCCAGGCGCTGGCTGACTCCCCTTGGGTGCTGTCCGGATCAATGGATGGCTGGGGCGCCGAGGTGATTCAAAACGCTGACTTGGTGGTGTTCATCGATACGCCAACGGCACTGCGAATCGAGCGCTTGAAATCACGGGAATCCCAACGGTTCGGTGCGCGGATCTTGCCGGGCGGGGATATGCACGAGAACCACCGGAAATTTCTCATATGGGCGCAAAGCTATGAGGCAGGCAACCGGGCCGGACGCAGCCGGCCCAGGCATGAGCGGTGGCTCAGGCAACTGACTACACCGGCCATTCGGTTAAACGGGGAAATCGCGGTCGCCGAGATGCTGATGAAGGTCGTCGCCACAATTTCCGAGTTGTCTCAACAGCCATCACCCAACGGTTGAGTCAACGCGCAAACTTGAGCTTGCCCCAGCTCAGGCCAATCACCGCTGCCAGGGACGAAGCGGTCAGCACACTCAGCTTGGCGGCTGACAGCAGCGTCGGATCGGAGAAGGCCAGTGACGAGATGAAAATCGACATGGTAAAACCAATCCCCGCCAGCAGGCCCACCAGGGCGACGCCGTTCCAGGTCAGGCCCTCCGGCAGTTGGCAGATATTCAGTTTGACCAGCGCAACACTCGCCAGCATCACCCCCAGCGGCTTGCCCAGCACCAACGCCAGGATCACGCCCATGAACACGCCGTGGGGCAGCGGGTCGTCCAGGTTGAACCCTTGCAGGCTCACCCCGGCGTTAGCCAGGGCAAACAGCGGCATCACGCCGAACGCTACCCACGGGTGCAAGCCCGCCTGAATACGCTGCACCGGCGGCAGCATTTCCCGCTGGGCCTCTCGTAACTGCTTCAATGGTTTGGCGACCTGATGGCCACTTTCAGCCGGTTGCGAAAGCCGGTCCATCAGCTCGTTAAAGGTGCGTCCGATGGTGTCCAGCGGACGTTCCCGAGTGGGCCTGGACGTAACCGGCGTCAGCAGCCCAAGCATCACGCCCGCGAGGGTTGGATGCACACCGGTCTTCAGCAGGCCAAACCAGACAATCGCCCCCGGCAGCACGTACACCGCGGCCTTGCCGATCCCCATCCGCTGAAAGATCAGCACCAGTGCCAGCCCGCAGGCCGCGATCACCAGGCCCATGTAATCCAGGCTGGCGGTGTAGAAAATCGCAATGATCAGGATGGCGACGATGTCATCGATGATCGCCAGCGCCAGCAGCAGGATGCGCACGCCGGCCGGAATCGATTTGCCCAACAGCGCCAGCACACCCACGGCGAACGCAATGTCAGTGGCCGTGGGCACTGCCCAGCCGCTGGCCGCTACCGTGCCATGGTTGAGCAGGGTGTAAATCAGCGCCGGCATCAGCACGCCACCCAATGCGGCGCCCAAGGGCAGGGTGGCCAGTTTCAGGTTGGCGAGTGCGCCGTCCCTGATTTCCTGGCGAATCTCGGCGCCCACCACCAGGAAGAAGACGGTCATCAGCCCGTCGTTCACCAGGAAGTGCAGCGAGCGCGAGACCGTGAAGTCTCCCAGCCCGATAGTGAGTGGGGTGTTCCAGAAGTGTTCGTAGGAATCGGCGACCGGGCTGTTGGCCCAGATCAAGGCGACGATCGCCGCCAGCAGCAACACGATGCCGCTGACCGCTTCGATACGTGAAAATCGCTCAAGCGCCGACAGCGCGCCTTCGACCAGAACCTGGGGGCGAGGAATTGCAGGGTGTTTATCAGGCACGACAAGTCTCCATTGGCGGCCCGACCAATGCTTATCCTTTAACCTGCGCTGTGCCGTATGCAGCAGCGCACCCGGTGCGATCATAAGAGTTAAGAAACATCACGTCACGTTTCTGTTTAAACATCGGTTAAACGAAACGTGGCCATCAGCGCCAGCAAGACCAAGGCGACGACGGCCCAGGGAAACGACGTCACGCCCCATCCCTGCAGCAACATGCCGCCCAGCAGCCCGCCGCCGGCAATACCCAGGTTCCACACGGTCACCAGCATCGACTGCGCGGCATCGGCTGAATCCCCGGCCGACTTGGCCAGCGCCGTTTGCAGCAAGGCCGGCAGTCCACCAAACGCCAGGCCCCACAATGCGACCGTGGTGTAGATCACGGGGGCCGAGGTAATCCAGAACGCCAGCGCCAGGGCTGACAGGGCGAACATCCCGCAGCTGATCACCAGCAAGGCGCGCAGCCGCTGATCAATCAGCACCCCGACCATCCAGATGCCCAGCAGTGCCGCCAGGCCAAACACCAGCAACACCTGATCAATGTCCGCGGCAATCCCGGCAGGCACTAGGAGCGGCGCGATATAGGTGTAGAGAATGTTATGGGCCAGCACGTAGGTGAAGGTCACAAACAGCACCGGACGAATCCCCGGCAATGCCAATACCTGACGCAGCCCCAGGCGTTTTTCCGCCTGTTGCCCGGCAAAGTCCGGGACTTGCCAGCGCACCCACGCCAGCAGCAGTACCGTAAGGCCGCTCATGATCGCAAAGCTCAGGCGCCAGCCCACCGTGGTGCCCAGGAATGTCCCGGCGGGCACCCCCAACGACAGCGCCAGCGGCGCGCCAAGCATGGCCACGGCAATCGCCCTTCCTTGCAGGTGCGGCGCAACCATACGGCTGGCGTAACCGGCCAGCAGCGCCCACAGCAACCCCGCGAACACCCCGGCGAAGAACCTCGCCACCAGGGTCAGCAGGTAATCACTGGATAACGCCGTGACGCTGTTGACCAAGGCAAACCCGCCGATGGCAAGCATCAGCAACGGCCGCCTGCGCCAGCCACGGGTGGCGATGGTCAGGGGAATGGCGGCCAGCAGCGAGCCGAGGGCATACAGGGTCACCAACTGGCCCACCAGGGCGTCGGACACGCCGAGGCCGGCGCCCATTTGCGGGAGCAGGCCCGCCGGCATGGCTTCGGTGAGGATGGTGATGAAGCCGGCGGTCGCCAGTGCCAGCAGGCCGCTCAAGGGCAGTCGTTCACGGCTTGCCGCAAGCGTTGTGGAAGGTAAGGCGCTGTCACTCATGTTTGTTGGCTCCGGTTTCGGACGAAAGGGCAGGGAGCCAGAGTAGGGTGCTGCGCGGTGTAGAAAAACAGGCTAAGGTTCCGAACTTATCGGACGTCAGCGTCCGCAATCCTCGGGAGCGAGACGATGGACAGCCTGGGCAGTATTTCAGTGTTTGTGCAGGTGGCGGAAACCCGCAGCTTTACCGAGGCCGGGCGCCTGCTGGGGGTGTCGTCCTCGGCCATTGGCAAAAGCATCGCGCGCATCGAGGAGCGCCTCGGTGTGCGGCTGTTCCATCGCAGTACCCGCAGCATCACGTTGACCAGCGAGGGTGCGCTGTTCCTCGAACGCTCCCGGCGCATCCTGGCAGAGGTCGAGGCTGCGGAACAGGAACTGAGCCAGGCATCCGCCACACCAAGAGGCAAGCTGCGTATCAGCTTGCCGCAAGTGCGCGGCCTGCTGATGCCGGTGCTGACGGATTTCATGCGGGCCTACCCCGAGATCGAGCTGGACGTGGACTTCTCCGACCGCATGGTGGACGTGATCGAGGAAGGCTTCGACGCCGTGATCCGTACCGGCAAGCCCGAGGATTCGCGCTTGATGGCTCGCCACCTCGGCTACTACCGTCTGGTACTGGTGGCATCCCCCGAATACCTGCGCCTGCATGGCACGCCACGCCAGCCCCGGGACCTGAACAGCCACGCCTGCCTGCGCCACAAGTTCTGCGCCACCGGCAAGCTGGAAGCCTGGCCACTGCGCCCGGAACCGGGCATGCCCGAGCCGATCCTGCGGGCGCCGCTGGTGTCCACCACCATCGAATCACTGATGCACGTGGCCCATGAAGGCTTGGGGATTGCCTGCCTGCCGGACTTTATGGTCCGCGAGTCGGTGGAGCAGGGCCGGCTGCAACGGGTGCTGGATTATTACCTGGAACACAGCGGCAGCTTCTGGATGCTCTGGCCATCAAGTCGCCACGCCTCGGCGAAATTGCGCGTGTTTATCGACCATATGGGCGAGCGGCTTTTTCCTGCAGACACCGTCCCGTAAGGCCGTGACGTTTTACCGACAGGAATTCGCGCGCCAAGGCCACGTTCTGTTGCACAATACCGCCCTGACTGTTTTCCTCAGGATTTTCGATGTCGACATCATTTCACTTGCGTAGCCTCGGGTTGGCGCTGGTGCTGGCGGGCGCTGCGGGCTGCTCGTCACCCAAGACCGCTATTTATGAACATGAAAACTTCGACGACTCCGGTACGTTTTCCCGTGATTATCCGGTCAGCGACACTGCAGCCTGCGAAGCGGCGCGGCGTGCGCTGTTGAGCCAGGGTTACATCATCACCAGCAGCGATCCGAAGCTGGTGGTCGGTAACAAGAGTTTCCAGCAGACCGGCGAGACTCACCTGCAAATCAGTTTCAACGTGGTGTGTGCCGACGATGGCAGCGGTGATCATCACTCGACGATGTTCGCCAACGCCTTGCAGGACCGCTACGCGCTGAAGAAGGTCAACAACTCCGCCAGCCTTGGTGTGGGTGTGTTGGGCTCGGTGTCGATGCCGATTGGCTCCACCGACGATTCCATGGTCAAGGTGGCCAGCGAGACCGTGTCTGCGCCGAAGTTTTATGAGCGCTATTTCGCGCTGGTGGACGTTTTCCTGCCCCAGGAAGTGAAAAAGGCTGCGCATATTCCAGAGAAGCCCAAGGCTGACCTGGGCATCCCGGAACCCAAGGCAGGTCCGGCGGCTGACAAGGCCGAGGCGCCTAAAGAAGCGCCGAAAGAAGTGCCCGCCACACCGGCAGCCCCGGTGACGCCTGCGGTCGAGCCTGCGGCATCGGAGCCGGTTGTACCGCCTGCCGAGCCTGCGCCGATTGCGCCAAAGGAAACCCCGGCACCTGCGCCGGAGGCTACCAACCCGGCGCTGCCGGCGCCGACCGAAGCGATCCCGCCCCTGCCGACGCCTGCGCAGTAACTACACCGCTACGGGGTTGGCCTTGTCGACGTTGATCCCGTAGCGGCTGATCGCCTCCGCCACCCTGGCACGGCTGATCAAGCCGTCATCCGCCAGTCCCTTCAGGGCCGCCAGTGCAATAAAGTGGCGGTCCACCTCAAAGAACTCACGCAAGGTTTCCCGGGTATCCGATTGCCCGAAGCCATCGGTGCCGAGCGCCACAAAGCGCCGGCCCGGCACGAACGGGCGAATCTGGTCAGCAAAGATCTTCATGTAGTCGGTGGCGACCACCACCGGGCCAGCCTGGCCCTCAAGGCACTGCTCGACATAGCTGGTGCGCGGTTCGCTCTCCGGGTGCAGCAGGTTCCAGCGCTCCACGGCATGGCCTTCACGGCGCAGCTCGGTCAGGCTGGTGACACTCCACACATCGCTGGCGACGCCGAAGTCGTCCTGCAACAAGTCAGCGGCGGCGATTACCTCCCGCAGGATCGAACCGCTGCCCATCAGTTGCACTCGCGGTTGCGCACTGTCTTCAGCCGCTTTCAGCCGGTACAGGCCCTTGAGAATTCCATCCTCCACGCCTTCGGGCATCGCCGGGTGCGGGTAGTTTTCGTTGAGCAGGGTGATGTAGTAGTAAATGTCCTCCTGCTCGACGTACATCCGGCGCATGCCCTCGCGAATGATCACCGCCAGCTCGAAGGCAAAGGTCGGGTCATAGGAAATACAGCACGGGATCACCGACGACAGCACATGGCTATGGCCATCGTCATGCTGCAAACCTTCGCCCATCAGCGTTGTGCGCCCGGCAGTCGCTCCCAGCAGGAAGCCTCGCGCCCGCGCATCGCCTGCGGCCCACGCCAGGTCACCGACCCGCTGGAAGCCGAACATCGAATAGAAGATGTAGAACGGCACCGTCATCAAGCCGTGGTTGGCGTAGGAGGTGCTCGCCGCGATCCACGAGGAAATGGCGCCGGATTCATTCAGGCCTTCCTGCATGATCTGCCCGTCCTTGCTCTCCTTGTAGTAGGAAAGCTGGCCGGCGTCCTGTGGTGTGTAGAGCTGGCCGACAGCCGAGTGGATGCCGATCTGACGGAACAGGCTTTCCATGCCGAAAGTGCGGGACTCGTCCGGCACGATGGGCACGATCAGTTTGCCCAGGTTCGGGTCCTTGAGCAGCGTGCCGAGGATGCGCACAAAGGCCATGGTGGTGGAGATCGAGCGTTCGCCGGTGTCCTTGAGCTGGGTGGCGAAGGCCTCCAGTTCGGGGATCTTCAACGACTCGACCGCGCTATGACGAGCCGGTACGTAACCGCCCAATGATTGACGGCGGGCGGCGAAATAGCGGGCTTCTTCGCTGTCGGCTGCAGGCTTGAGGTAAGGAATTTCGGCGAGTTGATCGTCAGCCACTTCCAGCCCGAAACGGTCACGGAAGGCTTTGACCGCCTCTGCGCCCATCTTTTTCAACTGGTGGTTGATGTTCTGGCCTTCGCCGGCCTCGCCCATGCCGAAGCCCTTCACGGTTTTCGCCAGGATCACCGTCGGCTGGCCGCTGTGACGCACGGCGGCAGCATAGGCGTTGTAGACCTTGTCCGGGTCATGGCCGCCCCGTGAGAGTTTCCAGATATCGTCGTCGGACATATCGGCAACCAGTGCCAGCAACTCGGGGTATTTGCCGAAGAAGTGTTCCCGCACGTAGGCGCCGTTTTGCGATTTGTAGTTCTGATAGTCGCCGTCCACGCATTCCATCATGCGCTGGCGCAGCAAGCCGCTGTTGTCCTTCTCCAGCAGCGCATCCCAGCCGCTGCCCCAGATCACCTTGATCACGTTCCAGCCGGCGGCGCGGTACAGGCTTTCGAATTCCTGGATCACCTTGGCATTGCCGCGCACCGGGCCGTCCAGGCGTTGCAGGTTGCAGTTGACCACGAAGATCAGGTTGTCGAGTTTCTCGCGCCCGGCCAGGGAAATGGCCGCCAGGGATTCCGGCTGGTCCATCTCGCCATCACCGAGGAACGCCCACACCTTGCGACCCTGGTGTTGCTTGAGGTTGCGGAATTCCAGGTAGCGCATGAAGCGCGCCTGATACGCGGCGGTGATCGGTCCGAGCCCCATGGACACCGTAGGAAATTGCCAGAAGTCCGGCATCAGCCGTGGGTGCGGATAGGACGATAAACCGTCGCCACCGGCTTCCCGGCGGAAGTTGTCCAGCTGCGCCTCGCTGATCCGGCCTTCGAGGTAGGCGCGCCCGTAAATGCCCGGCGCGGAGTGGCCCTGGATGTACACCAGGTCGCCATCGAAACTGTCGGTGCGGCCACGGAAGAAGTGGTCGAAGCCTACGTCATACAGCACGGCGGCCGACGCGTAGGTCGCGATATGTCCACCTACGCCTGAGTGCTTGCCGGCACGCAATACCATGGCCATGGCGTTCCAGCGGATAAACGCATTCAGCCTGCGCTCGGTGGCCAGGTTGCCGGGGTAGGGCAACTGACGGTCCACCGGGAGGGTGTTGACGTAAGGCGTGGTCACACGCCCGTAGAAGTCGCCATGCCGCGCCACGTCGAAATCCAGCAACTGATCAATCAGGTAATGCGCACGCGGGCGGCCTTCGGTGGACAGCACCGATTCGATGGACTCCAGCCATTCGCGGGTTTCCTGTGGATCGTCGTCGCGGCGTACTGCAGTGTTCGGGGTCATGTCAGGCTCCAGGGTGGACGGATTTCAACGTGTGGGCTCCTTGTGGGAGCTTTGCGAATGTAGTTGCAATTGCAACTACATGGCTGAATCTAGCGCGGGATGAGCTACTATTGCAACCTTCTTGAAATTCCCCGGATGGTGTTGCATGTCGTCGAAAGAGCCTGATGTCTGGTTCCGTTTTGTTCGGGCCCACCGGACGGTCATCCGTGAAATCGAACGGCGCCTGGCCGAGGCCGGGTTGCCGCCATACGCCTGGTACGACGCCTTGTGGGGCCTGGAAAGCGGCCCCGACGGCACCCGGCGCATGCATGAATTGGCCGATGTACTGGCCATCGAGCGCTACAACCTCACGCGCCTGGTAGACCGCCTGGAAAAGGACGGCCTGGTGCTGCGTTCGCGCTGCGACGGTGACGGGCGGGCCGCGTTTGTCTCGATCACCGAAGCCGGCCGGGTGTTGCGCAAAAAGATGTGGAAAATCTACGAAAGCAGCGTGGATGAGTTGTTTTTGTCGCAGCTCGACAGCGAACAGCGCCGGGGTTTTGCCGAGGCGTTGGAGCGTACTGCCGGGCTGGCGATGGAGGCGGGCGTGCAGCCCCGAGGGCGGCGTAAGGCCTGAAGCCAATATTCCAGGCGACGCAGATCCAGTGTGGGAGCTGGCTTGCCTGCGATGACGGACTGTCTGCCAGCGTATCTGCCCCTGACACACCGCTATCGCAGGCAAGCCAGCTCCCACACTTGAACGTATTCCACTTCATCTCAGGTGATATCGAAGCAGGGCGGCTTCCACCTGTGTTGTGTCGATACGGCCGTCATCCGCCAGTGCCTTCAACGCCAGCACGGCTATCCAGTAACGACTGGGTGCTGACGCCTCCACCGAACCCGCACCCAACGCTACAAACCTTGCATCCACATGCCCCGCCAACTGATCAACGATGGGCTGCGGGTAGCCGGTGACCGCGATCACCGGTGCGTCATTCCCGGCCAGGCACTCGCGCAGATGGCAGCTTCGCTTCGCTTCCAGGGGGTGCAGCCGATTCCAGCGTTGCGCCGCCTCGGCCTCACGGGCCAGGCGTGTGTAGCTGGGGCAACTCCACAATTGCGCCTCGACGTTCCAGTCGTCTTCAAGCAACTGCGCCGCGTGCACCACCTCGTCAAACGCCCGACCCGCACCCAGCAGGCTTACGCTCAACCCACTCGTATACGCCCGCGGGACCCGGTACATGCCCTTGAGCGCATCCTCGCAATCCTGCGGGCTCAGTCCCGGCCCATCGCCCTGATCATGCAGTGCCAGGTAATAAAACCCCGGCTGGCCGTCGACATACAGCGCCTGCAAACCCGCCAGCACAATGGCCTGGGCTTCCTCGCCGGAGGCCGGGTCATAAGGCGTGCAGTGCGGGTTGCTGGCCAGCCACAGAGGCAGTGACGGCGAGGGGCGGGTTTCGCTGTCGTTGCACAGGATGCCCCGCTGGCGGGTCTCGCTGGACAGCGCCCGCAGCTGCGCCGATGAAGCGGCGGTGTGCAGGTACAACAGGGGCTGTTCCCCGGTATTGCGCGCAAACCAGGTGGGCCAGTTCATTGCGCGGCGCGAGCGCGACTGGCCGCGAATCACCCACGCCTGTCGGCTGGACTCCAGGGTGTTGGCCATGGTCATCACGCTGTACAGCGGCGAGCAGCGAGGCTGCTGCGCGGCGTTCAAGGCGTCGATACAGAGCAGGGCGGAGCGTTCGGTGCTGGCAGTCATGGGCAGGGTCGCATGGCAACGGGTGCCCATAGCCTAATGGAGTCCTGCATGTGATTGCAATTGCAATGATTGCACTTGCATCTAAAATTCATCCGGCTAAATCCAGCCGAGACTGCTACGTTTAATCTTGAAGTGCAGGAACGTCACGGCCCGGACATTTTTTCGTCATTACGGCACTTTAGGCTGGTTGTGCAGGTCATTAGGCAACCCCTTTTCATAAAACAAGGAGTCAACCATGGACGATTACCAGGAAGAACTGCTCGAGTACCACGCCTTTGAACTGGATCCGCTGGACCCGGCCGATGATGCCACCGAGCTGTAAGACAGACGTCAGGCGGAATGCCGCTGACTGCGGCGAAATTCCCCTGGGGTCTGGCTGTTCCAGCGCTTGAAGGCCCGTTGAAAGGCTTCCGCTGAAGCAAAACCCAGCAAATAGGCAATTTCACCGAACGCCAGTTCGGTATCGCGAATGTAGGTCATGGCCAGGTCGCGGCGAGTGTCATTGAGAATCGCCCGGAACTGCGTCCCTTCTTCCGCCAGCTTGCGCCGCAAGGTCCAGGTCGGCAGTTTCAAACGTGCCGCCACTTCTTCCAGGTCGGGTTCCCGGCCACCATTGAGCATCGGCCCGAGCAACCGGGTAATGCGCTCGCGCAGGCTGCGGGTGCGCGTCAACTGCTCCAGTTCCCGTTCACACAACTGCACCAAGAGCTGCCAGGTACTCGGGCAATGTTCCGGGTTGCGCAGGGCCAGGGTCTGCTGGCTCAGGCGCAGTTGATTGTGCTCGGCGCCAAACTGGATCGGGCAGTCCCCCAGCACGCTGTAGTGCTCGCTGTAGTCGGGGGCCTGGAACTCGATTTCGATACGCTGCGCCTGCACCGGTTGCACGCTCAGGCTCGACAATTGATGCAGCCAGCCGGCGATGATCGAGTCCACCACAAAGCGGTTATAGGCGTTGTACGGGCTGATGGAATAGAAGCGCAGCCAGGCGCCGTCGGCATCTTCGTGAAAACTCGACTGGCCACGATAGTTGGAACCGTACAAGGCTTCGAAACGCGTCAGGGTGCGGGCCGCTTCGCGCACGGTGGGCGCCTGGGCGGCGGCAACCCCGGCCAGGCCCGCCTGGCTCAAGCGGCTGAGCTGGCCCATGCGCAGGCCCAGGCCGGGGTCGCCGGTCAATTGGATGGCCGCAAAGCCCAGGCGCATATAGCGCGGGATCGACAGGCGTGCGCCAGCCTCGGCCAGGCGCGCCGGGTCGAGGCCGTATTGCAGCAGCAACGGTTGCGGGTCCAGGCCATGGCTCTGGATGGCATCGGCCAGGGTGTGGACAAAGCCCACCGACAAATCCCCCAGCCGCACCGGCTTCATCGTGTTACAGCCACACGTTCAGCAGGCGGGCGCCACGGGCATTGCCGTCGGCGAACACCTGGCCGTTGCTGCTGAGGAAGCTTTGCCCGGCGCTGCCCATGTCAAAGAACTGCCCGCGCAGGAACACGCTCATGCCGGCGGTGGCCTGGCTGATGGGTTGCTGGCTGATCAGGGTCAGGCGGTGCCAGGCTTCGCCTTCGCTCAGCTCTTCGGGCTTGAGGCTGATCTCCGGCGGCGTCGACACGCTTTTGAAGCCGCGCCATGGCTTGTCCCAGGTTTCGCGGCCAATCACGAACGCCGGCACGGCCACCAGCGTCGCACCTTGCTCGTTGAGCTTGCGGTAGTTGTCGGGGTACCAGCTGTCGCTGCCGATCAGGATGCCCAGGCGCCCGGCTGGAGTATCGACGACGCTGACGGTGTTTTCGTCGCCGGGTTCGATGAAGCCACGCTCGTCGAAAATCGGATAAAGCTGGCGTTGCGGCTGGCCCACCGCCAAGCCATCGCGGTCGAATACCACGCTGGTGTTGTACAGCGCGCCATGGCCGATCTGCAGTTGGCCCTGGCTTACGCTCGGGTTGGGCAGGGCGATGGAGCCGGCCACCAGAGTCACGCCGAACTCCTTGGCCAGGCCGCCGAACAACACCTGATAGTCACGGGCCATGGCCGGGGCCTTCATGCGCAGGTAGGCGTCGTCGATACGGTCATCGCCCTTGGCGCTGATCAACGCCCGCAGGAACAGCAGCGGGTTGCTCGCCGACAGCCAGTTCATCGCGTCCTTGAGGTTGGTGGCCTGATACAGCTCGTTCTTTTCGCCGCTGACCATCAGCCAGGTGCCGATATGTTCCGGCAGCACCACGATGGTCTTGTCGTTGACCAGGCCCTGGTCCCGGGCTTTTTGCAGGTAGGCCGCGAGCTTCAGGTGCAGGCGTTCAAGGCTCTGATAGTCGGCGGGGAACAGTTCCGGCTGGATGCCCAGCAGGTTGCCGCGGTCGGCGGGCACGCCTTCGTCGACGGCGAGGTTGATCCGCAGGTCGGACAGGTAGTGACCCACAGGACGCTCCTGGGTCCAGACCAGATAGGCGGAAACGGCGGCGACCAGGGCCATGATGAGGGTGAAGGCAAGAAGTTTACGCATGGGAAAAAGACAACGGACCGGGTGCAGGGTTCGGTACCTAGGGTAGGGCCCATGTACGCAGTTGCCAAGGGGCGCTGCGCATTTGGATCAATAAGTTGTCAGTTACGGTCATTGAGCGGCAACCGGCAGCCTCTTAGTCTGTGGGACATAAACCGATGGAGTGCCATTCGAGCGCTCCACGTCCCGTGATGATCCGTTGTGGAGCTGTACCATGACCGCTGCTGCCTACCCGCACCTGCTGGCCCCGTTGGACCTGGGTTTTACCACCCTGCGTAACCGCACCCTGATGGGCTCGATGCACACCGGCCTTGAAGAGAAACCCGGCGGCTTCGAGCGCATGGCGGCGTATTTTGCCGAGCGCGCCCGTGGCGGTGTGGGCCTGATGGTGACCGGCGGCATTGGCCCGAACGATGAAGGCGGCGTGTATGGCGGTGCAGCCAAGCTGACCACCGACGAAGAAGCGCAAAAGCACAAGATCGTGACCCAGGCGGTGCACGAGGCGGGCGGCAAGATCTGCATGCAGATCCTCCACGCCGGGCGTTATGCCTACAGCCCGAAACAGGTGGCACCGAGCGCTATCCAGGCGCCGATCAACCCGTTCAAGCCTAAAGAGCTGGACGAAGAGGGCATCGAAAAGCAGATCAACGATTTCGTCACCTGCTCGTTGCTGGCCCAGGTTGCCGAGTACGACGGCGTGGAAATCATGGGGTCCGAAGGCTACTTCATTAACCAGTTCCTCGCGGCCCACACCAACCACCGCACCGACCGTTGGGGCGGCAGCTACGAAAACCGCATGCGCCTGCCGGTGGAAATCGTGCGCCGGGTGCGCGACGCGGTAGGCCCGAACTTCATCATCATTTTCCGCCTGTCGATGCTCGACCTGGTGGAAGGCGGCAGCACCTGGGAAGAGATCGTGCAGTTGGCCAAGGCCATCGAGCAGGCCGGTGCGACCCTCATCAACACCGGTATCGGCTGGCACGAAGCGCGCATCCCGACCATCGCCACCAAGGTGCCGCGTGGTGCGTTCAGCAAGGTCACCGCGAAGTTGCGTGGCGCGGTGCAGATTCCGCTGATCACCACCAACCGCATCAACACCCCGGAAATCGCCGAGCAGATCCTGGCCGAAGGCGATGCCGACATGGTCTCGATGGCTCGCCCGTTCCTGGCCGACCCGGACTTCGTCAACAAGGCCGCCGAAGGCCGCGCCGATGAAATCAACACCTGCATCGGCTGCAACCAGGCGTGCCTGGACCACACCTTCGGCGGCAAGCTGACCACTTGCCTGGTCAACCCGCGTGCGTGCTACGAGACCGAGCTCAACTACTTGCCGGTCAAGCAGATCAAGAAAATCGCCGTGGTGGGTGCCGGCCCTGCGGGTCTGGCGGCGGCCACCGTTGCCGCCGAGCGCGGGCACCAGGTGACCCTGTTCGATTCGGCCAGCGAGATCGGCGGCCAGTTCAACATCGCCAAGCGCGTGCCGGGCAAGGAAGAGTTTTTCGAAACCCTGCGCTACTTCAAACGCAAGTTGCAGACCACCCATGTCGAGCTGTGCCTGAACACCCGGGTCGACGTCGAGCAACTGGTGGCGGGCGGTTACGACGAGATCATCCTGGCTACCGGCATCGCGCCGCGTACGCCGGCGATCCCGGGCGTGGAAAACGCCAAGGTGCTGAGCTACCTGGACGTGATCCTGGAGCGCAAGCCGGTGGGCCATCGCGTGGCGGTGATCGGTGCCGGCGGTATCGGGTTTGACGTGTCGGAATTCCTCGTGCACCAGGGCGTGTCCACCAGCCTGGACCGCGAGGCGTTCTGGAAAGAGTGGGGCATCGACACCCACCTGGAAGCCCGCGGCGGTGTGGCCGGGATCAAGCCCGAGCGCCACGCGCCGGCACGCGAAGTGTTCCTGTTGCAGCGCAAGGCTTCCAAGGTTGGCGACGGCCTGGGCAAGACCACCGGCTGGATTCACCGCACTGGCTTGAAGAACAAGCAGGTGCAAATGCTCAACAGCGTCGAGTACCTGAAGATCGACGACGAAGGCCTGCACATCCGCATCGGCGCCGAGGGTGAGCCGAAGGTGCTGGCGGTGGACAACATCGTTATCTGCGCCGGCCAGGACCCGCTGCGGGAATTGCAGGACGGCCTGTTGGCTGCCGGGCAGAACGTGCACCTGATCGGCGGTGCCGATGTGGCGGCCGAGCTGGATGCCAAGCGCGCCATCAACCAGGGTTCGCGCCTGGCTGCCGAGCTGTAAAATCCCCCAAGGGGCGGTGGTAGACTACCGCCCCTTTTCTTGTGCAGAACTGCCCTCATGGGTCCTTTCGACTGGCTTCCTTACGCGCCCCTTGAACCCCTGAAGCTGGACTGGATGGGGTCGGTGGAGGTGGCTGTGTTGCGCCTGGACCGTATCGACCCGCTGATCAGCGGCAACAAGTGGTTCAAGCTTACCGAGCACCTGGTTCAAGGCCGGGAAGCCGGTGCCCGCGGGATCATCAGCCTGGGCGGCGCTTACTCCAATCACCTGCATGCACTGGCGGCGGCCGGGAAACGCTTCGGCTTTCCTACCGTTGGCCTGCTGCGTGGCCATCCGCAAGACACCCCCACAGTGCTCGACCTCAAAGCCTTTGGCATGCAGTTGCATTGGTTGGGGTACGGCGGCTATCGCGCGCGTAACGAGCCGGACTTCTGGCTGCCGTGGCGCGAGCAGTATCCACACCTGCATCCGGTGCCCGAAGGTGGCGGTGGCCTGGCCGGTGCGTTGGGCTGCGGGGTGTTGGTGAGTCAGGCGCGGGCGCAATTAAGCGGGCTGGGCTGGGCGGACTATCACGGTTGGTGGCTGGCGGCGGGCACCGGCACCACGCTGGCGGGATTGGTATTGGCGGAGGCGGGCGCGCATCCGGTGTATGGCGCGCTGGCGGTGCCTGACGACCACGGGGTGGCGCAGCAGGTACAGGCGCTGGTGCAGGACGGTTATGAGTTGCTGGACGCAAGCCGGGGCGGCTTTGCCAAGGTTGATCCGCAGTTGCTGACCTTTATCGACGCCACCGAGCAAGCCTGTGGCCTGCCGCTGGAGCCGCTGTACACCGGCAAGGCGTTACTGGCGTTGAAGCAGCGGATTGAGGCGGGGCACTTCGCTCCCGGCACCCGCCTGATCTTCGTCCACACCGGCGGCTTGCAAGGCCGCCGGGGTTTCCCTGTTGCACCCGGTTAATGTAGGAGCTGGCTTGCCTGCGATGCAGACACCTCGGTGTATCAGTGGCACCGAGGTGATGCTATCGCAGGCAAGCCAGCTCCCACACAAGCCAGCTGCCACATTCAATCCGGGGGTTTACTGAATGCTCCCTCTCTTGCCCGGCATCATCCGCAGCGCGGTGTTATCGCGCAGGATGTAATGGTGAACGATCGCGGCCAACGCATGCAGCCCGATCAGCCAGTAACCGATCTTGCCGAACAGCACGTGCCAGTGCTCAATCTCCTTGGCCAGGGCTTTGTTTTCGGCAATCAGCGGCGGCAACTCGATGCCGTAGAACATCACCGAATGCCCCTCGGCACTGACGATCAGCCAGCCGGCGATGGGCATGCCGATCATCAAGGCGTACAGCGCCATGTGCATCAGGGTGGCAAGGAGGGTTTGCCATTGCGGCGGCGCCGGCACGATCTTCGGTGCCACACCCAGGCTGCGGGCGAACAACCGTAGCCACACCAGCACAAACACGGTCAGGCCGAACATGAAGTGCATTTCCACGATCAACGTACGGCCGCCGCTGCCTTTGGGAAACTGCCCGCGCAACTCAATGCAGGCGTAGACCACCGCCAGCAGCACCACCATCAGCCAGTGCAACGCAATCGACATGGTGCTGTAACGTGTATCGGAATTTTTCCAGGGCATCGCTTTCTTCCTCACTCATCAGGGCAAACCTCCGTTCTTTCGCGACGGAGTCCTTTCAATGTAAGCCTGTTTTAGCTTGTTTGCTCGGGGTCGGTCAGTTTTTTGTGAATCGGCTTTGTCATGTTGGGCAATGCCGGCGTCGGAAACGAGACTTGAGAAATGGGCAGGTACTCATACGGACCTGTAGGATTTTTTCTATTAAACGTGAATTAAATAAACCATCTATTGGAAGAGTTAATACCTTGCCTTATTACTATGTGGTCGTGCGGGGTTTCCAGATGTTGAAAGTTGGCGAGTTTTAGTGTGATAAGTTTTTTTTGAAAGGAAATATAGTAAATGAAAGTGTCTGTATGTTCTCTTAATTTGTGCTGGGTCGGCAGGTGCTGAGCATTCAGACGTTTTTTTACGGAAATGAGGGGGGCGGCGTGTACTTCTGGGAAACTGTCCATGGTTAGTTGTTGACTAAGTGTTTTAATTGAAACCTCTCTGGATGTGACGATGCTTCCCGTTTAGGCGTAGGACGGCGACATATCCTGTTGAGTAGATGAATTGGATGATAGAGCGAATTCGTGGGATCGTGGGTTTGTCCTACTTTGGACGGTGTAAGAGCGGTAGTTGTTGCCTGCTGCGAGGTGAGTTTCAGTGGGCGTTGTCGCAAAGTGATGCATAACTTAATATTACTTGTTTTCTGGAGTTTAAATGATTAATTCTTTGTCGGTGCGTGCCGCTGAAAAATATAAAGTCGAATCAGCGTTGCAGGGTTGGTCTGCTTCAGCAGCAAAAAGTGCTGATCCTGTCGGGTCGAGCTTGATTAGTGCCCCATTGACTGGAGAACTTGGGAGTATTAAAACCCAGGAGCAAATCGCCTCTTTATTGCCCCTGCTAAGTGCACTGATTGCGTCCCTGAATCAGACGTTTAACAGTAAGCCGAAGGCGGTAGATGTGTCCGTCAATAATCGCTTGCTGAAGGATAAGTTGATGGCAGAAACAATTGACAAGACAGCGCCAGTGACGCCTAAGTTTGAAAATTATCCAGGGTTTTCCAATAAAAAAGTAGGGGAGGTGCCAGATAATATTTGGAACGGTGTTATGTTTGGTACCCAGAAAAATGAAGCCACGCTTTCGGTAATCAAGGCTGCAATGACGAAGTATGGCCAAAGCCCGTTGGGGATATATAAAAGCGTGGAAATTACCAGTAAGGGGTATGACATCGTAATGAGGGACGGGTTTAAGCTCAGCATTACATTTCAGGAGCTTGGGCATGCGCGAAGGGCATCGAGGTACTCTAATTTCGATATAGGAATGGGCAGGGACGTGGTCTTCCTGTACGCGGTGAGCACCAAGCGAGCGCAAATTGAAAATAAGTACGGTGATACTGAAAAAGGCCATGATGAAGCAATTCAGTTTATGAATGCCCGGCTGGACCCGATGCTCGGTTTCAAACTTTTGGGGTTGGAAGGGGACTTGCGTCCTACTACCTATGAGAAGCTCATAGCGGGCGGTGTGGGTATCGTTGTAGATGGTAATACAAATTTTGCGTTCGAGGGAAAGAGGGACGGGTGTACAAGAAAGACTAAGTTTTTTAACAATGGGACGTATTTTGAACTGGTTTGATCGATTCTACGTCATTTTGCAAAAAAAGAAATATTATAATTAATGCGAGGTAAAAAATGAGTGGTATTTCAACGTCCTGCACTGCCAGTCAGGCAGTTAATAATGAATGTTTAAGTCTTTCACGTCCTCATGAATTTTCTGTTCCTGGCAAGCCGTCAGTGAACCCTATGAGTTCTAATGTGGAGGTGTTGCGTGGACCATTGGTCAATCAGCCATCTGCGGCAACGCCGGGTATAGCAGAAACTTTGGTTAGCCTCGTCACTCTGTTGATGTCCCTTGTTGAATCTTTGCAGAATTCACTCCTAGGCGACGAGAAGAGGACTGATCAGAAAACCACTGTGAATTCAAATAATAACACTGGGGGTATACACCCGGTGAACAAAGAGGTGCCGGTAGTTAATGTGAAGAGCGAGCGAATCTCGGGTATTTCCGGCAGGCCGGTGGGTGAGAAACCCACTGATGTGTGGCATGGGGTAACTGAAGGGGTCAAGCATACTAGTCATTATCTTTCAGGCATAAAGGCGGCAATGGAGAAGTATGGCCAGAGCCCACTTGGAATATATAAAAGCGTCACTGAATCTGCTGATGCTTACGTGATTGAAATGAGAGATGGTTATAAAGTTACTTTGACTAAAAAGGAGCTTGAACACGCTCGATTGGCCTTGGACTTCCGAGGGACGGACCCTGGGATGATTCAAGACGCGAAGTTTATGTATGCGGTGACCGCCAAACGAGTCCAAGACATAGAAAGCTCAGCATACACGCGCGAAAGTTTTGAATGGGCGTTGGAGAGCATGGGAGACTCGCTGGTTCTACATGGGTTGGAACGTTTAGGCTTGGGTGGACAGGTGCGTCCAGTGACGTGGCAAGAGCTTGAAGCCAAAGGTGGTATTGGAGTGGTAGGCGTAGGGGACCATGGGTCGCTGATGAAGGGAGGCTATGTGGATATGTTCGGACCCAGCAAATTAAAGGAAGTGAGCACTTACGGCCATGGCGGTCTGTCATTCACTCACCGTGCATTCGAATTGATTTAGTTGTACTGCTTACAACTCGCTGGAGACTTCTTTTATTGAGAGTCCGATGGCAAGAATGAATGATTCATTTCTCACCTTGCAGGGGCAAGGTGAGATTTTTTGCTTTGCAAGCGCTTTTCACCTGCTGGCTGGGTATCAACTGCTCTGGGGCATATCACCTTCGCTCAAGCGTTTGTTGATATCGGCGATGATTCCAGGCAGGTCGGTGATGGTGTCGATCATGTAGTGCGGGCGCGAGCCTTCGAACATCTTCTTTATGCGCGTGCGTTCGTTGGCCAGCGTACCGGCGTCCAGGGCGCGAAACTGTTCGTAGGTCAGGCCCAGGGCGTTGCCGGAACAGGTCAGCGCCACGGTCCACATCCCGGCGCGACGGCCTTCGAGGATGCCCGGCACGGTGTCGTCGATCTTTACACAGGCCGCTACATCATCAATCCCGAGGGCGATCACGTTGGCCAAAGCCTGGGCCGGCCATGGTCGGCCGTTGGGCACTTCGTCGGTAGCCACCACGTGGTCGGCGATGTAGCCGTTGGTGGCGGCCAGTTCGACCACCTTGTCCATCACCTGCTTGGGGTAGCCGGAGCACGAGCCGATCTTGATCCCTTGCTGGCGCAGGTTGGCGATGGTCTCCAGGGCGCCAGGGATCAGTGCCGAGTGCTCGGCGATTTTCTCGATCTGCAGCGGCATGAAACGCTGATAGATGGCGGTGACGTCATCGTCGGTGGGCGTGCGGCCAAAGGCCTTGCGGTAACGCTCGGCCACCTGCGGCTGGTCGCACAGGGTGCGGATGTGGTCCCACTTGCCCATGCCCATCGGGCCTCGGGCTTCTTCGATGGAGACCTGCACATCGAACTCGGCGAAGGCTTCGACAAAAATCTGCGTCGGTGCGAACGAGCCGAAATCGACCACGGTGCCGGCCCAGTCGAGGATCGCGGCTTGAAGCTGGGTTGGGTTTGCGTAGTTCATGGTTCAGATCCTGTTTAAAGGGGATTCATGTAGGAGCGAGCTTGCTTGCGAAGGTCGTTAACGATGACGCTGGCATGCTGGATGAACGCGGCGCCCTCAGGTTTTTCGCGAGCAAGCTGGCTCCTACAGGGGGGATTCAGTCTCAGATGTCGAGCACGTTCATTTCTTGCAGCACCTCGGCGACTGCCGCGACAGCTGCTTGCATTTCGGCCTGGTTCACATGGCCGATGCAGCCCACGCGGAAGGTCTCCACCTGGGTCAATTTGCCGGGATAAAGGATGAAACCCTTGGCCTTGACCCGCTCGTAGAATTCCTTGAACTGGTAGCGCGGGTCTTTCGGCGCGTGGAAGGTGACGATGATCGGTGCCTGGATTGCGGCGGGCAGGAAGCTGCGCAGGCCCAGTTCGGCCATGCCGTCCAGCAATGCCTGGCAGTTGTCGGCGTAGCGCTGGTGCCGGGCGGGCAGGCCGCCTTCTTCGTTGTATTGCAGCAGGGCTTCGTGCAGTGCGGCCACCACGTGGGTTGGCGGGGTGAAGCGCCATTGGCCGGTCTTGGCCATGTAGGTGTGCTGGTCGAACAGGTCCATCGCGAGGGAATGGCTGTTGCCCTGGGCGGCGGCCAGTGCCTGCTTTTCAGCGAATACAAAACCCATGCCCGGTACGCCTTCCAGGCACTTGCCGGAGGCGGCGATCAGTGCGTCGAACGGCACTTCACGGGCGTCGATCGGCAGCGCGCCGAAGGAACTCATGGCGTCGATGATCAGGCGCTTGCCGTGACGGGCGATGACCTGGGCGATCTCGGGCAGCGGGTTCAGGATCCCGGTGCTGGTTTCGCAATGGATCAGCGCGACGTGGGTGATGCCCTTGTCGGCCTGCAACAGGCGGTCGACGTCGGCGGCGGTGGTGGGCTCGTCTTCGGCGGTTTCAAAGGTGCTGAACGGGCGGCCGAGCACTTCGCAAATCTTCGCCAGGCGCTTGCCGTAGGCGCCGTTGATCAGCACCAGCACCTTGCCGTCACGCGGGACGAGGGTGCCGATGGCCGCTTCCACGGCGAAGGTGCCGCTGCCTTGCAAGGGCACACAATGGTGGCTGTCGGTGCCGTTGACGATCACCAGCAGTTGCTCGCACAGGCTGGCGGTCAGTTGATTGAAGCGGTCATCCCATGAACCCCAGTCGACCATCATGGCCTGGCGGGTGCGGGCCGAGGTGGTCAAGGGCCCGGGGGTCAGCAGGATCGGCGCGGCAGTGCTCATTCTTGTGTCCTCGCAAAACAATGGGATGAAGTTACGGCGCCTAAATTGCAGTTTGGCTTGTCATCAATCAAATTGTTTGTTGTTATGCGAGCTATCAGTGAGGCCGATAGCTATGAACCTGTTTCAACTGCGTGCGTTTGATGCCGTGGCCCGGGAGGGCAGTTTTACCCGGGCGGCCGAGCGGCTGTTCATCAGCCAGCCGGCGGTGACCGGGCATATCAAGGCGCTGGAGGAGCACTACCAGATTGCGCTGTTGCGGCGTACCGCGCGGCGGGTGGAGTTGACCGAGGAGGGCACCAAGCTTGCGGCCATCACCCGGGCGATCTTCGGCCTGGTGGAAGAGGCGCAGACCTTGCTGGAGGCCAACCGGCAACTGCTCACCGGGCGCCTGGAGGTGGCGGCGGACGGGCCGCACATGGTCATGCCGATGCTGGCCAGCCTGCGGGAGCGCTACCCCGGGATTACCGTGAATTTGCGCCTGGGCAACGCCCAGGAAACCCTCGCGGCGCTGTTGTCGGAACGGGCCGATGTGGCGGTGTTGACGGAGGTGGAACCGCGCAAGGGCCTGCACCTGCAGCCGTTGATCGAGTCACGGATTTGCGCGCTGGTGCCTGCCGGGCATCCGTGGCTGGCAGAGCCTGCGGGGATTCGGCTGGAGCAGCTGGATCAGGTGATCATGGTGCTGCGTGAGCCGAGCTCGATCACCCGCCGCACGTTTGACGATGCTTGCGCCATGGCCGGCGTGCAGCCCAAGGTGTTGCTGGAGCTGGACAGCCGCGAGGCGGTGACGGAAGCGGTGGCGGCTGAATTGGGTGTGGGCGTGGTGTCGTCGATGGAGGTCAGCCGGGACCCACGGGTGCATGCGATTCCGATCCAGGGTGACGGGCTGGTGAACCGGCATGTGATCGGGTGCATGGAAAGGCGTCGGGAGTTGCGGTTGATTCAGGCGTTTTTCGAGTTGGCGCCCTGAGTGGGTGTTGGCTGAAGATCGAGTAGGCACCATCGCGGGCAAGCCCGCTCCCACAGTTGAATGATGTTCACAAATCAACATGTGGGAGCCGGGCTTGCCCGCGATGAGGCTCCTGAGTTCACCGCAAACTTTCCCGCACAATCTCCAGAAACGTCGCCACCACCCGCCGCGAACTCTGCTCCTTCAAGCACACCAGCGTTTCCTTCATCCGCTGCGTACAGTCGCGGATCGGCATCGCATACACCCGCGAATCCGCACCAAATTCCGCGGCAGACACCACGCCTACGCCAATCCCCACTACCACGGCCTCCCGCGCCGCTTCCCGGCCTTCCACCTGGATCGCCGGGCGAATCCGCAACCCGGCCTGGTGCATTTCCTGCTCCAGGGTCTGGCGGGTCACCGAGCCGATTTCCCGCAACACCAGCGGCGTGTCGTCCAGGTCTGCCAGGCAGATCGACTCGCGCCCCGCCCACGGGTGGTTGCGGGCGACGAACGCGAGCAATTGGTCATCCGGCAACGGCAGTGACAGCAGCCGCTCGTCGTCCACATCGCGGCCCAGCAGCGCCAGGTCGGCCTGGTAGTTGTACAGGCGAAACAGTGATTCATCGGTGTTGCCGGTTTCGATCTTCACGCTGATGCCCGGGTATAACTGGCAGAAGCGCGCAATCTGCGGCAGCACGTGCACAGGCGCATCCACCGCCAGGGTCAGGGTGCCGGTCTGCAAGGCCCGGGAATCCTGTAGCAGCTCCTCGGCTTCGGCTGCGACCGCAAACAGGCGCTGGGTGATACTCAGCAGCCGCTCCCCGAGGTCGGTCAACCGCACCGAGCGTTTGTTGCGGTGAAACAGCAGCACGCCGAAGCGTTCTTCGAGTTTGCGCACCTGGTCGGAAATGGCCGGCTGGCTGAGGAACAAGCGTTCGGCGGCGTGGGTAAAACTGCCGTGTACGGCCACCGCATGGAAGGCTTTGAGTTGGGCGTGGGACACCGACATCGCGAATCCTCTTACAAGCTCAGCTTATATTTGAAATACGATAAATCGATTTTACCTATTAGTCAGCCATTGCTTTGATAGCCCTCAGTCGCCGTAGGTTGAGTCCTACAACTTCGGCGGCCATGGGTCTTTTGCGTGCTTACCAGCGGGACTCATCTGACCAGTACCGCGCCCTCCGAGGCGCCGGTACTGCAGTGCTCAACAATAAAAATACAGGCGTTTGCTTTCCATTCTGCCGGCACACTCACACCTGAGGTCAGAACCACCATGAATACTCCCTTGAGTAACATCAAGCGTTGGCGCGTGCAGATTTTCGCCATCACCTGGCTGGCGTACGCGGCCTTCTATTTCACCCGCAAAGCTTTTTCGGTGGCCAAACTGGGGATCGTCGACGACCCGAGTTTCCCGCTGGACAAGATGATGATGGCCAACCTGGATGGCATTTACCTGGCGGCCTACGCCGTTGGCCAGTTCACCTGGGGCATGCTTGCCGACCGCTTCGGGCCGCGTGTGGTAGTGCTCGGCGGGTTGCTGATTTCAGCGGCCGCCGCCCTGGTAATGGGCACGTTTGCCACCTTGCCGATCTTTGTCACCTGCATGTTGATCCAGGGCCTGGCCCAGTCCACCGGGTGGTCGGGGCTGTGCAAGAACCTTGGCAGTTTCTTCCCGGCGCAGCAGCGTGGGCGGGTGCTGGGCTTGTGGAGTTCGTGCTACGCCTTTGGTGGCCTGGTGGCGTCGCCGTTTGCCGGATGGTGGGCGTATACGCTGATCGGCACCTGGCACGCGGCGTTTATTTCCAGTGCCGCCGTAGTTGCCGTGGTGGCAGTGCTGTTTTTCATCTTCCAGCGCAACACGCCACAAGATGTGGGGTTGCCGGCGGTGGAGCCCGAGCCGGAGCAGACCGTCGCCGAAAAGAACGCCAGTGTGCTGGAGCCGTTGCGGGCCATCTTGCGCAACCGCACCGTGTTGACCCTGGGGCTGGCGTACTTTCTGTTGAAACCGGCGCGCTACGCCATCCTGTTGTGGGGGCCGGTGATTGTGTATGAGCAGATGCCGTCGGTGGGCAAGGTCGGCGCGGCGATTGTGCCCACGGCGTTCGAGTTGGCGGGGTTGCTGGGGCCGATCATGATCGGCATGGCCTCCGACAAACTGTTCGGCGCCCGGCGCATGCCAGCCTGTGTCCTCAGCCTGCTGGCGCTGACCGTGGCCCTGGCGTTGTTCATGGGCGCCTTGCACACCGGCAGTGTGGTGCTGGTGATGGCGCTGCTGTTTGTGATGGGCCTGACCCTGTACGGGCCGGATTCGATGATCAGCAGCACCGCGGCCATCGACTTCGGCACCGCCAAGGCCGGTGCGACGGCGGCGGGGTTCGTCAATGGCTGCGGCTCGGTAGGCGCGGTGCTCGGCGGCTTGTTGCCGGGCTACTTCGACACGGTCACGGTGTTTATCGTGTTTGCCGGCGCCGCGCTGTTTTCCTCGCTGGTGTTGATGCCCTACTGGAACGCCAGGCCGGCGGTGCTGGCGCAGGTGGGCGACTTCGTGCCGGACCGCGAGCGGGCGATCAATCCCTTGCGTACCTGAGGGGCATGGCCGGTTTTTTGGTGGATTAGAGTGTTTCAGCGCTATAAACTCTGCCCCCAAAGCGCCGGCCAGTAGACGTCTCGGCGCGATGGACATAAGAGAGTGAGTCATGGGCGCACAGTGGAAAGTCAAACATAAAGAAGCGGCATCCAATGCCAAGGGCAAGATCTTTGGCAAGCTGGTGAAAGAGATCACCATTGCCGCCCGCAACGGTGCCGACACCTCCACCAACGCACATTTGCGCCTGGTGGTGGAACAGGCCAAAAAGGCTTCGATGCCCAAGGAAACCCTGGAACGCGCGATCAAGAAGGGCGCCGGTCTGCTCGGTGAGACCGTGCAATACCACCGTGTGACCTACGAAGGTTTTGCCCCGCACCAGGTGCCGCTGATCGTTGAATGCGTGACCGATAACATCAACCGCACCGTGGCGGAAATCCGCGTGGCGTTCCGCAAGGGCCAGCTCGGCGCTTCCGGCTCCGTGGCCTGGGACTTCAACCATGTGGGCCTGATCGAAGCTTCGCCGGACAGCCCGGACGCCGATCCGGAAATGGCCGCGATTGAAGCCGGTGCACAGGATTTCGAGGAAGGCGAAGAAGAGGGTACGACCCTGTTCATCACCGAGACCACCGACCTGGACGCCGTGCAGAAAGCCTTGCCGGAGCAGGGTTTTACTGTGTTGTCGGCCAAGCTGGGTTACATCTCGAAGAACCCGGTGAGCGGTTTGAGCGATGAGCAGATGGCTGAAGTCGAAGCTTTCCTGGAAGGCCTGGACAACCATGATGATGTGCAGGACATGTTTGTCGGGTTGGCGGGCTAACGCTTCGGCTTGTGTGGGAGCCGGGCTTGCCCGCGATGGCATCACCGCGGTTGTTCAGAGAAACCGAGGTGACCGCATCGCAGGCAAGCCAGCTCCCACATGAGCCGAGTTTCAAAGCAAGGTTTACCGTGCAGCTAAAATAGCCTCTATCTTGGCAAATCCAGGCCGGGCAAGCACATCCGGCTGGCAGCAGTTATCCCGCAAGGCTTCCAGCGCCGAGCGTTTCTCCTCGCTTAACCCCGTATCAATCCGTTCCAGCAACTCCCCCAGCAACACCCCGAACGCCCGCACTTCGATGCGCTGCAACGCCCTGGTTTCCAGGCTGTCGGCAGTGGCATGAAACGAAGCGGCACCAAAGTCCCCAAGCAGACACTCACCGGCTTCATTCCACAGAATGTTATGGCCGTACAAATCGCCATGGGTGATGCCTTGCTCGTGCAGGTGCGCCGCCACCGAGGCGATGCTCCGGGCCATGCGCTGCGCCACTTCGGCGCTGAAGCGGGTCGCGGGTTCGTAGACGTCGCGGGTGCACGACGCCAGGCTCGGCAGTGCCGCGAGGTTGCGGTAGCTCGGGTCGATCAGTTGCATCACCAGCGCGGCCTGACCTTCGGGATGCTCGACGACTCGGCCTTCCACCTTGATCAAATTGGCATGCAACCCGGCAGCGATGCAGGCGTGCATTTCGTGCAGCGGCGAGCCGTCGCTGGTGATGCTGCCTTTATACAGTTTGACCGCCACCGCTTTGGCGGGCCCGGTGGGCGGTGTCCAGGACGCCTTGCGGATGATCCCGGAAGCGCCTTCCCCCAGCACTTCGCCCAGCACCAACTCGGACCAGGGAATGTTCGGTGTCGCGTCATCGCGAGCCTCTTCCACGGCCATTTCCACCGGGTTGCCGGCGTAGGCCAGCCAGGTCAGGCTCGGCAGTGTCAGCAGCCAGTCGGGCAGGCGGGTCAGGCGGTTGGAGGCGATGCGGAGCAGTTCGAGGTTTTTGCACTGGGCCAGGCTTTGCGGCAGGTGCTCCAGGTGGTTACCGGCCAGCATCAGTTTTTGCAGCAACGGCCGTTCGCCCAGCTCGTTTGGTAACTCGGTGATGCAGTTGTCGGTGAGGATCAGCCAGCGCAGCAAGGGCGGCAGGGCGGCCGCCGGAACGCGGCTGATCCGGTTCGACTTGAAGCCGATCATGCTCAACTGCGCGCACTGGCCCAGGCATTCCGGCAGTTCGGTGAAGGCGTTTTCCGAACAGAACAGCACGCGCAAATGGGGCAGGCGGTGCAGGTCATCCGGCAGGCTGCTGAGGGCGTTGCCGGTGAGGTTGAGGATTTCCAGGGAGTCGGCCAGGTCGAAGATTTCCCGGGGGAACTCGGTCAGCCCGCAGCGCAGGTCCAGGCGTTTGATACCGGCCAATTGGCCGGCCTTGAGTTGGGCAAGGGTATCCATGAACAGCGCGTCACTCGGCAATAGGGGCGTGAATGGCGCTCATGATAGCGGGTTGTGGCCCGATCTTCTGCAACTGCCCCAGGCGGCTGGCGGTGCGCGCCAGATCGATGGCCTGGCCGCTGAGGGATTGCTCCAGTGGCTGCTCGCCGATCAGCACCAGATGTTTGTCCTGGTCGTAGAGCACGTCCACCAGGTTGATGAACCGTTGCTGCGCGGCAATCGGGCAGTCCGCCAGGTACGGCAGGCCGTCAATGATCCAGCGGTCGTAATCGCGGCACAGCTGCAAGTAGTCCATGACGGCGGTCGGTTGGTCGCACAGGTCGCTGAAGGTGAAGGCGATGCTGCGGCCCTGCTGCCAGCGGGCAATCAGTTGCCGGGCACCGACGGTCAGGCTGATCGGCGCGTGATCGGCTGAGGGCAGTTCCAGGGCTTCACGCTGTGCGGGAGTGCCCGGCCACACGAACTGGCCCGCCGTGAAGCGTTGGTCGCCATGGGCCTGGGCCAGGCCTCGATAGTCCTGTGGGGCGCTGACTTCCATGACGTCCATGCGTGCACTGATCAGATCGATCACCGGTTTGAAGCGCTGGTGATACAACGGGTTCGGCAGCAGCCCTTCCGGCGGGTAATTGGACGTCACGAGCACCCAGACCCCGCGCCGGAACAGGGCCTTGAACAGGCGACTGATCAACATCGCATCGCCGATGTCATGCACATGAAACTCGTCGAAGCACAGCACGCGGCAGCCCTCGAGCAGCTCATCCAGGGTTGTGGCCAGGGCATCGCGCTGCTGGCGATGGGCAAACATGCCGCGGTGCAGGCGGGCGAAAAAGTCGTGGAAGTGCACGCGCTGCTTCTCGGCAATCGGCAGCGCCTGGAAAAAACCGTCCAGCAGCCAGCTTTTGCCCCGGCCCACGGCGCCGTGCAGGTACAGGCTGCGGGCAGGGCGCCCGGCCAGCAGATGGGTGGTTTGCCGGGCCATGGTCTCGATGACCTGCACCTGGCTGGGGCTGAGGGTGTAGCCCTGTTGGCGGGCCTTGTCCTGGAAAAATGCCGCGATGCCGGGGTCGGCGTCGCTCGCCGCAGGTTTACCCAGCAACCGTTTGAGCAGGGGCGGTAAAGCAGCCAATGTTTGTCACTCTGTGTTTCGGTGGTCGCTCACTTTAGAGCGCCGGTTGCGGTTTGACCAATAGAGAAGTGCGCCGCGAGCTATCTGGAAACGGCATGGCTGAATGGATCCAAACGAATGATCCGACTGGCGTAATCCCCTTGAGTGACTACCCTCATACACAGCAGTCACCCCTGTATAAGGATTTGGGGCAGTGAAGGGACAAGCAGTCTTGGCATTCATGAGCGCGATGCTCTGCAACACGGTTTATGGCGCTCAGCTCCAGGTTGAAGTGCGCATCGACGTGCAGCGGGGCTGCCAGTTGGTGGGCACCGCCCGCGAGGCCGGCATCGAGCAGCTTGGGGTGCTGGATTTTGGCAGCAGTTCCCGTCTGGATGACCCGGCAGGCCCGTTGAGTGCCGCCTTGATCAGCCAGCGCCAGCCCCGCCTGGAGTGCAACCCGGACACGCCGTATCAGATGCGCGTCGACGGCGGCCTGCATGGCGGCGTGGGTGAAGTGCGCTACCTGGGCGCCGCTACCCCTTCGATCAAACCCATTCCATACCGAATTTATGCCGACGCCGCGCGCCGCATCCCCTTGGCCGTGGACGTGCCGGTGAGTGGCCGCGTACCCGACTCCGGCAGCGTGGACTTGCCCCTCTATGGGCGCATCGAGCCGCTCAAGGACATCCCGGCGGTGGGGCGTTATTCCGACCTGCTCAAAGTGACGGTGACATGGTAAGCCGCGTCGTGGCCTGCATCGCGCTGGGCGGCCTGTTGCTCCTGGCGGATGACGCCCAGGCGGCCGCCGTGAACGGGCAGATTCATGCGCGGCTGGTGATCACCGCCAGTTGCCAGGTGAGCAAAGGCGCCGACAGCGCGCCGGTCAGCCCAGATGGCGGCTCGGCCGTGCTGGACTTTGGCAGCCATGGGCCCACCTGGGACAACCGCCTGGGGGCCAGCGTCAGTGACGGCGACAAGGCGGCACTGGCGGTGTCTTGCAACCCTTCGCTGGTCAGCAGTTTCACCGTGACCATCGACGGCGGCGCCCATGGCGACGGCACTACCCGGCGCCTGAGCAATGGCCGCCAAACCATACCGTATCGGCTCTCGGCCGACCCCGCAGGCCGCAACACCTACAGCATCGGCCAGCAACGCAATTTCGTCGTGACCAAGGGCGCACAAGTACCGATCCCGGTATTCGGCTCGGTGGTGGCGAATACCAGGGCCCTACCGGCCGGCATCTACACAGACACCCTGACGGTGACTCTGGATTGGTAAACCATGAGGATGGACATCATGCATGCACTTGTCTCGAAAGCAGTTTTTCCATTAATGGCGCTGGTGTGGGTGTCGGGGGCCCAGGCGGCCACCACGGTCACCGGGCAGATCAGCTCGACACTGATCCTGACCAACAGTTGCCTGGTCAACGGCGCGGGCGGCACCACCGGTTTGAACTTCGGTACGATCAATTTCGGTACCACCAACAGCCAGTTCACCACGCAGTCCGGCCAGGTGCTGGGCGGCGGCGGGGGCGCGTTGTCAGTGCAGTGCTCCTCGGGCACCTCGCCGGTGATCACCGTGGGCGCGGGTTCCCATGACGGCCAATCCACCGGCGGCACTCGGGCGCTGTACGACGGCGTCGCCAATTACGTGCCGTACGACTTCTACACCGACACCGGGCACTCATCGATCCTGGCGATCAACGGCACCATCAACCTGGCCCCGAGCACCGGCGTTGCGCAAACCGTGAATATCTACGGCCAGGCCGTGGGCAAGGCGGGGCTGCCGGCCGGTACCTACACCGACACGGTGTCCGTGCAACTGACGTTCTAGTGCCATGAAGCGGGCCTGCTGGGCGACGCTGGCCGTCATCACGGGTTGCGGGATGCCGTTGTCGTTGCTGGCGGTGACCAGCCAGACGATCCAGGTCAGCGCGACGATTGCCGCGGGCTGCCTGGTGGTGGGCGGCGGCACGAATTACGGCAGCCTGGCGTTCGGCACTTATTCGGCGTTGGCCACCAGCATGGTGTCGGTGGCGCTGAGCAGCGGGGTCACGCTGCAATGCACGCCGGGGGTCACCCTGAACATGAGCGTCGACGGGGGGAAGTACAACGTCAGCGGCCGGCACATGCAGCTCAATAGCGGCAGTGCCCAGGTGGCGTATCAACTGTTTCGGGACGCGGCGCTCAGCCAGAGCCTGGGGATCAGCCAAAGCGTGAGCGTGGCCTACAGCAATGCAAACGCGATAACCCTGCCGATTTACGGCCGGGTGGTGTTACCGGGTAATCAGCCTGGGGGGACGTACAGCGACGTGCTGCAGGTGCAGCTGTCCTGGTAAGGCGATTGGCAGAAGGAGTGGGATTTATGTGTGCAGCTTCCCGGCGGTTGTGGGTTGCGGGTTTGGTTGGCTGGGTGGTGTTGGGCGCAGGACAGGTACAGGCCGCCAGCTCCGTGCTGATCTGGCCTATTGACCCGGTGCTGGAGGCCGATCAACAGGCCAGCGCCTTGTGGTTGGAGAACCGTGGTAACGAGACCGCCAACCTGCAGATTCGGGTGTTTGCCTGGAGCCAGGGCGGGTTTGACGAGCAGTACCAGAACCAGCGCGATGTGATTGGCAGCCCGCCGGTGGCGAAGATCGAGCCGGGACAAAAGCAGTTGGTGCGCCTGACCCGTACCCGGGAAGTGCCGCCGGGCCAGGAGTTGGCCTACCGGATCATCATCGATGAAATTCCTGCCGCGGCCCCTGAAACCCCCGCTGCCGATGGCAAGACCGCCGCCGCGATCCGCTTTCAGATGCGCTATTCCGTGCCCTTGTTCGCCTACGGTACAGGCCTGTGGAGCAAGGAAGATGCGACCCGTCAGCGCGACCCCAAGGGGGCGGGCAAGCCTGACCTGAGCTGGAAAAAAGTCACCGTTGGCGGGCGCAACTATGTGGAGATGCGCAACCAGGGCGCGGTGCATGCGCGGCTGACCGACGTCGCCTTCAAGCAGGGCGGGCAAACCCGGCCGCTGGTGGACGGTCTGCTGGGCTATGTGTTGCCGGGGGCGACTATGCGCTGGCCGGTGCCGGAAGGGGTCGCGGGCGACCAGCCGTTGCAGGTGCGGGTCAATGGCGCCACACAACTGGAGAGCCTTGCACCCGCACGGTAACGCAACGAAATAGGGCAGGGAGCAGCCCTTGGTCTTAACGGATGGAGATGTCCATTGATGGACACAATGCCTTGGTGAGCCTTGATTGGGCTCGTAGTCGATGGCGATCGGTGTGGGTGGTGGGCGGCCTGTCTGGCCTGGCGCTTGCGCCGCTTGGCGTGGCCGGTCCGTTGCCACCGCCCCCCAGCAGTATGGAGGCTGTTGCCGATGCACAGTTGTTCCTCGAACTGGTGGTCAACCAGATGGACACCGGCCGGGTGGTCGCGGTGGATCAAAGGGCCGGCGGCTTGTTTGTGCCGGCGGCGACCTTGCGGGACGTCGGCATGAAACTGCCGGCCGAGATCACCAGCGAAGTTGCGCTGGACCACGTACCCGGCCTGCACACCGATTACGACAGCCAGGCCCAGCGCCTGATGCTGACGGTGCCGCCGGCGTGGTTGCCGGAGCAGTTCATCGGCAACCGCGATAACTACCCGCGTACCCAGGCGCTCACCAGTTTCGGTGCGTTGCTCAACTACGACGCCTACCTGAATGACACCGATGATGCCGGCACTTACCTGGGCATCTTCAACGAAGTACGGCTGTTCGATACCTGGGGCACGATTTCCAATACCGGCCAGTACCGCACCACCTTTGGCGGCCAAACCAGCGGCAGCACCCTGGATAATGGCTACCGGCGTTATGACACCACCTGGCGCTTTTCCGACGATGAGCGCCTGCTGACCTACGAAGCGGGCGACGTGATCAGCGGCGCGTTGCCGTGGAGCAGTTCGGTGCGCCTGGGCGGGGTACAAGTGTCGCGGGACTTTGGCGTTCGCCCGGACCTGGTGACGTATCCCTTGCCACAGTTTGCCGGGGAGGCGGCGGTGCCGTCGTCGGTGGACCTGTTTATCAACGGCTACAAATCCAGCAGCGCCGACCTGCAACCGGGCCCCTACACCCTGACCAACGTACCGTTTATCAACGGTGCCGGCGAAGCCGTGGTGGTCACCACCGATGCCTTGGGCCGGCAGGTTTCAACCACGGTACCGTTCTACGTCACCAGCACCTTGTTGCAAAAAGGCCTGACGGATTTTTCGGTGGCGGCCGGTAATTTGCGCCGGGACTACACCATCCGGGATTTTGGCTACGGCCCTGGCGTGGCCAGCGGCACGTTTCGTTACGGCGTGTCGGACTACTTCACCCTGGAAAGCCATGCCGAAGCCGCGGGCGACCTGA
Organism: Pseudomonas yamanorum; assembly: GCF_013386765.1. Classification (GTDB taxonomy): domain Bacteria; phylum Pseudomonadota; class Gammaproteobacteria; order Pseudomonadales; family Pseudomonadaceae; genus Aquipseudomonas; species Aquipseudomonas yamanorum_A. Next base: position 73,782 of record NZ_JACARE010000053.1, read on the forward strand.
CCCTGGGCGGGCTGGGCGGCAACGTACGGCTGGGCAACTTCGGGGTGCTCAACACGGCCCTCAGCCAAAGCCAGTTCGATGGCGATACCGGCCAGCAATTGAGCTTCGGTTATCAATACAGCAACCAGCGCTACAGCCTGTCTTACCAGCGGGTAGAGCGACGCGACCAGTACGCTGACCTGACCCTGGTCGATACCCCTTACGCCAGCCTGAGCAAACGCAGCGAACAGGTGACCCTGAGCCTCAATCTCAACGATTTCGGCAGTATCGGTGCCGGCTATTTCGATGTGCAGGCCGCCGATGACTCACGTACCCGGCTGTTGAACCTCACGTGGAGCAAGCAGCTGTGGCGCAACACCAGTTTCTACCTGTCGGCCAACCGCGAGGTCGGCGACAGCAACTGGGCCGTGCAGGCGCAGTTGGTGATCCCGTTCGACATCTACGGCAGCCTGGCCTTGAGCAGCGAACGCAGCCAGGCCGGCGAGAGCCGCCAGCGGGTCAACTACAGCCGGGCGGTGCCCTCCGAGGGCGGCGTGGGCTACAACCTGGGGTACGCCAGTGGCGACGGGCCGGCGTATCGCCAGGCCGACCTGACCTGGCGCATGCAGTCGGTGCAATTGCAGGCGGGCGTGTACGGCAGCAGCGACGCCGAGACCCGTTGGGCGGACGCCAGCGGCTCATTGGTGCTGATGGACAAGCAAGTGTTCACGGCCAACCGGGTCAATGACGCATTCGTGGTGGTGAGCACCGACGGTTATGCCGGGGTGCCGGTGCTCTACGAAAACCAGTTGGTGGGGGAGACCGACCGCAATGGGCATCTGCTGGTGCCGTGGAGCAGCGCCTACTACCGCGGCAAGTATGAAATCGACCCGCTGAACCTGCCGGTCAACGTGCAGACCCCCAACGTCGAGCAGCGCGTGGCGGTGCGTCGTGGCAGTGGCTACCTGCTGGAGTTCCCGTTGCGCCGGGTGGTCGCGGCCAGTATCACCCTGGTGGATGCCCGGCATCAGGACCTGCCCCTGGGCAGCCAGGTGCGCCACGAGCAAACGGGCGCGCGGGCGGTGGTGGGTTGGGATGGCCTGGTGTACCTGGAGAACCTGGCGGCTCACAACACCTTGCAAGTCACCGTGGGGGAGGGCCGCACCTGCCAGGCAACGTTCGACCTGGACATCAACGAGGAGCAGGTACCGCTGATCGGGCCGCTGGTTTGCCAATGACATAAGGAGTGTGGGTGTGCGGGGCAAGGAATGGGTAGTGGGCGTGCTGGTGATGGCGGGCCTGGGCTTTACGCAGCAGGCACGCGCATTGTGTTCGGTGGGGACAACGTCACCCGCCAGTTTTGGCACGGCGGTAAGCTCGATTAACGTGCGCACGACCCCCCAGACCAGTTCCACCACCACGGCCGGGTTGAACTGCACTTCGGCGCTGATTTCGTTGTTGACGACGAATGACCACTTCTACGGCACCATCACCGGTTCTTCCCAAGGTGGCATGGTAGGACCGACCGGCGATGTGATCGCCTATACGGTCTACGCCAACAACACCGCCAGCTTTCCGATGACTCGCGGCACCGCGTTCGACTTCGGCGGCCCCGGCGGCGTTGCGCAAACCGCCGGGCTGATTGCCGGGCCGGGCACAAAAACCTTGCCGCTCTACATGAGCACCACCATCGGCAGTAACGTGGCAGCGGGCACCTATAGCGAGACCTTGAGTATTTTCTGGAACTGGAACTACTGCTCGGGCATTGGTATCGGCGGTATTTGCCTGGGGCGGGATATCAACAGTGGCACCACGACCCTGACCGTCAGCATGACCGTGGCCAATGACTGCACGATCAGCGCACCCAACATCAGTTTTGGCAGTGCCCCGGTGGTCAGTGGTTTTTCCAGTGTGAGCGGGCAGGCCACCATCGCCTGCACCAAGGGCAGCGCCTACACCGTGGGCATCAGCGACGGCCAGAATGCGGTGAGCGTGGGTGGGCAACGGCGGATGGTTTCCGGCGGCAACTTCCTGGCCTATGACATTTTCAAAAGTGCCACCACCACCCGCTGGGGCAGCGTGACCAGCGCCCGGCGCGCGAGCTCCACGGCCGAGGTGAATCCCGGGAATGGCCTGGGCACCGGCAGCCAGGTGTTCAACTACAACGCCGCGATCTATACCAACCAGACCACACCGCCGGCGGGCACCTACGTCGACAACGTGGTGCTGGATGTGGCCTTCTAGAACCGCATCGTCTGCTTGAGCATCTGTGTGGTTGACGGGTCTTGCGGGCTGACCATCGCATAGTTGTAGCCCGCGCCCGACCAGTACTCGGCCTGCAGCCCGTCGGCACTGCGGCTGCCACGGGGCAGGAATTTGTTCTCCGGGCCTGGCGGGCGGATATAGAAACTGATGCGCCGCCCCTGGGGGTCTTCATACAGCACCATGGCTGCCGCGCCCTGTTCGGTGCTGAGCAGGCGCCCGCTGACGGCCTTGAACCCGGCCTGGCTCAAGTCCGGCAGGCGGTAGGCCTGGTTGAAGTAACGGTCGAGCCAGCCTTGCATGTCGCCGCCGCTTTGCACGTGGTAGTCGGCAGGCAGGATGCCGTCCTGGGCGAACAGGCGGTAGGCCTGCATCGCGTCGGTCATGGGCAGCATCGTGTCGGCCAGGGTGGCCTGGCGAGCCTGCCAGCCGCCCAGGCCGCCGACGCTCACGGCGATCAACAGCACGGCAGCGGTCGCGAGGTGACGGCGTGACTGGCGCTTGACCCGCTGGCGAATCAGGGCCGGGTCCAGCTCTGGATTGGCCGGCTGTTGCAACGCGCCGCTCAAGGACGCCCGCAGGTGCTGCGCGTCCTGTTGCCAGGCGTGCACCTGGGCGGCGACATCCGGGTGGGCCGCCAGCCAGGTTTCAAGCTGGCGGCGATCGGCGTCCAGCAACTGGTGATCGACGTAGGCATGCAAATCGCGTTCGCTGGGGGGCAGGCTGATCATTTGAGTATCCGCAGGGCAGGGCTGGTGATTTCGCCGTCGCTGAGCTGGCGCAGGGCCTGGCGCGCACGGGATAGCCGAGACATCACGGTGCCCACGGGCACCTCGAGGATGTCGGCGACTTCTTTGTAGCTCAAGCCTTCCACCGAGACCCACAGCAGCAGGGCACGCTGTTCGGTGTTCAATTTGTCGAAGGCTTGCAGGGTCGATTGCGCGATGACCGTGCGCTCGACCGACGGCTGCGAATCATCGCGGCCGGTAAAAAATTCCAGCATGCGCGTGTACCGCCGGGAGCGGCGATGGGCGTCGAGAAACTGCCGGTAGAGGATCGAGAACAGCCAGGCGCGCAAGTCGCCTTCGAGGCGTTTGTCGGCCCAACTGATGATCGCGCGCTCAAGGCTCGCCTGCACCAGGTCGTCGGCGCTGCTGGCGTTACGGGTCAGGGACACGGCAAAACGCCGCAGCCTGGGGATGAGTTCACGTAACTGTTCGTCGAGTTCGTGCATGGGGTTCTGGCTAGTCACTACGCTGGGACTAGGAAGACGTCCGGCGTCGAAGGTTATTCCAGGCCAATAAAAATAAACAGCCGGCCAGGGAATAGAGTGCGCTGGCGTTCGTCCCAAGTGTTCCGACCTTATGTTTCACCCCTCAAGGCCTCCGGCCCTGGAGTTATTTCATGGTAGATCACTCATCACCGCCCCGTCCGCCGCTGAGCACCGCAAGCCTGATAATCCGGTTGGCCAGTATCGGCGTGGTGGTTGCGGTTGTGGCCGGCGCTTTTGCCTACGTCAACGGCAGCCTCGACCCACAGCGGTTGCGCCCAAAAACCTTGGTCAACGCCCTGGAAACCAACAACGGCCTGCACCCTGGCTACCGTCGCAACCATGCCAAGGGTGTGTGCGTGGCCGGTTATTTCGAGAGCAGTCCCGAGGCGCGCCAGTACTCCAGTGCCCAGGTATTCAGCGAGGCACGCACGCCGGTCATCGGGCGGTTTGCGCTGCCCAGCGGTAACCCGTATGCGCCGGACAGCAGCGTGCCGATCCGCAGTTTTGCCCTGCAATTCAGCTTGGCCAACGGCCAGCAGTGGCGCACCGGGATGAACAGCATGCCGGTGTTCCCGGTGGGCACGCCGGAGGCGTTCTTCGCGATGCTCAAGGCCGGCGCCCCGGACCCGGCCACCGGCAAGCCGAACCCGGCAGGCATGCCGGCGTTCTTCGCGGCGCATCCCGAGACTGCGCCGTTCCTGGCCTGGGTCAAGACCGCCAAGCCCTCCGCCAGTTACGCTACCGAAACCTATAACGGCATCAATGCGTTCTACCTGGTGAACGCCAGCGGCCAGCGCCAGGCAGTGCGCTGGGGCGTGGTGCCACAAAGCCAGGATGCAGCGGGTGCCACGGCGCCGGCCGGCAGCGACTTCCTCGAAAAAGACCTGGTGCAGCGCCTGACGGCCGGCCCGTTGCGCTGGCAGTTGAACGTCACCCTCGCCAACCCGGGCGACCCGGTGGACGACGCCAGCAAGACCTGGACCGGCGAGCACAAGGTGTTGAACGCCGGGACCCTGGTGCTGGAAAGCAGCCAGCCGCAAATGGACGGCGATTGCCGCGACATCAACTTTGATCCACTGGTTTTGCCCAGCGGTATCGAAGCCTCGAACGACCCGCTGCTGGCCGCCCGTTCGGCGGCGTACGCCAGTTCTTACCTGCGTCGCACCAGCGAAGTCAGTCAGTTGCACAGCGCCCCTCAGGAGTCGAAGCCATGAATGCCCAACCCCGGTTTTTTGCCCCGCTGGCGCGGCTGCTGCACTGGCTGATGGCGCTGATGATCATCGCCATGCTGTTTATCGGCGCGGGCATGGTGGCCTCGGTGTCGGAGCGCCATGAGTGGCTGATCCACCTGCACAAGCCGTTGGGCATTGCGATCCTGGCGCTGGTGATCGTGCGGTTGGTGGTGCGTTTTTCCACGCGCCAGCCACCGCTGCCCGCGGATTTGCCGCTTTGGCAGGTGCTGGCGGCCAAGGCGTCCCACGTGGTGCTGTATGCGTTGATGCTGGTGTTGCCGCTGCTGGGCTGGGCGATGATTTCGGCGGCCGGCGACCCGGTGATGCTCAGCAGTTCAGTGCAATTGCCGGCGCTGGTGGGCGCCAACGCGCCGTTGTTTGCCGTGTTGCGCAAGGCCCACGGTTATCTGGCGTATCTGCTGTTTCTGACGGTGCTGTTGCACCTGGCGGCGGCGCTGTTCCACGGTTTGATCCGCCGTGACGGGGTGCTGCAAAGCATGACTGGCACCAAGGACTGATGCAGTGCCCGGTGACGGCTGCTGTGAGGCAGCCGTCACCGACACTGCGCAGGGTCAGCGCAGTACGTCGACGATATCCGCCACGCTGCTCAACACGTCCTTGCCCAACTGCATCGAGCGTTTGCCCGACCAGCCGGTATGCGGGTTGGGTGCGTCGTCGTTGTCCTTGAAGGGCATTTCCAGGGTCAGGGACAGGCAATCGAACTTCTCGCCCACGCTGTTGCACGCCAGCGTCATGTTGGCTTCGCCCGGCAGGTCGCGGGTGTAGCCGTGGACGGTCTGGAAGTCGCGCGTGAGGCCGCTCAGGTGGCTGCGAAAGTGTTTCTCCAACTGCTCGATACGCGGCGTATAGCCGGGGTTGCCTTCGCAACCGGCGGTGAACACGTAGGGGATTTCCTCGTCGCCGTGGATATCCAGGAACAGGTCAACGCCGTATTTCTCCATTTGCTGCTGGACGAACAGCACTTCCGGGCTGATCTCCTGGCTCGCACTTTGCCAGGCGCGGTTGAGGTCCTGGCCCATCGCGTTGGTGCGCAGATGGCCATGGAAGGCGCCATCGGGGTTCATGTTCGGCACCAGGTACAGGTCGGCGGCGGCCAGCAGTTTTTTCAGCTCGGTGTCACCGTCCTGTTGCAGGCGCTCGATGATGCCTTCCATAAACCATTCGGCCATGTGCTCGCCGGGATGCTGCTGGGCGATGATCCACACCTTGCGCTTGTTGGCCTCGCCTTTGCCACGGCGCAGCAGTTGGATATCACGGCCTTCGACACTTTTGCCGGTGGCCAGCAACTGCGTGCCGGCGCGGTTCAGTGCCTGATCGATCAGCCAGTCGTGGCGTTCGCGGCTATAGGGTTCGAAATAGGCAAACCAGGCCTGCTTTTCCCGGGTTTCGAGGGTGATGTGCAGGGTCTCGCCATCGAATCGGGTGGGCACCCGGAACCAGTTGATATGGTCGTAGGACGCTACGGCGTTGTAGCCGCTCCAGGCGTGCTTGTAGGAAGAATGGCTGGCGTTGCTCAGGCGGAAGGTGTGGCTGTGGCCCACGTGCATGCCTTCGGCCTTGAAGTGGAACCACTGGAAGTGCTGGCTGCGGGTGTCGGGCTCGATGGCCAGCAGCAACTGGTGGGCATCACTGGCGTCGAGTACCTGGATATTGCCGCTGTCGAAGTTGGTGCTGATCTTGATGGAGGTCAAGGCCACGGTCATAGTCTGGTTGCCTGAATATGAGTGTTGTGGCGGGCATTTTACACCGGAGCGGGGTAAAGCCTGGATGCAATTTTTGCGGGGGAGGAGGGGGGCGTCGTCCTTGACGCCGCAGCAGCTTAGAATCTATGAGATTGATTCTCAAGTGCTATTTTTCAAAGAACCGGCCTAGAGCCCTCGATCGACTTTCTTTTGGCGATGGTCTTTTGCTACCATGCGCGCCATCAAGCAACACACAGTCTTCATTAGCCTGAAGCCACGCCAGGAAAAACTGGCAAAAAAAAGACCCGGCCAAAGAGCCGGGTCAAAAACCGTGATTAGCCTGATGAGGAGATATTCCAAGAGTCCGACCTAAGGTCTCTTGGTCTATCGACTGATCTCGCGATCAGCTAGGTCCAATAATAATCATTATCATTTGCAAGTCAAATGTTTTTATCCGTCACATAGAAATATTTTTCCTTCGCGTCTGTTACACCCTGGCCGAGTGTTCGGCCTCCCGGGTCGAAAGCCGTAGCGACCGCTCCACCATCACCTTCGCCATATCAATCAAATAGACCACTGAAAACGCCAGGTCCCGGCTATTGCCGTGGGCGCTGTTTGCCGATTCGTAGGCGGTGGCCGCGGCACTGCGCAGCAGGTCGGAAGCGTGGACCAGGGCTTCCTCGTCGCTGATGCCGGGCCTGGCCTCGAACAGGCCGTCGTCAACGGAGGGCGGTGCAAGATCGTCTTTCAGGTAATAGTCCAGTGCGCGTTGGGCAGCGCCACTGCTGCGCATGAACAGCAGCTCGTCTTCGTCGCAGGTTTCGGGCAGGGGATACGGGGTGGTCGTCATAAGGTCGGTGCTCTGGGTGGATGTCGAAAGCCTGCAATCGATATTAGTACTAATCGTATTTATGGCGTTTTATTGATTACTACAAACTGTTTATTGTCGCTGGGAGTACACAACGTATTGTCGGGGCCCATGGATAAGTGGATAGCGTTGGTCAAGGCCAACATGAAAGACCGCAAGGTCACGCAGGATCAATTGGCCTCACGCCTGGGCATGTCCCAGGGCGGGGTTGGCCATTGGTTGAACAAGCGCCGGGTGCCGAGCCTTGCCGATATGAACCGGGTGATGCAGGAGTTGGGCCTGGGCGACCTCGAGGTTGCGCTGGTGGTGCGCGAAAAAGTGCTCGCACCGGTGGAGGAAGCGTTGGAGCCGGCGCCCCACTACAGTCCGAATTACCGTTACCCGGTGAGCGAAGGAAAAGGAGGGTACCCATTGCAGGAAGAATCTCGGCCTTATGCCGCTGCCCGTTTCCAGATGAGTGACTACCAGGCCCGTGGCAAGGCGTTCTGGCTGCGGGTGATCGGCGATGCCATGACCGCTCCGGGCGGCTTGAGTATCCGCGAGGGCATGATGATTCTGGTGGACCCGGCCATCCCGCCCGAGCCGGGCAAGCTGGTGGTGGCGCAATGGGCTTTCAATCCCCAGGCGATGTTGCGCAAGTTGGTGAAGGAAAGCGGCCAGCTTTACCTGGTACCGCTCAACCCGACTTACCCGAAAATGCTGTTCAGCGAGGAATGCCGGATCATCGGCGTGGTGGTGCAGGCGGTCACGAGGTTTTAGCTCGCGGCTTCCAGCTCTACCAGTGCGCTGCCTTCACCGACCATTTCACCTTCCTGGCAGTACAGCGCCTTGACCACCCCGGCATGGGGCGCGCGGATGCTGTGTTCCATCTTCATGGCTTCCAGCACCACCAACTGCGTACCGGCTTCCACCGTTTGCCCGACGTCCACCAGCACCCGCACGATGCTGCCGTTCATCGGTGCGGTCAGGCCGCCCTGATGAGACTGGCTGGCGTCGACGGCGGCGATTGGGTCGAACAGGCTGACGCTGTGCACTTCGCCGTCCCAACGCAGAAACAGGCTATCGCCTTCGCGTACCGCCAGATGGGCGCGGCGCACGCCTTGCAGGTCGATCAGCAACTGTTCGCCGCGCAACTGGGGCGGGTTGGTGCCGGCTTGCAGCGTCACCAGGCGATCCTGGCCGTTGCAGCTCAAATGCAGGGAAACCTCGGCCGGCAAGCCAGCGCGAAAGCCGCGGGTGTCCGCCCAGGGCGAACGGGGGTCACTGCTCGCCCGGGTTTGCATGAACGCCTGGCCCGCCGCCTGCCAGAACCCATCGCTCAATTCCCCCGGCGCGGGCAGCAGTTCATCCTGATAACGCGGGATAAACCCGGTATCCAGTTCAGCCGCGGCAAATGCCGGATGGCCGATGATGCGCCGCAAAAAGCCCAGGTTGGTCTTCAGCCCACCCACCGCAAATTCATCCAGCATACCCAGCAGCCGCAAACGCGCCTGCTCGCGGTCTTCGCCCCAGGCAATCAGCTTGCCCAGCATCGGGTCGTAGAACGGTGACACGTTGTCGCCTTGTTCGACGCCACTGTCCACCCGGCGACCCGGTCCTGGAGTGGATTCGCGGTACAGCGCCAGGTGCCCGGTGGCCGGCAGGAAATCATTGGCCGGGTCTTCGGCGTACAAGCGCACTTCAATCGCATGCCCCAGCAGCGGGACTTGTTCCTGGGTCATCGGCAACGGCTCGCCCTGGGCCACACGGATCTGCCAGGCCACCAGGTCCAGGCCGGTGATGGCTTCGGTCACCGGGTGTTCCACCTGCAGCCGGGTGTTCATCTCCATGAAGAAGAATTCGCCCCGGGCGTCCAGCAGAAACTCCACGGTGCCAGCACCCACGTAACCGATGGCCTGCGCTGCACGTACCGCCGCTTCGCCCATGGCCTTGCGTTGTTCTGCACTCAGGCCGGGTGCCGGGGCTTCCTCGACGACTTTTTGATGGCGGCGCTGGATCGAGCAATCGCGCTCGTTGAGGTACAGGCAGTGACCGTGCTGGTCGGCAAACACCTGGATTTCCACATGGCGCGGCTTGAGCAGGTATTTCTCCACCAGCATTTGCGCATTGCCAAACGAGGACAGTGCTTCACGCTGGGCCGAGGCCAACGCTTCGGCCAGTTGGCTGACGTCCTCGACCACTTTCATGCCCTTGCCGCCACCGCCCGCCGTGGCCTTGAGCAGCACTGGGTAACCGATGCGCTCGGCCGCCTGGCGAAAGGTCTCCAGGTCCTGGGCGTCACCGTGGTAACCCGGCACCAGGGGCACGCCGGCGGTTTCCATCAAGGCCTTGGCCGCAGACTTGCTGCCCATGGCATCAATGGCCGAGGCGGGCGGGCCGAGGAAGATCAACCCGGCGGCTTCAATGGCGCGGGCGAACCCGGCGTTCTCTGAAAGGAACCCATAACCCGGGTGAATGGCCTGGGCGCCGCTGGCCTGGGCCGCAGCGATCAGTTTGTCGATTTGCAGGTAGCTGTCGGCGGCCTTGCTGCCGCCCAGGTCCACGCAGACATCAGCCTCGCGGGCATGCCGCGCATCGCGGTCGGTGGCGCTGTGCACAGCCACGGTGGTCAAGCCCATGGCCTTGGCGGTACGCATCACCCGGCAGGCGATTTCGCCGCGATTTGCCACCAATACAGTGGTAAGCGTCTTCATGAACGCGGCTCCTGAGGCTGCCAGTTGGGCGCACGTTTTTGCAAAAAGGCGCGCAAGCCTTCCTGGCCTTCGGCGCTGACGCGGATCCGTGCGATGGAGTTTTCGCAGTAGCGGCGCAGTGCCGGGGTGAGTGCGCCATGGCCGACCTCGCGCAACAAATCCTTGCTGGCGCGCATGGCGGCCGGGCTGTTGAGCAGCAGATTGGTGATCCACAGTTCGACCTGCAGATCCAGCTCGGCCGTCGGATAACTTTCCGCCAGCAGTCCGATTTCACGCGCGCGCTGGCCACCAAAACGGTCTGCCGTGAGGGCATATCGACGGGCTGCCCGCTCACCGATCGCCTGCACCACGAACGGGCTGATCACCGCCGGCGCCAGGCCAATGCGCACTTCCGACAGGCAGAACTGCGCCTCATCAGTGCCAATCGCCATGTCACAGCAACTGATCAACCCCAGGGCACCGCCGTAGGCCGCGCCCTGAACCACCGCCAGCGTCGGGATCTTCAGCTTGGCCAGGTTGTACATCAGCTCCGCCAGCTCACGGGCATCGTCCAGGTTGGTGTGGTAATCCAGCTCGGCCGACTGCTGCATCCAGGCCAGGTCGGCACCGGCGCTGAAATGCTTGCCACGCCCGCGCAGTACCAGGAAACGCAGGGCCGGATCGCCTTGCACCTGGTCCAGGGCAATGATCAGTTCGCGGATCATTTCGGCGTTGAACGCGTTGTTCTTGGCTTCACGACTGAGCCACAGGGTGGCAAAGCCACGCGGGTCGGTGATCAGTTCGAGGGTGTTGAAATCGCTCATGGGGTGCAGCTCCATTTACATGCGGAACACGCCGAAGCGGCTCGGCTCGATGGGGGCGTTCAGCGAAGCGGACAAGGCCAGGGCCAGCACGTCGCGGGTCTGCAACGGGTCGATGACGCCGTCGTCCCACAGCCGTGCGCTGGAGTAGTAGGGGTGGCCCTGGGTTTCGTACTGGTCGAGGATCGGCTGCTTGATCGCGGCCTCCTCATCGCTGCTGAAACCCTGGCCTGCGCGCTCGGCCTGCTCACGCTTGACCTGCACCAGCACGCCGGCCGCCTGTTCGGCACCCATCACGCCGATGCGTGCGTTGGGCCACATCCACAGAAAGCGCGGGTCGTAGGCGCGGCCACACATGCCGTAGTTACCGGCGCCAAAACTGCCACCGATGATCACGGTGAATTTCGGCACCTTGGCACAGGCCACCGCCGTCACCAGCTTGGCGCCGTGCTTGGCGATACCGCCCGCCTCGTATTTCTGGCCGACCATAAAGCCAGTGATGTTTTGCAGGAACAGCAGCGGAATCCCGCGCTGGCAAGCCAACTCGATAAAGTGCGCGCCTTTTTGCGCAGCCTCGGCGAAGAGGATGCCGTTGTTGGCCAGGATCGCAATCGGGTAGCCGTGCAGGTGGGCAAAGCCGCACACCAGGGTGGTGCCGAACAGCGCCTTGAACTCATCGAACACCGAACCGTCCACCAGCCGCGCGATCACTTCGCGCACATCGAACGGTTGCTTGGCGTCGGCCGGGATCACGCCGTACAGCTCCTCGCTGGAATACAGCGGCGCAACCGGCGTGCGCTGTTGCAACTGGCCGAGCTTGCGCCAATTGAGGTTGGCCACGCTGCGCCGGGCCAGGGCCAGGGCGTGTTCGTCACTGTCGGCGTAGTGGTCGGCTACCCCGGAAATCTTGCAGTGCACATCGGCACCGCCCAGGTCTTCGGCGCTCACTACTTCACCGGTCGCGGCCTTCACCAGCGGCGGGCCGGCGAGGAAGATGGTGGCTTGCTGGCGGACCATGATGGCTTCGTCCGCCATGGCCGGCACATACGCACCACCGGCGGTGCAGGAACCCATCACCACGGCAATCTGTGGAATGCCCTGGGCGCTCATGTTGGCCTGGTTGAAGAAGATCCGCCCGAAGTGCTCACGGTCCGGGAACACTTCATCCTGGCGCGGCAGGTTGGCGCCGCCGGAATCCACCAGGTAGATGCAGGGCAGGCGGTTCTGCTCGGCGATGGTCTGGGCACGCAGGTGTTTTTTGACGGTTAGCGGGTAGTAGGAGCCGCCTTTTACCGTGGCGTCGTTGGCGACGATCATGCATTCGACGCCTTCCACCCGGCCGATCCCGGCAATCACGCCGGCAGCGGGTACGTCTTCGCCATACACCTGATACGCCGCCAGTTGGCTGAGCTCAAGGAACGGCGAGCCCGGGTCGAGCAAGCGATTGATCCGTTCGCGCGGCAACAGCTTGCCTCGGGACGTGTGACGCTCCTGGGCCTTGGCGCCGCCGCCTTGCTGCAGCTGGGCGAGCAGGCTGTGCAGGGCGTCGACCTGTTGGAGCATCGCCGCGCTGTTGGCGGCAAACTCCGCCGAGCGCGGGTTGAGCTGGGTGTGCAGGGTGGCCATGGGGCGCGCTCCGTTCAGCGGGTTTCGTTAAACAGTTCGCGACCGATCAGCATGCGTCGGATCTCACTGGTGCCAGCACCGATTTCATACAGCTTGGCGTCACGCAACAGACGGCCAGCCGGGAATTCATTGATATAGCCATTGCCGCCGAGAATCTGGATCGCGTCGAGGGCCATTTGGGTCGCACGTTCGGCGCTGTAGAGGATCACCCCGGCGGCGTCCTTGCGCGTGGTCTCGCCGCGCTCGCAAGCCTGGGCCACTGCATACAGGTAAGCGCGGCTGGCGTTGAGCTGGGTGTACATGTCGGCGACCTTGCCCTGGATCAGCTGGAACTCGCCGATGCTCTGGCCGAACTGCTTGCGGTCGTGGATGTAGGGCACGATCAGGTCCATGCAGGCCTGCATGATCCCGGTGGGGCCACCGGACAGCACCACGCGCTCGTAGTCGAGGCCGCTCATCAGCACTTTCACGCCGCCATTCAGCGCGCCGAGGATGTTTTCTTCCGGCACTTCGACGTCGTCGAAAAACAGCTCGCAGGTGTTGGAGCCGCGCATGCCGAGCTTGTCGAACTTGTTGCTGCGGCTGAAGCCCTTCGAGTCGCGTTCGACGATAAACGCGGTGATGCCGTGGGCCCCCTTTTCCAGGTCGGTCTTGGCGTAGATCACGTAGGTGTTGGCGTCGGGGCCGTTGGTGATCCAGGTCTTGCTGCCGTTGAGCACATACACACTGCCGCGTTTATCGGCGCGCAGCTTCATGGAGACCACATCGGAGCCGGCGTTCGGCTCGCTCATGGCCAGGGCGCCGATGTGTTCGCCGCTGATCAGCCTGGGCAGGTACTTGAGTTTTTGTTCGTGGGTGCCGTTGCGGTTGATCTGGTTGACGCAGAGGTTGGAGTGCGCACCGTAGGACAACGCCACCGAAGCCGAGCCCCGGCTGATCTCTTCCATGGCCACCACGTGCGCCAGGTAGCCCAGGCCGGCGCCGCCATATTCTTCCGGCACGGTGATGCCCAGCAGGCCTATGTCGCCGAACTTGCGCCACATATCAGCGGGGAACAGGTTGTCGATGTCGATCTGCGCAGCGCGGGGCGCCAGTTCCTTGGCCACGAAGGACTGCACCTGGTCGCGCAGCATGTCGATGGTTTCACCGAGGGCGAAGTTCAGGGAGGGGTAACTCATGGACGGGCACCTTTAGCGTTGTTTTTGTGTGGCTGATGCGCCGGAGGAGGGCGATCACCTTTACGTTAACGTAAACTTGCGTTGCAGGGCTGTCAATCGTAGTTTACGTTTACGTCAACCTACAAAAAAGACAACAGGGGTCGTTATGGATCAACCGAATCAGAGCTACAGCCGTGGCTGCCAGGACAAGACCTTGCTGGCCATGACCATTGGCCAAGCCTTCGATGACACGGTTTCGCGCTATCCCGACGGCGAAGCGTTGGTGGTGCGCCATCAGCAGCGTCGCTACACCTGGCGGCAACTGGCCGAGACGGTTGATTTGCACGCCCGTGCGTTCCTGGCCATGGGCATGCAAACCGGCGACCGCCTGGGCATCTGGGCTCCCAACTGCGCCGAGTGGTGCATCAGCCAAATCGCCAGCGCCAAGCTCGGGGTGATTCTGGTCAATATCAACCCGGCGTATCGCAGCAATGAGCTGGAGTACGTACTCAAGCAATCCGGTTGCCAATGGCTGGTGTGCGCCGGGTCGTTCAAGACCTCCGATTACCATGGCATGTTGCAGGAGCTGAAACCTGACTTGCGCGGCATCATCAGCCTTGATGCCACTCCACCCCCGGGGTTCACGCCCTGGTCACAATTGGCGGCCCTCGGCGCAGGCGTCCCGCCCGAGCAACTGCACACCCGCCAGGCCAGCCTGCACTTCGATCAACCCGTCAACCTCCAGTACACCTCCGGCACTACCGGCTTCCCCAAGGGCGCCACCCTCAGTCACCACAACATCCTCAATAACGGATACATGGTCGGCGAAAGCCTGGGCCTGGGCGCGCAAGACCGCCTGGTGATCCCGGTGCCGCTGTATCACTGCTTCGGCATGGTGATGGGCAATCTGGGCTGTATCACCCACGGCACCGCCATGATCTACCCGAATGACAGCTTCGACCCGCTGCTGACCCTGGCCGCCGTCGCCGAAGAACAGGCCACCGGGCTCTACGGCGTGCCCACCATGTTTATCGCGATGCTCGATCACCCACGCCGCGCCGAGTTCGACCTGTCGCACCTGCGCACCGGGATCATGGCGGGCGCCACCTGCCCGATCGAGGTGATGCGCCGGGTCATCAGCGAGATGCACATGAGCGAGGTGCAGATTGCCTACGGCATGACCGAAACCAGCCCGGTGTCGTTGCAGACCGGGCCGGATGACGACCTTGAGCGGCGCGTGACCACCGTCGGCCGCACCCAGCCACAGTTGGAAAGCAAGATCATCGACGAGGCGGGCAACACGGTTGCACGGGGCCAGGTGGGCGAATTGTGTACCCGTGGCTACAGCGTGATGCTCGGTTACTGGAACAACCCCGAGGGCACCCGCGAGGCCATTGATGAGGCGGGCTGGATGCACACCGGCGACCTGGCGACCATGGACGAGCACGGTTACGTGTGCATCGCCGGCCGCAACAAGGACATGATCATTCGCGGCGGCGAGAACGTGTACCCGCGGGAATTGGAGGAGTTCTTCTTCACGCACCCGGCGGTGGCGGATGTGCAGGTGATCGGGATTCCCGATGAGCGTTATGGCGAGGCGATCGTTGCCTGGGTCAAGTTCCATCCCGGGCATGTGGCCAATGAGCTTGAGCTGCAGACGTGGTGCAAGGGGCGGATTGCGCACTTCAAGACGCCGAAGCACTTCAAGTTCGTTGACGAGTTTCCGATGACGGTGACGGGGAAGATTCAGAAGTTTCGGATGCGGGAAATTATGATTGAAGAGTTGAAGGGGGGGTGAGGGGGCTCTGGGTGTATATCCGTTATTTAGGTAACGG
>NZ_JACARE010000054.1 GCF_013386765.1 Pseudomonas yamanorum
CCGCTTCGTGCTACCGGAGTGCGGGCACACCGAGCCTAGGCGAGGTGCCGAGTGGTGGGGCAAGAGCGTTTTGCTTACTTTTGCGCTTTTCAAAAGTGAGCCGCTGTAAGAGCGGAACCAATAGCCGCCCTGACCGCAGAAACGGATATGCCCCCAATTCATGACGCCCACCCCGGCTTACGCTTCTGCACAAAAGCCTGAGTCCCCTCAATCCCTTCCTCACCACAAACCGCCTCGGCAAACCACTCGGCAGCCTGGTCCAGCAACGGCCCAAAACCCTGCCCCGCGCTAGCCAACACCAAAGCCTTGGTCCGCGCATTAGCCCCCGGCGCACACCGCAAAACCTGCCCCAACACCTCATCCACCCGCTCAGCCAACGCCTGCGGATCGTGCTCCACAAAATGCACCAACCCCAACCGCAACGCCTCAACCCCATCAAACCGCGCCGCCGTCAAAGCCAGCCGCCGCGCCTGAGTCAACCCGATACGCTTCACCACAAACGGCGCAATCTGCGCCGGCAGCAGCCCAAGGCTGGTCTCCGGCAACCCAAACTGCGCCTGATGATCCGCAATCGCCACATCACTGACACACACCAACCCAAACCCGCCACCCAGCACGGCACCCTGAAGCACCACAATCACCACCTGCGGCAGCGCCTCAACCTCCTGCAACAGCGTGCCAAACGCCCGGTTCAACGCCTGCAACCCGCCCGTGCCCCCGGCGCGAGCCATGTCCTTCACATCGCCACCCGCCGAAAAGTGCCCGCCCGCGCCACTGATAACCAACGCCCGCACCGACTTGTCCCCAGCCACATCGGCCAGTACCGAACGCAACTCGGTCACCATCTCAAGGCTCATGGCATTGCGGCTTTCCGGCCGATTGAGGGTCACATGCAGCACCCCGTTATGCGGCTCCAGCAACAACGTATTCACGACTTTTTCCCCGGCAGGGTGCCCATCAATTTGCAGATGATCCCCAGCATGATCTCGTCCGCCCCTCCGCCAATCGACACCAGCCGCACATCCCGATAAGCCCGGGCCACCGGGTTGTCCCACATGAACCCCATGCCGCCCCAATATTGCAGGCAACTGTCGCTGACTTCCCGCCCCAGGCGCCCGGCCTTGAGCTTGGCCATGGAGGCCAGGCGCGTCACGTCCTGGCCCTTGATGTATTGCTCGGTGGCCTGGTACACCAGCGCCCGCAGGCATTCGATTTCGGTGGACAGTTCGGCCAGGCGAAAGTGGATTACCTGGTTGTCGATCAACGCCTTGCCGAACGTCTTGCGCTCCTTGCAGTACTCGATGGTGCTGTCGATACAGTACTCCAGGCCCTTGACCATGTTGGCCGCGCCAAACAGCCGCTCTTCCTGGAACTGCAGCATCTGCATCATGAACCCCGCGCCTTCATGGCCGATGCGGTTGCGCTGGGGGATGCGCACGTCGTCGAAAAACACCTGGGCGGTTTCCGAGCTGTGCATGCCGAGCTTTTCCAGGGGCGGGCTGACGCTGATGCCGGGGGTGTTCATCGGCACCATGATCAGCGACTTGTTGATGTGCGGCTTGTCGTCCGAAGTGTTGGCCAAAAGGCAGATAAAGTCGGCGCTCGGCGAGTTGGTGATCCACATCTTGCTGCCGTTGATCACGTAGTCGCTGCCGTCCTTGCGGGCGTGGGTTTTCAGCCCGGCCACGTCAGAGCCGGCGCCGGTTTCCGAGACGCCGATGCAGCCCACCTGTTCGCCGCTGATGGCCGGACGCAGGAATTCGTCGCGCAATTCGTCGGAACCGAAGCGGGCCAGGGCCGGTGTGCACATGTCGGTTTGTACGCCGATGGACATCGGGATGCCGCCGCAACGGATGCTGCCGAACTCTTCGGCGGCGACGATGGAATAGCTGTAGTCGAGGCCCATGCCGCCGAATTTTTCCGGCTTGGAAATGCCCAGCAAACCGAGGTCGCCGGCCTTGCGGAAAATCTCGTGGATCGGGAAGCGCCCGGCTTTTTCCCACTCATCGACGTGAGGATTGATCTCGCGCTCGACAAAGCCACGGACGGTACGGCGCAGTTCTTCGTGTTCCTGGGTGAAGATCATTCTTATTGTTCTCCTGAAGAGTTAAAACCGCGCCACACCAAAGCTGTTGGGCTGTAGTTGCCGCACTTCGGCTTCATGGCAGATGTCCAGCAGAAACCCGAGCAAGGTCCGTGTATCCCGTGGATCAATCAGCCCGTCGTCCCACAGGTTGGCACTGCCGTAGAGGGCGGTGGACTGGCTGTCGAGCTTTTGTGCGGTGACCTGTTCGAGCATGTCGAGCACCTTGGGATCAGGCACCAAACCGTCCTTCAATTGCTTGGCCTCGGTGACGATCCGCAGCACCTTGCCCGCCTGGGCGCCGCCCATCACGGCGGTGCGGCTGTTGGGCCAGGCGAAGATGAAACGCGGGTCGAGGCCACGGCCGCACATCGCGTAGTTGCCGGCGCCGTAGGAGCCGCCGACGACGATGGTCAGCTTCGGCACCCGGGCGTTGGCCACTGCCTGGATCATCTTCGCGCCGTGCTTGATCACGCCTTGCTGTTCCGACTCGGTGCCCACCATGAACCCGGTGGTGTTGTGGAAGAACAGCAGCGGCGTCTGGCTCTGGTCGCACAGCTGGATAAATTGCGCGGCCTTGCTCGCGCCCTTCGGTGTGATCGGCCCGTTGTTGCCGATAAAGCCGCAGGCCCGGCCCTGGATATGCAGGTGCCCGCAAACGGTGTGCGGGTCGAACTCGGCCTTGAATTCGAGGAAGTTGGAAGCGTCCGCCAGTCGCGCCAGGATTTCCCGCACGTCATAGGGCTTTTTCGGGTCGTCGGGGATCAGTCCCAACAGCTCTTCAATCGGGTACAGCGGCTCGCTGTAAGCGCGCGGGTGTGAAGGCGGCAAGCGGTCGTCCCACGGCAGCAGGCTGACGATCTCGCGCACGATACGCACACCGTCAGCGTCGTTTTCCGCCAGGTACTCAGCGGTGCCGGCGGTCTGCGCGTGCATCTCGGCGCCGCCCAGTTCTTCATCGGTGGCGACTTCGCCAGTGGCGGCCTTGAGCAGCGGTGGGCCGGCGAGGAACAGCTTGGCCTTGCCGCGCACCACCACCACGTAATCCGAAAGCCCCGGCTGATACGCGCCGCCCGCCGTGGCCGAGCCATGCACCACGGTGATCTGCGGCAAGCCCATGGCCGACATGCGTGCCTGGTTGGCGAAGCTGCGTGCGCCTTCGACGAAAATCTCCGCCGCGTAATTAAGGTTGGCGCCGCCGCTTTCTGCCAGCGTCACCACCGGCAGTTTGTTTTCCATGGCGATCTGTTGCAGGCGCAGGGATTTTTTCAGGCCGGAGGGAGAAATGGTCCCGCCCTTGATCGCACTGTTGTTGGCCACCACCAGCATGCGCACGCCGCTGACGTAGCCGATGCCTGCGATCAAGCCGCCGCCGGCGGCGCTGCCGTCCTTGTCGTCGTGCAGCTTGTAGCCGGCCAGGCTTGCCAGCTCAAGGAACGGCGCGCCAGGGTCGAGCAGCAAATTGAGGCGTTCGCGCGGCAGCAGTTGCCCGCGCTTGTCGAACTTGGCCTTGGCCTCAGCCGCCTTGGCCAGCAGGTTTTGCTCCAATTGGCGCAGTTGATTGACGCCCGTGAGCATCGCTTCGCGGTTCTGCGCGAATTGCGGGCTGTGGGCGTCGAGTTGCGAGTCGATCACCGGCATGGCTTATTTCTCCTCCTTGAGCACGTCCGGCACGTACGCCCGGTGGAAACCATTAAAGGACACGCTCGGCGGTTGCGCCTTGTGCAGCGGCCAGGCGCGGCTGCCGAGGCTGGCGGCGCCGTCGATGCGCAAGGTGCTGCCGCTGACGAACGCGGCGGCGGGGCTTAGCAGAAACACAATCGCCGCGCTGACCTCCGATTCGGTGCCGATGCGCTTGAGCGGCACGTGCTCGCGCAAGGTCGGGATCACCGCCTTGAACGCGCCTTCGTAGGTGTCCATGCCGCTGGAGGCAATCCAGCCCGGCGCCACGGCGTTGACCCGCACCCCGGCGTAACCCCATTCGAAGGCGGCGGTCTTGGTGAAGTTGTCCATGCCCGAACGCGCCGCGCCGGAGTGCCCCATGCCCGGCATGCCGCCCCACATGTCGGCGAGCATGTTGACGATGGCGCCGCCGTGTTTGCTCATGCTCTGGTTGAACACTTCCCGGGCCATCAGGAAACCGCCCACCAGGTTGGTGCGCAACACCGTTTCAAAGCCCTTCTGGTTGATCGACGCGAGAGGCGAGGGATACTGGCCGCCGGCGTTGTTCACCAGGCCATGAACCGGGCCGTGTTCCCGGATCACCTGGCTGACCAGTGCCTTGACCGCTTCTTCATCACGGATATCGCAGGCCTGCCAGCTGGCGCGGCCGCCGTCTTCGATAATCTCTGCCGTCACCCTTTGCAGTTTTTCCGGCTTGCGGCCCACCAAAATCACCTGGGCGCCGAGGGCCGCCAGTTCGTGGGCGGTGCAGCGGCCAATGCCACTGCCGCCGCCGGTAACGATGAGGGTCTGCCCCTGGAACAGGTCGGCTTTGAAGATCGAGTCGAAGGCCACGGCGTGGGTCCTTTAAGTGAGTTGATCGGCAATGTGCTGCGGCACGGCAATCGGGATTTCCAGCAGTTGCTGGGCGAACGCCTTGCCTTGGGGGTCGATGCGCAGGCTGGCAATCCCGCCGCCGCCCAGGGCGTTCTCCAGCAGGAAGTTCAAGCTGTGGCTGCCGGGCAGATACCAGCGCTCGACGCGGCCGTGGATCGGGTCGAGCACGTGGCTCATCCAGTCGACGATCACTTCGGGGGTCAGCGCTTCGGCGATCCACGCCAGGTACTCGGGCTCGCGGGCGATCACCCCGATGTTGCTGTGGTTGCCTTTGTCGCCGGAGCGGGCCACAGCCAGCTTGACCAGCGGCACGTTGGCGTCGGCGCGGCCTTGGGGTTTGGGCGGGTCGATCAATTCGATTGACGTGTTCAGCGGTTCGGCCACAGGCAGTTCGCAGGCATGCCGTTCGCCAAGAAAGTCGACCTGCAGTTGGCAGGCGCTTTTATCGATCAGGAATGAAAACAGCCGAATCAGCGGGTACACCGTGGGCCGCCCGCCGACGATCCCGGTGAGCCCCGGCGCCATGCCGGTGGCCGCCTGGGCAATCTCCCGGGCGAACAGCACCAGCGCCTGTTTGCTGGGGTGACGCACCGCCAGTTTCACCACCACTTCGCGGCAGTCCTGGCGTTGGGCATGGGGGCCGTAGGTGGCTTCGCTGCCCAGCAGTTCGATGTTGACGTCGGTGTAGGGCGCCCAGCCGCGCTGGCTGAACAGCTCTGAGGTCTTGTTGATGATCGCCTGGCTGACCCGCTCGGCCTTGGCCACCGCGTCGATCCCGGCGATCAGGCAACTGGCGGTGCAGCGAAAACCATCGGGGTAGGTGGCGCTGACTTTGTATTGATCGGTGGGCGGCCGGCCTTTGGCGCCGTGCAGGTGTACGCGGTTCTTGCCTTGTTGCTGGAGCTTGACCTGGCTGAAATCGCAGATCACGTCGGGCAACAGATAGGCGCGCGGGTCGCCGATTTCATACAGCAGTTGTTCGGCGACGCTCAGTTCGCTGATCAGCCCGCCGCTGCCGTCGACCTTGCTGACGGTGAACTGGCCGTCGGCGCTGACTTCCACAATCGGGAAGCCGATGTGTTCATAGTCCGGCACCTCGCGCCAATCAGTGAAATTGCCGCCGGTGCACTGGGCGCCGCATTCGATGATATGCCCGGCCAATGCAGCCTGGGCCAGGCGGTCGTAATCCTGCCACGACCAGTTGAACTCCTGCACCAGCGCCGCGCTGACCACGGCGCTGTCCACCACGCGGCCGGTGATGACGATATCGGCACCCAGCTTCAGCGCCTGCACGATGCCGGGTGCGCCAAGGTAGGCGTTGGTGGACACGCACATTGCCGGGAGGGGCGCGCCGCTGAACATGTCGGTGATGCCATGCAGTTGCTTGAACTGCGGTTGCAGGTCATCCCCCAGCAGCACGGCGATCTTCAACGGAATGTGCGCCTGGTCGCAGGCCGCCTGCAACGCGGCGGCGCAGGCCTGGGGGTTGATCCCGCCGGCATTGCTGATCACACGGATGCCCTGGCGCTGGATATCCGCCAGCAGCGGCGTCAGCACCTCGACGAAATCCGTGGCGTAGCCGGCCTGGGGATCTTTCATCCGTGCCCCGGCCAGGATCGACATCGTGACTTCCGCCAGGTAGTCGAACACCAGGTAATCCAGCGCGCCGCCGCGCACCAACTGCGCAGCGGCGGTGCAGGTGTCGCCCCAGAAGGCGCTGGCGCAGCCGATGCGTACCGTCTTGTTCATGAGAAGTCCTTCTCTGAATGGCTGGGCCGAGACTACCAAGCAAGCGCTTGGTTTGTAAACTCCGGTCACAACTTTGCCCCAAGCGCTTGCTTGGTTGGCTGCCACGGCCTAAATTGCCGCCCAAGACGTAACCAGAAGTTAAGGAGAGCAGCATGGATGAGCAAAAAGCCCTGCGGGTGATGCGCACCATGGTCGACGCCGGCCAATTGACCGACCCCGACAGCGCCCGTGGCAAGCTGCTGCAAACCGCGGCGCACCTGTTTCGCAACAAGGGTTTTGAGCGCACTACGGTGCGCGACCTGGCCGGCGCGGTCGGAATCCAGTCCGGTAGTATCTTTCATCACTTCAAGAGCAAGGACGAAATCCTGCGGGCGGTGATGGAGGAAACCATCCACTACAACACCGCGTTGATGCGCGCTTCCCTGGCCGAGGCAAACAACGTGCGTGAGCGCGTGCTGGCGCTGATTCGCTGCGAATTGCAGTCGATCATGGGCGGCAGCGGCGAGGCCATGGCGGTGCTGGTGTATGAATGGCGCTCACTGTCGGCCGAGGGCCAGGCCCAGGTGCTGGCCTTGCGCGATATCTACGAAGACATCTGGTTGCAGGTGCTGGGGGAGGCGAAGGAGGCCGGTTATATCAGGGGCGATGTGTTTATCACCCGACGCTTCCTCACCGGCGCCTTGTCCTGGACCACCACCTGGTTTCGTGCCCAGGGCAGCATGACCCTGGAGCAACTGGCCGACGAAGCCTTGCTGATGGTGTTGAAAGCTGACTAGCCGGTTCGCGCAAGCTATTAATTGTGGGGCAGAAAGTTGTCTCGATAGACAAAAACGCCTAGCTTAGCGGGATCAAAGTTTTCGACGGTGTGTGCCTTGATGTGTTCGCCTTGGCGATTGGCTGCAGGACTCTCAATATTGGCGCTTGGCGCACTGTGGCTGATGCCGGCTTCGGCCGCCCAATTGGTGAGGGTCGGTGCTGCGCATTTTCCGCCGTACACCGTGCGCCCGGAGCAGGGCGCCGACACCGGGTTGCTGCCGCAACTGGTGGAAGCCTTGAACGCCCTGCAAACCGATTACCAGTTTGTGCTGGTGCCCACCTCGATTCCCCGGCGTTTTCGCGACTTCCAGCAGGGCCGGGTCGACATGGCGATCTTCGAAAACCCGAACTGGGGCTGGCAGGACATTCCCCATACGGATGTCGACATGGGTCTGGAGGATGCGGAAATATTCGTGGCCCAGCAGGAGCCGGGTCGCGACCAATCCTATTTCACTGACCTGGCCGGCAAGCGCCTGGCGGTGTTCAGCGGTTATCACTATGCGTTCGCCAACTTCAACCCCGATCCCAAGTACATGGCGGAGCACTTCAACGCCACGTTGACCTATTCCCACGACAGCAACCTGCTGATGGTCGCCCGGGGCCGGGCCGACATTGCTCTGGTGACACGCTCCTACCTCAGCGACTTCCTGGTGCGCAACGCCGATACGGCGGGGCAGTTCCTGGTGTCGGAGCGGATCGATCAGATCTACCATCACTACGCGTTGCTGCGGCCCAAGGCACCGATCACCGGGCCGGCGTTTGCCGGGCTGCTCAAGCAACTGCGTGACAACGGCCAGTTGCTGAAGATCTTCGAGCCTTACCGCATCGATGTGTTGCCGGTGCCCTGATCGTCTAAATTTTTGCCCTTGGCTCACGTCACTTGTTGAACTGTCGACGATTCGTGAGCCCATCCCATGTCCAATCTGAATGACCTGTCTGTCCTGCCCTTGCCGGCGGGGCCTGCCCTGAATGCTGATGAAACTGACAGCCGCTTGAGCCTTACCCTTGAGGGGCAGCCGTTGATTCGCCTGCGCCTTGAGCGGGGTGATGAGCTGCAGGTGCACTTGCAGGAGCCCGGCAGCGTGCCGGCTGCCCGTGCTCTGTGGGCGGCTTGTTACTGGCTGTTTGCCAAGGAACCGGGGCGCCAGCGATTGGTTTGGCGCCTTGAGCATGCGCCGGATGATGCCCTGCGCAGTGGGCTGCTGGTGGCGACCGAGGTGGCCGGGCAGTTTCATTGCGAGCGCACCCTGTTCTGGCAATTGCCGCAGCCGTGGTTGGGGCAGTCACTTACGGGGACTTATCCGCAGCAGATGATCATCAGTGGTGGCAAGCGGCATCCGGCCCGTGCGCCGAAGCCGCGGGGTGAGGTTTATCGGCGGTTTGATGCGCGGTTGGGGGCGTGGATTTCGCTGCGAACGGTGGAGATTGACGTCGATCTTGCGCGTTTCAATCGGTGGCAGAACAGTACGCGGGTGGCGAATTTCTGGCAGGAGAGTGGCAGTCTGGAGCAGCATCGGGAGTATCTGGACAAGCTGGAGGCGGATCCTCATGCGTTGACGTTGATCGGCTGTTTTGATGATGAGCCGTTTGCGTATTTCGAGGCGTATTGGGCGAAGGAGGATCGGATTGCGCCGTTCTATGACGCGGCGGATTACGATCGCGGGGTTCATATGCTGGTGGGTGAAGAGCATCACCGGGGGCCGCACAAGGTTGCGAGTTGGCTGTCGGCGTTGGTGCATTACCTGTTTCTGGATGATCCGCGTACTCAGCGGGTGGTGGCGGAGCCTCGGGCGGATAACGGGAAGATGATTGGGTATATGCAGAACCAGTGTTTTCACTGTGAGAAGGAGTTTGATTTTCCACACAAGCGGGCGGCGTTGATGATCCTGGGGCGGGAGCGGTTTTTTGAGCGGTGTGGGTTGGTTTGACCGGGTGCATATCCGTTATTTGGGTAACGGCGGCTTATGGTTTCGCTCTTACAGCGACTCACTTTGGAAAAGCCGGAATGCCGGCCCAGCCCAAAGTAAGCAAAGGGCTCTGCCCCGCCTGTCGGCGCCTCGCCTAGGCTCGGCGTTCCCTCACTCCGGGATTG
>NZ_JACARE010000055.1 GCF_013386765.1 Pseudomonas yamanorum
CACGGTCCACTGTAGGAGCTGGCTTGCCGGCGATGGCATCACCTCGGTGTATCTGATGTACCGAGTTGCCTGCATCGCCGGCAAGCCAGCTCCTACAGAAAAGCGGCTTTTGCCTTTGCTTCACCACACTCAGGTCGGCTTTCAGGCCGCCGTGCTGTTGATCTTGATCTTGCTTTTGATCTGACTACCCCATTCAGCCCAAGGGAACGCCGAGCCACAGCAAGGCGCCGACAAGCGGGGCAGAGCCCTTTGCTTGCTTTGGGCTGGGCCGGCATTCCGGCTTTTCAAAAGTGACCCGCTGTAAGAGCGGAACCCTAAGTAGCCGTTACCGCAGCAACAGATATGTACTCAACCCCCCTAAAAAAAAACAAAAAAAAGGCGACCGAAGTCGCCCAAAATGCCTTGCGTGCTCATGTATCCCGAAAAGACCTAAGGCTTCTTACGCTTGTTAGCGTCTTTCCAGATAAAAATTCCAAACCCTACAAAGAACATCACCATGAGGCCAACCGTCAGCACTCCGGCAAATACCACATTATCGAAAAACATGACCGGCCTCCTGCACTTGCCCTGTTGCGATAGGGCTAAGTTAACCAAGAAGACGAAAGAAGAAATTGACTAGGATCAATGTCGCCCGCGACGGGACGTAAAGAAGGGAAATAACTGACCTGCATCAAATGATGCAGGCTATATCAACGCTTTTTCGGTTTGTTTTTCGGCTTTTTCTTAGCCTTACCCAACGGCATCGCCTGCTCAAATGCCTGGCGCACTTCGTTCAGACGCTTGTCATTGAGGTCATGAACGCGTTTGGCACGTTCGGCATTCAGGTCAATCAGCTTGTCGTCATCACTCATGGCTTGGCTTACGTTGTGGCGGGAATGACTCAATAATGCGGCCTTGCCTGCGTTGCGGCAAATACCCTGGAGAAAATTCCCGCCGCACTCACACTCACTCGCTTATTTATCGCGCTCAAAGGTAATGATGGAGCGTGTAACGCCCGGCCAATTCGGCATCTCTCGCCAAGGCGTCAGCACTTCCAACGTGTCCCCCTTGACCTCAAAATCCCTGCACTGCTCGGTACCGACCCAATCCGGGTTCCAGGCGGCCTCTACCTGTGTGCACCATCGGTTGCCCTCGACCCGCTCGATACCGGTATAGGCCACCAGCGTATTCAGCAACACCGCCTTTTGCGCGTCCGTTGATCCCGCTTTTCTTCCCTCACCCGTCAGCACAAAAGCCACTCGGTGATCAGCGGTAAAAATGACGCGCCCGGTAGGATGGCCTCCCATCGCAGGAATCCGCTCAAGGGTAGCCTGGGACTCAACCTGATAACCGACCAAGCGCCATGCCCCCACCAACGGTGACTCATTTGCCAGTACCGTCCCGCAAAGTGCCGCCGTAATAGTCACCCCAAACAACCACTTTTTTACATACCTGTGCATCGTTCCATCACCTCAATAATGAGGCGTAAATTCTTCAGAATAATTGTGAAAGTCTATGTAAGACAAATCCCAAGCCAATGCCATGCAGGCCGGGCGATCAAAACCGACAGCAAAACAACGGGCGACAAATTACACCGCCATCGCCCAGAATCAGCACTTTTACACTCTACGCACGAGGCGCACTCAGGTGGCACTGCACAAGGACCTTCCCCCACTTCTGGCCCTGCGCGCCTTTGAGGCCGTGGCCCGGCATTTGAGCTTTATCAAGGCCGCCGTCGAGCTGTCGGTGACCCAGAGCGCCCTCAGCCATCAGGTGCAAAAGCTCGAACAGCACTTGGGCAAGCCACTCTTTATCCGACGCACCCGGGCCATCGATCTGACAGAAGACGGTCAGCACTACTACAACCAGATCCGCCCCGCCCTCGACGCCATCGCCGCCGCGACGCGCCAGCAACAAACACCGCCCGCCAGCACCGTGCTGCGAATCGGCCTGCTCGCCTCGTTCGCCACCTTGTGGCTGGCACCGCGCCTGGCCGGGTTTCTCAGCCGATACCCGCACATCCAGGTGGAATTGGTGCCGGCGATTCAACTGGCGGACGTCGCCGCTGCCGAGGTCGACCTGGCGATTCGCTATGGCAAGGGCGACTGGGAAGATGTGCAGGCCACCCGCTTGATGAGCGAAACCCTGTCACCGGTGTGCAGCCCGGCATTCAAGGCCAGCCAACTGGATAATGGCCCGCTGCTAATGGCCACTTCACACCGTCCTTTCGAGTGGACCGACTGGTCCCGGCATTACCAAGTGAATGTGGAGCACTATCCCAAGGCGCTGTTGCACGACTACAACATCGTGGTTGAAGCTGCCGCCGCCGGCCAGGGCATCGCCATGGGCCGCCACCGGTTGATCGAGCGCAGGTTGAAGGACGGCACGCTGGTGGAAGCCTTCGACTGGCCGCCTTACCAAAGCGAGATCGGTTACTGGCTGATCGCACCGCAAGGCGATACCCGCGAAGCGGCCGCAGCTTTCAGTAAATGGTTAAAGGAAATCTGTGCCGACGCATGAGTTATTTAGATACGTCGAGTGAGATCTATCCGTTTGTCGACCAAAATCATGCCGCCCATGCTGAAGCCTCTTTCCACGAGGATTCGACATGAGCCACTCCATCGCCCAACGCGTACAAGCCCTCGGCCTGAACCTGCCGACACCCAGCCAGCCGATCGCCAACTACGTCAATTACGTGATCAGCCAGAACCAACTGTTCATCTCCGGCCAAATCCCGCTGCTGGATGGCAAGCCGACGTACATCGGCCGACTCGGCGAGTCCATCAGCGAAGATGAAGGCGCCAAGGCCGCCGAACTCGCGGCATTGGGTCTGCTGGCGCAATTGAGCGATGCCCTGGGCGATGACTTGTCGCGGCTGGTGCGCATCATTCGGCTGGGGGTGTTTATCGCCAGCAGCGGCGATTTCCAGCGCCAGGGCGCCGTCGCCAATGGCGCGTCGAACCTGCTGGTCAACGCCCTCGGCGACAAGGGCCGCCATGCCCGTACGGCTGTGGGCGTCGCCAGTTTGCCGGGCGGCGTGGCCGTGGAGATCGACGCCATTTTCGAGCTGCAGCCGTGACCGCGCTTTCCCCGACGCAAGTCCTGGAACTGCGGGACGAAACGCCGGGCTGCCAGTCCGGCATCGTCCACTTCAATCACGCCGGTGCGTCCCTGCCCAGCCAGGGCACGCTCGACGCGATCATTGATCAGTTGCAGCGCGAAGCCCGCGACGGCCCGATGGAGACCGGCGACCACGGTGCGCTGTTGGCCGAGAAAGCCCGCCGCGCCGCCGCGCAATTGCTCAACGCGCCGGTATCATCGATTGCTTTCGCCAGCAGCGGCTCCACCGCCTGGAGCATGGCGTTCCAGGCGCTGGGCCCGTGGCAGCCGGGCGACCGGATCCTGGTGGGCCGCCACGAATGGGGCGGCAACCTGGCGAGCATGCAGACGGCCATAGAAGCAGGCGCGCGGATTGAGGTGATTCCTTGCGATGAAACCGGCGCCGTGTCCGTCGCTGGCCTGGAAGCCATGCTCGACGCACGGGTGCGGTTGATCGACCTGACCTGGCTCCCCGCCAACAGCGGTTTGATCAACCCCGCCGAGGCCATCGGCCAGGTCGCCAGGCGCCACGGCATCGCCTATTTCATCGACGCCGGCCAAGCCATCGGCCAGGTGCCGGTGGATGTTCAAGCGCTGGGGTGCGATGTGCTCAAGGGCGCCGGGCGCAAACATCTGCGGGGCCCGCGCGGGACCGCCCTGCTCTATGTGCGGCCGGATTTTCTGGAGCGCTTGAACCCTGCCCAGCGCGATGTGTTTTCTGCGCCCTGGAGCCCGGCGGGTTTCGACCTGCGCAACGACGCGCGGCGCTTTGAAACCAGCGAAGTGTCATTCGCCTTGCTGGCAGGCCTGGGCAACGCGTTGCTGGAGGTCAATCGATTGGGGGTTGAGCGGATACGCGAGACGGTCCGGCTTCTAAGCGTCACGCTTCGCGAAGAACTGCGCGGGATCGACGGGATAACCTTGCATGATCTGGGGGTGGCCGCAAACCAGTCCGGTTTGATCGCCTTCAACCTGGCCGGCTGGGACGCCTTCGAGCTCAAGCGGCGCCTGGGGCTCAAGCGGATCAACATCGGTGCCAACGGCGTGCCCTACACCCCGCTGGACATGCTGGCCCGCGGGCTGGACAGCGTGGCGCGAATTTCGCTGAGCTACCTCAACACGGCGCAAGACATCGAGCAACTGATCGCCGCCCTGCGGGAACTGCGGGATTAAACCTCGACGTCCACCCACAAGCCTTGCCGGGGCGCATCTTCGATCAGTGGCACCACCGGCACGGTGTTGTCGGCGTTGAGTTCGTCACCGGGCACAGCCAGGTGCTCCTGCGGATCCTCATCGGCTTCGCGGCGGCGCTTTTGCTGTTCCTGCTGGCGACGTTGTTCTTCGCGCAGCAACAGTGCCGCTTCCTCGGGATCGCGCTTTTGCAGGTCGATGGTGCTTTCGTTGGAGCCTGGCTGAACCGGCACCACGGGCGGGATATCCGGTTTCTGGCGCACCGGATCGAGTTGCGACGTGACCGGCACAACACTCAAGGGCAGCATGGGTGGAATCATAATTATCAGTCTCCTGTCAGCAGGCTGTCGGCTGGCGCGGG
The DNA here is from genome assembly GCF_013386765.1 of Pseudomonas yamanorum. Classification (GTDB taxonomy): domain Bacteria; phylum Pseudomonadota; class Gammaproteobacteria; order Pseudomonadales; family Pseudomonadaceae; genus Aquipseudomonas; species Aquipseudomonas yamanorum_A. The sequence goes on from NZ_JACARE010000055.1 coordinate 4,631, forward strand.
ATCCACTTGAGCCTTCGTTTGCCAACTTGTGACTCAGTCGTCAGTCTCAAGTGCCTTGCCACCCGTCGATTGCAGCCCGAACCACCCGTAAAGCTTGGTAGTTTTTGTCAGAGTCCTTTGGCTGGGGCCCTTGTTCCGTTAAGATAGTCGGCTTTTTCACGGCGGGAGTCAGGCAGCATGGCGCAGCAGTATCAACCGGGGCAACGCTGGATTAGTGACAGCGAAGCAGAGCTGGGGTTAGGCACCGTTCTGGCACAGGACGGCCGCTTGTTGACCGTGCTCTATCCGGCCACTGGCGACACCCGCCAGTATGCGCTACGGAATGCGCCCCTCACTCGCGTGAGGTTTTCGCCGGGTGACACCATCACCCATTTCGAAGGCTGGAAAATGACCGTGCAAGAGGTCGACGACGTCGACGGCCTGCTGGTCTACCACGGCCTCAATGGGCAGAACGAGCAGGTCACCCTGCCGGAAACCCAACTCTCGAACTTCATCCAGTTCCGTCTGGCCAGCGACCGTCTGTTCGCCGGCCAGATCGACCCGCTGGCCTGGTTCTCCCTGCGCTACCACACGCTTGAGCACACCAGCCGCCAGTTGCAATCCTCGCTCTGGGGCCTGGGCGGCGTGCGCGCGCAACCGATCGCGCACCAGTTGCACATCGCCCGTGAAGTCGCCGACCGTATCGCGCCACGGGTTCTGCTGGCTGACGAAGTGGGCCTGGGCAAGACCATCGAGGCCGGCCTGGTGATCCATCGCCAGTTGCTGTCGGGCCGCGCCAACCGCGTGCTGATCCTGGTGCCGGAAAACCTCCAGCACCAGTGGCTGGTGGAAATGCGCCGCCGCTTCAACCTGCAAGTCGCGCTGTTCGACGAAGAACGCTTTATCGAAAGCGATGCCGCCAACCCGTTCGAAGACACCCAGCTCGCGCTGGTCGCTCTGGAATGGCTGGTGGACGACGAGAAAGCCCAGGACGCGCTGTTCGCCGCCGGCTGGGATCTGCTGGTGGTCGACGAAGCTCACCACCTGGTCTGGCACGAAGAGAAAGCCAGCCCCGAGTACTCGCTGGTGGAACAACTGGCCGAAGTGATTCCCGGCGTACTGCTGCTCACCGCAACCCCTGAACAACTGGGCCAGGACAGCCACTTCGCGCGCCTGCGCCTGCTGGACCCGAACCGCTTCCACGACCTGCACGCCTTCCGCGCCGAGAGCGAAAACTATCGCCCGGTGGCCGAAGCCGTCCAGGAGCTGCTGGACAAGGGCCGCCTGTCTCCAGCCGCCCACAAGACCATCCAGGGTTTCCTCGGTGACGAAGGCGAAGCGCTGCTGACCGCCGTCAACGATGGCGACGCCGAAGCCAGCGCCCGCCTGGTGCGCGAACTGCTGGACCGCCACGGCACCGGCCGCGTGCTGTTCCGCAACACCCGCGCCGCGGTGCAAGGCTTCCCGGAGCGCAAGCTGCACGCCTACCCGCTGCCGTGCCCGGACGAATACCTCGAACTGCCCCTGGGCGAACACGCCGAGCTGTACCCGGAAGTCAGCTTCCAGTCGCAGCCGGATGTGGATGAAGAACAGCGCTGGTGGCGTTTCGACCCGCGGGTCGAGTGGCTGATCGACCAGCTGAAAATGCTCAAACGCACCAAAGTGCTGGTGATCTGCGCCCACGCCGAAACCGCCATGGACCTGGAAGACGCCCTGCGCGTGCGCTCCGGCATCCCGGCCACGGTGTTCCACGAAGGCATGAACATCCTCGAGCGTGACCGCGCCGCTGCCTACTTTGCAGACGAAGAGTTCGGCGCCCAGGTGCTGATCTGCTCGGAAATCGGCAGTGAAGGCCGCAACTTCCAGTTCTCCCACCACCTGGTGCTGTTCGACCTGCCGTCCCACCCGGACCTGTTGGAACAGCGGATCGGCCGTCTCGACCGGATCGGCCAGAAGCATGTGATCGAACTGCACGTGCCGTACCTGGAAACCAGCCCGCAAGAGCGGCTGTTCCAGTGGTACCACGAAGCGCTGAATGCGTTCCTCAACACCTGCCCGACCGGCAACGCCTTGCAGCACCAGTTCGGCCCGCGCCTGCTGCCGCTGCTGGAAAACGCCGACGACGGCGAGTGGCAAGCGCTGATCGACGAAGCCCGCACCGAACGCGAGCGCCTCGAAGCCGAGCTGCACACCGGCCGCGACCGCCTGCTGGAGCTCAACTCCGGCGGCGCCGGCGAAGGTGATGCGCTGGTGGAAGACATCCTTGAGCAAGACGACCAGTTCACCCTGCCGATCTACATGGAAACCCTGTTCGACGCCTTCGGCATCGACAGCGAAGACCATTCGGAAAACGCGCTGATCCTCAAGCCCAGCGAAAAAATGCTCGACGCCAGCTTCCCCCTGGGCGACGACGAAGGCGTGACCATCACCTACGACCGCAACCAGGCGCTGTCGCGCGAAGACATGCAGTTCATCACCTGGGAACACCCGATGGTGCAGGGCGGCATGGACCTGGTGCTGTCCGGTTCCATGGGCAACACCGCCGTGGCGCTGATCAAGAACAAGGCGCTCAAACCCGGCACCGTGTTGCTGGAACTGCTCTACGTCAGCGAAGTGGTTGCCCCGCGCTCGCTGCAACTGGGCCGCTACCTGCCACCGGCCGCGTTGCGCTGCCTGCTGGATGCCAACGGCAATGACTTGTCGGGCCGCGTCTCGTTCCTGACCTTGAACGACCAGCTGGAAAGCGTGCCGCGTGCCAGTGCCAACAAGTTCGTCCAGGCTCAGCGCGACCAGCTGACGCCACGGATCAACGCCGGTGAAGAGAAGATCGCACCGCGCCACGCCGAGCGTGTGGCCGAGGCTCAACGTCGCCTGGCGGCGGATACCGACGAAGAACTGGCACGCCTGACCGCGTTGCAAGCGGTCAACCCGACCGTGCGTGACAGCGAACTGGTTGCCCTGCGCCAGCAGCGCGAGCAAGGCCTGGCCATGCTCGACAAGGCGGCGCTGCGACTGGAAGCGATTCGGGTGTTGGTCGCGGGCTAAAGTCGCCGCTCTGCCCTGCCAAGCAAAAAGGCCCGCGCAATGCGGGCCTTTTTTTGTTCACAGGGTTTCATCGGTGACCTTGCTGCCGTCATCGCGGGCAAGCCCGGCTCCCACAGTGACCGTGTACATCAGCAACAACTCGATCAGGTGTGGGAGCTGGCTTACCTGCGATGGCGTCACCTCGGTCTCAAGCAGTCACCGCCGCAGCCGGCACCTCCACCACCCCCAACCCATCCTTCATCCGCTTGGCATCACGCACAAAACTGCGGGACGCCTGGAACAGAAACAGCATGGTCAGAAACAGCGCCACCGGAATCAGGTACATGGCATCGTGCAACCCTATGGCTTTATAAGCCTCGGTCATCTGCTCCGCCCCCGCCGCATACATCGCTGAGTGGGCAAAATGATCCGACAACCCGCCCACCACAATCGGCCCCATGCCACCCCCCAGCAAATACAAGCCGGCGAAGAACAACGCCATCGCCGTCGCCCGCAGGCGCGGCTCCACCACGTCCTGGATCGCCGTGTACACGCAGGTGTAGAAGTTATAGGCAAACAGCCAGCCCACACTGAACAGCGCCACAAACACACCAATCTCGATCCGCCCGGCGTGCAACGCCCAAGCCGTGGTGACAGTGGAGATGATCAGGCTGCACGCCGCGAACAGCAGCCGGCCGTTAGCGATGCGCTGATGAATCTTGTCGGCAATCCAGCCGCCCAGGGTCAGGCCCACCAGGCCGGTAATGCCGACGATAACACCGGTGGCCACCGCCGCATCCTGCAGCGGCAACAGGAAATAACGTTGCAGCATCGGCACCAGGAACGAGTTGCAGGCGTAGGTGGCGAAGTTGAAGCACAACCCTGCCAGCACCAGCCACAGGAAAGTCGGTACCGCCAGCACCCGGCGAATCGGCCGGTCGACTTTCTCCTGGGAGACTTGCACGGTTTCCGCCGCGCCGCGCTTGGGCTCCTTGATGTAGAACATGAAGACCGCGAGGATCAGCCCCGGCACCGCGGCAATAAAGAACGGTGCGCGCCAGCTGTCGAACGCCTTGACCATCGCGCCGATGGTGAAGAACGCCAGCAACAGACCCAGGGGCAGGCCGAGCATGAAGATCCCCATGGCCCGCGCCCGACGGTGGGCCGGAAACAGGTCGCCGATCAGCGAGTTGGCCGCTGGCGCATAACTGGCCTCGCCGATGCCGATGCCCATGCGCACCAGCAAGAAGGTCCAGAAACTGCCCACCAGACCATTCACCGCGGTCAGGCCGCTCCACGCCGCCAGCCCCCAGCCCATGAGTTTGCTGCGTGAGCCGGTGTCGGCCATGCGCCCGAGGGGCAGTCCGGCGATCGCATAAACAATGGTAAACGCGGTGCCGATGATGCCGAGCTGGAAGTCGCTGAGGTGCCACTCCATACGGATCGGTTCAATGATGATCGCGGGAATGGTGCGGTCAAAAAAGTTGAACAGGTTGGCCAGAAACAACAGGAACAGAATGCGCCAGGCATTCGCCGCTTGGGTCGAGTTCTGCATGGGTCCGTCTCTTTTATTGTTATGTGAGCCGCGATGCCAGACGCATCCTGAGCCCGGAACCTGCAATCTAGTCAGCCCCGCGGTGATTGTCTGTAATGATTCGTAAGTCTGATGTCACTCCATCGGGCGACCCTGGCGGTCATCCCTATTCATTTAGTTCTAGTTGTTTATAAATTCATCGCCAAATGATTAGAAGCAATCTGCCATCAGCCCTTGCAACCTGCCCACGCTCTCTATACTCAGAGCATTGTCAGGCAAAGACTTATGACGGGACATGCTATGGAATGGCTTGGTTTGCATTTTTTTACCGACCTTCCGGACAGCGGGCACTTATTACTCAATTGCAGTCATAACCCCTTTCTGGTGCTACTTGCGTATGTAGTGGCGTGTGCAGCGGGCTTCGGCACCCTGGACATGGCCGAGCGTGTCGGCCATGTCGACAACCTCAAGGCTCAACGGCACTGGCGCTGGGTAGGCGCGGGCTGCCTGGCAGGCGGCATCTGGTCGACCCACTTCATCAGCATGCTGGCCTTCCAGGCGCCTATCGCAATTCACTACGAATTGATCATGACATTCGCCTCGCTGCTGATCGCCCTGATCGCTTCGCTGTTCGCCATGCAAACCCTCAGTCACCCAAGGCTGCACGCTTATCAATATGTGCTGGCGTCGGTGTGGATGGGCCTGGGCATTGCCCTGATGCACTACGTTGGCATGTCGGCCATGCGCTCCGAGGCGGGCGTGTATTTCGAGACCGGGCTGTTCCTGGCCTCGGTGGTGATCGCCATCGGCGCCAGCCTGGCGGCGTTGCTGCTGTCGCTGTACCTGCGCAACGGCACGGGGATGTTCCATCAATTACTCAAGTACGCCGCCAGCCTGGTGCTCGGCGCCGGCATTATCAGCATGCACTTCACCGGCATGGCGGCCATGCAACTGCTGGTGCCTGAGGGCGTGGTGCCGTCGGCGCTGCCGGTGGACAACAACCCGGTCCAACTGGGCCTGCTGGTGGCGGTCATCGCCTTGCTGGTGATCGGCAGCAGCATCAGCGCCGCCCTGGCAGACAAGAAGCTGCAACACAAGGAAACCGACCTGCGCCGGGTCAATGCACTGCTCACCGAGCTGGACCAGGCTCGCGCCTCCCTGCAACAGGTGGCGCACTACGACGCCCTGACCAGCCTGCTCAACCGCCGTGGCTTCAACCAGATCTTTGCCGAGAAGCTTGCGGAAAAAACCGCCACCGACGGCATGCTGGCGGTGATTTTCCTGGACATCGACCACTTCAAGCGCATCAACGACAGCCTCGGTCACGACGCCGGTGACGAACTGCTGACCGTGCTCGCCGGCCACATCAAAGGCTCGGTACGCAGCCATGACGATGTGGTCGCGCGGTTTGGCGGTGACGAGTTCTGCATCCTGATCAGCATCCATCATCGCGATGAGGCGCGGCACATGGCCCAGCGCATCATGCAGAAAATGAAAGACCCCATCGAACTGGCGGGCCGGCGCATGGTGATGACCACCAGCATCGGCATCAGCCTCTTCCCCGAAGATGGCAAAACCAGCGAAGAATTGCTTAAAACCGCCGACCTTGCGCTGTATCAGTCCAAGGATGCCGGGCGCAACAGCCTGAACTTCTTCAGCTCCAACCTGAAAACCCGGGCCTTCCTGGAACTGCAGCTCGAAGAAGAACTGCGGGCGGCCCTGCGCGGCAAGAACGAATTGGTGCTGTTCTACCAACCGATTCTTGACCTAAAAAAAGGCAAGATCACCCGCCTTGAAGCCCTGGTGCGCTGGCAACATCCCCAACATGGCCTGCTGACCCCGGATCGGTTTATCGGCATTGCCGAAAACAACGGGCTGATTGCCGAACTGGATCACTGGGTGCTGCGCCAGGCCTGTCACGACCTGAGTCTGCTGTCGGAGCAGGGTCATACAGAATTGATCATGGCGGTCAATTGCTCGGCCCTGAACCTGACCCGCGACGAGTTGGCCGACGAAATCGAAAGCGCTCTGCGCTTCGGCGGGATCGCTGCCAATCGCCTGGAACTGGAAGTGACCGAGAACGCCCTGATGGGCAATATCAGCAGCACCCTGGCGCTGCTGCGGCAGATCCGCGCCCTGGGCGTCTCGCTGTCGATTGACGACTTCGGCACCGGCTATTCGTCCCTCGCCTATCTCAAGCGACTGCCGCTGAATACCTTGAAAATCGACCGCTCGTTTATCCAGGACATTCCCAAATCCACCACCGACATCGAGATCGTCCAAGCCATTATCGGCATGGCCCACACCCTGCACTTGCAGGTGGTGACCGAAGGCGTGGAAACCCTGCAACAGCTGGAAGTGGTGCAAAAACACGGCTGCGATTTCGTCCAGGGTTACTTGCTCAGTGCTGCAGTGCCGATGAGTGATATCAGCGCGGTGATCAACGGCCTTGATCAGCACAACATGTTCAGCCTGCTGGGCCTCACGGGCGGTGAGCCGGTGCCGAAAGACCCGCCTTCGGGTCGTACGGGGCCGGCGTCCATCGTTCGGCCAATTCGCTGACGCCGAAAATTTGGCAAATCGCCATCATTTCATTAAAGAACCCCGACGAACGGCCGATTCATCAGAGTCCGGCCAGAGTTTCCCCCTTAAAACCCTAGGGTTAAACCCTATCGCCCAGGACCAGGACGCACTGTAAAGTTGCGATCTCTCATTCTGTGATGGCTATTTGATACTTTTCCAGCCATCCGTCCAGGCACATGGCGCACAATGACTTCTAAAAATAACTCTGCCACTGCGGTATCCGACGTGTTGCTGACAGGCCCTGCGGAAAAACCCTCAGGTTCAAAGTCATTGAGCACCGCCCGCCCGCTGGCCACCCAGCAGTACCTGTACTTCACCGAGACCAACACCGACCGCATCCTCGATAACCTCGACGGCCTGCGCGACATGGTGTTCCCGCGTGCGCCGCACCTGGAAGTCGACGGTGAGTTGCGCAACGAGCAGGAATTCCCCTCGGTGTGCCTGATCGGCCTGGGCCGCTGCGGTTCGAACATTGCCCTGGATGTGGCGGAGTTGGTGTACAACGCCCGCAAGTTCTACCTCAACGAATTCAGCAACGAAGACAAGTCCACCGATAAGGGATATCGACCCGCCCAGTGGATTCGCAACAACCTGCGCCTGGGTTCTAACAAGGGCACCAAGCCGGTATTCTTGGTAGAGCCGCTGGTGATGCTGGGCGACCTGGACAAGGACATCGCCGGGCGCATCCGTTTCTCGCGCAAGGGTGAGAAAAGCGGTTTCCTGCGGGACTACAGCAAGATGAAAATCATGGACCTCTCGGAAGTCCATGCCGGTGGCGCCGGTAACGCTCCGATCCTCGGCCAGTACCTGGCCAAGATCATCCTCAACAAAGACACCCAGCGCTTCTCCAGCCCCGACTGGAAGATGATCCATTCGTACCTGATCGACTCCTGCGGCATCAAAGCCAACCAGTCGCGGTTGTACTTCTCGATCTTCAGTGCCGGCGGCGGTACCGGCTCGGGCATGGCCTCGGAATTCGGCCTGGCCCAGCAGCACTCGTACATGAACAAGACGTTCGACACCAAGCCCGCCGACGAGCACGACAGCAAAAGCGGCCACGCCTTTGTGTTCGAGCCGATCTTCACCAGCGGCATTTGTGTGCTGCCGAATATCTCCGATCACCGCAGCGAAATGTCCGAGGCGCTGCACATCAACGCCGGGCGGCTGCTGTGCAAATACCTGTCGGAGGAATGGGACTTCTCGTACAACTTCGACAATGAAGACAGCAGCGAAGCCAGCGTGAAAGGCCGCATCCGGCCGTGGAACGCGATGATGCTGATCTCCAACGACATCATGCGTTACGCCGAAGAAAGCGATGACGGCAATATCCAGAACATTGATGTCAATGCCATGGAGAAACACGCCAACCAGTACATCTCGCAGCAGATCTTCAACATTCTGACGGCCCAGGCGGTTACGACCGACTACGATCAGAACTATTTCCGTCGGGCCGGGATCGACATTGGCGAGACCATCCGCCTGGATGCCAACGACCTGTTCATGAGCCTGGCCGGCCCGGTGGCGATTGCCTACGCCGAATCGGTGGTGCCGGAAACCCCGGCGCCGTCGAGCGACAAGTTCAAGGTGTTCGAAAAAGAGCCGCAGCGGCTGAACATCGACGACCTGTTCTTCCGCTCCATTGACCTGCCGCACTTCAACAAGGTGACCCAGGCGATAGAGGGCATCAGCCTGTTGCCGATTGAGTCCAAGCGCTACAAGGCGTCCCTGGAGCAGTACAAGAACTCCGGGTATGACGCGGCGGCGCTGCATGACCTGCACTTCTTCAAGAACTGCTCGTCGGTGGTGTCGATTGTGTCGTTGCCCAAGGATTACAAGCTGTCCTATATGGACCTGAACCGGCTCAAGACGCACCTCAACAGCCTGTTTCCCAACACGACCCTCAAGCGTTATGCGTTGGTGATCGGGGCGTCGGCCAACTTGTCGCTGACCACCTTGATCGCCAAGAGTCCGTGTTTGTCGGACGACTTTTTGACGTTGATCGTGGCGTTTATCAAGCGTTGCTTTGCGCGTAATCCTTATCGGTTTGATGACACGCTGGATAATTCGATTCTGGACTTCATCATCCATGAGGACTTTGATGAAGACCGGATTGATGAACTGCTCAACGAGTTCGAGAACCCGGCGAAGATCCTGGACACCAACTGGTATGCGATCAAACCGATGTATGAGAAGAAGTACCGTGAGTTGATCAACGACAAGGACAAGTTTGTGTCGATCAACGATATCCGGCTGTCGCGGGATTGTGTGAAGAAGGCGATCAAGTACCTGCGCGAGATTTATCGTCACCGGATTGGGAAGACCAAGGTTATTTCGCTGAATAACCATACCGGGAAGACTGCGTAGGCTGGTTGTTGCTGGGGTGGGGGGGCATATCCGTTATTTAGGTGATGGCTGATATTGGTTCCGCTCTTACAGCGGCTCACTTTTGAAAAGCGCAAAAGTAAGCAAAACGCTCTTGCCCCACCACTCGGCACCTCGCTTAGGCTCGGTGTGCCCTCTCTCCGGTATCACCAAGCGGGCCGCCGCGACGGGGCGTCCCTGCCCCGTCGCGGCTTAACCGGCGTCCTGCCGGTTT
>NZ_JACARE010000056.1:0-1036 GCF_013386765.1 Pseudomonas yamanorum
ATCAACCGACCGGCTTCGTCGTATTGATAGGCCGTTACCGCCCCCAGCGGATCCTGCTCGACCGTCAGCCGGCCTTTTTCATCGTAGGATTTGAAGTGCTCGGCGCCGTCTGGATCAATCCGCTGCACCAGCCGTGCACGCTGGTCGTGGACGTAGACTTCCTGGCTGCAATCGGCGTTGTGCACCGTGACGCTGCCGTTGTCGTCCCAGGCATACCGCGTGTCCATCTGCGAAAAACTGGCCCAGTGGCGGATACACCTTGCAGCCTTGCCAGACCTTTCCCACTCCCAGAAGAAACTCGCCCCACCGGCCAGTTGCCGCTCCAGGATCACCTGCTGATCGTCATACCGATAACGCTCGCTTTCGCCGACAGCGTTGGTCGCCTCAATCAACCGCCAGGCGTCGTCGTACGTGTAGGAAACAACGTTCTGCTCGGTAACCCAGTCCAGTTCCCGCTGCACCTGATAGTCGACGGCGACGATGTGTCCGCGGTCATACCGCAGCAATAACCCTTGACCGGCACCGTTATCTATCCGCTGAATCCGCCCGGAGTAGTCTCGGGAAATACGCAGCCGGTTGTCGTACGCGTCGCTGATCGACGTCAGTACACCGTCACGGAAGTGGTAGAAAAGGGACGCCTGAGACAGCACCAACTCATCAGGCAAAGCGCCCAGATAAATCCCTGCTTCCGCCAGGCTATTAGTGATGGCCGGTCGCGCAGAAGAGGGCAGGGGAAACGTAGTGCTGCGGTTTTCGTGATCGGTCCAGATCACCGACTCGCCGCTAATCACCAACCGTTGAGCCAGCGCATGACTCCAGCCAAACCCCAACCCGCAATCCACTTCCACCGCACTGCTGCGATACAACCGCGTCCAGGCAAAGGGCAGCACGCCATCCAACGAGCCGTCTGTAAGGGTCAGCAGCTCCTCACCGGTAACCATCGACACCGGGCAGCCATTGGTTGTGGTCTTGTCTGCGGGAGCGGCCGCATCTCCTCCAGGGTTCTTGGCAGAGGCGGGCACATCATCCACAAGCT